>NZ_JANU01000002.1 GCF_001044395.1 Caenimonas sp. SL110
CCCCGCCGATACAGGCGGGAATAGATGAAACCCGCCATCGAGGCGGGTTTGGCACTTCAAGAGATTGCTGAAAGTTAGTTGATGTCCGAAGAAAACAATGTGAACACCGGCCCGGCGGGCGAGGAAAGCTCCAATTTCCAGCCCAAGATCGACACCAACCAGGCCGGCGCGAGCGCGGCCTACGGTGAAGGCTCGATCCAGATCCTGGAAGGCCTGGAAGCCGTGCGCAAGCGCCCCGGCATGTACATCGGCGATACGTCCGACGGCACGGGCTTGCATCACCTGGTGTTCGAAGTGGTGGACAACTCCATCGACGAAGCACTGGCCGGCCATTGCGACGACATCGTGGTCACCATCCACACCGACAACTCGATCAGCGTCGTGGACAACGGCCGCGGCATCCCGACCGGCATCAAGATGGACGACAAGCACGAGCCCAAGCGCTCTGCTGCTGAAATCGCGTTGACCGAACTGCATGCAGGCGGCAAGTTCAACCAGAACAGCTACAAGGTCTCGGGCGGCCTTCACGGCGTGGGCGTGAGCTGCGTGAACGCGCTGTCGAAGATGCTGCGCCTGACGGTGCGCCGCGATGGCAAGGTGCATGTGCTCGAGTTCAGCCGCGGCTTCGTGCAGAACCGCATCGTTGAAGAAATCGACGGTGTGCAAGTGTCGCCAATGCAGGTCCTGGGCGAAACCGACAAGCGCGGCACCGAAGTGCACTTCTTGCCGGACAACACCGAGATCTTCAAGGAGAACAACGATTTCCATTACGAAATCCTCTCCAAGCGTCTGCGCGAACTCTCGTTCCTGAACAACGGCGTGCGCATCCGCCTCATCGATGAGCGCAGCGGCAAGGAAGACGACTTCTCGGGCGCCGGTGGCGTCAAGGGCTTCGTCGCCTTCATCAACAAGGGCAAGCAGGTGCTGCACCCCAACGTGTTCCACGCCATGGGCGACAGGCAGAGCGACCAGAACACCAACATCGGCGTTGAAGTCGCGATGCAGTGGAACAGCGGCTACAACGAGCAGGTGCTCTGCTTCACCAACAACATTCCGCAGCGCGATGGCGGCACCCACCTCACGGGCCTACGCGCCGCGATGACGCGGGTCATCAACAAGTACATCGACGACACCGAACTGGCCAAGAAAGCGAAAGTCGAAGTCACCGGCGATGACATGCGCGAAGGCCTGACCTGCGTGCTGAGCGTGAAAGTGCCCGAGCCCAAGTTCTCCAGCCAGACCAAGGACAAGCTGGTCTCCAGCGAAGTGCGCGGCCCGGTCGAAGACGTGATCGCGCGCATGCTGGGCGACTACCTGCAGGAGCGCCCCGCCGACGCCAAGATCATCGTCGGCAAGATCATCGAAGCCGCACGAGCACGCGAAGCTGCGCGCAAGGCCCGCGAGATGACGCGGCGCAAAGGCGTGCTCGACGGCATGGGCCTGCCGGGCAAATTGGCCGACTGCCAGGAGAAAGACCCGGCGATGTGCGAGATCTACATCGTCGAGGGTGACTCCGCCGGCGGCTCAGCCAAGCAAGGCCGTGACCGCAAGTTCCAGGCGATCCTGCCCCTGCGCGGCAAGATCCTGAACGTGGAAAAAGCGCGCTACGAAAAGCTGCTCACCAGCAATGAAATCCTGACGCTCATCACGGCGCTGGGCACCGGCATCGGCAAGGCCACGGCCAACCCGGATGAGTCGGGTCGCACCACGACGGGCGCTGACGATTTCAACGTGGCGAAGCTGCGTTACCACCGCATCATCATCATGACCGACGCTGACGTCGACGGCGCGCACATCCGCACGCTGCTGCTGACGTTCTTCTATCGCCAGATGCCCGAGCTGGTCGAGCGCGGCCACATCTACATCGCGCAGCCCCCGCTGTACAAGGTCAAGGCCGGCAAGGAAGAGCTCTACCTGCAAGGCCAGAGTGACCTCGACACCTTCCTGCTGCGCATCGCGCTGAACAACGCGAGCGTGCAGACCGGGCCTGAAGGCAGCTCCATCATCAACGGGGAGACGCTGCAGGAACTCGCGCGCAAGCACCAGATTGCAGAAGCCGTGATCAAGCGCCTGACCGGTTACATGGACGCGGAAGCACTGCGCGCGATTGCCGACGGCGTGAGCCTGAACCTGGACACGGTGCTCGACGCGGAAGCATCAGCCGTCGCGTTGCAGACCAAGCTGCAGGAACTCGACAAGGCCAGCAACGCTGCGCCTGCCGAAGTCGCTGGCGAGTTCGACACCCGCACCGACAAGCCGATCCTGCGCATCAGCCGCCGGCACCACGGCAACATCAAGAGCAGCGTGATCACGCAGGACTTCGTGCACGGCGCCGACTACGCAGCGCTGGCCGAAGCAGCCAACACCTTCCGCGGCTTGCTGCGCGACGGTGCGAAGGTGATGCGCGGCGAAGGCGAAAAGCAAAAGGAAGAACGCGTAGGCGATTTCCGCCAGGCGATGCGCTGGCTGATCGGCGAAGCCGAGCGCGCCACCGCAAGACAGCGCTACAAGGGCCTGGGCGAGATGAACCCGCAGCAGCTGTGGGAAACGACGATGGACCCGACCGTGCGCCGACTGCTACGCGTGCAGATCGACGATGCGATCGAAGCCGATCGCGTGTTCACGATGCTGATGGGCGATGAGGTCGAGCCGCGCAGGGAGTTTATTGAGACGAATGCGCTGAGGGCGGCGAATATTGATGTCTAGTCGTTGCGATTGACCATGGACACCAGCCTTCCTTTTCCATCCGGGCGACAGCCCGTCCTCGCTCGCAACATCGTCGCTACCTCGCAGCCGCTGGCGGCGCAGGCCGGCGCTGCAGCTTTTGCGCGCGGCGGCAATGCCATTGATGCGGCCCTGGCCGCGGCGATCACGCTGACGGTGGTTGAGCCCGTGATGAACGGCATTGGCGGGGACTTGTTTGCACTCGTGTGGGAAGGCGGAAAGCTGAGCGGACTCAACGGCTCTGGGCGCTCGCCCATGCGGTGGGACGCGAAGCGGTTCGAGCAGATGAAGGACATGCCACTTCGTGGCTGGGACAGCGTCACCGTGCCTGGCCAGGTTGCAGGTTGGGTGTCGCTGTCCGAGCGCTACGGCCAGCTGCCGTTCGAGGATCTGTTTACCGATGCAATCCGGCATGCGCGCGACGGCTTTCCCGTCAGTCCCGTCATCAGCAGGCAGTGGGGCGAACAGGCGGCGCTGTTGCATGCATGTCCGGGCTTCGATGCCTTCATGCCCCGAGGTCGTGCGCCGGCAGCGGGCGAGGTCTGGCGCTTTGCCGACCAGGGCAACACGCTGGAAGAAATCGCGCGCACGCGAGGCGAATCGTTCTATCGAGGTGCGCTTGCCGACGCGATGTGCCGCCACGCCGGGAAACATGGCGGCGTGTTGAGCCGCGCGGACCTTGAGCAGCATCGTTCGGAGTGGGTCGAGCCGATCAACGTCGAGTTTCAGGGCCATCGGGTGTGGGAGATTCCACCGAACGGCCAGGGAATCGCTGCGCTCATCGCGCTGGGACTGCTCGAGCATCTTCCCTACGCAGAGACGGCGGTGGGCTCGGCCGAGCGCATGCACCTGGAGATCGAGGCGATGCAGCTTGCCTTCGCCGACTTGCACGCGCATGTGGCGGACCCGTTGCACATGAAGTGGACGGCAGAGCAACTGCTGGAACCTGCGCATCTGAGGGAGCGCGCCCGCGCGATCGACCTCCATCGTGCTTTGGCTCATGCGCCCAGCAAATTGCCAGGCGGCGGCACCGTCTACATCTGCACTGCGGATAAGCAAGGTCGGATGGTTTCCTACATCCAGTCGAACTATCGCGGCTTCGGTTCGGGAGTGGTGGTGCCGGGCACGGGCATCTCCTTGCACAACCGCGGTTCGGGCTTCGTCACGACGCCCGGACACGTGAATCAGGTTGCTGGCGGCAAGCGGCCGCTTCACAGCATCATCCCCGCGTTCCTCACCCAGGGTGCTGATCCGGTGATGGCGTTTGGCGTGATGGGCGGAAACATGCAGGCGCAGGGCCATGTACAAATGGTGCTGCGTCACGTCGTGGAAGGATTGAATCCGCAGGCCTGTTCCGATGCGCCCCGATGGCGTATCAACGATGCCGGAACATTGACCCTGGAACCCGGCGTGCCACAAGAGGTTGTCCAGGGCCTTCAAGCGATGGGGCATCGGCCCGAGCGACAGGCTCCGGGCAATTTGCTTTTCGGCTCTGCGCAGCTGGTGCAGCGTCTTGCATCGGATGCAGGCGACATCGTCTACGCCGCCGGCTCAGACCACCGGCGCGACGGACAAGCCGTCGGCTGTTGAGCAATCGGGTCGATCAGTTCGCCTTGATGCCCGCAGCGCGAACGACCGGACCCCAGCGCTCCACTTCAGACTTGAGGAACGTGCGGAACTGCTCCGGGCTGCCAGCGACGACGTCGGCGCCTTCAGAGCGCAGGTGCTCGACCAGTTCCGGCGCGGCCAGGGCCTTCGCGAACTCCGAATTGAGTTTCGCGACGATGTCCCGAGGGGTGCCGGCCGGTGCCAGCACGCCGAACCATGTCGTCGCGCGGTAACCGGGCAATCCTGCTTCGGCGATCGTCGGCACGTCGGGAAGTGCACTGGACCGCTTGTCGTTGGTGACGGCCAGCACGCGAAGCTTGCCGGCCTTCACCTGCTGCAAGGTGCCGGGGATGTTGGCGAACATAAGTTGAGTCTGCCCACCCATCAGGTCCGCCAGTGCCGGGCCGCTGCCCTTGTAGGGCACATGGGTGATATCGACTTTCGCGCCCGCCTTGAACAGCTCACCGGCCAGGTGAAGAATCGTGCCGTTGCCGGCCGAGCCGTAGTTGAGGGTGCCCGGCTGGGTCCGCGCCAGCGTGATCAGCTCTTGAACCGTGGTTGCCTTCACCGAAGGGTGCACGACGAGAATGCCGTTGACGGTGCAGACGTGAATGACCGGATCGAAGTCCTTCAGTGGGTCGTAAGGCAGTTTTTCGAAGAGCGACACGTTGACGGCGAACGAGCCTGCCGCGAACAGCAGCGTGTAGCCATCCGCTTTCGATTTCGCGACGATTTCCGCGCCGAGGTTGCCGCCGGCGCCGGCGCGGTTGTCCACCACGAAGGTCTGGCCCATCGCAGCCGTGAGCTTCTGCGCGACCAGCCGCGCAACCGTGTCCGAAGAACCCCCCGGGGCGAACGGAACGACCATGCGCACCGGCCCCTTGGGATAGTCCTGCGCCTGTACCGCCGGCGCTGCAAGGGCGACCGCGAGCAAGAGTGCGCGGGAAACTCGGACCACAAGCGGCTGATACATGCTGTCTCCTGGGAATGGTTCAGCGGTTCTAACACGGGCTCCGGCCTAATTCAATTCAGATGAATTGATTCAAAAGAGGGGCCGGTTGTTCAGCGTCTGCGCGGCCGAGCGTCGCGCCACCGGTCGACATGGGGTTTGCCATGAGAACCGAAGCTGCATTAGCTCCAGTCCCGGCAAGTGCATCCCTCAACACTTCCCCAACCATGCTCTCCAGGCACTCAGCGCGAAGCCGGCTTTAATGGCAGCGGCCCCGATTAAAGCCGCCATTAATTGCTCCCCGCCTAAACTCCCCCCATGCCCATCGCCGTCCTCGACTTCGAAACCACCGGCCTGTCCCCCAACATGGGTGACCGGGTGACAGAGGTTGCCATCGTGCTCATGGACAACGGCCAGGTGGTCGATCGCTTTCAGTCGCTGATGAATGCGGGTGTTCGCATCAACGCATTCGTCGAGCAGTTCACCGGCATTTCCAACGACATGATTGCCGCCGCACCGCCGGCTGAAGAAGTCATGGCGGCTGCGAGCCGGTTCGTGGGCGATGCGCCGCTGGTGGCGCACAACGCATCGTTCGACAGCCGCTTCTGGGCTGCCGAGATGACGCGCGTGGGATGGCACTCGGGCGCTGTGCCTGCCAATCAGCACGCACCGTTTGCCTGCACCATGCTGCTGTCACGCCGGCTCTATCCGCAAGCGCTGAGTTTCCGGCTGGCGTCGCTGGCGGCGTTTCATGACTTGTCGTTCTCAGGGCGCGCGCACAGGGCGATGGCGGATGCGCAGGTGACTGCTGCGCTGCTTGCGCGGATCCAGCGCGATCTTGAACGTCGGTATGACGTGTTCGACCCGTGTCATGAGTTGCTGGTGAAGGTGCAGAAGGCGCCGAAGGCGAAGGTGTCGGAAGCGATCAGGCGGCACTTTGAGGGAGTTGAGAAGGCGGAAAGGCCGATTGGTTGGGCCGCTGCCATCACGTAGCTGAAACTGGGTTCGCCACCATGAAATTCCAACTTGTGATTTTGGAATTTCATGGTATGACGTTACACTTTGCGTCATGCTTCCACGTCTGCAACTCGAATCGGCTATACGCCGCGCCTTGAATCGCTCTCGGGGCGTGGTGTTGGTAGGGCCTCGCCAAGCCGGCAAGAGCACTCTGGCGCAACGCTTTGTGCCCAGGGGGCATGCAAATTACTTTGATCTGGAATACCCGCCCGACGCGCAGCGACTGGCGAATCCGATTCCAGTGCTGGACAGTCTTGACGGACTGATTGTCATTGATGAGGTGCAACGCGATCCTGCGCTGTTTCCTCTTTTGCGTTCGCTGATGGACAGGAGCGATGCGCCGGGTCAGTTCCTGTTGCTGGGGAGCGCTTCGCCTAGCCTCTCGCGTCAGGCGGGCGAGTCACTGCTAGGACGTGTCGAGATCGTCGAAGTCGGGGGTTTCGACTTGGCAGAGGTGATGGGGCCTGAGGCGTGGGACCAGGCCGCCGCAGACAAGCTTTGCCTTCGTGGTGGCTTTCCCCGATCGTGGTTGGCAGCGAACGACGAAGACAGTTTTGCGTGGCGGCACGGAGCTATCGTGCAGCATGTCCAGTCCGACTTGCCTCAGTTTGGGCTGGGAGTGGAGGCGCCTGCGATGCTGCGGTTTTGGACGATGCTCGCGCACTATCACGGACAGACATGGTCCGCCTCCGATCCTGCACGCAGCCTTGGTGTGTCAGAGCCGACGGTTCGGCGCTACCTCGACATCCTGACCCAGACGATGATGGTGCGGCAACTGCAGCCGTGGCATGAGAACCTGGGCAAGCGTCAGGTCAAGTCACCCAAGGTGTACTTCCGCGATACCGGCCTACTTCACGCGTTGATGGGAGTGCGAACATGGCAAGAGCTTGTCGGTCATCCGCGCGCAGGCGCTAGTTGGGAGGGCTTTGCGCTGGAGCAGGTCTTGCGTATTTCCAAGCCCGATCAGGCCTGGTTTTGGGCGACGCATCAAGGAGCGGAGCTGGATTTGCTCATGTTCCATGGCACACGGCGCGTGGGAGTCGAGTTCAAGCTTTCGTCCGCTCCCAAGATAACGCCGTCAATGCGGATTGCAGCCGAGGACCTCAAACTAGACGCGCTGTACGTTGTGTACCCCGGTCAGCATCGTTTTGCCATGGCAGATGGAATCGAAGCTGTTCCGTTGTGGGGCTTGTTGCCTGCATAGCAGGTCATCACCGATCCACCCCCTGCCGGTCCACATAGTTTCTCCAGCCCATCGCGCGCAGTTCGCACGCGGGGCACGCGCCGCAGCCGTAGCCCCATTCATGCATGGTCGTGTGGTCACCCATGTAGCAGCTGTGCGATTCGGTGCGGATCAGCTCTACCAAAGGAGCGCCGCCCAGGCGTTCGGCCATGCGCCAGGTGCGGGCCTTGTCGATCCACATCAACGGCGTCTCGATGACCACGCGCGCTCCCATGCCCAGGCCGAGTGTCACTTGCAGTGACTTGAGCGTGTCGTCGCGGCAGTCGGGGTAGCCGGAGTAATCGGTCTCGCACATGCCGCCCACCAGCACCGTGAGGTTGCGTCTATAGGCCACTGCCGCCGCCAGCGTGAAGAACAGGATGTTGCGGCCTGGCACGAATGTGCTGGGCAGGCCGTTGCTCTTGTAGGTGATCTCGCTGGCCTGCGTGAGAGAGGTGTCGCTGATTTCGGCGAGCACCGGCAGATGCAGCACACGGTCCTCACCGAGCTTGGTGGACCAGTAGGGGAACTGCTCGCGCAGGCGCGCCAGCAGCACGGTGCGGCATTCGAGTTCAACGCGGTGCCGCTGGCCGTAGTCGAAGCCGATGGTTTCAACCTGATCGAAACGGGCAAGCGCCCAGGCCAGGCAGGTGGCGGAGTCCTGGCCGCCGGAGAAGAGGACGAGTGCGCGGGTGTGCATACGCGCATGGTAGGCGAGACGAACTACTTGTTCGTGTGGACCAGCCCGTGCTTGAACTCGTCGGGCTGTCCGCTGGGGCCGGATGATTTGCCGGTGCCGGGTTTTTCTACCTTGCGGCCTGCGGCTGAGGTGCGGCCGGTGGTGGGACGCTGCGTGGCGGTGCGCAGGTCAATGTTGGGCTCTTCCGCATGTTTGTTGTCGTGCGGCGGCGTGCCGGCCGTCGCACTGCGGGTCGTGCGGAAGTACTTCCAGGCGGCTGCAGCCAGGTTGGTGGTGGTAGGCATGTCTCGTGTTCCTCGATGTTGCAAAGTCTGCGCCGATGCCGCACGGTCAGCCGTAGGTGAATGTGCTTCGTGGGTGTTGGCGCAGTCGTACTTTGCGAACGTGCGAGCCGCATAATCGCCCGAACGGTTTCCAAGCGAAAGGGATGGCGATGCTGATTTTGGTGCTGGGCCTCGTGGTGTTCCTGGGCGTGCATTCGACGCGGATTTTTGCGGACGGCTGGCGCACTGCGACCATTGCCCGGATGGGCGCGCTGCCGTGGAAGGGTCTGTACGCGCTGGTGTCGATCATCGGGTTCGTGATCCTGGTGATCGGCTTCAGGATGGCGCGCCAGGAGTCGCTGGTGCTCTACGTCACGCCCGCGTGGATGAAGCACCTGACCGCCGTGCTGATGATGGTGGCCTTCATGCTGTTTTTTGCAGCCTACGTTCCGCGCAACTGGTTCAAGTCGAAGTTCCACCATCCGCAGGCCTTGAGCGTGAAGGTCTGGTCGATTGCTCACCTATTGTCGGTGGGGGTGTTGGCCGATGTGGTCCTGTTCGGCTCATTCCTGCTGTGGGCGGTGCTCAGCTTCAGCGCCTCGCGCAGGCGCGATCGAGCGAACAACACCGTGTATGCCCCGTACAGCGCAATTGGCACGGTTGTCACCATTGCCGTGGGGCTGGTGGGCTGGTCGATCTTTGCGTTGTTGCTTCACGGGCCGCTGATCGGCGTGCGGCCGCTGGGTTACTGACCCCATGAAAATCCACGTGCTGCGCCTGGGTCCGGGCCAGGACTTGCGCGGCGGGCTCGAAGCCGCATTTGCGTCGCTGTCCGCAGAACATGGCATTGCGGCTGCGTGCATCGTGTCGGCGGTAGGCAGCCTGTCGCAAGCGATGCTTCGCTTCGCCGACAAGCCGGGTGCTACCGATATTCACGGCCCGCTCGAGCTGCTGATGCTTTCGGGCACGCTGAGCGCCAATGGCGGGCATCTGCACGGCAGCGTTGCCGATGACAACGGCGTGGTCAAGGGCGGCCATGTGCTGCCGGGATGCGTCGTGCGGACCACGGCAGAGGTGGTGATTGGCCTGTTGCCGGGCTGGGAATTCCGGCGCGAGCTCGATGCGGCGACCGGGTTCAATGAACTGGTGGTGAGTCGGCGTTGAGCCGAAAATGTCAGTTGTGAGCGCAGGCCTGCGGGTCTATCGTCACGGCCCTGACAACTCAACGAGGCTCCCATGTCCAGTTCCAACCTGTCCGACAGCGTCATCTCGCATGTGTCTTTGGGCACCAACGACTATCCCAGGGCCAAGGCGTTCTACGACGCAGTGCTCGCCACCTTGCAGATCAGCTGCGTGATGAGCTTCGATGGCGGCGCGGGTTACGGCCGCAAGTTCCCCGAGTTCTGGGTTCAGTCGCCGCACGATGGCGCCACGGCGACCGTGGGCAACGGTGTGCACATCTGCTTTCTGGCCAATTCCATTGATGAGGTGAAGGCGTTCCATGCGAAGGCGCTGGAGCACGGCGGCAAGGACGACGGCGCCCCCGGCTACCGCAAGGAGTACACCGACAACTACTACGCCGCTTTCGTGCGCGACCTCGATGGCAACAAGATAGAGGCGATGCTGATGGTCGAGGTGTAAATTGGCGGTGGTGTCCGACATCCGCCCCGGGACGGGCACCCAAGAATGATCATTCTTCTACAGGAGCATCACATGGCCCATCGTTCCAGTCCCACGGCTAGCGCAACCCCCGAGATCGACAAGCAGGAGCCGCAGGCCGGCAAGGTCGACAACGACAAGAACAAGCAGGGCAACCAGGAGCCCACGCAGAAGCACGAAGCCAAGCGCACCCCCGAAAGCCGAAGCGACCGCGAGTCGCACATCGGCGGAAACAACCAGAGTCAATCCAGGCGTGGCGGTGGAGGCAAGGGTGGCGGGGGCGGTGCTGGCTGAACCGGTTTGAAGTCGCATTCAAAGGCGCAAAATAGTTTGCATAATTTGGAAAAAACCATTTGCTGACATATAGTTAGGCGTGGTTTCCAAGTCGCGAAAATTTGAACTGTACGATCACCCCGCGCAGATGGAGCCGCTGTTGCCGGGGGAGGGTCGTCTTCGTTCCCTGCTGGAATCGGCTCACGACCTGCAGCGCAGCGCAGACCGTCTGGGCGCGCTTTGCCAGCCTGGGGCCCTCAGGGATCTGCGGCTGCTGTTGCGTGCGATGAACTCGTACTACAGCAACAAGATCGAAGGTCAGCAGACCTTGCCAATCGAGATCGAGCAGGCGCTGCGGCATGACTATTCGGCCGACGCAGACAAGGCCCGCAGACAGCGTCTTGCGGTCGCGCACATGGCCACCGAGCACCAGATCGAAGACAAATGCCTCACGTGGACGTGGGAGCAGGTCTGGTCGCCGCAGATGGTCTGCGACATCCACCAGGACCTGTTTGCGCGCCTTCCTGCTGCGGATCGTGTGATGGAAGACGGGCCTGTTCTTGCGCCCGGTGCATTGCGCGATAGAAATGTATCGGTAGGAATTCACGCAGCGCCTTCGCACCAGGCCATTACCCCGATGCTTGATCGATGGGGGCGCTTCTATGGCGACGTTCGTCGCGGAGAGCTGCAGGTCGTGGCTGCGGCTGCGGCCCATCAGCGGCTCGCCTGGATACATCCGTTTCGCGATGGGAATGGTCGGGTGGCGCGTCTTCACACGCACCTGGTCTTTTGCAAGCTGGGTTTGACCAACGGACTCTGGTCTCCGCTACGCGGTTTCGCGCGGACCCAGGACGCTTATTACGCACGGCTCGCCGCCGCCGATCAGCATCGGGCGGGTGATCTGGATGGTCGTGGCAACCTTTCAGAGCGTGCGCTGGTGGAGTGGATCGCCTATGTGATTCAGCTGTGCCAGGACCAGGTGCATTTCATGGCAGGCTTGCTGGACCTCGAAGGCATGAAGGGCCGTATCGCAGCGTGCCTTGCCTTTGAGGAGAACGTGGTGAAAGAGGGTGTCCGCAGCGACTCACTGCGTGCGCTTCATTACCTCTTCGCAACGCAGGGCGACCTGGAGCGAAGCGATTTCAAGGCGATGCTGGGACTGGGGGATCGGCTTGCCACGTCGCAGGTGTCGGCCCTGCTCAAACGCGGGCTGCTGGCCACCGATTCACCCCACGGCAAGGTGCGATTTGGTGTGCCGCAACGCGCCTTGCGGTTTTACTTTCCGAATCTGTGGCCGGAGGCGGAGGCGGGCGCTTCTTGAGGCGCCTCAGCCGATCGGCCGAAATCCCCAGGTGCGCGCGTTGAGCACCTTGTCCAGTTGCTCCAGCATCTTCTCCCAACCCAGGCGCGTGCGGTCGCGCATGACTTGCGCGGTTTCATCGTCGCCCAGGTGGTGTGTGAGCACGATGTCGCAGATGGTCGGACCCAGGGTCACGAAGTCGAGCGCCACGCGCGTCGGGTTGCCCGCGTAGGGCTCGACGCTGAAGTCGAACACCAGGCGCGACGGCCTGTCGATCTCGATGTAGGTGCCGCGATGCTGCGCGTCGAGAAAGCTCTCGTCGCCGTCAGCGGTGGGCCTGCGGTCAGTCACCAGGAATTCACCGCCGGCTTGCGCGTCGATCTCGCAATGCAACACATTGCCGGTGCGCGTTGCAAACAAAAATCGCGCTGCGGTTGCCGGCGTGATCCAGGCGTCGAACACGCGTTCCGCGGGAAGGTTGTAACGGTGCGTCACACGCACGATGGTGGGTTCAGCCATGCCGGGCATTATGGCGCTCGCGCATCGGCCATTGCCTCATCGATTCGCAGACCATCCCAGATAGCACGCGTGCCACGCTGCATCGTCGGCATCGCCCGAAGGCATGGCATCGCGCGCCACGCCCTGGCCGAAATGCAGCAGCTTGCCATCGCATTCGACTGAACGCTCAGGCGTGAAGATCACCCAAGCTTGATCGGGCCAGCGCTGCGCGAACCACGGCGCGACGGTCTCCACGATGCGATGGGCGGGCTCGAACCAGGCCATCTGCCGCAGGCACCCCAGCTCGTCCGTGACGGGCCTGAAGCGCAGCGACGACTTCATCTTGTGCAGGTCACGGCGTACCGATTGCCCCATCTGCTGCGCATGCTGCATGTCGGTATCGATGGAGTTGTTGCGCAGGTCGGGCTCGTACACCAGCCGCCAGATCAACCGGTACAACAGCGCAAATCGTTCAGGGTCGTGATGCAACACGACAACATCGCACAGGCGCTGGAACGAAGCAGGGACGATGGACGATGCTGGCCTGGGGGCCTCGGGCCGCTTGGGACCCGTGGCGACATCGGCGAACTGTTCGCTGTTTTGCGCGTGCGCCGTCCAGTGAACCTCGTCGGGGGGAACCTGCTGGGCCAGCAACAGACGTGTCTCTTCGCGGAAGCCCTCGATGTCGGTTTCGCTGGCCAGCCGCGCTTGCATCACCGTGCTTTCGATGAGCGCCTGGAGACGCCCGAGGCCCCCGAGAGGCGCCGCGCATTGGCAGTGGCGGTTCGATGGATCGGCGCCAGCGCAGCGCTCGTCATCTGGGCTGATCCGGCCAGCGAGCCGAGCATCAATTGCTGCCATGCAGCCAGCGCCGACTGGTTGAACGCGGTTACTTTTTCGGAGCCCATGCGCTGGAATTCCTTGCGGTCGCGAGCGCTCGGGTTGGGTCCGGCCGCCACCATTCGCCCGACGCGGTTGTTGATGACCACGCCCGATGAGACCAGCATCTGCGTGGTCTTGGCGGCGATGTCCATCCACAGGAACATCGGCGCGATTGCATGGACTGCCAGCGGTTGTTTTTTCATGCGGATACTCCCTGGGTGGTTTTGTTTCTCTGTCTTGCGTGCGCTTCCATCACCAGGTACAGCACCGAAGCCAGCATCAGCGGGCCGATGTAATAGATGGCCCGATAGGCCAGCAGCGCCGCGATGAGGCGGCTCTCGGGCACCTGGTGTGACAGCAGTGTCACGAAGATGAATTCGAGCACGCCAAGGCCTGCGGGGACATGGGTGATGACGCCGGCAATGGCACCGATGAGGAGCACGGTGAGCACATCGCTGTAAGGCACGCTCTGTCCAAGCAAGACGTAGACCACGCCTGCGATCAGGCTCCAGTTGGCCGTGGCCATGACCAGTTGCAGCAGCGCCATGCGCACTTCGGGCAGATGCAGCTCGTGCCCGCGAATGGTGAAGGTCTGTCCTCCCTTGCGCCAGCAGGCGATCAGGTAGCCGATGGCAATCATCACCAGCGCACCGCCCAGCCATTGCAGGCCGTGGTTGCCCATCTTCCAGCTGGGGGGCAGCTGCAGCGGCTGCATCAGGAAGACAGTGCCCGCGAGCAGCATGTAGCCCAGCCAGTTGGTCAGCATGCTCATCGACAGAATGCGCGTGATCTCGCCATTGGACAGGCCCAGGCGCGAGTAGAGGCGGTACCGGAACGCGACACCGCCCACCAGCGAGCCCAGTGAGAGGTTGAATGCATAGCTCACGAAGTTCACGCCCATGACAGTGAGCGTGGGTAGCGAATGCCGGGTGTAGCGCCTGCCTAGCAGGTCGAAGCAGCTGTAGAGCAGGTGGCTGCATGCGGCAAGGGCCACGGCCAGCAGCAGCACTGGCGCAGGGGTGCTTCGAAGCGATGCGAGCACGTCGTCCCAGTCGACATTGCGCCCGTATCGCACCAGCAGCGCGATGACTGCCGCAAAAAAGACAACCGACACAATGCGTCTGGCCCAGGTAAACCAGGGCTGGTCACGCCATCGCTTGCGCCCGGTTTCGGCTTCCAGCGTGGGCATCGCGGCCGCAGTCAGGGTGCGAGTGCCCATGACCGCTCAGTCTTTGGCGGATGCGGCGGCGTGCTTGCCTGAGCCCGCGTTCGCGTAGGCCGCCTGTATGCGTCCTGCCAGTGCCGGCAGCAGGCGCGGCACATGGCGCGGCAGCCACGAAGCCCAGCCCGGATACAGGCGCGTGAAGTGGTAGGCGACCCAGCTGCGCACCAGTGCCACGCCGCGCAGCTCACCGAGTTCTTCGCGCTTGATCTCGTTGCAGCTCGCGCACATGAGTTTTTCCAGGCGACCGTACAGGTCCTGGTTGAACGCGCGATCTCGAATGATCACGTTGGCTTCCAGGTTGAGCGCCAGGCTGAGCGGGTCGAGGTTGCTCGATCCCACGGTCGCCCACTCGTCATCCATCAGGGCCACCTTGCCATGCAGCGGCCGGTCGCGGTATTCGTAGATGCGAACACCCGCACGCAGGAGCTGGTGATACAGCATCATCGCCGCGGTCTTCACGATCGGCATGTCAGGCATGCCTTGCAGGATCAGGCGCACATCGACACCGCGGCGCGCAGCGCGCTTCATTTCCTTCATGAAGCGATAGCCGGGAAAGAAGTACGCATTGGCAATCACGACGCGGTCGCGTGCTGCACGCAGCGCGATGCGGTAGTGGCGTTCGATGTCGTTCCAGTGGTCGCCGTTGTCGCGCACGACCAGCATGGCCGCAGCAGTGCCCGCGCGAGGCTGATCGGCCATCGGCGTGCGCGCATTGCGCCGTTGCCTCCACCAGTCGCGCACGCGCTGGTAGCGCTGGCCCTGGATCAGCGCGCCATGGGTGAACCGGTGCATCTCGGACACCAGCGGGCCGTGAATCTCGACCGAGTAGTCCTGCTTGGCTTCGGGACCGAAGTCGCCCAGGTGATCGGCCGAGTAGTTGATGCCGCCGATGAATGCAATCGTGCCGTCCACCACCACGATCTTGCGGTGCATGCGGCGCAGCAGGTTCAGCCGGTGGCCCATGAAGGGCTTGCCCGGATCGAACACATGCACGCGCACGCCCGCTTCACGCAGGGTGCCCAGGAACATATCGGACAGGTCCGGCGATCCGAAGCCGTCGATGGTGACGTCACACTGCACGCCGCGCCGGGCGGCAACCACCAGTGCTTCGTGCAGTTGCTTGCCGACCTTGTCCTCGAAAAGGATGAAGGTCTCCAGCACGACTTCCTGTTTGGCGTTGGCGATGCACTCGAAAACGCGCGGGAAGAATTCCTCGCCGTTTTCCAGAAGACGAATGTCGTTGCCTTCGATCCACTTGCTGTTCATGACCCAGGTCCTACAGATGAATTTCAGCTGCGAGCGGCGCGTGGTCCGACAGGTGCGACCACGGCTTGCGGGGCAACACGACGGGCAGGTGCACCGAGGCGTTGCGAACATAGATGCGATCCAGCGACAGGATGGGAAAGCGCGACGGGAAGGTCTTGGCCGACTCGCCATACGCAGTCACAAACACTTCCTTCAAACCCACTTCGCGCTCGAGCACCGCATGTGCGCGGCGGCGCCAGTCGTTGAAGTCACCGGCCACGATGAGCGGCGCGTCATCAGGCACTTCGCCGCGAACCATCTGGCACAGGAGGTCCAGCTGCTGCGCGCGATGCGATTCGGCCAGGCCCAGGTGGACACAGATCGCGTGGATCTTCTGCTCGCGCCCCGGCATGTCCAGCACGCAGTGCAGGAGGCCGCGCTTTTCGGGACCCGCCACCGAGACGTCGTGGTTCTGGAAGTGGATGATCGGAAACTTGGACATCACCGCGTTGCCGTGATGGCCCTTCGGATAGACCATGTTGCGGCCGTATGCGAACTGCGGCCAGATCTCGTCGGCCAGGAATTCGTAATGAGGCTCGGCCAGGCTTTCCTTGGAGTGATGGCCGTTCGTTCCCATCACTTCCTGCAAAAACACCACGTCGGCGCCGACGGCACGCACGGCGTCGCGCAGCTCGGGCAGGATGAACTTGCGGTTGAAGCTGGTGAAGCCCTTGTGGATGTTGACCGTCATCACGGTCAACTGCGGGGCGGCTGCCACGGTGTCAGTCATGGGAATAAGTCTCACTGGAGGCGAAAGGGAGTTGTAGCGCCGCTCACCTTGCCTGGGTGTAGGACGGGCGGCAGTTCCCTTGTACTCAGCCGTATTCGGCGCGGCCGGTCGCGACAGATGGCACACTAACGCGAGCGCGCTGTTTGGCGCGAGATCCGTTCATCTTCGACATCCACGGGGACCTCCATGCCTTTGTCCAGATCCTTGTTGCCCATCAGTGCAGCCTGCGCGGTCCTCCTGTCTGCGTCCGTGCACGCCGCAGAGCTCAGTCCTTCGGGCTACTTTCTCCAGGGCGGATTCGCTGAGCGCAGCGCCTACAGCGTGACCGGCGGCCTCGTGTGGAACTGGGACTGGCGCACGCAGTTGGCCGGCGGAGAGATCACCGCGATCACCGAAGCGTCGATCAGCCACTGGAGCGGCCGCGCCATCGGCGGCGGGCGCGATTCGTTCATACAGCTGGGCCTGCAGCCGATCTTTCGCTACCGGTTCAACCAGGGTGCCTCGCCGTGGTTCCTGGAAGGCGGTATCGGCCTGACCGTGACCGACAAGCTCTACGTGACCAGCACCAAGACATTCAGCACCCGGTTCAATTTCGCCGACACGCTGGGTTTTGGCGTGAGCATGGGACCGCGGCGCGACAGCGAACTGGGCCTGCGCCTGACGCACTACTCCAACGCCAGCATCAAGCGCCCGAACCCGGGCGAGAACTTCCTGCAGCTGCGCTACGCCAAGACGTTCTGAAGGCCCGGTTACTTGGGCCGGGGCGGCTTCAACGCGCGGCCCGGCTCGCTGAGCCTGCCTGAGCGCAATTCGCCCACGGCATGGGCCACGGCGCGCGCCACGTTGCGCACTTCTTCCTGCACGGCCTCGTCCTTGTCCAGCGTGTCGTGGCTGGTGGCATAAGGCTCGTAATACCCGATGAAGCGATCGAGCCGCGACTTCTCGCCCGCCTGTATGAGTCCCATCCAGTCGAGCCAGTCGCACAAGGCGCGCCGCGAGCCTTCGATGCCGGCCACGTCGCCATGCACCACCACGCCGTAAGCGCGGCTGTCCAGGTGCTTCGGATAGTCCCAGCCCTTCAGTTCCAGTGCCTTGGCTTCTTCGGCTTTCTTGCCGTGTGTGCTCGTGGGATCGGGGTTGCCGCCATCTGCGCAGACCAGCCGGTCGATCATCAGCTTGAGCGGACTGGCGACCTGGTACCAGTAAACCGGCGTCAGCAGGATGACGCCATGGGCACGCACCCACATTTCGTAGATGTCGCTCATCCAGTCGCCGGTCTGGCGCGTTGCATGGTTGGGATAGCAGCTGCAAGGCCAGTGGCACAGCGGCATCGCGGTGGACACGCAGCCCTTGCACGGATGGATGTGGAGGTCGTAGTCGGATGTGATGCGGCTCAGGTCCAGCAGCTCGACCTCCAGGCCCTGCGATTCGAGGACCTGCCGGGCGATCTGCGTCAGCCGGAATGTCTTGGAGATTTCGCCGGGGCAGGTGCCGTCGTTGCGGGACGAGCCGCACACCAGCAGCACACGCGAGGGCGTCTCGGCCTTGCTCCACTGGGCCTGCGCAGCGACGAGCTTGTCGTGCGTGGCAACCCACTCTGCAGACAGCTTGTAGGCCGGGTCCGCGTAGCCCGGTCCCGCCGGTTGTGTGAGGGGTGCCTTGTTTCCATCGATGTAGGCTTTCCACGCGATCGCCTCAAGCCGCGCGATGGACGCATCTTCTGCGCGATAGGCGGGGTCCTGATACGACCCCATGAATCGCAGATGAAACTCGGTGCGGCCAATGGGGGCGGGCGCCTGACCCTTGCGAACGGTGGACATGCGGCCAGTGTAGGTAAGGGCGCAGCGATCTGGGGCTCATCCATGCTGAATATCGCGCTCGCAAAAAAAGGCCTGCGCCGGTAGCGGGGCAGGCCTTTTTGGTTCAGTGGGCGCAGCCAGTGCTGCGCCAGTTGGCGCTCAGGTCCGGTTGTGCCCGCCAAAGTGGTGACCACCGTGGCGGCCGCCCTTGCCTTGCATCATGCGCGAGCCGATCTCGTCGAAGGTCTTCTTCTGCTCGGCTGTCAGTGCCGTGTAGAACGTCTTGGTCGCATCACCACGCTTGTCTGCTTCGGCCTGGCGGGCCGTGCGCATGGCGCGCATGCGGTCGATGCGTTCCGGCGTGCTCATCTTCTCGAATTCGGCGCGGCCGGGGCGCTGCATCATCGTGGGCTTGAGCGCCGCGACATAGTTGTTCCAGGCACCTTCCTGTGCGGGCGTGATCTGCAACTTCTGCTTGAGCATGCCCATGCGCTTGGCCATGCGTTCCTGCATGAACTGCTCCCGCTTGGCGGGGTCCATCATGCGGCCGCGGCCTTCGTGGGCTTGCATGCCTTGGGCAGCGGGCCCCTGCGTGGTGGCGGGGGGTGGCGTTTGGGCGGTGACGGCCAGGCCGAGTGTGGCCAGGAGTCCGGCGGCGATGAGATGTCTGGTAGCGAACTTCATGAAATTCCCTTTCGGTATGGAAAGCCTGGCCGCAATGGGGAACAGGTTGAAGGCAAGTGTGCAATCGGGTTGTAACGCGGCCGTGCGCATCACGTAGCTGATGTGTAAAGGTTCGCGGATTTGCACTGGAGCGCCAACGGTGTGGGTGGGTTCCTACTGAATGTTCGCCAGTTTCACCACACCGCACCTGGCGGCCCGGGCCCACCATAGGTTCAAGTCAAGAGCCTCCAAGGAGCAACCCATGAAGTACCCCTGTTCAATCCGTGTATCCGCCTGCGCCTTCGCGCTGTTCGCGGCTATGGGGGCGGGTTCCGCGCTCGCCCAGACCTCACCGGCTGTCATGACCGACGTCGGCCCTGCGCCGGCCGAAGAGCGCGACAGCGCCGGGGCGATCGTGATGGAGGGCTCGAAAGTCCAGGCGCTGCGAGACGCCCAGGCTGCGCGCGCGACCAACCAGATGGGCGCAGCGCCCGACACCCGGCGCATGGGCTCCGGCCCTGCGACGTCGAAGATGTCCAGTGAGCGCGCGAGGTATGAGGCTGAGGCCGCGCGGATACGACAGGAAGAAGCCGACCTGAAGCGCAAGGGTGCTGCCAGCGTCCTGGAGTGACGCTGCCGTCTTTGGCTGTCATTGCGGGCTTGACCCGCAATCCACCGCGAAGCGGCATCGGCGCTGGGTCGTTCGAAGGTGTGGTGACAATGCGGGATGCCCCGCGCCCCAACGAATTCATCGCCGCCCCTGATCGCGCTGGCCGTGGCGCTTTCCCTCGGCGCCGCGGTCTCGCTCGGAATCACACGTTTCGCGTACGGCCTGCTGCTGCCGCCGATGCGCGCCGACCTGAACTGGTCGTACACGCTGGCAGGCGCGATGAACACGGCCAACGCGGCGGGCTACCTGCTGGGGGCGCTCATCACACCGGCCCTGATGCGGCGGCTCGGACCATCGAGGTTGTTGATCGCAGGTGCGGTGCTCGCCAGTGCATTCATGGGCCTGAGCGGATTTTTCACCGACGCGGCGCCGCTGCTTTTGCAGCGCGTGCTGGCCGGGGTGGCGAGCGCGTTTCTCTTCATCGCCGGTGGTTTGCTTGCTGCCCGCATGGGTGCCATGCAGCCATCGCGCAGCGGCTTTCTGCTGGGCATCTACTACGGTGGGACCGGCGTGGGCATTGTGTTGTCGGCAGTGCTGGTGCCCGTGGTGCTCGATGCCGCACAAGGGCGCGCGCACGGCTGGGCGTGGGCGTGGTGGCTGCTTTCGCTGGCGTGTTTCATCGGCTCGGCGCTGCTGGTCTGGCCGGCACGCGCGCTGGCACGCATGGAGAGCCACGCGCGAGACGGCGCTGCACACACCCCGCCATCGCACGCGCCATTCAGCTGGCGCGCATTTGCGCCGTCGCTGGTCGGCTACACGATGTTCGGCGTCGGCTACATCGGCTACATGACGTTCGTGATCGCGCTGCTGCGTGAGCAGGGCGTGGCCGCTTCGAAGATCACCTTGTTCTACGCACTGCTGGGCGTGGCTGTGATGGCTTCGTCGCGCATCTGGGCGGGCCTGCTTGACCGCTACAAGGGCGGGCAGCCGCTGGCCGTTCTCAATGCACTGCTCGGGGTGGCGACGATCCTGCCTGCCATCACATCGTCGTGGCCGCTCGTGCTCGTATCGGGGCTCGTGTTCGGCGGCGTCTTCCTGTCGGTTGTGGCGTCGACCACCGCGCTGGTGCGGCACAACCTGGCGCCTTCGCAATGGGCTGCAGGGATCAGTGCCTTCACCATCGTGTTCGCAGCCGGCCAGATCGTCGGCCCCACCATCGTGGGATGGATTGCCGACGGCCCCGGCGGCCTGGCGCGCGGACTGGTGTTCTCGGCCTGCGCGCTCTGGGTGGGCGCGGCGCTGGCGTGGCGTCAACGCCCGCTGCCATCGTCTGGCTAGTTTGTGTCGGATTGAACAGACACAATGCGGGCCATGAAACGATGGATGTGGATTTTTACGGCGCTGGTCGTGTTGCCGGTGTTGCTGCTGGTTCTGGTGGCCCTGGTCCTGCAGCGATGGGTCGCAAGCGAGGACTTTCGCGGCTTCGTGGGTGACCAGATCACGCAGGCGATCGGCGTGCCGGTTGATGTGGGGCGCGTGCATGTGGACGTGTGGCCGCTGCCTGCCATCGCTTTGGAACAGGTGCGCATCACAAGCAAGCCGCCGCTCACGCTGGAGCGGATCGAGGCGCGGCCGTCATACGCGCCGCTGCTGGCAGGACGGCTGGAGGTGGCAACGCTGATCGTGCGCAATGCAGTGGTGCCTGAGCAGGCCGTCATGGCGATTGCTGCGGCCCTGCAAAGGACAGACAAATCGTCCGGCAAGGTGAAGGAGGCCGTGCCAGCCAAAGGCGGGCCCCACATGCGCGTCGCCCTTCCCAGGCGCACCGTGCTTGACGGCCTGACCTGGGTCGGGGCCAGGGGCAAGACCAACACCATCGATGCGACCGCGACACTCGATGCGGACGATCTCCCCGGCAAGGTGGATGTGCGCGTGCGAGCCGGCACCTATGCCGGCGCCAAACTCATGCTCGAGCGGCAGGTGGATCACTGGGCGGTGCGCGCAGACATCGGCGGCGGCACGGTGAAGGGGACGTTCAGGTTCGATGGCTCGAAGTTGCAGGGCGACCTGGCGACATCGAATGTCGAACTGGCCGCGCTCACCGCGCCCAGCCGCACGCTCACCGGCAAGATCGACGCCACAACCAATCTGCGGGCCGATCTGCGCGGCGCGGATTCCATCGCCGACGCCATCTCGACCCAGACGAAGTTCAATGTGCGCGGCGCGGTCGTGCAGGGCCTGGACCTTGCGCAGGCGGTGAAGTCGGTCGGCATGAGCCGGGGCGGGCAGACCTCGCTCGACACACTGGCAGGCAATGTCGCAACCCAGGGCAAGGCGGTGAACCTGACGAACCTGGTGGCCACATCGGGTGTGCTTTCGGCGACTGGAAACATCGCGATGGCGGCCAGCAAGTCGCTCAACGGCCGCATCACGGTCGATCTCGCGTCGGGCGCGATCGGCGGCGCGGTGGGCATACCGCTGGCAGTTGGCGGCACGCTCGATTCGCCATCGGTGACCTTGAGCCGTGGCGCCTTGATCGGCGCGGCCATCGGCACAGCGATTGCGCCGGGCCTTGGGACCGGTGGCGGCGCGAAGATCGGGGACAAGCTGGGCGAGGGCTTGAAGGGGCTGTTCGGCAAGTAGCCAGCCACCGCCGGTCGCCTGTGTCCTACACGGCGGCGCGATGGTTGCTGATCGCATGCGCGCGAGTCATCCGTACGATGGTTGCACGGCACTGTCGCCTGCTTGCAAGTTACCCATCATGCATGTTTCCACCGTAGAAACGGTTCTCGAATACCAGGTGCTGGCGCCTACGCACTTTTGCTTCAACCTGGAGGCCGCGCACTGGGCCACCCAGTCCATCCGCAGCGAGAAGCTGGCCGTGTCGTCCGGCGTCTCTGTCCACAATTTCACCGACCACGGCAGCGGCAACCGCTTCTTTCGCTTCGATGCCCAGCCCGGTCACCTGCTGGTCAACTACAAGGCCGACGTCGAGGTGTACAGCGAGCATGTCGACGAGCACCTGCCCGAAGATTCGGTGAGCCAGGTCCCCGACAACATCTTTCACTACCTCATGCCCACGCGCTACTGCGAGTCGGACGTGCTGTCCGCTGCCGCGCAGCAGATGTTCGGCCAGGAGCCGCCCGGCATCAGCCGCGTGCGCAAGGTTGTGCAGTGGATTCACGATCACATCGTCTATCGACCCGGCAGTTCCACATCGACCACCACCGCGCAGGAAGTCTTTGTGCAGCGCGCCGGTGTGTGCCGCGACTTTGCGCACCTGGGCATCACGCTGTGCCGCGCCCTGAACATTCCGGCGCGGCTGGTGGTGGGCTATGTGTGGTTCGATGAGCCGCCGCAGGATTTCCATGCGACGTTCGAGGCGTGGCTGGGCGGACGGTGGGTGCTGTTCGACCCGTCCGGCATGGCGCCGGTCGACCGGCTCGTGCGCATCGGCACCGGCCGCGATGCAAAGGACGTTGCGTTCGCCACGTTCTTCGGTTCGGTGCAGATGATCCGCAAGGAGATCAGCGTGTACGAGCACGAGCCCCGGCTCACTGCGAACAGTGGCAAGGCTGTGCTGGAGCTGGCCGCGGTCGGCTCCGCCGTCTGAGTTCGCTCAGGTCCGGTAGCCGGGATCGAGGCGATCCAGGCGGCGTATCAGTGCGGGCCAGACCAGTGCGCCGGGTCCGCCGACCGTCACGGCTTTGGCTGCAGCAGTCGCGCCTTCGATGATGCGTGGATCGACGGTGATCAGTTCGCCGCCGGCCTGCGCATCGATCTGTATGCGGCAGGTGTTCTCCAGGATGTACATCGACAGGAAGGCTTCGGCGATGGTCTTGCCGCACACGAGCAGGCCGTGGTTGCGCAGCACCAGGTTGTTCGCGCTGCCCAGGTCGGCCTGCAGCCGCGCCTTCTCGTCATCGCGCAGCGCCACGCCTTCGTAGTCGTGATACGCGAGCGACGCCAGCACGAAGGTTGATTGCTGCGAGATCGGCAGGATGCCGCCCTTTTGCGCGCTCACGGCGATGCCTGCGCGGCTGTGGGTGTGCAGCACGCACATCACGTCGTGACGGGCCTCATGAATCGCGCTGTGGATCACGAAACCTGCGGGGTTCACCGGAAACTGCGAAGGGATCACCTTGTTGCACTGCCCATCGACCTTGACCAGCGATGACGCCGTGATCTCGTCGAACATCAGGCCGTAGGGATTGATGAGGAAGTGATGCTCGGGACCGGGCACGCGCGCGGTGATGTGCGTGAACACCAGGTCGCTCATGCCGTACATCGCGATGAGCCGGTAGCAGGCGGCGAGGTCCACCCGCAGCTGCCATTCGTCGGCGCTGACGGTGTCCTGGAGGGAAGGGATGTTCATGGCTTCTCCGGTTGGTGCAGTTGTTTCGATGCCCACAACACCTGGTCGATCACTTCCTGCACCCGCTGCCTTGCCGCGTCGCTGGCCAGCTCGCCCTGTTCGTTGAAGGCCTCGTGCGCGCGGCCGAGGGCGTAGCTTTTAGGCGCAACCCACATCTGCAGGTTCATCAGCAGCGGCACCAGGTGGCTTTGCGAGCGGATGCCACCGAAGCTGCCCGGTGATGCGCTGAGCACGCCGACCACCTTGCCGGTCGTCGATCGCATGCCGTCGCTCCACACGGGATCGCCCTTGACCGGGCTGGAGATCCAGTCGAGCGTGTTTTTCAGCAGCGCCGGGTAGCTCTGGTTGTACTCGGGCGTGCTGATGATCCATGCCGCGTGCTCGTAGCCCAGTTGCTTGAGCTTGATGACGTCGGCTGGCGTGCCGCGCGATTCGAGGTCGGCGTTGTACATGGGCACGTCGAAGTCGGCCAGTTCGATGTGGGTGACCTCAGCGCCTGCTTGCGTTGCCAGCGCTGCCGCGGCGTGTGCGAGCTTGCGGTTCCAGGAGTTCTGGCGGGTGCTGCCCGCGAAGACGAGTATTTTCATGGGCCCGATTGCACCACAGGCCGTTTGACTTGACGCGACTGACGCGTTCTTGCAGGAGAAGAAGTCGCGCTGCCTATTCCGGTTCCCGGGCGAATATCAAACGTCCAGCTGCGAACCGGATGAGTTTCCAGCGATCGCCCCTTGCAAAATTGCGAGCTGACAGGAACCTGCCTGCTCCAAGTCTCCCGAAACCCCAAAGTTTGGCAAGAAGGCGGGTGCGCCAAAGTTTCCATTTGCTTCCTTGTGCGTAGGCCGGCATGAATGCCACGGAGTCGTGCAAGACGTCGGCTTGATGTGGCCGGCCGAGCCCGGCAATTGCGTGTTCCGGGTTGCTTAACCCACCGTGTTCCCCGTATTGCCGGTAAGGAAGGTAAGTCTCAACACCCCTGTCCTTCAACCAGTATCCTAGGCGGGAATCAAAGGGTGAGTAGGCTCCAAGCGGATTGGCTGCGATCTCCTGATCAAAGAATTCAAGCAGCATCGCCGCGACCCGTGGCCATACGACTGTTGCAACAAGTCCGCCCGCGTGCCCTCTCGCGACCGGTCCATCCAAGTCCCAAATCGATGGTGCGCACGCGTACAGATAGGGGAGGCAGTTGTTGAATTTTTCCGCTGGCGCGGGCACTCGCAAGCTGCCGAATTTTTTAACTGGCACAAAGTCCGCTTCGACGATGATCGTCGGCAATGACCGGTTCGCAGCTATGCGCCAGGCATTCGCGTGATTCACAAAGCATCTGAAACTCGCGGAGTATTGACGCTGGGCATGTGTGTAGGGGCCGCGAACTTCTGCTACTTCAAAGCCTTCTGCCGTAAGGGTTCTGCGGAGATTGGACGTATCTTCTGTGTGGGCGACGATGATGACGTGTCTGCATGTCGATAGCAGCGAGCGCGCCGGTGGATTGGACTGTGGCATCTGATGAGTTCTGTGGATCAGGGAATGCGATGAAGAGCCTTGATGATTCTGCTTCATTGCACGGAGGACAAAAGTGGACGCTTTGGAAAAGATAGAGCCGCATGGCTTTACAGGCCTGGACTGGCTCTTCAAGTTGTATCCCTTCTACAAGGGCAGGGGACGGCTCGCGCTTTCTTCCTTGTTCAGGGGTAGGTCGCCGTTCGGGCGATCAGAGAGCAGTGTGAGACTCCTTACTGGCGAAGCGATCTTTGTGGTGGACGATGATTACATTGGTCGCATGCTGCGTTTTTTTGGCGACCTGGACCCGGCAGTGACTTCGACGATGAGAAGGTTAGTGCGCACTGGTGATACTGTGCTCGACATCGGTGCCAATGTTGGCGCGTTCTCGCTACCGGCCGCAACGATAGTTGGGCAGGCAGGTTCTGTTTATGCATTCGAACCGGTCACCAGACTTTGCTCGCTGTTGCAAAGGTCCGTAGCAGCCAATGAATTCAAGAACATCCGGGTCATGAATGTCGCCCTGTCTGATTTCAGGGGTGAGGGAACTATGGCGGTTGCTGCGGCTGCACTTGGTTGTTCGAGTTTGACCCGCGGCGTCGAGGGCGAGACGTGCAAAGTCGAAATGCTCGACGAAGTCGACTTTGGTCCTGCGTTTAGCCGCCCCCGGCTTATAAAGATCGATGTCGAAGGGCATGAGGCCAGCGTGCTATCAGGTGGCCGAGGATTCCTGGAAAGATATCGTCCAGAGTTCGTCTTGTTCGAGTCCCACGACAACCGTGGGGATTTCTGGGATCGAGAAGAAGTCAGGATTCTGACCAAAGCCGGTTACCGGTTCTCTGTCATCGAAAGAACACCCACTGCAAAGCCGGTGATACGGCAGGTGGCAATTGCCGAGACAAAGTTTGCTCCGTTTTATGACTTTCTCGCGACGAGTTGAGTTCCTCACTAAGCCATGTTCCGACGAGATCAAAGGGCCCGTCTGAATTGCTGTGTTCGGTTGCACAGCTTGAGCTGCACTGCTTGTGAACCGGTCTTCGTAGAGGATTGAAGATTGATTCTTCGCCCCTTCCAGTCTGTGGGCGAGCGGCTGCAACACAGACGTCGCTCAGGGGCTGCGTCGAAAGATGCCGGCGAGCTTGCTGCCCAACCCTGCCCGTGGCCGGCGCAACGGCGCAGTATCGGCCGGCGCGACGTTGCGCAGGATGGCATCGGGGCGACCCACCACGAGCTGTTGCGCCTCGTCGCGACCCACCAGTCGCTCGGCGACCGCCAGGCCCGCCGACAGCACCGGCACCCGCCTGCCGCTGGAGTGCGCATCGGTGGCCAGGATGTGCGTGAGACCGTCGCCAATGAAGCGCTCGCCCCAGTACTTGGCGCGCGGGCCGAACATGCCGGTCAGTGCGGATGCGGTGACCTGCATCCATGCGCCTTGCTGCACCAGCTGCGCAAAGAGCGGGTAGTGGTCTTCGATCCAGGTGAGCCGCTCGGGGTGGGTGATCACCGGCACGTAGCCGGACGCGACCAGGTTGAACACCATGTCCGAAAAGTGCGGCGGCACGATGTGGTGGGACGGCTCCAGCAACAGGTAGCGGGTTCCGTTGAGCGGGGGCACCACGCCTTTTTTCAGGGCGGGGATCAGTTCGGGCACCAGGTGCACGTCGGCACCGATCACGAGCTTGAGCGGTATGCCGTGTGCATCGAGCGACTGCTGCAACGCGTCGCGCGCCGACTGTATGCCCTGCGTGTCATTGAGGTACACGCCCGGGTAGATGTGCGGCGTGCAAGCCATGACCGTGATGCCATCGGCCACGGCGATGCGGGCCATCTCCAGCGACATCTCCAGGTTTTTGGAGCCGTCGTCGATGGCGGGCAGGATGTGGCTGTGCAGGTCGATCATGGCGACTCGGCTGCTGTGCGCAGGGGGCGCAGGAAAATGCCCGCGAGCAAGGCGCCCAGCATGGCATTGGCCGGAATGCGCATGTTGAACTCGACCAGCGAGTGCATCAGCAGGGCTGCAAACCCCAGGCCGCAGATGGCTGCGGCCATCGCCTCGCGATCCAGCACCCCGTCGTGGCGCACCCGGCGTATCAGCTTGCGAACCCGCGCGATGACGAGCCAGCCCAGCGCGCCCGCCAGCACGAGGGCGAATGCGCCGCCCTCCATCAGGATCTGCACATAGTCCATGTGCGCCTGGTTGGCGCGTCCGGGCAGCTCGGCCGGCTGGAAACGCGGATAGGCCAGATCGTAGGTGCCCCATCCCGAGCCCCAGGGGAAGAACGCCAGGGCAGCGTCGAAGCTGGTGCGCGTGAGCACGCCGCGAAATCCTGCGGACCCGGAAAGCTGCTCGAAAGAGATGCGTGCCGTGACCTCGTCGAAGCCGACCAGCGCGGTGGCGCCCACGAGCAGCAAAAATGCGATGGGCAGCGCGAACTTCCAGCCGCGGGACCAGCCCTGGATGCGCAGCGCTGCCACGATGAGCGCGGCAACCGCAAAAGGAATTCCGAACATGACACCGCCGCGCGAGCGCGTCATCAGGATGCCGGCGACCAGCAGCAAGGCACCGGCCGACCACAGCGCCGTGCGATGCCGGGTGCCGAACTTGCCCACGCCGATCTTGGGGAAGGGCTCGCGGTGGCTTTCATAGGCATGCCAGACGAGGATGACCAGGGCCATGGCAAGGTAGTTGGCGAAGTGGTTGCGATTGGCAAAGGTGCCCACGGGCGGGCCGAAGGTGAGGATGCCAAAAAACAGGGGCGATGTCTCACCTCCCGCCAGCTGGAGCAGGCCGAGCAGCACCTGGCTGAAGGCCATCGCCAGGACGAAGCCCGTCAACAGCCGCACCTGCGAAAGCGATGCGAGGTAGCCCGCAACAAAGGTCACCGCGATGGGTACGCCGGCCAGCAGCGAGGCGGCGGTGGCGTCGGGACTGACTGATAACGCACGCCATGACTTCGAGACGATGTCGGCGCGCTTGAGCGCCTCATCCAGCAATTCACGTCCGGACAGGGATGACCAGATGAACGCTGGCAACGGCGTCAGGTAAACGATCGCCAGCCAGATGGGACTGAGGGCCAGCACCAGCACCAGGGGGTTGGCCTTGAGGGTGTCACGTGTCTCGCGCACGCGAAGCGCTCTCACCCAGATCGCCAGTGCGGTCGCCAGCGCGAGCAGTTCGATGACGATCAGCGCCACATGCCGGTTGCCCCCGCGCATGACGGGCGAGACGAGAAGCAGGGCGATGGCCCCAGAAAGAGCAACGGGGCCTAAAAGCCCCGCTGAATGCGAATCCGGCGTCTCCGCCGTCATTGGCCGCTGATATTGGGCAGTTGGCCGCCACCGCCGCCGGCGGGGCCGGAACTGCCGCTGCTGTTGGCCAGCACGGCGCCAGCGCCCAGAAGCGCGAGAACCGGCAGGAAACCGGCACCGCCTGCGGCCGCAGCGGGAGCTGCTGGCGGGACGGCTACGGCAGCCACTGCAGTGCCGGGTGCGGCAGGCAACGTCTGGACCAGTGCCACGAGCTGCGCACAGGTCCGGTTAGGTTCGAGCGTGAACGACTGGTTGGGCTGCAGGGTGACGGTGCACTCCCTGCCGCCGGCGTTGACGACGATGGTCGCCGTTCCCGTGCTGCTGGTGACATAGCGGGTGCCGGTATTAACCGGCGCGCCTGCGATGACAGAAGTCACGGTTGTCGAGTCGCTCACGGTGACCAGGCCCTGCACATTGGTGACTCGACCGACCACGCCCTGGGAAGCCGCCGCGCCAGCGAAGGCGGCGAGCGCGATAGCGCAAAGAATTTTCTGGGTCATGGTGGAAACTCCAATTGCCTGTGTCAGGCTTTGTAACACTATACGGAAGCAGCTTGCATTGGTCAACGCGGACGGCGCAGCAGCGCTAGATTGTCGAACCAGATGCGGCCTCTACCGCTGGCAAGTTCTGCAGCGGCCGGGCTCGCTGTTGCAATTGTGCCCAGTTCGAGCCGAACAATGTTCCCGCATTCGGGCGGAACCTCGAAATCGTGCTCGAAAGTTTTCCATGCATTGCCGGTGTCGGTGAATCCGGTCGATCGGAAGATCACCTGGCCGGGGCCGGTGGTGCACCTGACAACCCAGGCGATCCCCGGGTCCATGCGCATCTGCATGGCCCGGTACTCACCCTGCAGTCGCAGCGGACCGTCGCCTGCCATGATCAATTGGCTGATCATGGGAAGTGCTATCGGGCGGCCCGTCAGCCGGATGTCCAGTACTCCGCCGCGTCCTTCGGCTCCCGAGCGGTCGACCACCGCGCCGGCGCGGCCACGCTGTGCCTGCGCGTGAGGCTCCCAGTCGAAGCCCCCCATCACGAAGGGCTGGTCGAAGCCGCCGTTGTAGAGCAGCGGCAGTGTCCTGCCATGCAGCGTCACCCAGAGGGTGTGTGCGTCGGTCAGCGCGCCCTCGTCCTTCATCCGGGCGATATAGGCCGTCACCGCGGCAGGATCGAGCGCCCCGGCAGCAAGCGCTCGCGACACCAAGGGCAGCGCGCTCGAGATGGAGCCCCCGGCCTGGGACAGCCGGCCGAGCACACGTTGCGGCCACTGCGCGCCCGCCTGCAGGTGCGCTTCAAGGGCGGGCGACTGGCCGGACAGGAGCAGCTTGGCCAGCGCCAGGGTGGCTGGCTCTTCCTGCACATGGTTTTCAACGATCTTCACCAGCATGGCGACGGCGGCGTTGACGTCGTTTCGTTCGAGCGCACGTGCTGCTTCGAGTTTTTGCAGGCGAGGATCGGACGGGGCCAGCAGTACGGCCGCGCTCAATGCCCTGGCCTGCTGGGCTGACCTGGGAGACAGGGCCAGTTCGACGTAGGCTGCCGTGTCGCCGGGGTTTGCCGCGATGCGCGTGCGCAGCTGGGCGGTGCGATCGGGCGCGGGGGTGCAAAGATCCAGGTAGGGCGTGTCGCCGATGACACACGCCCGGTCGAGGTTCACCTTGACTGCCAGCCAGGCAGCAAAGAAGGCTGCTGCTGCACCCAGTGCCATCAGTGTGGGCCGGCCCAGCAGTGGGTTGTGGGAAATCGGCAACTTACCTGGACCTTTGCGCAGCAGCGCCCTGGGGACGCGCCAGGCGAGTCATGTAGATCGCGCCGTCGCGGGAGACGAAGTCGGCCTGCAGGGAGAACTCACGGCCGGGTTCGTAAGCCGGGGCCGCCGCCACGTCCATGACGAGGTAGCCGGTGACGACCAGGCGGCCGTCCATCGGCTCGCTGCGGAACTGCACTTGCGAGACTTTCACGGAGCGTGAGCCGTCGACCAGGCTGTTGTATTGGCGCACCAACGCCTGGGCGCCAGGAGCACCTCGCGCATCGCGGTCGAGCAGGCCGAGGATTCGCTCACCCGAGCCACTCTCCAGTTGCTGGATCAGCCGGTCAAGCAGCGGATGCACTTCGGCGAGGGTGACGCCGGGGTTGGCTCTTGGCGGTTGCACGGCCTGCGCCGGGGCCTCGATAGTGGCGGGGACGGCCACGGCGGTTGACGGCGGGGTCGCGCTGGCGGGTCGGGTGGCTTCGACCCGAGGGAGGGCGGCAGGCATGGCAGGAGCGGGGACCACGATCGCCGTCACGGCAGGACGCGCCGGCGGCGAGCTGGCGACGGAATTGCTCATGCGCAGGTTCAGCGGCTCCGGCGCAACGCGTGCGACCGCGACGATCGGTGGGGGTGGCGGTGGCGGTGGCGGTGGGGGCGCAGGAGGGGGTGGTAACACCGCAGGCGGCGCAGCGGCCGGGGGCGCTTGTGGAGGTGCGGCCGCCACAACCACGGGAGCCGCAGCAAGCGCAGGAAGTGCGGGCGTGATTTGCACAACCTGGGGGGGCGCTTGCGGCGCAGGCGCCTGGGCTTTGCGCGGCTCCGCGGCGATGGTCAGGGTCTGGACGAGTTTCGGCGGGCGCTGCACCAGGTTTTCGTTATCGCGGCCGCCCGACAGGATCGCGAACAGCAAAAGGACCCCTATGCCGCCAAATGCCACTGCCAAAAGTTTCAGCCGCGTCCTGGAGCTCATGACCGAGTCTCGCCCCTGCGCGCGCACGATGGTGGAGGCCGTCGCTACCGGCCGGGGCACGGGGCGCGAAGCGACGAACGTTGCTGCTTCCAGCCCGGCGTCATAGTCCCTGCGGGCCTGCTCGGACGACAGCACTTCGTAGGCACGGTTGACCCGTGCTGCCGTATCGGCAGGCCAGGCCTGGGCTGCACCGGCTATCGAGAAGTCCGGATGCATGAGGCGCATCATGGCCCGGTATCTGTCGCGAATGACGTCGGCGTCCGACTTGGCTTCGACGCCCAGCAGGGCGTAGTGGTCCGCGCCGGGGTGAAGCATGGCAGCCCGGATGAAAAAGCAGGCGGCCTGCTGCACGGCTGGCCGTGGTGTGCCGCCCTGGCCGCCGGGCGCTTTGCCCGCTGCGATCTGCAGCACCTCCCGGATAGCGCCAAACAGCGCGGCGGGCTCGCGCCGCGTCAGCGCGAAGCGGCCGGGCGACTGCTGGTATTCCAGCAAGGCGCGCTCGACGGCGCCCTCGGCGGCGCGTTCGGCCCCCGAGCCAGCAGATGCCGTCTTCTTCCCACTCAAGATGCTTGCCGCGGCAGCGTGCCGGCGCCTTGCGGATCGGCGCCGTATCCGTAGTAGGCGCCATAGCCATGGATTGCACGGGCCGGCGCAAAGGTCAGTACAGCGCCTCGTGGCGACAGGCCCGACAGCCTCATGCGGCGCAGCGCGTCGCGGATGCTCGACTTGCGTGTCGCAGAAGCGCGCACGACAAACAGCGTGTCCTGGATCTGGTTGCCCAGCACGATGGAGTCCGCAATCCCGAGCACGGGCGGGCCGTCGACGATGACGTGGGTGATGCCCACCGAGCTGGCCCGGTCGAGCAGCTGCAGCAGCTTGGGGCCCATGAGCAGGTCCACCGGGTTTGGTGGCGGCGGGCCGGCTGTCAGCACCGACAGTTTGGGCACGCTGGTGGCCTGGATGAGCTGCTCCCCGCCGGTATCGGCCGACAGCAGGTTCGACAGCCCCTTGTCGTTGGGGATGCCCAGCATCTTGTGCACCGACGGATTGCGCATGTCGGCGTCCACCAGCAGCACGCTGTGGCCGATCTGCGCGAAGTTGATGGCCAGCGCCAGCGCTGTGGTGCTCTTGCCTTCGTCACGTGTGGTGCTCGTGATGAGCAGCCGGGTCGGCGCGCCATGCGAGGTGGAAAACTGCAGGGCCGTGCGCACCGATCGGTATGCCTCGGCCATCGACGATCTCGGGTCTGCGTGCACGTCGATGGCGATCGTGTTGGCGCTGCTGCGCTTCTTGTCGCCCACCGGCACCACGCCCATCAGCGCGACGCCCAGCACCCGCTCGACCTCGTCGGGTGCCTTGATGGAGTCATCCAGGTACTCCAGCAGGAACACCAGGCAAAGCCCCAGGAACAGGCCGATGCCCAGGCCCGCCATCAGGTTCGAGTTCAGGTTCGGCTTGTACGGAAACAGGGGCGGGTTGGCCGCATCAACCACCGAGACATTGTTGGTGGTGAGGTTGCTGGAGATGCCCACCTGCTTGAGCCGTTGCAGCAGTCCGTCGTAGAGCTGGCGGTTGGTGTCCACCTCACGGCGCAGCAGATTCAGGTCGATGCTGTTGTCCTGCGTCGAGAGCACCTGCTTGCGGGTTTCTTCGAGCCGGGCCTTGAGCTGTCGCTCCTGCGCGGACGCTGCATCGTATTGCGCCTTGAGCAGGCCCGCGACATTGCCCAGCTCGGTCTTGATCTGCGTATCGATCTCGGTGATCTGCGAGCGCAGTTGCACCATCCGCGGATAGTCGGGCTTGTAGATGCGCAGGTTCTGCTGGTACTCGACTTCCAGCTTGGCCTTGGTTTCCTTGTAGGTCTGGACGGTCTTGCTCTCCTGGCTCTGCAGCGCGCGTTCGGGGTTGACCTTGGCTTCGTTGTAGAGCGTCTCTGCGCGGATGCGCTCCTGTTCCGCCTTGGACAGCGCGCCGGCAAAGTCCTGGTAGATCTGGTTGACGACATTGGTCTTGTCGTCGAGCGTGAGGATCTGCTTTTGCTGCGAGTACTGGTTGAGTTTGCGCTCGGATTCTTCCAGCTTGGCCTTGACCTGCTTGAGCTGGTCTTCCAGGAATATCTTGGCGTACGACGACGATTCGATCCGCCTTTCCTGGCCGATCGAAACAAAGGTCTGGGCGGTGGCGTTCGCGATCCGGGCCGCCAGTTGCGGGTCGGAGTTGTCCACCGACACGCGCACCAGGCGCGAGTTGGGAATCGGCTCGACAGACAGTGCGCCCAGGAACGCGCCGACGACTGCTTCGCGCCCAAGAAACTGCGTGTCGTTGGTGTAAGGCGTGGAGAGCTTGCGATAGCCCGACACGATGCGCCCCAGGTAGCCATCGGGTGTAGGGGCAGCAGGAGGCGCTGCGGCGCTGGCTCCGGGCACCACCACGGTGGTCTTGGAGCGGTCCAGTTGCATGTCGTCGATCACGCGCTCGGCGAGCGAGCGGCTGCGAAGCAGTTCGTACTGGGTCTTCAGGCCCAGGTATTCATCGGCAGACTGACCCTCGACATCGGCGCCGTTGAATTCGACGATGCGGGCCGGCGCCTTTTCGATTTGCAGCACCGTGGTCGCCCGGTAGGTGGGGCGAAGCAGGAAGGTATTGATCCCGGCGATCGTGGTGGAGATCAGCACCACCAGCAACAAGGTCCACTTGTGCTTGAGGATCATGCCGAACAGGTCGGACAGGGTCAGCGCGCTGGCGTCGTCGTCGTCTTCTGACTGGCGCGCGAGCGCGGTCTGAAGCATGTAGGGCTGGCGCAGCGCCAGTTCACTGGTCTGCCTGGGCATCAGCGGAGGTGGAATTGGTTCTTGGCGGCCCATGGATTCGAAAATGTTGGATGGCTGGTGATCGATGCGCGGGCGTCGGATGTGAAAACGCTAGCGCGCAAAGAATGAAAACGGATTGACCGAGTCGACGATGTCGCGAAAGATCGAGTCCTTGAGCAGGGCGCGGGTTCGATCGCGCTGGACCACGATCAGGTCGTCGCCCATGATGACCGGGTCGTCTGTCTTGCCGGCCCGGATGTCCTCGACATCGAAGACTGCGAACTGGCGCACGTTCTTGTCGTTGACCCGAAAGATCATGACTTCCGACGTGTTGGCGATGGGCCCGAATCCGCCGGCCTGCGCCAGCACGCGCAGCAACGTCATCCTCTCAGTCAGTGGAATGACCCCAGGCCTGACTACCGCCCCCTCGACCGTGATGCGATCGACGTTGAGCTCTTTCACGAAGATGGAGACATTGGGGTTTTGCAGGTACTTTTCGCTGTAGCGCGAAGCGATGAGCGCCTCGGCCTGGGTGGAGGTGAGACCTCCAACCTGCACGCCGCCGATCAGGGGAAGAGAAACCATGCCCAGCGCATTGATGCGCACGGTTCGCTTGAGGTTCTCCATCTCGAACACCTCGACCTCGATCAGGTCGTTGGGCCTGAAACGGTAGTCGCGGCCGATGGTTCCACCCGGTGCGACCGTGAGGCTGGGTGTGTTGGCCTCCGACGGCGCCGGGCGAAAGACGCCGGTGTCGCGGGTCGAGCCGCTGCCGGCGCTGCCCTGGGCAAGGCACGCCCCCGAAACGAGAACAACTGCAGTCAATGCGAAAAATCTGGCGTACATCTTGGGGCCCATGCTGATGCGAAACAGCGGATGCTGCAATCAAAAACCCCCTTCAGCGCGCGGCTGCAGGGCGGACCATGAATTGAGGCAGTTTTGTCACATTTTTCATCAGGAGGGTTTGCAGGCCGCCGATGCCGTTTTCACGCATGGCGGTGTAGTCCTCCCGGCTCTTACGGAACATGTTTCGCAGCGATCCGTTGCTCAGGCCGCCCATGCGCATCCGCACGAGCACCTCGGGAATGTAGGCAGCGTTGACGCGGCCGCGCCAGAGCAGGCGAAGCATGTGGTCGTAGTCGGCTGCTATCTTGTATCGGGTGTCGAAGGCGCCATAACGCGTGTACAACTCACGGCGCACGTACAGCGTGGGATGCGGCGGCATCCAGCCCTGGGTGAGCCGTTCGCGCTGGTAGGCGCCGCCCTGCCAGTACCGCACGATCCTGGAAGGATCTTTCTTGCCCACGTAAACCAGGTCTCCGTACACCGCGCCAACCGAAGGGTCCTCGAATGCACGCGCCACCTGCTGCAGCGAATTCGTGGAGCCATACGCGTCATCCGCGTGCATGAATCCCACGATGTCGCCTGTTGCCAGCGCGATGCCCTTGTTCAGGGCGTCGTAAGGACCGTTGTCTGGCGACGAAATGAATTGGGCAATGCCGCACTTGTACTGCTCGACTACCGCCAGCGTGCCGTCGGTGGAGCCGCCATCGACCACGATGTGTTCGATGTTCTCCCAGGATTGGTCGCGCACCGACCTCAGCGCCTCTGCCAGCGTTTCGGATCGATTGAGGACAGCGGTAATGACGGAAATTTGTAAGGCCATGTGACAGTGACATCGCAATGTGTCGATTACATGATAGCGAGCGCTACCAGCCCTGCATACTCTTTTAGGGCCTGCGTTACAAACCTGAGTGCGTCGACCGACGGCACGAACGACGACATCGTGAAATTGTCTGCGGCGTCTCCCGACAGGTCAGATGGAATCGGGGTGATTGCAAGACCCTTGCCAGCCCAGACACTTTCAAGGGTCTGAACGGCGCGCGGCATGTGCAGCGCCGAAGTCACCAGCAGGACGCGACGAGCGTGTAACCGTTCAACCAGCGGCAAGGCTTGCATGGCGTTTTCGCGGGTGTTGCGGCTCTGGTCATCAATGAGGATGCGCTCTGGCGGCACGCCCAGAACACTGAGCATCCTGACGATGGCGTACGCCTCTGGTTCGCGGCCCTGGGCCGGTGTGCGCTCTCCCGCCGCCACGACCAGCCAGGGTGCCTTTCCTGCCCGATACAGTGCGGCCGCCTGCCAGATCCGGTCGGCCGAGCCGCCCAGCGTCAGGTTGGGTCGTCGCGGCGGGCGGGCCCCAATCACCGACCCACCCAGCAAGACGATCACGTCACCGTGTGGCGCATTCACCACTGCGAGCGATTCGTAGCGGTTCTCCAGCGGCGCTCCCAGCAGCCTGCCCGCAACCGGCGTGGAGCCGATCCACAGAACCGAGATCGCGACGATCGCAAGCCCCCTGGCCAGGCGCTGACGTCTTCGCCAGCTCATCCATGCGCCCATTCCCAGGAGCCACGCCATCGACAGCGGCGACAGCAACCATGTGGCGAAGCTGGAGAGTTCAAGCATGGCCGCTGCCGTTCAGGCTGGTCCGTCTGGTGTGCGGGTGACCATGAAGCTGCCCAGCACCAGCAAATCCATCCGCGTGCGCAGGAAGCAATCGAGCGCCTGGGCGGGCGTGCACACGACGGGTTCGTTTTCGTTGAACGAGGTGTTGAGCACCATCGGCACATCGGTCAGGTCACGAAACGCGGATATCAGGCGGTGATAGCGCGGATTCGCGTGGGCAGTCACGGTCTGCAGCCGTCCTGATCCGTCGACATGGGTCACTGCCGGGATCAACGCGCGCTTGTCGCTTCGAATCGGATAGACCTGCATCATGAACGGCACATCGCCGTCCAGTTCGAACCACTGCGGCACCGCTTCCTTGAGCACCGACGGCGCGAACGGGCGAAACGATTCGCGTCGCTTGATCTTGAGGTTGAGCCGCTCCTTCATGTCGGCGCGTCTCGGGTCGCCCAGGATCGAGCGGTTGCCCAAGGCTCGCGGTCCCCACTCCATCCGGCCCTGGAACCAGCCGACCACCTCGCCCCGGGCGATCGCGGCTGCGGTCTCCTGCGTCAATGCGTCCTCGTCGGCGTGGCGCACCTGGCAACCCGCGTCTGCGATCTCGACGGCGCGCGATTCAAGCAACGCCTTCACCGCGCCATCACTGAACGACGGTCCCCAATAAGCATGGTCATGGACCGGGCCGCGCTTGCCGCCCAGCTTGTGCCAGACCGAAAGCGCTGCGCCTATCGCGCCGCCCGCATCCCCGGCCGCCGACTGCACATAGACCTGGCGAAACGGCGAGCGCATCGTTACCTTGCCGTTGGCCACGGAGTTCATCGCGCATCCACCCGACAGGGCGATGGCATCCATCGCATACCGCGAATGCAGCTTGCCCAGCAGGTGGAAGAAGGCTTCTTCGTACATCGCCTGCGCAGAGTGCGCGAGGTCCATGTGCCGTTGGGTGAGGGGTTCGTCGGGCTTTCTGCGCGGGCCCAGCAGTGCGATGAGGCCATCGCTGAACAGGTCGCCAAACTCCGGGCTGCCGCCTTCCCACTCCATCGCCACCTTCTCGCGGTGATGGCGAAACAGATCGAGGTTGAGGCGAAAGCTGCCGTCGTCCTCAAGCGCCACGATCTGGCGCATGGCGCCCATGAAGGTCGGCTTGCCGTAGGGAGCCAGGCCCATCATCTTGTACTCGTCGCCGTAGTGCGCAAACCCGATGAACTGCGTGATGGCCTGGTAGAAGATGCCCAGCGAATGCGGAAACAGCACGCGGCCCGCTACATCGATCTTCGTGCCGTGCCCCACGCCCCACGCCGCGCTGGCGAAGTCTCCGAAGCCATCGACCGACACCACCACTGCGTCCTCGAATGGCGATACATGAAATGCGGATGACAGATGCGCCACATGGTGTTCGATGCCGTGGATCTGCCCGCGAAACTGCGTGCCCGGAAATGCCTTGGCCAGCTGCTGCGCCGCGCCCGTGCGCTTGCGCTTGTTGCGAAGCCGGTCCAGCACCATCGAGATGTCGGGCCGTTGGCGCAGTGTGTAGGCGACCTTGCGCGCCAGATTGGCGCGGCCGTCCTGGTTCAGCGCGATGTGGTCCACATCGGCAAGCGTGGCTCCGGCTTCCTGCAGGCAATAGCGAATCGCCTCCGCAGGAAAGCCCGCCCAGTGCTTGATGCGCAAAAAGCGCTCTTCTTCGGCGGCGGCCACCATCACGCCGTCACGAAAGATGCATGCCGACGCATCGCCGTGGAACGCGTTCAGTCCGAGGATCAGGCTCAATGGGTGCTCCGCTGTTCGAGATCGAAGACCTTGAGTGCCACCTGCGTCTGGTACATCGCCCGCATGCGGCAGAACATGAAGCCTTCCCGCCCGTCGAGAAAGCCGCGCCGCCAGATGTAGCTGTAGAGAAAGTAAGCGATGCCGCGTGCAGGAAGGCGCGCCGCCACGCGCTTGAGCGCGGCGCGTCGCTCGAGCGCGTCGCCCGACAGCAGCGATGCCCAGCCGACGCCACTGCCATCGAAGCCGCCCCGTGACGCGTGTTCGAACTGCGCGTCCTTGGTGGAATAGCGGTTTTGCCGATCGAACCACTCGTCGATGCCCTTGAGGTTCTCATCGACCAGGTCGCAGCGCAGATCGCGAACTTCGCCTTCGACCTGCTGCGTCTCTGCGTGTCCGCGATTTTCGTAACGCACGCGACCGAGCCGGATGAAGCGCACCACCCAGGTGGGGTACAGGCTGCTGTGGCGCAGCCATTTGCCCCACATGTGAAAGCGCCGGCGAACACGGTAAGCGCCCACGCCAGGCGCATCGGCCTGCGCCAGCGTCGTGAGCTCATGGGCAAGGTCCGGCGGCACGCGTTCATCTGCATCGAGCACGAGAACCCACGGGTGCCGTGGCGCGGTGTGGTCCAGGGCCCAGTTGCGCTGGGTGCCGAAACCTTCAAATCGATTCTGGAAGAAGCGCACACCCGAGCTCTGGCAGATCTGCGCCGTCGCGTCCGTGCTGAACGAATCGATCACGATCACGTCATCGCACCAGCCAAGCGATGCCAGGCAATGGGGCAGGTGGATCTCTTCGTTGAGCGTGAAGATCATCACGCTGACTGGCGAAGTGGCGCGCGGCGGCGGTGTGTTGCTCATCGCGCCCTCTGGTGCCATCGCCACGCGGTCTCGACGATGGCTTCAAGCGTGGTGTGCTGCGGGTTCCAGCCGAGTTCGCGTCGCACGCGGCTGGCGTCGCCCACCAGCGCGGGCGGGTCACCGGCCCGCGCAGGCCCGATGGTGTGCGGCACCTTGCGGCCCGTGACACGCTCGACTGTCTCTATCACTTCGCGCACAGAAAACCCCATGCCGTTGCCCAGGTTGTATGCCGTGGTCGGCCGGCCCGACTCGAGTGCACCAAGCGCGAGCACATGCGCCCGGGCCAGGTCATCGACGTGGATGTAGTCGCGCACGCAAGTGCCGTCGGGCGTGGGGTAGTCGTCGCCGAACACGGTCAGGCTTCCAGTGCCTGCCGCCGCATCGAGCGCCAGCGGAATGAGATGCGTCTCGGGCTCGTGGCATTCGCCAATGAGGCCGTCGACGTCGGCGCCCGCCGCGTTGAAATAACGCAGCGAGATCGAGCGCAGGCCGTGCGCTGCGTCGAAGTCGCGCAGCATGCGTTCGACCATCAGCTTGGAGGCGCCATACGGATTGACCGGCGACTGCGCATGGTCTTCGGGAATCGGGCTGACCTGGGGCACGCCGTAGGTGGCGCAGGTGCTTGAAAAGACGAACTGCCCGATGCCGGCGTCGCGCGCGGCTTCAAGCAGCGTGAGCGATCCGTCCACGTTGTTGCGGTAGTACTTGCCCGGGTTCGTCACCGATTCGCCCACATAGGCAAAGGCCGCGAAATGCATCACTGCCATCGGCTGGTAGGTGCGCAAGGCCTGGTCGAGTGCGCCCCTGTCCCGGATGTCGGCTTCGACCAGCGGCCCCCATTGCACCGCCGACCGGTGTCCGTTGACCATGCTGTCGTACGCGACCGGCAGGTAGCCCGCTGCGGCGAGCGCCTTGCAGGTGTGGCTTGCGATGTAGCCTGCTGCGCCGGTCACCAGAATCGTTTTCATCGCGCGAGGATTTCCGTGTAGAGATGGCTCAGGCGCTCGCCCATGGCCTGCATTGAAAAACGCGTCAACGCGAGTTGCCTGGCGTTGATTGACATGGTGCGAAGAGCGGACCTGTCGGCCATCATAAAGTGCAGGCCGCGCGCAATGTCGGCGGCGTCGGTGGTGACGGCGATACCGGCAGCGGCTTGCACCACGTCGTCGCTGACGGCAACGCCCCGGCCCAGCAGGCAGGGCACGCCGCAGGCCAGTGCCTCTGCGGCGGCCATGCCGAAGTTCTCGGAGTGCGAAGGCAACACGAAGATGTCGGCAGCTTCGAATGCACGCCGCTTGTCGTCGCCTTCGACATGCCCTGCCCAGTGAATGCGGTCCGCCATCGCCAGCGCACTTGCGCGGGCCTTGAGCGATGCAACATAGGGCGCAGGGCCGTCGCCTGCGATCGTCAGGCGCACATCGGAGTGCGTGTTGGGGCGCTCTTTCGCAAGCAGCGCGAAAGCATCGAGCAAGCCTTCCAGATTTTTCTTCGGGTCCAGCCGTGACAGGAACAGCAGCGTGAACCCGCGTGCGTCACCACCTGCCGGTCGCTCGCACAGGTTGGCGTCGTCGGGCATCTGGACGCCCAGCGGGATCACGACCGGTTTCAGGGTCAATCCCTGCTGCACCGCCTCGGCTGCCTCCTGCTGGCTGGTGAACCGAACGGCAGCGGCGCGAGCCAGGATAGGGCCTTCGATGAACCGCATCGACAGCCGCTTGAGCGCGGGCCTGCGCTGCGTCATGCCGTAGCGGTTGAGCGTTCCGATCGGCTCGATGATGTAGGGCACGCCGGCGCGATGCGCGGCCATCGCTGCAACGACCGATGTGAACGAGAACAGCGCATGGATGTGCAGCAGGTCGTACCGCTTTGCGTTGCTTGCGATCCATGTTGCGAACGGACCCGACACCTTGTAGAACTCGAAGCCCTTGCGAAAGTACCAGCGCGTGATGCCGTCTTCTGCCAGGGCAACGCCGCAGGGGCGGCCGTTGTGTTGGCCGGGGCCGTCGTCGTCGGTCGTGGCGGTTTCCACTGCGATGCCCTGCACGGAAATCGCGCGCTCCATCGCCAGCAATGCAGCGGTTGCGCCGCCGTGAACCTCGGCCAGCGAGGGGATCACGTGCAGTACCTTCACGCGCCGTCCCGCACAAAGGCTATGGCGTCCACGGTGCCCTTGACTGCCTGGTCTATGCCGTAGCGCGTGTGGACACGTTCGCGCGCACGAGCGCCCATCGCTGCCAATGCCGCAGGATCAGCGACCGATTGCTTCATGCAGGCCGCGAGCGCGGTGATATCGCCAAAGGCAAAGATGTGCCCCGTCTCACCGGGCGTCACCAGGTCCTGCGCGCATCCCACGCGGTCGCTCACGATGGCCGGCAAACCGCACGCCATCGCTTCGTTGACCACCAGGCCCCAGGTTTCGCCGAAGTCAGACGGCAGCACCAGGCAGTCCGCTGCGGCATACGCCCGCGTGATCTCCGACTGGTTCATGAAGCCTGCAAAGGTCACGGGCAGATGGGCCTGCCCAACCTGCGCCTGCGCCTGCGCCATCAGTTCGCCCGACCCGACCACCAGCACATGAAACGAAGCGGCTTCTTTTGCAAGGATCGCCGTTGCCGCCAGCAGGTCGAAGATGCGCTTCTTGCTCTCAAGCTTGCCGACGTACACAAAGCATGTGGCGCCGGGCGCAATGCCCCATGCCTTGCGCAATGCGTCGCGTTCGGGCGCGAGCAGGCGTGCGTTGGAGGCGAAGCGGTCGTTGTCGATGAAGTAGGGCGCGTCAAACAGTTTCTCGGGGCCGACACCGTAGTCCTCGTAGAACTGCCGGCTGGAGCGCCCGATGGGCAGCATGGCCGCGCACTGCGCCAACAGGATGCGATGCGCGATGCGCGCCATCACCCCGCGTGGCCGCAGCGCATTGGACTCGCCGCGCATGATGACCGGAATGCGCAGCCAGCGGGCCGCCGCGAGCATTTGCACCAGCGGCCAGATGTGCCAGCCGGTGAGCACCACGACATCGGCGTTGCACTCTCGCAGCAACGCCAGCGGCTTGTGAATGCGGGCAGCAAAAAATCCGTCAAAGCCGCCGGGTCCGCGCACCTCGGGTGCGAGCTTCCACGCATATCCGTCCAGCAGTGGAATGTCCCATTCGAAGGCAACGCCGAAACCGTGCCCCTGCTGCTTCGCATCGGGAATCTGCACGAACAGCACCGAGAAGTCGATATCGCTGCGACGCGCGAGCGCCCGGAACCACGGCACCTGGTACTGGATCGGATGCGACGCGATCACCAGGACGCGTGGCGGTGCCTTTGCGGTCGGCTGGGCGTCGCTCACTGCTGTCCGGCAGAGGGCATCGAAAGGCCCTGCGGTTCGGTCACGCCCATGCCCGCACCCATGTAGCCGGGTTGGTAAGGCGCGGGAGCGCGGCGCAGGCCGTCACCCCTGGCCGCCAGCACCGGCATGGCGAGCAGGAAGCCCAGGCTCCAGCCCAGGATCAGCAGCACGAAGAGGTCGCTGTACGCCTGCGTTGCCACGCTGAACGTCGCGGCGTTGGCCACCAGGAATGCGATCAATCCGTACGACAGCCGCGCGTGCTGCGGCGACTGGATCGTGAGGAACGTCACCTGCGCCCTGAGGTGTTTGCCCAGCGCGACAAACAGCCACAGCACGACGAAGAGGCCGGGCACGCCCAGTTCCATCGTGACCTTGCCGAGGCCTCCTTCAGCGGGCCCCCGGCTGATGCCATTGGCCTCGGCGATGGCGCTGGTGCCCTGGCTTCCGGTGCCCAGGCCCGCGCCCATCCAGCCATAGCGGTTGATGGACCAGCTCACCGGCCTGACACCCAGTTCGTCGATGCGGCTGGGCAGGTCGTTGAACACCGACTTGCCGCGTGCCGCATAGCCTTCCATGCCGGTGGGGTCCTTGAGCTGCAGGTCGTTGGTGTACGACCTGCTCACCAGGTCAGGCGCGATGAAGCCGACGATGCCCACGTAACCGATGGCCCCTGCCGCCAGCACGACCATGGCCAGCCGGGCTGCACCTCGCTGCAGCCATGCCACGAGGAAGAAATAGATGGTGATGAAGACCGTGATCTCGACCAGCAGCTTGCGCCGGCCGGTCAACAGCCCGAGCGAGACGAGGACGGCGATCAATGCGGCCGCCATCAGCAGGCGCACCAGCGTCGCCCGCTTGCCGATGGACAGGATGAAAACAAAACAGGCGATCGTCGCCGTATGCCATGCGGCAATCTCCGAGGCCCTGAAGAAGCCGGAGTACGCCTTCAGGATGGTGCCCACGTCATAGATGATCTGGCCTTCGCCGATCTCGCCCAGCATCGCCCAGGTGAAGCCGATGTATTCAAGGTAAACACCCGACAGGGCCACGAGTGCGACGATCACGTAGGCGAGCATGATCTTTCTCACCCCACGCAGGCCCCGGCGCGTGGCGAACTGGTAGGCCAGCACGACTGCGGGAATGGGCGCAAGCCACACCAGCAGGCCGATGGCCGGCATGAGCCAGCTGCCGTAGCGGGCCAGCGAATGAAACGCCTGCGCGAGCACCAGCAGGATGAACACGGTGAACGGCACCTTGAGGTGGCGCTTCCAGCCGTAGATGGATCGCAGCCCAAGGGGTACACGCGCTCCGGCGGCTCGCAGCCACGTCAGCCCGAACATCAGTCCGACCAGAACGACGTAGTAGGTCGGCTGGCCGGGCGCGAGCTTGCGCAGGGGGTCTTGCGCCACACCGATGAAGATGCACACGAGCAGGCCCTTGCGCCAATCGAGGACCGTGAGCAGGCCTGCAAATCCCAGCAGTGCGATCGTCAACAGTGTCATGGTCCGGTTCTGGTAGCGGCGTCGGGAAGCCGTTTGGGCCCCCTGAGCGTCAGGGCAGCGGCCCAGGCCATTGCGCTCAGTTCAGCAAAGAGTGTGCCCACGATACGCCAGGGGTGGCGCAGATGGTAGCGCGTGGTGACAGAGCGCAAGGGGCGTGTTGCAAAGTCACGCCATGTGCCGGTGCGCAGCGCGAAGTAATACGCACCCACCGCGTGATCGGGCCGCCAGGTGCTCAGGTGGTCGCCGAAAGTGCGCGTGCCGCCAGCGGTCACCTTGAGGTGATGCAGGCAGGCGGCGGGCTCGAAGCGGATCTGGCGGCCGCAGGCCTTGAACCGGTGCGCGAATTCGGCTTCGAAGCGATAGGCCACCTTCACGAAGTTCTCATCGAACCCGCCCAGCTCCAGCGCGATGGCGCGCGGCACGCTGAAGTTGCCGCCCATGAACTCATGGATCCATCGGGGCTGGGTGGACGCGAAACGAAACGGATCGCCGTTGGCAACCGCAACGTCTTCTTCCCAGGGCTGGATCACGCGGCCCGCGACGATGATGCCTTGCGGATGCGCCGCGTGAGCCTGCACATGCGCGGCGAGCAGTCCGGCCTCCGGTGCGATGTCGTCGTCCAGAAACAGCACGAGGGGGCAGGCCGCACGCAGCAACCCCTGGTTCATGGCGGCAGGGATGGATGGCAGCGTGAGCCGGACCCATCCGATATCGCCCGCATCGGCCATGGCCTGCAATGCGTGGCTCGTCTCCGGTTCATGGGTTGCGGTTTGGTCGAGCACCAGGATTTCTGCCGCGCGGGGTTCCATCGCCAGCAGGCTGCGCAGGGTATCAACCAGCACGGCCTCGCGCCGGTAGGTGGGAATGGCGACCGTGAGGGCAAGGCGGCTCATCGGCTGGCACTACCCAGGAAACCCAGGGTGCCCAGGGCGAGCCGCGCGAGCTTGAGCCAGCTCTTGATATGCAGGGGATTGCTGCGCAGCGACTGGAGCAGGTAGGCGCGCGCGCGCGGGTCGTTTTGTTGTGCGAGGCAGCTACCGACGAAATACGCGGCCTCGCCGCGGCGGCTGCTGGAAGTCGAATCGCCCTTCGGTGCCGGGCGCAGGGCAGCCGCTTGCGCGAGCACCGGTGCATCGCTGGCGCCGCTGCGTCGCAGCGTCGCGGCCTGATCGATCAGCGCCCGCAGGGCCTGCTGCGTGGGACGATGGCGCGCGGTGATGCTGTCCAGGTCGAAGCGCGCCTCATACAGCACCTCGGGGCAGGCGTGAAAGCCGCCGATTTCGATCATGCGCGACCACAGGTCCACATCCTGCGCGAAGTAGAACGCGGGCCGGTAACCGCCGGCCTGCAGGTAGGCGGACCTGCGAAACATCACGCTTCCGTGATGGGGGTCGGGCACTGCGCCACCGGCAGGGCGGTCTTGCGGCGTGGTGGTCGTGGCGAGCGGCTCGCCTGCCGGACCCATCAGGCGATGCGCGCAACTCACGAAGGCGATCTGCGGCGAGCCGGCCAGGGCGCGCGCCTGAAGCGACAGGCGGATCGGCAGCGAGATGTCGCCCACGTCCTGACGCGCGATGAACTCGCCGCGCGCCTCGTTGCAGCCGCGCACCAGCGCGCGCGTGAGGCCTGCATTGGGCTGGGTTATCACGCGCAGCCTTGCATCGGCATGGGCCAGCCGAGCCAGCACTTGCGCAGATCCGTCCTGCGATCCGTCGTCGATGGCGATCAGCTCCAGCTCGCAATCGACTTGCGAAAGGATGCTCTGCACGGTCTCTTCCAGATGGGCTGCGCCGTTGTAGACGCCCATGACGACCGATACCAGCGGGGTAGTCATTGGAGGGGCGCCTTCATCGGGTCAGTATGCCGCAGCAACATCGTCAACTGCGGCGCTCATCGAGCCATTGCGACAGGCGCCCCATCGCCTTCCAGCCAAGGAGTTGGGCACCGGCGCGATAGAGTTTGTAGTCGAGGGCGGAGGCCCGCCTCGGGCCGGCTGCTTCACGTGATAGCTCGACCAGGCGGCGCGATTCGTTGACGAGGCCGGCTACGCCGCACTGGCGCGCCAGAAGAAATAGCGCACGCGAGAAATGCTGCATCTCAGGCTGGTCGGCCGTGATGCCTGCCGTGCGGGCATGTCCCAGGACCAATTCATGCGCGAGTGCGCGGTCGCGCAACTTGGAAGGGTTTGTCGTGCTCCCATAACTCAGGTGCCTTTCGGGCTCATGGGCGCGCGTAATCGATACAAACGTGTCAGCAAAGCACACTCGAACCTTCAATGATGCGGCGCGTGTGTCGTACTCCCAGTCTTCCTCGCTCCAGAGAGTGGTCCACGGACCCAGGCGATCGGTCAATGATCGTCGATAGAGTGGCGTTTGCGTGACCCACCAGCGTCCCAGCAAAAACGCCGGAAAAAGCAAATCGTGTTTCTCTCCTGTGCGTCGATAGGCCCCAGGCTCGGGCGGTTGGCCGATCCAGGTGAACTGCGTCTTGCCGTAGGCGATGTCGCAGCCGGGGTTCTGGTCCAGTGCGTTGACCTGCGCCTGGAATTTTTCTGGAAGCAGCAGGTCGTCGCTATCGAGGTACTGGATGAACTCGCCTTGCGCCAGCAGCCGGCCCGCTTCGCGCGCGGCGCCTGGACCCGCGTTGTTGATGCGAGTCGACCTGACGAGCGCGGGGTGCTGGTCGATGAGCGCCTCAATCGTGGCGGGCGTGTCGTCGGTCGATCCGTCATCGACGATGATGATTTCGATGGGCCGGTACGTTTGCGCGAGGACGCTTTGCACCGCCTCGACCAGCAGCGCCGAACGGTTGAAGACCGGAATGATCGTGGAGACGAGCGCAGCCATCATTTGTCTCGCGCTCCGAATCGACGTCGCAACGCGTCCCACGCGGGCAGATACCGCTCGGTGATGCGTCCGTCCACGCAGGCGATCCAGCTGCCGTCGCCCAGCGGGTGGGCATCGATGTGATGCATGCCGTCGGCGTTCCAGCCTGATCCGCTGGCGCCGAGAATGGGCTCGCCGTCCGGGCGTTGCAGTTCTTCTTCAGCGAAGCGGTGCGCATCGAGTTCGACGATGCGAAATGCGCGCACCAGGCGTCCGTAGCTGTGTTGATAGTCCTGCGCGAAACGCACAAGCTGTCCGTCGTGCATCACCACGCGGCCGCCCGGACGAGATCGCGCCCGGTTGCCTTGCAGCACCGGATTGGCACCGTGCGGATGCCACGGTCCCTCGGGGCGGTCAGCGTGATAGATCGTCATCAGGTCCTGTTGCCGGAAACCTTCGTTGGCAAAGATCCACCACCGGCCCGCATGCTGGAACATCGTGGCGTCCGCGAATTTGCCGGGCAGCAGTTCGCACTCGAACTTCCATTCGTGCGGAAACGACGTGGCCTTGTAGAGACGAAGGCTGTTGGCCGCTGCGGACTCCGGCAGCATGTAGAACGCGCCATCCCATTCGAAGACCTGCGGATACGACAGGTGAAAGGGTTCAGCCAGCACAACCCGGTCGAAGGTCCATGACACGCAGTCATCGCTTTGCGCAAGACCGATCTCGCCGCGCCCGGACTGCAGGTTCTCGATCTCGAAGAACATGTACCAGCGGCCTGCGTGCTGCACCATGAACGGGTCGGCCACACCGCTGGCCCGGATGCCGCGCAAGGAGGCTGTCGAAAGCGCGAGCCCGCCCGGCAGGTCAGGGTGCGGGGTCAGCTCGGTCGGGCTCGCTCCGGTGTAGATGCCAATCGACCAGTGCGCTCGCGAGGCGGGCTTGAAGAGCCGGGCATAGCTGGCCAGGCGGGAGAGCAGCGTCATCCACGCCCCCTTCGCCTTGGTGCGTTGTCAATCGCAGTGAGTGCCAATGCTTCCAGCTGCTTGCCAATCGCAGGCCAGCTGAAATCCTTGCGCGCACGAGCCCATCCTGTGGCTCCCAGCAACGCGAGGTGTTCGCGCGAAGCGGCCGCACGGGACAGGGCTTGCTCCAGCGCGACTGCATCCCCCGGCGTCGCCAGGTGACCGTTCTGTCCGTCCGCGACCATGGACGGAATGCCGCCGATGTTGCTCGCGACGACAGGCGTTCCACACACCATCGCTTCCAGGATGACAAGCGGCAACGCTTCGGATAGCGAAGGAAGGCACACGATGTCCGCGCGGCGGTAGCGCGCGCCCAGTTCTTGCCGAGGCACAGCACCCAGGAACTTCGCGTTGACGCCTAGCGACCGCGCCAGCATTTCGAGGTGGCTTCGTTCAGGGCCATCTCCTGCCAGGACCAGCTCGATGCGATGCGATGTGTGTGAGGCTGCCGCTTTCAGCAGGCCGTCAAGGCCCTTGATGGGCAGGAGGCCGCCGACATAGAGCAGTTGCAGTGTGTCGTTGACAAGAAACTCCCCGGGGATGCGCGGATGCGTCTCGCGCAGCCCGATGGTCTCGGGCTCGATGCCATGCGCAATCAGGTGCACGTGAGCGGGCGGCGCGCCGTGCTCAATTGCGGCTTCCGCGATTGCCGGACTGATGGCATGGATGGCATCGGCGACAACATGCGTGCGGCGCGTGGCCCATCGATACAGGGCCGTGAGATCCCATGTGTAGGTGCCCGGCGGCCGCTCGAAGATATTGCCGTGCACGGTGATGATCACGGCGGCGCCCAGCCTGGACCGCAAGGGACCGGCCACGAGTGCGGCGATCGTGTGGCCGTGGCACCAGATCGCATCGACCGGGCCTTGCGCTTGCAGTTCGATGATGGCCTGTCGGGCGGCCCATGCGAATGACAGCTCGTTGGGGACGTGGCAAAAGCGTCGCAGCCAGTCCCAGCGCACAGGGCGCACGATCGTTCTTCCGATGTGGGCAGGAAGGTCATGGGGAACAGATTGCGTGACCACATGCACCTGGAATTGGCTGGACAGCAAGTGCGCGTGGCGCAGCGCTATGCCCGCAACGCTTGCGCCGCCTCCAATGGCGGGCGCGACGATGACGATGCGCTTGCGCGATTGGAGCGGCTCAGTCAACCCAGTGCACTCCGTCGCCGCCGCGCAAGGCATTGGCCATCCATGAAACGTTGGTCGTGCGCGAGCCGATGAAAAAGCGCGCGTCGCGCATCAGCTCCAATTGCGCGAAGAAGCGCAGGGTTTGCCGTCGGCGCTCGCTGGCAGGCAGGCTGCTGAAGTCGCGATGAACGTATCCCTTCGATGCGGGATCGGTCAACGTCAGCACATTGAAGTCCGGCAAGGCCTTGCGCACCTCGTCCACCACGCTCGCGTCGTCGGTTGCCAGGAACAGGGTGCGCAGCGAGCCGGCGTGCTGCGCAATGGCCTGAACGTAGCGTTGCACGCCCACATAACCGTGCTCCATGAGCTTGTCTCCGCGACGCACGCAAATGGCGAAATAGCTCGAAGACTCGGGCAGCAGGTTCGCCTGCTCCTTGATCTGCCGGACCTCGCGCAAGGTCTGCGCGTTGTAGCGCCACAGGACTTCAATCAGGGCCTGTCGGTCCTTCAGGAAGTCGTTGGCGGCGATGCCGCGCTGACCCTGTCCGGTGACTTGGTCCAGCGCGTCGAACGAAAAGTAGTCGGACGCAGGCTGCACGGTTGCGCGCAGCCACGCGCCGGCAAACGTCTTGAGAAACGGCAGGCGGCGGGCGTAGGGAAACGCGTGCACATTGAGCTTGTCCAGCAACGGCCCGCGCGCCTCTTCGCAAAACGGCTCGAAGTAGTCGGTCCAGCCGCGCGCCGTGATGAAGCCAACAGGCCGGCGCACTTCGCCAAACCTGAAGCCAACGTCGTTTTGCAGGCACCACATCAGCTTGCCCACAAAGCCCAGGTAATCGGCACCGAAGCCCGCGCTCCGGTCGCATCCGAACGAGTACACCAGCGTGCGGTCCTTGCCTGTGACCGCGTCGCGCAAACTTTGTGGGGTGAGACCCTGGAATCCACTCATGATCTGCGAGAACGGGGTACTGCCATAGGTGTGTCGGATTGTGAACGACAATTCCCCGCGATGACAACGTTGCACAGCGCCGATGATCCGAGGCAAACGCGCCATCGAAGCCTTGACGGTCTGCGCGGCGTCGGCGCGCTTTGCGTCATGGTGCATCACTTCATCGCGGGCTTTCTTCCGGCTGCCTACTTCGGTGCGAAGGGCGTCAACACCAATGCATTCCAGGACTGGCTGGCCGGTTCTCCGTTGGTGGTTTTCTACAACGGCTCTTTCGCTGTCCACGCATTTTTCGCGCTGTCCGGTTTTGTCATCGCCCAGTCGATGTCGCCCAACGCAGTGCCGTTGACACTGCTGGTGGGCAGGCGCTACTTGCGGCTCGCCGTTCCGATGCTGGTGAGTGCATGCCTGGCCTTCGTGCTCCTGAAGGTGTTCGGTGACTCGTCGCGTGCAGCGGCCCAGGTGGTTGGAAATCCGTGGCTGCAGTGGTATCACAACCCTTCCCCTACCTTTTTCCAGGCCGCGTGGGACGCCGTGTTCAACCCGTTCCGATTTGGGGAGTCGAACATCAACCGCGTCCTTTGGACCATGCGGGTCGAGCTGTTCGGTTCGATCGCGATCTACCTTGTTTACAGGTTGGTGCCGCGGCAGGCGGTGGTGCCGTGCCTCTTCGCCCTGCTTGTGCTGACGATTCCCGCGCGATTCGGGCTAGGCGCTTACATGGGCATGGCAGGTGGGGCCTTGTTGTTCGAAGCGCACGCGAGCGGCCATCTGGACAAGTTGCGCGCGGGGCTTCTCGGGCCATTGCTGATCGTTGCCGGTTTGCTGCTCGGCGGCCGCGCGGCGCGCGATCCGGCAGAGACACACTTCTACGTCTTGCACCAGGCGCTGTCGGTGGTTGCGAGCTCGTTTGAATTCACACTCGCGCTCGGCGCCATTTTGCTGCTGGCGGGTGTGCTGCTCACGTCGGGCGCGCATCGGTTCCTGGAGCGGCGCGTTCCGCAGTTCCTCGGGCGGATTTCCTTTGCGCTGTACCTGGTTCACATCCCGTTGATGACGACGCTGGTCACCTGCGTATATCTCCTGTTGCCCGCAACTTCCGCCCGCTGGCTGTTCGCGCTGCCGGTCTATCTCGTTGCAGCATTTGGCGTGGCGTGGCTCATGACGCGGTTCGTCGACGAGCCGCTGACCCGTCAATTGCGGCGCGTGAAGGAATTTCCGGCCCAGACCTGGTTGCGCGTCTTGCACGCCGTGCTGGCGGCGCTGCTGGTCGGGTTGGTGGGATGGCGGCTGCGGGGCGACGTGCTGTCCATGTTGGTTGCGCTCGTCGGTTATGCCGGCGTGTTCCTCGTCGGCCAGCTCTTGTTGGTCAGGCGGCCTGCCGCAGTTTCCTCAGCGCCTCGATCCGCTCGCGAGGATCGACTGCCCTGAGTTTCTGGTAGTGCAGGGCCGTCTGGTACTGCGCATCGCGCTTGCCTGGTTGCGCCGCATGCCACAGGTGCACGATGGGTAGATAAGCCCAGGGCCACACCCGCAGCGTCTGCGCGCGCTCCCAGAATTCGTTGTCTTCGCCGCCCCATCCGATGAACGATTCGTCCATGCCGCCGATGCGCTCGAACGCGTCGCGGGTGATCGCGATGCTGCCGCCTGCTTCCAGGTTTTGCACGATGGTTTCGGGCGCTGCATCCAGCAATGCGGCCTGGCCCTCAAAGATGCGTCGTGTGTGATCCGCATCGAGGTAGAACACGAAGCGCTTCAGGTTCACCACGTGGTAGCCCTGGGCCATGCGCGCTATGACCTGCGCCGCATAGTCCACCGGCACCAGCATGTCGTTGTCGTGCAGGATCACGATGGGGGCCCGCGCTGCGTCGGTACCCGCGTTCAGCGACCACGAGCGGCAGTAAGGCACGCCGGCGTCGGCCGGCGGTGTGTGGACCAGGCGCACCCAGTCGGGCAGGTGCGGCGCGAGCGTGGCCTGCACGTCCTGTTCGACCACGACACATTCGATGCGCGCGCCGTCCTGGGCGGCAATGCTCTCCAGCGTTGCGAGCAGGTGCGGCAGCCGCGCTTGCCCGCGATGTCCGATGACGAAGCAGACCTGCGGCTGTTGCGATGTGTCTGGCGTGAAGGTCTTCGCGCGGCGCACCGGATGCGCGTGGAGCGCCCGGCGCATCAGCGCACGACCGAGGGCGGGAACGTGTTGCGGTGCATGCAGTTCGCGGGTCCATTCCCAGTCGCAGCGATAGCCGATTCCGTCCGGGCCGGGGTCCAGCCGCTCATCGCGGTTGCGTGCGGTGAGCCAGGCACCCGCGCCGCCTGCGAGCGCAGGAAGATAGACAGGCAGGTCCTTGACCAGCACGCCCATCAACGTCCGTGCTCGCCGCAGGGCTGTCATGCGATCTCGCGCACCGGCAGGCCGCGCGGTTCACGCTCGGGGATCGCGGTGTCGGGCAGGCCGACCTGGCCGGCCTTGAGGTCCGCCAGGAACTGGCGCGAACGCTGGCCGATGTAATCCAGCGGGATCAGCGACTTGTCCGGCTGCTGCGCGGAGTGCTCGTTGTCCAGTTGCCGCTCATACCAGTTGTGATAGTGCGTCACTTCGCCATCGATGCTGTAGAAGTTGCCCAGCCCGTATTCGAGGTGCGCCAGCTCGTCGTCCCAGCAGCGCACATCGGGTCGCGGCACATACAGCGCCTGTTCGATGTGGCGCGAGGTGTGCACCTTCATCGGCTGCCAGCCAAAGCCATGCTGCGCCAGTTCTTCGGGCAGGTAGTGCGTCACATTGGCCGAGTAGAAGTTGACGATGCGCTGCGGCATCTTCATCTTGAACCGCTGCACCCACCGCACCTTGCGGATGCGGCGCAGCGCCTCGGTGCGAAAGAGCATGAACGAGCTTTCGGGCTTGTCCTTGCCCCAGGGGCGCGTGTAGGGGCCGCAGCCGATGTCTTGCGGTGACACCAGCGCCGTCGATGGCGTCATCCTTGCCCTGCACAGCTCAAACCACTTCGGGTTCAGCAGCAAGGTGTCCGCGTGGATGAACAGGGTGTACGGCGCATTCGACCAGTGCAGCATCTTGTTCAGTGCGTCGGGCAGGCTGTAGGCGCGTACCTCGACGCGGCAGCCGTGCGCTTTGGCAATGGCCGCCGTGGCATCGGTGGATGCGTTGTCAAGCACGCCGACCTGGTAGTCGATGCCGGCGCAGGTCGCTTCGATCTGCCGCAGGCAGGGTTCGAGAAAGAGGGCACTGTTCCAGGTCGGAATGGCGATGAAGAGTTCGGGTTTGGAGCGCATGGGGCGAGGTTCAGGGTGCTGCTTCATTGTCGGGCGTTCTCGGGCGGATGGCGCTCGGGCCTGTCGATGCGGGCCGCACGCTGCATCAAGTCGCCCTCGGGCATGGCGCTGCCGGTGTGCGGCCATTCATCGCCCGCATCGGCGTGTTCGTACCGGATGCCCATCGCGGCGCGCAGGGTCTCGCCTGCTTGCGCACCGAGCAGGCGGTCCAGTCGGCCTTGCGGCGCGGCGCGCGGTTGCGATGGGGGGCGCGATGCAGCTGATGGAAGCGGCGGCAGATCGCGCGCCCGTTGCAGAGCTTCGGCCCAGCTGCGTATCGATGCTGCAACGGTGTATCTGTGCTGCACGAGTTGCTGGCCTGCAAGTGCGATGGCCGCCAAAGTTTGCGGCTCGCGAGCCAGTGTTGCGAGGCATGCGGCGGCATCATCTGCAGAACCGGTCTCGAAATGGAGGCAGTTGATGCCGTTTTGCAATGCGCCTTCGAGGCCAGAGCCCACATAGCGGCTCGTGACAAGAGCAACCCGCGCGGCCATCGCCTCCCATGCCACCAGCGGGCCGGTCTCCCATTCGGAGGTGACGAGCAACACGTCGCTCGCCGCATAGACGCGGGCGATCTGGTCTGCGGGCAGGGCGCCGATGTGCTGGACGCGGCCCGACTGTATCCACGGCGCGAGTTGCGCAAGCAGCGCGTCTCTATCAGGACCGTCGCCTGCCAGGGTCAACTGCCAGTCGACACCCCGCGCATCGAGCCGCGCCGCAATCGCTGGCAGGTCGGCGGTGCGCTTTTGCGTGTTCTCCAGGCGGCCGATCCATGCGATGCGCAATGGGCCTTCGCGTGGTGTGCGGTTCAGCGAGGCGAGGGTGTTTGTATCGACGCCGCAGGGGGCGTAGAAGGCGCGTTCGGCAGGGATGTGCGCGACCTCAATGCACAGGCGAGTCGCGAGCATGTTCGTTGAGATCACCGCATCGATCACATCGGCTTCGCGCGCCAGGTCAGCCAGCAGGTCGGCGGCAATCGCATGCAGCGCCATCACCGCCTTGATCTGCTGGCGTTTGGCGCGCACTTCGCGCACGGCGGCGTATACGTCGACGATGTTCACGGCAACGACGATCTCTGGCTTCTGTTCGGCCAGCACCTTCGCGATGGCTCGCACGCGACCTTGCGCGCTTCCGGTCGGGTTTGAAATCTGTCGTGCGCTGAGACCCGGATGGCCAGAGAGATAGGCAGCGGCGTCGTGCCTCGGGCCGGCGGTCAACGCCAGCTTCGCAGGGATGCCCAGCGACTTCAGGCCGGGAACGAGGTAGTCCAGCCACACGGCCACGCCGCCCAGCGGATAGGCGGACGGCGCGATGAACAGCACGCCGCCGGGCTTCATTCCTGCAGGCTGACGTAGTGCCGCGCGCCCGTCGGATCTGTGGGCGGTGCGAGCTCATTGCGCCTGAACAGCAGGTCGGTTTCGACCAGCACCCGGTTGCCCTGATGCCAGGCCCTCATGTGCATCAGGTGAAAGCCCTGTTCTTCCATGAAGACGCAGACCTCGGCAAACGATGGCGCGCCGATGTACAGGCGCTGTATGCCCACCTCCACCAGCACGTGATCGATGCGGGCCAGCGTGGACCGCGCACCCTTGAGCACTTCGAGCTCGAAACCCTGCACGTCTATCTTGAGCAGGTGGACGCGATCGATGTTGTGCGCGGCGCAGTAGTTGTCGATGGAGGTGACCTGCACGCGGCGCGTCGAAACTTCGCCCGTGCCGTAGTGGATGGCATCCCAGGCGGACTGCTGCGGCTGCAGGAACGAATTGGAAATCGTCGAACCTTCCAGCACATTGAATGTGAGTTCGGTGTCGCTCACGCCCAGCCCGCGCGGCACCAGGTGCACGCGGGGGTCGTTGCCATACGAGGCCATGGCCGCATCGAACGATTCCTTCGTGGGTTCGAAGGCATGCACCACGCCCTGCGGACACCAGTCGAGCCAGCAGTGAAAGAACCAGCCGTGGTGCGCGCCCGCATCGAGCACCACATGCGGCGTGGTCACCGGGCCGATCATGGACAGCACATCCCAGTCGGCGTGGAGCTGCGTCTCGGGCCGCCCGAGTACACGCTTGATCTGCTTTTTGGCGGCAGGTGGAACGAGTGCGCGAAGGGTGTCAAGCATGGGGGGCCATTTCGGGATCAGCTTCAAGCAGGTCGAGACGCGCCGAGAAGGCGGCGCGGTCGTGGGGGTCGGTGCGGCCGGGGCTGTAGCGCGGCCACTCCTCGTGAGCGTCGGCGCCAGCCAGCGGCCGGTTCAGCGCACCGCGCAGCAGGTCGTGCAGCCACTGCGCGATCGAGATGTCGTGGCTTTCGAAACCGGCAGGCGCAGGCTTGGCGGGCTGGGAATGGATCGCCTGCAACGCAGCGATCCATCGGGTGGTCATGAGCTCCAGCGTGAGTTCTGCATGAGCCGTGATGCGGCCCTGCCGGCCGATGTTTGTGAGCAGGCCCTGGCCGTGCGCGTGGGCGAGCAAGGTCGCTGCCGTCTCGGGCTGGCCGATCGGAAACACCAGCGCGTTGTCGCCGTGCCGCAGCAGGCCTTCGCTGCGCAGTCCGCGGTAAGCCGTGGTGAGAACGGCGGCGCCGTGCATCATGGCTTCCCAGGCGACCAGCGGCCCGGTCTCCCAGTCCGATGTGATGAGCAACGCATCGAGCGACGGATAGAAATCGTTGTGCAGCTGCGCCGGGTCCAGCGTGCCGACAAAGCGCACACGGCCACCCTGCACCTGATCGGCAAGCTCGTGTTCGAGCGTCGGCTGCAGATCGCCCTCGCCTGCAATGCGAAGCTCGTAGGCGGGCATGTCGATGTCGAGCTGACGGCAAAAGCCGATGAGGTCTGCTGCGCGTTTCTGGTTTTCGACGAGCTTGCCGCAGTAGCCGATGACGAGCCGTTCGCTGCCATGTGATGTGCGGGGTGTGTGCGGTGCGTGCAGGGGTACGGCCACGCCCGCACGTATGTGATGGCTTCGATCGGCAGGCCAGCCGGCCCAGGCTTGCAGGGCCTGCAGCATCAGCCGGTTGACAGAGATGACGGCGTCGATTGCATCGGCGTTGCGCGCCACCGCCTCGAAGGCCCACACCTCGTTTTCATGCAGCGGGTAGACCAGCCGGATGTTGTCGCCCGCGAGCTTTCGGGCCTGTGTGGCGGCGAGTGTTTCGTGAACCAGCACCGGCACCACGATGTTGGGCCGCAGCGCCTTCAACGCCTGCTCCAGCGCGCGGATGCGGCCGCGTGCGGTGCCCGATGGCGAGCGCACGATGACATGCGGCACGGCTTCGAGTTCAGGAAAGGCGGTGAGGTAGGCCTGTGCGTCGTGAAACACGGGGCCGTCGACATAGGCGAGCACGACATCGACGCCACTGGCGATGAGGCCTGTGCACAGGTTGGCGAGCCAGCGCTCGACGCCGCCGCGCACGGCCGCCGTCTGCGTGACGAACAGCACCTTCATGGCAACTGCGCGCGCAGCGACAGGGTGCGGCGCACGGCACCCCAGAACATGCGTTGGTTCATGACGCGCGGCCACAGGAACGCGCTGGTGGCAAGGCACTTGAGCCGCGCAGCAAGGCCCCGGTGGTCCAGGCATGACGCCATGAGTTCCTGTGCCCGCTGCGCGCGGCGCTCACGCTCCAGCAGGCGCTGCGCCCATGGCAACGGCGTGTAGTGACGCCAGATCGTTTCGTTCTCGCGGATCATCACATCGGGGATGGTGGCCGTCTTCATCTCGCTGTGCATGCGATGGCCTGCGGCAAGAATCGAAGGGCACGCGATGTAGGCCTGCTGCTCGAAGATGGCGCGAAGAAAGAAGTCCTTGTCGAAGCAGAAATTGAATGCTTCAGGAAAGCCGCCGAGCGCCGTGTGCAGCTTGCGGTTCCAGAAGGTGGATTGCTGCAGCAAGCTGGTGTGCGTGGTGAGCCAGTCGGTCAGGCGCGGCGCGTCGGGTGGGGCCCACGGGCGCGGGCTGCCGTCTTCTGTTGCGCGCGCACCCATCACCTGGTCAACGCCCGAGCCGAAGTACTGGCCCGAGCAGCACACGAGCGTGGGGCGATGCTGCTGGCGGAATTGCTTCACGACTTCGCGCAGCGCGCCGGGCAGGAGGATGTCGTCGCTGTTGATGTAGCACAGGATCTCGCCGGTGGTGTGCCCGAAGCCCTTGTTGATGGCGTGCGTCTGGCCGCGGTCAGGCTCGCTCACCCAGTAGGTCAGCGATGCTTCGTACTTGCGGATGATGGAGACAGTTTCGTCAGTGCTGCCGCCATCGATGATCACGTATTCGAGGTTGGGATAGTCCTGCATCAGCACCGAGCGGATCGTCTCCTCGATGTAGGGGCCCTGGTTGAAGCTGGGGGTGACGATGCTGACTTTGGGCCATGCGGTATCGCCTGCCGATGCGGCGCGCGAGGTGACGGCGGGGGATGCTGGCATGGCGATCAGGGGTTGGGCAATCGGCTTGGGGTCGCCGTCAATTCTGGCGGGCCTGGTTGCTCGCGTCCAGCTTGCGCAGGGCTTCGACGAGTCGTGCGTGATGCCCGGCAGCGTCGATGAATTCGGTTGCGCAACGCAGCGCGTTGGCTTTCATCTCGGCAAGGCGGCCGGCGATGGTGCCGATGGCTGCGACAAACTCATCAGCGGTATCGACCAGCACGCCGCAGTCGTAGTCTTCAATGAATTGAAAACTGGCTTGCCTGCTGGCGATCACCGGAACGCCCATCGACAGGAACATGCACAGCCGCTGCGAGGCCGTGCCCATGTTGATGAACTGCGGCGCGTCCTGCAGGTAAACGACGACGCCGATATCAGCTGCGGCCATGCTGACCGATGGAAAGGTCCAGCCCAGCGGCCCCGGCTCGATCACCAGTCGCTCGTGTCCGTCCAGCCACGGCAGCAGGCCCGCGATGGTGGGATCGTGCGGAACCACTTGTCCCCAGAACCATGCGTCGGTGCGCTGGGCCAGCGCCTGCGCAAACCAGGCCGCGCCGTTGCCCACACTGAAGACGCCCGAGTAGCACACGACCAGCGCATCGGGCGGCATGCCGCGCTCGCGGCGCAAGGCTGAGCGGTCGCCCGGCGCAGGTGGCGTGACGAAGCTGTTGGGCATCACGACAAAGGGGTGCGTGGCGTCCAGCCCCGCGTACTCGCGCTGGATGGCGATGCGCTCGGGCGTATTGACGATGGTGAGGTCGGACGCGCGCATGCCGAACCGGCACAGCGCCTTCCAGCGGTTGCCACGCATGCCGCCGGTGCTTCCGTTCTTGATTTCGTCGGCCATGGTCACGCACCGTCGGCGATACAGGCGGGCCAGCAGTCCGGCCACGGCCATCGGGTCTTCGGTGGTGCCGCAAAACAGGTCGTAACGCAGCCACGATGCGCGCAGCATGTTCCTGGCCATCCATTGATAGCGGTATTCAACGTGGTGGGCGCGCACCCGGGGCCCGAGATGGGTAACGTCCAGAGCGGGATCGCTCGTGTAGATATCGACCTCGTAGCCCAGCTCCAGCAGCGCAGAGACGAGCGCGCGGTTGGGCGGGCCATCCAGGAGGTAGGGCCAGCTGATGAAGTGGGCTGCGCGCTGATTGCTCAATGGAGGACCGCTTCTGTCACAGGTGGGCGATAGGTGTCATGCCGGCTCGACCTGGTGCTTGCGCATGCTGGCGAGCGAATCGAGCTTGTCGGCAACAGCGCCCTTGCGTGCAAGCACGAGGCAGCCGCGCTTCGCACCGGTTTCCTCACCGGAGGGCGCGCTCGGGAAGAACACTTGCAGCGCATGGCGTTCAACTGTGCCTTTGACGTAGCCCAGGTCGAGCACCTTGCCGGGACCGTAGTCATCGTAGGCATAGCCAGGGTCGCCTTCGACCTTGAAGTCGTCCACCATGACGGTTGCCTGCCAGGGAAACGAATAGATGATCTCCAGCTCCTGCGCGAGCGGCAGGTCTTCTTCCCAGTGTGCGTCGAGATAGAAGAAGGGCGCCCGCTTCGTGCGATGCAACTGCTCGCACAGGCGCTTCAGATGAACGCGGCTGTCGCCCCTGAGCAAGGTCACCCCGCGATGGAGCAGCAGCCGCGTGCGCGAGTAGCCCCATTGCTTTGCCGATTGCTCCATGGTGTAGAGCGGTGCATCTGAAAGCGCGGCCAATGCGAGCGTGCTCGTTGCCCGATACGTTCCGGTTTCGAACACCGCATCGGGCTTGATGGCCTCGAAGATTTCGCGCACCTGGTCGGACCGGCGCAGTTGGCCGTTGAAAGGCCCGCCCCAACTCTTGCGGGTCTCGGGAACGGTCAGGAACTCGATTGCGCCCTGCAATTCAAGCGGCAAGGCGGCGATGACGCGATTCACAGCGAGGGGTCCTTGGTTTGAGCGGTTGGCGCAGCGCCAGTCTCCCATCGGTGGGGGGCGACGAGCAGGTATCTCGATGATTCCGGTGCCTGGCCGGAATGGAAAACGTCCCGGGCAGCGACGTTGAGGATGGCCTGGTCGAGGCGGTCCACGATCCAGCGCACACCGGGAATTGCAATACCCGCACCGATGCGAAATGCACCGGCAGAAAAAGGAAACTTCTCGAAGACGCAGTCGTAGAACGATTCGCCCACGCTGATATCGACGGGCACTGTGTGGTCGGGCTGCGTGGAGGTGAGGATCAGCACCGTGCCGTCAAGCGCTGCCACCTGGAACACCACCGATGCCCCAGGCAGCTCGACGCTGGACTTGATGCGAATGCGAACCCGCAGGAAGTCGAAGGTTGCGACCGACGGGACGAGCTCGCCGGCTTCGTTGAGCAATTCGATTCGCTCGATGTCGGTATCCAGCGTTGCGTCCGGGGCGAACACGATCGGGTTGGCTTCGTCGCTGAGCGTGAAGCTGCGTATGTAGCTGGAGAACACTGTCGCGATATCGGAGTCCATTGCAACAGCGCCCTGGTCCATCAGGATCGCGCGCGTGCAGAGCTTGCGTACGGCGGCCAGGTTGTGGCTCACGAAGAACACGGTGCGACCGCTGGAAGCGACTTCATGCATCTTGCCCAGGCACTTCTTCTGGAATGCCATATCGCCCACTGCAAGAACTTCATCCACGATGAGAACGTCCATCTCCAGGAAGGCCGCAACGGCGAACGCGAGCCGTACATACATGCCGCTCGAGTAGCGCTTGACGGGTGTGTCGATGAATCGCTCGACTTCGGCGAACGCGACGATCTCGTCGAACTTGCGCGCCACTTCCTTTTGCGACATGCCCAGGATCGCGCCATTGAGAAACACGTTTTCACGGCCGCTCAGTTCCGGGTGAAAACCGGTGCCGACTTCAAGCAGGCTGGCAAGGCGGCCCCGAATTTCGATGTGCCCACGCGTAGGCGCGGTGATGCGGCTCAGGACTTTGAGAAGCGTGCTCTTGCCCGCTCCGTTGCGCCCGATAACGCCGATGACTTCGCCGGGGTAGGCTTCAAAGGACACATCTCGCAGCGCCCAGAAAGACGAGGGTCCGGAGTTGCTGGCGACCGGCGATGTCGGGTTGCGACGCGACGCGGGCAATCGCAGCCAGTGACTCAGCAGGTCATAGAAAGTGCCGTGCCGCTCGACCTGCTGGCCGACCATGTACTCCTTCCACAGGCCCTCTACCCGGATCGATGGCGGCATGCTCATTTCAGATGATGTCGGCAAAGCGCCGCTCGACCTTCTGGAAATAGGCGACCGCCACGACGAACGCCACGGACACGATGGCCATCGAGATGGCCAGGCCCGCAAGGTCGAATGGCTTGCCCAGGAAGACCGACCTGAATCCCTCGACCAGTCCTGTCATCGGGTTCAGGTAGAGCAGCCATCGCCAGCGTTCGGGAACCATGGACACCGGAAAGATCACCGGCGTGACGTACATCCACAGCTGCACCAGGAAAGGCGTCAGCTGCGTGAAGTCGCGATACGCCACCGTGAGGGCCGATAGCAGCGCGCCGACGCTCAGTGCAGCAAACACCACGGCCAGGATCAGCAGGGGTGCGGCCAGCAGGTTCCAGGACCATCCGACGCCGTACCAGACCATCATCAGCAGCAGGATTGCCATGGAGACAAGCAGGTCCATGAGACCGGCCCCGACCGATGCGATCGGAATGATCAGGCGTGGAAAGTAGATCTTGCTGACCAGGTGCGCCGAGCCGACAAGCGAATTGGCCGACGAGCCGATGGCACCCGCGAAGAAGGTCCAGGGCAGCAGCGCTGCGTAGAGGAACACCGGGTAAGGAAATCCATCCGAAGGAATTTTGGCGAAGTGGCCAAAGATCACGCTGAAGATCACCATGGTCAGCACCGGCCTGAGGATGGCCCAACCGGCACCCAGTACGGCTTGCTTGTATCTGACCTTGATGTCGCGCCGGGTGAGCACCCACAGCAGTTCCCGATAGGCCCACAGCTCGCGCCAGTCCACCGTGCGCCAGGCCTTGGGAGGCTCGATGCGCGTCACGTGCTGGTGGTCGAAGGGGGAGTCAGCTTCTACGCCGGCCATCAGGAAGCCAATTGCGGAAATGTGGTGCGGAGTGCATGGAGAAATACTGCTTCCGTGCGGGAATTCGTGTAACGGTCATCGACCATGCGGCGAGCCTTTTCCGACATCTTCGCTCGCAGCGGCCTGTCCCCGATGATAGAGGCGATCGCGCTTGCCATCGACGGCGGCCTGGCGTCCGTCAGATACCCGGTCTCACCGTCAATGACAAATTCCTGCGGGCCGCCGCATCGGGTCGACACCACCGGAACGCCGCAGGCCATCGCTTCGAGCGCGGCGATGCACAGGCCTTCCTGGTGGGACGGCAGGGCGAACACATCGAGCGTCTGCATCAGGTGCGCCAGTTCCGTGCGCGAGAGCTGTGCGGGCAGCACAACCTGTTGCCCAATGCCGAGGCTTTCAATGGCATCCAGGATCGGCTGGCTGGCAGCGTCTCCCATGAGGACCAGTGTGGCGTCGTGTCCTTGTTGCCGCAGCAGCGCCACGCTTTCCAGAAGAAGGCCGATGTTCTTGCGTGGGTCGGTGAAGCGGCCCGCGAAGCCGATCCGGCCGACGGTGGCAGGCGCGGGCGAAAGCGAGAACAGCGTCGTGTCGACTGGAACCGGCAGCAAGGTCGTCTGGAATGCCGTGCCGACAATCTCGGCCAGGCGCTGCGCGGTGTACTCGCTGAGCGACAGGACGTTGGCTGCGGTCAGCAGGCGTTTTTCCAGTCGGCGGATCACCGGTCCGTTGACGCTTGCATCCAGGCATCGGCGCACCATCGGGAAGCCTTTGACGCGGTCCTTGCGGTCGCCGTCCCAGTCGGTCGCGACCCAGGCGAGGTAGCGCCTGTCCGTTTGCTGGAAAGGCGTCGCAGCGAGCACGTTTCCAGAGACGGATATCTGCGCATCGCAACTGTCCATCAACGCCTTCCACTGCGCCGTTGCTGCGTAATGAGTGAACTCCAGCTCGGGCAGCCACGCGCCGAAGGCATGCGTTTCAATGCCCGCGTAGGACTCGGTGCGGCTGGAGCCGATGCCCCGCTGCCCGAGGCGATACAAGGGCACCGAGAGCTGCGGGTGTGTGCTGTAGGGCGCGTAATGCGCAAGGACGGGCTCCATGCCGTTGCGTGAGAGGCAATCCACCGCAAACCGGGTCATGGCATCCACGCCGCCCAATCCGGGGGCGGCAGTCGACACCAGGACCCTGGGTCGCGCAGCCGGTGCGTTGCTCAAGCCGTTTCCAGCAACTTGTCGAAGTACTCGATCGTCTTCTTCAAGCCTTCGTCCACCTCGATCGCCGGTGTCCAGTCCAGGTGCTTGCGTGCCAGCGATATATCGGGCTGGCGCTGCAGCGGGTCGTCGCTGGGCAGCGGCTGCTGCACGATGGTCGAGCGCGAGCCGGTCAGGGCGATCACTTTTTCTGCCAGCTGCCTGATCGTGAATTCATTCGGGTTGCCCAGGTTCACCGGGCCGGTGAATCCGGCGGGCGTGTCCATCAGCCGCATCAGGCCGTCGACCAGGTCATCGACATAGCAGAACGACCGGGTCTGGCTGCCGTCGCCGTAGATGGTGATCGGCTCGTTCTTCAGGGCCTGGATGATGAAGTTGGACACCACGCGGCCATCGTTGGGGTGCATGCGCGGGCCGTAGGTGTTGAAGATGCGCGCGACCTTGATGTCCAGCTGGTGCTGGCGGTGGTAGTCGAAGAACAGCGTCTCGGCGCAGCGCTTGCCTTCGTCGTAGCACGAGCGGATGCCGATCGGGTTGACATTGCCCCAGTAGCTTTCGGTCTGCGGATGCACAGCCGGGTCGCCGTACACCTCGCTGGTCGATGCCTGCAGGATGCGGCACTTCAGGCGCTTGGCCAGGCCCAGCATGTTGATCGCGCCGTGCACGCTGGTCTTGGTGGTCTGCACCGGGTCGTGCTGGTAGTGGATGGGGCTGGCCGGGCAGGCGAGGTTGTAGATCTGGTCGACTTCGAGGTACAGCGGAAACGTCACGTCGTGCCGCAGGAACTCGAACAGCGGATTGGTGTGCAGGTGCGCGATGTTGCGCTTGCTGCCGGTGAACAGGTTGTCTGCGCAGACGACTTCGTTGCCTTGCGCGAGCAACCGGTCGATGAGATGCGAGCCCAGAAAGCCTGCGCCGCCTGTGACGAGAATCCGCTTTTGCGGGTTGTAGTTGCGCATGGTGGGTGCCTGGGTGCCTGGTGTGGTCGGGGTACTGCGGTGCTGCTGTTGCTGCCGGCGGCTATCGGGCGGTTCCGGCCATGAAGTCCGCGTATGCCAGGGCAAGGCCGCGTTCAAGGTCGACTTGCGGTTGCCAGCCCAGCGCATGCAGTCGGGTGCTGTCGATGAGTTTTCGCGGTGCGCCGTCGGGGCGTGTGGCGTCGAATTCGACCTGGCCGGTGTAGCCCACGACGCGCGCCACGGTGTGCGCCAGCTGCGCAATGCTCACGTCCGATCCGTAGCCGACGTTGAGCAGCGCCTGCATGGGGCGGGTGCTGGCCTTCCAGTCGTCGGGCGCGAGATTCATGACGTGCACAGACGCTGCGGCCATGTCGTCCACGTAGAGGAACTCGCGGCGCGGCGTGCCGGTGCCCCACACCGCAACGCTGGGCGCGGCGGCCAGCTTGGCTTCGTGGAAGCGGCGCAGCATGGCCGGCACGACGTGGCTGTTTTCAGGGTGGTAGTTGTCGCCGGGGCCGTAGAGGTTGGTCGGCATGACGCTGCGATAGTCGGTGCCGTATTGCCGGTTGTAGCTTTCGCACAACTTGATGCCCGCGATCTTGGCGACGGCGTACGGCTCGTTGGTGGGTTCGAGCGCGCCGGTGAGCAGGGCGTCTTCGGTCATCGGCTGCGGCGCGAGCTTGGGGTAGATGCAGCTGGACCCCAGAAACAGGAGCTTGTTCACGCCGTGGGTGTAGGCCGCGTGGATCACGTTGGCCTGCACCATCAGGTTGCTGTAGATGAATTCGGCCGGATAGGTGTTGTTGGCATGGATGCCGCCCACGCGCGCGGCTGCCAGATAGACCTGGTCGGGGCGTTCGGCCGCGAAGAAGTCCATGACGGCGCGTTGGTCGGTGAGGTCGAGTTCGGCGCGCGGCTTGACCACGAAGTTGCTCCGGCCTTGCGCCTTGAGCCTGCGCAAAATGGCGCTGCCGACCATCCCGTTGTGACCTGCTACAAAAATCTTGGGTTGGGATGTCATCGAATTTCACTTTATTACACTACCCGGCCTGCCGCAACGACGAGGCTTGGCAGGCGACTGATTGCCCCCAGTGTGGCGGATTCCCACAACACAAGCTCAAGCCGACTATATTGCCAGCAATGCCGCCAAACCCCGCACTGGTCCGCGCACTTGCCATCGCGCTGGTCGCCGCCGCCGTGCTGAATGGTCTGGGCTTCTATCTCAAGCGAGTCGGCTTGATGGATTACGACAAGTACCGCGGCTTCTGGTCGGTGCATTGCCATTTCGATGTCGATCATCCTTCGCTGGCAAGAGAGCGCCAGTGCGCTCACCACACAACGCCACCCGAGATCCTGGCGGCGCGCAATTGGCACGACGGCGATGACCACTATCGCCACGTTTATGAGGTGCCGCCTTCCCAGCGATGGTTGAAGCTTGCGAAGGATCTGTTTTTTGTCACGCTGGTGGGTCTGGGGGTTTGGTTCGCAACGCGATCGGGCGAGTTGCGCAGGCGCATCGCGCAGCCGGCGTTCGTGTTGTTCGTGTCGTATCTCTCGCTGCTGCTTGTGACATCCCTTCTGGTCAATGGCCTTGTGCCGGCTGCGGCGGGTTTCAGGTCGCTGTTTTTCGTGGGCGTTGCGCTGACTGCCGGCTGGCTGGTGCCACGCCTGCATGTGTTTGCAGTCGCTGCGGCGGCACTGATCGCGGTGGAACTCGCTGCCGTCCCGTTCGAGCTCTGGAGGGGCATCCACCTGTTTGGCCAGTGGTCGTTCCTGGACCTGGCTCGTCGGGCCTCGGGCACGCTGGTGCAGCCCAACAGCCTGGGCGTTTTTGCGGTTTGTTCGCTCGCGTTCTACTTCTGCTTTGCGCGCGGCAGGCGGGCGGTCGTCACGGCGCTGTTGTGCGCAACTGCGCTATTGCTGGTGCTGGCAAGCGGCTCCGGCACGGGCCTGGCGTGCTTTGTCGCCACAGCCTTGTTGATGGGCTGGCTGAAGATGCCCGGGCGCCTGCGCATTCCGGCTGCGGTGGCTGGGGTCCTGCTGGCGTTCGCGGCGGCGTTGGCGCTGCCTTCCATCACCGGCCGCATCGACATTTTTGATTCGCTCTGGGGACCGGAGGGCCGTGTCGAAGGCCTTGCCGTGGCGCTCTTTGATCGGGGCTGGGTGCAAACAGCGTTTGGCAGCGGCATCGGGATCAACACGAATTTCGTGCGCAATGTCCTGGATGCTGGCGGCCCTGTTGCGGCGGGGCTGGTTCCGGTTGTGGCGGCGCTGCCTTTCGATTCGACACTCACCGCGTTGCTCTTTCAGGGCGGACTCGCTGGCGCGGTGATGTTTTATGTCACGCTGCTGTGGGCATCGCGCCGCGACCCGGTGGCCATGCCGTTTTATGCGGCGGTCGCGATTTGCAGCCTGACGATGAATGTGATGGAGCTGTTTCCCGTCAATGCGCTTTTGGGCCTGGCGCTGGCGCACAGTGCGGCGGCCGTCCGGTCACGAGGCACTGCGCCGGCATGACGGCCGAGCGCAGTCTTGTGCCTGCGCGGGCTGCGACGTTCGCGGTGGTTTCGCGCGTGCTCAGCATGGCGCTCGGCCTGCTGACGCTGCCTTTTCTGATTCGCTATCTGGGCGGCGATGGCTTTGCGGCGTGGGCCCTGCTGCTGGCAGTGGCTGCGGGTTGTTCGCTGTTCGAGATCGGGCTGGGCCTGCCTTCAACGCTGCTGCGTTTTTTGAACGGACCCCGGCATAGTCGCAATCCCCAGGAGCTGCGGCGGCTGTTCGGATCGTTCTGGGTCCTGCTTGCGATTTCGATGTTGCTGGGGGCGCTGGTCGTCATCGGCATCGCCGGGCCTTTTGCGCACTGGCTCGGCATTCCCGCGAGCCCGCTGTTCGCACCTCATGAGCTGGTTTATGTCGTCTTTGTCGCGGTCGCCCTGCGGGCATTCCTGCAGACGTCGACCCTGGCCTTGATCGCCGACGAGCGGTTTGCGCTGGCGTCGGGCGTCTCGATGGCCATCCCGCTCGGCTCCAATATTGCTGCCATCCTGGCGGCCCAGCAGACGGGGCGCCTGGACCTGACGCTGCTGGCGTTCTGGGGTGCGCAGCTGGCGGTGCTGGTGGTCGTCTTCGTCCGTGCGCGCGCCCTGGCAACGCCGATGTTCACCAGGGCCGCATTTTCCGCGTCACGGATGCGGGAGATCGCCATCTATTCCATCGCGAACCAGATGGATGGATGGGCGCACTTCATCAACTTCCAGTTCGACAAGTTCATCGTGGCAGGTCTTGTCGGCCTGTGGGGTGTGGCGCCTTATGAGGTTGCCAACCGGGCCGTGGCGGCGCTGCGCAGTGTGCCGGCCAGCGGCGCGGAGACCTTGCTGCCCACAGCCATTGCGCAGGGCCTTCAGGGCGATCATGCGTGGGGCTGGTACCTGACGAGCACGCGTGTTGTTGCCTACGGTGTCTGCCTGTTCCTGCTGGCGCCCCTGGCGGTTTCGCCCGTCTTCCTGTACGCCTGGACCGGCGAGATGGGTTACGTGGCGCGTGGTGTTTTTGTTGCGCTGTGCCTGGGGGCCGTCACCAGTGTGCTGGCGCTTCCGGCCGCCACGATGGCGCAGGCCGCGCGTCGGCCGGACTTCCAGGCGCGCGCGGCCTTGCTGTCCATTGCGCTGAACGTGCCGCTCAGCCTGTACCTGGTGCTCAACTGGGGGTTGCTGGGCGCGGCGATCGGCACGGCCACGGCCATGTCGGCCAGTGCGATCCGGCTGGTGGGCTCGGTGCATCTGCACTTTGGCCGTCCGCTGCGCGAAACCCTCATCCTGCTGTCCGGGTTCTGGCCGCTGGTGCTGGTCTGCCTGTGCTGGGGTGGGGTGACCTGGTGGGCTTTCGACGCGTGGTTTGGCACGCTGGACAGGGCGAGCCGCTTCGCCCGCGCCACGCGCATCCATCCGGGCATGGTGGCCGTGCTGTCTTATGGCGCGCTCGTGACCGCATTGATCGCCATCGAGTTCATGCGCGGACGGATATCCCGGGAGCATCGGGAGGCTGTCCGCCGCCTGCTGTTGCCATGAGCCTTTTGGCTTGAGGGGGGTACCGTTCTGCGGTACCCTGCAAGCTGTTTGCCCGGCCGCTGGAGCTTTCGATCAACCCCGCCATTACCGTACTTGTCTGCACCCGCGACCGACCGGTGGAGCTCGACCGCTGCCTGGCGTCGGTGCGGTGCCAGGACTTTGATGACTTCGAGGTACTGGTGGTCGACAGCGCCTCGCTGGGCGCAGAGGCGCGCGACATTGCGCAGCGCTGGGGCGCCCGCTACATCCGGGAACCGCTGCCAGGGGTCAGCCGGGCCCGCAACCGTGGCGTGGGAGCGAGCCAGGCACCGTTGATCGCGATGATCGACGACGAGGCGGTGGCCGATCCCTCATGGCTGACCCAGCTGCTGCGCGAGTTCGCGGACCCGCAGGTCATGGCAGTCGCAGGCAGGATCAAGGCGTTCGAGCCATCCACGGATGAAGAGCGCATTTGCGCTGTGCTCGGCGGCGCGGATGGCGGGCTGGAGCGCCAGGTGCTGGACCGCTCATGCCCCCAGTGGTTCGAACGCGCCTGTTTCGGCGGTGTGGGTTGCGGTGCCAACCTCGCCTTCCGGCGCGAGGCGTTCGCGGTCTGGCCCGGTTTCTGCGAATCGCTGGGCGCGGGCGCCCGCATTGTCGGGGGCGAGGAGCATTACGCATTCTTTGGCGTGGTCGAGCGCGGATACAGCGTGGTGTATTCGCCCACCGCTGTCGTGAGCCACCCTGTGCCCACGTCGATGCAGGCCCTGCAGCAACGGCATCTGCGCTATCTGTCGGCCTCGGTCGGCTACATCGCACTGCTCTTTGCGCAGCAGCCGCTCTACAGGCGCAAGGTCGCAACGTATCTGGTCGAGGCCCTGCGGGGTACGCCCAGAACGTGGCGGTCTGGCGGGGCCGCCCCGCGTGTTCGTCTTGCGCCGCGCTGGAAGTCGGCCCTGGCCGTCTTGTCGGGGCTGCGGAGTTTTCTGCTCGACCGCCTGGACCGGTCGGCACCGCCGCTGAAGCCGGGCGGAGCGCGGCCGGCGGTGTCTCCTGCAGCCAGCAGCAACGCCGACCCTCATGAACCAGTGGACCGTCGGCGTTCCGACGTGGCAACGATCAAAGGCGCTTGAGCGTGTTGCACGCGCTGGGCGGTCACGCTGCTTGCCTGGTCGCGCTGCACAGCTTGTCGCAGCCGCAGACGCCTCGGGAAGCAAGGTTCTATCTGCCGGCTCCACGCTTGCGCCAGTTTTTGCGCACGGCCGGTTGGCTGGGCATGCGGCACGCGCATCCCGATGCCTTCCTGGCGGGCAAGCTGCCGCGCAGGAGTCTCATCCTGACGTTCGACGATTGCTACGACGATCTGCATCAGGAGCTATTGCCGATCATGCGCGAGGAGGGCTTCTCGCCGCTGCTGTTTGCGGTGGCCGGCCAGCTCGGTGGCTCCAATGTCTGGGACCAGGAAACGGGCATGCGGCCCCGGTCGCTCATGACGGTGGCGCAGCTTCGGGAGATGCAGCAGGCCGGGGCCGTGATCGGCGCGCATTCGGTGTCGCATGCGGCGCTGCCCACGCTTGGCGTTGACGCGATCACGCGCGAGGTGCAAGACTCCAAGTCGCGCCTTGAAGACGCCCTGGGCAGCCGCGTTGACTGGTTTGCCTATCCCTATGGCGAAGTCGATAGCCGGGTGCGTGCGGCTGTTGAAGAGGCCGGCTTCAAGGCCGCCGTGACGCTGGCGCCCGGGCTCGATACGGGCGGCGACAGGCTCGGCATCCGGCGCGTGGAGTTGACCTCGAACGACACCTTGCCCGACATGGTGAGCAAGGTGCTGACCGGCAAGGACATCCGGCGGGGCCTGCAGCGCAGGGCGCGTGCGCAGTGGCTCAGGCTGTCCGGCCGCGCATCAACCTCTTGAGCGGCCGGGCACGGCTGCGAAGCGCCCGATACAGCCGCCACGCCAGCGGGTGACGATAGCGCCAGGTCGCTGATCTGGTTTGCCGTTGCAGGTGCGCGTCGTTCAGGCCGTTCGAGCGCATGTAGTGGTCGAACCATGCAAAGAAGTATTCCCGCACCGCCTCCTGCTTCTCGTCTTGCAGCAGGCGAGCCGACATGGACCGGGAGTGGATGCGGTATCGGTCCCAGCATTGGTCCGTGACGTGCACGGGATAGCGCATGAAGATTCGGGAAAGAAAGGCGATGTCTTCCCAGGCCGAGTTGTCGCCGCTGAATTCCTCGGCAAAGCCGCCAACGGCGCGGGCGGCATCCACCCGGATCATCAGGTTGGACGGGCAGGGCGAGCCGCAGGGGCCGAATGGGTAGGTCAGCCGCCTGAGTTCGGGTGGGGCATAGGTTTTGGGTCCAGGCGCCAGAGTGGGTGTCGAGTCGGGCTCGGGGTCGTCCGGGTTCCAGCTGCGCCAGTACTCGCTCGGCCCCATGAGCATGGCGGCTTGCGGATGCTGGTCCAGCAGCTCGACCTGCCGAGCCAGTTTGTCCGAATGCCACACATCGTCTGCGTCGAGCAGGGCGATGTATGGGCCGCGCGCCTCTTGCAGGCCGAGGTTGCGGCTGGCGGGCAGGCCGCGATTGATGCGTCCTTCATGCGAGAGCACGCGAACACGCAGCGGGTCGGATGCGCGTGCGCGCTCGATGATGCCGGTGCTCGCATCGGTCGATCCGTCATCGATCAGCAGCAGCTCCCAGGCATCGAATGTCTGCGCCTTCACGCTCGCTATCGTTTCTTCGAGGAAGGGCGCGGCGTTGAAAACCGGAACGATGATGGACACGCGTGGGTTCATTGCAGGCTGCGCGGCGTGTGGGTGTCTGGTTTGAACAGTCGTGCGAATTCGCTCCAGCGGCCGGCTTCGCGAAGCGCGCCGTGCAGCGCGAACAGCGCGACCTTCGCCGACTGGAGCTGCTGCTCGCGGCGGGCCGCCTTGTCCGATGAGGCGACGAGCCTTGCAGCCAGCATCAGCGCGTCGATGGACCATCCGGTCAGGCGCGGAAAGTTCGACGCCGCCGCCGACATCCTGCGTTTCCAGGGCGGGGCGGCCAGCAGCTTGCCGAACGTAGGGCGCACACCGATGAGTTCGGGGTGCTTGCGATGCAGGCGCACCAGCGCCGCGCCGCCTTCGATCCAGTCGTGGCGCATCTGCACGGCGCCCTTTTGCCATGCGTGCGATGTCTGCGCGTCGGGCGCAAACACAAAGCGGACTGCGCTGCGCCACAGGCGCAGGCCCAGTTCCTCGTCGAACCTGCGCCGCGCGAAGTTGGCTGTGTCGAATCCGCCGACTGACGCAAACAGCTCGCGTGAGAGCGAGGTGTTGGGCATCAGCACGGCATCGCCCGGCCAGATGGGTGTCGGGTCGTTCATCAGGCGGCTGAACTTCACATCGAAGCTGGCGGCCAGCTGGCTGGAAGAGAAATCTTCGCCCGGTCCCGATGCGAGGATCGGGCCGAAGACGACGCTCGCGTCGCTGCGTTGCGCATGCGCGGCAAGGTGAGCGGACAGCAGCGTCGGTGGGCAGTGCATGTCATCGTCGATGAACAGCACGATGCGCCCGGTGGCGGCCCGCACGCCCGCATTCATGGATGTGGCCTGCCCCAGATTTTCTGGTTGCTCCACCACGGTGAGCCGGCAGGCGGTGTTCAGGCCCTTCAGCATAGCCCCGGTGCCATCGGTGGAGCCATCGACGACGACGACGATTTCATGGCGATGCGCATCCAGGTCTTGTGCGCATAGCGATGTGATGCATTTCGCCAGGGCATGACTGCGGTTGTAGGTCGGTATCACCACCGAGATGTCCACGGGCTTGCGCTCGGGGTCTGCCTTCACCGCGCGGATCGTGATGAGCATTGGAAACGCGTCGTCCACATGATTGAGTTCGCGCGTCGACAGCTCTTGCGCCGCCATGCCCGCAAGGAATGCGATGCAGGTCAGGACATTGCCATGACCTTGCACGCTGACCTGGCCGGGCCCAAAAACTTCCGTGAACAGCCGTTCGGCCGAGGCAGGTGTCATGCGCCACTGGTCTGCCTTGCTGTCCGGGTCGATCCGGCTGACCGCAGGAATCGTGGCGAGCAGCACGCCCCCGGGCTTGAGCATGCGGTGCGCGTGGTGCAGGGCGCCGCGCAGGTCGTGGATCAGGTGCAGCGTCTGGGTGAGCACGAAGCAATCCATCGCGTCGGATGGCAGTGCATCTGCAGCGGCGAGGTCGGCGACCAGCGTTGCCAGCGGATTGGCCGCGGCTATGTCGAGCACGTCGGAGCGGGTGACTGCGGTGCCGAACCTCTGCGTGTATGCCGGGCTTTGCACCTCCAGCACCCGGCCTGTGATATCGCTTCGGTGCTGCGCCAGGAAGCGCTCGATGTAGAAGCGATCGACGGCGTTGCCGCGGTCAAAGCCCCAGATCGGGCTGATCGGTGTCGTGCGGCGAAGCGTGCCCATGAAGGCGGGGCGGATCACGCGGCGTATCCGGTGCCGGGTGCTCACGCTGAAGGTGCGCCGAATCCATTGGCGAATCCATTGGCGAAGAGGTTGCATGGACGGAGAGGGCACGGGTCATTCTGGCGCAGTGCGCGCACCCTGCGTGATGGAGCAGATCCTGGAGTCATGCATGGCGACGATGCGGTCGGCCAGTGCGAGGCTGGCGGGCCGGTGCGTGATGAGAATGACGGTGCGGTTGGCCAGCGCCGCTTCGCAATCGCTGATGAACGCCTGCTCGCCCGCAGGATCGAACATGGCGGTGGCTTCGTCGAGCACGAGGATGCGCGGGTCCTTGAGCAGCGCGCGCGCAAGGGCAATGCGCTGGCGCTGGCCGCCCGACAGGCGCACGCCCTGGTCGCCGATGAGTGTGTCGTAGCCTTGCGGCAGCTGCGCGATGAAGGTGTGGGCTTGCGCAACCTCGGCTGCATGCGCGATGGCCGCTGCAGTGGCTTCGGGCCGGCCGTAAGCGATGTTCTCGCGCACGGTGCCATTGAACAGCAGGACGTGCTGGGGAACGACCCCGATCTGGCTTCGCAGGCTCTTGAGGCTGACCGTTGCGATGTCGATGCCGTCCACCAGGATCTCGCCGGATTGGGGTTCGTGCAGGCGCATCAGCAGGTGCGTGAGGGTGCTCTTGCCGGCGCCATTTGCACCGGTGATGGCGATGCGCTCGCCGGCTGCGATTTTCAGGTCGATGCCACTGAGGGCAGCGGGCCGTCCGGGGTAGCTGAAGCTGACGTTGCGAAATTCAATGTCGCCGTGCAGTGGCGGCACGTCGTGCCCCGCCTGGGCGATGGCTTCGGGCTTTTCGGTGAGCACGTGCATCAGGCGCGCGAGCGTTCCGCGTGCCATCTGGAACTGGCCCCACACGCCCGCCAGCGACGACACCGGCCGCACGATGAGCGCGCCGTAAAGCAGGAAGCTCACCAGTTGCGCCGCGTCCATCCGCGCTGTGCCCAGCCGTTCACCTGCGACCCACAGCAGCAGCACGACAGAGGCCGCTGCCATGATCTGGACCAAGGGTTCGAGCGCAGAGTAGATGCGCAGTTCTTTCAGCCCCAGCGATCGCACGCGTTCGACCTGGCGTGCGTACCGATCCGATTCGTGCAGCTCTCGCGTGAACGTCTTGATGGCCGGGAGCATGACCAGGTTTTCTCCGGCGACGGAGATCGCCTGTGCATCGGCGCGCTGGATTTCGCGAGCCAGCGGACGCAGGCGCCGCCCAACGATCTTGGCCACGAGAAAAAAGCCTGGCACAAGGAACGCCACGAGCGCCGCGAGCAGGGGATCGACCCTGAACATCAGGATCAACGCGCCCGTCACGGTCAGCAGCAGCGCAGGAATCGACAGCAGCGTCTGGGTGATGAAGCCGGCCAGCTGCGCTGCTTCGTAAGTCAGGAGCGCAAGGATGTCGCCCTGGTTGCGCTTGTGATGGAACTGCAACGGCAGCGCCTGCAGGTGGTCATAGACGCGTGTTCGCAATTCGGCGAGCACGCCTGCAGCCGCCGCGCCCGAGACGTAGTTGCTGGCAAATTTGAGCAGCGCCTGAACGACCAGGACGCCCAGCAGTGCGAGCAGGATCGGGCCGGTGGACGCCGGCGCATCGGACAGCATGAGCGCGGCGTAGCGCCCGCCCAGCCACGGAATGCACAGGGACGCCGCCGTATCCAGCAGCGTCAACATGACAGCAAGGGACAGCTGGAAGCGATAGGGGGCGGCATGGCCGACGATTGCGCGAAGCGTCATCAGGTCACTGGGCGGATTCGTTGGCGGCGGCGTGCAGCATGTTCAGGGGTGGCGTGTGGGTCGGGTGAGTCTGGGAACTGGGCTAGAGTACGCCAATGTTGACGGGCCGGTAAAGAGTCCGCGGCTGCGAAACGAACAGTGAGCCCACTCCCCTCATCACCCCCTCCGATTTCTCCAGTCCCGCAGGGCGTGGAGCGGCCGCAGTGGTCGGTGATGATTCCCGCCTTCAATGCGGGGCGCTATCTGGGCGGTACGCTGCAATCGGTTCTCGCGCAGGCACCGCCGGCCGACCAGATGCAGATCTGCGTGGTGGACGACGCGAGCACCGATATCGATGTGCGCCAGCTGGTGAGCGAAATGGGGCAGGGCCGCATCGAGTATGTCCGCCAGCCTCACAACGTGGGCAGCGTCGCCAATTACAACAAGTGCGTCGAGCTGGCGCGTGGTCACTGGGTACACCTGTTGCACGCCGACGATCGGGTGCAGCCAGGCTTCTATGCTGGCCTGGGAGACCTCTTTGTTCGATACCCGGAGGCGGGCGCTGCGTTCTGCAGGCACCGGCACATCGACTCGGATGGCAATGAGGGCTACGTCACCGAAGCGGAACTGCCGGTCGAGGGTCTGGTTCCGCACTGGCTGCAAACGCTTGCGACGGAGCAGCGCCTGCAATTTGTCTGCATCGCGATTCGACGCAGCGTGTATGAGGCGCTGGGCGGATTCTTCGGCGCAGAGGTGGGTGTTGACTGGGAGATGTGGGTGCGAATCGCGAGCAGGTACCCGTTTGCGTACACCCCGCGCACGCTCGCCGATTACCGTGTGCACGGCGCCTCCATCACCGGTGCCAAGCTGGTCTCTGGCCAGAACGTCGAGGAGTTGTTGTGGGCGGTGAAGGCGACTGCGCGTTACCTGCCGCCCGACGTCCGGGATTCGGTCGCGAAACAGGCCGTCGCCCTGATCGCGCTGGATGCGGTGCGCTCAGCCGGCAACCTCTGGAGATGGGGTTTTGACGCAAAGTCCGTCAGGTCGCTGCTGGCCCAGGCCCTGTCGCTCAGTCGCGCACCACGGCTGTGCTGGTGGGCGGTCAAGCTCTACATCAAGACCGTACTGAACATCCGCAGGTGACCGCCCGGTAAAATTGCGCGCTCCCCCCTCTGGAATGACTCGCGGTCTACGCGGGACCCCTATGCTCTATCCCCAGGAATTCGACGTCATCGTCGTCGGCGGCGGCCATGCCGGTACCGAGGCCGCCCTGGCTTCGGCGCGGATGGGCTGCAAGACGCTGCTGCTCACCCACAACATCGAGACCCTCGGGCAGATGAGCTGCAACCCGTCCATTGGCGGGATCGGCAAGGGTCACTTGGTCAAGGAGGTCGATGCGCTTGGTGGCGCCATGGCGATTGCGACCGATGAGGCGGGCATCCAGTTTCGCATCCTCAACAGTTCCAAAGGCCCTGCCGTCAGGGCGACGCGCGCGCAAGCCGACCGCATTCTCTACAAGGCGGCCATCCGGCACCGCCTGGAAAACCAGCCCAACCTCACGCTCTTTCAGCAGGCCGTCGATGACCTGATGGTGGAAGGCGACCGGGTGGTGGGTGCTGTAACGCAAGTTGGTATTCGCTTCCGTTCTCGAACAGTCGTTCTCACGGCCGGGACCTTCCTTGACGGACGCATCCATGTGGGGCTCAACAATTACCAGGCGGGGCGGGCGGGCGATCCGCCGGCGATTTCGCTGTCGGCCCGGCTCAAGGAACTCAAGCTGCCCCAGGCCCGGCTCAAGACTGGGACGCCGCCGCGACTGGACGGGCGGACCATCGATTTTTCGAAGTGCGAGATTCAGCCGGGTGACACCGATCCGGTGCCGGTGTTCAGCTTCATGGGTACCGCGGCGATGCATCCGCGGCAAGTGCCGTGCTGGGCCACCCACACCAACGAGCGGACGCACGACATCATCCGATCTGGCTTTGACCGTAGCCCGATGTTCACGGGGAAGATCGAGGGGGTCGGCCCGCGTTATTGCCCGAGCGTCGAAGACAAGATCAACCGCTTCGCAGGCAAGGACAGTCACCAGATTTTCCTGGAGCCGGAAGGGCTCACGACCAACGAGATCTATCCCAACGGGATTTCGACCAGCCTGCCGTTTGACATTCAATACGACCTGGTCCGCTCGATGGTCGGCCTGGAGAATGCGCACATCCTGCGACCGGGCTACGCCATCGAGTACGACTACTTCGATCCGCGTTCGCTCAAGAGCAGCTTCGAGACGCGGTCAATCGCGGGACTGTTCTTTGCGGGGCAGATCAATGGCACCACCGGCTATGAAGAGGCAGCGGCCCAGGGGCTGTTCGCCGGGATCAATGCCGCGCTTCAATGCAGGGGCGAAGAGGCCTGGCTCCCGGGCCGCGACGAGGCCTATCTCGGCGTGCTCGTGGACGACCTCATCAGCAAGGGTGTGACTGAGCCGTATCGCATGTTCACGAGCCGCGCCGAGTTCAGGCTGCAATTGCGTGAAGACAATGCCGACATGCGCTTGACGGAAGCAGGGCGCAAGATGGGCCTGGTGGACGATGCCCGTTGGGATGCCTTCAACCGCAAGCGCGATGCTGTTTCACGTGAAACACAACGGCTGCGGTCGATCTGGATCAGCCCGCAGAATTTGCCTGCAGCTGAGTCCGAGCGGGTGCTGGGCAAGGCCATCGATCATGAATACAACCTGGCCGAGTTACTGCGCCGCCCCGAGATCAGTTACGCGGCCTTGATGTCGCTGGACGGCGGGGCGCTCGCCAGCTCGGCTGTTTCGCGCGAGGCATTGGGTGCGCTGTTCGAGCCGGTGGTTGAGCAGCTGGAGATTGCTGCCAAGTACTCCGGGTATATCGAGCGCCAGAAGGGTGAGATCGAGCGCTCGGCCCATTACGAGAACCTCAAATTGCCGGAAGACCTCAACTATCTGGAGGTTCCTGCGCTTTCCATCGAGGTTCGGCAGAAGCTCCAAAAGCACAGGCCTGAAACGTTGGGCCTGGCATCTCGTGTCTCTGGCGTCACACCGGCCGCGATTTCGCTGTTGCTGGTGTACTTGAAGAAGCGCCGAGCCAAGGGTTTCGACGGCCAGAAGCGCCGGGACGAGACCCCTGTCAACGACGCGGCAACATGAGAGCTGAGCTGGAAGCCCGACTACGGGCAGGGCTCGTTGCCCTTGAGCTGGCGTTGACGGATCAGCAGGTCACGCGGCTGCTCGACTACCTGGAGCAGATCGGGAAGTGGAACAAGGTCTACAACCTGACGGCTGTCCGCGACCCGGCCCAGATGCTGACCCATCACTTGCTGGACAGCCTGGCCGTGATTGCTCCGTTGCGCCGGTTTGCCCAGGGGCGGGCGATCAGGCTTCTGGATGTCGGGTCTGGCGCGGGCCTGCCGGGCGCAGTCATCGCCATCTGCTGCCCCGAGATCCAGGTGGATTGCGTGGACACGGTTGCCAAGAAGGCGGCTTTCATCCAGCAGGCGGCATTGACCTTGAAGCTGGGCAACCTGCGCGGTGTCCATGATCGGGTCGAAAATCTGACCGGTCCCTACGATGTGATCGTATCTCGTGCATTCGCCTCGCTGGTCGATTTCGTCACTTGGTCCGCCGGCGCGCTGGCAGAGCAGGGCGTCTGGATGGCGATGAAGGGCAAGTCACCTGATGAGGAAGTGGCCGCCCTTCCACCGGGCGTCACTGTGTTTCACGTGGAACAACTCCAGGTGCCTGAGCTGCACGCCGACCGCTGCCTGCTGTGGATTCGCCGCTGACGCCGTAACGTAAACTCGGTCTTCCAAGACCCCGGGGAAATTCATGTTTGGCGTTGCAGACTACGGCGCATTCGTTGCCGCAATCATCATTTTTCTGGCTATTCCCGGCCCGGGGAACCTGGCATTGATCACTTCGACCAGCAAGGGCGGCGTGGCTGGCGGCTTGGGCGCCACGATGGGCGTCATCGCGGGTGACCAGGTGTTGATGTGGGCCGCCGTTGCCGGCGTTGCGACCTTGCTGGCAACCTATCCCGCCGCTTTTCATGCGGTCCAATGGATGGGCGCTGCCTACCTGGCCTACCTCGGCGTCCGCATGTTGTTGGCCAAACCCGGCGCTGCGCCCATCCTTAACATCGAGCCGCGCCACTATTTCAAGCAGAGCGCGCTCATCACGCTGCTCAACCCCAAGGCCATCGTTTTCTACATGGCGTTCTTCCCGCTGTTCGTGGACCCGGCGCGTCATCAGGGCATGCTGACTTTCGCCGTGATGGCCGCAACCATTGCGGTGCTCACTTTTGCGTACGGCCTCGTCGTCGTGCTGCTGACCCATCATCTGGCTGAACGCATGCGCGCCAACCCGATGATCGGACGTGTGCTCGAAAAAGTGGCGGGCATCTTCCTGCTGGGCTTCGGCATCAAACTGGCGATCTCCAAGTGAGCGCAAGAATCTTTTGCGTCGCCAACCAGAAGGGCGGCGTTGGCAAGACAACCACCACCGTCAACCTCGCAGCCGGCCTGGCCAAAGTCGGCCAGCGCGTCTTGATGATCGACCTGGACCCGCAGGGCAATGCGACCATGGGTTCGGGCATCGACAAGCGCAAGCTTGAAATGAGCGTGTACGACGTGCTGCTCGAATCGGCATCCATCACCGAAGCTCGGGTGCGCAGCGAGAAGTGCGGCTACGACGTGCTCGGCTCCAACCGCGACCTGGCCGGTGCCGAGGTCGAACTGGTCGAAGTCGAGCGGCGCGACAAGCGGTTGAAAGAAGCCATCGCTGCGGTCGCGGCTGAATATGACTTCGTGCTGATCGACTGCCCACCCTCACTGTCGATGCTCACGCTCAACGGTCTGTGTTCTGCGCATGGAGTCGTCGTGCCGATGCAGTGCGAGTACTTTGCCCTCGAAGGCCTCACCGACCTGGTCAACACGATCAAGCAGGTGCACGCCAACATGAACAAGGACCTGCAGATCATCGGCCTGCTGCGCGTCATGTTCGATCCACGCATCACGCTGCAGCAGCAAGTCAGCGAGCAGCTCAAGGCGCACTTTGGCGACAAGGTTTTCAATACCGTGATCCCGCGCAATGTGCGACTGGCCGAAGCGCCCAGCTATGGCTTGCCGGGCGTCGTCTTCGACCCCAATGCACGGGGCAGCCAGGCCTATGTCGAGTTTGCCAAAGAGATGGTCGATCGCATCAAGAAATTGTAGTCATCTGCCGCTAAAGCCTTATGAATACTGACTCGATAGCTATCAAATAAAGAGCAATGAAGCCATCCAACGTCCTCGTCCTGCCCGGCTGGTTCAACAGCGGCGCGCAACACTGGCAGACCCTGTGGGAAAAGCGCCATGGCTACGTGCGCGTCGAGCAGCACGACTGGGACAAGCCGCTGCGGGGCGACTGGCTCGCGCGTCTTGAAGAAATGGTGTTGTCGCGTGATGAGCCGGTGGTGCTGGTCGCCCACAGCCTGGGGTGCATCCTGACGGCCGCATGGTCGCAGCGCTCGCTCAACACGCACCGGGTGAAGGGCGCATTGCTCGTTGCGCCCGGCGACATCGAACATCCCGACGCGCGCGATGTCATCCCGACCTGGTCGCCCATCGACCTGAGCGCGCTGGCGTTCCCGAGCGTCATGGTCGCGAGCCGTAACGACCCTTATTGCGAGTTCGAGCGTGCGCGCCTGTTTGCCCATGCCTGGGGTTCGCAGTTCATCGACTACGGCGATTGCGGCCACATCAACGCCGACTCCGGCCTGGCGAGCTGGCCCGAAGGCCATGTCCTGCTCCAGGACTTAATGAAAGACTAGAAAAACAATGGCGACGAAGAAACCCAAGGGCCTCGGACGCGGCCTGGAAGCATTGCTCGGCCCCACGGCCAGCGAATCCGCACACGAAGCCGAGGCGGCCAGTCCCGGCCAGCCCGCATCGCTTTTGCTGGCTGACATGGTGCCCGGCATCTACCAGCCGCGCACGCGCATGGACGAGGGCGCGCTCTACGAACTCGCCGAGAGCATCAAGGCCCAGGGCATCATGCAGCCCATCCTTGTGCGGCGCGTCGCCAACGGCCCCAACAGCGGCAAGTACGAAATCATTGCCGGCGAGCGGCGCTTTCGTGCGGCAAAGCTGGCTGGCCTGGACAGCGTGCCGGTGCTGGTGCGCGATGTGCCTGACGAAGCAGCGGCCGCGATGTCGCTCATCGAGAACATCCAGCGCGAGGACCTCAACCCGCTGGAAGAGGCGCACGGACTGCAGCGCCTGGTCAAGGAATTCGGACTCACGCATGAGCAAGCTGCCCAGGCGGTGGGCCGATCACGCAGTGCCGCGAGCAATCTGCTGCGCCTGCTCAATCTCGCCGACCCGGTGCAGACGATGCTGATGGCAGGCGACATCGACATGGGACACGCGCGCGCGCTGCTGGCGCTGGAACGTGCATCGCAGATCACGGCGGCCAACCAGATCGCGGCGAAGAAACTGTCGGTGCGCGAAGCCGAGGGCCTGGTCAAGAAACTCAGCGCCGAGTTCAACCTGGTCTCGCCCAAACCCAAGAACGAAAAGTCGCGTGACCTGCGGCGCGTGGAAGAAGAGCTTTCCGACCTGCTCACCGCAGAAGTCGAAGTGCGCGTGAAAAAGCGCGTGAAGCGCCACGGCCGCGTCGAGGAGATGGGCGAGCTCGCGATCCAGTTCGGCTCGCTCGAAGAGTTGAACGGGTTGATCGACCGGCTGCGCAGCTGACGCGGCGCGCCCGGGGCTGGCCAGCGTCTTGATGACTGTCAGGGTGCGCTTCAAGTGCCGTATTGGGTGTTATTGGGTGTTATATTGGAACGGTGCCCCTCCCCAACACCATTCCTATCACCCTGGAAATCCTGAGTCTCATCGCGAGCATCGATGAGTTCAAGGGTGCGTGGCGCGCTCTGGGCACGTTGGCGCCAGACCGACTCTCGGCACTGCGTCGCGTGGCCACGATCGAGAGCATTGGCTCATCCACCCGCATCGAGGGCAGCCGACTTTCCGATCGGGAGGTCGAGCGTTTGCTCTCCAATCTCAGGATCAAGTCGTTCGCCACACGCGACGAGCAGGAAGTGGCGGGCTACGCCGAGGTCATGGAACTGGTGTTCTCGTCCTGGGCGGACATTGCGCTGACCGAGAATCACGTCAGGCAATTGCATCGAGACTTGCTCGTGTACAGCGAGAAGGACACATGGCACCGCGGCAACTACAAGACATCATCAAATAGCGTCGTTGCGTTCGACGAAGAAGGCAAGCCACTGGGTGTGGTGTTTGAGACCGCAACGCCGTTCGACACCCCGCGTTTGATGGCAGAGTTGGTGGCCTGGTTCAATGGCGGGAGTGGCGATTCGCTTGCAGAACGCCTGCACCCGCTGCTGCGCATTGGCATATGCATCGTGGTGTTCCTGGAGATTCACCCCTTCCAGGATGGCAACGGCCGCCTTAGCCGTGTTCTCACCACATTGCTGCTTTTGCAGGCCGGCTACGCCTACGTGCCTTACAGCTCACTTGAAAGCGTCATCGAGCAAAGCAAGGAAGCCTATTACCTCGCATTGCGGCAGACGCAGGGAACAATCCGCACTGATGCCGCCAACTGGCAACCCTGGCTGATTTATTTTTTGCGGGCGCTGGCGGAGCAGGTACGCCGTCTCAACCGGAAGGTCGAGCGCGAAAAGCTGGTATTGGCTGCGTTGCCCGAGTTGTCGCTACAGATCGTCGAGTTCGCCCGCGAACATGGGCGTGTCACGATGGGCGATGCGATGCGCTTGACCGGTGGCAATCGCAACACGCTCAAGCAACATTTCCGGGCATTGATGGAGCGTGGTCACCTGCAGCTGCATGGTGCCGGCCGCGGTGTCTGGTACGAGCTCGCAGCCCCGCCCGCGCGCAGTGCCTGACTGATCGAAAAAAAAGGGGCGGGCAATTGCTTGCCCGCCCCCTGGAAGTCGCTGGGGACGTGGCGTCCCCAACCGATGTTGTCGCCGCGAACTTACTGGTAGTTCACCGTCACCAGCGCACCCGAGCAGTCACCGGCCGCGTAGGCATAGGTGTAGTTCAGCGAGTAACCTGCGCCCGGTGTCGATCCCGCGGCTGCGAGCGAGTTCAGGTTGGCATTGCCGGCGCTGCAGGTGCCGGCAGGAACGCCGGTGATGCAGATCTTCGTGGGTGGCAGGTTGACCGGGATGGTCAGGCCGTTGGTGGTGACGGTGCCGCTGGCCGACACGGTGATGCCACACGACTCGGTGCCGCCGGTGCTGCTGCCAGGAATGCCCGTACCTGTGAAGGTGAAGGTGATGCCGTTACCGTTGATGGTGACGTAGGCGCTCGAGTAAGCGGCGGCGAACGAGGACGGGTTGGCCCAGGTCACGAAGGCTGCGAACGAGCCGCCGTTGGCCACGTACTTCGAAAATGCCTGCAGCGCCTTGCCGTAGGCATTGGCAGCCGCGCCGAACGTCGGCGCGAGCGTGGCAACGTTCACGCCGGTTCCAAGCTGGAACTGCGTCGCGACCGTCGATGAAGCCGTGCCGAAGTTGGCGCTGCTCACGCCGCCCGTCAAGCCCTTGGAGATGCTGTACGCGACCGAGGTGAGCGGCGTCACCATGCCGGTGGTGGCGCTGCCGTTGCTGGCAATCACGACCTGCAGCGGGGTGGACAGCGGGGTGGAAACGTTGGTGGCTTCGTCGATGTACGTGCCGCCGCTGGCTTCGATCACCACGTCGCCCATGTATTCGAGGTTGAGCGTGTAGCCGCCGGTCGAGTTGGTCGTCGTGCAGGCGAGCTGGTCGCCCTTGCCGGCGGCCACGGCCTTGAAGGCGCAAACATTGGCGCCGTTGACAGGGCCCTTGATCACGGAACCGGAGACCGCGGTGGTGGCTACGGGCGCAGGGGTTGCCGGGGTTGAAGTACCGCCGCCATCGCTGCAGGCCGCAATCAGGCCGACAGCGGCAAGCGCCGCACACAAAAGCAGGACAGGTCGTTTGGTAACTGCTGACATCAGGGTACTCCGCTAGGTTGGAAATGTGACCAGAGGTTACTGGTGGTCACACTCTACGGATACCCCTCGATCACGGGGGCTAGATTGAGAAGATTTTCCCGGGATTCATGATGTTTTTGGGGTCCAGCGCGCGTTTGATCGTGCGCATCACGTCCACCGCACCGGCACCTGTTTCGGCCACCAGAAAGCCCATCTTGTGCAGGCCCACGCCATGTTCACCCGTACAAGTTCCTTCCAGGCTCAAGGCACGCGCCACCAGCTGATGGTTGAGCTTCTCGGCGACCTCGCGCTCTTTCGGGTCATCGGGGTTCAGCAGGTAGCCAAAATGGAAGTTGCCGTCGCCGACATGGCCCACCAGGAAGTAAGGGATGCCGCTTTCGTCGGCTTCTTTCACCGAGTCGAGCAGGCAATCGGCCAGGCGCGAGATCGGCACGCAGGTGTCGGTCGAAATCGCTCGGCAGCCGGGGCGCGACTGGATCGCCGCAAAGTACGCGTTGTGCCGGGCCGCCCACAGGCGCGTGCGTTCTTCGGGTGTGCTGGCCCATTCGAATGCGTTGCCGCCGAACTCGGTGGCGATCTCCTGCACGGTCTCGGCCTGCTCTTTCACGCTGGCGGGCGAGCCGTGAAACTCCATCAGCAGCATGGGCTCTTCACGCAGCCCGAGCTTGCTGTGCGCATTGACCATGCGCACGGTGTTGTCGTCGATCAGCTCCACCCGCGCGATCGGCACGCCCAGCTGGATGACCTGGATGGTGGTGCGCACAGCGGCCTCGATGCTCGGGAAAGAGCAGATCGCCGCCGAGATGGCCTCGGGCAGGGGATAGAGCTTGATCGTGACTTCGGTGATGACACCGAGGGTGCCTTCGCTGCCGACAAACAGGCGGGTGAGGTCGTAGCCTGCGCTGGACTTCCGGGCGCGCGTACCGGTGCGGATGATTTCGCCGCTGGCGGTGACGACTTCGAGGGCCAGCACGTTTTCGCGCATCGTGCCGTAACGAACCGCATTGGTGCCGCTGGCGCGCGTGGCGCTCATGCCGCCGATGGAGGCGTCGGCGCCGGGGTCGATGGGAAAGAACAGGCCGGTGCTCTTGACGGCCTCGTTGACCTGCTTGCGCGTCACGCCGGGCTGCACCGTGACGGTCAGGTCTTCAGCGTTGATCGAGAGCACCTTGTTCATGCGCGACACGTCGATGCTGATGCCGCCTTGCACCGCGAGCAGGTGACCTTCGAGCGAAGAGCCGACACCGAATGCGATGACGGGGACTTCGTAGTCACCCGCGAGCTTGATCGCATCGGACACATCCTGCGTGCTCTCGGCGAAGACGACGGCGGAGGGGGGCGGCGCCGCGAATGACGACTCATCGCGGCCGTGCTGCTCGCGCACCGCCATGGCGGTGGAACAGTTGGCGCCAAAGCGCGCCTTGAGCGCGTCTATGAGGGCTTGCGGTACGTCACGCTGGTTGATCTCAGGAACCAGGTGCGCGAAATCGGTGGGGGCGTTCATGCTTGTCTCCGGGAGCCGGGCCAGTTTAAGGCCTGCGCCCAGGGCCGTCACTTGGGGCGAGCGCCGCAAACCTTTGGCTTAGCGCTGGGAAGGCGGATGGGGTTTGGGGCAATCCGTTCAAGCACAATGAGGCGAAGCACACAGCAGAGGTTTGGCATGGGCAAGCGACTGACACAGATCGCCACTCGCACGGGCGATGACGGCACGACAGGGTTGGGTGACAACACGCGCGTATCCAAGGGCAGCCTTCGCGTCCATGCGATGGGCGAAGTGGACGAGCTCAATTCGCACATCGGTGTGCTGCTGTGCGAAGAACTGCCTGAAGGCGTGAGCGATGTGCTGGTGGAGATCCAGCACCAGCTCTTCAATCTGGGCGGCGAGTTGTCGATACCCGGGTTCGAGTTGCTGAAGGCCGAGGCCGTCGAGGCGCTCGACGACGCGCTCGCGCACTACAACGCGCAGCTACCCAAGCTGCAGGAATTCATATTGCCCGCAGGCAACCGCGCTGCATCGCAGGCTCACGTGTGCCGCACGGTTGCCAGGCGTGCGGAGAGAGCCGTGGTGACCTTGGGCACAGAAGAATCGCTGCGCGATGCGCCGCGCCAATACCTCAATCGCCTGAGCGATCTGATGTTTGTGCTGGCACGCGTGTGCAACCGTATCAATGGCGGCGACGACGTCTACTGGAAAAGCGAGCGGCTCGCGCGTTCGCAATCGCAGGAGTGACAGTCTGGCTACAGTTTCAACACCGCCAGCGTCAGCCGTGACACGCACGTCGGCCGGCCTTCATCGTCATGCAGGTCGATGTGCCAGACCTGCGTGCTGCGCCCGATGTGCACCGGTCGCGTGATGCCGGTGACCCAACCCGACTTCGCGCCGCGCAGGTGATTGGCGTTGATGTCCAGGCCCACGACGCGATAGCCCACATCGCTGGAATACATGCCGCCGCACGAACCCAGCGTCTCGGCCAGCACCACCGACACCCCGCCGTGCATCAGGCCGTAGGGCTGCTTCGTGCGCGAGTCCACCGGCATGCGGCCACGGATGAAATCATCACCGACTTCCAGGAACTCCATGCCCAGGTGTTCGGGTGCCGTGCCGATGTGCGACTTTGCGAGTAGCTCGATGGAGATCGGCTTCTTCCAGATGCGAGAGGATGTTGAAGGGGTCGTGGAGGTCATCGGTCGATTTTAGGAGCGATGGTTTCGCCGCGTTCACTGACACCTCCACGGCTCAGCAGCGCATGCAGCAAGATGGCGCCGAACGTTGCGGTCCCGATGCCGCCGAGCGCAAAGGCAGACGGGCCCGAGCCGAACTTGAGCGTGAAGTCGGCGGTGCCGATCACGAGCGTGATGGCCGCGACGATCAGGTTCTTGTTCTGCGAAAAATCCACGCGGTTGTCGACCCAGATCTTTGCGCCAGCCACTGCGATGAGCCCGAACACCACGATGGATACGCCCCCCATCACCGGCAGCGGAATCGCCTGGATCACCGCGCCGAACTTGGGCGAGAAGCCCAGCACGATCGCGATCACTGCAGCCACGACGAACACCGCAGTCGAATAGATCTTGGTCGCCGCCATCACGCCGATGTTCTCCGCGTACGTCGTGACGCCGGTGCCGCCGCCCGCGCCGCTGACCATCGTTGCAACACCATCACCGATGAAGGCGCGGCCGATGTAGGGGTCGAGGTTGCGACCGGTCATCGCCGTGACGGCCTTGATGTGGCCCAGGTTCTCTGCCACCAGGATGATGGCCACCGGTGCGATGAGCAGCATGGCGTTGGCACTGAAAACAGGCGCTGCAAATGCGGGTGCGCCGAACCAGGCCGCATTGGCAATGCCCGAGAAATCCATCGGCTTGCCCCAACCCAATCCATTGGTCAGCACCGCATAGATCACCGATGCAACGATCAGTCCGACCAGGATCAAAAGGCGCTGCACCATGCCGCGCGTGAACACCGCGACCACGGCCACCGACACGAAGGTCACGGCCTGCATCCATGAATCGAAATTGCTGGCTGCCATGTTCTTGACCGGTATGCCGGCGAGGTTCAGGCCGATCACCGCGACGACTGCGCCAGTGACAACCGGAGGCATCAGTCGCTCGACCCAGTTCGTGCCGACAGCCTGCACGATCGCACCGATGATGGTGTAGACGGCACCGCACGCGATGATGCCGCCGAGTGCGACGCCCAGATTCGCGTTCGGGCCCTTGCCCGCATAGGCGCTGGCTGCGATGACCACGCCGATGAAAGCAAAGCTGGAACCCAGGTAGCTGGGCACCTTGCCGCCGGTGATGAAAAAGAAGATGAGCGTGCCGATGCCGCTCATGAGAATGGCGATGTTGGGATCGAACCCCATGAGAATGGGCGCCAGCACGGTAGCACCGAACATCGCGATCACATGCTGCACGCCCATCACCGCCGTCTGCGGCCAGGGCAGGCGTTCATCGGGAGCGATGACCCCGCCCTGGTTCAACACCTCGGAAGACTTCTCGGTCCAGTCGAACATGCCCATATCCCCGCTCCTTCGCTTTTTTGGTGAAGCGATGCTAGGGGCAATGGCGGGACTGCACAAGGCTTTGAAAGTCATGCCGGACTCGATCCGGCATCCACCGCGAAGCGCAAGCGGCGCTTGATCACAGATGGATTGCGGGTCAAGCCCGCAATGACAGGCAGAGTGGCAATGACAACCGTCGTGCTCGCGATCACATCCGTCAGGGTAAGTCGCGAAGGTCACCTCGCGCTTGCGCTGCTACGCTGCGCCAATGACCGCCGCGTTCATTCCCCAGATCCGCCTCTACCAGCAGTGGCTGCAGGACAAGCGAGGTTTGTCCTTTCCCGACTACGACGCGCTGTGGCGCTGGTCCACCACCGACCTTGACGCCTTCTGGCAAAGCATCTGGGACTACTTCGAACTGCAGTCGCCCACGCCGCACCGCGCGGTATTGGCCAACCCGAAGATGCCCGGCGCGCAATGGTTCGAGGGCGCGCAGTTCAACTATGCAAGGCAGGTGTTTCGCCATGTCGATGCGGCCAGCGAAGCGCAACTGCCAGCCATCGTGAGCCGCAATGAAAAAGGCGATCACCGCGAGATCGGCTGGCGCGAGTTGCGCCACCAGGTCGCTGCGTTGGCGCTGCACCTGCAGGCGCAAGGCGTCGTGCCCGGCGACCGGGTGGCGGCCTACATGCCCAACATCCCGGAAACCATCATCGCTTTCCTGGCCGTGGTCAGCATCGGCGGCGTGTGGAGCCTGTGCGCGCCTGACATGGGCACCCATGCGGTGCTCGACCGCTTCAAACAGATCGCGCCCAAGGTGCTGATCGCGACCGATGGCGTGACCTATGGACACCGCGAGTTCGATCGCGTGGAGGTGATTGGCGAGATGCGGGCGGCGCTGCCTTCGGTCGAACACCTGATCGTGCTTCGCAACCTGGGTGCGCCGGATGAGCCGTTGACACAGCTGGCGCCATGGACGGACTTCACCCGTGCGCTGCAAGCGCAGCCGCAAGACACTGCGGCCTTCGAGCCCGTCTGGTTGCCATTCGACCATCCCCTGTGGATCGTTTATTCAAGCGGCACCACCGGCCTGCCCAAACCCATCGTTCACGGACACGGCGGCACCGTCATCGTCGGCATGGCGCTGAACATCCTGCACAACGATGTCGGATGCAGCTATCACGCCAACAGTTTCGGCGAGCGGTTCCACTGGTACAGCTCGACCGGCTGGGTGATGTGGAACCTGCAGGCCGGAAGCCTCTTGAACGGAACGACGGCGTGCATCTACGACGGCAACCCCGCAGGCACCAAAGACAATCCCGACTGGACCGTGCTGTGGCGGTTCGCTGCCGAAACCGGCGTGACGTTCTTCGGCGCGGGGGCGGCGTTTTTTTCCAGTTGCATGAAGGCGGGGCTGGAGCTATCTGCCATCGGCGACCTCACGGCGATTCGCTCGCTCGGCACGACAGGCTCGCCGCTCAGCGCCGACGTGCAGGCCTGGGGCACGAGCCAGTTTGAAAGGGCAGGCACGCCCGATATCTGGTGGTGCAACATCTCTGGCGGAACCGACTTTGCGGGTGCCTTCATCGGGGGAAACCGCGAACTGCCGATGGAGCCGGGCGTGATGCAGTGCCGGTTGCTCGGGTGTGCGGTTGAAGCGTGGAACGAACAGGGTGAGCCGGTTATCGGCGAAGTGGGCGAGCTGGTCTGCACAAAGCCGATTCCGTCGATGCCGCTCTACTTCTGGGGCGACGAAGGCAACAAGCGCTATCTCTCGTCGTACTTCGATACCTGGCCCGGCATCTGGCGCCACGGTGACTGGCTCAAGGTCGCGCCGACTGGTGGCTGCGTGATCTACGGCCGCAGCGATGCGACTATCAACCGTCACGGACTGCGCATGGGAACCAGCGAGCTGTACAGCGCGGTGGAAGCGTTGCCCGAAGTGCTCGACTCGATGGTGGTCGATCTGGAATATCTGGGGCGCGAAAGCTACATGCCGCTGTTCGTGGTGCTGCGCCCGGGCATTGCGCTCGATGACGCGATGCGCGGACGCATCAACAACGCCATTCGCACTGCGCTTTCACCGCGATTCATGCCCGACGAAATTTTCAGCGTGGCTGAAATTCCGCGAACGATGTCCGGCAAGAAACAGGAGCTGCCGATCAAGAAACTCTTGCTCGGTCAGCCCCTGGAGAAAGTGGTCAACAAGGAAGCGATGGCCAACCCCGCATGCCTGGACTGGTATGTGGAGCTGGCCTCGCGCCGCCTGCGTCAGCCCTGACGCTGGAACAGGACCAGTGTGGACTCGGACTTCAGGTTGCCGCGTGTGGATGTCATCTCGACGTCGTAACGCGTGCCGGGCAGCGGGAACTTCGGCGAGAAGCTGAACGAGAAGTTGCCGTTGCCGTCAGCCTGAATGCGCTGCGACAGCACTTCCTGGTTGATGCCCAGGCCCACCACCGAAGCGCTGGCCAACACCCGCACATCGACTGTCGCGCCCGGCAGCGTGCGGCCTTGCACCAGCGTCGCGCCCGGAGGAATCTGCGCGTTGTTGGCATGGCTGGTCACCTGCAGCGGCAGCACCGTGGGTGCTGGCGCCACGACGGTCACCACCTCGAAGTCCCAGGCGCGGCGCACGGTGTTGCCACCGAGATCGCTGGCCGTCACTTCAACGCTGTGGCGGCCTGGCGGCAGGTCGGCGCGGTAGGTGAAGTGCTGCGGCGTGATCTCGCTTTGCGCCGTCACGTTGCGGCCCGAGACAACGATGCGAACGCTTCGCGGGTCCACGCCCACGCCACCGGCATCGTCGAAGGTGCCCGTGATGGATGCGCCCCGGCCGATGATGGCTTCGCCGTCACGCGGCGCGGTGTGACGAATCACAGGCGGGCGCGCATCGGCGATCAGCGGCTGGGTCAACGCTTGCGTCACGACACGGTCGCCGATGCGCAGGGTTGCGACGACTGGGCGCGAAGGCGCGAAGTTGTCCATGCGGCGGATCGTGTAGCTGCCTTCATAAACGCCGGGACGCACTTCGCGCATCGCGACGTTTTGCACGACGCCCGGAATGTCGAATTCGGCGCGGGCACCCGGCATGCCGGTCAGGGAGAAGGCCAGCTCGGCGCCGGGCTCCAGCCGATTGATCGGGGTGACGACAAATCGCTCGATGCGCAGCGGTGCCGGTTGAACCACCGGGGGCAGGGGACGCGTCACGACCGGGCGGTCGATGTTGGCCGGAAAGTTGAAGACGGTGCTGGTCGTCACGTTGCGCGCGCGCAGCGATGCGCGAATCGCGCTCTCTTCGTTGATGCGGTCGGTGCGGCGGATGGTGTAGGTGCCGGTGTAGATGCCGCGATCGGTTTCCTTGAGCACGATCAGGCGCTGCACGCCGCGGATGCGCAGCGTGACCTGTGCACGTGGGGCGCCTTCTACCTTGAAGCTCAGCTCCGACCCAGGGGCGAGGCCGTTATCGGCAGCGACATCGAACGAGTCGAGTTGGGGCGCGACGCGCTGCGCTTGCGCGGTAGCGGGCAGGGCCATCAGCGTTGCGGCGACGGGCATCAGCAGGAATGCTGCGGCGATATGGTTGCGAAGATTGCGAGTTTGTGTGGTCATCATGACGAAGCCTTTTGGAGAGATTCAACGATACCTCTGTAACGCGCGAAGCTCATGTACAAAGGGTCAGCGCGGGACCCACCCGCGTGTAGGACGCGGGCGGATGCTGCTCATTTAGCGGCGATACGGGTTGTCGGGGAAGCGGTCATTGCGGTTGCGAATGCCGTCGCCGTCACGATCGCGGTCATCCTGGTTGCGGATGCCGTCGCGGTCGATGTCACCCCACGGACCGGTGTCGCGTGCATGGCGATGTTCGCGTTCCCAGCGCTGCGAGCGCCAGTCATTGCCATATGCAGGCTGGACGTACGCAGGCTGGGCATAGACCGGCTGCGCATAGACCGGCTGCGCATAGACAGGCTGCGGCTGGCTGTACACCGGGCGCGGCTGCACGTAGGCGGGTGCGTTGTTGTAGTAGACCGGAGCCGGTTCGTAGTAAACCGGTGCGGGCTGGATGCCAATGCTGAACACCACGTCGCTGCGTGCCTGCGCGGCGGTGGCTGCGCCGAGGATGCCCAGCGCCAGGGCGGCAGTGGCTGCAAAGCGGGGAGAGATTCGGGGAGAGATGAAGCGGTTCATGAGAGCTCCTTGGTTGGGATGGCTTCATGATGCTGCTGGGTGCATGAACGCAACCTGAACCGATTGCAGATTCTTCGCCAGCCGCGAATCAGGCGGCAGGCAGTGCGAAATCGACCTGTCCGCCACCCAGTGATGAGCGCGAAAGCGCGAGCGTGCCGTGGTGGCTCGCCACCAGGTCGTTGACCACGGCGAGACCCACGCCATGCCCCGGCACCTGCTCGTCCATGCGCACATGGATCTGCAGTATGGCCTGGGTATCGGTGAAGCCGGGACCGTCGTCTTCCACGCGAACGTGCAGCTGTTTTTCTTCGCGCCATGCACGCACCGTCACGCGATGTCGCGCCCACTTGGATGCGTTGTCCATCACGTTGCCGAACATCTCGAATGCGTCGCCTTCGTCGATGCGCCAGGCCAGGTCATCCGGGCAGTCGATCGTGACGGCGAGTTGCTTGTCGGCATACACCTTGGCGAGCGAATCGCGAATGCGGCCCAGCACCGGCGCGATCGGCAGCAGCGGCGCAAACCGAGCAGCGCCGCTCGCGGCTGCGCGGCCGAGCTGGTGCTGCACGATCGCATCCATTCGCGCGACCTGATGGGTGACGGTGTCCGCCAGCTGCGCCGGCTCCGACAGGGCGTTCTTCAGCACGGCCAGCGGCGTCTTCAGGCTGTGCGCGAGATAGCTCAGCGCTTCCTTGTAGCGGGTCTGCCGCACGCGCTCCTGGGCGATCAGCGTGTTGAGGTTGCCGGTGAGTTGCGCGATCTCCGCCGGGTAGCTGCCTTCGACCTGCCCCTGTTCGCCGGCTTCAATGCGGCTCAGTTCCTGTGCCACGCGGCGCAGCGGTGACAGGCCCCATTGCAAGAGGATGGTTTGCGACAGCAGCAGCAAGGCGGCTGCCGCGCCCAGCCAGCTCCACATCGTGCGTTCGAAGACCCGGATCTCGCGGTTGAACCCGGCCTTGTTTTCAAGAACCGAAACCACGAGCGGCGCCTGCACGCCCGGGCCTGCCCATCGCACGCCGTAGGCGACTGCGAGGTAGCTCGCGCCCGAGTCCGTGACGGTGTCGTATTCCCACTTGCCCACGGCCACATCGCGCTTGAACGCCGGGCTCATGCCCACAGCGGAGGGCGAGCGCCACTGCTCACTCCGGTTGATGTTGAAGATGCTGGCGTAGAGGCCCGATCCGGGCAGGGAGAGCCTGGGCTCGGCAAACGATTCGGGCATGGACAGCTTGCCGGCCGCATCGATCTCGGTGCCTGCGAGCAGCAGGTAGACGGTGCCCTGCAGGCGCGCCAGATGGGCTGCCTGCACGCTGTCCGCATGTGCGCGCTGTACAGCGACGCCAGCGCCCGCGATGAAGGCCAGCAACACCACGGCGGCACCGACGATGAGCCGGGTGCGAATGGAGCCGCGCGGCGTCATCCGAGCGTCAGGCGATAGCCTCGCCCGCGCAGTGTTTCGATGGGAGCGAGCGTGCCGTCCGGGTCCAGCTTGCGACGCAGGCGGCCTACCAGGACTTCCAGCACGTTGCTGTCACGGTCTTCGTCGTGCGGATAGAGATAGTCCGACAGTTCCTGCTTGCTCACCACGCGCGCGCGTTCGCGTGCGAGGAACTCCAGCACGCGGTACTCGAAACCGGTGAGCTCCAGAGCAACGCCATTCATCGCCGCCGACTGCGCCGAGAAGTCGATGGCCAGCGGTCCCAGTGTGAGCACATCGGACGCGGCCTTCAGCGAGCGGCGAAGCAGCGCCTTCACGCGCGCAGCCAGCTCGGGGTACTCGAAGGGCTTGACCAGGTAGTCGTCCGCGCCGGATTCCAGGCCCACCACCTTGTCCTGCCAGGTGCTTCGCGCGGTGAGGATCAGGATAGGGACGGTGCGACCGTTCGCGCGCAGTTGCTCCACCACCTTCAGCCCGCTCAGGCGTGGCAGGCCCAGGTCAACGATGGCCAGATCGAATGGATACTCGCTCGCCTGAAAGAGGCCGTCTTCGCCATCGACGGCCTGATCGACCCGATAGCCGTCGGCTTCGAGCTTGCGCGCCAGCCCCAGCCGCAGCGCGGCGTCGTCTTCGATGAGGAGCAGGCGCATGCGGGGTGTCGTCCTAGAGCGGTTTTCCGGTGATGGCGTCGATGAGGATGACGCGCACCTCGCCCTGGGCCGTCACCAGCTTGACGCGCCATACCGGGCGCTGCGCAGCCTCTGCCTTTTCAACCGAGAGCACGCGCCCGCTGCTGACTCGCGCGGCGGCTGCGACAGCTTCGTCACGGCTGAGGTCCGCCCACGCGGGCGTCGCCAGCACGACGAGCGCGGCGAGGATTGGCAGGATGAACAGGTTCATTCGCAAGGGCGTCAACCAGGGACGTGACAACGAGATGGGGCGGATGGTACTACCCGGGTGCACGTGTTTCATTCAAAAGCTCCCATGAGTGATAGCCCACTATGCATGCAGGCGCATGAACGAATGCTGAACGGATGGTGAACAGTGCTGTGTTGCCATACGATCACGCCTTGCAAACCGGAGTTGCGATGTTCCTGAAAAACTGCTGGTACGTGGCCGCCTGGGACCACGAGTTGATCGATGGAAAATTGCTGGCACGCACGCTGCTCGAAGAACGCGTCGTGCTCTACAAGGGCGATAGCGGCGACGTCGTTGCGCTGAAAGATCGCTGCTGCCATCGGGGCGCGCCGTTGTCACTGGGCCGGCGTGAAGGCGATTGCATACGCTGCATGTACCACGGCCTGAAGTTCGACCAGACCGGCAAGTGCGTGCAGATTCCTGGACAGGACAACATCCCGGCCAAACTTGGCGTGCGCAGTTATCCGGTGGTCCTGCGCGACCATCTGGTGTGGATCTGGATGGGCGAGCCCGAGCTGGCCAATCCCGATGACATCCTGGACTTTCCGTATCTGCGCGATCCGCAGTGGAAGGGCATTCCGGGCTATCTGCACTACGACGCGAACTGGCTGCTCATCGTGGACAACCTGTCGGACTTCGCGCACCTTGCGTTCGTGCACACCAAGACACTCGGCGGATCGGAAGAGTACGCATACGTGACCAAGCCGGTCACGATGGAGCGGCTGGAGCGCGGCTTTCGGGTCGAGCGCTGGCACATGAATGCCGCGCCGCCGCCGTTTCACAAGAAGGTGTTGCCTGCGGCAGAGCGTGTGCAGAACGTGGATCGCCGCAACATCGGGCACATGCACATCCCTGGCAACTTCTTTCTGTTCACCCTGTTCTCGCCTGCCGGCAGTGGCGCGGAGAAGGGCAACCTGCAAGGCGCGCGCGAGTACCGCAATTGCCAGTTCATGACGCCGGAGACGCGCAGCACCTCGCACCACTTCTGGATCTACCTGAACAACTTCGAGGGTGACGACACGACGATTTCGCGCTCACTGCATGCGAGCCTGATCGAAGGCTTCATGGAAGACAAGCACATCATCGAAGCGCAGCAAAAGGCAATGGAAGAAGACCCGGACTTCAAGCTGCTGGCGGTGGTGGCCGATGCGCCACTGGTCCACTTTCGCCGGGTGTTCGACGCACTGGTCGCGCAAGAGCAGGCCGATCAGGCCCTGCGGTTGACCAGGACGATACCGATTGCCACGCCGCAAAGCGCCAGCACCAGCTGAAGGGTGAGCGGTTCGTTCAGCAGCACCACGCCGAACACGAGCGCGAACACCGGCGTCAGAAAAGTGAACGACGACATCTTCGTCGCGGGGTAGTGCCGCAGCAGCCACATCCAGGCGAGATAACTGGCGAATGCACCGATGGCGGTCTGCAGGCCGATCGAGGTCCACGCCTGCGTCGAGTAATTGAACGACCATGTTTCACCGAGCGCGAGTGAGACGAATGGCGCGACAGCGGCGGTTACTGCCACCTGGTAGAAGAGCGTTTTTTCGGCGCTGACCGTCCCCATCTTGCTGCTGCGAATCACCAGCGTGGTCATGCCCCACAGCACGCCACCCGCCAGCGCGAGCGCGTCACCGCGAAGTTGCCGCGCAGTGGTGGTGCCGGAGAAGCCCTCGCTGAACGCAATGGCCACCGCGATGAATGCAATCGCAAGGCCAGCCCACTGGATGGGCCGCAACTTCTCGGACGGCACCAGGCGCGGCAAGGCCAGCGCCACCACGAATGGCGAGGTGTAGAGAAACACGGTGAGGCGCGATGCCGTGGTGTCGCGCAGGCCCAGGTAGATACAGGTGAACTCACCCGCGAAAAGCAGCCCGGCCAGAAGACCCGCCTTGAGCGTGCCGTCGCGCTCGAACAGCTTCACGCCTCGAATGGAGCACCACAGCATGAGCAGCGCGGTCGCACCCACGAAGCGGATCGAAGCCTGCCACAGCGGCGGCACTTCACCGACGGTGGACTTGATCAGGATCTGTTGGTAGCCCCAGAAAATGCATGACACCAGCAAGAGGGAAACGGCCAGGGAATCGAGATGCTCTTTGCGTTGTCGCATGTTGTGGGGGGCGGGTGGCGGTCAGCCGCGTGAGCCGAGCTTTTGCAGCAACCGGCGCAGCGCTGTTTTTTCGGTGGCGCCCAGCGGTTGCAGGATGATGGCCTCGTGCCTGCGAGCCTGCCGCACCAGCGGGCGCACGAGTCGCTTGCCAGCGGCAGTCACGGTGACCAGTGTGCGCCTGTGGTCGGTCGCGTCGGCGTGCAACGCGAGCCAGCCTTGATCGCACATGCGCTGCACGAGCTTGGTGACGGTGGGCTGCTTGGACAGTGCTTCCTGCGCGAGCTGGCTGATGGTGAGCGGCTCGCCATCGTGCAGCGTGGCGAGCACGCGCCATTCGATGGAGCTCAGGCCGGCAGCACGCACGTGCGCATCGAAGTCCTTGTAGAGCGCGTGATTCGCCTGCCCCAGCAGGTAGCCGAGATAGTCATCGACAAAGCGCGGGGCGGCCATGGCGGGTCGGCCTAGAAGGGCGTTTCGGTGAAGAAGCGTCCGCCGTGATACAGCAGCGGAGACGCACCCGGGCGCAGGCTGCACCGCTCGACCTCGCCCACGAAGATGACGTGATCGCCCTCGTCGTAACGGCTGCGGTTGAAACACTCGAACGTGGCGCATGCGCCTTCCAGCAGCGGCGCGCCGCCCATGCCTTCGGTGAAGCTCACGCCGGTCCAGCGGTCGCCACCCTTGAGGGCGAAACGCTCGGCCAGTGGTTTCTGGTCAGCAGCAAGAACATGGATGGCGTAGTGCGAGCCGGCGCGAAAGTGCGCCAGCGAAGCGGCCGCGTGCGACAAGCTCCACAGCACCAGCGGTGGGTCGAGCGAGACCGAGTTGAATGAGTTGGCGGTGAGCCCGACGGTTTCGCCCTGGGCCGTGCGCGTCGTCACGATGGTGACGCCGGTGGCAAAGGTGCCAAGCGCGGTGCGAAACTCTTTGGAGGAGAAGCTCGGCGGAAGGGCTTTTCGGGGCGGGTTCACGAGTGGGGTTGCATGAATTTTCATGTATTATGAATCGGAAGCAAAAACCATGTTGCAGGACACACTGGAGCCCTTGTGGCTCGATTCCTTCCAGGCCGTGCTGTCGCGTTGCGGACTCGTCCCCGGCGACACGGTCGCCGTTCTCAGCGAAAGCCAGAGCCGTCCGGTGCTCGCTCAGCTTGCCCTGCTGGCCGCCGCCCGCCTGGGCTGCAAACCCTTTTCAATTTGTCTTCCCACCCCCTTTGAAGCCGCCGGCCCGGTCGTGCGATCGACAGGTGCATCCACCGCGCTCCAGGGCATTGCGCCGGTTGTCGGCGCGCTGGCTGCGAGCACGCTGGTTGTCGACTGCACGGTTGAAGGTCTCATGCATGCACCTGAGCTGCCCGCCATCCTCGCCGGCGGCGCACGCGTGATCTACGTGAGCAACGAGCATCCCGAAGCATTAGCGCGGCTCGTTCCCGGCGATGCGCTGGAGCCGCTGGTCAAGGCGCATATCAAGCGCCTGCGCGGCGCGCGCGACATGCGCGTCACCTCCGCAGCGGGAAGCGACCTCACGATCTCGCTGGCGGGCGCGACCTGCGGCGGCAACTGGGGCTACACCACGAGGCCCGGCACCATGACGCACTGGCCCGGCGGCCTCGCGCTGGCGTTTCCTGCAGCGGGGTGCGTCAACGGCACGCTGGTGCTGGCCGAAGGCGATGTCAATCTCACCTTCAAGCGCTACATCGAGCGACCCATCACCCTCAGAATCGAAGATGACTACATCCGCGCCATCGAAGGCAGTGGTGTCGATGCCGACCTGATGCGCAGCTACATCGCGGCATGGGGCGATCGCGATGCCTACGCCGTGAGCCACGTCGGTTACGGCCTCAATGCACACGCGCGATGGGACAGCATGGCGCTGTACGACAAGCGCGATTTCAACGGCACCGAGCTGCGCGCCTTTTCTGGCAACTTCCTGTACAGCACCGGCGCCAATGAGGTGGCCGGACGCTACACACGCGGTCACTTCGACCTGCCGATGCGCAACTGCACGGTGGCACTCGATGGCGTCGTCGTTGTGAACCAGGGGCAGGTCGAAACATGATCGTTCCAACCTTTACCGTGCTGGGCAGCGGGCCCACGGTGCTGATGCTGCATGGCATCGGCGGCGGGCATCTCGCGTTCGCGCCGCAGGTCGAGACATTTGCGTCGCTCGGGTACCGCGCAGTCGCCTGGAACATGCCCGGCTACGGACACAGCGCGCCCATCGAGCCCTACAACTTCAAGGGGCTCGCGCAGAGCTGCATCGCCCTCATCGAAAGCCTCAACTGCGGCCATGTCACGTTGGTGGGTCACAGCATGGGCGGCATGGTGGCGCAGGAGGTGGTGGCGCGGCGGCCCGAGCTGGTGGACAAGCTGGTTTTGTCGGGTACCTCGCCTTCCTTTGGCAAAGCCGATGGCAGCTGGCAACGTGACTTCATTGCCAGTCGCACTGCGCCGCTGGACGCCGGCAAGACCATGGCCGACCTCGCGCAGATGCTGGTGCCGCAGATGATTGGAAGCCAGGCGCTGCCAGAAGGCGTGCAGCTCGCCATGCACTGCATGAGCCAGATACCGGCATCCACCTATCGCCGCGCGCTGGAAGCACTGGTCACGTTCGACCGACGCGCCGACCTTGCGCGCATCCGCGTTCCGACACTGGTGATCGCGGGTAGCGAAGACAAGGTTGCACCGCCTGCGGTCATGAAGAAGATGGCCGATGCGATTGCGGACAGCACCTATATCGAGCTGCGCGGTGCGGGGCACCTGGCCAACCTGGAAAAGCCCGATGACTTCGATGGGCTGGTCCTGAACTTCCTGGCGCTGCCTCGCGCGCTCTTGCATTGACGCTGACGACAGAGCCCATCACATGAACTTCACACCCGCAGTCGGCGATCTGCCGCTGACCGACAAGCAGCAATCGCTGTTGACGCTGGTCCATGAACTGGGCCGCACGAAGTTCGCGCCGCGCGCGCCGCAAGTGGACGAGACGGCCACTTTCCCGTTCGCCAACTACGAGGACTTGCGCGCCAATCGCCTGCTGGCCCTGTGCGTGCCCGAAGCCAACGGCGGTTTGGGCGCGGACTATGCGACCTACATGATGATGGCTGCGGAGATCGGGCGCTTTTGCGGTGCCACTGCGCTGACCTACAACATGCACATCTGCTCGACGATGTGGACCGGCGTGCTGGCCGACGGCATCGCCATGACCGACGAACAGCGGGCCGAACATGCGCGCCGCCGTGAGATTCATTTCAGGCGCGTGGTTGATGAAGGCGCGATCTACGCGCAGCCGTTCTCCGAAGGCAGCGCGGCCGCAGCGGGCCGCGCGCCCTTCGGCACGACAGCGCGCAAGGTCGATGGCGGCTGGCTGGTCAACGGCCGGAAGATCTTTGCGTCGCTGTCCGGCGCGGCCAACTACTACGGCGTGCTGTGCACCGAAGACAAGGGCGACGAAAAGCCCGATGCCCGCGATACGCTTTATCTGGCGGTGCCGGCCAGCAGCGAGGGTTTCGCGATCAGTGGCGACTGGAATCCGCTGGGGATGCGCGGCACGGTCAGCCGCAATCTCACCTTCAAGGACGTGTTTGTTTCGGACGATGAGCAGCTCATGCCGCGCGGCGTGTATTTCAAGGGCGCACAGACCTGGCCGGCCATGTTCTTCACGCTCTCACCGACTTACCTCGGGCTGGCAACCGCCGCCTACGATTTCACGGTGAGTTACCTGCGCGGTGAGGTTGCGGGCGAGCCACCCATCAAGCGCCGCATGTATCCGACCAAGCAGATTGCAGTTGCGCAAATGCGCATACAGCTGGAGGCCATGAAGAGCCTGTTCGCCCGCGCGATCCAGGAGGCAGGACCCAACCCCTCGAAAGACGTGCGCATGCGCCTGTACGCCGCGCATTACAGCGTGATGGAAGGCGCCAATGACATCGCGCGCCTGGCGATCCGAACCTGCGGCGGGCAGGGCATGATGAAACACCTGCCGCTGGAGCGCATCTACCGCGACAGCCGCTGCGGCTCGCTCATGCTGCCGTGGACAGCCGAACTTGTGCTCGACCGCATGGGACGCGAGACACTTTATGAATCCGGCGAAAGGGACGACGCCTGATGCGGCTGGATCGGACACTGCTCGCGGTCGCGGCGATCTTCGCAGCCGGCATGAGCCTCGCGCAGCCGCCTGCGAAGCCTGCAAGTGCGGCTGCAAGTGCGGCTGCAGGCGCGAGCGCCTTCACGCCTGCAGCCCATCACTGCATCGACTTCGTGCGCAGGCTTCCGCATGTGAACAAGCAGCTGTGCGAGCAAGCGCAATTGCGCGCGAGCGGCGTGAAGTCCGTGCGCGGCTACCCGATCTATGTGCGCGATGTGGACCCCGGCCAGGCGAAGCTTCGGGTGTTGGTGACGGGCGCGATTCATGGCGACGAGCTTTCTTCGACATCGGTGGCGCTGCACTGGTTACGCCTGGCCCAGGTCGAGACGCTGCAGACTGCGCAGCCGGTGCATTGGCGCTTCATCCCCATGCTCAACCCGGACGGCGTGCTGTCCACTCCGCCCAGGCGCGTCAATGCCAGGGGCGTCGACCTCAACCGCAATTTTCCGACGCCGAACTGGGAGCGCGACGCCGCCATTTACTGGGAAAAGCGCACGCGCAAAGACCCGCGTCGCTGGCCCGGCCCCAAGCCGCTGTCAGAGCCGGAGAGCCGGTTCCTGCATGAGCAGATGCAGTCGTTCAAGCCCAACCTGATCGTGGCGATTCATGCGCCGTATGGCGTGCTCGATTTCGACGGCCCGTCGGTGCCGCCGTCGCGGCTGGGTCGCCTCTACCTGGATCAGGTCGGCATCTTTCCGGGATCGCTGGGCAACTACGGCGGCGTACACAAGGGTGTGCCGGTGGTGACGATTGAACTGGCCAACTCGATGCGCGCACCGCTGGATTCCGAGATGCGCCAGATGTGGCTGGACCTGCACCGGTGGATGGGCGAGCGCATGGCGGGTGGGGCCGGTTCACACGCGAAGTGATGCCCGGCGTTCGATGCCGTAGAAGTTGAACGCCATCTCCGGCTGCCGCCCCGCGATCAGCTCGGCGATCGCCTTGCCCGAACCGGCGCCGTGCGTCCAGCCGAGCGTGCCGTGGCCGGCATTCACCCACAACCCCTGCACGGCGGTGCGCCCGATGTACGGAATGTTGGTCGGTGTCGCGGGCCGCAGGCCCGTCCAGTAGCGCGGGTTGCCACCTTCGGCGTCGGCTCGCGTATCGCAAACGCCCGGCAGGACTTGTTCGATTCGCGCGGCCAGCATGCGGCAACGGGCTCGCGCCGCCGGTGTGGTGAGCGATGTGTCGAACCCGGCCAGCTCGATCGTTCCTGCGACGCGCAGTTCATCGCCCAGGCGTGTCATTGCGCACTTCACTTCATCGTCGATGGTGCTCACGAAGGGCGCGCGGCCCGGCTCTTTCAATCTGAAGGTCGCGCTGTAGCCCTTGCCCGGATAGATCGGCAAATCGACGCCAACCGTGCGCAGCAGTGGCGCCGAATACGAGCCGCAGGCCACCACGACGGCATCGGCCTTGAGAGCGCTTGATGCGTGCGCGGTGGGCGTTTCGCGCGTCCTGCGATCCCGGACCAGGACGCTTTCGAGCCGGCCGCCCGCGACCTGCAGCCGTTCGATGTCATGGCCGTACAGAAACTGCACACCGCGCGCTGCGCATCGCTGCGCGAGCTGCTCGGTGAAGGTGCGCGCATCGCCGCTCTCGTCGCTCGCTGTGAAGGTGCCGCCAACGATGCGGTGCGCGAACGACTGGAAGGCTGGCTCGATTTTCAGCAGCTCATCGCGGCTCACCAGTTTGCGCTCGACGCCGTATTTCTGCATCAGGTTCGCCGCCTGCGCTGCGCCGTCGAACGACGCTTCATCGGTGAAGTAGTGCGCGATGCCGCGCTCCAGCCGGTGGTAGTCGATGCCGGTCGTGCGCACGACATCCTTCAACGCGAGATGGCTGTAGGCGCCGAGCGCGACGAGCTGCTGCAAGTTGCGCTCGAACGCGGCGTCGTTGCACTGCGCGAGAAACTTCAGACCCCAGCGCCACTGCTGCCAATCCATCTGCGGGCGAAACAGCAGCGGCGCGTCATTGCGAAACATCCACTTGAGCAGCTTGGCTGGTGCGTGCCGGCTGGCCCAGGGCTCGCAGTAGCTCACCGAGATCTGCCCGGCGTTGGCAAAACTGGTTTCCTGCGCAGCGCCGTCCTGGCGTTCGACGACAGTTACTTCATGGCCCAGCACGCTCAGGTGCCAGGCGGTGCTGATGCCGATGATGCCAGCGCCAAGAACGAGGAGTTGCATGGAAGCCAAGTATGCGTATTCCAGGCCAGCTGAACAGTGAAATTAAACTCTCGCAAAAAGCATCAGCTTGACTAATGAACGAGGGATGAATGAGCACTTTTGATCCGGACGCGCTGGAATGCCTGGCGGCCATCGTGGAAGAGGGCGGCTTCGAGCGCGCGGCGCAGCGGCTGTCCATCACGCAATCAGCCGTGTCGCAGCGCCTGCGCGCGCTGGAGGCGCAGGTGGGAACGGTGCTCATCGTGCGCAGCAGGCCGCTCAAGCCCACATCAGCCGGGCATCTGCTGCTCAAGCACACCCGCCAGATCCGCTTGCTGCGCGCCGACCTGGAGCGCGACCTGAAAGAGCTGGCGCCCAGCTCGATAGGCGGCGGGCGCGAAGAAGAGCGCGTCTCCATCGCCATCAATGCCGACAGCATCGCGACCTGGGCCCTGCCTGCACTGGGTGAGCTGGCACGGCAGGGACTGCCGATGGAGATCATTGCGGACGACCAGGACTTCACGCAGGAGTGGCTTCGCGAAGGGCAGGTGCTGGGCTGCGTGACCACGCTCAGGCAGGCGCTGCGCGGATGCAAGGTCTTGCCCCTGGGCGCGATGCGCTATGTGGCGGTCGCTCACGCGGAGTTTGCGAAGGCCAGGTTGTCCAGGGGCCTGGACGCCCACAATTTCCGGGAAGTGCCATTCATCGCGTTCAATCGCAAGGACGACATGCAGTGCGAGTTCGTCAGCCACGCGTTCGGCCTGAAGCGCGTTGCATTGCACCAGGTGTTCGTGCCGAGTTCCGAGGGGCAGGTGCGTGCCGTCTTGGCCGGCTGGGGCGTGAGCGTGGTGCCCGAGTTGCTCGCCAGCGGATTGATCCAGCAGGGGCAGCTGGTCAACGTGGCACCGGAGCACGCGCTACCGATCCAGCTGTACTGGCACTGCTGGAATCTCGAATCGGACGTGCTGGATGTGTTGACCGCTGCGCTGGTCCAGGCGGCGCGCGAGGCGCTGGCCTGAAACGGCCACCGCGCGGGTTCAGTCGTTGCGGGCGAGCAGCGTTTCGCGCAACGCCTGCGCCTTGGCTTCGTCGTAGTGGCCCTCGGCGCGCGCAAGCACCTTGCCTTCGCGGTTGAGCACAAGAACCGACGCATGGTCGCTGCTGGAGATGCCGGCTGCGCGGATGAATGCTTCGCGATTGGTGAAGACCGGCACGAGTCGGCTGCGGTCCCTGGGCGTGGGATGCCGCTCCAGCAGGGTGTTCTCGATGGCGGCTCGCTTGGTCTCGTCACCGGGGTCATTGATGACGGGCATGCGAATCCACGCGATGCTGGAGTTACTGTCGAGTTGCAGCCCCTTGATCCAGCTGTTGATCTCTTCGCGCTGGTTGCGGGTGTAGGCCACCAATGCCAGCGTGCGATCGGCAGAAAGGCCGCTGGGCACGACGACGCGCGTCTGGTCGAGGCGCTTTGCCGTGAATGAAGGCACTTGCCCCATGACGATGGTTTCTGAAGGCCCGGCAACGGCGAGCACGAGCGCGGCTGACGCGGCCGCGAGCCAGGCCAGCGTCGGTGTCCACATTGTTCTTTTCATCATCGCCTCACTGATCCACAGTGTTTCACGGGGCTTGCGAAAAGGTGCATCGCGCTTGTAAAGACCACAACCGATTTGTAGGTGGAGGTAACGCGAATGGTGCACCCGGCTCGCACTGCTCGCCGCACGCAAGATGCGCGCCGCGTTCAGTTGGGGGCGGCTGTGGATGAGCTGACGTTGGCGGTTGCCTGCGGCACTTCGATGAGCAGTTGTTCCCGAAATCCCGCCTGCTCGCCTTTGGCTGCATAGCCCAGCGTGTTGGCCACCACGCGGCATCCTCCCGCGACGTAGTCGTGCTGGCAGTGCAGATGGCCGTGAAGCCACAGCTGTGCCCTGGGCAGCAGGTCGTCCAGCGCATTGCAAAAACCGGCAGTGCCAGGTGTGAGCCCGTAGCGCGGATCGGCGCTCTGCAGCGTCGGCGCGAAATGCGTCACCACCACGGTGGTGCCATCGAAGGGCGATTGCAGTGCGCTGCGCAGCCAGGCTTGTGACTCAAGGGCGACCTCGCGCCATTGTTCAGCAAGCAGGGGCTCGCCGCGCCGCGTGCTCGCCGCCTTGCGCAGATAGAAGTTGGCTGCGCGAAACGCCTTGTCCCGCTTGCGCAGGATGGCGGCCGGACCGGGCTGGGCGCGGTCTTCGTCGGTCACCAGCGCGTCGAAGTCGGCCCACAGCGTGGTGCCGATGAAGCGCACCTTGTCCACCTGCACGACTTCCTTCTCCAGCCAGGTGATCCCCAGCCGTTCGCAGGTCTGGCGAAGCCGTGCATGCGTCTCGTCGAAGTCGAGCCCGTCGTACTCGTGATTGCCGGGGACGAACAGGACGGGGACGGGCCATCCGTTCTCGGGCGAGAAGCGCCCAAGGCCGAAATCGGCGTCGGCGAGCAGGCTGCCGTTTTGATACGAGCCGATGTCACCGGCCAGCACGAGCAACTGCGCCCCCGGCGCTGGGTGCGGCACGAAATGCGGGTGCACTTCGAGGTGAAGGTCGGAGAGAAGCTGGATCTTCATCGTCACTGGCCTGCGGCAATGGGTGCGTGCAGCCTGACGCGAAAGGTGGTGCCGGCGCCTGCGCTGCTGTCGATCTCGATGGCGCCGCGATGCAGGTCCACACACTCCTTCACGATGTGCAGCCCGATCCCGGTGCCCTGGATGTTGCCGACGTTGGTGCCCCGGTGAAAACTCTCGAAGAGCCGCGGCAGGTCCGCCGCCGGAATCCCTATGCCGCGATCGGTGACGGCCAGGTGCAGGCTATCCCCCTGGGCGCTGACGACGCAGGTCACTTCGCTGTCGGCGGCTGAATATTTCAGCGCGTTGCCCAGCAGGTTGACCAGGATGTGGCTCACCAGCTCTTCATCGACCAGCCGGCGCTGCTCGACGCCTTCGCATTGCATGGCGATCCGCCGGGCCTGCGGGTGGGCCTGGTCCATCCCGGATGCAACTCTCACGAGCAGTTGCGACACATCGTGCGGACGCGGCTCGAACTCGAACTTGCCCGATTCGAGGCGACTCGTCAGCAGTACCTGCTCGACCATCTGGTTGAGCCGGCCGACTGCGCTCTTGACCTGCTCCGCGATCTCCTTGCGCTCCTCGTCAGGCAAGCGCGAGCCGTAGTCGCCCAACAGCTCGACCGAAGACAGGATGGCCGCCAGCGGGGTGCGGAACTCATGCGAGGCGACCGCGACAAAGCGTGACTTCAACTCCGACAGTTCGCGCTCGCGCGCCAGGGCAGCCCGCATTTCCTGGTCGATGCGCCTGCGCTCGGTGACATCGGTCAGGAAGTTCAGCGTCGCCGGCGCGTCCTGCCACCGGAAGACCACCGCGCTGATCTCCAGCCAGCGGACGCTGTCATCGCGATGGATCACGCGAAACTGGTAGTAGTTCTCCACCGGCTCGCCGCGCAGGCGCTTGAGATGGTTGCCCAGCACACGCTCCCGGTCGTCAGGATGGATGAACTCGATGAACGGCCGGGATCGCGCCGTCTCGTCATCCAGGCCGGTGAGTGCGAGCGCCTTCGGATTGGCGTAAAGAATGCGCCCCGCCGCGGTGACCAGGATGCCTTCGTTGACGTTCTCCACCACCTGGCGGTACTTGGCTTCTGACTCGGCCAGCGCGCGTTCGGCTGCCTCGCGGCGCGAAATATCTGATCCGGGAGCCGATGCGAGAGCTGTCATCCAGCGAGCATACCGGCAGCGATCACATGCCAGCCCCCGGTCCAACCCATGCCGGACCGGCATGACCGATCGCCCGAATTCGGCTTGAAAGCCTAGGGAAAACCCTTATTCTTTGGGCATCTATCCGAAAGCGCCTTCCCGCGCGACACAGCATGTACTCCCTGATTGCCCAGATTTTCCGCAAGATTCCCATCACCAAGAACAAGTCCCGCAAAGGCGGAGTGCCGCGCTCCTTATTGGAAAGCGCAGAAGCGCGCGCTGGCTTCGGTTCCGCCCAAGTCAACGAAATGCGGCAAGCGGCATTCGCCTACCTGCGCGTGGTCCGCTAATCCCCGACGGCTCCAAACGCACCCATCGCCGCAGCGGCGACGGCCAGCCGCAGCCATGCGTGGTCGCTTCGGGTGCCTTGCCGGCGATGCCAGAGCGAGTCGACATGCACAGGCGGCACCTCGAACGGCAGGTCGCGCAGGACCAGGTCGTTGGCCATTCCGGTCACCGATACAAAGTGCCTCGGCAGCACCGTGAGCAGGTCCGACGCCGCCACTACGCGGCCGGCGGTGAAGAACTGGTTCACCGTCAGAACGATCCGCCGGGTGCGTCCGAGCGACGCCAGTGCCTCATCAATGAACCCGAACGGCTTGCCCGAAAAGCTCACCAGCAGGTGGTGCGCCTCGCAGTAGCGTTTGAGCGTCATCGGGCCGCGAGCCAGGGGATGGCCGGTGCGCATCACGCAGACATATTCCCCGCTGTAGAGCCTCTGGTGGTCGAAAGCCGACATCCCGGCCTGCTGTTCCTGCGAAGTCAGGTCGGCGAGCACGGCCGGGAAATACCCGACGGCCAGGTCCATCTGCCCCTCGTCAAGCAACGCGCGCGGGTCGCGGGTCAGCAGGGGCAGCACGCGCATCGAGACGCCCGGTGCGTCGCGCTCGATGATTTCCACCAGGCCCGGCATCAGCTTGGCCGCTGTGGCGTCTGCCATCGCCAGCACAAAGGTGTTGTTGGCCTCGGAGGCGGTGAAATTGCCCGGCGTGAGCGACGCCTCCATCTGGCGCAGCGCCTCTGCAATGGCCGGCCAGAGCGACATGGCCCGGGGCGTCGGCTCCACGCCGTAGCCGCTGCGCACCACCAGCTTGTCGCCAACGGCATCGCGCAGGCGGCTGAGCGCATTGCTCACCGCCGGCTGCGTCATGTGGAGGTTGCGCGCGGCGCGCGTGAGGTTGCGCTCGGACATGACTTCGTCGAAGACGCGAAGCAGATTGAGGTCCAGTGTCCTGAAGTTGGGGCTATTAATCACTGTGGTGAATGATAGCCATCACTAATCTAAATTGGATATATATCAGTGATAACCCTAGTATTGCCGAACGCGATTGGTAATTTCACCTCGCGAACGAAGGGAAAGAAACCATGACTGCATTTGCCCATGTGGACCATCCCGCCGAACATCCCGGCGTGATTCGCGCCGAGCGTGTCGCCGAAAGCGTGAAGAACATCGCCAATCGGCTGGACAGCGCCCGCGCCAACGCCAGCATGCTGCTCGCAGCAATCGTCGCCGCCTTGCTGGTGGCTGCCAACCAGGTCGTCGACACCTGGACCGAAGGTCACCTGCTGGGTGCCTGGATCGTGATGTGGACCCTGGCTTTTGCGGCGCTTGCCCTGCTGGCCGGACCCGCTCAGCGTGCCGCTCTCTCGATGCGCGCCGGTTACGCTGGCTTCAAGGCCGCCCGCAAGCAAGCTGCCGAAGACCAGAAGCTCTGGGATGTCGCACTGACCGATGCCCGCGTCATGGCTGACATCAGCCGGGCGATGTCCGCAGGCGCGTCGCGCGACCTGAAGAACTATTTCTGAAACCAGGCCGACGAAATGACTGCCGCAGTCCACATCTCCTGGTTTGCCGGCGTCGTGCGGCTGATGCCTGCGACGCTGCGAAGCGCGCTTGACGCCTGGTCCTATCGCATCGCGATGGAGCATGCAGAACGCCGTCGCAACGCGGGCAAGGCCCCCGTCGTTCCACCGCCGACCGACTACCAGGTCCGGCCCTGGCGCGATTGAATCCGCCGCTGAACAACTGACTGAACCGAATCAAATCTCGAAGGAAAACATCATGACCACTCTTTCACACAGCAATCGCATCGCCCAGCATCCCGGCGTCGCCCGCTTCGAGCGCGTGGCCTTTGCGGCCAAGGCACTCGCCCACGACATTGGCGGCATCTTCACGAACTGGACTGCCGCCCGTCGCGAACTGACCGAAGTCAGCCGCAAGGCGAAGCTGGCTCAACGCTCGCAGCGCCTGATTCGCACGGCCATCTGAACCTGCTGACCCAGGGGCAGCACAGGTTGCGCCCCAATTGAAAAAGCCACCGCATGCGGTGGCTTTTTGCATGGCGCGAGGCCGCGCAGGCGGTCAGGCGGCCAGGCGCTTTTCGATGCGGGTCAGCGTCTCGTCGAGCTCGCGCGGCAGGCGGTGTTCCAGCTGCTTGAAGAGCTCCGCGTGCAGCTCCAGTTCTTTCTCCCAGACTTCCTTGTCCAGGCTGATGACGCTGTCGAACTGGCTGGCAGTGAATTCCAGGCCGGCCCAGTTCAGGTCTTCGTAAGCGGGGCTCACGCCAAACACGTGATCGGTGCCGCTGGCGGTGTCTTCAATGCGGTCGATCATCCACTTGAGTACGCGCATGTTCTCGCCGTAGCCCGGCCAGACAAACTTGCCATCTTCGCCCTTGCGGAACCAGTTGCTGGTGTAGATGCGCGGCAGTGTGGCGCCTGTCTCTTCGAGCTTCTTGCCCATGTTGAGCCAGTGCTGGAAGTAGTCGGACATGTTGTAGCCGGCGAACGCAATCATCGCGAACGGATCGCGGCGCACGACGCCCACCTGGCCGGTGATGGCGGCCGTGGTTTCCGAGCCCATGGTCGCGGCCATGTAAACGCCTTCGACCCAGTTGCGTGCCTCGGTAATCAGCGGCACGGTGGTGGAGCGTCGGCCACCAAAAATGAAGGCATCGATCGGCACGCCGGCCGGGTCGTCCCATTGCGGGTCGAGCGCCGGGTTGTTGGTGGCGGCCACCGTGAAACGGGCGTTGGGGTGCGCAGCCTTGGCGCCGGTTGCCTTGGCGATCTCCGGCGTCCAGTCCTTGCCTTGCCAGTCGATCGCGTGTGCAGGCGGCTCGCCCATGCCTTCCCACCAGACATCGCCGTCATCGGTGAGCGCGACGTTGGTGAAGATGACGTCCTTGTTCAGGCTCGCCATGCAATTGGGATTGGTCAGCGTATTGGTGCCCGGTGCCACGCCAAAATAGCCTGCTTCGGGGTTGATCGCATACAGGCGGCCATCGGCGCCCGGCTTGATCCAGGCGATGTCGTCGCCGATCGTGGTGACCTTCCAGCCGTCGAACCCAGCCGGCGGAATCAGCATCGCGAAGTTGGTCTTGCCGCATGCCGAAGGGAATGCCGCCGCGACGTGGTACTTCTTGCCCGCCGGGTTGGTGACACCCAGGATCAGCATGTGCTCGGCGAGCCAGCCTTCATCGCGGCCCATGTTGGACGCGATGCGCAGCGCGAAGCACTTCTTGCCCAGCAAGGCATTGCCGCCGTAGCCGGAGCCATACGACCAGATCTCGCGCGTCTCGGGGTAGTGAACGATGTACTTGGTCTTGTTGCAGGGCCAGCTGACGCTTTTTTCGCCAGGTTGCAGCGGCGCACCGACGGTGTGCACGCAGGGCACGAAATCGCCATCGACGCCCAGCACGTCATACACGGCCTTGCCCATGCGCGTCATGATCTTCATGTTGACCGCGACGTAGGCGCTGTCGGAGAGTTCGATGCCGATGTGGGCGATGGGCGAGCCGAGCGGACCCATCGAGAACGGCACCACATACATCGTGCGGCCACGCATGCAGCCGTCAAAAAGCGGTTGCAGCGTTGCGCGCATTTCGGCGGGCGCCATCCAGTTGTTGGTCGGGCCGGCTTCTTCGCGCTTTTCGCTGCAGATGTAGGTGCGGTCTTCGACGCGGGCCACGTCCGACGGGTCGGAGCAGGCCAGGAAGGAGTTGGGGCGCTTGGCCTCGTTGAGCTTCTTGAAGGTTCCGGCGTCCACCAGCAACTGGCACAGGCGGTTGTATTCCTCGTCGCTGCCGTCGCACCAGTGAATGCTGTCGGGTTTGCAAAGGGCGGCCATGTCGGCTACCCACGCGATCAGTTTCGCGTTCTTCACGTAGGCGGGCGTGCTCAAGTTCAGCCCCTGCATCACGGGAGAGTTCATCCAAAGCTCCTAAAGTAAAAACCTGATTTCAGGAGGACGCAGGGCTCGGGACGGCTGTGACGAGCGCGCGCCCTTTTGAAATCGGGCTTGGCGCAGTCGGCGGGCGGGTGCTGCAGGGTGAGCAGCATGAGGATCGTGAAGGATGTTCCACGGGTCCGCGGGTCGGCTGGGAAACTGATTTTAGGGACGCCGCAGGGGTCCTGCCTTACGCTTTGGCGGAAAACAATGCAAAACTTGCATAGGGTTATGCATGCAAGCGTATGACCCCAAAACGCCGAAAGCCGCCCGAAGGCGGCTTTCAGTGGCGTTGGCGGCTAGCCGCCGGGCTGCGGCTTCAGGCCATGTAAACAGCAATAAACGCCAGCAGGAACATCAGGACGCCGCCCATCAGGGGCAGCACGATGGGCATCATCGGAACGATGGCTTCGACGCCATCCTGGGGCTCGGGCTTTTCTTCGCCGTGGCTGTGGCGCGCTTCGGGGCTGGACATGGTGCTTCCTTGAGGATTCTTCGGGGTTGCGGGATTTTAGCGTGTGAACGGCACGGTCAAAGAAGCGCGTAGGTCACGCTGGCCCGGCTCACGCTCTTGCCGTCGTCGGCACCCCTCAGGTCGATTTCGCCGAAAGCCAGCGACTTGCCGGCGCGGATCACCCGGGCCTGCACCAGCGCGTCCTGGTTGGACAGGGGCTTGAGGAAGCTGCTGTTCATCTGCACCGTCGTGCAAGGGCGAAACTCGCCGAACTGGTTGATCAGCGCCAGCACCATCGCCGTGTCCGCCGCCGCCATCATGGCCTGGCCGCACAGCATCCCGCCGACACGCGAGAGCTGGTCGTTGCTTGGAAGCCGTAGCGTCACGCTGTCGGTGTCGAACGATTCCACCGCCAGCCCCAGCGCCTGCACCCACGGCGCGAAATATTGCGCCAACGCGCCTTGCAACACTTCAATGTTCATCTGCTCATTCATTTGCTGACCCATCATTGCTCCTCGGCCTGAAAGCCGCCTTCATGCAGGGCATCCAGCACGGCGCGGATGTGATCCCGCCCTCGCGTCTGGATCACGAGTTCAATCTCGACGTTTTGTGCTGCCAGCACGGTGAAGGCGCGCTGGTGATGCACCTCGTCAATATTGGCGCCTGCTTCGCTCACGATAGCCGTGATGCGAGCGAGCGACCCCGGCACATCGCGCGCGCTGACCCGCACCCGTGCCAGTCGCCCGGCCCGCACCATCCCGCGCTCCAGGATCGCCGCCAGCAGCAAGGGGTCGATGTTGCCCCCGCCCAGCACCAGCCCCACCCGCTTGCCGCGAAACCGCTCGGGGTATTTCAGCATCGCGGCAAGGCCCGCAGCCCCCGCGCCTTCGACCAGCGTCTTTTCGATCTCCAGCAGCATCACGATGGATTGCTCGATGTCGCCCTCATCGACCAGCACCAGGTCGTCCACCAGCTTCTCGATGATCTCCTGCGTGATCTTGCCGGGCGTGCCCACGGCAATGCCCTCGGCGATGGTGCTGCCGCCCTGGGGAAACGACTCGTGCTTGACCGCGTTGAACATGTTGGGAAAGCGCAGTGTCTGCACGCCGATGACCTCGATGCCCGGCTTGAGCGCCTTGACCGCAACCGCGATGCCTGCGATCAGGCCGCCACCCCCCACCGCGACAACGATCGTGTCCAGCTCGGGCACCGCGCGCAGCATCTCGATGCCCACGGTTCCCTGGCCGGCGACGATGGCCTCGTCGTCATAGGGGTGCACAAATGTGAGGTCGTCGCGCGCGGCCAGTTCAAGCGCATGCGAGCGCGCTTCGTCCAGCGTGTCGCCATGCAGCACGACCTCGGGGCCGAAACTGCGGGTGCGCTCCACCTTCACGCCGGGCGTGAAGCGTGGCATCACGATGGTGGCCTTCATGCCCAGGCGTTGCGCGTGATATGCCACGCCCTGCGCGTGATTGCCGGCGCTCATCGCAATCACGCCGCGCGCCTTTTCTGCATCGCTCAGCTGGACCAGCTTGTTGCACGCCCCGCGTTCCTTGAACGATGCGGTGAACTGCAGGTTCTCGAACTTCAGGAAGACCTGCGCGCCGGTGATCTGCGAGAGCGTGCGTGACTCCACGCAGGGCGTGTCGAGCACCTGGCCTTCCAGGCGTTGGGCAGCGGCGCGGACGTGGGACAGATCGATCATGGGCCGTGATTGTCCGCGCTAAAAAGCGGGGAAAGCCATGTTTTCGCACAATGCACGTCTTCCATGTAGCATGAAGCCGCGTTATCGTCATCATGCGCCGTCAGGTGCTGGAGGCTTTCCGGATGGTCAAGCGATCGGCCGATTTGCAGCTACTCCCCTCACCGGGCCTCAAGGGCGCGCCGGTGCTGGACCTGATGTGTTCGCACTTTGTGTTGACGCTCGCGGCCAAGCAGGGCGGCAAGTTCAATGTGCGGCGCGACTTGAACGGCCTGTTGTCGCTCGCAGGGCGGCATCTGGTCTGGCCCGCACCGGCCCTGGCAAGGCTGCGAGAGTTTCTCGGGCGGCGGTGCAAGGACAACGAGTTCTGGCGCAACCATGAGCAACTGGACACGCAGGAGTTTCTCGACCGGCACGGCGTCTGGCGCGGCCCGTATGAAGAGGGCACGCTCTTTTTCTATCTGGACGAATACGCCAAGGACCAACCCAAGGATCTGCTGTCGGTGCTCTCGGTCACTGGCGACTGGCTCACCAATGCGCTGAAGAAGCATTCGACCCTGGTCGAGAAAAACATCGACGCGCTTTCGGGCCTGCTGCAACTCAACAAGGCCGAGCGCGCGCTGCTGCTGTACGGCACGCTCGCGCGCTACCAGCGCGACCTGCGAAGCATCCTGGTTGAATTCAAGGTGAACAACGCCCCCGAAGCCTATGCGGCCATCGCGGAAATCGCCGGTGTGAATGCGACCGAGGTGGGCGAAGCCTTGCGCGCAGGCTCACGGCTGGAACGCATCGGCCTGGTAGAAAACCTGATCTCCGAGCACAACATCACCGACCTGGCCGACCTGATGAAGGTCAGCGAAAAACTGCCGCCGGTGCTGATGCGCGAATACCGCGACCAGAATGAATTGATGGCGGTGTTCACGCGGCCGTCCGCCAAGAGTGCGCTCGCATTGAACGACTTCAGTTTTGTCGATGAAGACGCGCAGGTGCTGTGCTCGCTGTTGCGCAATGCGGTCGCGCGCAAGGAGGCCGGCGTCAACGTGCTGCTGTACGGGCCGCCCGGCACCGGCAAGACAGAACTGGCCAAGGTGGTCGCGCAGGCGGCGAACCTGGAACTATTCGAAGTGGAATATGCAGACCGCGACGGCAACTCGCTATCGGGCCGCGACCGCTATCGCTCGCTGCAGATCGCGCAGGTGTTCCTCAAGGGCAGCGCACAGGCTGCGTTGCTGTTCGACGAAGTGGAAGATGTCTTCCCTCCGATCTCCAGCGAGGCCGCGCAGATCATGGCGCGCGCCGAGCAGGTCGCCATGCCGCAAAGCAGCAGCGTGAGCGGCAAGGCATGGGTCAACCAGATCCTCGAATCGAATGCGGTGCCCACGATCTGGGTCACCAACCGCATCGAGCAGATCGATCCGGCGTTCCGGCGGCGTTTCGCCTATCACCTCGAACTGAAATCGCCGCCGCCAGGCGCGCGCGAAGGGCTGGTGCGCAAGACGCTGGAAGGTGTGCACGTCTCCGATGCGTTCGTGGACAAGCTCACGGCCCGCAAGGGGCTCACGCCGGCGCAGATCCGCACGGCGGTTCGATTCGCGGGCCTCGCGAGTGACGAGCCTGCAACGATGGAGAGCCTGATCGAGCGGCAGTTGCGCAACTCCGATGAAGCGTTGGGCAACCGCCCGCAAGATGCGGGCGCGCGGCCTAGCGTCACGACCTATGACCTGGACATGCTGAACGTGGAGACGCGATTCGAGATTCCGCGCATCGTGGAGGCGCTGCGCGCACGCGGCCACGGAACCTTGTGCTTCTACGGAGCGCCCGGCACCGGCAAGACGGCGCTGGCCGAGCACATCGCAAAGAGCCTGGACAAGCCCTTGCTCATCAAGCAGGCGAGCGATCTCATGAGCAAGTTTGTCGGTGAGACCGAACAGAACATGGCTGCGATGTTCCGTGAGGCGGAGACAGAAAAAGCGGTGCTGTTGCTCGACGAGGCAGACAGCTTTTTGCAGGACAGGCGCGGTGCGCAGCGCACCTATGAAGTAACCGAAGTCAACGAGATGCTCCAGGGCATGGAGCGATACAAGGGGATTTTTGTTTGCACCACCAACCTGCTGGACCGCATCGACCAGGCGGCGCTGCGCAGGTTCACCTTCAAGATCAAGTTCATGCCGCTGACCGCCGCGCAGCGCGAGAAGATGTTCGTGACCGAAGCGCTGGGCGGAGACGAGACGCTACTGAGCGCCGATGCCCGTGCGCGCCTGAAGCGGCTGGAGCAGCTTTGCCCGGGTGATTTTGCCGCTGTGAAGCGCCAGGTCGACATCCTCGCGGCTGAGTTCAGCGTTGATGAATTCCTCGAACAGCTGGAAGCGGAACATCGCATCAAGCCCGAGGTCCGCGAAGCGCGGAGCATGGGTTTCGTTCAGTAGCGTCATCACCTCCGTCCGCTTTCTTGCCATCACCCGCTTGTGAAGCCGCACGATGGTGCGGCTCGCAGTGTTGGTGCACAGCGATGGAAAGACCGCGTGCACGAGCGCGGCTGCCGATCCAAGCAACATGCTGCCCGCGAACGACAGGGCGGTGCCCATGTGCTGCCAGTAGCTTTCGCCAACGCTTTTGGGGTGTCTGGTGAAGATGTTCATGGATGGAAGTCTAGGGACGGGGCTGGAGAAAAGGCTTGCAAAATAGTGGCTCAAACTGCCTTGAAACTAGAAAATTATTCTCATGGACAAGAAAGACTTGAAGATACTTTCCATTCTGCAAAAGAATGGGGCCACGCCGATCGCGGAGCTTGCCGAGGCGGTCGGCCTGTCTTCCACGCCGTGCTGGCGGCGCGTGCAGAAGCTGCAGGACGACGGCGTGATCCGTGGCCACGTCGTGCTTTGCGATGCCGCAAAGCTGAACGTGGCGGTGACGGTATTCGTTTCGCTGCGCACCAGCCAGCACAGCGATGCGTGGATGAAGAAGTTCATGCAAGGCACGCGCGACATCCCCGAGATCGTGGAGATCTACCGCATGAGCGGCGACATCGACTACCTGCTGAAAATCGTCGTGCCGGATATTGCGGGCTACGACGCGGTGTACAAGCGGCTGATCAAGTCGGTGGACCTGCAGGACGTGAGTTCGAGCTTTGCGATGGAGGTCCTGAAGTCCACGACGGCGTTGCCGCTGGATTACGTGCAGTAGCCGCTTCGCGGTGGATGCCGGATCAGGTCCGGCATGACAGTCATCGGGCTGTCATTGCGGACTCGATCCGCAATCCATGACTTCGACGGCCTTGCCCGCTGCGCGGTGGATGCCGGGTCAAGTACGGCATGACAGTCATCGCAAGCTAGCCGACCTGCGCCACCACCCGCAGCACGTGCTGGCCATACTTCTCCAGCTTCGTCGCGCCAATCCCGCTGATCCCTTGCAGGTCGCCCAGCGACTGGGGCGACATCGCGGCGATCGCGGCCAGCGTCGCGTCGTGAAAGATCACATACGCGGGCAGGTTGTGTTCACGCGCAATTTCCGCGCGCCAGGACTTGAGCGCCGCGAACCGGTTGGCTCCGTCTACCGTGAGACCCGCTGCGGCAACCGGTGCGCGCGCCTTCTCCGTCGTCCGGCGACGACGTGATTCCGACGGCTGTGAAACCGACTCGCGCAATCGCACTGCCATCTCGCCCTTGAGCACCGCGCGCGATCCTTCGGTCAGGCGCAGCGTGTTGAATGCCTCGCTGTCCACCGACAGCGAACCCGTCGCAATCAGCTGCCTGAGCACACCGCGCAGTTGCACCTCGCTGAACTCCGCGCCGATGCCGAACGTGCTCAGGCTCTCGTGCCCGAACTGCTTGACCTTCTCGGTTGCCTTGCCGCGCAGGATGTCCATGATGTGGCCCGCGCCGAAGCTGATGCCGCTTTGCTGCTGCACCCGGTAGATGGTCGACAGCAGCTTGCGCGCGGCATCGGTGCCATCCCAGACGGCGGGAGGGGCGATGCAGTTGTCGCAATTTCCGCAGGGCGTGCTCGCCTCACCGAAGTAGCCCAGCAGCCGCACGCGCCGGCAATCGGTTGCCTCGGCCAGCGCCAGCAGCGCATCGAGCTTGCCGCGCATCACCTGCTTGAACTCTTCGCCTGCCGGGCTCTCGTCGATCATGCGGCGCTGGTTCACCACGTCCTGCAGGCCGTACGCCATCCATGCATCGGCAGGCAAACCGTCGCGACCGCCGCGCCCCGTCTCCTGGTAGTAGCCCTCGATGTTCTTGGGCATGTCCAGGTGCGCGACAAAGCGCACATCGGGCTTGTCGATGCCCATGCCGAACGCAATCGTCGCCGACATCACGATGCCTTCTTCGCGCAGGAAGCGGTCCTGGTTTGCCTGCCGCACTTCGGGGTCGAGCCCCGCGTGATAGGGCAGGGCGCGAATGCCCTGTTCGCTCAGTGTGGCGGCAATCTCTTCGACCCGCTTGCGCGTCTGGCAATAGACGATGCCTGCATCACCTTCGTGCTCGCGCTCGATGAAGCGCAGCAGCTGCGCGGTCGCTTCCTTCTTCTCGACGATGGTGTAGCGGATGTTGGGCCGGTCGAAGCTGCTGATGAACTGGCGCGCTTGACCGAGCTGCAATCGCTCGACGATGTCGGCGCGCGTGATGTCGTCGGCGGTGGCGGTGAGCGCCATGCGCGGCACATCGGGATAGCGCTCGTGCAGCACGGTGAGTGCGCGATATTCCGGCCGGAAGTCGTGACCCCACTGGCTCACGCAATGCGCCTCGTCGATAGCGAACAGCGCAAGCCTGCCCTTCTCGTGCATCGCCTGCAGCTGCGACAGGAACCGGGGCGTCGTCACGCGTTCAGGCGCGGCATAGACGAGCGTCACTTCGCCGCGCAACATGCGCTTTTCGACGTTGCTCGCTTCTTCCATCGAAAGCGTCGAATTGAGAAACGCCGCATCGACGCCGGCTTCATGCAGTGCGCCGACCTGATCGTGCATCAGCGCAATCAGCGGCGACACGACGATGGTCACGCCGCGCCCGGCACGCTGGCGCGCAATGGCAGGGATCTGGTAGCACAGCGACTTGCCGCCGCCGGTGGGCATCAGCACAAGTGCATCACCCCCGGCAATGACGTGATCGACGATGGCGGCCTGGGGACCCCTGAAGTGTTCGTAGCCGAAGACTTCGTGCAGGATCGCGGCGGGTTGGGCGTTGGCGGTTGAAGACAAGATGGGCCTATTGTCCGCAACTCCATGGGTGCTGGACTTTGTTCCTACAATGCCCTCACCATGAAACCCATCGTGTACACCCGTGGCCAGGCGCTGGCCGACATCCTGGAGCAACGCATCGCCATCCTCGACGGCGCGATGGGCACGATGATCCAGCGTTTCAAGCTCACCGAGGCCGACTACCGAGGCATGTCGAGCGCGACCCCGGCAGGGGCTCGCGACCGATTCAAGGACCATCACAAGGACCTGCGCAACAACGGCGACCTGCTGAGCCTGACGCGTCCCGACGTGATCCGCGACATCCACGAGGCGTACCTTGCCAGCGGCGCGGACATCCTGGAAACCAACACCTTCGGTGCGACCAGCATTGCGCAGGACGACTACGACCTGGGCTACCTCGCCAAAGAGATGAACCTGGCATCCGCCAAACTCGCGCGGGCGGCTGCCGACAAGTTTTCCACGCCAGACAAGCCGCGATTCGTGGCTGGCGCTCTCGGCCCCACACCCAAGACCGCCAGCATCAGCCCCGATGTCAACGACCCGGCCGCACGCAACGTCGATTTCGAGAAGCTGCGCGCTGCGTACTACGAGCAGGTCGAAGGCCTGGTCGAAGGCGGCTCTGACCTCCTGCTGGTGGAAACGATTTTCGACACGCTCAACGCCAAGGCGGCGCTGTTTGCCATCGACGAGTACTTCGTCAACACCGGGGAGCGGCTGCCCATCATCATCAGCGGCACCGTGACCGATGCCTCGGGCCGCATCCTGAGCGGCCAGACCGTGACGGCGTTCTGGTACAGCGTGCGGCATGCGCAGCCGCTGGCCATCGGACTGAATTGCGCGCTGGGCGCTGCGTTGATGCGACCCTATATCCAGGAGCTGGCGCGTGTTGCGCCTGACACCTTCATCAGCTGCTACCCGAATGCGGGACTGCCCAATCCGATGAGCGAAACCGGATTCGACGAAACCCCCGAGGTGACTTCGCGCCTGTTGCGCGAGTTCGCGGCCGAGGGCCTGGTCAACATCGTCGGCGGCTGCTGCGGCACGACGCCCGATCACATCGGCGCCATTCGCGAGGCGGTGCAACCGCTGGCCGCACGCTCGCGACAGCGCGAGTTCTTCTACAAGGAAGCGGCCTGAGGCTTTTGGCCCGGCGCCGCACCTTCTTTCGATCAATCAAGCTGGCTGGCGGGCGGTAACCCGCCAGCCACTTGTTTTTCCGCCTGACCGGTAGGTCCCTTGGAATGCTCCAAGTGTGGCGGTCACGCGTCCAAAAGTCTTCCCGAAGTTTCCGTGGTTTGCAACCCAAACAGCAAAACTTCCTGAATTGATGGGATCAAGCAGATAATCCATCGACATGGACGCAATCGACCGGAAAATATTGACAGTTCTGCAGGCCAATGCCCGCGCCAGCCTGCAGGAGATCGGGCAGGCCGTCGGCCTGTCCACTTCGCCGTGCTGGGAGCGCATCCGCAAGATGGAGCTCGGCGGCGTGATCGAGGGCTACACGGTGCGCCTGTCCGCCCAGGCGCTGGGGCTGGCGGACACCGTGCTGGTGCAGGTCACGCTCGATAGCCACTCGGACAACACGCTGGAAAAGTTCGGCGAGGTCCTGGCGGCGATCCCGGAAGTGATCGAGGCCTACCTGGTGTCGGGCGACTATGACTACCTGCTGCGCGTGGCCGTCAAAGACACGCGTGATTACGAGCGCTTGCTGCGCGAGAAGCTCTACAAGATTCGCGGCATCCGCCACAGCAAGTCGAGCTTCGTGCTGCGCACGCTCAAGAAGGCCGATCTTCCGCTGTAGAGCAGCGCCAACGCAGCAAAGCGGCCCGATCAAGGGAAGTTCCTGATTTTCGGGCACGAGTCGTGCTTGTAAGCTGGGGTCTCTTCGGTTGGGCGCTTATTTGCAAGTTTCTTCTGCCCGACCCACTCGCATCCCCCGGAACGGGAAGGTTCCGGGGGATTTTTTCATGCCGCGATCGAACAGAGCGGTTTGGGGGCGCCTGCCAGGGTGCTGACAGGTGTTGCATACGGGGTGACGCTTCCCGAAAACTGCGATTCGGGACCTATCTGCCGCGAGTTGATGTGGTCTCGATTCAACAGCCGGACCAGTGACCTCTCGCTTGCCGCTATCAGTTGCGTAACACCGAGCAACCTCGCCGTTCGAAAGAGTTCGCGGTAAAGCTGCAAAGCCACTTTGGTGCCGGAGTGATCGCCACGATTGCGACTCATAACCAAGCGGCTGACTTCTGCCGAACGCAGCGGTGCCCGTCGAATTGCGTCGAGCTCTTGTGGATAGAGCGAGCAATAGCGCAGCAGGGGAAATCCATGATTGCCGTGCAGCACCAATCTCACGGCGGCAGTGATGCACCCAGATGTGTCGACTGCACAGTAGTGGATGGAGCTGTCGTCGAATTCATCCGATTCGCGCCCTTCTGGGTAGCGGCTTGCATCCAGGAAATTGCGTTCGACGCAATACACCTGATATCGAAGCCGCTGGATCTGGTCAAAGAGGTTCGTGTCGACGTCGGCTCTGCGAATTTCCAGTGCGTGTGGTCGAGTGACAAATGTTTCCATGGCGGCTCCGAATGAACTGAAGGTGAACTCAGCCTATCGATGCACACCCGAGCCGCGCACTTGTTCGTTCGTCTCGTCGAGACCTCTAATCACCCAATACCTTTGGCCCGCTGTCGAAGCGCACGTTCGTCCCTACTCTTGTAGAGAACACCAGCCGAGGATGTCATGAGCAGCGATTTTTCCTACGCCACGCACACAGTTCGCAATCGTGGCTACATTGCTGCGCCGACCCAGGCTTCAATACGCGAGTCGACCCTGCTCATTGCCGGCTGCGGCATTGGCAGCTCCGTGGCGGTGGCTGCGACGCGGATGGGCTTCGAAAAATTCATCCTGGCCGACGGCGATGTCGTCGATGCACACAATCTGAATCGGCAGTTTTACAGCTTCGCAGATGTGGGAAAACCAAAGGTCAAGGCTTTGGAGTCGGCGATTGTGGCCATCAATCCCGCTGCATCAGTGACAACCGTTCAGGCGCATCTGGATGCACAGAACACGAGAGCCGTCGTTGCGCAGTCCGATCTCATCGTAGACACAGTCGATTTTCTTGATCTGCCGGCCATTTTGCGGCTTCATGACGAAGCACGGGCGCAGCACAAACCGATCGTGACGGCATTGAGTGTGGGCTTCGGCGCTCTGGTCTGGTACTTCCCGTCCGGCTCTAAAACCAGTCTGCGCACGATGCTACAAGCCGACATGGACCCGCTTGACGGCACCGCTTCGTACGCAAAAGTATTCAGCAAGTTCTTCGGTCGCCTTAGCGGATCAATGGACACTGAAGTCGTTGACAACGTGAGTGAAGTGATCGTGCGGATGCGCAGCGGCGAGCCTTGTCCCGCATCGCAGGTCGTCGTGGGTAGTTTCGGCATCGCCGCGTTGGCGCTGTCGATGATCCGGGACATTTACTCTGGCACTCCGGTGCCGCAAGCGCCAACCATGGTTTTTCATAGCTTCGGCACACATCGAACAGAGATGATCGACGTGGCTGTCCTCTCTGCCCCAGCTAGTCCTGACCTTCAACCTCGATGACGCCATCGCAGACGTTGTTGGTGAACGCCAGCGCGATATGGAATCCGACCCGCTTCCACTCCAGGATCTCGCGATTGGGCGCGGTCCGGCTTCGGTGGCCGGGTTTGCCGACCAGTTTCAGGATTTCGTCGAGCGTTCGGCCCGTTAATGGTGCGAGACGCTTGAACCGGTTCTTCAGGCGGGCGGCCCGGACCGCGCAGATGAACGCGATCATGATCGACAGGACGACGAGATAGGCCAGGAGTGCTGCGAATGTGGTCACGCCGGGCAGTTTATCCGCAGGACCTCTGACCAGCCCAATCTAGTGGTGCAAGGCCTCGTGCTCCATCAGCTCATGGATCTCTTCGTTCATCGCCTGGGTCAGCTGCGAATAGAGCTTGAGCTTGTCCTGCGTGTCGCGCATACGCTGCGCAATCCGCAACGAGATCGCCATCATCAGCTTGGCCGCCGTGCGCGGGTCTTCGTCCAGCAGTTCATTGAGCGCCTCTCGCGTGAGCATGGCGCAGCGCAGGTCGTTCATCGCGATGCAGGATGCAGAACGCGGCGCGCCGTCGAGCAACCCGATCTCGCCGATGATGCTGCCGGGGCCGAGCACGGTGGCCGTGATGGGCTCGCTGCGGCTCACCACGATGTTTTCCACGGTCACTTCGCCGTGCAGCACGAGCAGCATGAAGTCGGTGTTGTGGGCATCGCCTTCGCGGATGAACGTCCGGCCCTGCGGAATGCGGCAGGGCTTCATGAATGACACCACCCGCAGCGCCTCCTGCATGCTCAGCTGCATGAGTGCACTGGGCGCGCACAGCATTTGGGCGGCGCGCTCGGCCGAATTCGACCCGGCGATCTTGCGCCGCCGGTCCCTGGCCTGGCGCGATTCCACGAAGTCCGGCGCAGGGTTGCGACCGAACAATCGCCCCAGCAAACCGGGCAGCGGATGGCGGATGGCGTCGTGGTGGTGCATTTAGAATGAATGCTATTTCAAGGAGCGCTGCAGCCCCTAGGCCGATTGCCTAAGGGCCAGGCTTGAAAATACCTAACCGCGCTCACCTTCAGGTTTTTGTCATGGCCGGCCGCAGCCGGTTTGCAAGCAAGGTGAGACAGTCATGAGCGCCATCCCCGACCCCGCGGTTTCTTCCCACGCAGTTCCTCGTCATGTGCCCCCGATGAAGTTGTCCGGCCTCGAGCCGGTATCCATCGATCGCGGCACCCTGTTCGTCAACGTCGGTGAACGCACCAACGTCACCGGCTCCAAGGCCTTCGCCCGCATGATCCTCAACGGCCAGTTCGAGGAAGCACTTGCGGTGGCACGCCAGCAGGTCGAAAACGGCGCGCAGGTCATCGACATCAACATGGACGAAGCCATGCTCGACAGCAAGGCCGCCATGGTGCGATTCCTGAACCTGATTGCGAGCGAGCCCGACATCGCGCGTGTCCCGATCATGGTGGATTCGTCCAAGTGGGATGTCATCGAAGCGGGCCTGCGCTGCATACAGGGCAAGGGCATCGTCAATTCGATTTCGATGAAGGAAGGCGTGGATGCCTTCCTTCATCAGGCGCGCCTGGTCAAGCGCTACGGTGCAGCCGCCGTGGTGATGGCCTTCGATGAAAGGGGCCAGGCCGACACCTACGAGCGCAAGGTCGAAATCTGCGAGCGCGCCTACCGCCTGCTGGTCGACGAGATCGACTTTCCGCCCGAAGACATCATCTTCGACCCCAACATTTTTGCGATTGCCACCGGCATCGAAGAGCACAACAACTACGCCGTCGATTTCATCAACGCGACACGCTGGATCAAGGCGAACCTGCCGGGCGCCAAGGTGTCGGGCGGCGTGTCGAACGTGAGCTTCTCGTTTCGCGGCAATGACCCGGTGCGCGAAGCGATCCACACGGTCTTTCTCTATCACGCGATCCAGGCGGGCATGGACATGGGCATCGTCAACGCCGGCATGGTCGGCGTGTACGACGAGCTGGAGCCTCAGTTGCGCGAGCGCGTCGAAGACGTGGTGCTCAATCGACGCCCCGATGCGGGCGAGCGTCTCATCGAGATTGCAGAGTCCGCAAAAAGCGGCGCAAAGGACGAGACCAAGAAGAACGAATGGCGAGGCGGCACCGTGCAGCAGCGCCTGTCTCACGCGCTCGTCGCCGGCATCACCGACTTCATCGTCCCCGACACCGAAGAGGCCTACCAGGAGATCCTCGCCAAGGGCGGCCGGCCGCTGCATGTGATCGAAGGCCCGCTCATGGCCGGCATGAATATCGTGGGCGACCTGTTCGGGCAGGGCAAGATGTTCCTGCCGCAAGTGGTGAAGTCCGCGCGCGTGATGAAGCAGGCCGTGGCCCACCTCATCCCCTACATCGAAGAAGAAAAGCGGCTTCAGGCCGAAGCGGGCGAAGACGTCAAGGCCAAGGGCAAGATCGTCATCGCCACGGTGAAGGGCGACGTGCACGACATCGGCAAGAACATCGTCACCGTCGTGCTCCAGTGCAACAACTTTGAAGTGGTGAACATGGGTGTGATGGTGCCCTGCCACGAGATCCTGGCGCGCGCCAAGGTCGAAGGCGCGGACATCGTCGGTCTCTCGGGGCTGATCACGCCTTCGCTCGAAGAGATGCAGTACGTCGCCAGCGAAATGCAGAAGGACGATCACTTTCGCATCCGCAAGATTCCGTTGTTGATCGGCGGCGCAACAACCAGCCGCGTCCACACCGCCGTGAAGATCGCGCCGCATTACGAAGGGCCTGTGGTCTATGTGCCCGACGCTTCGCGCAGCGTGAGCGTGGCGCAAGGTCTGCTGTCGGACCAGGCGGCCAAATACATCGCCGAGGTCAACGCCGACTACGACAAGGTCCGTTTCCAGCACGCCAACAAGAAGCAGGTTCCGCTGTGGCCGCTGGCCAGGGCGCGCGCCAACAAGACGCCGATCGACTGGTCAGCTTACACACCGCCGGTTCCCAAGTTCATCGGCCGCCGTGTGTTCAAGAACTTTGATCTTGCTGAGCTGGCGAAGTACATCGACTGGGGCCCGTTCTTCCAGACCTGGGACCTGGCCGGTGCCTTCCCGGCGATCCTGAAGGACGAGATCGTGGGTGCCGAAGCGCAGCGGGTGCTGTCCGACGGCAAGCGCATGTTGCAGCGACTGGTCGAGGGCCGCTGGCTCACGGCCAATGCGGTGATGGGCCTGTGGCCTGCCAACACAGTCAACGACGACGACATCGAGCTATACACCGACGAGTCACGCAGCCGCGTGGCCATGACCTGGTACGGCATGCGCCAGCAGAGCGAAAAGCATGTGGTTGAAGGCGTGATGCGCCCGAGTCGCTGCCTGGCCGATTTCGTCGCGCCCAAGGGCGTGGCTGCGGACTATGTGGGCGCGTTTGCGGTCACGGCGGGGCTGGGTGTGGACAAGAAGGAGCAGTACTTCCTGGCCGACCATGACGACTATTCCGCGATCATGCTCAAGGCGCTGGCCGATCGTCTGGCCGAGGCGTTCGCCGAGGCGCTGCATCACCGCGTTCGCACGGACTTGTGGGGTTACGCGGCGGGCGAGGGGCTCAGCAACGAGGAAATGATCGCCGAGAAATACCGCGGTATTCGTCCGGCGCCCGGCTATCCGGCGTGCCCGGACCACAGCGTCAAGCGTGAACTGTTCGAATTGCTGCAGGCGCAGGACGCGGACATGGGCCTGACCGAAAGCCTGGCGATGACGCCGGCGGCCAGCGTGAGCGGCTTCTACCTGGCGCACCCGGACAGCACGTATTTCAGCGTGGGAAAGATCGGCGAGGATCAGTTGCAGGATCAGGCCGCGCGGCGCGGGGCGGATGTGAAGTTGCTGGAGCGGCTGCTCGCGCCGAATCTCTGACCTCTTCGAGGGGAAGGGCCGCTGCGCGGTGGATGCCGGATCGAGTCCGGCATGACAAGTCCGGCTGTCATTGCGGACTTGATCCGCAATCCATGCATTCAAGGCTGCTGGCACGACAACAGGGGCGCTAGTCCTACCTCTTCGCTCGTGCTCTTCCTATGGGCGGTAGCCCAACCGGCACTTATGGTGCAACCATGCCCGACATCGCCTCCCACCTTCCCGCCTGGATCCGCAACCTCGCCACGCCCGCACGCCCGCTGATTCGCGCGGGCCAGCTCTGGAGGGACGCAGGTGGTGCCCAGATGAGCGCGGCCATGTCGTTCTACGGCATCCTGAGCCTGGCGCCCTTGCTCATCGTCATGGTTGGCATCCTGGGCTGGTGGCTCGATCGGGACGTGCTCGAACGCGGCCTGGTCGCACAGATCGCGTCCTTGGTCGGTGACCAGGGCGGCGCACTCATCAAGGACGCCCTGGCCAGCGCCAAGAAGCCTGCCGAAGGCATCGTCGCCACGCTGATCGGTTTTGCCGTGCTGCTCTTCGGTGCAACCGGGGTGTTCGGCGAACTGCAGGAAGCACTCCAGCGTCTGTGGTTGCACGGCACAGAGGCCGGCGCCAGGCAGAAGTGGTGGCACACGGCGACCCTGCGGTTGCGAGGCGTCGGCTACATCCTGGCCTTCGGCTTCATGCTGCTGGTGTCGCTGGTCATTTCCACCCTGCTGGGCCTGTTCTCCGGCTGGGCGGGCGGGATGCTGGCACTGGAAACCCTGCTGCGCGTCGTCAATGAACTGATCGCCTTCCTGGTTTGCGCGGGCCTGTTTGTTGCCCTGATGCGAATCAGCTCCGGGCCCAAGCCCCGGATGCGTTTCATCGTGATCGGCGCATTCGTCGGCGCCATCCTGTTCACCATCGGCAAGCAGTTGCTGACTGCGTATCTCTCCACCGCCGCTGTCGTTTCGGCGTACGGCGCTGCAGGCTCACTGGTCGTGCTCTTGATGTGGATCTACTTCTCGTCGGCTGTCCTGCTGTTTGCCGCCGGGTGCGCCCGCGCGATGGAAGAAGAGCGCAAGCGTCAGGCCGCTATCAACGACCGCCGTTGTGCCAGCACCAGCGCAAGCACCGATGCGGCGCTCACGCCCAGCATGAGCCACAGTCCCCAGCGGTAACCTGCCTCGGCGCTCCAGAGCACGCCCATCAGGAGCGGTGCGAGGGCGCGCGCGATGGCGATGGGCACGCCCAGCGCACCGTTGAGCGAGGCCACGTGTTCGCGATTGACGTACTGCGCAATCGCCGTCCCCTTGACGATGGTCATCATGCCGTTGCCCAGGCCATAGAGCACCACGAAGAGCACAGCGGCCCAGGGGTGACCCGCGCCCGCGATCAGCGCACCCAGGCCCAGCGGGATCAGCATGGGGATGATCCGGTTGGCCATGTGCAGGTCGAAGTGGTGTTCAAAGAAGTACAGCAGCAGCCGACCCAGCACCTGCAGCACGCCGATGCTCGCGGGAATCGCGATCACCCAGGCTTCGGAAAGACCGGTGCCGCGCAGCAGGCTGATCATGTGCGGCGGCAGCGCAGAGGTGACACCCATCATGCCGACGGCGAACACGCCCAGCAGCAGGAAAGGCGCGCTTCGCAGGTACACCGACGGTGGATGCGATGGCGTCGCGCCGGATGACACCGGCTTCTTGGGCGCACCGCGCAGTTGCATCGCGTGCAGCGGCGCGCAAATGAAAAAGTGAAGTGCGGCCAGCACCCAGAGCGCATGGCGCCAACCCATGGCGTCGATGAGAAAGTGCGACAGCGGAATGAACACCGTGCTCGCCAGGCCACCCAGAAACGTGAGGGTGATGATCGCCCGCCGGAAGTCATGCGGAAAGCGCCGTGTGACGACAGCGAACACCGGGCTGTAGAGCGTGCCGGCCAGCCCCAGGCCGAGCGCGATCCACACCGCATAGAACAAGGCCACGCTGTCGATGAAGCTGTGCGCGACCAGGCATGCGCCCACCAGCAGCGATGCGCCTGTCATCACGGCGCGCTCATGGCCCCGGTCTATCCACCTTCCGATGGGATAGGCGGCGATGCCTTCGGCAAACAGGGCAAGGCTGAATGCCAGCGACGACTGCGCGCGGCTCATGCCCAGTTCGCGTTCCACCGGTTCGAGCAGCAGCGCGAATGTGTAGAACACGCTGCCCCATGTGATGAGCTGCGCCAGCGACAGCCAGCCCACCAGCCGCCGGTCATAGGTCGGCGCGGTGGTGGCTGTTTCGCTCATGCCGCTATCGTACGTGCTGCGGTCAACCCTGCGCAGCCAGCGCGCGCCGATACTGCACCGCCTCGGCCACATGCGCGACTTGCGTGTCGGCCGCGCCCGCCAGATCCGCAATCGTGCGCGCCACCTTCATCACGCGGTGGGTGGACCTTGAACTCCAGCCCAGCCGCGCCGACGCCACGTTCAGGAATTTCGCCGCGGCCTCGTCCAGCCCGGCATGCATGTCGATCTCTTTTCCTTGCAGCGCAGAGTTGGCCTTGTCCTGCCGGCGCGTAGCCCGCTCGCGTGCTTGCTCGCAGCGCTGGCGAATCGTCGCGGTGGATTCGCCAGCGACCGATTGCAGCAACTGGTCGGATGCAATGGCCGGCACTTCCACATGCAGGTCGATCCGGTCCAGTAGCGGGCCGCTCAACTTGCCCTGATAGCGCGCGACCTGGTCGGGCGTGCAGCGGCAGGCCTTCTGCGTCGATCCCCGGAAACCGCAGGGGCAGGGGTTCATCGCACCGACAAACTGGAACCGCGCCGGAAACTCGGCGCGCCGGGCCGCGCGCGAAATGGTGATGGTGCCGGTCTCCAGCGGTTCGCGCAGTGCCTCCAGCGCACCGCGTGCGAACTCGGGCAACTCGTCCAGAAAGAGCACGCCGTTGTGCGCCAGCGAAATCTCGCCGGGCCGGGGTGGCGATCCGCCGCCCACCAGCGCAACCGCGCTGGCCGTGTGATGCGGACTGCAGGTCGGCCGCAGTGCCCAGCGCTCGGGCTTGAACTGACCCGCGAGGCTGGCGATGGCCGCGCTCTGCAAGGCCTCCTCGACCGTCATCGCCGGCAGCAAGCCGGCAAACCGGTGCGCCAGCATCGACTTGCCCGAACCTGGAGGCCCGAGCAAAAGGATGCTGTGACCCCCAGCCGCAGCGATCTCCAGCGCGCGCTTGGCCGCAGCCTGTCCCTTCACATCCGAGAGGTCGAGATAGCTCGCGGCCCCCACCACCGGCTGCGCGATAACGCGGCTCCAGCCGTCCCCCGGTTCGGCGGGTTCATCGCCCGGCAGAAACTGCCCCACGACATCGATCAGGTGCCGTGCCCTCCAGACCTGCGCCTGCGGCACGAGAGCCGCCTCCTCTGCGCTGCCGGGCGGCAGCACCATCTTCGCCGTCCCGCCCCCGGCGTGAACCGCAAGGCTCATGGCGAGCGCCCCGCGTACCGGCCTCAACTCACCCGACAACGACAGTTCGCCCGCGAATTCATGACCGGCTAGCTTGGCTGCATCGACCTGTCCGCTCGCAGCCAGGATGCCCAGGGCGATCGGCAAATCGAAGCGGCCCGAATCCTTGGGCAACTCGGCCGGGGCCAGGTTGACCGTGATGCGCTTGTTATGCGGAAACTCCAGTGCGCTGTTCTGGATGGCGCAGCGGACCCGCTCCCGCGCCTCCTTCACCTCGGTATCGGCCAAACCGACTAGCGTGAAGCTGGGCAAACCGTTGGCCAGGTGCACCTCAACGGTGACTGCGGCAGCCTGCAGCGCCACCAGCGCGCGGCTTTGCACCAAAGACAAGCTCATTATTTTGTTTCTCCCTATTGCGGTGCGTCGAACGCGCCCTGATTCCCGTTGCCGCCGTTTTGCACCAACGCAGTGCGAAATCAGCGACACCTCCGGTGTGACTAACGCAGCGGCCCGGGGAGCCGTGTACCGCGAAATGGTTCCTGTGACTTAATGGCACGCCTCCTGCTTAGGGATGAGTTCGTAACCTTTTTCTATCCTCAGGAGAATTCAGTGGAACTCAAGATCGCCCAAAAACTGGTCCTGGCAGCTCTCGCCTTTTCGGGCGCCGCTTTCGCGCAAACCAAGGCGCCAGAGCCCGACTACACGCTGGCCTTCAACGCCGGCCTGGTCACCGACTACCGCTATCGCGGCATCTCGCAGTCGCGCCTGAAGCCCGCTGTGCAAGCCGGCATCGACTGGACGCACAAGAGCGGTTTCTACCTGGGCACCTGGGGCTCCAGCATCAAGTGGATCAAGGACGCGGGCGGCGACGCACCGATCGAGATGGACTTCTACGGCGGCTACCGCTTCGAGTTCTCCGGCATCGCCTTCGACGCCGGCCTGCTGCGCTACCAGTACTTCAACCATGACCTGGCCGTGAGCCCGAACACGACCGAGGCCTACATCGCCGCCACGGCCAGCGTGCTCACCGTGAAGTACTCGCACTCGCTGACCGACACCTTCGGTTTCGCCAACAGCAAGAGCAGCTACTACCTGGACGCCAGCATGCTGTTCGACCTGGGCAATGGCTGGTCGGTCGTGCCGCACGCCGGCTACCAGAAGATCAAGAACTTCAAGCCTGGCTCCTACAGCGACTACTCGCTGGCCATCAACAAGGACTTCGGCAACGGCTTCATCGGCTCGGCCACCATCGTGGGCACCGACTCCGACTCCGGCGTCTATTTCACTCCCTCGGGCAAGCACACCGGCAAGACCGGGCTGGTCCTGGGCGTGAAGTACAACTTCTGATAGTTACTCCAAGTCAGTCAAGGAGCAAACCCATGAAACTCGTAACGGCCATCATCAAGCCATTCAAGCTGGACGAGGTGCGTGAAGCCCTCTCCGGTATCGGCGTGCAGGGCATCACGGTCACCGAAGTCAAGGGCTTCGGCCGCCAGAAGGGCCATACCGAGCTGTACCGCGGCGCGGAATACGTCGTTGACTTCCTGCCCAAGGTGAAGATCGAGGCAGCTGTCTCCGACGACCTCGTCGAACGTGTGATCGAGGCGGTGGAAGCGGCAGCGCGCACCGGCAAGATCGGCGACGGAAAGATTTTTGTCTACAACCTTGAGCAGGTTGTGCGCATCCGCACCGGTGAAACCGGCAAGGAAGCGCTGTAACCCAGCCCACTACAAACTACAGAGACGAAACATGAGAAAACTTCTTGCTTCCCTCGCCCTGGGCCTGGGACTTCTCGCGGGCGGCTCGGCCGTCCTGGCGCAGGCGCCTGCCGCGGGGGCCTCGGCACCCGTGGCTGCTGCGTCTGAAGCCGCACCTGCAGCCTCCGCTGCAGCGCCTGCCCCAGCGGCAGCTGCTGCAGCCGCGCCCGCAGCTTCGGCACCCGCCGCAGCCGCAGCGCCGGTACCGGTTCCCAACAAGGGCGACACCGCCTGGATGACCGTGGCCACCATCCTCGTGATCCTGATGACCATCCCCGGCCTGGCCCTGTTCTATGGCGGCCTCGTGCGCAGCAAGAACATGCTGTCGGTGCTGATGCAGGTGTTTGTCGTCAGCGCGATGATCTATGTGCTGTGGGTCATCTACGGCTACAGCGTCGCGTTCACGGCGGGCAATCCGTTCATGGGCACGCTCGACAAGCTGTTCCTCAAGGGCATCACGCCGGACTCCATTGCTGCCACCTTCAGCAAGGGTGTCGTGATTCCTGAACTGACCTTCGTCGGCTTCCAGGCCACGTTCGCCGCCATCACCTGCGCGCTGATCGTCGGTGCCTTCGCCGAGCGGATCAAGTTCTCTGCAGTGCTGCTGTTTTGCGCCATCTGGTTCACCTTCAGCTACTTGCCGATCGCCCACATGGTCTGGTACTGGGACGGCCCGGATGCAATCACTGACGCAGCTTCGCTGGAGAAGGTCACTGCCGCAGCCGGCTGGCTCTGGGCCAAGGGCGCTCTCGACTTCGCAGGCGGCACCGTGGTTCACATCAACGCCGGTATCGCCGGTCTGGTGGGTGCCTATGTGATTGGCAAGCGCGTGGGCTACGGCAAGGAGTCGCTCACGCCTCACAGCCTGACGCTCACGATGGTCGGTGCATCGCTGCTGTGGGTGGGCTGGTTCGGCTTCAACGCCGGCTCCAACCTCGAAGCCAACGGCGTCGCCGCACTGGCCCTGGTCAACACGCTGGTCGCGACCGCTGCCGCAACGCTGTCCTGGATCGCCGGTGAAGCCCTCTCCAAGGGCAAGGGCTCCATGCTCGGCGCTGCTTCCGGCGCTGTTGCCGGCCTGGTGGCGATCACCCCGGCTTGCGGCTTTGTCGGCCCGATGGGCGCGATCGTGATCGGCCTGCTGGCTGGCCTGGTCTGCCTGTGGGGTGTCAATGGCCTCAAGCGCATGCTGGGCGCTGACGACTCGCTGGACGTGTTCGGCGTCCACGGCGTGGGCGGTATCCTGGGTGCCCTCTTGACCGGCGTGTTCGCAGCGCCTTCGCTGGGCGGCACGGGCGTGTACGACTATGTGGCCAACAAGGCTGGCGAAAGCTACTCGATCGGCGGCCAGGTCTGGATCCAGTTCCAGGCTGTGCTGACCACGGTGATCTGGTCCGCAGTGGTTTCCTTCATCGCCTACAAGCTGGTCGATCTGGTGATCGGCCTGCGCGTGACCGAGGAAGAAGAGCGCGAAGGCCTGGACATCTCGTCGCACGGCGAGACGGCCTACAACCGCTAAGCCACCGACAGATCACTGCAAGTTCTCCTTTGGATGTTCAGCCCGCGCGAGTGCAAGCTCCGCGGGCTTTTTTTCGCCCTCAGGAACGGGGCGCAGGCTGCACAATGCGGCCATGATCCGATTGAATGCCGGTGAGCTGATCTGTGAACTCGAGCCGCAACTGGGCGGCTGCATGTCGGGGCTGTGGCTGGGCGATGTGCCTGTGCTGCGGCCACCGCCGCCGGGCGGCCTGCGTTCGGCGAGACAGTCCGGGTGCTACCCGCTGGTTCCGTTTTCCAATCGCATCGCGCATGCCACGCTGCAGTGGCAAGGAACGCTGTACCCGCTGATCCAGAACAATGCGCCCGAGCCGCATGCGATCCATGGCGTGGGCTGGCAGCGTCCCTGGGAAGTGCTGGAGCACGACGAGCGATTGGTGATGATGAGTTATGAGCACGCGCCCGACGAGGCCTGGCCGTTTGCGTTCGATTGCTCGCAAACCATGCGCGTTGCAGGCAATTCGATTGAGCTCACGCTCGCCATGACCAACCAGTCGGCCGTTGCCGCACCGGCGGGACTCGGATGGCATCCGTATTTCGTCAAGCGTGCGAACAGCCGCGTCTCGTTCGAAGCGACCGGACGCTGGGAGATGGGTCCGGACAAGCTGCCCACGTCCCGTTCAGCGTCGCGGGGGTTGAGCCAGGATTGCGCAACGCTGGATGTGGATCACTGCTTCGACGGCTGGAGCGGCGTTGCAGTCTTGCAGGACGACGCGTTGAAGGTGCGGGTGTCGTCCACGCTCAGGCGCGTCGTGATCTTCACGACGCCGCAGCGCGACATCGTGGCGATCGAGCCCGTCAGCCATGTGAACAACGCCATGAGCCTGGTGGACGCGGGCGCAGACCCGGCCACGCTGGGCGTTGAAATCCTGCAACCCGGCGAGACGCTCTCGGCGCAGATGACCATCGACGTGGAGCGCGCATCATGATGCAGTGGTCGGCTGTCGTGAACGAGCCGGATCAACTGGGCGAATCGCCGTTCTGGCACCCGCAGGAGCAGCGGCTGTACTGGGTGGACATTCCTGCGTTCCAGATTCGCAGGCTGGATCCAGCAACGGGCGTTGTGGAGAGCTGGGCCGTGCCCAGCGAGCCCGGTTGCATCGCACCCGCGCGCAGTGGCGCCCTGGTGATTGCGCTGAGGGACGGCATCTATCGCGCGCAAAGCTGGGGCGGTGCGCTGCAGCTGGTGAGCCGTTTCGCGCATGACAGCGCGACCACGAGATTCAACGACGGCAAGGCCGACCCCGAGGGCCGCTTCTGGGCCGGCACCATGTACGAGCCGCGCGATGCCCGCAAGGCCGAGCTGTACAGCATCGACATGCGTGTGCAGGAGGGCCGTCCTCCCGGACCGCATATCGAGCTGAAGGCGCAGAACGCCATCATTTCCAACGGGCTCGCCTGGTCACCCGACGCAAAGGTCGTGTACTGGGCCGACACGCCCTCGCATGTGGTGCAGGCCTGGGACTGGGACAGGCACACCAACGCGATGACCCATCACCGCGAATTCGCACGCGTTGCGGGCAAGCCCGATGGCTGGAAGCCGGGCGATGCGGGTTACGGCGGCCGTCCTGATGGCGCAGCCGTGGACGCCCAGGGCAACTACTGGGTGGCGATGTTCGAAGGCCAGCGCCTCTTGAAGTTCTCTGCCAAAGGCGAACAACTGGCTGAGATCCCGTTGCCCGTGCGCTGCCCCACGATGCCCTGCTTTGGCGGCCCCGATTTGAAGACGCTCTACCTCACCAGCGCCAGCTACAAGCGGCCTGACGACGAGCTGAAACAGCTGCCGCTGTCGGGCCGCGTGATCGCCGCGCAAGTCGATGTGCCGGGCCTGCCCGTCAATTTCGTCAGCGACTGACCCCAAAAACTTCAATTCAACGAGCGCCGCCCACGCTTACCATCGCTGCAATGGACATGGCCCTCGACTCGGTGATCGAACGCATTCGCGCAGCTGCGCAGGACGGCACGCCCCTGCGCATCCGGGGTGGCGGCAGCAAGGATTTCTACGGCGAGACCGTGCAAGGCGAGTTGCTCGATACGCGCGCGCTCACCGGCATCACCAGCTACGAGCCGAGCGAACTGGTGGTCACGGTGCGGGCCGGCACGCCGCTCGCAGAACTCGAATCCGTGCTGGCCGAACGCGGCCAGTGCCTGCCGTTCGAGCCGCCTCATTTCGAGGGCGGTGCCACGGTCGGCGGCATGGTGGCAGCAGGCCTGAGCGGACCGGCGCGGGCGAGTGCCGGTTCTGCGCGCGACTTCGTGCTGGGCCTGTCGATGGTCAATGGACGCGGCGAGTTTCTGGTCTTCGGCGGCCAGGTGATGAAGAACGTGGCGGGCTACGACGTCTCACGCCTCATGGCCGGGGCGCTGGGTACGCTGGGGCTCATCACCGAGGTGAGCCTGAAGGTGTTGCCTCGCGCGCCCGCCGAGGCCACGCTCAAATTCGGGATGACGCAGGGCGAGGCGCTGCAAAAACTCAATGAATGGGGCGGCAAGCCGCTGCCGCTGAACGCGAGCTGCTGGGTGGACGATGGATTGACGACCACGCTGTACCTGCGATTGCGCGGTGCGGTCGCTGCGGTCGAGTCGGCCTGCCGGGCCCTGGGTGGTGAGCGGCAGGACAACGCTGCCGTTGCGCCGGACTGGACTCTATGCAGGGACCAGCACCTGCCGTGGTTCGAGGAACGCGGTGAGCGCGACCTCTGGCGGCTTTCCGTGCCCCAGACCGCGCCTGTGCTCGACCTGCCGGAGCCGCCCCTGGTCGAGTGGCACGGCGGCCAGCGCTGGGTGCGCGCCTTGCCGGGTGATGCGAATCGCCTGCGCGACATCGCCACGGCGGCGGGCGGGCATGCAACGTTATTCCGGCCGGGCCATGCATCAACCCCGGTGCCGCGCTTCCAGCCGCTGGCCCCCGCGCTCGATCGCATCCATCGCGAATTGAAGACGCAGTTCGATCCCCAGCACATCTTCAATCGTGGACGGCTGTTCGCGCACGCCTGAGCCGTCACGAACGTCAACACCCCAACCATGCAAACCCACCTCAGCGACGAGTTCAAGGACACAGCCGAAGGCCGCGAGGCCGAGGCGATCCTGCGCCGCTGCGTGCATTGCGGGTTCTGCACCGCGACCTGCCCGACCTACCAGTTGCTCGGCGATGAACTCGATGGGCCGCGCGGCCGCATCTATCTCATCAAGCAGGTGCTCGAAGGCGAAGCGCCCACCCGACAGACGCAGCTGCACCTGGACCGGTGCCTGACCTGCCGCAATTGCGAGACCACCTGTCCGAGCGGTGTCGAATACGGGCACCTCGTCGATATCGGCCGCAAGATCGTCGATGAAAAAGTCGGTCGCGGCGCGGGCTCTGCGGCGCTGCGCTGGACCTTGAAAGAAGGCCTCACGTCCCCTGCGTTCGGACCTGCGATGAAGATCGGGCAGGCGATGCGGCCGCTCTTGCCATCGGCGTTGAAAGACAAGGTGCCGCTCGCAAAAGCGGCTGGCAAATGGCCCGCGCGTGCCCATGAGCGCAAGATGCTGATGCTCGAAGGCTGCGTGCAACCATCGATGATGCCCAACATCAACAGCGCCACCGCGCGCGTGCTTGATGCGGTTGGCATCCAGGCCGTGATCGCGCCCAAGGCGGGCTGCTGCGGCGCGGTGAAGTTTCACCTGAATGACCAGCAGGGCGGCCTCGCGCAGATGCGCGCGAACATCGACGCGTGGTGGCCGCTGGTCGAACGCGGCGAGGTCGAAGCCATCGTGATGAATGCGTCGGGCTGCGGCGTCACCGTCAAGGAATACGCACATCACTTGCGCCATGACGCCGGCTATGCCGACAAGGCCGCTCGCATCAGCGAGCTCACGCGAGACCTGAGCGAGTTGCTGCCCGAGATCGCAGCGTCACTTCGCGGCAAGATCGGCGCGGCGCCGGGTGTGCTGGCGTTTCACCCGCCTTGCACCTTGCAGCACGGCCAGAAACTGCGCGGCGGCGTTGAAGTGCACATGCGCGACCTGGGCTTTGACGTACGCGTTGCGCCCAACGAATCGCACCTGTGCTGCGGCTCGGCCGGGACCTATTCGGTCCTGCAGCCCGCGATCGCGCACCAGCTGCGCGACCGCAAGCTTGGCCATCTGGGCGAAATGCAGCCGGCAGCGATCATCTCGGCCAATGTCGGGTGCATCACGCACCTGCAAAGCGGCACCGCGACGCCCGTGCGGCATTGGGTCGAGGTGCTGGACGAGGCGCTGGCAGGCTCCTGACACCACCGTGTCAGCAGGAGGAGAACAAAGTATCCTCCCACTCGAAACCAGCGACTTCCCAACCGGTCGCTCCTGACATCCATGCGCCGCGCCGACCGCCTCTTTCACATCATCCAGCTTGTTCGCGGACGGCGTTTGACCACCGCCGCCTACCTGGCGCAGCGGCTCGAAGTCTCGGAACGCACCATCTACCGCGACGTGGCCGACCTGCAGCACCAGGGCGTGCCGCTGGAAGGCGAGGCGGGTGTGGGTTACCGGCTGGGCGCGGGGTTCGACCTGCCGCCCATGATGTTCACCCAGCACGAGGCCAAGGCCCTGGTCGCGTCGGTGCGCATGGCGCAGGTCTGGCTCGATCCGGCATTGGCCGAAGGAGCGCAGGATGCACTGGGCAAGATCATGTCGGTGTTGCCGGTGGAAGCGCGCGCTGCGGCTGAAGCGCTGGCGGTGTATGCGCCGCCCAGTGGCGTGCCGACGGCCACGCAGCGCACGCTGCAGACCTTGCGTGAAGCCGTGCAGGAGCGGCGCAAGATATTCATCAACTATCGCGACCTGAACGAAAAACCCAGCGAGCGAACGCTACGACCGTTGGGTTGCTTTTACTGGGGCAAGGTCTGGACGCTGGCCGCGTGGTGTGAACAGCGAAGCGACTTTCGCAGTTTCCGCGTCGATCGGGTCACCTACGTACGGCGGCTCGATGAGCAGTTCCGTGATGAGCCCGGCCGCACGCTGGCCGACCTGGCGCGCCTGACGGATGCGCAGGCGAAAGAGCAGGGCTGGGCGACCTGATTGCGCCTGGCTCAGTATCAGCCCGCGAGCGCCTTTTCGATATCCTTGGCCAGCCCCGCAGGCGCGTCGGCCGGCGCGAAACGTTTGATGACTTCGCCATCCTTGCCCACGAGAAACTTGGTGAAGTTCCACTTGATGCCTGTCGTGCCCAGCAGGCCAGGCGCTTCTTTGGTCAGGAACTTGAACAGCGGGTCGGCGTTGTCACCGTTGACATCGACCTTGGCCATCATCGGAAAGCTCACGCCGAAATTGAGCTGGCAGAACTGCGCAATCTCGTCGTTGCTGCCGGGGTCTTGCGAGCCGAACTGGTTGCAGGGAAAGCCCAGCACCACCAGGCCCTTGTCGCCGTAGGTCTTGTGCAGTTCTTCCAGGCCGCCGAACTGAGGCGTGTACCCGCATGCGCTCGCGGTGTTGACGATCAGGAGCGCCTTGCCCTTGAACTGGTCGAGTGGAACGGTCTGGCCGTCGATGGTGCGTGCTTCGAAGTCATAGATGGTGCTCATCGCCCGGATTGTGCGCTGATCGCTTCGCCAGTGGGGTCCGTGGGGTCAGTGCGCCTTGGGTGACGATGGCGACATCGCAGACCACACCGCCGCAGCCAGGATGAGCGAGCCGCCAATCCAGGTGCGGGTGTTCATCTCGGCTGCGCCCAGCAGCACGGATGAGACAGCTGCAAACACGACCTCCGACAGCATGATGAGCGCGGCGGTGTGCGCGTTCACGCGCGACGCGCCGTACTGCAGGGCGATGTTGCTCGCGAGAAACCCCAGGCTCAGTCCAAAGGCGACCAGCGCCCAATCGGCGCGAGGCAAGGGCGGGGCGGCGATCAATCCCAAGCTCATCACCACAAGGCCTGCAAGCGAAGCGGCAATCGCGCCACCTGCAAACATCGCCAGGATGCGGGCCGGCGGCGCCACATCGCTCATCTTGCGCAGCAGGATGTTGGTGAGCGCAAAACTCAGGCCGCCGCCGATGGCGAGCCAGTCGGTGGCGCTTTCCGGGATGGGCCAGGGCGAGCCGGGGGCCTTGAGCACGATCACCACACCAGCCATCGCCAGCGCGATGCGCGCGAGCCCGACAGCGGTGGGTCGCTCGCCCAGCATCGGCCAGGCCAGCAGCACCGTCCAGGCCGGCATCAAATAAAACAGCAGCACGACGCGCACCACATCGCCCATCGTCACCGCCCAGTTGAAGCCGACGTTGGTGAAGCCGGCTGCGGCCATCAGCAACCACAGCAGGGGTTGCTTGCCAAAGCCCTTGCCGGCATGGGGTCGCACCATCAGCAGCAGGCACAGCGAGACGAGGTAGATCGTCGCCGTCGCCCAGAGCGGGTGAAGTCCGCGCGTTTCGAGGTAACGAAACGGCCACCACGAAACCCCCCAGACGAAGGCGTTGATGACGAGTGCGAGAGCGGGCGCGAGGGTATTGGGCGCGCGTGTGGCGCCGGAGCCGGTGGACACGCTCAGCCGGCCCTAGCCATGCGAGTTGTCGTGGCGCGCGATGCGAAGCAGGTGGTCCAGCTCTTCGCGGTGCTTGATGGTGTTGCTCTTGTGCCAGCGCGAAATCGCCCACATCACGCCGGCCACGATCAGCCCGAAGCCGGTGATGGCCCCGAACGCGGACATGCCCATTCCGGTCGAAAGGCTGTAGAACGCGCCCAGGAACAGGATGCAGGCCTGCTCGTTGAAGTTCTGCACCGCGATCGAGCGGCCCGCGCCCATCAGGTTGTGGCCCCGGTGCTGCAGCAGCGCGTTCATCGGCACCACCAGGAAGCCGCCCAGCCCGCCCATCAGGATGAGAAAAGGCACTGCCGCCCAGACGTTGTTGATGAAATTCATCACGATGATGAGCAGGCCCATCAGGATGCCCATCGGGATCACGCTGGTGGCCGTGTCCAGCTTCATGCGCATCGACGCGATGATGGCGCCCACCGCCGTGCCGATGGCGACCACGCCGCCGAGCGACGAGGCCTGCGTCGTGCTGTAGCCCAGCGCCGCCGCGCTCCAGGCCAGGATGATGTAGCGCAGGTTGCCGCTCACGCCCCAGAACAAGGTGGTGGTCGCCAGCGAAATTTGGCCGAGCTTGTCACGCCACAAACGCGAGTTGCAGGTCCAGAAATCGGGGACCAGCTCCAGCGGATTCTTTGGCATCGGGCGCATTTCGACGCCGGTGTGGGGAATGCGCGTGTTGAACCATGCAGCCAGCGCGTAGATGAAGATCAGCACGAAGATGGCTGCTTCGGGCGGTGTGTCGATGCCGGTGTCAATGATGGGGAAGTCGAGCGCGAGCATGCGCCCGGCGATGACCTGACCCACCAGCTGGCCGCCCAGCAAGATGCCCAGGATGATCGATGCGATGGTGAGCCCTTCGATCCAGCCGTTGGCCTTGACCAGCTGCGACGCGGGCAGCATCTCGGTGAGGATGCCGTACTTGGCCGGTGAGTAGGCCGCGGCGCCCAGGCCGACGACGGCATAGGCGGCCAGGGGATGCAGGCCCACCAGCATCAACAGGCACCCCGCGACCTTGATCGCGTTGCTCACGAACATGACGGTCCGCTTGGGGTAAGCGTCGGCGAACGCGCCCAGCCATGGCGCGAGGATGACGTAGAACAGCGCGAAGATCGGCACCAGTGCGGCGCGCTGCCATTCGGCGCCGCCACCGGACTTGATCAACTCTACCGCGGCGACGAACAGCGCCTGGTCGGCCAGCGACGAGAAAAACTGCGCCGACATGAGGGTGTAAAAACCGCGCTTCATTCCTGCTTCGTGAGCGCATCAGGCAAGCTGATGGGCAGTGTTTTATGCGAGTGTCTCCAACTGACTCGGCGTTATATCACGCTGCCCAGTGCTTTAATCCCGCCATGCCCCGTCCCATCCAGGCCACCATCGACACTGAAGCACTCCGGCAAAACCTCGCCCGCATGCGAAATGCGGCCCCCGATGCACGGGTCTGGGGGGTGGTCAAGGCCAATGCGTACGGTCACGGCATCGAGCGCGTGTTCGACGGATTGCGCGGCGTCGATGGCTTCGCACTGCTCGACCTGGACGAAGCGCAGCGCGTGCGCTCGCTCGGTTGGCGCGGCCCGGTGCTATTGCTGGAAGGCGTGTTCGAAGCGCGTGACCTGGAGCTGTGCTCGCGCCTGGGCCTGTGGCACACCATTCACTGCGATGAGCAGATCGATATGCTGGCCGCGCACAAGACGCAGGAGCCGCATCGCGTGTTCCTCAAGATGAATTCGGGCATGAATCGGCTGGGCTTCACGCCGCCGCGTTACCGCGCCGCATGGACCCGGCTCAACGCCTTGCCGCAGGTCGACGAGATTTCGCTCATGACGCATTTCAGCGATGCCGACGGCGCGCGTGGCATCGCGCATCAGCTCGAAGCGTTCGATGCAGTCACGCACGACCTGCCGGGTGAGCGCTCGGTCGCCAACAGCGCGGCAAGCCTTCGCATGGGCGCCGAGCCGGCCGTGCGCGGCGACTGGATCAGGCCGGGCATTGCGGTGTACGGCAGCGCACCCGACTATCCCGATCACGACATCGCGCACTGGGGCCTGCAGCCGACCATGACGCTTGCGACGCGGGTCATCGGCGTGCAGCAGCTCGATGTGGGTCACACCGTGGGCTACGGATCGAGCTTCGTCGCCGACCAGCCGCTTCGCATCGGCATCGTCGCCTGCGGCTACGCCGATGGCTACCCGCGCCACTGCACCACTGGCACGCCCGTGCTGGTCGATGGCGTTCGCACCCGAATCGTCGGGCGGGTGAGCATGGACATGATCACCGTCGATCTCACGCCGGTGCCGCAGGCCGGCATGGGAAGCGCGGTGACGATGTGGGGCCGCGCGGGCAACGGGCAAATCCTGAGCATTGACGAAGTCGCACGCTCAGCGGGCACCGTCGGCTACGAACTCATGTGCGCGCTGGCGCAGCGCGTGCCGGTCGTCGTCGATTGATTACTTGACCTGCGGGTCGTGGTACCAGACCCGGTCGACCCGGACCCAGGTCGTGGGCACTTGCCGCAGGGTGGTCGCGTCGGACAGCGTGACCACGCCCTGATCGGCTGCGTCGTTCACCACCACAGACGCAATCTCGCGGCGCGGCGATGGGCGGGCGGCCCAGGCATCGAGCGACATCTGCTTGCGGACGGCGGGCGAAAGGAACTGGTAGCTGGCTGCTGCATCGCCACGGTTGAGGGCTTCGACGTAGTCGGCCGCACGCGTCTGGAGCCGCGCGGCGTCGCTGGGCCATGCGGACCAGGCCAGCACCACCAGCACCACCACCGTCAACGCATTGACGAGGTTGATGCGGTTGGCCCGCGCAGCAAACATGCTGGGCGGAGCGGGTTGGGGAGGATCCAGCGGGGCGGCCACTGGCGGATTGAATCACTGCACCGGCCCGCGCGCAACTAAAAATTAGGAACTTTTGCGTAACCCCAGCACCATGACGGCCGCAACGACGACCAGCGCGCCCGCAACCTGTATCGGCGCAATGGTCTGGCCCAGCAGCAGCCATGCGAGCACCAGCGCGAACACCGGCTCCACATTCATGATGGCTGAATTGCCGACAACACCCAGGCGCGGCAGCACCGTAAACATGATCGTGAAGGCGGTGCCGTAGAGAAAAGTGAGTGCCGCCAGCCCGCCCCAGCCAGCGGGGGCCGTGGGCAAGTGGAAGCCGCCTTGCGCGCCCACCGTGGCGAGCGCGACCAGGCCTGCAATCGTCATCGTCGTGGCCGTTCGCACGCGGCCATCAACGTCACCGGCTTCGTGCTGCGTGATGACCAGCGCCAGGCCGAAGGTGCCTGCGGCGGCCAGCGCGAAGCCGACACCCGCGCCGATCCGAAGCCACTGCCCGGCAGCGCCCAGGCCCGAAGCAGCGCCGAACACATCGAGTGCCAGCGCCAGCCCGGCCAGGATGATTGGCATGGCGATCAGCAAGGCCCGTTCGGGCTTGTGCCGGTAGATCAGGAAGGACCAGATCGCGGTCCACAGGGGATAGGTATTGAAGGCGAGCAGCGCCAGCGCAACTGGAAGACGCGCCACCGCTGAATACAGGCACAGGCTCTGCACGCCGATGAGCAAACCGACCAGCGGCAGCATGCGCTTGTGCCGCGCCGTGAATGCGATGCGCACGCGCTGCAGCGACAGCAGGATGGCGATCACGGTGGCCGTCACGGCGCTGCGGAACACCACCGCAGTCGCCACGTCCACGCCGTTGTTGAACGCGATGCGTGCCGCGACGTGGTTGGCACCCATCATCAGCGCGATCAACAGCAGCGTCGCGAACGCAGTGCCGCTGATCGCCTTGCGGGACGTTCCCATCAACGGGTCGCCATCAATACAAGCCGTGCACGCGTGCGTGCAGTCGCGCCAGACCCAGCAGCGCGTCGGTGGAAGGTGTCGGCACTCCGGTGATCTGGCCCAGCTCCCGGACGACGGTCACCAACGCATCGAGCTCGACCGGTTTGCCGGCCTCCACGTCCTGCAGCATCGATGTCTTGAAGGCGCCCAGCTTGAGCGTGACCTGGTGCCTGTCCTCGGGCTCCTGGTCGATGACGATGCCCACGCGCGCGCCGATCTCCTTGGCTTCCAGCATCACCTTGCCGATGAACGCACGCACCAGGTCGTCTTCGAGCACGCGATCGGTCGTGGCCCCGGTTATGGCGCTGATCGGATTCATCGTCATGTTGCCCCACAGCTTGAACCAGGTGTCTTTCTGGATCTGGTCGGACAAGACCGCCTCCAGCCCGGCACGTTCGAGCAGGGCAGCCAGCTCGCGAACACGCGGCGTCTTCTCGCCTGAAGGCTCGCCGATGATGAGCTTGTTGCCGAAATGCTGGCGCACGCGGCCGGGGCCGTCCAGCGAGCAGCTGGCATGAACCACGCAACCGATGATGTGTTTGACCGGCACGTTCACCCCGATGCTGCCATCGGCATCGACCGAAGACAGGCGCTTGCCTGCGTGCTCGCCGCCGAAGCCTTCGAGAAACCACCACGGCACACCGTTCATCGCCGTCAGCACGATGGTGTCGGGGCCGAGCAAGGGGCCGATTGCTCGGGCGACCTCGGCCATGGCCGGCGCCTTGACGGCAACGATGACCAGGTCCTGCACACCCAGCTCGGCAGGCGACGCGCTGGCACGCACGTCGACCTGATCGGTCTGCGCGGGCGTGTTCGTGGTGAGTTGCAAGCCGTTTTTCTGGAGCGCCTCCAGCGTCGCGCCTCGCGCCACCGCGCTGACTTCGCAACCGGCCTGCGCCAGCCGCACGCCCAGCCATCCGCCGATCGCGCCGGCGCCGTAAATACAAACCTTCTTCATGCGTTGATTCAGTTCTTGTAAGAGGAGTCGATCCGGTCCACGCGCCGCACCAGCGCGTCGAACACGTCCTGGCCCGCGCCGAATTTCGCGTCCCACTGAAACGAATCGGCGACTGTCTTCTCGGCAACGGCAACCGGGACGGCAATGGCGGGGCCGAGCGCGGCCTGCGCGACCTGCACATCGCAGGCGCGCTGCAGTGTCCACAGGCGAACGAACGCGAGCGGCAAGGTCGGCCCCCAGGTCAGCAGACCATGGTTGCGCAGGATGACTGCCGGCTTGTTGCCCATGCTCTTTAACAGGCGAGGCGTTTCCTCGGCATGCACCGTGATGCCCTCGAAGTCGTGATAGGCCACAAGTCCGTGCAGTTGCGCCGAATAGAAATTGTTTTGCGCGAGGCCGGTAGCAGTACACGCGACGGCGAGGCCGTTGGTGGTGTGCGTGTGCATCACGCAATGCGCGTTGTCCACGCCTTCATGGATCGCCGAATGCACGGTGAAGCCCGCTGGATTCACCGGCCACGGGTTGTCGTCGAGCTTGTTGCCCTTCAGGTCGATCTTGAGCAGGTTGCTCGCCGTCACTTCGCTGTAGTGCAGGCCGAAGGGATTGATGAGGAACTGCTTTTGTCCACCGGTCACGCTGTCCGGCAGGCGGATCGTGATGTGGTTGTAGATCATCTCGGTCCAGCCGAGCATGTCGAAGATGCGGTAGCAAGCGGCGAGCTGCACACGCGCCTGCCACTCATCGGGATGCATCGCTGCGGCAACGGGTTTGAGAACTGCGTTCATCTGGCGTGCTCCTTCAGTAGGTCTTGCTCGCTGGCGCGTCGGGGCCCAGCTTGAATCGGGCGGCCAGGCCGGTCGTCGACTTCATGAGCAGGTTGGAGTCGAGCCCGACGGCCACGAAAGTAAAGCCCATCTGGATGTATTGATGCGCCAGTGGCTCTGCCGGGGTCAGGATGCCCGCCGCCTTGCCGGCCTTGTTGATGCGGTGCATCGCGTCTTCGATGGCCGCCTGCACTTCGGGATGCATGGGGTCGCCCACATGGCCCAGTGCTGCCGACAGATCGGCGGGACCGATGAAGATGCCATCCACGCCTTCGACAGCCGCGATGGCGTCCAGGTTCGCCAGCGCCTCGCGCGACTCGGCTTGCACCAGCAGGCAGACCTGGTCGTTGGCTTCCTTGGCGTAGTTGGGCAGCCGGCCCCAGCGCGATGCGCGCGAGCCGCCCATGCCGCGAATGCCGCCGGGCGGATAGCGCATCGCCTGCACCAGCGCCCTGGCCTGCTCTGCCGTATCAACCATCGGCACCAGCAGGGTCTGGATGCCCAGGTCAAGGTACTGCTTGATGAGCGTGGTGCCGATGTTGCCGTGGCCCACCGGCACGCGGGCGATGGCGTGCGAATCCGGGTAGCCCGCAATCACCTGCGCCTGTTGCAAGATGGTGCGGATGTCGTTGGGCGAATGCTCGCCGTCCAGCAGCAGCCAGTCGAAACCGGCGCCCGCGCAAATCTCGGTGGCGTAGTGATCGGCCAGGCCGACCCACAGGCCGATCTGGGTGCGCTTTTCGCGCAGGGCCTGCTTGAAGGGATTGACGGGTGTGTGCATGGCTTGTCTCTTTCTTGAAGTGCTCAAACAAAACGAAATTCGAACCGGCCGAGCTGGCCGTAATCCGCATCGAAAACATCGCCGGTCTTTGCGGCCACGGGCCTTGTGAATGAGCCTGCCAGCACGACCTCGCCGGCTTCCAGGAACTCTCCCCATGCAGCCAGCTTCATCGCCAGCCATGCAACGCCGATCGCAGGATGGCCCTGCACGCCCGCTGCAAGGCCGGTCTCTTCGACGACACCATTCTGGCGAAGAATAGCGCCGCACCACGGCAGGTCAACCTCGTGCGGATGAGCCTTGCGCCCGGCCAGCACGATGCCTGCATTGGCCGCGTTGTCGCTGATGGTGTCCTGCACGCGCCGCATCTTTTTCGTGTGGCGATCGAACTGCTCGATGCGCGCGTCGATGATCTCGATGGCGGGTTGCACGTAGTCGGTGGCGGCGAGGACTTGTTCGACTGTGATCGTCTTGCCTTCAAGACGATGCTTGAGCACAAACGCCAGTTCGACTTCCACGCGCGGCGCGATGAACCGGCTCGCGGGGATATCGCCTGCTTCGAAGAACATGTCGTCGAGCAAGGTGCCGTAGTCGGGTTCGTCGATCTGGCTGGAGATCTGCATTGCGCGCGAAGTAAGCCCGATCTTGTGGCCGCGCGCGGTGCGACCCGCTGCGATCTTCATCGCAACCCATGCCCGCGAGACGGCGTAACCGTCTTCCACCGTCATGTCGGGAAAGCGCCTGGAAAAGTGCTCCACCTGGACGCGCGACTTCTCGCTCTCGTCGAGTTCACGCGCGAGCTGGGCGATGGTTTCGGATGTGAAGGTCATTGGTTGAAAAGTGGATGCAGTGAGCTGTGCTTGCCGTCATACACCTGGCCCGGGCTCTCGTCGATCTGCAAGGTGATGCCGATCAGATGGTTGTTGAAGATGGGCGCGAAGTGCTGCTTGACCACATCGAGCAAACGATCGCCCGCTGTCTTCTTCACCGCATCACTGCGCCCCACGGCCATGCGGATGTTCAGGTACACAAAGGCGTAATCGCCCTTGCCGTCTGCCACTGCGTAGTGCGCGGCCGGATACGCCAGCACACGCGTGCCGCCTGTGGGGAAGACCTGCTTGTCGTCTTCATCTCGCAGCGTGAGCATCTCGTCGGCCAGCGACCGGCAGAGCGCGCTCATGTCGGTCATCGCATCGACGTTGGGCGTGTACAGAATCACGAGATGTGGCATGGCATTCCTGGTGATTGGCTGTCATTGCGGACTTGATCCGCAATGACAACCAGAATTGGGGTCGGATTCCAATTAATTTCCTCCGGCGTCAAGCAACGTCAAGCAACGTCAAGCGGCGTCACCGGAAACACCGCGTTGATCTGGCCTGTACCCGAGCTTCCGAAATACGGTGTGATGATTTCAGCAGGCGCTTCGTACCGATCCCACCCCAGCAGGCCGAGCAGCATCGCCGTGTCGTGCATGTCGCCTTCACCCCAGCACTTTTCGGCATACATCGGCAGCATCCCGATAAAGGTCTTCCAGTCGCCCTGCTTCCAGAGTTCGACGACGCGGTGATCGACCTGTTCCAGGAAGGGGTCGTACACCTTGTGCATGAATTCGGGCGCGCGGCCGTTGTCGGCGAAGTGATGCGAGAGCGAGCCGCTTGCGAACACCGCGACAGTGCCGTCGTACTTCTCCTCTATCGCCTTGCGCACGGCCAGGCCGAATCGCGCGGACTCGTTCAGGTCATGCCAGTCGCACCAGCCGCTCACGCAGACCACCTTGTAGTGCTGGTCCGAATTCATGTAGCGCATCGGCACCAGCGTGCCGTATTGCAGTTCGAGCGTGGTGTCGGAATGCGCTCTGCTCTTGACCCCCATCTCGTTGGCCATGTCGCCGATCATGTGGCCGAGCGCCGGGTTGCCCGGATACGCGTAGGGCAGGTTCTTGATGAAGTGCGGCAGCTCGTTGCTGGTGTACACACCTTCGAACTTCGGGCCGCAGTTGATGTGATATTCGCTGTTGACCTGCCAGTGCACATCGAACACGACGATGGTGTCCACGCCGAGTGCCCTGCAGCGCCTGTCGATCTCCTTGTGCCCGTTGATGGCGGCGTCGCGGCAACCGAAGTTGGGGCCAGGGAACTCCGACAGGTACATCGAAGGGACGTGTGTGATCTTGGCGGCCAGTGCGAGCTTACCCATGGCGAGCCTCCTGATGCGCAAGATAGGCTGTCATTGCGGGCTTGACCCGCAATCCATGCATTCGACGGCCGCAACCGCTGCGCGGTGGATGCCGGATCACGTCCGGCATGACAGCTCTCTTGATGACAGTTGGCGTCATGCCAGCCCCCAATGCGGAATGTGATGCGAGCCCAGCGACACCGCAATGTTCTTGGGCTCCAGGAACACCTCGTAGCTCCAGGTGCCGCCTTCGCGCCCCGTCCCCGAGGCCTTGGTGCCGCCGAACGGCTGGCGCAGATCGCGAACATTCTGGCTGTTCACGAAACACATGCCTGCTTCCACGGCCGCCGCAACACGATGCGCCTTGCCGATGTTCTCGGTCCACACATAGCTGGACAGTCCGTACTGGATATCGTTGGCCAGCCGGATCGCATCAGCTTCATCCTTGAACGGAATCAGGCACGCGACCGGCCCGAAGATTTCGTCCTGCGCGATCTTCATGCGGTTGTCGACGTCGGCGAATACAGTGGGCATGACATAGTTGCCGCGCTTCACGCGATCGGCCACCACCGGCGCTTCGAGCCCGCCGCAAAGCAGCGTCGCGCCTTCCTTCGGTCCCAGCTCGATGTAGCTGCGCACCTTGGCCAGATGTGCCTGCGAAATCATCGGCCCGATCACCGTCTTTTCATCCAGCGGATCGCCCACTGCCAGACGCTTTGCCCGCGCTGCAAACTTCTGCGCGAAGTCCGCATAGATCGACTGCTGCACCAGGATGCGACTGCCCGCCGTGCACCGCTCGCCGTTGTTGGAAAAAATCATGAAGATGGCCGCATCGAGCGCGCGATCGAGATCGGCGTCCTCAAAAATCACGAACGGTGATTTGCCACCCAGCTCCATGCTGAACTTCTTCAGGCCGGCTTCGCGGACGATGCGATTGCCCGTCGCGGTGGAGCCGGTGAAAGAAATTGCTCGCACGTCCGGGTGCTTGACCAGCGGCTCGCCCGCTTCCTTTCCGTAGCCATGCACGATGTTCAACACACCCGGCGGAATACCCGCTTCCATTGCCAGCTCTCCCAGCCGCGCAGCGCTCATCGGCGACAGCTCGCTCATCTTGAGCACGGCGGTGTTGCCGAACGCGATGCACGGCGCGACCTTCCATGTCGCTGTCATGAATGGCACGTTCCACGGCGACACCAGCGCGCACACACCGACCGGATGGAACAGCGTGTAGTTCAGATGCGTTTCGGTGGGATAGGTGTGGCCGTCGACACGGGTACACATCTCGGAGAAGTAGTAGAAGTTGTCGGCAGCGCGCGGGATCAACTGCTTGCCGGTTTGCGCGATGACCTGGCCGCAGTCGTTGGTCTCGGTCTGCGCGATTTCGGGAACGTGCGCCGCGATCAGGTCGCCGAGTTTGCGCACCAGCTTCGCGCGCTGCGGCGCGGGCATTGCGGCCCATTTGGGAAAGGCATCTTTTGCGGCGGCCACTGCGGCGTTGACTTCCTGCTCGCCGCCAGATGCAACTTCAGCCAGCACTTCCTGCGTCGCCGGATTGATGGTCTCGAAATAATCGGCGCCTGCAACCGGCTTGCCGTTGATAAGGTGATCGATGCGCATGTCTATTCGATGGTGTTCATGAGGGCGCCGAGTCCCTCGATTTCGGTCACGATCACATCGCCCGGCCTGCAATCGACAACCCCGTCGGGCGTGCCCGTCAGGATGATGTCGCCGGGCCGCAGCGTCATGAAGCTGGAGAAGTATTCGATGAGAAAGGGGACGCCAAAGATCATGTCTTTGGTGTTGCCCGATTGCGTGACCTTGCCGTTCACCGTGGTGGACAGGGCGAGCGCCATCGGGTCGGCGATGTCGGCTGCGTCCACGTACCACGGCCCTATCGGTGTGGTGCGATCGCGGTTTTTCACGCGCAGGTTGGGGCGATACCAGTTCTCCAGGTAGTCGCGGATCGCGTAATCATTCGCGACGGTGTAGCCGCCGATGAAGTCGTGTGCATCACTGCGCTTCACATGGCGCGCCGTGCGCCCGATGACGATGGTCAGTTCGCACTCGTAGTGCATGAACTGCACGCCGGCCGGACGCGGTGTCTTCTGGCGATGTCCTGTGAGGGCCGTCTCGCCTTTCAGGAAAACCAGCGGCTCCTCGGGCGCCTTGAACTCCAGCTCTTTCGCATGGTCCGCATAGTTCAGGCCCAGCGCGAGGATGGTGCGTGGCAGCGGTGTGGGTTCCAGCGGCGGCAACCAGGTGACCGCGTCGAATGCGACCCGCGTGCCGTCTGCAAGCAGCAACTGGCCGTCCTGCTCGACCGCGCGTTGGGTCACACCGCCGTGAATGATTCGCGCGTGCTTCATGCGGCCTCCGCGATCAGTGTGTTGGTCAGTGTGCCCAGGGCCGGCATGCTGATGGCGATCGTGTCACCCACGCGCGCCAAAGGGCGGCCGATGTCACAACCCAGCATCAACACATCGCCCGGCGCGAAGCTCATGAACTCCGACACATCGGCCAGCAGTTGTTCTGCGGGGCGCACCAGATCGGAAAAGCGCACCGTCTGCTTCAACTCGCCGTTGATGCGTACCTCCAGCCTGAACACGGATGGATCACCGGTTTCATTGCGCGGCCTGATGCGCGCGCCGATGCCCAGAAAACCATCGAGGCAGCGGTACTTCACCGGCGGGCGAAAGTAGCTGTCGTGCGGGATCGCCAGGTCGTTCATCAGCACATAGCCCGCGACTTCATGCGCGCTTTTCATCACCATGCCTATAGTGGCGCCGACCTCGACTTGCGCGACGCGCGCGGGCACAGGAATGTTCGCGCCGTCGGCGCTCCAGGTGTTGGCGGGCTTGATGTACAGCACAGGTGCCCTGGGTGGCGCCTTGTAGGGCGGCTCGTTCATCTTCGAGGCCCACGCATCGGCCTCGCCGCGAAAATTCAGCAGCGTGCCGTAGACAGTGCGCAGCGGGGGAATGCTCATGGCTGCTCCAGTTCGATGACTTCATCAAGCAATTGATACAGCTGCTCGAGCTTTCGCTTGCCCAGCGACTGTTCCATCCACTCGTAGTGCGCCTCCACCGTGCGCGACAGTTTTTCAACGAGCTTCAATCCCCGGGGCGTGGCCTCGACGACGGTGCGCCGCTGGTCAGCAGGGTCACGCTCGCGTTGCACCAGCCCATCGCGTTCCATGCGCGCCAGCACGCCGGTCAGGCTGGGTCCCAGGATGAAGGCCTCTCGTGCCACGCGGCCTGTCTCCACGGTGCCGTGTTCGCCGAGCACGCGCAGCACGCGCCATTGCTGGTCTGACAGGCCGTGCTCGCGCAGGCTGGGGCGGGTATGCGCCATTACCGATTCGCGCGCCTGCAAAAGTAGCCGCGGCAGGTTGCGATGGACGAAGGGCGTTGTCATGGAGGGATCGGTTCGGGCAAGCGATTCATTTAATATGTTAAATGAATCGCTTTGCCTTGTCTATCGAGTCCGTATGGCGTCGCACGAGGCCTGAGGCATGCGCAGTGGAACTGAACCCACTGCCCTGTTACTGACTGTTTGATCGAGCGGACGTTCCGCTTCCCCCCAGTTAGCCGCCAATGCATGCCAGGAGTTACCCATGAATCCGCTCAGCCGATATACACGCAGCCCGACACCCAGGAAGGCAGAGCAAAAGCAACCCCCGCCGCCGCTGCCCAGGAGCGCCGATGCCAGTGCATTCAACGTGGACATGCGCAGCGGCATCCAGCAGTGGGCTGAAGGATCTGGAAGCAAGGCGTCGCCTGAAGTCCGCGCGCATGTCGACGCAACTGCCGAGTTCATTGCAGATTTCGTGATCGATCTGCCCGGCGAGCGAATCCAGTTGCCGCCAGGCCTGCCCGATGAAGTGGTCGATCGCCTGCGGGACCTTGCTGGCATCCACGGCATCGCAATCGATATCCCCAGCGGTTGGGCGCGTGCCGAGCGTCTACCGATCGATGAAGAGATCAAGAGGCCACCTCCGCATGAGCGTCCGCGGGAAGTCCCCGTGGCTGCGGCGGGTTCTGCCGAGGCAGCCAAAACCCTCAGATCGCAAGCGATCGCGCGCCTGTTCCAGCAGATCACGGGCAGCAATGCGCAGCAGGCCGCAGGCGCCCGGCAGATGCTGATCAACGCCTATGGCAATCCGGGCAGCCTCGTGCCGAATGCGCCCGAACTGAATTCACAAGAGGCAGCAGCCGTCCGCAAGGAACTGGGCGACAAGGCCATCGCCTGTTTTCAGGGCAATCCCAAAACGGCCCCCGCCTGTGTCTTGTACCTTGCCGGTCGAGCGGCACATGCCGAGCGGGACAGGCTTGTTCAAGCGAAAACCGAACCTGCACGGATCAAGGCACTGGACCTCCTTGAGCATCAGGCGCATCTCGCGCTGGATGCGCAACTGCAGGCCAAGAGATTCCACTTTCAGGAGCGGAGCCTGGTCAACCGGGCGCGAATGGTCGCCGATGACGAGTTCCAGGCCATTGGCCGCACGCTGCAGAACCTGGAGAGTCGCGCCGTCATTGATCTCGGCGCAGGGCCGCAGGACGGGGTCGCGGAGCACTTCGACGAATTGCTCATTCAGGATGCTCTCAAGGTGGCGGAAACCGGAACGCCCGCCTTGATCCCTATCCACAATGACGGGCACTGGCTCACGCTCTTTCTGGTCAAGGACGCCGCGAACCCTGCGGGATTCCAGGCCGTCCTCTTTGACAGTGTCACGGACCATCGACCGGGTCACGCACTAAAGCAGTTGCAACACGCGCTCTCCGGGATGGGGCAGGCGCAAGTGCTGCTTTGCGAGCATGGCTTGCAAGACAACACACCCAACTCATGTGGCGTCCACTTGCAGATGCTGGCCCAACAGGTCGATCGGTCGATCGAGCAGTTCAACCTCGATCAGAGCCGTCAGCAGCGGGACTTGAAGCCTGTTGACGGGAAGCAGCTGGTGGGGTACCTCAATAGCTACATCGGGCATTGGGTGTCGCTTGCGCCTGCGGAGCAGATCGCGCAAGTGGACCAGGCCAACATGCAGCGGTTCCAGGCCATGGCGAGCGGCCCGGCGCAGCGCTGAGCGCACCTCCCACGCCTACACTTGGCCGATGGCCAAGGAAAAGACAATCTACTCATGCACCGAATGCGGGGGCACCAGCCCTCGCTGGCTGGGCAAGTGCCCGCACTGCGAGGCATGGAACACGCTGATTGAGACGGCGGCTGAAACACCCTCCGCCGTCGCAAAAAACCGGTTCGCATCACTCGCCAAAACCGCCGAAGTCGCCGTGCTGGCCGACATCGAAGCCAGCGAGATCGACCGCACGCCCACGGGCATTTCAGAACTCGACCGCGTGCTGGGCGGCGGCATTGTCGAAGGCGGCGTGGTGCTGATTGGCGGCGATCCGGGCATCGGCAAATCGACCTTGCTGCTGCAGGCGCTAGACGGCCTGCAGCGCGCAGGCGTTCCAACGCTCTATGTGACGGGCGAAGAGAGCGGGGCGCAAGTCGCGTTGCGATCACGCAGGCTGGGGCTGGACCGTTCGCAGGTCAGCGTGCTGGCCGAGATCCAGCTCGAAAAAATTCTCGCGACGATTGCATCGACCAAGCCTGCGGTCGCGGTGATCGACTCGATCCAGACTGTGTACTCCGACCAGCTCACGTCCGCGCCCGGCTCGGTTGCGCAGGTGCGTGAATGCGCAGCGCATCTGACGCGCGCTGCCAAGGCCGGTGGAACCTGCATCGTCCTCGTGGGACACGTCACAAAAGAGGGCGCACTCGCGGGGCCGCGCGTGCTGGAGCACATGGTCGATACGGTGCTGTATTTCGAGGGCGATACGCATTCGAGTTTTCGTCTGGTGCGCGCGATCAAGAACCGCTTTGGCGCCGTGAACGAGATCGGCGTTTTCGCGATGACCGAAAAGGGATTGAAGGGCGTCTCCAACCCCAGCGCGATCTTTCTGTCGCAGCATGCAGAACCGGTGCCCGGCAGTTGTGTGCTGGTGACCCTGGAAGGCACACGGCCCATGCTGGTTGAAATCCAGGCGCTGGTCGATAGCGGCGGGCCGAGTCCGCGCCGCCTGTCGGTCGGCCTGGATCGCGATCGCCTGGCGATGCTGCTGGCGGTGCTTCATCGGCACGCGGGTGTGGCCTGCATGGACCAGGACGTATTCGTCAACGCCGTCGGTGGCGTGCGAATTTCCGAGCCTGCTGCCGACTTGTCGGTGATGCTGGCGATTACATCGAGCCTGCGCGGGCGCGCACTGCCCAAGGGATTCATTGCCTTTGGCGAAGTGGGGCTCGCCGGGGAAGTGCGACCCGCGCCGCGCGGACAGGAGCGCTTGCGCGAAGCCGCGAAACTCGGGTTCTCGGTGGCAGTCGTGCCCAAGGCCAACGCGCCCAAGAAAGGCAGCCGCGACATCGAGGGGCTCACGATCCATCCGGTCGAGCGCATCGAGGAGGCGATGGAAGTCGTGCGGAGCCTGGGATGAATCAAGGCCGGCCCTACGCACTTGCCGCAGGTGCCCTGCAACTGGCAGCAGTGACAATCGCGCCATGAACTGGCGTCAAATTGCATATCCCATCGCGGGCGTGATCCTGGTGGCCGGCGCGTGGCGCGCGGCCGGTTGGGCCGGTGTGGCCATCGTGGCCACCGGCATGGTGACCTGGGCGCTGCTGCATTTCAACCGGCTGATGCATGTGCTCAAGAAGGCGGCTGACAGGCCCAAGGGGCGCGTCGGCAGCGCGGTGATGCTCCACACCAAGCTCAAGCCGGGCGTGAACCTGCTGCACGTCATGTCGATGACCGGCTCGCTCGGCGAGCTGCTGTCGCAGCCGGACGCGCAGCCCGAGGTGTTTCGCTGGACCGACGACGGCGATTCGCATGTCACCTGCGAATTCGTGAATGGCCGGCTCGCCAAATGGGAGCTGGTGCGCCCGCCAGAGCAGCCCGAAAGTTCTCCTGGAACCCCTGAAGGTGACGCGCCGTAAAATCCGCAGTTCGACTGAACCCGAAGGATTGATATGAGCGTTGTACCCAGCATGGCCGACCGCGACGGCAAGATCTGGATGGATGGCGAGATGGTGGAATGGCGCGACGCCAAGATCCACGTCCTGAGCCACACCCTGCACTACGGTTGCGGCGCATTCGAAGGCTTGCGCGCCTACAAGACCAACGACGGTACGGCGATTTTCCGCCTGCAGGAGCATACCGACCGCCTGTTCAATAGCGCCAAGATCCTGCGCATGAGCATTCCGTTCACCAAGGACGAGGTCAATGAGGCGCAGCGTGCGGTGGTCAAGGCCAACAATCTCGAAAGCGGCTACCTGCGCCCGCTGACCTGGATCGGTTCGCAAAAGCTGGGTGTTAGCCCCCGGGGCAACCAGATTCACCTGATGGTCGCGGCCTGGGCCTGGGGCGCGTACCTCGGCGAAGAAGGCATGAAGCGCGGCATTCGCGTCAAGACCTCCAGCTACACCCGCCACCACGTCAACATCACGATGACGCAGGCCAAGGCGGTGAGCAACTACACCAACTCCATCCTGGCCAACATGGAAGCGCTGGACGACGGCTACGACGAAGCACTGCTGCTGGACGCATCAGGCTTCGTGTCCGAAGGTGCAGGCGAGAACATCTTCGTGGTCAAGGACGGCGTGATCTACACCCCCGACCTGTCCGCCGGTGCGCTCAACGGCATCACGCGCAACACCGTGTTCCACATTGCCAAGGACCTGGGCCTGGAAGTCGTGCAGAAGCGCCTGACGCGCGATGAGGTCTATATCTGCGACGAAGCGTTCTTCACCGGCACCGCCGCAGAAGTCACGCCGATCCGCGAACTCGACCGCATCGAGCTGGGCGCGGGTTCGCGCGGCCCGATCACCGAGAAGGTGCAGACCGCGTTCTTCGACATCGTGAACGGCCGCAATCCCAAGTACGCCCACTGGCTGACCAAGGTCTGAACATGGCTACCACCGAACACAAGCAGGCAGTCGTCGAGCTGCTGGCGACCGACCTGAATGCCAATGGCGGTGTGTATTGCCCAAGCCCTGTCGCGGGCATGAAGGTCTGGAACACGCATCCGCGCGTTTACCTGGACGTTGCTTCGACCGGCGAAGGCAAATGCTCGTATTGCGGCACGGTTTACCGGCTGAAGGCGGGCGAGCACTTCGGTGGCGGGCACTAAAAATGCTGTCATGCCGGACTGCACAGGTCCGGGCATCGGAATGGCTGTCATGCCGGACTCGATCCGGCATCCACCGCGCAGCGGCTACGGCGCCAGCGCCAGAAGGCATGGATTGCGGATCAGCTCCGCAATGACACCCTCTTGACGGCATCCCTCATCATCGCCCCGCAATGGATAGGCGATGCCGTGATGACCGAGCCGCTGCTGCGCCGGTTGCACCAGCGCGGCGAAACGCTCACCGTCGGCGCCTTGCCATGGGTCGCCCCTGTGTACCGCGCGATGCCTCAGGTGCACGACGTCATTGAATTTCCGTTCCAGCATGGCGGCTTGCAATTCAAGGCGCGCCGCGCCATCGCCAAACAGGTGCAGGGGCGGTTCGACACCGCCTATGTCCTGCCGAATTCGCTCAAGAGCGCCTTGCTGCCGTTTCTGGCGAGCATCCCCAAGCGGGTCGGCTACCTGGGCGAGTCGCGTGTGGGTTTGCTCACGCACCGCCTGAAGAACCCAAAGAGCAAGCCGCCGATGGTCGCGTTCTACTCGGCACTGAGCGGCGAGCGGGACGGCCTGGAAGCCGACCGACCCCGGCTCGTGCTGGATGCGAAGGCGATCACTCATGCGCTCACCCATGCGGGGCTCGAAGCACGCGGCTATTACGTCTTTGCGCCCGGCGCCGAGTTCGGCCCAGCCAAACGCTGGCCCGCCATCCACTTCACGGAACTGGCACGCCAGCTCGATGCGCCTGCCGTCTTGCTCGGGTCGGCCAAGGAGGCCGCGCTGTGCGATGAAATCGCGCACGCGGCGGGGACGGGCCAGTGCATTAACCTGGCTGGCAAGACATCGCTGGCCGATGCGTTCGCGATCATTGCGTCAGCCCGGGCTGTCATCAGCAATGACTCGGGTCTGATGCATGTGGCTGCCGCATTCGGCGTGCGCCAAGTGGCGGTTTTCGGCTCGTCCAGCCCGCTGCACACGCCCCCCTTGAACGACAACGCGCAAGTGATCTGGCTCAGGGACGATGCGTCGTACCAGCCGCCGCTCGATTGCGCTCCGTGCTTCGAGCGCGAGTGTCCGCTGGGCCACACGCGCTGTCTCGTCGATGTCTCGCCTGAGAGGGTGCGCGCGCTGCTGTGACGAAAGTTGCCCCGAGCCCGAACCAACCCGCGCCCTGGACCATCGCGCTTGCCGGTGCGTTGTCCCTGGCTGTCGCCATGGGCATAGGCCGGTTTGCCTTCACGCCGATGCTGCCGCTGATGATCGGCGAAGGACAGATCGACATTGCGGCAGCCGGCTGGGTCGCTGCGGCGAACTATGCGGGCTACCTTGCCGGCGCAGTGAGCGCACCGCGATTGCGCTGGAGCGCGCTGCGGCTGGGCATGGTCGCTCTCGTGCTCACGGTGCTGCTCACGGCGGCGATGGCCCTGCCTGTGTCCGCCTGGATATGGGGAGCGCTGCGCTTCGTCGCTGGTGTATGCAGCGCGTGGGCCTTCATCGCCACGGCTGTCTGGTGTCTGGGCGCGCTGGCACGCATCGGCAAGCCCGCGTGGAGCAGCTTTGTTTACACCGGGGTGGGGCTGGGCATCGCGGGCGCGGGCCTCTATTGCCTGGCTGGGGCGAGCCTGTCGGCCCCTGCGAGATCGCTCTGGTTGCAGCTCGGGGCGCTGGCGGCGGTGCTGGTTCTGCCCGTCATGCTGGTGCTGTCCCGAATGGGGGCTGCAGCACCCGTCGCAGCGACACTGCCGAAAGTGGGTCAGGCGCCTTCCAGCCGCAATACGGGCCTTGTCATCTGCTACGGCATGCTCGGCTTCGGCTACATCTTGCCCGCGACGTTCCTGCCGGTGCTCGCGCGATCGGTCGTCGAAGACCCGCGGCTCTTCGGGTTGGCGTGGCCGGTGTTCGGCGTGACGGCTGCGCTCTCGGTTGTTGTGGGCGCATGGCTGCTGATTCGCGTCTCGCGGCTGAAAATCTGGGCTGCTTCCAACGTGTTGATGGCTTTGGGTGTCTTGTTGCCCTCGGTGTGGTTGAACGGCTGGACCATTGCGTTGTCGGCGCTGCTGGTGGGCGGCACCTTCATGGTCGTCACACTGGCGGGCGTGCAGGAGATTCGCGCGCGCACGACGGGCGACCCGACTGCGGCGGTGTCGCGCATGACGGCTGCGTTCGCGATCGGCCAAATCGCCGGCCCGGTTTTTTCGTCGCTGCTGCTGCACTTGCCCGGCTTTCGCGAGACCGGTCTCACGCTGGCCCTGCAAGCCGCCGCCTTGTCGCTCGTGGTGTGCGCCGCGTGGCTCTGGCGCGAAGCCCATCGAATGTCTTTGGCCGTTCAGGAGAAACCACATGCCCGCTGACAAGCCCTCTTCATCGCACACCCAGGGATCGGGCGCAGAGCGCATGCCGCTGCCCGAAGCCAGCACCCTCAATGACGAGCAGCGCGGTGCCGCCCAGGCGCTGATCGACGGCCCGCGAAAGGGCGTCTATGGACCCTTCCTGCCGCTCTTGCGCAGCCCGCAATTGCTCGATCGCGTGGCGAAGCTCGGCGAGTACCTCAGATTCGAAAGCGTGCTCGACGCCCGCATCCGCGAGTTGGTGACCTGCGCGGCGTCGCGTCATGTGAGCAACCAGTTCGAGTGGCAGATGCATGAGCCGCTGGCGCTCAAGGCCGGTGTGTCGCAGGCCACGCTCGACGCGCTGCGGGTTGGCGCTCGCCCGAAGCAATTGCCTGCCGACGAAGAGATCGCGCTGGACCTTGCGCGTGAATTGCTTGCCACGCACGGCGTGAGTGACGGCACCTATGGCGTTGCCAGCGAGCAGTTCGGCGAGCAGGGTGTGGTCGAACTCACAACGCTGATCGGCTACTTCGTGATGGTGTCGTGGCTGATGAATGTGGCACGTACGCCGGCGCTCGCCAGTGCTACCGGCCCGGGCATCAAGCCGTTCCCGGTTTAGGCCTGCGCGGAATATGGCGCCCGACAGATTCCACAAGACGTCCCGGCCCATGCAATTGGGCATCCGCGCCAACCTCGCGCAGGTCCTGCAGCAGCTCCTGCAGGTGCTTCTGGTGGGCATGACGATTGGAATGATGCGCAACGTGGTGCCGGCGCTGGCCGAAAGCGAATTCGGGCTGCAGCGCGGCTCCTTCATGCTGCTGGTCGCCTTCGTGGTGGCATTCGGGTTCGTGAAGGGCGCCATGAACTTCGTCGCGGGCCGGATGGCCGAGCGAATGGGCCGACGTCGGGTGTTGCTTCTGGGCTGGCTGGTGGCGCTGCCCATCCCGCCGATCATCTGGTTCGCACCCTCGTGGAGCTGGATTGTTGCTGCGACGGTGTTGCTCGGTGTGAATCAGGGTCTGACCTGGTCGATGACGCAAACATCCAAGCTGGACATCACCACGCCCGACCAGAGGGGCCTTGTCATAGGCCTGAACGAGTTCTCCGGGTACGTGGGCGTTGCCCTTGCCGCCGTCATCACTGGCTATGCAGCGTCCCTCCTTGGCCCGCGAGCGGGTCTCCTGTGGTTCGGCGGCGCTGTCATCGGTCTGGCTACGCTGCTGGCCTGGCTGGCCGTGGCGGAAACGCTGCCCTGGGCGCGTGCCGAGACCAGGCCCGGGGCCAACGCAGGCAAGACCGCCGTTCGCCCGCGGTATCCGACAGGCGTCAGCAATGAGCCGGGCACCCGCGAGATATTCGCCCTCATGACCTGGCGCGACCGCCGGATGGCCGCGCTCTGCCAGGCGGGCCTGGTGGAAAAGTTCGTGGACGCGTTGGTGTGGGTCTTCTGGCCGGTGTACCTGCACCAGCAGGGCGTGGGTCTGCCCGGCATCGGCTGGATCGTCGGGGTGTATGGGTTCACCTGGGGGGGCGCCCAGTTCTTCACGGGCAAGCTGTCCGACCGCGTCGGTCGTCAGGTTCTCAATGTCTGGGGAATGTGGATATGCGGCGTCGGCGTCCTGCTCTTTCCGCTTGGCGCGGGGTCCACCTGGTGGAGTGCGTCCGCCGCTGTCGCCGGCCTGGGAATGGCCATGCTTTATCCGAACCTGAGCGCCGCCGTCGCAGACATTGCCCATCCCGCCTGGCGGGCTTCGGCCATCGGCATCTATCGCTTCTGGCGTGACCTGGGTTACGGCATCGGCGGCCTGGGGCTGGGCATCGCGGCGACCCTGGGCGGGAACCTGGTCACCGCTTTCTGGTTTGTCGCTGCCGCGATGTTCGCCTCCGGCGCGCTGCTGTATCACTGGGGCGAGGAGACCCATCCCGGCCTCAACCCGGCAAGCTGAAGTCATTTCTCCATCGGACACCCGGCACCAAGGGTGTTAATCAGCTGATGGCCCAAAAAGAGCTGGAACCCGCGCCGGATAAGGGTTCCCAGCCATTTTGCCGGCGCGGCCTAGAGTTGTTTTGGAAGAATTAGAGGGGTGCAACTGCGGGGACCCCCGCCCCTCCGGCCGCGAGCCCTGCCCCGGGCGGGCCTAACCCGGCGGCGTCGCAGTGCAGCTAGATTGTCGGTGCTCGAGCTCGGACTAGTCGTCGGCGGCGTTGAGCGCGGTGTCCGCGGCGAGCTGCTGCAGGCCGGGAAAGTCCACTCGCCGGTGCTCAACTTCAACCTCAATGACAGCCTGGAGGGTGACGGGTGCTTGGTCCGCCGCAAGTAAACGGGCCTCGACCTTAAGGGTGCCACTCTTGGGCGGGAAGAAGGCCAGTACATGGTCACTCGTGAGATGCTCGCTAGGCAGCAGTTTTTCAAATCGCCACACGGCCATGGGGCGGCCACTCACTAGGTCAATTGAGAGTTCCTTCTCCCACTTCGCAATCTGCTGCTGATGCATTAGCGTGTGCGCGCCGGTAAGGAAGTGGTCTGGGTTGGGCCTTTTTTCGAACTTAAAGTACTGCAACATGGGAACTTCCACGCCTTCGACCTCCGCTTTGACTTCCAACTTGCCGTGATTCAACGCGTAGGGAGATGAGTTCTGCAATTCGAATCGAACCAAAACAGCACCGGCCTGCTCGCGCGCGAAGGTTGCGAAGTCGCGCCAATAGGAACTGTTAACCATTGTGACCACCAGATACGCATTGCGCGGGGCCTTATGGTCAGGCAGTTTCTTTATGTCCCCGAAATCCAAAGCTACGCGTTTCTCGATGTACTCGGAACTAAACGGTAGCCCCATCAGGTCCAGAAGCCTGAAGGCTGCGCAGCTACTGGCTGCGCGGCCCTGGTCGTCGTCCCGCATGCGCATTACTTCCAAAGGGTCGGCTTCTCCTGTGGAGCTCCCGCGTCGCACAAGGACCACATTGGGGCGCACCACTCCGTACTCTTTTTCAACCCAGAAGGGTCGCGACTGCTTCGGGACGGTTATGACCCCGACTTGCTTCCCCTCGTACTCAAGCTCCTCATACGTGAACGTGAGGTTTGGGCGTACTTTGCTGCCAATGAACTGCTGAATTTGCGCGTCGTCGAGGTGCTCGTCTAGGCCAACGACCTGAGGCGGGCCGCCCGCGCACTCCTGGAAACCCAACAGGATATAAGCCGGGCCCCCCCCTTGGCGCCAAGCGTTGGCCATGGCCAGAATGTCTTTCAGCAGCTCCGACTTCTGCTTCGGGTCTTTCGACAGGAAGTGGTACCGCCGTTTGAAGTCCAACCCGGGCCCTTCCGATTCGTAGCGGAGGCGGTCTAGTAACTCTTTTTGCATTAGAGAGACGCCCCCGGCTGCTGAAATTGCTTCCAAACCATCCTCGCCACCATCTTCTGCATCACGCCGAAGATGCGTTCGTCTTTGAGCAACTGGTCAGCGATGTTGTTGTGCGCGTCCTGTGCCTCGATGACGATGTCAGTGAAGGCGTCCTTGAAGTCGCCCATCGCGAACTGCTCTTCGTTGTTGTTTCGAGCCTGGGCGGCCAGCTTCTCGTTCTTGGCCAAGTGCCCCTGCCATGTGGTTACCGCGCCGACGAAGTCAGACTCCGTGATATGCCCCGAGAACAGGTCGTTCATCTTGGCCACAATCTCGCGCAGCGCCTTTCTCTCGTCCTCCGGGGCGGCGCCGGTCCCGGCCTCGCCTATGCCGGGCAGCTTTACCACTTCGCCCGAGGCCAGGTCCAGCTGTTGCTCGCCCACCTTCTGCAGGCGGTAGTGCGTCAGGTTGACGTCGGAGTCCAGCTCCAGCTTGTTCCGGTCCTTCATGTCCGCGGCGAGGCGCGGCATCAGGTACTTGCCGAACACAAACAGCTTCTCCAGCTCCGGGTCGTCGTAGGGGATGATTTGCGACAGGAACTCGTACAGGCGCAGGAAGGAGCCAAGGTCCTTGCGGAAGAGGTCCTTCTGCTCATCGGCCTCCAGCGCTTGGTATCGGTCGAAGGCCGGCTTCAGGACAGCGTGCAGCGGCCCCTGGCTCTTGACCTTGGGGTTGAAGAATGCCTCCGAAAACTTCTCCACCTCGGTCCAGTAGTAGACGCCGACCTTGTTCAGCTTTGTGAGCAACTCGTGGACGATATTGGGGTCGGTGACTTCCTCAAGCTGGGCCGTGCGGTAGTAGGGCTGGAAGCTCTCGAGGATTTCTGCCGGCCGGTTGACGAAATCCAGAATGAACGTGTCTTCCTTGCCCGGGTACATGCGGTTCAGCCGGGACAGGGTCTGCACGGCGAGCACGCCGGAGAGGCGCTTGTCGACGTACATCGTGTGCAGCAGGGGCTGGTCGAAGCCGACCTGGTACTTGTTGGCCACCAGCAGGATACGGTACTCGTCCTGCTTGAACGCCTCGGAGGGCTCCTGGCCCTTGATGCCGGGGTTCATGTTGGATTCAGTGAATTCGTCGGGTCCTGAATCGGGGTCAGTCACCGCGCCGGAGAAAGCGACCAGCGTACGCAGGTCGGTGTAACGCTGGTCCTTGATGTATTTGTCGATGGCCAGCTTGTAGCGGACGGCGGCCTTGCGACTGTCGGTGACCACCATGGCCTTGGCCTGGCCACCAATCTTGGCAGCGACATGCTCGCGGAAGTGCTCGACGATGACGACGACCTTCTGGGAGATGTTGTGTGGATGCAGCTTGGCGAACTGGGCCAGGGCCATCTTGGCGCGCTTCTGGGGCACCAGCTTCTCGTTGGCGAGGGCTCCCAGCTGGTAGAAAGTGGAGTAGCTGGTGTAGTGCTTGAGCACGTCCAGGATGAACCCCTCCTCGATGGCTTGGCGCATCGAATAGACGTGGAATGGCACCGGAGTGCCTTCCGGGCCCTTGCGCCCGAACAGTTCCAGGGTCTTGGACTTCGGCGTGGCTGTAAACGCAAAATAGCTGACGTTTTCGGGACGCTTGCGGCCCTCAATGGCCAGTGCAATCATGTCCTCGGAGGTCAGGTCTTCTGGGTCGATTTCGACATCCGCTTGGACCTGTACCTCCACGCCGTCAATGACCACAACGGCCGTCTGTTTCGGCTTGCCCTTGGTCAGCGCCTCCCGCAGCTTGCGCGCGGCGGCGCCGCTTTGACTTGAGTGCGCTTCGTCCACGATGAGGGCGAAGTTGCGTTGACCGAGCGCGCCGACCTGGTCCAGGATGAACCCGAACTTCTGCAGTGTGGTCACTACGATGGGCGCGCCCTCGTTCAGGGCCTTTGCCAACTGAGCGCTGTTTTCGCTGATGACCTGCACCACGCCGGCCTTGTGCTCGAACTGACTGATGGTGTCCTGCAGCTGCTTGTCCAGGACGCGCCGGTCGGTGACAACCACCACGGTGTCAAAGACCTTTTTGTCCGCAGAGTCGTGGAGGTTCGAGAGCCGGTGCGCCGTCCAGGCGATGGAGTTTGACTTGCCGGAGCCGGCGGAATGCTGGACCAGGTAGTCCTTGCCTGGGCCTTCGAGGGCAGCCATGCGAATCAGCTCCTGCACTACAACCAGCTGGTGGAAGCGCGGGAAGATGATGGATTCCTTCGTGGCTTTCTTGCCGCCGGGCAGCTCGACTTCCTTGGTTTCCAGATGCATGAACTCGCCAAGGACTTCCAGCCAAACCTCCGGGCGCCACACGTATTCCCACAGGTAGTAGGTGGAGTAGCCCTTGTCGTAGGGCGCAGCCGGGTTGCCCGCGCCGGCGCTCAGCATGTCAATGCTGTCGGGGCGGCCCATGTTGAAGGGCAGGAAGTGGGTGTCTTCGCCGGCCAGCTTGGTTGTCGTGAATACCATGTCGCAGGACACAGCGAAATGAACCAGCGCCCGGGTCTTGAACTGCAGCAGGGGCTCCAGCTCTTTGGATTTTGCGTCTTTAGGCAGCCGGTCGGTCTTGTACTGCGTGATGGCGTCCTGAATGTTCTGGGTCAGGTCCGTTTTGAGCTCACCGGTGGCAACGGGCAGACCGTTTACGAACAGCACCAGGTCAATGCTCTTCTCGTTGTGCAGGCTGTAGTGCAGCTGGCGCACGGCAGTCAGCCGGTTCTTCTTGAAGAGGTCCAGCAGCTTGCGATTCTTCTTGTGGGCCGGCTTGAACTGGCACAGGTAGAACTTGGCGTCCACGTCCTTGAAGCCATGGCGAAGAAGGTGGAGCGTACCGTGGGTGTCCAGCTGCTTGGCCACGCGCTTGATAAACATGGCTTCGGACTGGCCGTTGTGCCACCGCTTGAACTTGGCCCACTCGGTGGGCTGGGTCTCCTGCACGAATGCGAGCAGGTCTTCGGCCAGGATGGCGTACTCCTTGGAGTAGCTCGCCGCCTGCTTCGGGTGGGTTTTGACCGACCAGCCATTGGCTTCGAGCTGGGCGCACAGCTCGTTCTCGAAGACGCGCTCGGTGTGCACGTTGGAGGTGGTCGGCATCATTCAATCCCGTGTTTCTTCGCGAAGCGAATGACCGACCACCAGGAATACAAGGTGAAGAGACCGGCGAGTCCAAGGCCGCCGGTGACCAGATATGCCACCGTGGGGCGCAATTGCACTGACATTGGGCCGAGGATGGCATTGCCACCCAGGGTGTCGAGGAAGCTGGCTACTGCGGCACTCAGCCCGAAGCCGACAAGCAGCACCAAGAGGCCTACCCAAACGCGCAACTGCTTCGACTTCCATTCCGCGGTCAGCGGGTCGTCGTGTCGGTCGTGGCGCAGTTCAGCGAAGTAGTTCAGGATGTTCAATAGGTGGTGCAAGGGCTCTCTCCTCAGTCTTTTTGTAGTTAAGTGCTTTTAGACCTCAAGACGGCAAGCGCTGCTCACCTTTGGTCTTGCGGTCGTCCAGGGCCAGTTCACCGGTGACCGCAGCTGAAATCAGGGAGGAGCGGTACTCGCGCAGGCGCTCAATGTGTTCCTGTGCGTGTTGCACCAGTTCTTGCACGCGAGATGTAGCCGAACGAACTTGCTTCAGGAGGGCACATCGCTCTGCCGCGGGCGGCATGGGTACTGGGAGCTCGCGCACGTTCGACTGGTTAATGGAAGCCAAGTTGGTGCTCTGCTTCGACCGGAGGAAGAAATAGCTGCGGGCCGCGTCCGTGGACGTAAACCGTGCAACCCACTCAGCGAGGTCCAAGTCGTTCAGGCGCACGGCGAACACGTGGTTCTGGTGAATGCACGGGTGGATTTGGCCCTGCCAAACTGTGCCGCGACCGAGCTTGTCGTTGTCGCCGCCTTCGTTCATGAGGACGTCGCCAACGCGCAGCAAGTAGCGCTGCGCTTCGGCCTCTGCTACTTCGATGCTGTGCACCTCGGTCAGGTCAACGTAGCCGTCTTGCACATTCGCCACGCGCAGGTATGGCAGCGCGACGGTGGATTTCTCGCCGATGTCTTTGCCTTTCGCAACACCGGACCTGACTTCACCAAGGAACTTCAGGCGCTTTACCTCCCAGTGCGTCGGAATGCTGCCCAACTCCGGGAAGCTGGTCTTCTGCAGCTTGACGCCGGCACTCGCACCTTGCGTCATCAGGGCCGAGGCGTGGCTGTAGAGGTATTCCAGCAGTTTCCCAATCAGCCCTTCTTTCTCTGCAATCAACGCATCAATCCGCGCCGTTTTGTCGTCAAGGAAGTTGGCGATGCGATGCTGGTCATTCGGAGGAGGAACAGCCAAAGGAAGCGTGCCCAGGAGAGTTGGGTTGATTGCGGGATAGCTCACGCCATCTGAGTTCGCCACCACGTTTTCAATAAATGGCTCTGCAAGAGCCGCCCAGTAAGCGAACCGGGGGCTCAACTGGCCATTCGGTCTAAGTACGGCGAATCCTGTGGACGCAATGAGATTCGTGTTCACCGCTGGGAAGGAAGCAACCGCTTTGAGGTAGGTGCGGACTGTTGACAAAATCGTGTCGCCAGAACGCAAAACTCTTCGCGCTCGACTCGGTGCGGATTCGAAGTTGACTTCTGTGGGTGCGAGTTCCGCCACGCCGTTTTCCAAGGCGGCGATGTCCACGTATGACAAGACTGTTTCAGGCGGAGTACTGTCCGGAAGCACTTCCGGATTGATTTGTACCGCGTGCTTGAGTGGCACAGTCCGCCATCCAGTGGGCAGGTTCGAGTAGTTGCCTTGGCTCAAGCCACCACCCCCTTCATAAGCTCCACAAAACGCTTCTCCATTTCGAGAATCTCATCGGCAATCACCTTGGGCTTGCGCGGCGCCTTGTAGACGTAGAAGTACCGGTTGAAGTTGATTTCATAGCCGACCTTCCCGACCAGGCCGTCCGCATCATCCTTGACGTCCTTGTTCACCCAGGCGTCCGGCACGTGCGGCAGCACCTCTCGCTTGAAGTAGGCCGGAATGGACTCGGTGAGCGGGATGGTTTCGGTGTCGCGCAGGTCCTTGTCGTACGGCTTCTCGCCTTTCTTGAACTTGCCTTCCTTGCCATCGGCCAGGGGGCGGTCTACGGTGACCTTGCGGTACCCGAAGAACTTGGTGTCAAAGAGCTTCGACACGATGCGAGGCGGCTCGGCCTCGGCCGGCGCGGCGCCATGGCCGTTCTTCACCGCCTCCTTGAACTCCAGGGAGAACGTCGCATCCTTGGCGCACGTGGAGTACACCTTCACGATTTCGGCAATCTGCTCGTCCGAAATTTGGACGCGCTTGCTGCCAAGGGACTTCTTCATCTTGGAATACATGCGCGTGGCATCAATCAGCTGGACCTTGCCTCTGCGGTCGGCCTTCTTGTGGTTATCCAGAATCCAGATGTAGGTGGCGATTCCCGTGTTGTAGAACAAGTCGTTCGGCAGCGCGATGATGGCGTCGAGCATGTCGTTCTCGAGCACCCAGCGCCGAATTTCAGACTCGCCAGAGCCGGCGTCACCCGTAAACAGGGGCGAGCCGTTGAGGACAATGCCGACGCGCCCGCCGCCCTCAGCTGCTGGGCGCATCTTGGAAATCAGGTGCATCAGGAACAGCAGGGAGCCGTCAGAAATGCGGGGGAGCCCTGGGCCGAAGCGGCCGGCGAATCCCTTTTTCTCGTGCTCCAACTTGACCGCATCCAATACCTTCTTCCAGTCCACGCCAAAAGGAGGATTGGCCGCGCCATAGTCGAACTTTTCGCCGGGGAAACCGTCTGCAGACAGGGTGTTGCCGCACACGATGTTTTTGGGGTCCTGCCCCTTGATGAGCATGTCTGCTTTGCAAATGGCGTAAGACTCAGGGTTCAACTCCTGGCCAAAAAGGCGAACAACCGCGGAACTGTTGATGGACCGGGCGACGGCCTCACCGACTGACAGGATGCCGCCGGTACCGGCGGTGGGGTCGTACATCGACCGGACGACGCCAGGCTTCGAGAGTGCCTCGTCGTCGCCGGCGAACAGGCAATGGACGATGAGCTGGATGACTTCGCGAGGAGTGAAGTGCTCACCGGCGGTCTCGTTGGAGGCCTCCGCGAACTTTCGAATCAGCTCCTCGAAAACCAGGCCCATGGTTTCGTTGGGAACAACGTCCGGGTGCAGGTCGATGTTGGCGAACTTTTGCACCAGCTGAAACAGCAGGTCCTTGTCTTCGAGCTCGGCGACCCGGTCGGTGAACTTAAAGCGCTCGAACACGTCGCGGGCGTCTTCGGAGAACTCGCCCAGGTAGGCGACCAGGTTCTGGCGAATGTGCTTCTGGTCGGCCAGCAGGCCCGGCAGCGTGAAGGCACTGGTGTTGTAGAACGCTTCCTTGCTCTTGCGCTTCAGGAACGGGTCCAGGTTGACACCGCTCTCCTTGCGCTTGGCATGCTCGGCCAACACGTCCTTCTTCGTTCCCTCGAGAACGCAGTCCAGCCGGCGCAGCAGCGTGAAAGGCAGGATGACCTTGCCGTAGTCGGATTGCTTGTAGTCGCCCCGGAGCAGGTCGGCGACGGACCAGAGGAAGTTGGCGAGTTCGGAGAAGTTCTGGGCCATGGATGCTTTTCAGTTCTTGGTGTTCTTGGTGGCAGTCTTGCGAGGAGCCGGCGCGGGGGTCGTGCGGGGCTGGAGGTTCAGAGTCTTTGCCCGGTCGCGCACCATGACTTCAAAGAGATTGGTCAGGCTGCGGCTTTCTGCAGCGGCGCACTGCTCCCAGAGGTCACGGACCTCGGGCGTCATCTTCAGTGACGTGGCTGCTGTTTTGCGGAGCGGACGGGGCATGTGATGTGGAGTGATGTGGTTTTAGATGTAGCCAACGGATATACGTTATCAGACGGTTGAGCTGGTGGCAAGCAAGCGAGGTCGACGGCGCTGAAGAAGGAGGTTTTTCGACTGCTGCAGGCTTCGCCTAGCGCGATGGCTGGCTAAGGAGGGGCACGAGCGTGGCCTATACGCGAGATGAACCTGCCAATACTGCTTCAGCACCTCATCCTTGCATCGGTCGTCGCTCTGACGGCCTGTTCATCGGAGGTGCCACCAGACGCCACCCTCACGCCAGCCGTGGCTGGCGGAGTCCTGAAGGTTGAAGCGTGGGCGGGTCACACCTGTCGCGTGCGAATCCGCGGAGCTAGCGTAGAGAACTGGGTCAAGCAAAGCGGCATCCTTCCACGAACGACCCTTGCCCCCGTCGTTGTGCAGGCATGCACCGGCAAGTTGCCTTACCTTAGCTCCGTGAGCGACCGCCATCCGACCGGGGCGGCGGTGTGGGAGGCCAGCTCGGGCCCGGGCTCCGCGGCACCGATTGCAGCTTACCTGGTGGTCGTCACTTCGATAGGCGCCGACGAAGCGCTACTCGAACTTCAGGCTCTAGGCCGGTAAGCCCCGGCCCCAGTCCCAGAACCTCGAGGAGAAGTGCCCCGCACTGCGGGGCAGATTCTTATGCGCGCTTCCTGCCAGCCCCTGGCAGCTGAATTCCTTCGGCGCGCATCAAGTCGCCAACGCCCTTCCACCACGTGCCACGGTGCACCAGACGCGCGTGGTGCATGCCTTCGTCGAGCACCTGCGCCTTCGTCATGGCCGAAACAGCCTCCCAGCCCTTCTTGAGGACATAGGTGGCGTTGTTCACCTCCGTGCTCTCGAGCACGTAAAGCTGGTGCTCGTCCCACCCATAGACCACGTAGCGGGAGAAGCCGTTGCGGCCGACCGCGATGAAGTCCGGCTCGTATGCCGTAATGGTCTTGACCCGCTCCCGGAGGACGGCCTGGTCGCCCGGGGAGACGCTGCGGATGACGCGGTCCACTGCCGGCTCAGCCCGCGACCACGGGTACTTGCCGGGCGGCAGCACCTCCCAGTTCAGACGCCGGACTGGCGCCTGCACCGTTTCGGCCAGGTCTTCCTTGACCAGCCGGCACTCCCCGAACAGCTCCACGAACATGTGGACCGTGTTCAGCAGCAGCTCCGGGTCTACCTCGCGCGCCTTGAACGGGCCGGCCGTGATGACCAACGCGTCGTTTGGCGCCGTGCGCACCTGCAACTCCACACCGTGCGGCTGCTTCCAGGAGCGGGGATACCGCTTGTACGGCACCTCCACAATCTTGGACTTCTCCTCGTAGTCGTAGCGGCCGCGGAACTCCTTCCAGGTCCATTCCCGTTGCCGGTGGTGGGTCTCAAGGGGCTGGTCCTTGTGGACGATTTCTTCGCCATCGGCATTTCGGCGGCTAGCGATGCCGAACTCGCCGGAGGGCAGCAGGCGCTCCCCAGCCACGGGCGGCACGGAGAATCCCACCTTGGCCACGTCGGAGAGCTGGCCTTCAAGGCCAGTGACCACAACGTAGAAGCTGTCGGAGGGGGCGAATGGTTTTAGGTGTGCCTCGAGGCTACGCACCTTTTTTCGGATGAACATGTTGTTCCTTTGGATGTGAAACGGGAGGGCCGAAGCACCTCCCGCGGGTTGCTACCGTTTGCTGCCGGGGGTCACCTTCACAGGTGTCCACCCAGCTCCAGGCGTGGTCGTCGGCGGTAGCGGCTTGTTGTCCGCCACCGTTGCGAAGTTGGGGCGCTTGCCGCCCTTCGGCCCTACCTCTTGGTAGATGCCGCCACTGTTTCCGGTGCTCTGACCGGGCTTCTTGCTTGCTGCCATGTTTCCTCCTTGGAGACAGCTGATTCGCCCGGTACGTAAAACCCTGATACCCATCGGCCGAAGCTTCGGGGTATCCTCACATCCGCTGAGAACGTGAGTTCAAGGGGCAGGGTTCGCCGGGTATCGGTTTCCTGCCAAGCCCATCAGGAGGTCCAAGTCCTGGTGGGCTTTTTCATTTTAGGTCGCTGCCGACCTGCAAACACTATATCTGGGGTCGGTTTGCCATGCAAGACACTACAGGTAGTGTTTTCTGTGGATAAGTGGTGCATCTTCGGTGGACCGATTCCCGCACTAAATCAAGATAGGACGCGGCACCCGCGCGTTCGGCGGCCGGTACCGCATGCAGTGGACAAACGTCGAGGTGCGGGCGCGCCGCGGGCACCTACCCACAGGAAATCCGAAGGCGCCGCCCTTTCTTCCATACGCGTCTCCTCAGGCCCGGCCTGGCTCCAACAGGCGTAAAAAAGCCCGGCGTATGCCGGGCTTCGGTACGGGGGCGGCAAGGTTTCGCGGAGTCGCCGCGGATTCCCGCTCACTCTTTGGTGTCGAGAAGGACCGGCGCCCTCTTCGCGCACATGCGCCCGCTGCAGCGCGACCTGTCGGGCTCGCTCAGGTAGAGATTTGCACGAGTGTCGACGAACTCCAGGGTCAGGTCTCCGCCGTACAGGGTCCTGCCCGCGAGGAGAGTCTTCACGGCGAACGACACGTCATGTCGGGCGCCTTGTTCATCCACCCAGAGAACCCTCAACGGCGCATCGGTTATCGGAAAATTCACGGTAGCGCTGCCCGGGATTGCGCCGCATTTCTTGCGCGGGTTTGCTCCCCTGCCAGAGATGTGTCCCATATCGGGCCACAGGTACTGCATTTCCGTGACGCACCGGCCAGGCGTGGCCACGATTACGAAGCTCCACAGGTCCACAGGGTCACCGATGCCGAATACCCGCAGGGCCGACTCCACCGCGGGGCTAGCTGCGGAGGCCGGGTCCGAAGTGGCTGATAGAGCTGCGCTCAGCGCGAGTACGGCACAAGCTGTAGCGCGGGCGGCGCCGCGTGTCGGTGTTAAAGAATTCTGGGTCAAGCCTGTCTCCTCGATTTAGGTTCCGGCGTGTAAGTACTTGATTTAGTTAAGGGGTCAGTCCCGACCAGCGGTTGCCGCCGTAGCTGTATGCCCGTACAGTATCTCCAACGAACAAACATTCGCCGGAGAAAACGAGATGGCCGAGACCGACACGCAGCACCTGGAGAAGCTCCGGACCTACTGGAAGCGCAACCACGCGTTCCCGTCCATGGCCAAGCTCTGCGAAGTGGTCGGCATGTCCTCCACCGCCAGCGTCTTCGACCTTGTCGGCCGGCTCAAGGAAGCTGGATACGTCCAGCGCGTCGAGGGCCGCATCGCACCCACCAAACGTTTCTTCGCCCGCCCGTTTGTTGGCGCCGTGCGCGCAGGCCTGCCGCAGCCCCGCCAGGACGATGACGACTTCGAGGTCCTGACGTTGGACGACTACCTCGTCCCGGACCCCAACCGCACATTCCTGGCCAGGGTCAAGGGCGACTCCATGCGGGACGCGGCCCTAGTCGACGGCGACCTTGTGGTTGTGCAGAAGAACTGCCCCACACGGGTGGGCGACATCGTTGTTGCCGTCATCGATGGCCAGGTGACCGTGAAGCATCTGCGCCAGCAGCCGGGCGGGCGCTTCTACCTGCAGGCCGCCAATCCCGACTTCGCGGACATCGTCCCTGAAGGCGAGCTCGAAATCCTTGGGGTGGTCGTCGGCCAGTGCCGCGCCTACCGGAGGTCCGCCGCCTGACCACCCGCAGCCCCTACCCCAGGCCGTAAGGCCCCCACCAGCAGCTGAACGCGGTCTCCGCCCCGAGGCCGGTGGCGCAGCTTTGCCCAAAACCATTGAAAGCCGCCTGGCCGCACCAGGCGCAAGGAGAAGCCATGCCTGTTTGGAACATTGAATCGATTGAGGACAGACCGGACGTCACGCTCAGCGACTGGGCGGCGTTTGAAGTTCCGCTGAACGGCCCGGACCAGCCCTGGACGCGCCACCTGGCCGGATGGTCGCGCGAAGACTGTCAGGGGCAAGTCTGCTCCGCGGTGCAGCGGTTCGACCCTGTGACGGGCAGCTGCCTCACGGAGAGCGGCCGGGTGTACCGGCTCCACGGCCGGCCAGGTATGACCGCGGACGCGCAATACGTCTGGAGCCGCTGGAAGCGCATCGCCTCCGTCACCGAGCAGCGAAACGTGACGCAGGAGACCTTCGAGGCGATTCAGGCTGCCAAGGCCCCAAGCGCTGCGCCGGAGCCACTCCCATGAAGCCGGAGCAGTCTAAAACGCGGGCATCTAAACCCGTCTCGTTCTTAGACACGCAATAGGTCAAGGACACAGTATGAAAGTCAAGGTCAGAACGATGCGTCACGAGGGGCGAAACCTCAACCGCGACGACTTGAAGAAGCTCCCTCCGCGGGTTGGCGAGCTGCGCGTGCTCGAGGAGCGCGACCCCGCCCTGGGCCGGCAGGTGCTGCGCGCGCGGCTCCTGGATATGACTCGCGGCACGGAGCACGACATTCTTCCTGGCCTGATGGACGCCCGCCTGGTCTGGGCTGCCGACGGCAAGATGACCCTCATCGGCACCGAGCGCCTCGACCGCGCCGAGTACGGCCAGACCTGGTCGGTGGAGGTTGGCTGATGCTCAAAGTCTTCGTCCACACCGGCGTGCTCGAGGAACGCAACCCCGGCAACCAACTGGCCATGCTGGACATCGCCTACGCCAAGAAGTCGTACATGGCCGACTACCAGTGCGCGCTCCTCGCCAAAAGCCACGGCGAGCTGAACTACGCAACCCCGCAGGACGAGCCGGACAGCCACACCTTCGTCCTGCAGTACCCGCGGTGGTCCGGCAGCCTGTGGGACTTGGTAGCCCGCGCCCTGACCCGAGCCCTGTACCGCGCCGACCAGGCGCCAGCCGTGAAGCGCGTCGACCGCCGCTGCGCATACGCTACTCGCCTGTGCGTGGCCATCCAGCAGGCCACCCTGGACAACCAGGGCCTCGAACTGGCGACGGGCACGATTACGCAGACCGGCAAGGAGCGCGGCTTCTACACCGTCAACCTTGAAGAAGACATTCTTGGGCGTCACAGCGCCACGTTCGCCTACGGTGAGAAGACCCTGAACCCCTCGGACCTGGTGCTGCGCGCCATCTGCTGGTCGCTCTTCAACCAGGACACCCTGGGCCGCCGGCCCGCGCTCATCCTGCCGCCGGCCATCAGGGTCGACGGCGTAGAGCGCTTCGACATCGAAAACCTGACGGAGCCCGCGCGCACGGGCTTCAACCGCTTCCGCGCGCCGGCCGGCACCGCGATGATGGAGGCAATGCCGTTGGCCGCGGACTACGTGCGCTTCCTCACTGCAGGTTGACCATGAGCGCCCCCGCGTCCTCCCCCTTTAAGCCGCTTCCAATTCGCAAGCGGACGGGCACGGCGGCCTTCCATCTGAGCAAGAAGGCGGTCGACTTCGGCCAGGAAGACCTGGCCAAGCTGTCCGAGAAGCAGGCGGTGCTCCTGCTCGCGGAGCTGACCTGGGGCTCGACCACCGAGATGCCCTGTGCGCATTGCGGGACCGTGGACACCCACTATTTCTCGGTCAAGGAGCTGCGCTGGAAGTGCAAGTGCTGCGGCAAGCGGTTCTCCGTGACGTCCGGCACGGTGCTCGCTGACCACAAGTTGTCGCTGAAGAAGATTCTGTGCATGGCCTTCACCTGGGCCAATGGCGCTTCCGGGCTGCCGGCGCTGCAGCTGCGCCGCGAGTGGAACGTCGCGTATGGGACGGCATTCACCTTGGTGCAGAAGCTGCGCGAAGGGCTCGTGCGCGGATTCAACGTGGGCCTACTGGCCGGCGTGCACGAGATGGACGGCATGGACATCAATGGCCGCCGGTACCGAGAAAAGCGCGGCAAGCCCCTCGGTGGCAAAAGTGGCCCGACCCCAAAGATTCCGTCCTTCCTGCTGAAGCCGAAGCCTGGCGAGGAGCCCCATGGCCCGCCCACTCCGCCGAAGTGGGGCAAGGCTTCCAAGCAGCCGGTGGACCGCCGCCTGGTGCTCGCAATGGTGCAGCGAGGTCAGAGCCTTGGCTTGGGCGCGGTGTCGACCCGTATTGGAATCGCCAAGACCGAGTCCGGGGCCACCGTGACGACCATGGCCATGCGCCACGCCTCCGCCGAATCGGCCTTCATGACCGACGAGGACCCGTCGTACGCATCATTTGGCACGCTGTTCGCCAAGCACGACACCATCAATCACTCCGAGAGCTACAGCCGGCCGGGCGGCATCAGCAACAACCTGGCCGAGAGCTTGAACGCTCGCATGCGACGTGGCGCCGAGGGCGTCTACCTGAACCAGAGCAACAAGTACACGCACGACTACTCGTGCGAGCAGGCCTGGCGCCAGGACACCCGCAAGCTCTCAACCGGCAAGAAGCTGAGGCATCTGCTGCGGGTGGCGCTATCGGTGGGCCTGTCGAAGTGGTGGCGTGGCTACTACCAGGGGGTACACCGGGACCACGAGATGCTGCTCGAGGGCAATGCACCGGCCAAGGGTCGCGGCAGGCCAGAGGGCTGGAAGCCGAAGCCGCCGCGATAGGAGAACCGCACATGACATGGCGCATCGACCGCATCGAACAGGAACCCACCAAGACGCTGGACGCCTGGATGGTCATGGAGGTGCCGTTTGACGGTCCAGGGCGGCCTTGGACGCGCCACCTGGTGGGCTGGCGGCTGGAGGGGTGTAAGGGGCAAGTGAGCTCACCGGTGGAGGTGTTCGACCCTGCTACGCGGCGGGCGAAGACCCGCAGCGGGCGGGTCTACCAGTTGGGCGAGCGGTCAGGGCTCAGTGGAGCCGCGTTTGCTGCCTGGGGCGTGTGGAAGCGCCGGCATGGAGTGCTGGAAGAGCGCGACGCCACTGACGACGTTGGCCCGCTCACCTAAGTTAGTCCACTTCGGGCGCACGGACAACAGTTCCATCGGCAAAGGCGATGGACTCTATTTCGAAGCGACTCTTAATGGTGCTGCCATTCGCGTCAGCAATGCGCTCAATGTAGTCTCGGCCCGTTCTCGTTACGTGCCAAGCTGACCCGCGGTCTGTCTGCACTACCTTTCCAGGCTCGAGCCGGTCGTCAAAGTCCACCAGCAAGCTGCCGACTTCATCGCCAACCGCATCGGTCACATACACGACACCTTTAAGCTGGACAATTGCCTGCTTCGACTTGTTCTCGAGGCCAAACTTCAGCACAAGCAAATCAAAGGGGCGAGCTTCTCGAAAGTCCCGTTCGACTACCCGCTTCTCCAGCAATGTGACCGTCGCTGATTCGGTCAGCTGGTCGAGAATTGCCTTTCGTTCCGCTTGGGCCCTCTTTCGCAGGTCTGCCTCCTTCGCCTCCTGCACGGCACGAGCCTCCGCCAACGCTTTGCGCTTGGTTTCCCACAAGCGGGCGAGCTCAATCGCTTCCCCGACGGTTTTTCCCACCAGGGGCGTCCTGTCGGGGCCCCCCTCAATGTTCGGCATGCCCAAAGCTGCCGACGCCTCGCGAGCCATGAGGTAGCGTGCGAGCAAGTCACGGTCTTGGTCAGGGAGCTTGCGCACGAGCTCAACGTTCTCACTCATTGTTTTCAGAGGGTCACTGCCAAATACGATGTCTGTCGGTTGCGAACAGGCCGCCAATGCAATCGCCATGGAGATGGCGGCAAGGGGGCGATAAAAGCGTGAGGTCATGTCAGGGTCCAGAATCTTGATAGCTCGTATAGCGGAGCAGAGTTACCCTACCCGCTGCATGCCTCCGCGCCGCGGCGGACCTCACGTCCTGGCAGCCTGCATTCTTTCGCTGCCGAGAACCATGGGAGCGTCGCGAAGCTTTCACTCTTTGCGCCGCAGCATCCCTGTGACCAGCGCCGTAGGTATGGTGAGGGCTGCCACAGCTAACGCTGTCGAGCTCCCGACTGCTGCGCATGCCCCGGCCGCGAGAAAGAAACAGATGTGGGCCTTGGGCCGGCCTACAACGAACATCGGCGGCAGCATGAGGGTTGGGGCTCCCAGCACGACCAGTAGGCTGAGGCCGGGCACCATATCGGTCGGGCCGCCAAGTGGCGGAAAGGGGTTGTCAGTGGTCCAGGCCCAATTGAGAGCAAACGCCAAGCCAGCCGCACTGAGTCCCAGGGCTCCAGCTGGCAGCCACCTTTCGAGGGGTTGAAGTCGCAGGACTCGTTGTGCCGTAGTCGGCGTGATGTAGCCGACGGCGAGGACGAACAGCCATACGACCAGGCCGACGCCCGCAAGCGCTTCGAAAAGCGCGAAGAAGGCTCGACTATCCAGGAGTGCTGCGGGGGGTTGCATGCCCTGTGTAGCCAGCGTCCGCTACACGCCACATGCCCCGCGCCGCGGCGGCCTTCACTCCCTGGAATTCTGCCTTGAAAACACGTTCTCTTATTGCAGCTCTCGCGTCGACCTTGTTGACGGCGGGTTGCGCCCACACCCCCGCCCAGATGTCAATGGACGCCGAGCTACTACGCAGGTGCGCAGAAGACGGTGGTGTACGGGTGTACGAGCGCGCCGAGCGGCCGAGCCCCAGCTTTAGAGTGACCCTGCGAAAGTCCCGTCCCAATGCCCCTTACTACCTTGAACTTGAGGAGCAAGTGCTGAAGGAGAGCGAGGGAACTCCGATTACGGGGCAATACCGCTTCACTCGGTTGCACGAGAGGGTGATTCGAGCTACTGACGGTGCACTCCTAGGCGAGTCGGTCGCGTACGTTCGTTTTGGCGGAGACCTTGCCAATCCGTTCCATCCCACTGGAAAGGCGTGCCCACGATTGGGCGCCCATATGAGCCTCGACGAGCAGGTCCTTGGGCCTGTTTACCGCGCGTCGAAATAGCGCCGCTGCGTCACGGTGATAGGTGCACCTTGACGTACTTCCCTACAGCGCGCAGCGTGAACTTCCGCCCATACGGCTTCAGCCATTCCTGAATCGCGCCAATCGAGGCCGGGTCAAGCTCCGGGTCAAACACCCGTAGCGTCGTGTGCAGCGCCTCCCTCCGTCCGAGCAGCGCCAGGCGCCTGGCTTCCAGTACTTTCCGCCCCTGCTTCCGGAACCGCAGCGCCCAGTCGACGAACTCCAGCTCGCCGTGCACGTTTGCAATCATTCGGCACAGGGAGGTCAGCGCTGTCTGGGTGCGCGTGCGGGTCATGGTGAGAGCCATCAGCGGGCCTCGGCCTGGCGCGCGGCGCGCCGAACTACATCCATGCTGGGAGCCGCCTTCCACCGCCACACGCCGACAGAGCCCGCGGCCGCCTTGGTGTCGTGCACGCGCTCGACCTCCCCGAAGTCCAGCATCGCGCGCAATGCCCGAGTGAGCGCATTCTTGCGAAACCGGTCCCGCTCCCGGTAGGACGCAAAGTGCAGGTCGAAGGTCTCCTCGGCCAGGCGGACCATGGTCGGAGTGTCGACCGCCGCCGGCGCCGCTTCCTTGAGAAGACGCCGGAGCCAGTTGCGCAGGACGCCGCGGCCTCCGTACTGCTCCTGGGCCCGCACCGGGGACACGAGACCTTCCAGGCCGGGGGCGTGGCTCAGAGCGCCGACCTCGACCAGGGCCTTCCGGACTTTCTCCAGGTGCGACCGTCGCGCGGCCAGGCGGATGAGCTCCTCGTCAATCCGCTCCAGCTCACCCACGGTTGCTGCCAGCTCGTTGGCCACCCACTTCAGGCCGGACGGGGTCCGCTGCCTGGTCATGGGCGGCCTCCTCCGCCAAGGCAGATAGAGTGGGAGCGCCGCGCCAACGCCACAGCAGCGCACCCGACGGCAATTGGCCGGGAAGTCGCTCTACGCGAGCATGCTCCTGGGTGAGCAACCGCCGTAGGTTTCTCCGTATGGTTTCCTTTTGGCTTCGCGTCGGCAGGTACAACCCAAACTCGACGACGACAGCCTCGTACAGAACGGCCGAGGAAAGCTCCTGGGGCGCTGCGGACTTGAGCATGCCGAGGACAAATTGGCGAAAGGCGCCACGCTCCCCATACTTGCCGGCCCAGGTCGCCACGACGCCTCCCGCTGCGGGGTTCACGGTCGGGCTCGCGAGCTTGAGGGTGACGTCCAGGGCGCGGACTGATAGGCGGTAGCCGGCTTGACGCTCCTGCGCAGTCGCGAGCTGCCTCCCGAGCATTCGGGCCTTGCGCTGCGCAGCTTCGGCTCGCCTGGCCAACTCTGGGATGACCGTATCCATCCGCGCCAGCTCGCCCAGAAGGGCTGCGCGCTCGTTGAGGAGGTACTTGAGGACTGGCGGGGTTCGCTCTCGCCGAGGGATTTGTTCTGGCACTTCGATAGCTCATGTCGTCACGGTATCGAAGTGAAGGGACCTCACAAGCTAAAAAGCCGCCCTTCAACCCCGAAGAACGGCTTTTCTGGCGCCTCAGCCTGAGGTTTGGGCCATCAGCTGAATAACACCCGGCACCAAAAAAACAGCCACCTCGCGGTGGCTGTATCAAAGTCCTCGAGAGGACGTCGTTGGGAGACTTGGAACTGGTCTGGATGAATTGCGTGACAGCGTTGACGCGAACTTTAAATCGATGCGCCAGTATCCGCATCCTTCAAATGAAGGAGGTTCCTGAAAATTGAAGCCTTTAGACCTCCAGTGTGCAGGTCCCCTTACACCTGGTCACAAGGAATGTGGAGAACGAACGATGCGCCGCCACCTTCATGGTCTTCGCAGTGCACCGAGCCCTGATGGCGCTGTGCGATGGAGCTGACCAGTGCCAGCCCCAGGCCCACGCCGCCAAAGCGCTCGCTGGCGCCAGGCAGCCTGTAGAAGGGTTCAAAGATGCGCTCGCGTTCCGAGGGCGGCACACCGGGCCCGCGGTCGTTCACACGGACGACGGCGTCGCGGCCCTGGCGCTTGAGTTCAACGGTGACCGGGCCGTCGCTGTAGCGCCGCGCGTTCTCCAGCAGGTTGCGCACGGCTCGCCGCATCAGCTTGGACACCGCCTGCACGACCAGCGGCTTGCCGTCTTCGGTCGCGGCCAGCTCGGCACCCGAGCGCGCGCATTCTTCGGCGACCAGTCCGGTGAGGTCGATCGACTCGATCGTGCCCATGTCGCTTTCTCTCGCGTCCAGCCGGCTGGCCAACAGGATCTCGTCGATGAGCTGGTCGAGCTCGGCGATGTTGCGTTCAATCTCACTGCGTGTCGCAGCCGACGCGGGCGGGTCCATCAGTTCCAGCCCCATGCGGATGCGCGCGAGCGGCGAGCGCAGCTCATGCGATGCATTGGCGAGCAGGGACTTGTTGGCCTGCAGCAGCCGCTCGACGCGCTCGGCCGCGTGGTTGAAACGCTCGGCCAGAAACGCGAGTTCGTCGGTGCCGGTTTCCTTGATGCGCGTCGTGAGGTCGCCCGCGCCCCAGCGCTCCACGCCCAGGCGCAGATCGTCCAGCCGCTGCGTCAGCCGGCGGATGATGGGGTAGGTGCTGATGGCCACAGCGAGTGCGACGATGCCCAGTATCCACAGCAGGCCGCCGGGGCCGCGCGCCCAATACGAACGACCGGGCGGGCCTTCGCCAGGATTGCGCTTGCGCGCGGGCAGCTGCACGGTCTGCGTCGTGCCGTCGTTCATCTTCACGTCGAATTCAAGGCCCTGTCCCGGCACCCAGGCCGCACGCGCCCTGACCTGGCCGATCACATCGCCGGCCTCGTTGCGGATGATCACTTCGCGCTCGGGCGCCTGCTCGGCGTTCATGCGCCAGAGGTAGCCGAAGGCAATCGTGAGCACGCCGACGGCAACCACCACGGCCAGCCACAGACGCAGGTAAAGGGGAACCCGGAAACGGGCGCGCCATGCAATCATGAAATGACCCGGTCCTTCAATCCTGCTGCTTGGCAAAGACGTAACCCACGCCGCGCACGGTGAGGATTCGCTTGGGGTTCTTTGCGTCGACCTCGATGGCGGCGCGAATGCGGCCCATGTGCACGTCGATGGAGCGATCAAACGCTTCGAGCTCGCGGCCCCGCACGGCTTCCATGATCTGGTCGCGGGTGAGCACGCGGCCCGCGCGCTCGGCCAGCGTGATGAGCAGGTCGAACTGGTAAGAGGTGAGTTCGACGGACTTGCCTGCGACGATCACGGTGCGCGCATCCTTGTCGATCTCCAGCGTGCCGAAGCGCATCACCTTTGCGGTGGGTTGCACCCCTTCCACGCGACGGCGCAGGATGGCGCGGATGCGTGCGAGCAACTCGCGTGGCTCGAACGGCTTGGGCAGGTAGTCGTCTGCGCCCAGCTCCAGCCCGACGATGCGGTCCATCGGGTCGCCCTTGGCAGTCAGCATGAGGATGGGAATCTGGCCCATGGCCCCGGGAAGTGCGCGCACGCGGCGGCACACTTCAAGGCCATCGAGGTCGGGCAGCATCAGGTCCAGCACCACCAGGTCGGGCGTCGCACCGGGGGGCGGGTCCTGCAGCAGCGCCAGCCCCGCCTTGGCATCGGCAGCGTGTGTGATCCCGAACCCGGAACGCTCGAGGTACTCGCCCACCATCTGTGCGAGGCGGGTGTCATCTTCGATCATCAGCAGTTGTTGCATGCAGGAATGGTAATGAGTTCGGTTGGGTGGCGTGAGTCTTTCGCGCCGGGGCTGGTGATCGCATATTGGTCCGCTTGCTCCCGTACCCACACGAAGCGGCGGTAAAGTTAGGTAAATGGCCCAGCTCTCCAGCGATGTGTTTTTCCACGAAGTGCCGCTCGCACGCGCACAGGCTGACGGCGATGCGGTGGCGATCGTTCATGAGGGCGTCGCGATCACCTGCCGCGAATTCGCGCGTCAATGCGATGCGATGGCTGCGGGTCTGTGGCACGAATGGGGCGTTCGCGCCGGGGACCGCATCGCGTGGCTGGGCGCCAATCATCCAGCGCAGATCGCGCTGCTGTTCGCACTGGCGCGCATCGGCGCGATCTTGCTGCCGCTCAACACACGCCTGGCGCCGCTTGAATGGCGAGCGCTCATCGACGATTGCTCCCCACGATTCCTGGTGCACGACGCGGCATTTGCAGATGCGGCTCATGCGCTTGATGGGCACTGCGGCATCGCGGCGCGGAGCTTGGACGAACTCCATCGGTTCGACACGCGGCATGCAGCGCCGGTGATGGGACTGCCGTCCTCGCCGGTCCTGCTCGTGTACACCTCGGGCACGACCAGCCGCGCAAAGGCGGCCGTTCACACCCAGGCCAACCTGCTGGCGAACATGCAGATCGCATCGCAGGTGCAGGAGATCACGCGGCGCGATGTCGTGGCGACGATGTTGCCGCTGTTTCACGTCGGCGGCCTGTGCATACAGACATTGCCTGCGCTGTTCGCCGGGGCCAAAGTCATCCTGCATTCCCGGTTCACGCCCGATGCCGCGCTCGCCTGCTTTGAGCGTGACCGTCCGACGCTGACCTTGCAGGTGCCTGCGACCATGCGCGCGATGATCGAGCATCCGCACTGGCACGACGCCGACCTGTCCGGCTTGCGGGCGCTCTGGGCCGGGTCCAGCGTGCTGCCGCGCGATCTGGTCGATGCATTCCACGCACGGGGCGTTGCGGTGTGCAACGTGTACGGCTCGACGGAAACCGGACCGTTTTCCATCGCTCTCCCTGCGCGGTTCGCCAGGAGCCATGCGGGGTCGTGCGGCTGGCCTGCACCGGGGGTGGACGTGATGCTGCACGAGGCGAGCAAAGGGGTCGGCGAGTTGTGGGTGCGCGGCCCGAATGTGGTCCAGCGCTATTGGCCCGACCAGAGCGCCTGCGACAGTGATGGATGGTTCCACACGGGTGACTTGGCAAACCGCGCCGACGACGGCAGCTACACCATCGCCGGCCGCCTGAAGGACCTCATCATCTCCGGCGGTGAGAACATCCACCCTGCGCAGATCGAGGCCTTGCTCGCTTCGCATCCGTGCGTGGCCGAGTGCGCGGCCTTTGCGTTGCCCGACGAGACCTGGGGAGAAATCGTCGCAGTCGCCGTGGTGGCGAAGCCGGGCCAGACGATTGCAGAGCAGGAGCTGCGTGACTGGACGCAGGGAAAGCTGGCCCGCTTCAAATTGCCCCGGCGTTGGTTCTTTGTAGCGGCGCTTCCCAAGACCGCGCTGGGCAAGGTGCAGCGCGCCGAACTCGCTTGCCTGGCAAGTAGCTAAGCGTCCCTGGCCGGTGCCGTCACCGTCGTGCGCGACGCCAGCCATACCAGCAGCAACACCGGCACGCCCAGGAATGCTGTTGCGGTGAAGAAGTTGACGTAGCCGTACGCATCGACGAACTTGCCTGAAAAACCGGCGAGCCACTTGGGCAGCAACAGCATCATCGAGCTGAAAAGCGCGTATTGCGTTGCCGAGTATTTGATGTTGGTCAGGCTCGACAGGTAGGCGATGAATGCCGCCGATGCAATGCCGCTGGAAAGGTTGTCGGCTGCGATCACGAAGATCAGGCCATGCAGGTCGTGGCCGCGCGTGCCCAGCCAGGCGAACAGCAGGTTGCTGGCGGCGCTCAGGATCGCGCCCAGCATCAGCACCCGCATCACGCCAAAGCGCATCGACAACGCTCCGCCGATGAACGCGCCCACCAGGGTCATGATCACGCCGTACACCTTGGTGACGGCGGCGACCTCGTCCTTGGTGTAGCCCATGTCCACGTAGAACGGGTTGGCCATGATGCCCATCACGATGTCGCTGATGCGGTACACCGCGATCAGCCCCAGGATGAGCGCCGCGTGCCAGCCGTAGCGGCGAATGAATTCGGCGAAAGGCTCGACCAGCACCTCGCGCAGCCATGCAGCTGCGTTGCGGGCGGGCGGTAGCACCTTGTGCGAGGGTTCGGGCGAGAGCAAAACCGTCGCCATGCCCACAAGCATCGACGCCGCCATCACGAGATAAGCGGTCTGCCACGCGGCATGCTGGTAGTTGGCGACGTTGGCCACTTCGGCGCGGGCGGCAATCCACAGCACGCCGGCACCGGCCCAGATCATCGCCAGCCGATAGCCCGTCTGGTAGGCAGCGGCGAGGGCCGCCTGCTTGTCCGTATCGGCAGACTCGATGCGAAATGCGTCCAGCGCAATGTCTTGCGTGGCCGAGCCGAATGCCACCAGCAATGCGCACCAGACGATCGTTTCGAGCGATGCCTTGGGGTCAGTGAATGCCATGCCCACGATGCCCGCGACAACGATGCACTGTGCGAACAGCAGCCATGCGCGCCGCCGCCCCAGCAGGCGCGACAGGATGGGAATCGGCATCCGGTCCACCAGCGGCGCCCAGCACCACTTGAAGGCGTAGGCCAGCCCGACCCACGACAGGTATCCGATGGTGGTGCGGTCGATGCCGGCCTCGCGCAGCCAGAAGCTCAGGGTACCCAGCACCAGCAGCAAGGGCAAGCCCGCCGAGAAGCCCAGGAACAGCATGCGCAGCGTGGCGGGTTCGAGATAGACCTTGAGCGTCTGGCCCCAGGTCGGAGGCGGGGTCTGAGGTTGAGGCTGAGGCAGGGTATTGGTGTTGTCCGACATGCGGGTGGCTTTCGCTGTTTATCATGGCCCTCCATGTGCCAGCAATGCTACCAATCAACACACAGCCCGTGGCCCCGCCGCGGGTTTCTTCTCGCCATGGGCGCTGCGATCGCGTCGCCGGCCATGGCGCAGGTCGATGTGGGGCAGGCGTCGCGGTTGCGGGGCCTGGTGCCTGCAGACAAGATCGAGCAGGCGGGCGTCATGCAGTATTCGCAGCTCATGGAAAAGGCCCGTGCCCAGAATGCGCTCGCGCCGGAAGGCCATCCGCAACTGCAACGCCTGCGCGCGATTGCGTCGAAACTGGTTGCGCAAAGCGGCAAGTGGAACGATCGCGCCAAGGACTGGCGCTGGGAGGTCAACCTGATTGGCAGCCAGCAGATCAACGCGTTCTGCATGCCCGGCGGCAAGATCGCCTTCTTCACTGGCATCCTGAGCCAGCTCAAGCTCACCGACGACGAAGTGGCCATGGTGATGGGCCACGAGATCGCGCATGCGCTGCGTGAACATGCGCGCGCCCGCATCGCCAAGAGCCAGGGCACGGGCACCATTCTGTCGATCGGTGCGCAGTTGCTGGGCCTGGGTCAGGTCGGCGATCTCGCGGCCAATGTCGGCACCAAACTCATCACGCTCAAGTTCAGCCGCAATGACGAGATCGACGCCGACCTGGTCGGCCTGGAACTCGCGGCGCGCGCGGGGTTCGACCCCAACGCATCCATCGCGCTGTGGGAAAAGATGGGCAAGGCCAAGGGCGGCAAGGGCTCGCCCGCGTTTCTATCGACCCATCCCACAGGCCCGGATCGCATCGAGCGGCTTCGCGAGAACGTGCCTCGCGTCAAGGGCCTCTACCAGCAGGCGGTCGGCAAGCGCTGAGCGTTTGCGCGATTCGTCAACCGTCGTTCAGATGTAGTCGATGCCGGTCGAGGCCAGGCCGACGATGTTGACGTTCTCGACGTTGAGCCAGAACTCGGCCGCAGCCACGCCGAACGCAGCTTGCGTGTAGCTGCCGTTGTCCATGTACTGCGCCCAGGTCTGGATGTAATCGGCAGGCATCACCGTGCCTGCGATGTTGTTGACCAGCAGGGTTGCGACGGCGTGGTTGGATGCGCCGCCGCCCAGCGCTGCATTGATCGATGACATGACCAGTCCCTCGAAGCTGGTGCCCGCGTCCAGCGAGGCCATCGCCGAGCCGATCAGGCCCGCATGGTGGGATGCGGCCACGCCGTTCACCGCGCCCAGCAACTTGACGGCCAGGCCTGCGTTGCCATCGACGTCTAAAGCCACCTTGGCATCGTTGAACTGCAGGCGCTCGACGCCAGACAGGATGTCGGAGCCGGTCGCGCCGCCGGACACCATCTTGCCTGTGCCGTAAGCGGCAATGGTGTAGCCCGCACGCAAGGCATTGATGACAGCGGTGTCCAGGCCCGCCCCGCCTTCGATCCAGTCGTTGCCGCCGCGGCCTTCGATCCGGTCGTTGCCCATGCCGCCGGAGATGGTGTTGTCCGCTGCATTGCCGGAAATCGTGTCCGCGTAGCTGGTGCCCACGGCGTGCTCGATCACGGCGCCCTTGGCAATCGACAGCGTGTTGGTGTAGGTGGCAGTGACGCTGCCGCCAGCGGCCGGCCGGGCCGATGCGGTGACCGCCGTGCCGATGTTGCTGACAGACCCGTCGGCCATGTCCAGGGTGATGGACCGGGCCAGGTGGCTGCCGTCGAGGGTGTCGGTGCCGCCGGCGTCCCACAGTGCATGAAAGCCCTGCTGGAACCTGCCGTCGGCCAGGTCGTATGTCGTGTTGCCTGCGTTGCTCGAAGACGCGCCGTAGAGATATTGCAAGGCGGCGATGTCCAGCGGCATGGGCTCATTGGGGTACTTGGACATGTAGCCCGAAGAGCCGCCTGCCACCGTCGAATAGCTCATCACGGTGTTGGGGATGATGTTCTGCTCGGCGCTGAGCACGGAGCCGCTCTCGAACGGGTGCTTCAGGCCCAGGGCGTGGAGTGTTTCGTGCAGGATCAGGTTGGGGCGATAGAAGTCCCAGGTCGATGAGGCCTGGTCGGCACCGATCCAGACATCGCCGCCGATGGCGGATGCAGACGGAAAGTAGGCGTAGCCCGCAAAGCTCATCTGGTTGGGTTCGGCCGAGTAGCCGTAACGCAGCACGCCGCACTCGGCAGCGTTGTCTGCCACTTCGACGAAGTCGACGTTGCAGACGGCCTCGATGGTGGACAGCAGCTGGCGTGTGAGGGCCTTGTCGGCTTCCGAGAAGCTCGAAAGCGAACTGCTCATCTGCGAATAGGTGAACGACGACTGCCACGGGTTGGCAAATGAATACGTGATGATCGTCGTGGTGCTGGAGTCCTGGCTGGACCACATGCTTCCGGACATCAGTGCATCGACGTTGCCGCCGATGCCGTAGGTCGCTGCGCTGCCCACGAACTGATAGGCGTTGTCGTAGGGCGAGGTAGCGAAGGCACCGATGGAGCCGCCTTCGCCGGGGAGCATCGCGTCGCCGCAAGCCGGGCAGCCGCAGGTGTAGGCGGGCAGTGCGAGTTGCGCGGGCTCGCTGTTCAGGAGGCTGGAGAAAAGTCCTGTGGCGGCACTGGTTTCGAACAACATGAGGGTCCCTTGATCGGTCTTGAAAACACGCCTTGAAGGCATGTGTTCATGAGACCGTTCGGGGGACTTCGAGCCTTAGGTGAAAGCAGCGTTCGACCTAAGCTGATGCGACCGGGGGGCTAGGGCGGATGCCTAGTCGACACGCTGACTAGTGCCTATCGGGGTATGGGCGAAAACATGTACGCCAGACGCAAAAAAGGCCCCGCGAGGGGCCTTTTGAAACCATTGGATTGCGTGACTCGCGCTATCGGCTTAGGGCGTTTGCTGATGCTGCGGGTTTTGCGGGCCACAGCACCGATGCGATCGCTACCACCATCAACACGACCGCAGCCCAGTCTTGCCAGTGCAGGATTTCACCGAGCCACAAGGCGCCGCTGAATACGCCGAGCACCGGTATGAACATCACGCTCAATGTCGATGCCACCGGTGGCAGGCCGCGTGCGAGATAGAACCATGCCGCGTGGGCGTAGCCGAAGATGAGGATCGCGTTGTAGCCGATCGCCCAGGCCACAGGGCCTGTTGGCACGCGCCACTGGTCGCTCTCGAAGATGAGCGACAGCAGTCCCATCGTGAGGCCTGCGGCCACGGTCATCCAGAACGACAGCGTGAGCGTGGGCAGCTCGATCTTCGAGCGGCGCAGAAGCTGCGTGCCCAGCGCCCACACGCAGGCCGCAAAGAGGGCGAGCGCGACGGCACCTGGTTTGCCTGCAAGCCCGGTGAATTCATGCCACAGGAGCAGCGACACGCCGAGCGCGGCCGCAGCAACGCCGGTCCATGCGCGGCGGCTGAGCATTGCGTGAAAGACCAGCGCGCCGATCACCGCCGAAAAGATCGGCATCGTGTAGCCGAGGATGGCGGCGCGTCCGCTGGAGAGACTGCGCACCGCCAAAATGATGCAGATGTGCCAGATCATCATGTTGGTGACGGTGAGCCACGAGAACTCGAGCCAGTATTTGCGCGGCAGGCGAAACGGCACCTTGAGCACGACGAGCGCCAGGCCCAGCACCGGGATGCCCAGCAGGATGGATAGCGCGCGGAAGGTCAGCGCCGGGTAGCCCGTCACGCCCAGCTTCATCACCGGCCAGTTCAAGCCCCACACCACCGTGAGGAGAACGAGGGTTGCGATCTGGCGTGAGGTCAATCTTTGCATTGCGCGGGTGATTGTGCGGCATCCACCGCGAAGCGGCGAGAGCCGCTCAATACCTGGATTGCGGATCGAGTCCGCAATGACAGCCTCTGTCTGGATGTCATACCGGGCTTGACCCGGTATCCACCGCAAAGCGGCTGCGGCCGTTGAAGACATGGCTCTTACAATCCACGCCATGACCTTCATCGAGATGCTGCGCCAGGCCGAGCAGCAAAGCGGCTCCATGCTCTGTGTGGGCCTGGACCCCGAGCCTTCCCGTTTTCCCGCCCACATGAAGGGCGATGCCTCGAAGATCTTCGACTTCTGCGCGCGCATCGTCGATGCCACCGCCGATCTCGTCATCGCCTTCAAACCCCAGATCGCCTACTTCGCAGCCAACCGCGCCGAAGACCAGCTCGAGCGGCTGATGGCGCACATGCGTGCCGTCGCGCCTCATGTGCCAGTCATCCTCGATGCCAAGCGCGGCGACATCGGCTCCACCGCGCAGCAATATGCGCGTGAGGTGTTCGAGCGCTATGGCGCCGACTGCGTGACGCTCTCGCCCTTCATGGGCCGCGACTCGGTCGAGCCTTATCTCGAATACCCCGGCAAGGGCGCCTTCCTGCTGTGCCGCACATCCAATCCGGGTGGCGATGACTTCCAGAGCCAGCGCCTGTCATCGGTCGAGGGCGAGCCGCTGATGTACGAGCACATCGCGCGCCTGGCGCAAGGGCCGTGGAACACCAACGGCCAGCTCGGGCTCGTCGTGGGTGCGACCTATCCGGCCGAGATCGAACGTGTGCGCGCCATTGCGCCGACGCTGCCGCTGCTCATCCCCGGTGTGGGCGCGCAGGGCGGCGATGCGATCGCCACGGTGAAGGCCGGCTGGCGCCCCGATGCGCCCATCGTCGTCAATTCATCGCGCGCGGTGCTGTACGCATCGAGCGGACAGGACTTTGCCGATGCCGCGCGCCGTGAAGCCATCAGGACACGTGATCTGCTGGCCAGCGGCCGCAACTGATTTGCAGAAATTCGCAGGAGAAAAGTTTTGACCGAACGCAAGAAGCCCGAAGAACTCCGAAGCCACCGCTGGTACGGCGTCAAAGACCTGCGCTCGTTCGGCCATCGTTCGCGCACCTCGCAGATGGGCTATCACCGCAGCGACTACGCGGGCAAGCCGGTGATCGCGATCATCAACACCTGGAGCGACATCAACCCCTGCCATTCGCACTTCAAGCAGCGGGTCGAAGAGGTCAAGCGCGGCATCTGGCAAGCGGGCGGGTTTCCGGTGGAGATGCCGGCGATCTCGCTGTCCGAGCCTTTCCAGAAGCCGACCACCATGCTGTACCGCAACCTGCTGGCGATGGAATGCGAGGAGCTGCTGCGCTCCTACCCGGCCGATGGCTGCGTGCTGATGGGCGGCTGCGACAAGACCACGCCTGCGCTGGTGATGGGCGCGATCTCGATGGACCTGCCGGCGATCTTCATGCCCGCAGGCCCGATGCTGCGTGGCGACTACAAGGGCGAGTACCTGGGGTCGGGCTCCGACACCTGGAAATACTGGGCCGAACTGCGCGCGGGCAACATCACCGAAGGCGACTGGCAAGAGGTTGAAGACGGGATCGCGCGATCAGCCGGTCATTGCATGACGATGGGCACGGCCAGCACGATGTGCTCGGCGATGGAGGTGCTGGGGCTGACCTTGCCCGGCGCGTCGTCCATCCCCGCGCCGGATTCGCGCCACTCGCAGATGGCGACGCTCACGGGCAAGCGCATCGTCGACATGGTGTGGGAAGACCTGAAGCCCTCGGACATCCTCACCGCGCAATCGTTTGACAACGCAGTGACGGCGGTGCTGGCGCTCGGTGGCTCGACCAACTCGGTGGTGCACCTGATTGCGTTGGCACGACGCGCGGGTGTCGCGCTCGACCTGCAGCGCTTCGATGCGCTGGCACGTCGCACGCCGGTGCTGGCCAACTTGCGACCGAGCGGCAAGTACCTGATGGAAGATTTCTATTACGCCGGCGGCCTGCGCGCGTTCCTCACGCAGCTGGGCGATCTGATGGACTTCGGCCAGTTGACCTGCACCGGTACGACCCTGGGCGCGAACATCGAAGGCGCCAGGGTCTTCAACGACGATGTGATCCGCCCGCGCAGCAAGGCGCTGGTGGAAAGCGATGGCCTGGCGGTGCTCACCGGCAACCTCGCGCCCGGCGGCGCTGTCATCAAGCCGGCTGCGATGGAACCGCACCTGCGCAAGCACACCGGCCCGGCTGTCGTGTTCAAGGATTACAACGACATGGCCGCGCGCATCGATTCACCGGATCTGCAGGTCACCAAAGACAGCGTGATCGTGCTGCAAAGCGCGGGCCCGCAAGGCGCGCCCGGCATGCCCGAATGGGGACAGTTGCCCATCCCGCAGAAGCTGTTGAAAGAGGGCGTGCGCGACATGCTGCGTATCAGCGATGCGCGCATGAGCGGCACGAGCTATGGCGCCTGCGTGTTGCACGTCACGCCCGAGTCGCATGTGGGTGGTCCGCTGGGGCTGCTGCGCGATGGCGACCTGATTTCGCTGGATGTGGATGCGCGCCGCATCGACATGCAGGTGAGCGACGAAGAACTGGCGCAGCGCAAGGCGCAGTGGAAGCAGCCCGCTCCCAAGTTCACGCGCGGCTTCGGCGTGCTGTACCTCAAGCACATCCAGCAGGCCGATACCGGCTGCGACTTTGATTTTCTGGAGACGGAAAAGAAGGTTGAAGCGGATGGGGGCGAGCCGGAGATTCACTGATAGAGCGCTGCGCGCAACGGCACTTTGTTCGGCGGTTCGCGTACGGCGTGACAGCCAATACGGCTGTCATTGCGGACTTGATCCGCAATCCATGCCTGATCGAGCGCGGTCGCCGCTTCGCGGTGGATGCCGGATCAAGTCCGGCATGACAGCCTCACTGCCCACCGGTTTCGATGGCGGCGTCCAATTGCCGGCTTCGTTGGCGGCAACTACTTGCCCCGATACTGCGTCAAAAACGCAATCACCTTCGCCTTGTCGTAATCCTTCTCCGCTTCGAGCGACGCCGTCTCCTGCGAGCGGACCAGCTTGCCGTCGCCGTCGAGGACGAACAGGTGCGGATAGCCGTCCACCTTGGGCCAGCGTGACAGCACGGCCTCGTTCTTGTTTTCTTTCGAGAAGTTCACCTTGAGCCAGACGTAGTGGTCATCGACCAGCTTCTTCACATCGGCGTTGCGCGTGATGAAGCGGTCCAGGATGTGGCACCAGGGGCACCACTCGCCGCCCACATCGACGATCACGCGCTTGCCCTGCTTCTTTGCCAGGGCGGTTGCCGCGGCCACATCGGCAGCAGCGTCGCGCTTCGGATCGAACTTGGCGGGAAGGTCGAAGGCAAACGCCGCCTGCGCAAGCGCGGTGACCGCGCCGGCGAGAATCAATTTCAGGAATTGTCTTTTCATGAGGCAGACAGCATAGCCGCGACTGACGCGCCGCGCAGTCGTTGCGTAGCGATCAGGCGGTCTTTGTCTGCCACAGGCCCAGCGCCGCGCCCGACGGGTCGACGATCACGCTGAACCAGCCCATCTCGGCCACCGGCGTCACCGGCTGCATGACCTTTCCGCCCAGCGTCTCTGCTTTCTTTGTCGCGGCATGGATGTCCGCCACCTCGACATACGCCAGCCAGAACGACGGAGTTCCAGGAACCGGGTTCGTCATCATGCCGCCGCCAGTGCCCTGGCCAACGTCGATCGTTGTGTAGGTCATCCCTGGCCCCATGGGCATCTCTTCGAGCTTCCAGTCAAAAAGGCTGGCGTAAAAACTCTTGGCTGCAGGCAGGTCGTTGCTGCTCAGTTCGACGTGGACGAAGGGATTGGCCATGGTGCTCTCCGGTGGGTTGTGTAACCGCGACCGTCGCGGCTGCAACGAGAATGCCGGATGCTAGTGCACGAATGCGTCAGGATCAATCGGGAAGCAGTCGCTTCAGGTAACGCCCGGTGTGGCTCGCCTCGTTGGCGGCAATGTCTTCAGGTGTGCCGACGCCCACGACTTCGCCGCCACCCGCACCGCCTTCAGGTCCCATGTCGATGATCCAGTCGGCGGTCTTGATGACGTCCAGGTTGTGCTCGATCACCACGATCGTGTTGCCCGCGTCGCGCAGCTGGTGCAGCACCTTCAGCAGCAGGTCGATGTCCGCGAAATGCAATCCGGTGGTGGGCTCGTCCAGGATGTAGAGCGTGCGTCCGGTGTCGCGTTTGGAAAGCTCCAGCGCGAGCTTCACGCGCTGCGCCTCACCGCCCGACAGCGTGGTCGCCGCCTGGCCGAGCTTGATGTACGACAGGCCCACATCCAGCAGCGTCTGCAGCTTGCGCGAGATCGTGGGCACCGCCTTGAGGAATGCATGGGCGTCCTCGACCGTCATGTCCAGCACCTGCGCGATGTTGCGGCCCTTCCATTGCACTTCCAGCGTCTCGCGGTTGTAGCGCTGGCCCTTGCAGACATCACAGGGCACATACACGTCGGGCAGGAAGTGCATCTCGACCTTGACCACGCCGTCGCCCTGGCAGGCTTCGCATCGGCCGCCTGCCACATTGAACGAGAAGCGGCCCGGTCCGTATCCGCGCTCCTTTGCGGTCGCCGTCTCCGCCATCAATTCGCGGATGGGCGTGAACAGCCCCGTGTACGTTGCGGGGTTGCTGCGCGGCGTGCGGCCAATCGGTGACTGATCGACGTTGATGACCTTGTCGAAATGCTCGATGCCTTCGACGGCGTCGTGCGGCGCAGGTTCTTCGTGCGCGCGATAGAGCGTGCGCGCCACGGCTGCGTAGAGCGTGTCGTTGACGATGGTCGACTTGCCCGAGCCCGACACGCCGGTCACGCAAGTGAAAAGCCCCACCGGGAACGACACGTTCACGTCCTTCAGGTTGTTGCCCTTCGCGCCGATCACGCGAATCTCCTGCACCGCGCCGAGTGTGGCCAGGTGGTGCGCCTCGCGTTCGCGCCTGCGCAAGGCCGCATCGCTGGGCGCAAAGCGAGAGGCCTTGCGCTCGACCGGCTCGGCGGTGACCACTGGTAGCCACGGCGTGCGCCGCGTAGGGACAGCAATCGACTTCGCGCCCGAGAGGTACTGCCCCGTGAGCGATCCGGGTGTCGCCTTGACTTCTTCAAACGTGCCCTGCGCCATCACGCGGCCACCGTGGATGCCCGCACCCGGCCCCATGTCGATCACGTAGTCGGCCGCGTGGATCATGTCTTCGTCGTGCTCGACCACGATGACGCTATTGCCGATGTCGCGCAGGTGGCGCAGCGTGCTGATGAGGCGATCGTTGTCGCGCTGGTGCAGACCGATACTGGGTTCGTCGAGCACGTACATGACGCCTGTCAGGCCCGAGCCGATCTGCGATGCGAGCCGGATGCGCTGCGCCTCGCCACCGGACAAGGTTTCGGCGCTGCGGTCCAGGCTGAGGTAGTTGAGCCCGACGTCGTTCAGGAATTTCAGGCGCAGGCCGATTTCTCGCACCACCTTCTCGGCAATGTCGGCCTTCGCGCCGTGCAGCTTCAGGCCAGTGAAATACGCAAGGCTGTCACGCAGCGTCGCGTGGCTGACCTGATAGATGGCGCGCGCCTGTTCGCCTTCGCCGATCTTGACGTGACGCGCTTCGCTGCGCAGGCGCGTGCCGTTGCAATCGGGGCACGGCTGCATGCTCCTGTAGCGCGCCAGTTCTTCTCTCACGGCGACCGAATCGGTCTCGCGATAACGCCGCGCCATGTTGGGCACGATGCCTTCGAACGGGTGCTTCTTGGCAACTTTCTTGCCCGCAAAATTTCCAGAATCCATCACATAGCTGAACCGGATCTCTTCTTCGCCCGAGCCGTTGAGCACCACGTTCTGCACCGGTAAATCAAGCTCTTCAAACGGCGCATCGACGTTGAACTTGTAGTGCTTGCCCAGGCTCTCGATCAGGCTGAAGTAATAGCCGTTGCGCCTGTCCCATCCCTTGATGGCACCGCTGGCCAGAGACAGCGAGGGAAACGCGACCACGCGCGCCGGATCGAAGAACTCGCGGTGGCCCAGGCCGTCGCAAGAGGGGCAGGCACCGACCGGCGAATTGAACGAGAAGAGGCGCGGCTCCAGTTCGGTGATCGAGTAGTTGCAGATGGGGCAGGCGAATTTGGCGTTGAACCAGTGCTCATGGCCCGTGTCCATCTCCATGGCGATCGCGCGGCCATCGGCCAGACGCAGCGCAGCCTCGAAACTCTCGGCCAGGCGCTGCTGCATCTCGGGGCGCACCTTGAGCCGGTCGATCACCACGTCGATGTCGTGCTTCTCGGTCTTCTTGAGCTTGGGCAGCTGGTCGAATTCGTACGGCTGGCCCCCGACGCGAAATCGCACGTAGCCGCTGGCCTGCATCTCGGCAAACAGATCGAGGAATTCGCCTTTGCGCTCACGCGCAACCGGCGCGAGGATCATCAGCTTCGTATCGGCGGGCAGTGCGAGCACCGCATCGACCATTTGCGAGACGGTCTGGGACGTCAGCGGGACATCGTGCTGAGGGCAGTAGGGTGTTCCAGCGCGGGCATACAGCAGGCGCAGGTAGTCGTGGATTTCAGTGACCGTGCCCACGGTGGAGCGCGGGTTGTGCGAGGTCGCCTTCTGCTCGATGGAAATCGCGGGGGACAGGCCTTCGATCATGTCGACGTCGGGCTTGTCCATGAGCTGCAGGAACTGCCGAGCATAGGCCGACAGGCTTTCGACGTAGCGCCGCTGCCCTTCGGCGTAGAGCGTGTCGAAAGCCAGCGACGATTTGCCCGAGCCCGACAGTCCCGTGATCACCACCAGCTGGTTGCGCGGGATGTCGAGATCGACGTTCTTGAGGTTGTGCGTGCGCGCGCCGCGGATGCTGATCCGCTGGGCGGCGGCGATCTGGCCGAGGTACTTGCCGTCCGTGGGAGTGTTCAATGCCGGGTCCGCTTAGGGAAACCTGACATGATAGAACGGCAAGCCTGTGCGGGGGAGCCCGCGAGGTCCGCAACCGCGGCGGCGGTCGATTTCCGGACATCCACGACAATTGCAGGCTTTTCGCCATCTCCCGTCCCTGTGCCCCCGTCCACTGCCTCCACCCCCTCCAGGATGACCCCCGTCGAGCGCCGCGCCAGCGGTTCGCTGGCAGCAGTGTTTGCCGCGCGCATGCTGGGGCTGTTCATCGTGCTGCCCGTGTTCGCCCTGGAAGCCGCTCGCTATCCCGGCGGGGGCGATGCGGCGATGGTGGGTCTGGCGATGGGAATCTACGGCTTGACCCAGGGCCTGCTGCAGATTCCGTTCGGCATGGCGTCGGACCGGTTCGGGCGAAAGCGGGTGATCGTGATCGGGCTGGTGGTGTTTGCTGCGGGCAGCTTCCTGGCGGCTGCGGCGGACTCGCTGGGCTGGCTCATCGCCGGCAGGGCCTTGCAGGGCGCAGGGGCCGTTTCGGCGGCCGTGACGGCCCTGCTGGCTGACCAGACGCGTGACGAGGTCCGCACCAAGGCCATGGCCATCGTCGGCGCGAGCATCGGCCTGATGTTTGCCGTGTCGCTGGTCGCTGCGCCCCTGCTCGCGGCAGTCGTGGGTCTGCATGGCCTGTTTGCGATCACCGGTGCGCTCGCGCTGGGCTGTATCGCCATCGTGCTGTGGTGGACGCCGGCAGAGCCATCGCTGCACAAGAACGCGCCGCGCGGGCGCCTGCAGGAAGTGCTGACCCATCCGGGGCTGCTGCGCCTGGATGTGGGCGTGTTTGTGCTGCACGCCGTGCAGCTCGCCATGTGGGTCGCGATTCCGGCCATGCTGGTTCAGGCAGGGCTGGACAAGGCCAACCACTGGCACGTTTATCTGCCCGCCGTGCTGGCTTCATTCTTCGTGATGGGCGCCGTGCTGTTTCCGCTGGAGCGGCGCGGCTACCTTCGCGCGGTGTTTCTCGCGTCGGTGGGCGTGATCCTGCTGGTGCAGGTCGGGCTGGCGCTGCTGTCCAGCAGTCCTGGACTGCCCGCACTCGGCGCGCTGCTCTTCGTCTTCTTCTGCGCCTTCAACGTGCTGGAGGCGAGCCAGCCCAGCATGGCGTCGCGCATAGCACCGGCGCATGCGCGGGGCGCGGCCCTGGGTGTGTACAACACACTTCAATCATTGGGATTTTTTGCCGGCGGCGCAGTCGGCGGCTGGCTGGCCAAGCACGTTGGAACGCAAGGCCTTTTTGCGGTCAGCGCGGTGCTGATGCTCGTCTGGCTGGTCACGGCCTGGCCCATGCGTGCGCCACGTCCGGGACGCTCGGCAGAGCAGGTATTGGCGGACGAAGCGCAGGCCACATAATCAACGAATCAGGAGATTTGCTCATGGCATCCATCAACAAGGTCATCATCGTCGGCAACCTCGGCCGCGACCCCGAAATGCGTTCTTTCCCCAGCGGGGACCAGGTCGCCAACGTCACCATCGCCACCACCGACAAGTGGAAGGACAAGCAGACCGGCGAACCCAAGGAGGCGACCGAGTGGCACCGTGTGGTGTTCAACGGCCGCCTGGCCGAAATCGTCGGCCAGTACCTGAAAAAGGGCTCGCAGGTCTACGTCGAAGGCAGCCTGCGCACGCGCAAGTGGACCGACAAGGACGGCATCGAAAAATTCACCACCGAGATTCGCGCCGACAACATGCAGATGCTGGGCGGACGCCAGGGCATGGGTTCACCGTCGTCCTCGGGGGACGATGACGGCGGCGGCTACGAGCAGCGCCGCGCGCCGGCAAGCCGTCCGCCGGCACCGCAAGGTGGCGGTCAGCGTGCTCCGGCTGCAAAAGCGCCGCCGAGTGGTTTCGACGACATGGATGACGATATTCCGTTCTGATCGTCCTCCGTACCGATCAGCTCCGCGACGAAATCACGCCGCCCCCCAGGCACACCTCGCCGTCATAAAGCACGGCTGATTGCCCTGGCGTTACCGCCCATTGCGGCTGTGGAAAGTCGAGGTGGAACGCACCGTTGGCGTTCGCTGCCAGCACGCAGGGTGAATCGGCCTGCCGGTAGCGCGTCTTGGAGCCGTAGGTGCCTGCAGCAGGCGCGTGGCCCGCAACCCAGCTCGCATCGTCTGCTTGCAGCGCGCTGGACAGCAGCCACGGGTGATCGTGCCCCTGTACCACCCACAGGATGTTGTGCGCCATGTCCTTGTGCGCAACAAACCACGGCGCATGTTCGCCGCCGCCCCTTTGAGCGCCCTTGTCCTTGATGCCGCCGATGCCCAGCCCCTGCCTTTGCCCCAGCGTGTAGAACGACAGCCCCTGGTGCCGGCCGATCGTGCGGCCGCGCTCATCCTTGATGGGGCCGGGCTCCTTGCTGATGTAGCGGTTGAGGAAGTCGCGAAACGGCCGCTCGCCGATGAAGCAGATGCCTGTCGAATCCTTCTTTTTGGCGTTGGGCAGGCCGATTTCCTGCGCGATGCGCCGCACTTCGCTCTTTCGCAATTCGCCCACCGGGAACAGCGTCTTTGAAAGCTGCGCCTGTGAAAGGCGATGCAGGAAGTAGCTCTGGTCCTTGGTCTCGTCCAGGCCCTTGAGCAACTGGAAAGCGCCGCCCTGTTCGCGCACGCGCGCGTAGTGGCCCGTCGCGATTTTTTCTGCGCCCAGTCGCATCGCGTGGTCGAGGAAGGCCTTGAACTTGATCTCGGCGTTGCACAGCACGTCGGGGTTGGGCGTGCGGCCCGCCTGGTATTCGCGCAGGAACTCGGCGAATACGCGGTCGCGGTATTCGGCTGCGAAGTTGACGTGCTCGATCTCTATGCCGATGACATCGGCCACGCTGGCCGCGTCGATGAAGTCCTGGTTCGACGAGCAGTATTCGTCGTCATCGTCGTCTTCCCAGTTCTTCATGAAGATGCCGACGACATCGTAGCCCTGCGCCTTGAGCAGATGCGCGGTGACCGCGGAGTCCACGCCTCCGCTCAACCCGACGACGACGCGAGGCTTGCTGTTCATTTGTGCGATTATCCCCACGCCACTTTGTCCACATGCTCTACCGGCCTACATCCCCGCCATTCCCCCGGCAGCGCCTGTCGCCTGCGGGCATGGCAACAGCGACTGCACTGCATGTCGGATTGCTGTGGCTGCTGCTGCAGCACACGCCGCTGCAGCAGCAGATTCGCTATGTGGTGTACCAGTACGTGCAGCCGATCAGCCCGTCACCCTCGAGCGCGAGCCGCGCGATCACGATGCGGTCGCAGACGAGTCCCAGCATGGCGGACAACAGCCTGATTTTTTCGCGCAATCTTGAGTCGAGCGTGCCTTTGAGAACGACGACGCAATTGCCCGAGACGCTGAAAGCGCCCAAGCCGGTGCCCGCGCCGGTGCCTGCTGCCGTCGTGCCTGAACCTTTGCCCGTGCCTGTGGTGGAGAGTGCGCCTGCGGTGATTCCGGTTCCGCCTGCGCCTGCGCCGGCTCCGTTGCCTCCGGTGGCGGAGCCGGTTCCAGTACCGGTCGAAGTGCCGCCGCCGGTGCCTGTCCCTCCCGCGCCCGTTCCAGTGCCAGTGCCAGTGCCAGTGCCAGTGCCAGTGCCAGTGCCAGTGCCAGCGCCTGCACCTGTGCCCCTGCCGGTTCCAGCGCCGCCAGCGCCAGCACCGATTCCGGTTCCGCCAACGCCTGCACCCCCCGCTCCGGCGCCGCCTGTACCCGCACCACCTGCGCCAGCGCCTGCCACACCCGCGCCGCCCGCACCGGCTCCTGCAGCGCCCGCACCGGCGGCCGCTGTTCCTGCGCCACCGGCCTCACCTGCTCCGCCCGCCCCACCGGCACCCGCAGCGCCCACGCAACGCCTGCAAGGTCCGGTCGTCGATGTGCCTGTTGCGCCCGGTTCGCCGGGTTCGGGTCGGGCGACGCCGATCCTGGTCCCTGCGCCCGCTGCCGATGGTTGGGGTCGCCCGGCGGCTTCACCGCCTGCGGCTGCGCCAGCAGCGGCATTGCCGCCCGCACCGAACCTCGCGCCCGCATTGCCGCTGCATCCCGGCCCGTACCGCATCCAGCGACAGCGCAGCATCAGCGACATGGCCAACGAGCAGTTGCGCCGGGGCAAGCCGAAAGATCCGCTGGCCGATGGCATGGAGTCGGGATCGGTGGACGATTGCCTTCACGCACCAAGAGATCCGCAGCAGGTCGGCGGCCTGCTCGCCGCGCCGGGCCTCATCGCCCGCGCGCTTGCCGGCAAGTGCGCGAAATGAACGTCCAGCCTAAGCGGGCGTGATCAGCACATCGGGGTGGGTGTAGATCACCGACAGCGGGTGACGCACGCCCGCCAGATAGTCCTCGATGCACTGCAGCACCAGCGGGCTGCGATGCCGGTCCGCTGATGCGCGAACTTCCTGCGGCGTCATCCACAAGGTCCGCACGATGCCGGTGTCCAGCGGCTGCTCCGGATGGTGCGCACCCAGTTCGCCGCAAAAGGCCAGCCGCAAATAGGTCTGGTCCTCGCCGGTGGAGTTCTTGCGCGAGCGCGCGAGGTACATGCCCAGCAAGGCCGTCGGCCTGAACTCGTAAGCCGACTCTTCCAGCGCTTCGCGCGCGCAGCCCTGCTCGGGCGTCTCGCCGGGGTCGAGGTGGCCGGCGGGCGTGTTCAGGCGCAGGCCGAGCGCGGTCTCCTCTTCGATCATCAGGAAGCGGCCGTCCCTTTCGATGATGGCGGCGACAGTGACGCTGGGCTTCCATGGCTTGTGCATGGGCGAGATTATGGACATGGGCGCGGTGCAAATGGCGCTGGCTGTGCAGACGGATACGACACAATGCGTGTGGCTTTGCCCATCCACGCATCCACACGCCTACGCACCGTCCAGATTCCTATGCACGCCTATCCACTCACCTACACCCGCATGCTCGCGGCGGCTTGTGCATTGGCCGCATCGCTGGCGACGGCGCAGGCGCAGACCGCGCCTGGCACCCCGCCAACAGCATCGGCGACGGCCTCGATGCCGGTCATCGCTCCACCCCCCGTTTCACCCACCCTCTCACCCGCGCCGGGCCTCACGCCAGCGCTGCCGCCGATCAAGCCCGCCGACGTGGCCAATCCGTATGGATTGCAGGCTGTCTGGTCGCAGGGCGACTGGGTGGCGCGCATCACGCTGCTGATCCTGGCGATCATGTCGCTGGGCAGCTGGTACGTGCTGATCAGCAAGCTGATTGCGCAATCGAAGATGGGCACGCAGGGCAAGGTCGCCAACCAGAAATTCTGGAAGGCAGACACGGTGCGGCAGGGCGCGGAACAGTTGCAGGTGGGAAGCCCGTTTCGCTTCATCGCCGAATCGGCGCTCGAAGCCGCGCGCAAGCACGACGGACTCATCGGGCAGGTCGATCACAACACCTGGACCGCGCAAAGCATCGAGCGCGCCATCGCCACTGTCCACAGCCGCACGCAGGAAGGGCTCGCCGTGCTGGCGACCGTCGGTTCCACTGCGCCCTTTGTCGGCCTGTTCGGCACGGTCTGGGGTATCTACAACGCGCTGGTGAAGATCGGCGCGTCTGGCCAGGCGTCGATTGACAAGGTGGCCGGCCCGGTGGGCGAGGCGCTCATCATGACGGCGATTGGCCTGGCCGTCGCCGTGCCTGCGGTGCTGGGCTACAACTGGCTGGTGCGTCGCAACAAGGTCGGCATGGACACGGTGCGCGCCTTCGGCTCGGACCTGCACACCGTGCTGATGGCGGCTAACGCGCGGCGCTAGGCGCCAGGCGCCCGATACCGGTTCAACATGGCCATCCGCTTCCCGCACCAGATGCCAGAGGCCGACGAGCCGCTGCTCGCGACCATCAACACCACGCCGCTGGTGGATGTGATGCTGGTGCTGCTCATCATTTTCCTGATCACGATTCCGGTGGTGAACAGCTCCATCGGCGTGACCCTGCCGCGCGAAGCCAACGAGGCGCGCGAGGCCGCGCCGCAGGACGTGATCATCACCGTCGATGCGCAGGGCGTGGTGTACTGGTTCGACACACCGGTGCGCGATCCGCTGGTGCTGGCCGGCGAACTCGCCCGCGTCGCGCAGGAAAAGCCGCAGCCCGAGTTGCACATCCGGGCCGACGCCCGTGCCGATTACCAGGCGATCGGGCGGGTGGTTTATGCCGCGCAGCAGGCGGGTATTTCGCGCGTGGGCTTTTTGTCGGAGCCGCCGCGATGATCCCGCTGGACACCGGCGAAGGCGACCACGAAATGATGGTCGATATCAACACCACGCCGCTGGTCGATGTGCTGCTGGTGCTGCTGGTCATGCTCATCATCACGATTCCGATCCAGTTGCATTCGGTGCGGCTGGAAATGCCGGGGCTGAATGCGCCTCCGCCCACGGTCGATCCGGAGATCGTGCAAATCGACGTCACGCCGCAGGGCGCGTTGCTCTGGAACGGTGAGGCCCTGGCCGGGCGTGGCGAGCTGGAAACGAGATTGCAGGGCGCAGCAGCACGGCCAGACCAGCCCGAGATTCACTTGCGTCCGAACAGCGCCGCCAAGTACGAGCAGGTGGCGGCCGTGTTGTCGAGCGCCCAGAGAGCGGGCCTCACGAAGATCGGTCTCGTGGGCTCCGAACAGTTCGCCCGATAAGTCGATCTCAAGCCTCGTATTCGGGCGAACCCAGCACCCAGATGAACGACTGCACGTCGATCATGTCGCGCGCCTTGAACCCGGGCCGCTTGTCCAGGTCGCGGCGCAAGATGGCAGCGAACGTCAACAGCGACCGGTAAACCTCCCACGACGGCTGCGCCGCGTAGTCGAAATCGAATCCGTAGTCGTGCGCGGCCTTGCGCGTCGCGCGGGGCTTCAGAAAAAGATGCCGGTCGGGACGCGCCAGAAAACCGAACACCGTGACCAGCGGCCAGGTGACCACCCGTGCCTCGCGACGCGGCAAATCCGACAGGGCCTGCACCCAGTCGTCAAAGCGCCGGTGGGGCGAGCCTCGCCCCCAGAGAAACGCGTAAAGCTCGGTTGCGAACAGCCGCGCGCCTGCTGCTGTCTTGACCGCATCTCTGAGCGCCATGCGCTCGAAAGAAAACAGCAGGTTGCTGTGCGATTCAATCCGCACGGCTGTGTCGGCGATCTCGCGAAATTCACCTCGCGCGAGCAGCTTGCGAAACGCCACCGGACCCAGCTGTTCATTCCATTGCAGATGCGCGCGTTCCTTGAAGGATCGCTCGGTAATCTGATAGGTCTCGTCAAGAAATCCACCGGGGTAGTACAGCTCGAACTTGCGTCGGCTGCGCGCTGCGCCCAGGTAGTTGACGTTGTTGGCTCGAGCGCCGGAAAGCGTGGATGAGACGGATGCTGCGCGAAACATCAGGCCAGTTTTGAGCCGGCCACCAAGGGCGCCTTGTGGGACAGCGCGCCGCGCCGGTGTAGGCCCGGGTCCTACGCAGGCACCAGGCGCAAGGTGGTGATTTCTGACGGTGCGCCGAATCGTTTGGGCGGTCCCCAATAACCCGTTCCGCGACTGACATAGATCTGCAGCTCATCCAGGCGATGCAGCCCGGCAGTGAACGGCTGCTGAAAGCGCACGAAGTGATTCCAGGGCCAGAACTGGCCGCCGTGCGTGTGGCCGGACAACTGCAGGTCGAATCCTGCCTCAGCCGCAGCGGGCGCACTGCGGGGCTGGTGGGCCAGCAGGATCTTCACGGCGGCATGGCCGGGCGCGCCGGCAAGCGCAGCCGCAGGATCGCTGCGATGGGACTCGTCGAAATGCCCCGCGTTGAAATCGGTCACGCCGGCGAGCACCAGCGCCGCGCCGTCCCGATCGATGGTCACATGCTCGTTATGCAGAACGTGGATGCCCAGCCTGCGCAGCTCGGCCATCCACGGCAGCACGCCCGAGTAGTACTCGTGGTTGCCAGTGACAAAGAAGCTGCCCGTGCGCGATTGCAGGCGGCCCAGCGGCGCGACGTGGTCCTGCAGTTCGGGCACCGATCCATCGACCAGGTCGCCAGTGATTGCCACCACGTCGGCGTTTTGTGAATTGACGGCATCGACGATGCGGTCGAGCTGCTTGCCGCGAATCGTCGGGCCGATGTGGATATCGCTGATCTGCACGATGGTGAAGCCATCCAGAGCGGCCGGCAGTCCGGCCACCTTGACCTCGACCGTGACGACGCCTGCGGTCCGCCGCGCATTGACGAACCCCGCAATCGTGACGCCGATGCCCAGCAGCGCGACCATCAAGGCGGTGAGCTGCTGGAAACCTTGTGTCGGGACAAGCGACGCGACCGCGAAACTGCCGGCAAAGCCCGCGAGCAGCACCACATCGCGAACAGCAGTGAAGACGAAGAGCGATGAGAACAGGCCCATTGCGAGCAGGCCCGCCCACGCGAGCGTGTCAGCTAGCGGCTGGCTGAACAGGCGTTTGGCCGCCATGCCCATCGGCATCAGCAGCGCGGACACCACGATCAGGGCGGTGAACAGCGGGGCGGCCCAGACGCCAGGCAGGTCGGCCGCGATGCGCGCCCACACGTAATAGTGAAGCGCGGCCGACAGACCGTAAAGCGTGAAAAGAGCCATGCAGCCCCAGATGGTGCCTGAACGGCCGAATGAAAGCCCCCGCTCAAGCACCTGCGCCGCCTGTAAAATTCAGGCCTTCCCCCGCCTTCTTTCCCGCATCACCTCACCTGGACCCGAACCATGCCTCTCGTCTCCATGCGCCAACTGCTGGACCATGCCGCTGAAAACGGCTATGGCATTCCTGCCTTCAATGTCAACAACCTCGAGCAGGTGCAGGCCGTGATGGAAGCGGCAAAAGAAACCGGCGCGCCGGTGATCCTGCAAGCCTCGGCCGGTGCACGCAAGTACGCAGGCGAGCCCTTCATCAAGCACCTGATCCTGGCCGCCATCGAGGCCTATCCCACGATCCCGCTGGTGATGCACCAGGATCACGGCCAGAACCCCGATGTCTGCCGCGGCGCGATCGACCTGGGCTTCTCCTCGGTCATGATGGACGGTTCGCTCGAAGGCGACGGCAAGACGATTGCGAGCTACGACTACAACGTCGATGTCACGCGCAAGGTCGTGGACATGGCGCACAAGGTCGGCGTCACGGTAGAAGGCGAGCTCGGCTGCCTGGGCTCGCTGGAAACCATGAAGGGCGACAAGGAAGACGGCCACGGCACCGACGCGACGATGACGCGCGAGCAGCTGCTGACCGACCCCGAGCAGGCGGCAGACTTCGTCAAGCGCACGCAGCTCGACGCGCTGGCCATTGCGATCGGCACCAGCCACGGCGCGTACAAGTTCACGCGCAAGCCCACCGGCGACATCCTGGCGATCGACCGCATCAAGGAAATCAACCGCCGCATTCCCAACACGCACCTGGTGATGCACGGCTCGTCCTCAGTGCCGCAAGACCTGCTGGCCGTGATCCGCCAGTACGGCGGGAGCATGAAAGAAACCTACGGCGTGCCTGTCGAAGAGATCCAGGAAGCCATCAAGTACGGCGTGCGCAAGATCAACATCGACACCGACATCCGCCTGGCCATGACGGCGGCGGTGCGCAAGTTCCTGGCCGAGAACCCCGAGAAGTTTGATGCCCGCGAGTGGCTCAAGCCCGCGCGCGAAGCTGCCAAGCAGATCTGCAAGCAGCGCTACATCGAATTCGGCTGCGAAGGCCAGGCCGCCAAGATCAAGACCGATTCGATGCAGGTCGTGGCACAGAAGTATGAAAAAGGCGAGCTGGCACAGGTCGTGAACTGAGCTGTCAATCCTGGAGCCTGTCATTGCGGGCTCGACCCGCAATCCATGTCTTCCACGGCCGTCTGATCGCGACCGATTCAAGCCGCCCTCGGGCGGCTTTTCTTTTGGCCCGGCAGTGGCATAATTTTCATACACATCGAAGGTGTATGAATGAGCACTCGAACCAACATCGTCCTGGATGATGACCTCGTTGAGCAGGCGATGGTCCTTGCAGGCGTGACCACCAAGAAGGCTGCCGTAGAGGCGGCGCTGAAGGCCTATGTGCGCAAGCCCGACTACTCGGGGTTGCTGGCGCTCGAAGGCAGCGACGTGCTGGCCGCTGACTACGATCCGAAGGCGCTATTCACCCATCCGCGATATGGAGCCCCACAGGCAGGCTCGCAGGGGGCAATGCACGTTGCCGAACCTGTGCCGGTCTATGCCAAGCCTGCAGCGCCTGCGCGTGTCAAAAAACCGGCCCGCAAGTGATCGCAGATACCTCGGCGTGGGTGGAACTGTTTCGTGGCACGGGCTCGCCCGCTCACCTGCGGCTTCGACGAGCTCTGCAAAGGCAGGAGCCGTTGCGCATGCTCGACGCTGTTTATCAGGAGCTCCTGCAAGGTGCGCGCAGCCCGCGCCATTTCATCCAATTGCAGCAGCAACTCGACGTCGTCCCTGTGTGGTCGCCAGACGATGCACGTGAACTCGCGCGTCAGGCTGCCATGCTCTACGCCCGATGCCGCTGGCAGGGGCTCACGATTCGCAGCCCCCATGACTGCCTGATTGCGGCAAGCGCGATCGAGGCCGGCGAGCCATTGCTGCATGCGGATCGTGACTTTGAGCACCTTGCAGGGATCGACCCGCGCCTGCAGTTCGTGTTGAAGGCGCAGTGATGGACAATTCGTGTGGCCCAGCGCCTTTGCCAATCCCGCAAACCCTCTCCAATCCATGACCTCAGCCCTCCACACCTCCGCGCTCACCTCGCTGCCCCTCCTGGCCCGGGGCAAGGTGCGCGACAACTACGCCGTCGGCACCGACCGCATCCTGATGGTTGCCAGTGACCGGCTCTCAGCCTTCGACGTGATCATGGGCGAGCCGATTCCCGGCAAGGGCGAGCTGCTCACGCAGATGGCGCTCTTCTGGTTCGACAAGCTCGGCCATATCTGCCCCAACCATCTCACCGGCGAGGCGCCCGAGAGCGTGGTCACTGAGGCTGAAATTCCCCAGGTCACGCAGCGCTCGATGCTGGTCAAGCGGCTCAAGCCGATTCCGGTCGAAGCCGTGGTGCGCGGCTACCTGGCCGGCAGCGGCTGGAAGGAATACCAGGAATCGCAGGCCGTCTGCGGCGTGAAGCTTCCACCGGGGCTGAAAAACGCGGGCAAGTTGCCCGAGGCGATCTTCACGCCGGCCGCCAAGGCCGCGATGGGCGAGCACGATGAGAACATCAGCTTCGAGCAGGTCGTGGGCATCGTCGGGCCCGAGCTGGCCGCGCAGATTCGCGACCTGAGCATTGCGATCTACAAAGAAGCCGCCGCCATCGCCCTGGCCAAGGGCATGATCATTGCCGACACCAAGTTCGAGTTCGGGCTGGATGAGAACGGCACGCTGGTGCTGATGGATGAGGTGCTCACGCCCGATTCATCGCGCTACTGGCCCGTCGAGGGTTACGAAGCTGCCTATGCGGCCGGGGCCAATCCGCCGAGTTACGACAAGCAGTTCGTGCGTGACTGGCTGGAAGAGGTGCGCATCAACGGCAAGCCCTGGGACAAGACGCCGCCCGCGCCGCGCCTGCCGCGTGAGGTGATCGAGAAGACGGCTGCCAAGTACCGCGAGGCACTGCAGCGCTTGAAGGCCTGAACGGCGGGGGGTATGCTGGTCCGGTTCATCACACCGGAGAACAGCATGACCACGCTGCGCATCGCACTGGCCCTGGGCCTCGCACTCACTGGCGCTTCTTCTTTTGCCCAATCGGACAGCTCGTGCCTCGTCGCGGGCCGACTGTCGGACACGGGCAAGTGGGCGCCTCGCATGGCAGGCGTTCAATTGCTGTCACAGGACGGCAAGGCCATCACCGGATCGGACAAGCAGTCGCTGGCCAATGTGAAGCAGGTTCGCGTAACCGCGCCTGCCTTGCTTGCGAAATGCGATGGGGATGCGCAACTGGCGCAGGGGCCGGATGCGCCGGGCGCGAAGGGGCCAGTCCCCGCGTTGAGCGCTGGCACGACCTTGGCCGTCGAATCCGTGAGCTACCCGAAGATGCGTCGTGGTGGTGAGCTGGTGGAGCTGAAGGTCAATGCGCCTGCGGAGCGCGTGACCATGCTCACTCGCTGAGGCTGTAGCCGCTTCGCGGTGGATGCCGGATCGAGTCCGGCATGACAGCCTTCATATCGGACGTAGTTCCCCTCGGCTGTCATTGCGGGCTTGACCCGCAATCCATCTTTGATCAGGCGCAGTTTCCGCTTCGCGGTGGATGCCGGATCAAGTCCGGCATGACAGCCATCAGGACAGCACCACGCTCGAAAGTCGCCTGCGATAGGTCGCAACCACCGGATCATCCGGCGGGATCTGGCCGTCGGCGACCTTGGGCTTGGGCGGCTCGATGATGTCGAGCACCGCGATGTAGGTCTTGCGGGCAAGGTCTTCATTCCAGGTCTTGTCGCGCATCAGGATTTCGAGCAGCTCGTCCATCGCGCTGGTCCATTCCTGGTTGGCGATCAGCACCTGCGCACGAGAGTATCGGGCCTCGAAATCGCGCTTGTTCGCAGCGATGCGGGAATCGAATTGCGCTGTCGCTGAGCCATGCGTTGCGTCCAGCGCATCCATCCACTTTTGCAGCGAATCAAACCGGCGCACCAGCGACGTCTTGGCAATGACAGGCGCGAACGCGACCTTGGCGTCATCGGTGCGACCGGCCAGCAGCAGCGCCTTGATGTAGCCAAAGCGCGCATCGTCGTTTTCGGGCTCTGCGGCGACGGCTTCCTGCAATTTGAGCAATTGGGTCTGCGGATCGAGCGCGCTCTCGTCCTCGACCGCAGGCTCTTCTTCGGGCTCTTCGACCGCCGGCGGCAGGTGCTTGTCCAGGAACTCCTTGACCTTGCCTTCGGGCATCGCGCCCTGAAAACCATCGACCGGCTGGCCGTTGATGAGCAGGATGCAGGTCGGAATGCTTCGGATGCCGAACGCGCCCGCGAGTTGCTGCTCCTGGTCGGAGTCGATCTTGACGAGCTTGAAGCGGCCCTTGTAGTCGGTCTCCAGCTTTTCAAGGATCGGGCCGATCACCTTGCACGGGCCGCACCAGGGCGCCCAGAAGTCCACCAGCACGGGCTGGGCCATCGAGGCGGCAATGACCTCGGCTTCAAAGTTTTCTATGGTGACGTCGATCATGGATGGATATGTCCGGCTCAAACCTTAAAATTCAACCTTTAGAGGTGCTCATGGGTTCTATACAGGTTGGCGTGGTGATGGGTTCCAGCAGTGACTGGGATACGCTGCAACACGCAGTAGCGATTCTCCAGGAATTCGGTATCACCCACGAAGCCCGGGTGGTCTCGGCGCATCGCATGCCCGATGACATGTTCGCCTATGCGCAAGCCGCAGCGGGCGCGGGCCTGAAGGCGATCATCGCAGGTGCGGGTGGCGCGGCCCACCTGCCCGGCATGATTGCGGCCAAGACAACCGTGCCGGTGCTCGGTGTGCCGGTCGCGACCAAGCACTTGCAAGGCGTCGATTCCCTGCACAGCATCGTCCAGATGCCCAAGGGGATTCCCGTTGCGACATTTGCAATTGGCAATGCGGGCGCAGCCAATGCAGCGCTCTTCGCAGTGGCCATGCTGGCCAACGAAGACCCTGCGCTGCGTGCAAAGCTCGACGCATACCGTGCACGGCAAACCGAGATGGCACGCGCAATGACGCTGCCGCCCCAGCCATGACAGCACCTGCAGCGAACCCGGGAGTGATCCTGCCCGGCGAGACACTCGGCGTCATGGGTGGCGGGCAGCTCGGCCGCATGTTCGTCCATGCTGCGCAGCAGATGGGGTATTTCACCGCCGTGCTCGACCCGGATGCGGCCAGCCCTGCGGGACTGGTGAGCCATCACCACATCCACACCGACTACCTGGACATGGACGGCCTGCAGCGGCTGGCCAATGTCAGCGCAGCCATCACCACTGAATTCGAGAACGTGCCGGCCGATGCTCTCGCCACGCTCGCGTCGATGCGACCCGTTGCCCCCGGCGCCGAAGCTGTCGCCATCGCGCAGGATCGCGCGAAGGAGAAAGCTCATTTCGTCAAGTGCGGCGTGGCATGCGCCCCCTATGCAGCGATCGAATCGCCCGAAGACCTGGCGAGCGTCACTGACGACCTGCTCCCCGGCGTTCTCAAGACCTCGCGCATGGGCTACGACGGCAAGGGGCAGGTCCGGGTGGCCGACCGTGCACAGTTGCAGCAGGGCTGGGACGACCTGGGCGGCGTTGCCTGCGTGCTGGAAAAGCTGATGCCGCTGGTGGCAGAGTGCTCGGTCATCGTTGCGCGCGGACGCGACGGCGCCATGGTGAATTTCCCGCCGCAGCTCAATTTGCATCGAGGCGGCATCCTGGCTGTGACGCAGGTCATCGATGGCAGCCTGCAGGAGCAACAGGCGCGCGATGCTGTTGCATCAGCGCGTGCGATTGCGCAGGGCATCGACTACGTCGGCGTGCTTTGTGTCGAATTCTTCCTGCTGGGTGATGGTTCGCTGGTCGTCAATGAAATGGCGCCGCGCCCGCACAACAGCGGCCACTACAGCATCGACGCATGCGACGTGTCGCAGTTCGACCTGCAGGTCAGGGCCATGACCGGATTGCCACTGGTGCAGCCGCGCCAGCACAGCCCCACCATCATGCTCAACCTGCTGGGCGACCTGTGGTTTTTGCACGGAGAAACTGAAGTGACGCCGCCGTGGGACAAGGTGCTGGCACTTGCGGGCATGCACCTGCATCTGTACGGCAAGACGAGCGCGCGCAAGGGTCGCAAGATGGGCCACCTCACCATCACGGGCCCCACCGCTGCCGACGTGCGCACCAGCGCCCTGCATGCGGCCGCGTTGCTCGGCATCGAAACGTTCTGAAGCCGGCAAGCCAATGATCCTGGCCGGCAACAGTGCCGAATCGATAGCGCAGGCCGCGCAAGTGCTCGCCACCGGCGAGCTCGTGGCGTTTCCGACGGAGACGGTCTACGGCCTGGGGGCCGATGCGGGCCGCGAGGATGCGGTCGCCAAAATCTTCGCGGCCAAGGGGCGTCCGAGCGACCACCCTTTGATCGTGCATGTGGCCGATGCATCCGGCGTGGCGCACTTTGCATCGCAAGTCCCGGCGTTTGCTTCGCGCCTCATCGAAAAATTCTGGCCCGGGCCACTCACCCTCATCCTGCACCGACGCATCGGTGTGGCCGCAGCCGCAGCCGGCGGACATGACTCCATCGGCCTGCGCTGCCCTGCTCATCCGGTAGCGCATGCACTTCTGGTGGCGTGCGCGCAGGCGACCCCCGCGGTCATCGGCCTCGCAGCCCCCAGCGCCAACAAGTTCGGACGCGTCAGCCCGACTACGGCTGGGCATGTGCGAGCCGAGTTCGGCGATGACCTGCTCGTGCTCGACGGCGGCCCCTGCCAGGTCGGCATCGAATCCACCATCGTTGATTGCACACGCGGTGTGCCGGTGTTGCTGCGGCCCGGCGTGCTGGGCCGCGCCGAACTCGAAGCGGCCTGCGGTGAGCGCATGCGCAATGCCGATGAGCTCGATGCGACCCCGCGCGCTTCGGGCACGCTGGAATCGCATTACGCCCCGACTGCGCGTGTGCGGCTCATGGACGCGAAGTCGTTGCAGACCGCGCTCGATCTGCTGGGCGCCGAGGCGGCGGGCATCGCGACCTACTCACGCGCCATCCTGCAGACGCGCTCGGACAAGGTCATCCGCAGGCGCATGCCCGACGACGCTGTGGAAACCGCACGCCAGCTCTTCGCGGTGCTGCGCGACTTCGATTCGCACGGCGTGCGGCTGATCTGGGTGGAGACACCGCCCGACGAGCCCGAGTGGGAGGGCGTGCGCGACCGCCTGCAAAGGGCTTCGGCCTAGGGCCTCTCGACACCAGGCCCCCGGGCGAAGCGGCGAAAGTTAAACTACCCCGCAACCCCGTATTGGAGAACTTCATGTCTTTTTCCTGGATGCGCCGTGCCGCTTTGGCGCTGGCGTCCGTTTCGCTGCTGACCCTGGCCGCCTGCGGGTCCGGCTCTATCGTGTCGCAGCTCGAAGCGTCCCGCGTGTTTGCATTCGGCGACGGCCTGTCCGATATCGGCCAGACCGGCACCAAGTACACCGTCAATGACGGCAACACCAATATCTGGACGCAGGGCATCGCCGCCGCTTACGGCGCACCGGCAGTCGCAGCCAACGCCGGCGGCACCTTTTATGCGCAGAAGAACGCACGCGTCGTCGCAACGCCTGATGCGGCCGGCAGCACCGCAACGCCCACCATCAAGCAGCAGATCGACGCCTACATCACGGCCAACCGGTTTGGCGAGCGCGACCTGGTCATCATCAACGGCGGCACCTCGGACATCATTGCCGAGATGGCGCTGGTGACTTCCGGCGCGCAGACCGGCGACCAGATGCTGGTCAATGTCCGCCAGGCCGGGCGCGACCTGGCCGCGCAGGTGCGCAGGCTGGTGCAGGCCGGTTCAACGCACGTCGTGGTGTCGGGTGTTTACGACCTGGCCCGCACCCCCTGGGGCCAGACCGGGTCGAACGCCACGCTGCTGGCTGATGCCAGCGCGCGTTTCAACGAAGAGCTGCTGATCAACATCGTGGACCTGGGTAACAGCGTTCTGTACGTCGACACGGCGTTTCTTTTCAACCTGATGACCGCCGTGCCCACGGCATACGGCATGACCAATTCGATCGCAGCCGTCTGCACCTCGATCGACCCGGGACCGGGCATCGGCATTGGCGCCGGCGAGATCAACTCGGGTCTTTGCACGCCGTCCACCACGCTGGCCAATGTCTCCTACGAAGCCTACCTGTTCGCAGACAAGGTTTATCCAACGCCCCAGGGCCATCGCAAGTTTGGCGAGTACGCTTTCTCGCGGATTCGTGCGCGCTGGTAGGCAGTCAGGCAGTCGACCCGGCATGAAAAAGGCGCCCCGAGTGGGGCGCCTTTTTTGTGGGCGACGCAGGGCGTCAGAACCAGCCGGCCGCCTGCATCTGCGCGGTCACCTGGTTGGCGATCAGCTGGTGGACCAGCGGCGTGGGGTGCACGGTATCGGCATATGAGTAGCCACTGGTGTCGCCGGGGATCAGGCTTGCGGCCGTGCAGGCGAGCGACGAGCCTTCCAGCGGGTTGGCCGGCGAGGTGGCGCTGCACGCGGGCGTCGTCACGTTGGTGATGCCGTAGGCGGCGGGGTTCGCCGTCTGCGTGCGGCCCTGGGTGTAGGCGTCCACCTGCAGCACGCCGCTGCCGGCCAGCCCTGAGGCGAGTTGCGCATTGAACGTCGTCACCATCTGGCTGATGAGTGCGCGTGTGGTCGCGCTTTGCGACAGGCCGAAGGGCGACTGGCTGACGTCCGGCAGGTTGACCACCACGACATACCGTGCCCCCTTGGCCAGGATCTGCGACTTCACCAGTGCGGCGAGCTGCGCGCCCGCAGCGCCCATGCTGGTCACGGCTGCCGTTGCGGCGGCATTGACTGCGGCGGCACCGCCAGCCGCGACGGCTGCTTGCACGGAAGCATCCCAGCCGGCTGTGATGGCACCGCCCACGGCGCCTGCGCCGCCGAGCGCTGCAGCGCTGACGCCATTGAGGTTCATGAAGACGTCGTTGCCGCCACCCATCACGGTCACCAGGTCATTGGGGTTGTAGGTGCCGCCGTTCTTGGCGAGATGGGTGCTCAACTGCGTCGTGATCGGCACTGCCATCAATCCGAGGTTCACCTGGTTGAATGGAGCGGCCTGTAGCGTGGCCGAGTTCACCGAAAAGACGCCGCTCACCCGCGCGCTTCCTTGCGCGTAGTTGGTGCAGGCGGGGACGTTGGTGACGGCCGCACCGGTGAAGCCCGGGATATTGGGCAACAGGCCGGTCTGCGCGGCGCAAGGAGCGGCCGTGCCGGCGCGGGCAGCAACCAGTTCGGTCCAGTTGCGAGCTTGCGGTCCGTTGATGGTGAACTTGCCGCCGCCAAGCGCTGCGATGGTGCCGACGCGATAGGTGCCCACATCGCTCAGGCTGTCGCCGAAGGACACCATGGAGGCGAAGTCAATGCCGCCCCCGCCACCTCCGCCGCAACCGGCCAGGACGAGTGCTGCTGTGAGCGTTGCGAGTTTCAGTTTGATGGATTTGATGGATTTCATGGGTAGTCCGGTAAAAAAAGAACGGTCGTTCGCTTTTGGGCTGGATGATGTTAGACGTGCCCGGCAACACGGCCCACGGGGTATTCACCAACTTCGTGAACCAAAACCGGACAAAGGTGACTCAACCAGTTCAACAAGCTCACCAGGATGTCAGCACCATGCCCGATGCAAATGCCGCCCACACCCACGCCCACACCATCAAACCCGGTCACAGGCGCTCGTTCCTCGTCGCGGGGGGCTCATGGGCGATGGCTTGCCTGGGTGGCTGCGCAACCCCCGTCACTGGCGATACCCTGAACACGCAGGCCTGCGCCCCGTTTGACAAGGCGCGGCAATCTGCTGTGACGCCGGATCGGGCTCTTGCGATGCTGCGAGAAGGAAATGAGCGCTTTGTCGATGGCAAGACCATCAATTGCGATCTGATGGCGCAGGTTCGCGCGACAGCGACCTCGCAATCTCCCTTTGCCGCAATCGTCGGCTGCATCGACAGTCGCGTCCCGCCCGAACTCGTCTTTGACCAGCAGATCGGAGACATCTTTGCCGCACGGATTGCCGGCAACTTCGTCAACACCGACATCATTGGCAGTCTTGAGTTCGCGACCGAACTCGCCGGCGCAAAACTCATCGTGGTGCTGGGCCATACCGAATGCGGCGCCGTCAAGGGAGCCGTCGATGACGCGAGACTTGGGCACCTCACGGCGATGCTGGCAAACATCCGGCCGGCAGTGGGCAAGGTGCGCGTCGATGGCCCGCAGAGTTCGGCCAACAAGCGACTCGTTCAAGCGGTCGCAGACCAGAACGCGAAGGACGCAGCGGCGATGCTGCTGGCGCGAAGCGATGTTCTGCGTCAACGCGTCGAACGCGGGCAACTGAAGATCGTTGCCGCCATGCACGACATCGCCACCGGCCGCATCAGCTGGTTCGCCTGAATTTCAGCTGATTCCTCACTGACCCGCTGCGGTCCACTCGATGAGGGCTTCTATGGCCGGGCGAACCGCTGCGGCATTCGCATGGTTGGCGATGGCCACCAGCACATAGCGCTTGCCGTTGGCGGCGTGCACATAGCCAGCCACGCCGGTCACATCGCGCAGGCTCCCGGTTTTCAAATGCGCAAGTCCCAGCGCGCGCCCGCGAACGCGACGCATGGTGCCGTCGATGCCCGACAGCGGCAAAGACGACATCAGGTCGGGCATCAGGGGTGATGCCCATGCTGCCTGCAGAAGTTGCGCGAGTTGCTGCGCGGTGATGCGGTCGTCGCGCGACAGGCCCGAGCCGTTGTCGAACACCGGCGGCTCTGCGCCGAATCGCTCGATCCACCACTGGCGCATCACGTCGCGCGAACCCGACATCGTGCCCAGGCCGCGGCGCTGCAGGCTGAGCGTGAGAAACACCTGCTGGGCCATCACGTTGTTGCTGAACTTGTTGATGTCGCGGATGACTTCCGCCAGCGGCGGCGATTGCACCTCGAACGCAGGCGCGAGGCCGGCAGGCACCTTGCCGTCCCGCACTTGCCCGCTCAAGGTGCCGCCCGTCTGCTGCCAGATGCCGGCGAGGGTGCGCGCGGAATACGAGCGCGGATCGGCATACGCCAGCGGCCAGGTCCGCTCGCCGCAACTGGCCGGGAAGCCGCCAGCAAAACGCAGTCGCGACGGATCGTTGAAGTCAGCCTGCAGGCCGCCGCGCCAGTCGCCGCATTCCACGCGCGTGAGCGGCACCGAAGCGGGTGCTTGCACCCCCGCAAGCGGAGGCTCCACATGAACCATCGCGTTGCCATCGCGCGGTGTGAAGGTGATGGTCATGGCCCGGTAATTCAGCAGCAGGGCGCCCGGACCCACGTTGTGCGCGCGCAGCGGCTCGCCGTCGAAGGCGGTCGGGTTGTGTTCGAGCAGGCTGAAGGCGCTCTGGTCGAGCACGATGTCGCCACTGATCGCGCGGATGCCCAGCCCCTGGACGCGCCGCAGCATCAGCCAGATGCGCTCGGCGACCAGCTTGGGGTCGCCCGTGCCCTTGATGTACAGGTTGCCCTGCAGCGTGCCGTCCCGCACCGTGCCATCGACATAGACCGGGGTTGACCAGGTGTAGGCGGGGCCCAGCAATTCGAGCGCCGCGTAGGTGGTCGCGAGCTTCGCCACTGAAGCCGGATTGACCGGTGAGCTGATGCGATGCGCCAGCCGTGGCGGGGCGCGAGGATCGACTTCGGTCACGAGAAAAGTCACGGCGTCACGCGGGAGTTTTGCGCGCACGAGCGCGGCCTCGACTTCGGCGGGCAGGGCCTGCGCCCATGCCAGAAGCGGGGCGGTGGACAGGACGACGGCGACGCAAAAGGCCAAAGGGCGAGAAAGCATAGTGGCATTATCCCGGCCCTCGATAATGCAAGGCTGCCCCGCCACCCCGCCAAAAAACGTTTTGAACCTGCTCGCCTTCGACACCAGCACCGAGACCTTGTCCGTCGCCATCCAGCGCACGGCCGGTGAGATCCTTCGTGTGGATGGGCAAGGGGGCGCGAGGTCGTCCACGACGCTGATTCCCACCGTGCTGCAACTGTTGAGTGACGCGGGCCTGACGCTGGCTGAGCTGGACGCCATCGTCTTCGGCCGCGGGCCGGGCTCGTTCACCGGCCTTCGCACAGCGTGTTCCGTCGCGCAGGGTCTTTCGTTCGGCTCGGGCGTGCCGGTGCTGGGCGTCGATACCTTGCTGGCGGTGGCCGAAGAGGCGCGCAGCCTGGCTGGCGTAGAGCGGGTGGTTGCGCTTCTCGATGCCCGCATGGATGAGGTTTATTGCGCAGCTTATGCGTTTGAAAACGGGGTGTGGCGCGAACACGAACCCGTGCGCTTGCGGCGACCGGAAGATGTGGTCGTCCCTGAAGGATGGGCGCTGGCGGGCAATGCCTTCACGGCCTACGGCGAGCGGCTTCCTGCTGCGGCCGCGCGCATAGCCGCATTGCCCACGGCTGCCGCGTTGTTGCGCGTCGCCCCCGCCCTGATCGCCGCCGGTCAGGCCACGGACGCCGCCCACGCCATGCCGCTCTACATCCGCGATAAAGTGGCACAAACTACAGATGAGCGTGCGGCAGCGCGCGCACTACGGGACAACCCGCCATGAGTGCCGTCTTCAAATCCGTCGAAGCGCAGTTCGAGCCGATGACCCAGGCGCGACTGGGCGAGATCGTGGCCATCGAGCGCGAGGCCTACGAGCACCCCTGGTCGCCCGGCAACTTCGCCGACACCTTGCGTTCGGGCTACGAGGCGCAAGTGCTCACCGCCAAGGACCAGGTGATCGGCTATTTCGTCGCCATGAAGGGCGTCGATGAAGTGCACCTGCTCAACATCACGGTGCGACCCGAGCGGCAGGGTGAAGGCTGGGGCCAGGTCATGCTCGACGCACTCGCCATCTGGTCGCGCGGGCAGGGCGCGCAATGGCTTTGGCTGGAAGTGCGCGTGGGCAATGTGCGCGCCCAGCGCATTTACGAACGTCACGGTTATCGGCGGGTCGGCGAGCGTCGCAGTTATTACCCTGCGCAGGCGGGCAAGCGCGAAGACGCCGTGGTGATGAGCCTGAAGCTATGACGCTGCAACTCGATGCCCGCCAGCGTGCGATGCTGGTCGAGATGGGGCTGCCTGACTTCTTTCCCGATCGGCACCAAGACGAATCTGCGCCGGCGGTGGTCACGCAAGCCGCAGCCGTTGAACCGATCGAGATCGAACGCGCGCCACCGGCTTTGGTGAGGGCCGAAGTTGTGGTGCAGCCAGTCAGCCGCCGCGCGCCATCGCCTGTGCCAGCGCAAGATCGCGGCGTCGAATCGCTGGAATGGGATGCGCTGGCCGAAGCGGTTGCTGTCTGCCGCGCCTGTGGCCTCGGTGCGAGCCGGCGCAACGCCGTGTTCGGCGTCGGTGACCTGCAGCCGGACGTGATGGTCATCGGTGAGCCGCCCGATGACAACGAAGACCGCTCGGGCGAATCGTTTGGTGGCCCTGCCGGTCAGTTGCTGGACAACATGCTGCGCTCGATCGGCGTGTCGCGCGACAACAAGGCCTTCATCGCGAACGTGCTCAAGTGCCGCCCACCGGGTGGCCGACGGCCCATGGCCGAGGAATTCGCCCAATGCGAACCCTTGCTGCGCAGGCAGGTGCTGCTGCTCAAGCCCAGGGTGATCCTGGTGATGGGCCGCTTCGCCGTCGAAACGGTGCTGCAAACCGACGAGCCGCTCGGGCGTCTTCGCGGGCGGGTGCATGCGTATGGGGGTGTGCCTGTGGTTGCGACCTATCACCCGACCTACCTGCTGGGCAACCTGGCTGACAAGGCCAAGGCGTGGGCGGACCTGTGCCTTGCGCGGGAGTTGATGAAGCCGCCCGCTGCCTAGCGCCCGGGTTTCGCGCTTGTCTTCCTGTCTCTTCTTGTTCTCCTAGCCACGTGTCGGCTGCGGAGCCTTTGCCTCGACGCCGATCGTCCTGGCCGCATAGTCGATTCCGCTGAACGCCGCGTACTGGGCCATCGTGCGTTCACGCCCCAGGCCATACACGCCCAGTGCTTCGCCTGCGAGCAAGGCCTTCAGCCGCGCGCGTGACTTTTCTTCCAGCTTCCACCACGCCTGCTGGCGGGCCTCGTCTTCCTTGGGGTCCCAGTGCAGGGGCCGCTCGGGCGCGCCGGAGCCCGGCGTGTTGTACAGGTGGTAAACCGGCAGGCCCGGCATATGGAAAATATCCCAGCCGTGGGTGTAGAGCCTTGCGGCCAGGGCCTGCTCCTCGCCGTGGAAGTAATACCAGGGGTCGTACGGAAACGCCTGTGCATAAGCACCCGAGGCAAACATGCAGCCCGCGCCCAGGTGGATGCCGGGCACGGCGATGTCCTGGTCGAGCGGATGCGCCTCGAAACCGAGCACCGGGTGGTCAGGCGCGAATTGCGAATCCGGCTTGACGACGTGGGCCAGCACCTTCTGCGTGGTGGGACGCTTGACCGGTTGGCCGTTTTCGAAAACAAAAGGATTCGGATACGACGAGATCACGACGCCCGGGCGGCCGGGCTTTTGCGCCATGAGGGCCTGGGCCTGCGTGATCAGCTTTTCGTCCCAGCCCTCGTCGAAGTCCATGTGCGAGTCGATCTGGAAGTACCAGTCTTCGTTGTCGTAGAGCGACTGGCCGATGGCGCGCGCCCAGCAGGGCCCCCTGGCGAACTGCGAGTCGATCGCCACGTAACTCAGGCGCGCCTCGCCGCGCATGGCCAGCGGTGCTGCGCGAGCCGCAGGTGGCGTCTGGTCCACGATGCCAAAGTGCAGGTCGTCCGGCCGGCGTGCCGTGGCCAGGGCGCGCGAGACGGTGAACGGCAGGACCGGATCGCGGTAAGAGGCAATGCTGATGAAGACGGACATGTGGGGATTTCTCACTTTCTCTGTGACATCTGCCGGATAGGGCGTCTTCCTGTGCACAGACACCCGTGCACAGGGGGGTCGAATACAGGTGTTCGGCGTTGCGTCGCATGTAACGCTGTGCTACCGTCGAACGCGACTATACGAACGTTTCGCCTGCGACCTACGGGACCAAGCTGCCACTGCCGGCGCTCATCCCGGGAAAGATATTTCCGTGAAGCCATCGACTCCGCACATTGTCAGTACCTCGGCCAGTGGCCGTGACCGGTCCGGCGCCCGCCGTCCGGCAGCTTCCCCCGCCGCCGCAGGGTTCCGGCCCGCCGGTATCGTGGTGGCGGTTGCAACGGCGCTGGCGGCACTGCCCCTTGGCGTTTACGCAGGCGGCACCGGCATGGAGGTCGTGCAGGGCCAGGCGACCCTGATCCAGCGCGGCGCCTCGCAAATCATCCGAACGCAAAACGGCCCGGGCACCAACCAGTCGGTCATCAACTGGGCGACTCTGGGCGTCGCACCCGGCACCTACATGCGGTTCGACCAGCCGTCGACCACCAGCACCTCGATCAATCGCGTCCTTGGCAACAATCCTTCGCAGATATTCGGCACGCTGTCGTCCAACGGCAAGCTGGTGCTGGTCAACCCGGCCGGCATCGCGGTCGGGGCGGGCGCTGTCGTGGACACCAACGGATTCACCGCTTCCACCCTGCGCATGACAGACGCCGATGCGCTGGCCGGTCGCATGCTGTTTGGCGCGGATGGCCTGGGCGGTGGCGCCTTGAGCGTCAACGGCAAAATCATCGCCAGAAGCGGCGACGTCGTGCTGATCGCGCCGCAAGTCGCGGTCGGCCCGCAGGCGCTGGTACAGGCACCCAACGGCGCGACGATCCTGGCGGCGGGCCAGAAGGTCGAGCTCACCGGACGTGGCCTGGAAGGCATCGTTTTTGAAGTGCAGGCGGGCAACGAGGCCGTGAACCTCGGCACGCTGCAGGGCGACGCCGTCGGCATCTTCGCCGGGCAGCTCAAGCACAGCGGCATGGTGCAGGCCACCGGCGTTTCGGTGGAAGGCGGCGCTGTCGTCCTGAAAGCTGCAAAGTCCGCAGACGTGAGCGGCGAAGTGCGCGCGACCAGCGGCGATGCGGGCGGTTCGGTTCGCATCACCGCCGACGACGTCACGCTGCGTTCCGGCGCGGTGGTCGATGCCAGTGGCGCGCAAGGCGGCGGCACGGTGCTGGTCGGTGGCGGCTGGCAAGGCGGCGATGCAAGCATCACGAATTCGAAGTCCACGACGCTGGAAGCGGGCAGCGTTCTGCGCGCCGATGCGGGCACCAGCGGCAACGGCGGCACGGTGGTCGCATGGTCCGACGGCAAGACGAGCGCGCAGGGTCATATCTCGGCCCGCGGCGGCTCGGCGTCGGGTAACGGCGGCAAGATCGAAACATCGGGCCATGTGCTGGATGTGGAGGGGCTCACGGTCGATACGCGCGCCGACAACGGCAGCCGCGGCCTGTGGCTGCTCGACCCGACCAACATCTTCATCGCGGCCGATCAGGCGGCGGCTACTGCAGCCGGCATGTCGGGTAACAACGAGACAGCCAGCGGCTTCACCCCCACCGGAGCGGTGCAGGATTCGCTGGTGCGGGTGTCCAACCTCCAGACGGCGCTGGCGACTTCCGACGTCACGGTGCTCACCAACAACCTGTCGGGAACCGGCACGGGTTTCCTGCGGGTCGTGAGCCCGCTCAGCTGGGACAGCTTCAGCACGCTCTCCCTCATTGCCAACACCAACGTCGAAGTCAATGCGCCCATCTCCAGCAATGGCGGCGGCATTTTGGTGCTGCAGGCGACCAATGGCAACATCACCCAGACGGCCCGGATTGCCGGGCCGGACCTGCGCGCCTTTGCCGGCGGATTCATCGAACTGTCCAACACCGGCAATGCGCTGGCGGGCTTCAGCGCGCAGCAGACCAAGTCGGGCGCGGCTGACGGGCACATCACCTTGTCCAACCTCTCGCCCTTCATTGCGCTGACGGTCGGCGACGTTTCGCAGGCAGCCAGCGGGTCCTTCATCCGTATTAATGAAACGTCCAACATCAGCATCAACGGCACGGTCGCTCCTGGCCCCGGCGGCGCCATTGAACTGAAGACCGGCAACAACTTCACGATCCTGCAGGATGCGGGCCTCCTGCGTGCCGACAAGATCATGTTGCAAAACGGCTCGACGGGCCGCATCGGGACCTCAACCAATCCGCTGCTGACGACCTCCGCTACGGCCAGCGGCACCACGGACTTCACCATTCCCGGCACGGGCTTGTCGGGCCCGACCGAAGTGTTCATCAACCACGACGGCAACGCGCTTCTCGCCTCGGCCATCCTCGCGACCAATTCGCGCTTCCTGATGACGGCCAGCGAGGACCTGAACCTGGGCACGCCGGTGAGCACCGGGACCCAGACACTCACCTTGAGCGCGGGCGGCGAGCTGAGAACCAACCAGCCGCTGACAGGCACGGGCATCTCGCTTTTTGGCGACACAGTCGCTATCGGCAACAGCATCAATTCGCTGACCGGTACGCGCAGCATCACGGCCACCGGCGCCATCAACCTGAACGGCACCCTGAGCATCTCGGGTGCCGGATCGACCACCTTCAACAGCGGCACCAGCGGCATCTTTGCCTCGGGCGGCACGCTGACGCTCAACAACAGCGTCCTGTCGGACGATACGTTCCATGTCTCCAACGGCACGCTGTCGGTTGCGAGCAACCTGGGGATTCCGCATCTGAATCTCGGGCCTGGCAGCGTGCTGACCGGCTCCGGCAATCTCACCATCGGCAATACCCTGGCATGGGACAGCGGCTCGGCCAGCGGGCCGGGCAACACCACCATCGCCACCGGCGCTATTGCCGACGTGAAGTCTGTGACGACATCGCGCGCCATGGTCAACGAGGGCACGGTCAACATCCTGGGCCTGACCACCACGGCCAGCGGCTTCTCGCTGAACAACACCTCCGGCGGCAAGCTCAACCTCAGCGACGGCGCGGGCTTTGCCGGCGGATTCGGCACCATCAGCAATGCGGGCCTGGTCAAGAAGATTGCCGCAGATGCGCCTCCAGGCAGCGCCGTCAATGTCGGCTCGTTCACGAACACCGGTGTCGTGCAAGTCGACAGCGCAACGCTGACGTTCGGATCCGGCGTGTTCGGCACCAACAACGGCACGATCAGCCTGGCTGACGGCACATCGCTCAATACGGGTGGCAGCAACTTCACCAATGCATCGGCAGGTGTCATTACCGGCACCGGTCTGCTCGCCGTCGGCTCTGGCGCGTTCAACAACAGCGGCAAGCTGGTGCCTGGCACGGACGGCTCGGTCGGCACGCTCTCGATTTCGGCTGCGTCGTCGGTGATCAACTCCGGCTCGCAGGTGCTGATCGACCTGGCCTCGCCCGACAACCATGACGTGGTTGCGTTCACCGGGCCAGTGACGCTGGCAAGCGGCGTCAACGTGGTGGTGAATTCACTCGCCACCCCGGCGCCGGCTGACCAGTTCGATGTGATCCGCAGCGACACCAGCGTCGGCGGCTCTGCACCGACGGTGACGGGGTTCGATGTTTCGTTCTCGAGTGCGCCGAATGCGGCGCTGGTGCTGGCGGTTCCAGCGCCGACGCCGGCTCCAACACCTGCGCCGACACCTGCGCCGACACCTGCGCCGACACCTGCGCCGACGCCAGCACCGACACCGGCTCCGACACCGGCTCCGACACCGGCTCCGACACCGGCTCCGACGCCGGCTCCGACACCGGCTCCGACGCCTGCGCCGACGCCAGCACCGACGCCAGCACCGACGCCAGCACCGACGCCAGCACCGACACCGGCTCCGACGCCTGCGCCGACACCTGCACCGACACCGGCTCCAACGCCTGCACCGACGCCAGCACCGACGCCTGCACCGACGCCAGCACCGACACCGGCTCCGACGCCTGCGCCGACGCCAGCACCGACACCGGCTCCGACGCCTGCGCCGACACCGGCCCCGACACCGGCTCCGACACCGGCTCCGACACCGGCACCGACACCGTCTCCGACACCGGCTCCGACGCCAGCACCGACGCCAGCACCGACGCCTGCTCCGACGCCTGCGCCGACGCCAGCACCAACGCCAGCACCAACGCTGCCGCCAGCTCCGCCTCCGCCTGCGCCAGAGCCAACCTCACCGCCGGTAGACCCCAATCCGCCTTCGCTCGATCCGGTACCGGACCCCGTCGTCCAATACATCGTGAGCCTGGTGGGTGCAGAGAATCGGGACAACGCACAGAAGGCAAAAAAGGATTCGGAAAATCAGGTCCCGCTGTTCGTGAACCTCTTGAAGAAGGAAGAAGACAAGCAGACGAACGAAAAGGCCAGCGACCCGTTCGTCAACAACGTCCAGTGCACGCGCTAGCCAGCTAGCGAACGCGCAAGCGCTTGCGCGCTAGAACCGCGGCAGGTCCGGGTGCGACACCTGGCCGCCGCGCACCAGCATCTTTCCGTACTCGGCGCAGCGGTTGAGCGTCGGGATTACCTTGCCCGGATTGAGCAGGCCCTTGGGGTCGAACGCGCGCTTGAGCGCCAGCATCTGCTCGCGCTCCTCGCCGCTGAACTGCACGCACATCGAGTTCAGTTTCTCCACGCCCACGCCGTGCTCACCCGTCACGGTGCCGCCCATCGCGACGCTGGTCTCCAGGATGTCCGCGCCAAACAGCTCGCAGCGATGCAGCTGGTCCGCGTCGTTGGCGTCAAACAGAATCAAGGGATGCAGGTTGCCGTCGCCCGCGTGGAACACATTGGCGCAGCGCAGCCCGTACTTCTTTTCCATCTCCTGGATCGCAAGCAGGATGTCGGCGAGCCGCTTGCGCGGAATCGTCGAATCCATGCACATGTAATCGGGGCTGATGCGGCCCGACGCCGGAAACGCATTTTTGCGGCCGCTCCAGAATCGCAGCCGCTCGGCCTCGTCGCGGCTCACGGCAATGGCGGTCGCGCCGGCATGGCGCAGCACCGCCGTCATCCGGCCGATCTCTTCCTCGACTTCTTCCTCGGTGCCGTCGCTCTCGCACAGCAAGATGGCTTCGGCGGTGAGGTCGTAACCCGCGTGCACGAAGTCTTCGACCGCTGCCGTCATCGGCTTGTCCATCATCTCCAGCCCCGCCGGGATGATGCCCG
>NZ_JANU01000020.1 GCF_001044395.1 Caenimonas sp. SL110
CGAATCAAGCACTTGAGTGGTGTTTCTTAAGAGTCCGCAATGACAGCCTCCCCCGGTTGTCATGCCGGACTCGATCCGGCATCCACCACGAAGCGGCGACTGCGCTCGATCACAGATGGATTGCGGATCAAGTCCGCAATGACAGGCAATTAAGACCGCGGCTCGGTCCAACCGCCGCCCAGCGCGCGATACAGCAGCACCTGGTTTTGCAGCTGCTGCAATCGCGTCTGGATCAACGCCTGCTGCGCTGCAAAAGCCGAACGCTGCGCGTCCAGCAGGTCGAGGTAGCTCGACACACCGTTTTCATAACGCAATTGCGCGAGCCGCAGCCGAACCGACTCGGCCTCCACCACATTGCGCTGCGCCTGCAACTGGTCCGACAGCGTAGCCCGTCCCGCCAGCGCATCCGCCACTTCGCGAAACGCCGACTGGATGGCCTTCTCGTACTGCGCAACAGCAATCTCGCGCGACACCTTGGCGATCTGCAGGTTCGCGTTGTTGCGTCCTGCGTCGAAGATCGGCAGCAACAATTGCGGCGCTGCAGTGAAGGCCCACGACCCGCCCTTGAACAGGCCGGACAGTGAACTGCTGGCCGTACCGATACCAGCAGTCAACGAGATGCGCGGAAAGAACGCCGCCCTCGCCGCACCGATATTCGCGTTGGCTGCAATCAGCTGCTGCTCGGCCTGCCGCACATCCGGACGCCGTGTCAACACCTCCGACGGCAATCCAGCCGGCAGGTCGGGCAACGCAATCGAAGCCATTGCCGGTGCGGCCTGCAAGGCTGCAGGCACGGGCTCACCGGTCAGGAGCGCCAGCGTATTGAGGTCAAGTGCCCGCTGGCGCTGCTGCTGCGCGAAGGCAACGCGCGCCGTCTCGTGCAGCGACTGCGCGAGCCGGAAATCCAGCTCGGACGAAACACCCGCATCGAAACGCATGCGGGTCAGCCGTAGCGACTCTGCACGCGTGGCAAGCGTCTGGCGCGTCAGCTCCAGTTGCTCTTCATCCGCCACGAAACTGAGCCATGTGTTGGCAACGGTAGACACCAGGGCAATCTGCGCAGCCTTGCGCCCTTCTTCGGTGCCCAGGTACTGGGCCAGCGCGGCATCACTCAGGCTCGCGATGCGCCCGAAGAAATCGATCTCCCACGCCGTGACACCCAGGCCGACGACGTAACTGGTGGAGGTATTGCCGCTGCCGGTCGGCGTGCGCGAAGCGCTGGCGTTGAGGCCCACACCCGGATAGCCGTCCGCGCGGCGCACGTCGTATTGCGCCCTCGCCTGCTCGATGTTGAGCAGGGCCACGCGCAGGTCGCGGTTGTTGGCGAGCGCCGCTGAAATCAGCTGCCGCAGCCGCGCATCGGCGAAGAATTCCTGCCATTGCAGATCGGCTGCCTGCAAACCGGAATTGTTCGGCGCAAAAGGAAACGCACCCGCGACAGGCGCGGCGGGCCGCTCGTACTTCGGCGCCGTCGAACAGGCGCCCAACAGCAATGCCGCCGCAACGCAAACCAGAGACATCTTCAAGACTGCAACCCTCATACCTGATCCCCCGCGTGCGCACCGGGCGGCAAGTCCACCTGCTCGTGCGCGTACTTCTTGCGCTGCCGCTCACTGTCCTTGAAGAAGCTCTTGACGACCACGAAGAACACCGGCACGAACAGCACCGCCAGTGCAGTGGCTGTGATCATGCCGCCCATCACCCCGGTGCCGATGGCACGCTGGCTGGCCGATCCGGCGCCGGACGCAATGACCAGCGGCAGCACGCCCAGGATGAACGCCAGCGACGTCATGATGATCGGGCGGAATCTCAGGTGGCATGCCTCCAGCACGGCTTCAACCAGGGGCTTGCCCTGCGCATGAAGGTCCTTGGCGTACTCGATGATCAGCACCGCATTCTTGGCAGACAGCCCGATGATGGTGATCAGGCCGACCTTGAAGTACACGTCGTTCGGGAACCCTCGCAAGGTCGCACCCAGCAGCGCACCGACGATGCCCAGCGGAACCACCAGCAGCACCGACATCGGAATCGTCCAGCTCTCGTAGAGCGCAGCCAGGCAAAGAAACACCGCCAGCAACGAGAAGCCCAGCAGGATGAACGCCTGCGCACCCGACAGCTTTTCTTCCCGCGACACACCCGTCCACTCATAGCCGAAGCCCGGTGGCAACTGCGCTGCGAGCCGCTCCATTTCGTCCATTGCGTCGCCGGTGCTCTTGCCCGGCGCCGCATCACCCGAGATGCGCATGGCCGGATAGCCGTTGTAGCGGATGGTCTGCATCGCGCCTGTGACCCAACGCGTGGACGCAAACGCCGACAGCGGAACCGATGCGCCCTTGTTGTTCACCACCGATAGCTTGAGCAGGTCGCCCGGCTGCATCCGGCTCGGCGCGTCGGCCTGCACCATCACGCGCTGCAGGCGGCCCTTGTTCGGAAAGTCGTTCACATAGCTGGAGCCCAGCGCCGTGCCCAGCGCCGCATTGATCGAATCGAATCCCACCCCCAGCGCATTGGCCTTGTCGCGGTCGATATCGAGCTGCAGCTGCGGCGCGTCTTCAAGGCCGTCGGGCCGCGCGCCGGTGATGATCTTGCTCTGCGCCACCATGCCCAGCAACTGGTTGCGTGCAGCGACCAGCGCTTCATGCCCGTTGCCGCCGCGATCCTGCAGCCGGAAGTTGAAGCCGGTCGCATTGCCCAGCTCTGGAATGGCCGGCGGGCTGATCGCAAAGATGAATGCATCGCGTATGCCCGCAAGGCCCATGAAAGCGCGGCCTGCGAGGTCGCCCGCGCTCTGGCCCGGCCCCGAACGCTCGCTCCAGTCCTTGAGCGTCACGAATGCAAGACCCGCGTTCTGTCCCTGTCCCGAGAATGAAAAGCCCAGCACGCCGACCATGCTCTGCACTTCGGGCTGCTTAAGGATGAAGTTCTCGACCTGCGCCATCACGCTGGTGGTGCGTTCGATGGTCGCGCCGGGCGGCAGCTGCACGTTCACGATCAGGTAGCCCTGGTCTTCGCTGGGCAGGAAGGACGACGGCATGCGCAGGAACAGCACGGCCACCGCAGCGATGATCGCGAGATAGATGACAAGCGAGCGCCCCGTGCGGCGAAGGATGCGCGACACCAGGCTTTCGTAGCCCTTCGCCGTCCGGGCGAACCCGCGATTGAATCGCCCGAAAAAGCCGCGCTTTTCCAGGTGATGGCCCGCTTCCATCGGCTTGAGGAAGGTTGCGCACAGCGCAGGCGTGAGCGACAGCGCCATGAATGCCGAGAACAGGATGGACGCCACCATCACCGCAGAAAACTGCTTGTAGATGTTGCCCACCGCACCGCCAAAAAACGCCAGCGGCACGAACACCGACACCAGCACCACCGTCACGCCGATGATGGCGCCTTCAATCTGGCCCATCGCCTTGCGGGTCGCCTCGCGCGGCGGCAATCCCTCCTGGCTCATGATGCGTTCGACGTTCTCGACCACCACGATCGCATCGTCCACCACGATACCGATCACCAGCACCATGCCGAACATGGTCAGCACGTTGATCGAGAACCCCAGCGCCAGCAGCACCGCGAAGGTGCCCAGCAAGGCCACCGGCACCACGATCGCAGGAATGGCCGTGTAGCGCAGGTTCTGCAAGAACAGGAACATCACCAGGAACACCAGCACCATCGCCTCGGCCAGTGTCTCGACGACCTGCGAGATCGAGATGCTGACAAAGCGCGAGCTGTCGTACGGGATCGACCACTTCATGCCCGCCGGGAAGAACTTGGACAGCTCTTCCATGCGCGCGCGAACCGCCTTGGCTGTCGCGAGCGCATTGCCGCTGGGCGCGAGCTGGACGCCGATGCCGGTCGATGGCTTGCCGTTCAATCGCGCCGACACGGCGTAGCCTTGCGCGCCCAGTTCCAGCCGCGCCACATCGCGCAGGCGCACGGTGGAGCCGTCGGTGTTGGCACGCAGCACGATATTGCCGAACTGCTCGACCGAGGTGAGCTGGCCGTTCACGACCACGGTGGCCGCGATGCCCTGCCCTGCGATATTGGGCAGGTCGCCAATGGAGCCGGCGGACACCTGCGCGTTCTGCGCGCGGATGGCCGCATTCACCTCGGTGGACGACACATTGAAACTCACCAGCTTGGCCGGGTCCAGCCAGATGCGCATCGCACGCTCGGTGCCGAAAAGCTGCGCCTGTCCCACGCCGGGGATGCGCTGGATTTCAGGCAACACATTGCGCGACGCATAGTCGCCCAGCGCCACCGGGTCAAACTCACCGTTTTCGGACGACAGGATGGTGAACAGCAGGAAGTTGGACCGCGACTTGTCCACGCGCACACCCTGCTGCGTCACCGCCGCAGGCAATCGCGGCGATGCCCGTCCCAGCCGGTTTTGCACGTCCACCTGCGCGAGGTCGGCGTTGGTGCCGGACTCGAACGTGAGCGTGATCGAGCCGCCGCCATTGGCCTGCGCAACCGACTCCATGTAGATGAGGCCCGGCGAGCCGTTCATTTCCTGCTCGATGATGGACAGCACGCTGTCTTCCAGCGTCTGCGCCGAAGCGCCAGGGTAGGTAGCCGACACCACGATGGAGGGGGGCGCGACAGACGGGTATTGCGCCACCGGCAGCTTGAACACCGCCACCGCGCCGAGCACCAGCACGAACAGGGCAATCACCCATGCGAACACGGGCCGGTCGATAAAGAACTTCGACATGCGCGGCCCTTACGACTTGGCCGCAGCCGGCACGGATGCGGCGGATGCTGGCGCTGCAGCTCCTGATGCAGGCGAGGAAGCAGGTGCTGCCACGGACCCCGGCGCGCGCGGTGGCGACCACGGCACGGGCTTGACCGCTGCGCCGGGACGCAGCTTCTGGAAGCCATCGACCATGACCTGCTCGCCTGCCTTCAAGCCGTCCATCACGACCCATTGGCCGGCTTGCTCGCTGCCGACCTTGATGGTGCGCGGCGAGACCTTGCCATCGGCCCCGACGATCATCACCGAGTCGCCCTGGGGCGTGCGAGTGACGGCCTGCTGCGGCAGCAGGACTGCGTTGCCGGCCTTGGCCTGTTCGAGCCGCACGCGCACGTACAGGCCAGGAAGCAGCACGCCGTTCGCGTTGGGCACCTCGGCGCGCAGCGTGATCTGGCCGCTGGTCGGATCAACCGACAAATCAGAAAACAGCAGCTTGCCCGGTTGCGGATATTCGGTGCCGTCTTCCAGCACCACACGCACCAGCGCGCCGTCGACGCCAGTGGCACGCTTGATCTTGCCCTGGGCCAGCGCACTGCGCAGCTTGAGCACGTCCGATGCCGACTGCGTGAAGTTGACGTACATCGGGTTGGTCTGCTGGATCATTGCCAGCGGTGTCGCTTCGCCCTGGCCGACCAGCGCGCCTTCGGTGACCAGCGCGCGGCCGATGCGGCCTGAGATCGGCGCAGTGACCGATGCGTAATTGAGATTGATGCCGGCGGTCTGCACGGCCGCGCGGCCTGCGGCCACTTCGGCCTCAGCGGCCTTCTGCGCCGCGACGGCATTGGCGTATTCCTGCTTGCTGATGGCATTGGCCTCGACCAGCGGCTTGTAGCGCTCGGCCAGCGCCGAGGCCTGGCCCAGGTTGGCCTGCGCGCGCGCCAGCGTGGCCTGTGCACCCGCCTGTGCAGCGGCATACGGCGCCGAGTCGATCGTGAAGAGCGGCTGGCCCTGACGCACATCGGAGCCCTCACGAAAGAGGCGCTTTTGCACGATGCCCGCAGCCCGTGCACGCACCTGCGCGACGCGCGATGCTTCGAGGCGGCCCGGCAACTCATTGACCAAACCGACTTCACCGGTTGTCACGGTGATCACACCGACTTCTGCTGGCGGCATGCCGCCTCCACCGCCGGGCGCAGGCGCCTGGCCGCCCTTTCCGCAGGCAGAAAGCACCAGCGCTGCGAGCACGATGAGGTATTTGGTATTGGGAACTGGCAAAGCAGAAGTCCGCGAGACGGCCATGGGAGTCCTGGAATTGGGAATTGGCTGTATTGCCGCAGCGTGACAGCACTGCGGCATGGAGCAAAAAGGCGAAGCAACGAGTATGCCGCGCCTTGCGTCGACTTGCTTAGGCAGAGATTAGGCTGCTGACAGAAACTGCAGTGACATACTTTCCACCTCAGCGTCCTCATCAACTTCTGGAATGAATGCACTTCAACGGCTCGTAGCGCGCGGTCGGACTGCCTGCCTTTTCGTCGGCGCGGCACTAGCTCCATTGATGAGTTGCGCAGCGAGTGTCCAGGTTGCCGTCGCATCGAACTTCGCCCTGCCCATGCAAAAGATTGCGGCGACATTCGAGGCCGACTCCGGGCACAAGGTGGTGCTGTCGATCGGCTCCACCGGCCGGTTCTACGCACAGATCCGCAATGGCGCGCCCTTTGACGTGCTGCTGGCAGCCGACGACCAGACGCCCTTGAAGCTCGAAGCGGAAGGCCTGGGCACCAGGGGCGGCAGCTTCATCTACGCGACCGGGCGGCTGGTGCTCTGGAGCGCGAAGCCCAACCTCGTGGACGACAAGGGCGCCATCCTTGCGGGAGGCGGTTACAACAGGCTCGCGCTTGCCGATCCGCGTGTGGCGCCCTACGGATGGGCCGCCGCGCAGACACTGCAGAAAATGAATCTCTCACGCTTGCAAGCGAGCGCTGTGCAGGCCGAAAACATAGGCCAGACATACCAGTTCGTGCAGTCCGGCAATGCGGACATCGGCTTCGTCGCGCTGTCCCAGGTCATGCAGGACGGCAAGATCGGGCAGGGATCGGCGTGGCTGGTGCCTGCCGCCATGCACAGCCCGATCCGGCAGGGCGCTGCGCTGCTGGTCAAAGGCAAGGACAACCCTGCTGCGGTTGCGCTTGTCGCCTACCTGCGCGGCGACAAGGCGCGCGCCATCATCCGCCGCCACGGATACGAACTTTGATCAGCGCAGACGACTTCGCCGCGATCCGCCTCACGCTGGAGCTGGCGGGGCTGACCACCGCCTTGCTGCTGATCCTGACGACGCCGCTGGCCTGGTGGCTTGCGACCACCCAGTCGCGCTGGCGCGCGCCCATAGGCGCTGTCGTTGCGTTGCCGCTGGTGTTGCCGCCCAGCGTCCTGGGCTTTTACCTGCTGGTCGCGATGGGGCCGAACGGGCCGCTCGGGCAGCTCACGCAATGGCTGGGCATCGGCCTTTTCTCGTTCACATTCACAGGGCTGCTGATCGGCTCGCTGATCTATTCGCTGCCGTTTGCCGTGCAGCCGTTGCAGCATGCGTTCGAAGCCATCGGCAAGCGCCCGCTCGAAGTGGCGGCCACCCTGCGCGCGCGCCCGATCGATGCGTTTTTCAGTGTGGTGGTGCCATTGGCGCGGCCCGGCTTCGTGACTGCTGCCATCCTGAGCTTCGCGCACACGGTGGGCGAGTTCGGTGTGGTCCTGATGATTGGCGGCAACATCCCGGGCCAGACACGCGTCGTCTCCACGCAGATCTACGGCCATGTCGAAGCGATGGATTACGCACCGGCCCACTGGCTCGCAGGCAGCATGGTCGTCTTCTCGTTTGTCGTGCTGCTTGCACTGGCACTGCAAAACCGCCGCAACACGCGGGTGATGCCGTGACGGCCCAACCCAACTGCGTTCAGGTCACGCTCGTGCGGCCGGCGTTCACGCTGCACGCGTCGTTCGAGCCGCCTGTGCGCGGGATCACTGCGATCTTCGGTGCTTCGGGTTCGGGCAAGACAACGCTGCTCAGGTGCATCGCGGGCCTGGAACGCGCACACGACGCCGTCGTTCGCATTGCAGGCCGGACATGGCAGGACGACAGCCGCAAGCTCTTCGTGCCGGTATGGCAGCGCCCGATCGGCTATGTCTTTCAGGAAGCGAGTCTTTTTGACCACCTGGATGTGCGCGGCAATCTTGCATTCGCTGACAAACGGGCGAGCGGCGTTGATCGCAAACAGGTTGCACTGGATGAAGCGATCGACTTGCTCGGCATCGCGCACCTGCTGCGACGCAGGACGCATGAGCTTTCGGGCGGCGAGCGACAACGGGTTGCGATTGCGCGCGCACTTGCGTCACAACCGCAGCTGTTGTTGCTCGACGAGCCGCTGGCGTCGCTCGACCACGCGCGCCGGCAAGAGATATTGCCGTGGCTTGAACGCCTGCGCGACGAACTCCATATTCCGATGCTCTATGTCACCCACGCCGCCGACGAAGTCGCGCGGCTCGCCGACACGCTGGTGGTGCTGGAGCTGGGGGTCGTGAAAGCCAGTGGCCCGACCGGCGAAGTGCTCGCGCGCATCGATTCGCCGGTGGTCGTAGGCGATGACGCGGGTGCACTGCTTGAAGGGCGCGTCGAGGAGCGCGATGAACGCTGGCACCTGATGCGGGTTGGCTTTGCGGGCGGGAGCCTGTGGCTGCGCGACAGCGGATTGCCTGTCGGACAGGCCGTGCGCATGCGGGTGCTGGCGCGCGATGTCAGCGTGGCGCTGGAGACGCCGCAGGCCAGCAGCATCCAGAACGTGTTGCCATGCACGATTGAGGCGATGGCGCCCGATGCGCATCCCTCGCAAGTGATGCTGCGGTTGACGGTTGGCAAGGCAAGCCTGCTCGCGCGCATCACGGCACGCGCAGCCGATGCACTCTCGCTTGCGCCTGGGCAGCAGGTGTGGGCGCAGGTGAAGTCGGCAGCGCTGGTAGGCTGAGGCGGCTGTCATTGCGGGCTTGACCCGCAATCCATGTATTCAGCGGCGCATGACAGCCACGCTACTTCACCGCATTCGGAAAGAACAGCTGCTCGCCTGCAATCTTGTACGACGCGATCACTCCCTGCCCCGGCGGCGACACGATCCAGTCCACGAACTTCTTCGCATCGGCTGCCTTCACGTGTGGAAACTTCGCCGGATTCACCACCATCACGCCGTACTGATTGAACAGGCGCATGTCGCCTTCCACCAGCACGGCCAGGTCCGCGCGATTCCTGAAGTTCAGCCAGGTCCCACGGTCGGTGAGCACATAGCCGCCAGCAGAAGCGCCGATGTTGAGCGCAGGCCCCATGCCGCAACCGCATTCCTTGTAGCCAGCGCCCTTGTTGGCAGCGCGCCCCGCCTGAGCCCAATAGCGCAGCTCCGCCGCGTGCGTGCCGCTCTTGTCACCGCGCGAGATGAAGGCCGCGTTCGAAGCCGCAATTTTCTGCAGCGCTGCTGCGATGTCCTTGCCACGAGCACCCGCAGGATCACTCCTGGGCCCGACCAGCACGAAGTCGTTGTACATGACCGCAAACCGCCGCACCCCACCACCTTCAGCAACGAACTTCTCCTCCGCCGCCTGGTCATGCACGAAGAGCACGTCCGCATCACCGCGCCGGGCCATGTCGATGGCCTGCCCGGTGCCCACGGCCACCACTTTCACATCGACCCCGCTTGCCTTCCTGAACTCGGGCAACAAGTGAGCGAACAGACCCGACTGCTCGGTCGATGTGGTCGAGGCCATCGTGATCGTCTGCGCCGATGCGCCGCCCGCAACCAGACATGCGGTCGCGACGAGCGCGCTGAAGACCTGTCTCATGCCATCTCTCCCTTGACAAACAAATCTGCTTCGCGCGACACCTCGCCAAGGCGTGGGCCGCTGAAAAACTCCTGCACCGGCAGGTCGGCCAGCACGCGCCCATGCTCCAGGTAGATCACCCGCGTGGCCAGGCGCTTGACCTGCCCGAGGTTGTGGCTCGCAAACACCAGCGTCATGCCGGTGGCGGCAAAGTCGGCCATCAGCGATTCAACTTCGCGCTTGGCGTGCGGGTCCAGGCTGGAGGTGGGCTCATCGAGCAGCAAGACATCGGGCTCCATGCTCCAGGCGCGCGCCAGCGCAAGACGCTGCTGTTGCCCGCCCGACAGCGTGTTGGCCCGGCGCAAGGCCACATCGACGAGCCCGACGGTTGCCAACGCATCGAGCGCCTTGTGTTTCGCCTGCGCCCATGGCGTGCCCGCGATCCAGAGCCCGAGCGCGACATTGGCGACAGCGCTGGCTCGCAGCATGTAGGGCCGCTGGAACACCATCGCCTGGCGCATTGCGCTGTCGCGCAGCACCGAGCCGGCCGTTGGCTTCACCAATGCGTTGAGCACGCGAAGCAGCGTGCTCTTGCCGCTGCCGTTCGCGCCGATCAGCGCAAGCCGCTCGCCGGGTGCGAGCCTCAGATCAATGCCGTTGAGCGCCGCGAAGCGACCGAAGCGCACATCCACGCCGTTGAGCTGGATCAGCGCGCCCATACCACTCATACCGTCGCAGCCCGCGCCAGCAAGCCCCGGCTGTCTTCGATGCTGGTGCGCCACCGGCCCAGCGCAGCGATGCCTGCATTGAGCAGCAGCACGACCAACAACAGGACCATGCCAAGCGCCAGCGCCAGCGGCAGGTCGCCCTTGCTGGTTTCCAGCGCAATGGCGGTTGTCATCACGCGCGTGAAGCCATCGATGTTGCCGCCCACGATCATCACGGCGCCAACTTCGGAAATCGCGCGGCCGAAGCAGGCGATCAGGATGGTGAGCAATGCGTAACGCTCATCCCATCCGAGCAGCAGGCCGCGCAGCATAGTGCGCGCACCCAGCGATGCAAGCTGCTCACCGTGCGCCAGGTCTGCGTCTTCGACAGCGCGTCGCGTCAGCGCCGTGGCGACCGGCAGCACCAGGATGGCCTGGGCGACGACCATCGCCTTGAATGAGAACAGCCAGCCGAGCGAACCCAGCGGTCCGGAGCGCGACAGCAGCAGGTACACCACCAGCCCCACGACCACCGAAGGCAGCGCGAGCAAGGTGTTGAGAAACATGAGCAGGACACCCCGGCCACGAAAGCGCGCGACACCCAGCCACGCACCAGCGACGATGCCCAGCCCGCAAGCCAGCGCGCAGGCCACGGTGCTGACAGCCACCGATCGGGCCACGATCGAGGCCAGCATCGGGTCCCATTCAAGAATCAAAGCAATGGCCGCCGCAGCGCTATCCGAGAAGGTATTCATGCGCGGCCAATCGTAGGTGCACAGTCGCAACTGCACATCGGTAAAGGCGAGCTATGAATCGTCGTGCATAGCCAGCCCCAACGGTTGTCATGCCGGACTCGATCCGGCATCCACCGCGAAGCGGCGACGGCGCGTGATCAAGCATGGATTGCGGATCAAGTCCGCAATGACAGCCGGGGACCGGCCCGGGTCATACTCCAGCCGTGCGCAAGATCGAGCTCTCCTATTCCTTTACCGACCGGGCAGGGCCGCGTCGAATCCACAATGCGCTGATGGACTTGCTGGGCGCCGTGCGAGACGCAGGGTCTATCTCGGGCGCTGCCAAGCTTGTTGGCCTCTCGTACCGCCATGTCTGGGGCGAACTCAAGCGCTGGGAGACCGAACTCGGCCACGACCTCATCGTCTGGGACAAGGGCCAGCCCGCTCGCCTTTCGGAATTCGGCGACAAGCTGCTGTGGGCCGAGCGGCAGGCGCAGGCGCGCCTCGCGCCGCAGATCGCAGCGCTGCACGCCGACCTGGAACACGCATTTGCACTGGCATTCGACGACGCTGCGCATGTCCTGACTTTCTTCGCGAGCCATGACGATGCGCTCGCCTTGCTGCGCGAACAGGCCGTCGCCCAGTCGCGCCTGCACCTGGATATCCGGTTTTGCGGCAGTGTCGATGCGATCAGCGCGTTGAACCAGGGGCGCTGCGTGATGGCGGGTTTTCATACGCCGCCCGATGCCGATCTGGGCACCGTGTCGCAGCATGCCTATCAGGGTTTGCTGCAGCCGGGCCACCACAAGCTGATCGGCTTTGCACTGCGCAGCCAGGGGCTGGTTGTCGCAAGCGGCAATCCCAGGCGCCTGGCCTCGCTGGCCGACCTGGCACAGCCCGGCGTCCGTTTCATCAATCGCGGCCTGGGCAGCGGCACTCGCGTGTTGCTCGACCAGCTGATGGCGTCTGCAGGCCTGCAGCCGTCGGAGATTGCTGGTTATGCGAACAGCGAGAGTTCGCACGCGGCCGTTGCGCAGCAGGTTGCATCCGGCGCGGCCGACGCAGGTCTTTGCATCGAGGCAGTCGCGCATTCACGCGGCCTGGATTTTGTGCCGCTGGTGCAGGAGCATTACTTTCTGGTTTGCCTGAAGGACGCGCTGGACCAGCCTGCGGTGCTTGCATTGCTGGAGGTGCTGCGCAGCGATTCATGGAAGCAGCAGATCGCGGCCTTGCCCGGCTATGAGCCGTGGAAGTCCGGCGAGGTGCTGAGCCTCAAGCGGGAGCTGCCGTGGTGGGATCTGGCGCCCAAACGCAAGCGCGCAATCTGAGGCTTGTCATGCCGGACTCGATCCGGCATCCACCGCGCAGCGGCAACTGCGGCTGATCGAACATGGATTGCGGATCAAGTCCGCAATGACAGCCGTGGGGTCCGCAATGACAGCCGTGGGGTCCGCAATGACAGCCGTGGGGTCCACAATGACAGCCCCTTTTTTTAAACCGCGCAGGTGCGAAACCCCACAAACCCATCATCGCGCTCTGGCAGCGCGAAGCCGCGCGCCTTCGGGTGCTTCATGCGGGCGCGAGCCGCAAAAGATGCGCCCCGTTGCACGCGAGCCTGGCCGAAAAATGCGGGCGCTTCAAACGGTGTCCCCTGCGTCCACACATCCGGCGTGAAACCGGGCCAGGGCCGCAAGGTGCTGGCCGTCCACTCACGCACATCGCCCCAGCGAAATCCGCGCCGCCCGGCTGCATGCGCGGCAAGATCCCATTCCACTTCGGTTGGCAATCTGCGGCCGGCCCAACGCGCGAACGCATCGGCTTCCCACCAGCTCACATGCATCGCGCTCTGCGTTGCGGACATGCGCGAGGACTTGCCGAACAGCATCTGCATCACCGCCCCGCTCGCCGCGCCGATCTGCTCCACGTGCCGGGGACCTCGCCTGCCTTCCTGAGCGGCCTCGCGCTGGAGCCACTCCCAACCAGAGGTCTGCCAGAACCCAGGCGTGTCGTAGCCGCCATCGTCGACAAATTCGGCGTACTGCGCCCAGGTCACCGGTTGCGCATCGATTTCGAATTCGGGCACGTCGATCTCATGCGCCCATTTCTCCACACCGAAAACAAAGCCCCCCGGTTTCGCACCCAGTGCCCAGCGCTGCGCAGGCACGAGCAAAGGCTCGCGCGACTGCACTCCGACCGGCAATGCGAGCTGTATGGGCACACCCAGCGCCTGCGCAAGTACAACGAGTTGCTCGCATCGCATGTCTTCGTGAAAAAGCGAAGCGCGAAAGAAATAAAGCGCCTCATCGTCGTCGGGCGTGCGCTCCAGCAATTCCAGCGTGCTTTCCAGCGTTTCAAGCAGGTAGGCGCGGATGGCTTCGTAATCGGGAAGCGGCGTCTCCCAGCGTGTTGCGTGGGGAGCCAGCGCCGGGCTGAACCAGCGGTCTGCCATCGGCTCTATGGATGCGAGTCGCACCGTATCTGCCGGGCATGCCGCCCCGAGTCCGCGCTGGGGGTTGCGGCCTATCCAGTATTCACAGAGCCAGCCGATGTTGCCTGCAAGCCACGCCGGCAATTCAAGGTCGCCCCGGTGCGGCACCGCGAGCTTGCCGGCCAGTTGCGCCCGCTCGAAATAAGCCAGCAGGTGCAGCGTGTGGTTTCGCGCATCCATGAGCGCAAGCGAGAGCAGTTCAGGGGTGGCCCGGCGCCCTGCGACAGGGTCGTCGATCGACGAGGAGACGTCGGTGGGCGTGTAGGGCGGCATGCGCCATTATTCATCTTCACGGCCCCCCTGCACACCGCACTGAACAGTTAGGCGTCACGGGTCAACCCGTATAACATCTGTCAGGTTTTTCTCAGCGCTGCGCCAAACTATAGAAGTAATAATCGCGGGCTGGGCAAGACACCTCGGCACTTTTGGTTGACGTACGAATTAACACAATATTTCCGGAGACTGCGCCGTGTCATTTCTTCTCAAATTCGCCCTGGGCATGGACTGGCTGAGCGACCGCATCGGCAAGCTCGCCTCGTGGGCCGTGCTGATTTCAGCCGTGATCTGCGCCGGCACAGCCTTCGTGCGCTACGGCCTGGACATGGGCTCCAACGCATGGCTCGAAGTGCAGTGGTATCTCTTCGCCGCCATCGTCATGCTGGGCGCGCCCTATGTGCTCGAAAAGAACGAACACGTCCGTGTCGACCTGATCTACGGAAAGCTCAAAGGCAACGGTCCTGTGTACGTGGACCTGTTCGGCCTCCTGCTTTTCCTGCTGCCTGTGATCGGCCTGCTTGCGTGGCTGTCATGGCCCTACTTCTACCGCGTGTGGACCATGAATGAAATGTCGAGCAACGCCGGTGGCCTGATCCGCTGGCCGGTGGTGATCCTGATGCCGGTGGGCTTTGCCCTGCTGTGGCTGCAGGGCTGGGCCGAGGTCATCAAGCGGGTGGCGTACCTGCAGGGCAAATTCGCGATGGACACCCATTACGAAAAGCCAATCCAGTAAGCGGCTGCACAAAAACAAAAGAGACGGATCCACAAAATGCAGATGCAGAACTTCGCCCCGATCATGTTCGCGGGCCTCGTCGTCGTGATGCTGGTCGGCTTTCCGGTGGCGTTCTCGCTCGCCGCGCTGGGCCTGGGCAGCGCCTTCTACGCCATCCACATGGGATGGTTCAACGTGGCCTTCATGGGCAACCTGCCCATATCGATCTTCTCGATCCTGAGCAACGAACTGTTGCTGGCCATTCCCTTCTTCACGTTCATGGGAACGATCCTGGAGAAGTGCGGCCTGGCCGAAGACATGCTCGATTCGATGGGCCAGCTGTTCGGCCCCGTCAAGGGCGGCCTGGGCTATTCGGTCATCATCGTGGGCTTCATCCTGGGAGCCATCACCGGCACCGTGGCGGGCCAGGTGATCGCGATGGCGCTGATCTCGCTGCCTGTGATGATGCGTTACGGCTACAACATGCGCTATGCCACCGGCGTGCTGGCCGCGTCCGGCACGATCACGCAGCTGGTTCCGCCGTCGCTGGTGCTGGTGGTGCTGGCCGACCAGCTCGGCAAGCCCGTGGGTGACATGTACAAGGGCGCATGGGGTCCGTCCATCCTGCAGATCGCGCTGTTCGCGGCGTTTACTTTCGCGCTCAGCGTCGTCAAGCCGCATCACGTGCCCGGTGTGCCGAAAGAAGCCCGCACGCTCAACGGCTGGAAGCTGTGGGCCAAGTGTCTCAAGGGCATCATTCCCTCGGCCGCGCTCATCTTCGTTGTGCTGGGTTCGATGGGCGGCCTGCCGATGCAGACGCATGCCGTGGCAACGCCGACCGAAGCCGGCGCGATGGGCGCAATGGGCGCATTGCTGCTGGCCGCGATGAACCGCCGCCTGACCTTCGCGCTGATGTGGGACGCCATGCACGGCACCATGCGCCTGACGGCCATGGTCGTGTTCATCCTGATCGGCTCGCGCGTGTTCAGCCAGGTGTTCCAGGGTGTGGACGGCGCGGTGTGGGTCGAGCACCTGCTCACCGGCCTGCCGGGCGGCCAGGTGGGCTTCCTGATCGTCGTGAACATCTTCGTGTTCTTCCTGGCGTTCTTCCTGGACTTCTTCGAGATCGCCTTCATCGTCGTGCCGATGCTCGCGCCGGTTGCCGCCAAGCTGGGCATCGACCTGGTGTGGTTCGGCGTCATCCTGTGCGTGAACCTGCAGACCAGCTTCATGCACCCGCCGTTCGGCTTCGCCCTGTTCTACCTGCGCGGCATCGCCGATACGCTCTACAAGGAAAAACGAATCCCGGTGCCGGTGCAGTCCAATGACATCTACCTGGGTGCCATTCCGTGGGTGATCATGCAGCTGATCCTGGTGGCCATCGTGATCTTCATCCCGCAGACTGTCACGGTGTTCCTGGACAAGGAAGTGAAGGTCGATATCGACAAGGTCAAGATCGAGATGCCGGTCGAGGCACCAGCCCTCCCAGTCCCGGGCGTCGATCCCCTCAAGCCGGTCGATCCAGCGACCACCGAAGCCGACGAGCAGAAGAAGATCGACGATCTCTTCAAGAAGTAGTGGACATTCCCCAGGCCGAGCCCCTCGGCCCTCCTTCCTTCCGGTTCGTCCCGCGCGTGCAACCCATGCGGGTGCGCGCGTTCTCACTGCCGTTTCGCCTGCTGGCAACCGTCATGGTGTTCGGCATCGAGGTGTGGATGTACGTGCTGTGGCAGGCGGGCCAGCTGTCGCCTCCCGGCCTTTCGACAGCGGCCGCGCTTGGCTGGCCGCTGGCGGCCGTCGGGATCATGCTGTACACGTGGTGGCACATCGTGACCAGCCGAACCACGCTCACACCCACGGCATTGCACCAGAGCTGGATGTGGGACAAGAAGATGGAACTGGGCGAGCTGGCCTACGGCAAGCTGATTCGCGTTCCGGGGCTGGATTGGCTGATCGCCCCGCGTCTTTACGTGCGAACCCTGCTGGGAAAGTTCGCCGTGTTCTACGCCGCGGACGCCGCGATGCTGGCCGAGTTCGAGCGGCTGATCGCGGAGCTGAAGGCGTTTCGCGGGTTCAGGTAGCCCATCTCCAGGGCTGTCATGCAGCTCCTGGCTGTCGTGCATCCCCGGCTGTCGTGCCGGACTCGATCCGGCATCCATGCAGCGCCTGCGCAAGCGCCGCTTCCGCTTCGCGGTGGATTGCGGATCGAGTCCGCAATGACAGCCGGGTGCGCGCAATGACAGCCGGGTGCGCGCCTGACGAATTACAGCTTCTGCGCCTGCATGAAGCGGTCGAAGGTGGACTCGGTGAAACGGAACCACAGGTTCTGGTCAGCGCGGAACTTCGCCAGGTCGGCGTAGATCTTCTTGAAGCTGTCGTTTTTGGCCGAGATTTCCTCGTAGATCGCGGTCGAGTGCTTGAACGCCTCGCTCATCATGTCCTGCGGGAACGGACGAAGCTTGGCGCCTGCACCGACCAGCTGCTTGAGCGCAATCGGGTTGCGGCCGTCGTACTTGGCCTGGATGTCGACCAGGGCCTGCGCGCTCGCGGCTTCGACGATGGCCTTGTTCTCAGCCGACAGCGAATCCCACGCCTTCTGGTTGATGAAGAAGTCCAGCTGTGCCGAACCTTCCCAGAAACCGGGGTAGTAGTAGTAAGGCGCGACCTTGTTGAAGCCCAGCTTCTGGTCATCGTAAGGACCGACCCATTCGGCGGCGTCGATCGTGCCCTTTTCGAGCGCGGTGTACACCTCGCCGCCCGGCATGTTCATCGGGATTCCGCCCATGCGCTCGATGATCTTGCCTGCAAGGCCGGCGATGCGGAACTTCAGGCCCTTGACGTCCTTGCTGGACTTGATTTCCTTGCGAAACCAGCCGCCCATCTGCGCGCCGGTGTTACCGCCGGGGAAGTTGACGATGTTGTACTTGGCGTAGAACTCACGCATCAGCTTCAGGCCGTTGCCTTCGTGCATCCATGCGGTCATCTGGCGGCTGTTCAGGCCGAAGGGAATCGCGCATCCCAGGCTGAACGCTTCGTCCTTGCCGAAGAAGTAGTAAGGCGCGGTCTGCGCCATTTCAATCGAGCCTTGCTGCACGCCATCGACCACGCCGAAGGCCGGAACGATTTCGCCGGCGGCGTGGGTCGAGATTTCGAACTTGCCGCCCGACATGGCCTTGACGGACCTGGCGAACAGTTCAGCGCCGCCATACAGCGTGTCAAGCGACTTGGGAAAGCTCGATGCGAGGCGCCAGCGAATGGCGGCCTGTGCGTGTACAGCCGGTGCAATGCCCGACGCGAGCACGCCTGCGATTCCGGCATTCCTGATGAGTGCGCGACGATCCATGGATGAAATCTCCTTATTTGAATGAACCGTGGATGATGCGCACTCGCAGCGCGAAAGCCTTGCAGCTAGCTGGCAAGGGAAATCCCTTACGGACTTCGGGTCAGGACATAAAAAAACCCGGCGACGCCGGGTTTTTGTGATCTGGCGGAAATCGCTCAGAGTTTCTGGGCCTGCATGAAGCGGTCGAAGGTGGCCTCGGTGAAGCGGAACCACAGGTTCTGGTCGGCACGGAACTTGGAGAAGTCGGCGTAGATCTTCTTCCAGTCTTCGTTCTTGGTGTTGAGCTCGTCGTACAGGCCCATCGCTGCCTTGAACGCGGCGTTCATCATGTCAGCCGGGAACGGACGCAGCTTGGTGCCAGCGCCCACGAGCTGCTTGAGCGCGCCCGGATTGAGCACGTCGTAGCGGGCCTGCATGACGTTGTGGGCCAGGGCCGAAGCGGCTTCGATGATGGCCTTGTTCTCGGCCGACAGCGCATTGAATGCCTTGTCGTTGATGAAGAAGTCCAGCTCGGGGCCGCCTTCCCACCAGCCGGGGTAGTAGTAGAACGGTGCGACCTTGTTGAAGCCGAGCTTCTGGTCATCGTATGGGCCTACCCACTCGGCGGCATCGATCGTGCCCTTTTCGAGGGCCGTGTAGATTTCGCCGCCAGGGATGTTTTGCGGCACGCCGCCGATGCGCTCGAGCACCTTGCCGCCGAAGCCGCCGATACGCACCTTCAGGCCCTTAACGTCAGCCAGGGACTTGATTTCCTTGCGGTACCAGCCGCCCATCTGCGCGCCGGTGTTGCCACCGACAAAGTTGATCATGTTGTACTTGGCGTAGAACTCGCGCATGAGCTTCATGCCGTTGCCTTCGTACATCCAGGCCGACATCTGGCGGCTGTTCAGGCCGAACGGAATTGCACAGCCCAGAGCGAACGCCTCGTTCTTGCCGAAGAAATAGTACGGCGCCGTGTGGCACATCTCGACCGAGCCCTGTTGCACCGCATCCACCACACCAAACGGCGGCGTGATTTCGGCAGCGGCGTGAACCGAGATTTCGAACTTGCCACCGGACATGGCCTTGACGGCGTTGGAGAACGTGACAGCCGCGCCGTAGATCGTGTCGAGAGCCTTCGGAAAGCTCGACGACAGGCGCCAGCGGATGGCGGCCTGTGCGTGAACCGCGGGGGCTACGCCGGCGGCCAGCACGCCGGCGATGCCGGCGTTCTTGATGAGTGATCGACGATCCATGTGATGCGCTCCTGGTGTTTTAAAACATTGCGTCGTGGCTGACGGTTTCGTCAGCTCAACGAACGCATTCTAGGAACGCGGCCACTTTGGTATTCAGGGGTTTTCCCTTGCGCAAGCTTTAGTTACTTGCACTCTGTCAGCAAATATTCAGAAAGCCGATACGGCAGGGCCCGCAGGCAATTGCTACGCAACCGCCTTGAGAACAGCGTGCTGACGCGCGGCCAAAGCGCCAAAGCGCGCGCGGATCGATGCCTCGATCCCGGAGGCATCGAGACCTTGCATGGCCAGCAGCTTGACCGGATCGCCATGCGCGATGAACTCGTCGCGCAGCCCCAGCTGGAGCACCGGCTTCACCACGCCGGCTGCCTGCAACGCTTCGCAGACTGCGCTGCCGGCCCCGCCCATGATCGCGCCCTCTTCCACCGTCACCAGCGCGTCATGCGACGCCGCGATTTCAAGCAGCAGCGCGGTGTCCAGAGGCTTGGCCCATCGCATGTTGACCACCGTTGCATCGACACGCTCCGCGGCGGCCAGCGCCGGATACAGCATCGTGCCGAAACACAGGATGGCGATGCCTTGCGACGCGCCATCGGCAGCCGCATGACGCGTACGACGCACCTCGCCCTTGCCATAGGCCAACGGCTCCAGGCCGGGCTCAATCGCCACGCCTGCACCTGCGCCGCGCGGGTAGCGCACGGCAACCGGGTGATCCTGATGGAACGCCGTGGTCAGCAGCTTGCGGCATTCGTTTTCGTCGGCAGGACACGCCACGGCCATGTTCGGGATGCAGCGCAGGAACGCAATGTCGTAAGCGCCGGCATGGGTTGCGCCGTCGGCACCGACGAGGCCCGCGCGGTCCAGCGCAAACACGACCGGCAGGTTCTGCAGGGCCACGTCGTGAATCAGCTGGTCATAGCCGCGCTGCAGGAAGGTGGAATAGATCGCGACGACTGGCTTCATGCCTTCGCACGCGAGGCCCGCGGCGAAGGTCACCGCGTGCTGCTCGGCGATGCCGACGTCGAAGTACCGGTCTGGAAAGCGCTTCTCGAATTCGACCATGCCGGAGCCTTCGCGCATGGCCGGCGTGATGCCGACCAGCCGCGCATCCTTGGCGGCCATGTCGCACAGCCAGTGCCCGAAAACCTGCGTGAATGTCGTCTTGCCCGGCGATGCAGGCGGCGTCAGTCCCACGGCCGGATCGAACTTGCCGGGACCGTGGTAGGCGACAGGGTCGGCCTCGGCCAGCTTGTAGCCCTGGCCCTTCTTGGTGACGACATGCAGGAACTGCGGGCCCTTGAGCAGCTTGATGTTCTCAAGCGTGGGAATCAGCGATTCGAGGTCGTGCCCGTCGATGGGGCCGATGTAGTTGAAGCCGAATTTTTCGAACAGCGTGGCAGGCACCACCATGCCCTTGGCATGTTCTTCAAAACGCTTGGCCAGCTCGAACAATGGAGGCGCAACCTTGAGCACGTTCTTGCCGACGTTCTTGGCGGTTGCATAAAACCGGCCGCTCATGAGCTGAGCCAGGTAACGGTTGAGCGCGCCCACCGGCGGGCTGATCGACATGTCGTTGTCGTTGAGGATCACCAGCAGGTCGGCCTCTGCGACGCCGCCGTTGTTGAGCGCCTCGAACGCCATGCCGGCGCTCATCGCGCCGTCGCCGATCACGGCGATCGCCTTGCGGTCCTCGCCCTTGATCTTGGCGGCGAGCGCCATGCCGAGCGCGGCAGAAATGCTGGTGGACGAATGCGCCGTGCCGAAGGTGTCGTAGTCGCTCTCGTCTCGTTGCGGAAAGCCCGACAGCCCGCCGAGCTGGCGCAGCGACTCCATGCGATCGCGCCGACCCGTGAGGATCTTGTGCGGGTAGGTCTGGTGACCCACGTCCCACACGATGCGGTCGTAGGGCGTGTTGAAGACGTAGTGCAGCGCGATCGTCAGCTCCACCGTACCGAGGTTGGAACTGAGGTGGCCGCCGGTCTTGGACACGCTGTCGAGCAGGTACGCACGCAGCTCATCGGCCAGCGGGGTCAACTCCGTGCGCGCGAGCTTGCGCAGGTCTGCAGGGTCGTTGATGGTTTGAAGCAATGACATCTTTTGTTGCGGCTTTTCAGCTGTCCCTGTTGACCACCATCCGGGCCAGCGCCTCGAGTGCAGTGGTGTCGGCGAGGCCGCTTTCGCGCAACGACGCCTGCGCCTGAGCCAGCAGTTCCTGGGCATGATCGCGCGAGCGCTCCAGGCCCAGCAGCGAAACAAAGGTGGGCTTGTCCTGGGCGGCGTCCTTGCCGGCTGTCTTGCCGAGCGTCGCCGAATCGGCCGTGACGTCCAGGATGTCATCGACGACCTGGAACGCCAGTCCCACGGCGGCGCCGTACGACTGCAGGGCTGATTGCGCGACTGCCGACAACTGGCCACATGCCGCGCCCATCATCACACTGCCCTGCAGCAGTGCGCCTGTCTTGCGCTTGTGCATTTCCCGCAGCTGCTTTTCAGTGAGGTTCAGGCCGACGCTGGCCAGGTCGATGGCCTGTCCGCCTGCCATGCCGTCGTGGCCCGCTGCTTTTGCCAGCAGGCGGCACAGGCCGGCCTGTATCGAGGCGTCAATGGCCGGATCGTCGGGTGTGAGCAACTCGAATGCGAGAGCTTGCAGCGCATCGCCGGCGAGCAGCGCCTGCGCCTGGCCGTACTTGACGTGTACCGTGGGTTTGCCGCGCCGCATGACATCGTTGTCCATGCAGGGCATGTCGTCGTGGACCAGCGAGTACGCATGGATGAGTTCAACCGCGCAGGCCGCGCGAAGGGCTGCAGCCGGGTTGCCGCCCACGGCCTCGCTGGCTGCCAGCACCAGGAGCGGCCGAAGCCGCTTGCCGCCATCGAGAACCGCATAGCGCATGGCATCGCCCAGCGCCGCGGGAGCGTCGTCGACCACCCATTCGGACAGCGCCTGCTCCACCTGGGAAAGCCGCGCGCGGCTCCAGTGCGAAAGATCGAATGCGGGCATTACTCTTGTGTCCACGGCTTGAGCACGCCTTCATCGAGGACCTTGACCTGTTGCTCGACCGCCTGCAATTTGTCACGGCAAAACGCAAGCAGCTCGGCGCCGCGCTGGTAGCCGGCCAGCAATTGCTCGAGCGGCAGCTGACCCGACTCGATGCGGCCGACCAGTTGCTCGAGTTCTTCGAGCGCCGCCTCGTAACTGGCTGGGGATTTGAACGGGGCCTGGGTCATGGAAGGTGAGGACTGCAAACCCTCGATTCTAGGGGCGTGGTCCCTTTGAAAAGTAACGCGCACCACTTGATTGACCGGCACCCGCCCCAAGATGACGCTGGAGGGTACAATCCCCTTCCCTTTGAAACCGGGTTTGACCCGGTTTTTTTGTGGGTGTTTCCCCGTATTTTTTCGCCGCGCCATTCCTTACCCGATATGCGCTTCCCTGCCCCTTCATAGGGGGAGTCTCTAGGTCAGGTCACCCATGTCTGATTTAAGTCTTCAACTGCAGCAGGCCGCAAGCCAACTACCAGTTTCCAGCTACTTCGATGAGGCGCTTTTCGCGCGCGAGAAAGAAGCTGTCTTCCAGCGCGGGCCCCGTTATGTGGGGCACCAGCTGAGCGTTCCGTACACCGGCGACTACTACGCACTCCCCCAGGAAGGCGAAGGCCGCGCCCTGCTGCGCACACCGCAGGGCGTCGAGCTCATCTCCAACGTCTGCAGGCACCGCCAGGCCGTCATCCTCAAGGGCCGTGGTTCGCTGGAAGGCAACCGCGCCTCCGGCGGCAACATCGTGTGTCCCTTGCACCGCTGGACCTACAGCGGCGGCGCAGCCAGCGGCGTCCCGGCCGGCACGCTGCTGGGCGCACCGCACTTTGCCCAGGACCCTTGCCTCAACCTCAACAATTACAAGTTGCAGGAATGGAACGGCTTGCTGTTTGAAGGCAGTGGGCGCGACGTTGCAGCCGACCTCGCGGGCATGGGCCCCAAGGCCGATCTCGACTTCAGCGGCATGGTGCTCGACCGGGTCGAGATGCACGAGTGCAACTACAACTGGAAGACCTTCATCGAGGTCTATCTGGAGGACTACCACGTGGGTCCGTTCCATCCGGGCCTGGGCAGCATGGTCAGCTGCGAGGACCTGCGCTGGGAGTTCAAGGACAACTATTCGGTGCAGACCGTGGGCGTCGCCAACCGGCTGGGCAAGGCCGGCAGCCCGGTGTACGAGCGCTGGGAAAAGGCGCTGCTGCAGTACCGCAATGGCGAGCAGCCCAAGTACGGTGCGATCTGGCTCACCTACTACCCGCACATCATGGTCGAGTGGTATCCGCACGTGCTCACCGTCTCCACGCTGCACCCCATCGGGCCGCAAAAGACAATGAACATGGTCGAGTTCTACTACCCCGAAGAAATCGCCGCGTTCGAGCGCGAGTTCGTCGAGGCACAACAGGCGGCCTACATGGAAACCTGCATCGAGGACGACGAGATTGCGCTGCGCATGGACGCGGGCCGCAAGGCCCTGATGCAGCGCGGCGACAACGAAGTCGGCCCCTACCAGAGCCCCATGGAAGACGGCATGCAGCACTTCCACGAGTGGTATCGCGGCCGCATGGACTTTGACCACCCTCGGCTCGTAGCCTGAGCTACAGGCCGAACGAGGCCGAAAGCGCGCTGATGCAGGCTCTGTGGATGGTGCTGGCCTCGTTGTTCTTTGCCACGATGGCCGTGTGCGTGAAGTTCGCCTCCAGCGGTTTCAACAGCTCCGAGCTGGTGTTCTGGCGCGGCCTGATCGGCGTGGCGCTGCTGTGGATGCTGGCCCGGCGCCAGGGCGTGACCCTCGCCACCCGCAACGGTGGCATGCACGCATGGCGCAGCATGGTCGGGGTGATCTCGCTGGGCATGTGGTTCTACGCAATCCGCTACCTGCCCCTGGCAACCGCCATGACCCTCAACTACATGAGCAGCGTCTGGGTGGCGGTCTTTCTCATCGGCGGCGCATTGCTGGCGTGGAACCCTCGCGAGAACTCCAGGGCACCGCTCAGCCAGGGGCCGCTGGTCATCACTGTTCTGGCCGGGTTTGCAGGCGTCGTGTTGATGCTGCGCCCGACCATCGACCAGAACCAGCTCTTTGCGGGCCTGATCGGATTGCTCTCTGGCCTGACGGCCGCGTTCGCCTACATGCAGGTGATGGCGCTGGGCAAGGTGGGCGAGCCAGAGACGCGCACTGTCTTTTATTTTGCGGTCGGCTCTGCCGTGGGCGGTTTGCTGGGCATGGGTGTAGAAGGTGTGTCTCCCTGGGATTGGAAGCACGCCGTCTGGCTGGTGCCGATGGCCGTGCTGGCGACCCTCGGACAGCTGTGCCTGACCCGGGCCTACAACCACGGCGCAACGCTGGTCGTGGTGAGCCTGCAGTACTTCGGACTGGTCTTCGGCGCGATCTTCAGCCTGACACTTTTTGGGGATCACATCACGCCACTGGGCTGGGCCGGCATGGGCCTGATCGTTGCCAGCGGTATCGGTGCCACCGTGTTGCGCGCCCGTGCAGCACCGCACGCGCCGGCCGATGAACACTGATAATTTGCTCCATGAAAACCATCCTCATTTCCGTTGAAGAGTTCATGGCCCTGCAGGCGTCTGCCACGCCGCACATGGTGTTCGACTGCACGTTCGACCTGATGAATCCAGCCTCGGGGCAAGAGCAGTACGACAAGGCGCACATACCGGGCGCGGTGTACGCAAACCTCGACACGACGCTCAGCGACCAGGGGACGCTCGATCCGTCGGGAACGCTGGTGCCAAGCGCCGATGCGGCCTCGGGCGGGCGTCATCCCTTGCCCAGCCGAGAGACATTTGCGGTGTGGCTTTCCAGCGTGGGCTTTGCCAACGACATGCAGGCTGTCGTTTACGACCGCAACGGCGCCAACTATTGCGGCCGCCTGTGGTGGATGCTCAAGTGGGCCGGCCATGACGCAGTGGCCGTGCTCGATGGTGGCCTGCAGGCCTGGCAGGCAGCAGGAGGCGAAGTGACCGACGCACCAGAGCCCGCGCACTTCCAGTCCAATTTCAGGCTCGGCGAGCCCCTGCGCAAGCTCGCCGTGACGGCCGATGTCGAGCAGGGCCTCGCAACTTCGGCACAAACCGTGATCGACGCGCGAGCCGCGCCTCGCTTCAGGGGCGAGGTCGAGCCGCTGGACCCGGTGGCCGGACACATCCCCGGCGCGCTCAACCGGCCCTTCAGCCTGAACATCGGCGCGGACGGCCGCTTCAAGCCTGCGGCGCAGCTGAAGTCCGAGTTCGAGCAGCTGCTAGCAGGGCGTGAAGCAGGCACCGTCGTGCATCACTGCGGCAGTGGCGTGAGCGCTGTCCCCAACCTCATCGCGATGGAGGTCGCAGGCTACCCGCCGCAGGCCCTCTACGCGGGCAGCTGGAGCGAGTGGTGCCGCGACCCCAAGCGGCCCGTCGAAAAAGGCTAGGCGCTACAGCGGCCTGATATCGACCTTGCGGAACTTGATGATGCCGCGGCCCCACTGCAACGCGATCGGTCCGCTGGGCAACTTGCTGTCCTGGATGTCGACCGTCGTCACGCCATTGAGCACGAGCTTGAGACTCGGGCCTTTGGCCGTGATTTCATAAACGTTCCACTTGCCGCCTGCCTTGGGCATGGGCGACACCTTGGCCACTTTCACGATCGCGCCTGTGCCGTAGGTGGGGTCGGGCCGCTGGTCGAAGATGTTGGCTTCGTAGCAGTTCTCGTCGGTGATCACCGCCGGGTTCTGGCAGCGAAAGAACACGCCGCTGTTGGCATCATCGCTCGACCAGAACTCCACCCGCATCATGAAGTCGCGGTACGAGTTCTTCGTGACGAGGTAGCTGGGTGTTGCGCCGCCGCTGGTCGCGTGAATCGCACCGTCGCTGGCGGCCCAGTTGGCGACGCCTACCATGTTGAAGTTCTCCATGCCGCGCGTGCCGTCGACCAGGGGCGTCCACCCGCCCATCGGCGTCGTTGCGCATCCGGCCAGTCCCAGTGCGAGGGCCGCGAGAGCCGCAACGGCCCCCAGTTTGCTGCGTTGCATGTCGTGTCTCTTTCGTGTTGTTGAGTGCGACTTGTAAACCCGGGGGCCAAGCTCGTCAATTCACGCTTGTACGTGGCAACAGCGGCACGCTTGCCACGCAAAAAGGGCGATCACCCCGTCAAGGGTGACCGCCCGTGGTCATTCACCGGGTCGTCGGGGCGCCGATGCGCTTAGCGCGTGGTCGTTCCAGTGCCGCTCATGGAGCCGGTCACGCCGGGCGTGGGCGAGGCGCCATTGTTGTCGCTGCCCGGTGCCGTCGTGGTGCCCGGACCGGCTGTGCTGCCCGTGCCAGGGCCGCCCATCGATGTCGTGTCGGCGGTGCTGCCTGGCGTGGTCGAAGAGCCGCTCATGCTGCCGGTGGTGGAAGCCGTGCTGCCCGAAGTGCTGGTGCTGTCGGTGGATCCGGTGGAGCCGGTCGAACTGGTGGACGTCGAAGGAATGGTTTCCGTGGTCGTCGACGATGTCGAAGGCGTGGGCGGGTCGGCAGGCTTGCTGCAGGCGCCAAGGGAAAGTGCAGCCGTCACCGCGATGATTGCGGCGGCGGTCTGGGTGATGGTTCGTTTCATGAAAATACTCCTGAATGGGTTTGTGCAGTGCAAAACGCAACTCTAGGCAAGCTCGGTCGCCTGGGCGTCGGAAGGGGGCGTCCCCCCTTGTAGGACAAACCATTGCGCGTGACACCTCGCGTGCAACTGCCGCGCTTGCGCCCTGCTGTCAGCGCCGCCTGCCCCGCGCACGTTCGTACGCGGCCATCATGGGCGTCACCGAAACGCCATGCAGGAAGATCGACGCGACGACGACCGATAGCGTCAACGCGGTGAGCTTCTCGGCAATGTCGGGCGCAAGACCGTGGTTGATGGCGTACATCAGGTAATAGAGCGACCCGATGCCGCGAATACCGAACCAGCCGATCAGCCAGCGCTGGCCGCTCGAGGCCGTCGAATGGGCCAGTCCCAGTCCCACCGCCACGGGCCGGATCAGAAACAGCAGGACCGGCACGAACCACCACGCTGCGCTGTGCCAGGTCACCGACCACAGAAGTGCGCCGATGGTGACGACCACCGCGAGTTCGCCGATGCGCTCGACCTGCTCGTTGAACCCCAGCACGGCTTTGGTCATGAAGGCCGGCGCATGCTGGGGATCCACTGCGATGGCGTCGGCCACGTCCTTGTCGGGATGCGCGCTGGCCTTTTCGACAGCCCGGTCGCTGCTTTCGCCGGGGCTTTGCGATTGCTCCAGGTGCCGCAGCGCGACACCTGCCGCGAACACCGCCAGGAATCCGTAGCCGTGCACCATCAACGCAACACCGTACGACAGCGCGATGAGGCCGAGCGCCAGAAAGTCGTCCAGCCCCACCGCCTCCTTGTGCTCCCTGCGCAGGAACAACACTAGGCGCCCGACCGCCAGGCCCAGCACCGCCCCCACGGTGAGCCCGGACAGCGTCGCCCAGAGTCCATCCACCAGCACCCAGCGCCATCCCCAATCGCCGATTTCATGCAGGCCGAGAAGACCCAGCCCCAGCATCACAAACGGAAACGCGGTGCCGTCGTTGAGACCGCCCTCGCCGGTCAGCGCGAATCGGACGCGGTCGCGATCGCCCGGCGCGCTCACCTGAACGTCTGAGGCCAGCACCGGATCGGTGGGCGCAAGAATGCCGCCCAGCAGGATGCACGCGCCCAGCGGAAGGCCCAGGAACAGGTAGGCGACCCCCGCGATGAGCAGCACCGTGATGACCATCGACACCACCGCGAGCCGAAGCGGCAGCAGCCAGCGGCGGTCGCGCAAGCCCGGACTGAGCTTGAGACCCGCCGTAAACAGCGAGATGAGAACGACGATTTCGGTCAGGCGCTCCAGCAGCACCTTGTGGGTCACCACGTCCGCCTTGAGCAGGTCGACGCCCCAGGGGCTGACCGCCATGCCCACCACGAGGTAGAGCATGGCGGTTGAAAGCGGCAGGCGTGAGAGCACCGTCCCGCTGAGAGCCATGAGGATCAACAGCAGGCCGACGATGACGGACCACCAGGCAAATTCCATGCGGTCCATTGTTGCGCGAACGCGCGGCTACGCCGTGTGGGCGGATGCCGCGACTTGGGCAAGCTGCGGGGCAAACCGCAGGCAAGCTGGGCGCGAGACTCAGAGCACCGCGAGCGCGCCGGACAGGGCCTTTCTGAAGCTCGGGAACTTGTGCACGTCGCCGTGGCCCGCGCCTTCCACGCAAAGAAACTGCGCACCCGGTGCCGCCGTGCGAAGCGCATGGCTGTGATGGATGCCGATCAGTTCGTCCTTGTCGCCGTGGATCAGGATCAGCTTACTCGAAAGCCGCGCCGCATGCTTGGCCGTGTGCAGCGGATAGCGAAGCACCTGGCGCGGCACCCACGGATACAGCTCGTCGGCCAGCTCGCTCATGCTGCTGTAGGGCGAGACAAGATAGGTCAATGCCGGTGGCTTGCCGGCCTCGCACAGTTCGGCCGCGAGTCCGGCGGCAAGCGCAGTTCCCAACGACTGGCCGGAGATGACGATACGAGTGCCCTCGTACTGCGCTGCGAAGTGCGCCCAGACGGTTCGCACATCCGAGCGCAACTGATCTTCGCTCGCGATGCAGCCACTGCTCTTGCCATAGCCGCGGTAATCGAACATGACCACATCGAAGTTGACTTCGCGAAATGCTTCCAGCTCGGTGACGCAGTCCAGCAGGTTGCCCGAGTTGCCATGGAGGAAAAAGACCACGCCGCGTGGCTTGGGGAGCTTGAGATGGGCGGTCGACAGGCGCGCGCCGGGCACGTCGATCCAGCCTTCGTGGATATCAGGGTCGCTGGTCAGGGCCTGGTCCTGGGGCAAGGGCACCGGCTCGAACAACAGGCGCTCCTGGCGGAACCACAGGTAACCGATGGCGGCGCTATAGACCGCACCCACCGCCGCAAGGACGCCAAGTGAAAAGAGTGCATAGACCACCATTGCTGTCTCCTTGTTGTCTTGGTTCCAGCATGGGGCCCGTGCCCGGGCAAGACTGTAGGAGTCGGGTAGCGCGTACCGTAGGAGCCCCACGCCGCGCGCCGAAGGAGGACCGTACCCCGGCCTACAGAAGCGAGCCGAAGAGCGCCAGGAAATGTTCGTGCGCCTTCTGCGAGAGGGGACGCGTCTTCCAGGCTTCGAAGGTGATGCGCCTGGACTTCTTCAGGTCCTCTTCGAACACCTGCCTTTGCCGCTCGGCAAATGCGCGATCGTAGATATTGAGATTGGCTTCGTCGTTCAGCCGGAACGAACGCACGTCGAAATTGGTGGAGCCGACCGAGACCATCATGCCGTCCACAACCATCGCCTTGACGTGGTACATCGTGGGCTGGTATTCGTACATCTCCACGCCTGCTTCGAGCAGCTCTCCCCACAGGCCGCGTGAAGCACGACGCACCGTCTCGGCGTCGATGTTCTCGCCTGGCGTGATGATGCGAACCTTCACGCCCCGCTTCACGGCAGCCACCAATGCATCGCGCGTGATTTCATCGGGCACGAAATACGCGCTGGACAGGTCGATGCTCTTGGTCGATGCGGTGATGGCCAGCAGGTACATCATCAGCATGCTCTCGCTGCCGCCATTGGGCGAGCTGGCAAACATCTGCGCGCTGTGCGTCCCCACTGGCTTGAGCGGCGGAAAGTATTGGGCGCCATGCAGCACGTGCCCGGTGGTCTTGGTCCAGTTGTCCAGCATCACGCTTTGCATCTGCGCCACCACCGGGCCCTCCACCTTGAAATGCGAGTCACGCCAGTGGCCGGGGTCTTGTGCGTTGCCGGTCCACTCCTGCGCGATGCCCACGCCGCCGGTGAACCCGATGGAGCCGTCCACGATGAGCAGCTTGCGGTGGGTGCGGTTGTTCATGCGCCCGAGGTTGTACCAGCGCAGCGGATGGAACTTCTCGACTTCAACGCCGGCGCTCTTCATCTTGTCGATGATGGAACTCTCGGCCTTGGAGCTGCCGATCCAGTCCAGCAGCACATGCACCTTGACGCCATTTTTTGCGCGATCTGCGAGCGCGTCCGCAAACTTGTGGCCGATGTCGCCCGACCAGTAGATGTAGGTTTCGAACAGAACCGTCTTCCTGGCCGACTGGATCGCCTCCAGCATGGCCGGAAAGATCTGGTCGCCGTTGATGAGTTCGGTGGCCTTGTTGCCGTCCACGATGGCGGGCCCCATCATGATTCCCATCGAACGCAGGAACTGCGGGTCATCCACCGAATAGAGATGCGCGACATCGGTCTCTATCTTCTTTTCGGTGCCGGCGAAATTGACGAGGATGAGCCCGACGAGCAACGTCAGGACGATGGTGATGGCGATCAATTTGTGCTTTTTTTTCAAGGCGGGCTTTTGAAGTGCCGGCCGATGCTAGCGCCACCACTGTCGCTGTGGGGCGCTCTGGCACATGTGTCGAAGTCGGCCTACAACAGGCCGCGCCGCGAGCCTAGGCTCGTGTCAGATACAGCTCTCGAAGCCGCTCGCGTTCGGCGGGGCCGAGCTCCACGCCCTCGCGCAGATAACCCTCGATGCTGCCGAAGTCGGCGTCGATGGCCTGGTAGGCGGCCTCCAGGAACTCGGGCTGCACGCGCCAGATCACCTGCACCACGTGGCCCGGCAAGGTCCAGCCCTCCAGCGAAAACGGCCTGAGCCGCTCGTTGGTGAGCAGGTAGTCGCGCATCACTTCGTCTTTCGGGACACCCAGCGCATGAAGGATCAATGCGGCTGCAAAGCCGGTTCGGTCCTTGCCGGCTGTGCAATGAAAGACAGTGGGTTCGTTGGATTCGAGCAGGTGACCGAAGAACTCGGCAAAGCGGTGGCTGTTGCCGCGCACGAAGCCGCGGTAGGTGTCCTGCATGTGCGCCACGACATCTTCCTCGCTCAGGTGGTGGCCTTGCGAGATCATTTCCTTGATGACCTGCACGATGGTCGGTTCGATGGCCAGCGAATGGACCTCTACACCCGGCACCGCGCACGCTGCCGACTCTCGCTCGATGGAACCGCGAAAGTCCAGCACGCGCCGGATGCCGAGCGCCTGGATCTGCTGCGCGTCGTTGGCGTCGAGTGCGCCCAGGTGATCGGATCGGTAGAGCGTGCCTGAGCGCAATGCAGGATGGGACTTGAGATCGCCGCGCAGGTCGCGGAAGTTGGAAGCGCCGGAAAGAATGGAAGACATGCGGTAATGGTACCCAGCAGCGTTGATTCGAAAAAAATGAGCGGTATCAGGCAATTCTAGAATTGGCCCGGCTTTCATTGCACATCAGGCCCCTGTGAACCCTACACCCCAACCTCGCAACCCCCTGCACGGCCTGACGCTGGAAGCCATCGTCACTGCACTTTCGCACCACTACGGCTGGCAGGAGCTGGGGCAGCGCATTCCGATCCGCTGCTTCACCACCGATCCCAGCATCGCATCGAGCCTGAAATTCCTGCGAAAGACGCCCTGGGCACGCGAGAAGGTCGAGAGCCTTTACCTGTTCATGCTGCGCGACCTGCGGCGCGGCTAGCGGGCCGTTCAGCGGCATGGCTGTGAGTGTTATTACAGTCCTGGCGGTATCTGCGGGAACTCGGGGCCGGTAGACTGCTCGGAGTTACATGAACTTCCCCCTACAGATGAACCGCATTGCCAAAGCTTTCTCGCTGACCGCCGCCGCTGTTGCCGTGCTGGCCTCCACCAGCGCCTTCGCCCAACTCAAGCCCGGTGGCGGCACCGGCCTGAATGTGCCCGCAGCGCCAGCTGCTGCCGCACCGGCAGCCCCTCGATCAAGCGCCAATGCCGAAAAGGAAGCAGAAGGCAAACTGGCCGCAGCCGGATGGCTGGTGCTCCTGGACCGGCGTGACTGGGGCCGCGCGTGGGAAACGTCGGCGGGCATGTTCCGCTCGACGGTGCCCCTGGGCAACTGGATGGATGGCATCCCGAAGGTGCGCGATCCGCTGGGTGCATTCGTCGAGCGCGTGCCCGGCGAATCGGTCTACAAGACGACGCTCGAAGGCCGCCCCAATGGCGACTACGTCACCGTGGGTTTCGTTTCGAAGTTCGAGAAGCTGGAAACCGAGGAAATGGTGACGGTCGTGCGCGAGTCCGATGGCAAGTGGCGGGTCACTGGCTACAAAGTGCGCTAAGGCAGCTCAGAGGCTGGCGTTCATGAGGCTGGCGCTCATGGACTGGTAGAGCGTCCGGCGCCCAGCACTTGCGTTGGCGGCGGCATCGGCATACCCGGCACCACCGCTGGTGAAGTCTGGCGTGCCGCCGTTGCGAACGACGCCGAGCGTGCCAGCTTTACATCGCCGTGAGTCGATTGCTCGGCCAGTGCCAGGTTGTCCTTGAGCGTTGCCAGCGACCGCTCGATCCAGGCGGCCAGCGCCGGGTCTTTCACGACCTTTTGCGCCCGCTCGAACATCTGCACTTCATCGGTCTGGTAGCGCGTGCCCAGCTGCGCCATGAACTCGCGGTCGAACTTCGCGCCGTCCAGTTTTTCAAGGCGGTTCAATACCTTGCGCTGGCTGTTTTCAAACATGGGCATTGCCATGCCACGCGCATGCAGCATGTGTTGCAGCTGCTGGCCGGATGCGCGATGCGTCGCGTTGAGCCGCGCCGCGAACGCGCGAATGGAAGCATCGCCCGACTTCCTGGCAGCCAGGTTCGATGCTTCCAGTTCGAAGCGGCTCGATGTAGCCGCATTGCGCAGGAATCCGCGCTCTGCCCGCTGCTCCACCGGCATGCGTTTGGCGCTGGCCGCCGCTGAGGGCGCAAACAGCGGCACCCGGACAACCGGCCTTGGCGCATCGGCAGCGCCATGGGACAGGTCAGTGCCGGGGGGCGAGGACTGCTCTGCCCCTTCCTGCGACAAGGCTACAAGCGGCACGAGCATGACGCCTATCAGAAGGCAAGAGACAGCGGTTTTCATGGAATGTATCTTCTGAAACCGAACTCGACCGTAGGGTCAGTTGCACACCCATCGCCACGTAGGACGCCGCCTGCGTGACGCGAAATCCCAGGGACCTGCCTAGTGAATGTGGGCCGCTGTGCTCACGGCCGTGACCAGCGCTATGCCGCCCAGCAACCAGGCGATCTGCGCCATGGTCTCGCGCAGGGCAAGCCGCTTTTGCAGTTGCGGGATCAGGTCGGCCAGCGCCACGTAGATGAAGCTGCTGCTGGCGATGACCAGGAAGTACGGCAGGTAGCCTTCCAGCCGGTCGAGCAGCCACCAGCCTGCCAGTCCCCCCAGCGCCGTCACAGCCCCGGCCAGCGACACCTTCACGAGCGCGGACTGCCGATTGCTGCTGGACAGTTGCAAGACGGCCAGGTCGCCGATGTGGTGCGGCACTTCATGGGCCAGCACCGACAGCGCGGCCACCAGGCCCAGGCGCATGTCGGCCATGAATGCAGATGCGATCAGGATGCCGTCGCCAAAGCAGTGGACGCTGTCGCCCGTCAGGACGGCCCATCCGCCGGATCGAAGCGGCGGGGTTGCTGCGTGGGCGTGATGTTCGTGATGGGCGTGGTCTCCTTCATGGTCATGATGGTGTTCGTGCCCGTGGTGCCACAGTTCGGCCTTGTCCAGCAGGAAGAAGAAAACCAGGCCCACCAAAAGCGTCGCAAAGAGCGCCTTGGCGCCGATGGCTGCCTCGAAAGCCTCGGGCAGCAAGTGCATGAACGATGTAGCCAGCAATGCGCCGGCGGCCAGGCTCAGCAGGTGCTGGGGACTGATGCCTCGCGATACGTCGCCGCTGGTGGGGCGCAGGAAACCCAGGCGTATCAGCCCGGCGGCGAGCCAGACGCTGCCGATGCCGGCGGCCAGTGTGGCTAACAGGATTGCAATCAATGTCATGCATGGCGGGCGGGCCATGCATGGCCGCCCCTAAGTGATGAAGCGGCCAGTGCGGCCTGCTTGGGGCGACATCTTATCAATGAGGCGTTACGGCCCCACCAGGTCAGCGCGAGATCTCGATCAGCGGCTCGCGAAAGTTGGTGATCGTCCAGCTGGCGTAGCCTGCCAGCACGATGGTGGATGCGATCAGCAGGTTCTTGATAACGAAGTTCATGGTGGGCTCCTTGTGACGTCTGTCTGTTGTTCGATGGAAGTCATTGTTCGCCCGTGGCTGAGGTGCGACCTAGGCAAATTGCCTAAGCGGGCCTAGGTGGTTTGCCACAATCGGCTTTTCGTTCCACCCAAGGAGAGCAACCCATGCCCACGATACGCGTCGAGTTGATGGAGGGCCGCACGCCCGAGCAGAAAAAGAACCTGGTGAAGGCTCTCACACAGGCCGTCGTCGACACGCTGGGCAGCAAGGCCGAATCGGTCGATGTGCTTCTCTTTGACATCAAGCGCCACGATTGGGCGACAGGTGGGGAGCTCTGGTCGGAAAAGACCAGCTAAAAAACCGCAGGGCGATCAGCCGACGGCCGGGGGTGCCGGCGACGGTGATGGAGTGGGCGCAGGTGTAGGCGCAGGCGTTGGTGAGGGAGTAGGCGATGCCGTTGGCGGCGGAGCAGGTGCCACCGACCCGCCCGTGCCCGAAATCGTCGCTCCGGGGCTTCCACCGCCGCCGCCACATGCGGGCAGCGCAGCAGCAGCCGCTGTCAGCGCAAACAGCATCGACAGGCGACGGCTGACGCCGCCCTGGTGCGCATCTGTTGCCGGTACGTCAATCTTTTTGGCGTTGGACTCGTTCAAAGCAGGCTCCTCACTGATCACCGCCACTATAGGGGATATGGCGTCAGGGCCTCGATGAACACCCCGGTCAGCGCGTCGAATGTCTGGATGGCGACAGCGCTGGCAATCGCACGGTTTGCATCGCAATCGTCCACCTCGGCATCAAGCCTTTGCCTGAACTCGCGCCACATCCGCCCGGTCTGCGCACCGTGACCATTGAAGTAGGCAGCGCCGTGGTCCGGCGTGAATCCGTGAACCTCCAGCAGCCGCCTGGAAATCACCTGCCCGCCGAGCGCCGAGCCCTCCAGCACGTAGAGCGAGCCGAACACAGCAGCGGGCGATGCAAGGTCGATCTCAAGCCTTGCCGGGGCCGGACGCGCCAGCTGCAACGAAACAAGATCGCGCCGTACCATATCGCCGCGCGTGCGGGCTGCAAACCACGGCTTCAGGTGCGGCGGCAGCGCGTTCGAAACCCCGGGCTCCCAGGTATCCAGGAAGGCCGCGAAACCCTGCAACACGGCCCCGTAGTGCGCCAGCGAAAAATCACCTTCCAGCTGCAGTACCGACTCGATCCGGTCGTGCGATCGGGCGGTGGCGCTGCGCAAAGCCTCGATCATCTGGGCAGCGTGGCGATGAAGACGACCTTGCCGCCCGTGCCCGGGCCTTGCGGCATCTGCGCATCGCCTTGCTCGTACGAGTAAGCCAGCGTGCCGCCCTGCCCCAGCGCAATCTGGTGCGCGATGTAAAGGCCCAGGCCCAGCCCGCCCTTGTTGCGCCGGTTCTCGTGCAAGCCTTGCTTGAACGGCGTGAACAGGTTGTCGGCCACGGCCTCTGGCAGGGCTGGCGACGGATTGCGAACCTCGATCAGCACCGTCGTCTCATCGCCGCTGACCGCGATTTCTACAGGGGTTGTCCCGGTTCCGTGGTGGTGCGCATTGGACAGCAGATTGGCGAGCATCTGCGAGACCCGGTCCGGGTCGATGTCGGCCCACAGCCCCGGCATGATGGACTTCACAAATCCGGTACCGGGGTGGGCCGTGGCAACTTCATCGACGAGCCCGTCCACCAGTGCGCTCAGATCGGTCTTTACCGGTGTGAACCCCAGCCCCATGCCGGCCTGCAGGCGCGAGATGTCCAGGGCCTGGGAAATGAGCCGCTGCATCCGGCCGCTGGACGACTGGATGCGCTGGCTCATCTGCTCGTTGCGGTCGGAGGTCTTTCCGATCACATGGGCCGCCATCGAGATCGTCGCCAGTGGCGAGCGCAGGTCGTGTCCCAGCACCGCCATCATCAGGTCCTTGGCCTTGCTCAGTTCTGCATTGCGCAAGGCCGCCGTACGGCCCAGGTCCGCGAAGAGTCCCCGTGCGAGCTGGATATCAGCCGGGCTCCACGGCAGGGTCACGCCCTTGGCCGTTTCCCACCAGACATCGAAAGAACCCTGGGGGGTCAGCCGCGAGCCCAGCGGCCCGACCTCGACGTTCTTTGCCGGCCTGTGACCCCAGGCCACCGTTTCGATCTGCTCTTCGCGCAGCAGGACCAGCCAGCTGTCGGAGAACTCGTCGAAGCGGCCCGCCATGAAACCGCAAAACGATCCCAACGCCTGCACCAGTGGTGCTTCAAGCCCATCGAGCCGGTCGCGGGCGACCAGGTGATTTTCGGGTTGGCGTGGCTGGGCGGCGAGCCATTCGACCAGCGCCATTGCCGCGGGCATCGGCAGCGGCCCATGCACGGTGGTCTTGCCGTTCTCGTGAAAGATCGCAGCCGAGGCATTGAAGACCGCCAGCAATTCATCGCCCATGGCAAGCATGGCACTGGACGAATCGCTGCCTTGCAGCACCCGCGTGCTGAGCTCGGTGCGCAGCTGGGACGCACGGCCAACGCGTTTGGCCTGTTCGGCAGCCGTGATCGTCTGGACGCTGGACGCGAGGATCTGGGCGAGCACGTCGCAGGCCATGCGGGTCGCGTAAGGCACCAGCCGGGGCGTCATGTGATGGCAGGCCAGCATGCCCCACAGCTCGCCATTGACGATGATGGAAATGGACATGGACGCGCCCACGCCCATGTTCGTCAGGTATTCGATATGGACCGGCGACACACTGCGAAGCACGCAGTGGCTCATGTCGAGCGGCGCCGCCGTGCGCCCTTTCACCGGCACCGGCAGCGACTTCACGTCGGCAATGAGCCGCAAGGTGCTCACCACGTAGAGCCGCCGCGCCTGCTCGGGAATATCGCTGGCAGGATAGCGCTGGTTCAGCAGGGGCGTGAGGTACTCGCGCCGCGCTTCGGCCACCACGTCGCCACTGCCGTCGTGGCCGAACCGATACCCCATCACCCGGTCAAAACCGGTGAGCTGGCGCACCTCTTCTACCGCCACCTCAAGCAGCGACTGGATGGACGACTGCCGCCGCAATTTGTCCATGCCCCGGTGCGCCTTGATGGCAAAGCTCGCGGCAGCAGCCGCCGACTGCGACTGTGTCTCGAATTCGGCCACCACGCTGTCGCCCGAGCGATGCAGGATCAGGTCGAAGGGCCGACCCGCCAGCTCGATCTCATGGTGCTGCGGAAGAAAGCCATCGGTGGACGGCATTGCAGCGAGTTGGCCGATCGAGGTGGCAACGATCGCCTGACCGTCGAAATGTGAGGCTGTCAACGACTCGCCCAACGCCGGGACGGCAACACCCAGGAACGCCCCGGCGCCATCACTCAGGTAGGTCACCTCACCCGCAGCGGTGAAGGCAAAAAGAGCGCCGTGCGACTGAACGTGCCCCGGTGTATGGATGGGCTCGCTCGCGCAGTTTTCGAGGGTGACGGCTGATGGTTCGGGTTCAGTACGCAAGTGAGAAGACTTCAGTGAATTGACTCGTATGAACCGTTCACTATAAGCAAGTTCTTCATTGATGAGCTTGCATCTCCTGACGAACTTCAGAAGTCATGGATTGCGGATCAAGTCCACTACTGTCCGGTAATTTTCCCGAACAGCC
>NZ_JANU01000021.1 GCF_001044395.1 Caenimonas sp. SL110
GCGACGGCCGTTCCCTCACCCCCGCCCTCTCCCCGAGGGGAGAGGGGGCAAGTCAGTTACCAGGTTCCTCATGTTCATTCGCGCTCTCTTCCTCTTCATTCTCGTTTTCTCCGCCAGCGCCCACGCCCTGACTCCGGCGCAGGCGAATGCCATGGCGTCCGGTGAAACCGACGCGCGGATCGAGGCATTGAACAAAGCGCTCGCCGCCGCTGACGACAAGACGGCCGCATTCATCCAGGCCCTGATCGACGACGAGGTCAAGGTCGCCGGTGGCAAGGCTTTCGTCGTGAAGAACGACAAAGCTTCGGACCCCGCAACCGGCGCAGAAATCGCACTGCCCGCAGACGCTGAAGACGTCATCAACAACAACCGCATGCGCAGCGAACTCGACAACGCGATGGCGTCGCTGCGACTGTTCTCCAAAGACGAGAAGCAACGAGCCGAAGCCATCAAGACGCTGCGCAACGAGACCGACGATTCGCGACTTCCGATCATCGAGAAAGCGATTGCCTCCGAGACCAGCGCCGCCTTGAAAGAGCAGCTCGCGATGGTTCGCGCCTCGGTGCTGCTCAACAGCGCTGACAAAACCAAGCGCCTGGAAGCGGCCAGGCTGCTCGGCCAAAGCAACAACCCCAACACCAAGACCCTGCTCATCGAGCGCATCAGGATCGAGTCCGAAGCAGACGTGAAGTCCACGCTGCAAGCCACGCTGCGCACGGTGGAATCATCGCTCGCCTGGGGCGACAAGCTCGGCGCGATTTTCTCGGGCATCAGCCTGGGCTCCATCCTCTTGCTCGTCGCATTGGGTCTTGCGATCACCTACGGCCTGATGGGCGTCATCAACATGGCGCATGGCGAGCTGATGATGATCGGCGCGTATGCAACCTATGTGGTGCAAGGCATCTTCCAGAAATACCTGCCGGGCGCGTTCGACTGGTATCTCATCGCCGCGATTCCGGTTTCGTTTGCAGCGGCTGCCCTGATGGGCGCGGCGCTGGAGCGCAGCGTGATCCGCTTTCTGTATGGACGCCCGCTCGAAACCCTGCTGGCGACCTGGGGCATCAGCCTGATGCTGCAACAGCTGGTGCGCAGCATCTTCGGCGCGCAAAACGTCGGCGTTGAAAACCCGAGCTGGATGAGTGGCGGCGTCGTGGTGATGGGCAATCTGCAACTGCCCTGGAACCGCATATTGATCATCGTGTTTGCTTTTGCGGTGCTGGGCGGCATGGCGTTTCTGATCGGCAAGACAAGGCTGGGCCTGTTCGTTCGCGGCGTCACGCAGAACCGGCCGATTGCGTCTTGCATGGGCGTGAACACGGCGCGCATCGACACCTATGCGTTCGCGCTCGGCTCGGGCATCGCGGGGCTTGCAGGCTGCGCGCTCAGCCAGGTCGGCAATGTGGGGCCGGACTTGGGGCAGGGCTACATCGTGGATGCGTTCATGGTGGTTGTGCTTGGCGGCGTGGGGCAGCTCGCGGGCACGGTGTATGCCGCGCTCGGCCTGGGCGTGCTCAACAAATTCATCGAAGGCTGGGCCGGCGCGGTGCTCGCCAAGATCGCGGTGCTGGTTCTCATCATCATCTTCATCCAGAAGCGCCCGCAAGGCATCTTCGCGATGAAGGGGCGGAGTGCGGAGGCATGAGCGCTGTGATCGGTACACCGCAGGCCCCCACCCCGGCCCTCCCCCAGCGGGGGAGGGTGCTCACGCCCAAAGGCTGGACCGCATTCATCATCGCGCTCATCGTCGTCTGCGCGGTTGCACCCCTGCTGAACCTCGTCGTTCCACAAGGCAGCTTCTTCCACATGAGCGACTACGCGGTCGCGCTCATCGGCAAGATCATGTGCTATGCCATCTGCGCGCTCGCGATGGACCTGATCTGGGGCTACACCGGCATCCTGTCGCTGGGCCACGGCCTGTTCTTTGCGCTGGGCGGCTATGCGATGGGCATGTACCTCATGCGCCAGATCGGGCGCGACGGCAACTACAAGAGCGACCTGCCCGACTTCATGGTGTTCCTGGACTGGAAGTCGCTGCCCTGGCACTGGACCTTCAGCGACAGCTTTCTTGCCACGCTGGTGCTGATCGTCGTTGTGCCGGGCATCGTCGCGTTCGTCTTCGGTTACTTCGCTTTCCGCTCGCGCATCAAGGGCGTGTATTTTTCGATCATCACCCAGGCCATGACCTTCGCAGCGATGCTGCTGTTCTTTCGCAACGAAACGGGCTTCGGCGGCAACAACGGTTTTACCGACTTCAAGCGCATCGTCGGCATCGCGATTGCAACGCCCTCGATGCGCATGACGCTTTTCGTGATCACGGGTCTCACGCTCCTGGGCTTCTACCTGTTCGGCAAGTGGTTGATCGCCAGCAAGTTCGGCCGAGTGTTGCAGGCCATCCGCGATGCCGAAACACGCGTCATGTTCTCCGGCTACAACCCCATCGGCTACAAGCTCACCATCTGGACGCTCTCAGCCGTGATGTGCGGTGTGGCGGGTGCGCTGTATGTGCCGCAGGTCGGCATCATCAACCCGAGCGAGATGAGCCCGGCCAACTCGATCGAGATCGCGATCTGGGCAGCAGTCGGTGGACGCGCCACGCTCATCGGCCCTATCGTTGGCGCCTTCATCGTCAACCTGGCCAAGAGCTGGCTCACGGTCACAGCGCCGGAGTACTGGTTGTACTTTCTCGGGGCGCTTTTCATTGCTGTCACGCTGTTCCTGCCCAACGGTGTCGTGGGGCTGGTCAAGCAGATCAGGAGCCGTATCAAATGACGCCCGACCTGCTGGAGCAAGGCGAACAACGCCTGAAGGCGCGGCAAGAAAAAGTGCTGCGCGGCAAGACCGAATCGGGCGGGCGCGCTGCGGGCTTCTCGCACCTGGTCACATCCGGCGAAGTCGATGTCACGCATGGCCGCATCCTGTACCTGGAAGATGTCACGGTGAGTTTTGATGGCTTCAAAGCCATCAACAACCTGTCGCTGGACATCGCACCTGGCGAGTTGCGCTGCATCATCGGCCCCAATGGCGCGGGCAAGACGACGATGATGGACATCATCACCGGCAAGACCCGGCCCGATTCGGGCACGGTGTTCTTCGGCAGCACGATTGATCTCTTGCGCTACACCGAGCCGCAGATCGCGCAGATGGGCATCGGCCGCAAGTTCCAGAAGCCGACGGTGTTCGAGCAACTCACCGTGTTCGAGAACCTGGAGCTCGCGCTCAAGACCGACAAGGGCGTGAAGTCATCGATGTTCTTTCGCCTCGATTCCGGCCACAGCGACCGGCTCGCGGAAGTGCTGCACACGATTCACCTGGCGGGTAGCGTCACGCGCCAGGCCGGCAACCTGAGTCACGGCCAGAAGCAATGGCTGGAGATCGGCATGCTGCTCATGCAGGACCCCAAGCTGCTGCTGCTCGATGAGCCGGTGGCCGGCATGACTGATGAAGAGACGGCGCGCACAGCCGAGCTGTTTCTCACGCTCAAGGGCAAGCATTCATTGATGGTGGTCGAGCACGACATGAGTTTCATCAAGGTGATTTCGGAAATCGTGACGGTGTTGTCCGAGGGTTCGGTGCTGGCGCAAGGCACGCTGGAGCAGGTGCAAAACGATGAGCGCGTGATCGAGGTTTATCTTGGGCGCTAGGCTGTCATTGTTGGGTGCCAGGCTGTCATTGCGGGCTCGACCCGCAATCCATCTTTGTGCCGGCGCAGTCGCCGCTTCGCGGTGGATGCCGGATCAAGTCCGGCATGACAGAGGTGAAACATGCTGAACGTCAAAAACATCAACCAGTACTACGGCGGCTCGCACATCCTTCGCGATGTGAGCCTGGAAGCACACGTCGGCCGTGTCACGGTTTTGCTGGGGCGCAACGGCGTGGGCAAAACGACCTTGCTCAAGTCGCTGATGGGCCTGGTCCCGATCCGAACCGGCACCATCGAATTCGAAGGCAAGCCGATACAGGCCGCCACGCCTTACCAGCGCGCGCGTGCCGGCATCGGCTTCGTGCCCCAGGGCCGCGAGATCTTTGCGCGGCTCACGGTTGAAGAAAACCTGCGCATGGGCCTGGCGTACAAGAGCGCCGGCACGCCCATTCCGTCTGAATTGTTCGAACTGTTCCCGGTGCTCAAGCAGATGATCAACCGAAGGGGCGGCGACCTGTCGGGCGGGCAACAGCAGCAGTTGGCGATTGCGCGGGCGCTCGCGGCCAAACCCAAGCTGATGATCCTGGACGAGCCGACCGAAGGCATACAGCCGAGCATCATCAAGGACATCGGACGGGTCATTCGTATGCTGGCCGATCGGGGCGACATGGCGATCTTGCTGGTGGAGCAGTACTACGACTTTGCGCAAGAGCTCGCGGATGATTACCTGGTGATGGAGCGCGGCGAATTCATCGCCCGCGGCCTGGGCAAGGACATGGAAGCGCAAGGCGTGCGGCAGCTGGTCGCGATCTGAGTCCGAAGACATGGATTGCGGATCAAGTCCGCAATGACACGGGTTCAGGATGGACTGCGGGTCAAGTCCGCAATGACACGGGTTCAGGATGGATTGCGGATCAAGTCCGCACTGACAGCCTGATTGGAATCGTAGGCACTTGCCTACCGGTTTTGAGGAACTCCGAGTGCACACGGCGCACCGCGTGCCCGTTATCTTTGAATCATCAACTCACCACTGGGAGATTCAAATGCCTTTCATTCTCTGGCTTCTCGGCGTTCCACTGATTGCTGTCCTCGCGCTCATGTTCTTTGGCGTGCTTTGACGCAATCACACGCCGCATTGCGGCGTCACCAGCCCAGGCGCCCCGGTCCATGATCGGGGCGCTTTCTTTTGTGCACACACACATCACGCCCCAAAACAAAAGCGGGTCCCGAAGGACCCGCTCTGTCTCCCGTGACAGCGTATTGATATTTACTTGGATGGAACCAGGATGACCGGGTCAGCGGTCTTGGGCTCGATCACGACAGGGCCGGTGCCCGCAGGCAGGACCACGGTCTCGACTTCGCGAATCACGCCGCCGCCGGCAACGCTGCCGGAGGTGCTGCCGTAGCCGACCACGCGGGCCTGGCAAGCGGCTTTCTCTTCACCGGTCAGAACGTCGCAGCGTGCTGCAGCGTTGGATTGAAACTGGGCGCCGGAATTGTCCAGCACGCCGCGCTGCTTGTCGGCGCGTGCGTTGCGGGCTTCCTTCAGGCAGGTTTCCTGGTCTTGCTGGGTGCGGCCGGTCATGCAGGCCTGCAATTCAGACTGGAAGCTGCCGGTGGCATCGATGCCGGTGGTACCGGTGGCAACCTGGGCAGTAGCGGCGGTCACGGCCAGCAGTGCTGCCAGGCCGAAAGAGACCATGCTCTTGCGAGAAAGGCGGGGGTCACGTGCAGTCATGATCGAAACTCCTTGAATGAATGAAATCTGATGGAATGACTGCAGTCTATGGATGGTCACAAGGCAGCGATGCCGGATGAGAGACCGCCTTGACTACGGCGTGTTGCCGTACACGAAGTAGGACATCGCGCCACGGTCGAGCTTGGCGACCGTGCAAGAGCTGGCTCAAGAGCTACAAAGTAGCAATCAAAGCGCCCAGGTGCGCGGCAAGGTAGGTGGCAAGTTCCAAAGCGCCGGACGCCAGGCGGCGCGGATCGCCTTGAGCAAGGCCATCGCAGGTTCCACCAGCGGCGCCAGCACGCGCACCACGACGACTTGCGGCCCGCAGGCAGTGGCGCCAGCCGTTTGCGCCAGCTCATGGGGCGCAACCAATTCGCGCGCGAGCTCCAGCGCCAGGTCACGCCGGGCACGCGCAATGTCGCTGCCGCAGGCATAAAACAGCGTGGCGATGCACCGATGCCCGGCCATCCCCAGCGGCCCGTCCATCAACTTGGCGTCGTCAGCCCGGATCCGGCCCCGCTCCAGCCACGCGCCTTTCAATTCCAGATGCTGCAGCAGGCTGCCGCGCTCGAACGGCTGTTTTGCCTCAGGCAATCCGAGCGCGGTGATGTCCCAGCCGATGACCTCGGCGCCCGGAGCCAGTTGCAGCGAAAGCCGGTTTTCGGCGATGCAGCCGCTGTAGCAGATGGCTTCGAGCGGCAGCCACTCAAAGCGCGCACCGGGCTCCAGTGCAATGCTCGTGCGCTGTATGGCGACCTCGCCCTCGCTGCGATAGAACCGCGTGGCACCGGGCGTGGTGACCAGGCCGTGCGTGCCGGCCGCGCCGTGAATGGCTACTTCAAGCGTGTCGCCGCCGACCAGGCCGCTGGGCGGATGCACCAGCACGTTGTGCGAGATGGCGTCGCCCTCGGGGTAGAGCGTCTGCAGGATGCGAAGCGGTCCGTCGTGCTCGTAGCGCGGCGTGCAGCGGCCGGCCTCCATGCCCAGCCGCAGCGCAAGGCGCGCATGCCACGCCATTGCTCAGTGCCCTTGCGAGCCGCGATGCGCCCAGCCGGTCGTGTGCTTTTCGATGTAGCTGAACAGCTCGTACATCGCCATTGCCATCGCACTGATAAGGACGAGCCCGGCGAATGCGAGCGGCATGCGTTGCTGGCTGCTGGCCGATTGCATCAGGTAGCCGATGCCCGAATCGCCGGCCGTCATCTCGGCCAGCACCGTCCCCACGAAGGCCAGCGTGATGGCGACCTTGAGCGAGGCGTAGAAGTACGGCAGCGAACGCGGCAGCCCCACCTTGATCAGCACATCCCAGCGGCGCGCGCCCAGCACCCGCAGTACGTCCTCCAGCTCAGGCTCCAGCGTCGCAAGGCCGGTGGCGATGTTGACCGTGATCGGAAAAAACGAAATCAGGAATGCGGTGAGGATGCCGGGGCCCAGGCCGATGCCGAACCAGACCACCAGGATGGGCACGATGGCCGCCTTGGGCACGGCATTGAAACCCACCATCAGCGGATAGAGCGCTGTGTAGGCCAGGCGCGAACTGCCGATCAAAAAGCCGAGCATCACACCCACGACGATCGAGATGCCAAAACCCAGCATCGTGACCCAGAAGGTTTTCCAGGCGGCCTCGAAGAGCGGAGCCTTGAATTCCACGAATTGCTGGGCGATCTGCCAGGGGCTGGGAAAGATGTATTCGGCAATGCCAAAGCCCGTCACGATCACTTGCCAGAGCACGAGTGCCGCGAGCAGCACGATGACGGGCGACCAGCGCTCCATGTTGCGGGTCAGCTTCATGATGGTTGCGCCGCGGTTTGGCGGAAAGCGCCGATGTGCGTGCGCAGGTCGTGCACGATGTCGGTGAATTCCTTGGTGTAGGTGAGCTCCAGGTCGCGCGGACGCGGCAACTCGATTTCTTGCCGCACCATGAACCGGCCGGGGCTCTTGCTCATCACGTACACCGTGTCGGCCAGAAACACCGACTCGCGCAGGTCGTGCGTGACCAAAATGACGTTGAAGCGCTGCTCGGTCCACAGGTCGCGCAAGATGCACCACAGCTCCTCGCGGGTGAACGCATCGAGCGCGCCGAAGGGCTCGTCGAGCAGCAGCATCTTGGGTTCATGGATGAGTGCGCGGCAAATGCTCGCGCGCTGTTGCATGCCGCCCGACAGCTGCCACGGAAACTTGTCTTCATAGCCGGCCAGGCCCACCTTTTGCAGCAGCTTGCGCGCGCGCTCGACGTATTCAGCGCGCTTTTGCTTGAAGTTGCTGCGATAGGGCTCGACGATTTCAAGCGGCAGCAGCACGTTGTCCACCGTGGTCCGCCAGGGCAGCAGCGAGGGCGCCTGGAACGCCATGCCCGAGATTTTTAAAGGGCCTGTCACCGGGGCGCCGTCGATCAGGATGCGGCCCCTGGTCGGCATGCGAAGGCCGGTCGCGAGTTTCATGAAGGTGGACTTGCCGCAGCCCGAAGGCCCGACGATGGCGATGAACTCGCCCTGCCGCACCTTCAGGTCGATCGCTTCGACCGCGTATTGCCCGACCGCTTCCAGCTCGTCGTTATAGGCGAGCCAGACGTCCTGGAAATCAACGAAATTGCCGCCGCCCGTCGTCATTTCTTTGGCAGCACGGCGTTGAGTTCAGCCTTGGAAGGCAGGAACGAGCCGTTCCACACCGCGTCGGCATTGACGCGCGTCTTGGTGTTGAAGGCATCGGACACCTGCGACGCCATCAGCGACAGGCGGCCGGGGTTGATCTGGCCGAAGCCTTCGGCACGTGCGTCGGGGCTGTTGATGACCGTGTCGATGGCGAGCTTGAGGCGGCGCGTTTCGAGCGCGCTGTTGATGATGCCGTCGCGCGCCTTGACGTCCTCGATCGCCGCTTCGGGCTTGGCGATCACTTCCTTCACGCCGCGCGTGAACGCCGAAAGGAATGCACGAACCGCAGCCGGGTTTTCCTTGATGATTTTCGGCGTGGCGATGATGACGTTGCCGTACAGCTTGACGCCGTTGTCGGCATAAGGGATCACGACGACGTCTTCAGCCTTGACGCCGCGTGCTTCCAGGTTGAGCAGCGAGGTGAAGGTGAAACCGGTGATGGCATCGACGTCGCCGCGAGCCAGCATGGTTTCACGCAGCGGCGGGTCCATCGCTGTCCAGGTCACGCTGCTGATGCCATTGGCCTTCTGGAAGATCGGGAAGGCGCGGCGGCCTGCGTCAAAGACCGGAGCACCCAGCTTCTTGCCATTGAGGTCCGACGGCTTCCTGATGCCCGACTTCTTCAGCGCCATCACCGAGGCAGGCGTGTTGTTGTAGACCATCATGATCGCGACCGGCTTGTTGGGCGCATCCGGGTTGTTCGCATGGAACTCCATCAGCGCGGCCAGGTCGGCGAAGCCGATGTCGTAGGTGCCCGACGCCACGCGGGTCACCGCGCCGCCCGAGCCGTTGCCCGCGTCCACGGTCACATCGAGCTTGGCGTCCTTGAAGTAGCCCTTGGCAGCGGGGGTCAGAAACAGGGCGGCCGGGCCTTCGAAGCGCCAGTCGAGCTGGAACTTGATGGGCGTGACCTGGGCTTGCGCGAGGCCAAAGGTGCAGGCAAGCGCGATGGCTGCGGCGGTCTGGATGAGGGGCCGTCTCTTCATGGGGACTCCGGAAATGGTGGATTCGACTGGGGAATTCTTCATGGAAGCTTCGTAGCAAGAAGGGTGCCGCTGTAGAGCAGGCAGACCCCTATTCTCGCGGCGGCGGCAGCCGCGGTTCCTGCGGATTTACCCCCGAAGCGCCTGTTTGAAAGTAGGGCGCGTCCCACGCCGCCACGCGCCAAGACCGGACGGTGAGCGGATGCCGCCGACTACGCGGACGAGCTTCAGGCAGGGCGATATTTCATTTCACCAGCCGCGCTCAGGCGGCAGGGGTCGGAACCGAGAGGGCCGAACGCTAGCAACAACACGCCGTACGCGGCAAAAGGAGTCTCAAATGGGTTTCATTCTCTGGCTAATCGTGGGTGGTATCGTGGGTTGGCTTGCCAGCCTGGTCATGAAGACTGATGGTCAGCAGGGCATCCTGTTGAACGTGGTCGTGGGTATCGTCGGCGCCTTCATCGGCGGCTGGCTGATCTCCCCGCTGGTGGGAGCCGGCACGATCAATGACGGCTTCAGCATTGCTTCGGTTCTCGTCTCGCTGGTCGGCGCAGTCATCCTGCTTGCCATCGTGAACCTGTTCCGCCGCGGTCGCGTCCGCTAAACGCACAAAATTCTTCAGGCGTCAGGCTCTCGCAGCCTGGCCTATTGAGCGCGGCTTGGGCCGCGCTTTTTTTGTTTGGGCTGTCATTGCGGGCTAGACCCGCAATCCATCGTGGATCAAGCGCAGTCGCCGCTTCGCGGTGGATGCCGGATCAAGTCCGGCATGACAGCCTTATGACAACAGATCCAGCAGCGTCCTGGCGATCACTTTAGTCGCCCGCCGCAAATCTTCCAGCTCCAGCCGCTCATCAGCGCGTTTGGCATGGGACTCCAGCACGGTGCGCGGCCCCGAACCGTAGATCACGCCCGGTATCCCCGCTTCGGCATACAGCCGAACATCGGTGTAAAGCGGCGTGCCCATCGCGGGGATGGCTTCGCCGAAAACCGCTTGCCCGTGTTTCTGAATCGCCTCCACCAACGGCTTGTTGCCGGGCAATGGCTTCATGGCGCGCGCCAGCAGCATCCGCCTGACATCGACCGTGATCCCCGGAGATTGCGCAGCGGCTTGTTCGATGACGCGCCGGATCGCAGCCTCAACCTCAACCGGGTCTTCTTCGGGAATCATCCGCCGATCGAGTTTGAACACGACCTTGCCCGGTACGACGTTGGTGTTCGTGCCGCCTTCGATGCGGCCGACATTCAGGTACGGATGGCTGATGCCTTCGACCTGCGAGGTGATGGACCGGTAGCGCGTGTTCTCTGCATACAGCGCGTTCAGGATGCGCACTGCCCCTTGCAGCGCGTCGACGCCGCTCTGCGGAATCGCGGCGTGCGCCATCTTGCCGTGTACCGTCACCTCCAGTTGCAGGCAGCCGTTGTGCGCGGTGACCACTTCATAGCTGAAGCCTGCAGCGATCATCAGGTCGGGCTTTGTGAGGCCGTGGCGCAGCAGCCATCCGGGGCCAAGTTCGCCGCCGAATTCCTCGTCGTAGGTGAAGTGCAGTTCGACCGAGCCCTTCAGTGCCGCCTGCAGTGATTCGAGCGCTCGCACGGCAAAGGTGAAGCTCGCAAAATCGCCCTTGCTCACGGCGGTGGCACGGCCGTAAATCTTGCCGTCTTCGATCTCGCCGCCATAGGGGTCGTGGGTCCAGCCTTCGCCGGGCGGCACGACGTCGCCGTGTGCGTTCAATGCCACCGTGGGGCCAGTCCCCTCGCCATCTCCATATCGGCGGCGCACGATCAGGTTGGTGATCGACTCCATGCCTTGCGCTTGCACTTCGGCTTGCGGTACCGCGTGCTTCACCGCATCGAATCCGAACGCATGGAGCAGCTCGGCTGTGCGTTCAGCGTGTGGCGCGTTGTTGCCGGGCGGCGTATCGGTGGGCACGCGAACGAGTTCCTGGAGAAAGCGAACTTCCTCGTCGAAATGCGCGTCGATCCACGCGTCGAGCCTGTCGTAATCGGTCATGCCTTCACTTCGCTTTCGATTCGTTTTCTGTTGCGAGTTGGTCCAGCAGGTTCTGGAATGCCTCGACTGCGAGTTGCATGTCGTCGCTGGTGCTGCTCTCCAGCGGGTTGTGGCTGATGCCGGCGTTCTGGCCGCGCACAAACAGCATCGCCTGCGGCATGATTTCGTGCAGCTTCATGGCGTCGTGTCCAGCGCCGCTGGTCATTCGGTACAGCGGCACGCCCAGCGCATCGACGGCGCGCTCCCATCGCGATTGCCATTGGGCATCGCTCGGTGCGGCCGAAGCCTTCATCGTCAGCTCGGTGGTGTAGCCCACGCCTCGGCGTTTGCAGATCGCGGCCAGCTCGGCGAGCACGTCGCTCACCAGCGCGTCGCGTTGTGCGTTGTTGGGCGCGCGCAGGTCCAGGCTGAAAAGGCACCGCCCGGGAACCACGTTGATCGAGCCGCCCGGCACTTGCAACATGCCGATCGTGCCGACCGAATCGCCGTCTTGCGACGCGCGCTTTTCGATGAAGAGCGCGAGTTCGGCAACCGCCACCGCGGCATCGCGTCGCCGGTCCATCGGCGTCGTGCCCGCGTGGCTGGCCATGCCGGTGACTTCGCACTGGTAGCGAACGCCGCCGTTGATCGAAGTGACGATGCCCAGCGGCAGGTCGAGCTCATTGAGCACCGGCCCCTGCTCGATATGCACTTCGACAAAGCCAATGTATTTTTTGGGGTCGCGCTGCAGGGCCGCGATGGCTTCCATCGTTGCAGCAAGCCCCGCGTGCTGCATCGCTTCGCGCATGGTGACGCCGTCAGCGTCTTTCTGGTCGAGCCACGCGGAGTTGAACTGGCCGAGCAGCGCGCCCGAGCCCAGGAATGTCGCCTTGTAGCGCTGGCCCTCTTCTTCGGAGAAGGCGACCACCTCGATGCCGAACGGCAGGCGCCTGCCTTGCTGCGCCAGCTCGCGCACGCAGGCCATCGGCGTGAAGATGCCCAGGCGCCCGTCGTACTTGCCGCCATTTCGCACCGTGTCGTAGTGCGAGCCGGTGAGCAGCGCTTTGCTTCCCGCGCCGTGATAGCGGCCCACCACGTTGCCGACGGCATCGATGTCGACTTCATCGAAGCCGCACGCCTTCATTTCGCTGGCGATCAACGCTGCTGCGCTGCGATGCGCATCGGTGAGATAGGTGACGGTGAGTTGACCTTTTTCAGCGAATTCGGGGTCGCTGAATGCACCGAGCGCTTCCTGCCAATCCCAGACGCGATTGCCCAGCGCAGGCTCGACGCCGAACTTGTCGTTCAGGCGCAGTTCGGCAATGCGGTGGATGTTGCGCAGGCTCTCGGCGATCTCGAAGTCTTTCGGATTCTCCAGCCGCCGCTGGAAAGTCTCGATGATGTCCTTGCGCGAGAGCCCGGTCCCGCGCGGCCCGCGCACGGCCAGGATGAACGGAAATCCGAACTTCGCGTTGTAGTCGGCGTTGAGCTTCTGGATCGCGGCGAACTCTTCGGGCGTGCAATCGGTGAGCCCGGCCTTGCCCTGCTCATGGGTCGACTCGGCCGTGAGGGTCCTGGCGATCATCGCCTTGCCTGCCAGTTCAGGGTGGGCGCGTATCAATGCCAGCTGCGCGCCGGCGTCGGCCTGCGCCACCACACGCGCCATCGCGTGCTTGAGCTGCGAGAGCGACCTGAAGGGCCGCTGCTGCAGCGCGGCCTGCGCGATCCACGGCGAGTGTTCGTAGAGGCCGTCCAGCAGCTGCAAGGCTTGATCGGCAGTTGCGTTGTTGATCTGGTCGAGCGTGACCTTCATGCTGGTTCCTTGAAAGGGTGTTCGCGCTTCCAGTGGCGCGCGATGTCGATTCGGCGGCAGACCCAGACGCGTTCGTGTTTCTGCACATGGTCCAGAAAGCGCTGCAGCGCCACGATGCGGCCGGGCCGCCCGAGCAGGCGGCAATGCATGCCGATGCTCATCATCTTGGGCGACGAATCGCCTTCTGCATAGAGCGCGTCGAAGCTGTCGCGCAGGTAGATGAAGAAGTCTTCGGCCTGCGAGAAGCCCTGGGGCAACGAGAAGCGCATGTCGTTGGCGTCCAGCGTGTAGGGCACGACCAGATGGGGCACCACGACGCCATCGGTCTTGCGCACCTTCATCCAGAACGGCAGGTCATCGCCGTAATAATCGCTGTCATATTCGAAGCCGCCGAAGTCCGCGACAAGCCGCCTTGTGTTGGGGCTGTCGCGGCCCGTGTACCAACCCAGCGGGCGCTCGTCGGTCAGCTGTTCGATCGCCTGCATGCCAAGGCGCATGTGTTCACGCTCGGTGGCTTCATCCACATTCTGGTAGCTGATCCAGCGCCAGCCGTGGCATGCGATCTCATGGCCCAGTTCCTGGAGCGCCGATGTGAGTTCGGGGTGGCGCTGCAAGGCCATGCCGACGCCAAAGACCGTCAGCGGCAGGCCGCGCGTTTCAAACTCGCGCAGGATGCGCCACACACCCGCGCGAGAGCCGTATTCGTAGACGCTTTCCATCGTGAGATGGCGATCGGCAAAGCTCGGTGGGTTGAACATCTCCGACAGGAATTGCTCCGAGCCCGCATCGCCATGCAGCACCGCGTTCTCGCCGCCTTCCTCGTAGTTGAGGACGAACTGCACCGCGATGCGTGCATTACCCGGCCAGCGTGCATGGGGCGGATTGCGGCCATGGCCGACGAGGTCTCGGGGGTAGGGGGCGGTGCTGTCGTAGGTCATGGGTAAGGCTTTCAGGACAGGGCCATCGCGACGTCGTGCGTGGGCACCTTGCGGTCGAACGCCAGGCTTTGCTCGACATGCAGCAGGTGCTCGTCCATCAGCCGCACGGCGCGGTCTTCGTCCTTTGCAGCCAGTGCCTTCACGATCTCCACGTGCTCATGGTGCGAGTGCCGGGCCGCGCCGTCGCGCTGGTACATGAGTGAGATGAGCGAGCTGCGCGAGACGAGGTCACGCAGGATCTGCGCCAGCACCTCGTTGCCCATCAACTCCGCCATGCGCACATGGAAGTCGCCCAGCAGCTCGATGCGCTGTTCTGCATCGTTGCGCTCGACCGCGGCTTTTTCCTGCGCGACGTGTTCGCGCAAAGCGCGCAGCCGGGCGGGCGTGATCTGCCGGATGAAGGCGCGTGTCATTTCTGCTTCGAGCATGCGACGCGTGGCAAACACATCGCGCGACTCCTGCACCGTGGGTGCGGCGACAAATGCACCGCGCGCAGGTTCCAGGCGGATGAGGCGGTTTTGCGTGAGCTGGAAGAGCGCCTGCCGCACAAGGGTGCGAGACACGCCGAAGTGGTCGGCGAGTTTCTGTTCGGCCAGTTTGGTGCCCGGCTGCAACCGGTGCTCCACGATGGCGCGCGTCAGCGCCTGGACGATGAAACTGGTGGTGGACGGCGACTCCATGAGGCGTGATGATAGTCTGGTCAGCCAAAACTGTATACACTTGTGTCCACGATATGGAGGGTTTGCCATGGGCCTGAGCACACATGTACTGGACACCATGAACGGCTGCCCTGCCGCCGGGATGGCCGTGGAACTCCATGCGGTGGACGCTGCGGGTGCACGGCTGGTGAAACGGGTGGTGCTCAACGCGGATGGCCGCACGCCTGACGGGCCGCTGTATGGCGATGGCGAACTGAAGGCAGGGCGCTTTCGCCTGGTGTTCGATGTGGCCGGCTACTTTCGCAGCCGCGGCGTGCAGTTGCCGGAGCCGAATTTTTTGGACCAGGTCACGCTCGATTTCGGGGTGGCGAATCCGGCGCAGCACTACCACGTGCCGTTGCTGGTGAGCCCGTGGAGTTACTCGACGTACCGGGGCTCATGAAAATCGGCTGTCATCGTGACCCCGGCTGTCATTGCGGACTTGATCCGCAATCCAGGAGTCATGGATCCCGGGTCAAGCCCGGGATGACAGCCTTTGCGCCCGGGATGACAGCCGGTGCGCCCGGGATGACAGCCAGAGGCTCAGTCCTGACCCTCGGTCAGCGTGTCCAGCTGGAACCGCCCGCTCTTGTGCCAGAGCCAGGTATCGGTATAGACCACCTTGCCCATGCGGGCAGGAACGGGAAACGGCGCTGCGGCGCGGACGGTGCGTTCGATCTCGGCGATGACTTCCGGCGCGTGCTTGGGCGCGCGCATCCAGCTGATATCCCTGACCTGGCCGTTGCGGTCCACCTCGACCTGCAAGACGCCGATGGCGTAGAGCAGCGGCGGCAGCCGGCCCTTGTAGATCCGCTCCTTGTTCAGTCCGTAAAGATGGGTGGCGGCGTCGGCGCGGTAGGCGCGGGGCGTGGGTGCCAGGGAAGGGTTGGAGCGGTGCGTGTTGAGGGCGGTCATCTGCTCGGCGGGCTGTCCCTGCGAAGTGGGCGCGGTGGCGGTGGGTTGCGGCTTGATTTCAACGACCGGCCGGGGCGGCAGCGGCGTCGATGCGCAGCCGGCCAGCAGCACAAGTCCTGCGGCCACGGCATGCGGCAGGTAACGCAAGGGGGTAGGGAGTCTCATCTGGCTGTCTCCGGTGGTGCGCTTTTATCCGCGCGCTCGCTAAAGCTGAGTTGGATTGGACGCGACAGTATCAAACTTTGTCGAGCTTGCTTACCCGATCGATACGATTTTTTCCAATGCTCGCGGGCGTCGCAGGCCTTTTCATGAATGTTGTCACATCCGGCTTGAACAGCGCAGACGCAGTGCTCGTGACGGTGACGTCCACGCGCGGCTCTGTGCCGAGGGAGCGCGGGGCATGGATGCTGGTGTTTGCCGACCACGCGAGCGGAACCATAGGCGGAGGCCATCTCGAACTGCAGGCGATGGTGCGGGCGCGCCAGATGCTGGCTGGCGAGCCGGTCGAGCCCGAGCAGTCCTTGTCGCTGGGCCCCGCGCTCGGTCAATGTTGCGGCGGCGTGGTCAGCCTGGCTTATGAATTTGTCCGCGAAAGTGACCTGGAGAGCGTGCAGTCAAGGCTGGCGGCACGACGCCTTCCCGTTGCCCTGTTCGGCGGCGGCCATGTCGGCCGGGCCATCGTGGATGCGCTGTCGCTGCTGCCGTTCGACATCCGCTGGATCGACAGTCGAGACGAGATCTTTCCTGCGAAGGTGCCGGCTGGGGTGACCTGCGAACACTCCGATCCGGTGCAGGCGGCGGTGCGCGATCTCGCTGCGCAATCGCGGGTCCTCATCATGAGCTTCAGCCATGCCGAGGACCTGGACATCGTCGCGGCGTGCCTTGCGCGGTTGCGCGACAAGGACGATCTTGCCTACGTCGGCCTGATCGGCAGCAGGACGAAGTGGGCGACGTTCCGGCATCGGCTGCAAGAACGCGGGTTCACTGCAGCCGAACTTGATCGCATCACCTGCCCCATCGGCATCCCCGGTATCGTTGGCAAGGAGCCTGAGATCATTGCCGCGAGCGTTGCGGCACAAATCCTGCAGCTTGCGCGCGATCGCCTCGCATGACCAGATAACAAGGAACGCATGGAAACCTACCTGCTTGAATGGGCCAACCTGCTGCTGCGATGGGCGCATGTCATCACCGCCATCGCCTGGGTCGGCTCGTCGTTCTATTTCGTGTTCCTCGATTCCAGCCTGACTCCGCCGCAGGACGAAGACCTGAAAAAGCAGGGCGTCAGCGGAGAACTGTGGGCCGTGCATGGCGGGGGCTTCTACCACCCGGTCAAGTTTGCAGTGAGCCCGCCGGCGCTGCCGGACAAGCTGCACTGGTTCTATTGGGAAAGCTACACGACCTGGCTGACTGGCTTTGCGCTGTTCACCTTGTCCTATCTTTGGAATGCCGGAACCTACCTGATCGACAAGAGCCTGATGGACTGGACGCCGGCCACCGCGATCGCGGCGGCGCTCGCCTTCCTGGTGGTGTTCTGGGTGCTCTACGACGCGATCTGCCGGATCTTCGGCCAGCGCGAGAACGGCGACAGGATCGTGGGTGCGCTGGTCCTGCTGCTGGTGTGCGTTGCGTCCTGGCTGGCGTGCCACTGGTTTGCCGGGCGGGCGGCCTTTTTGCTGGTGGGCGCCATGATCGCGACCGCGATGAGCGCCAACGTGTTTTTCTGGATCATCCCCGGGCAGAAGAAAGTGATTGCATCCATCAAGGCGGGCGAGCCGGTCGATGCGATTCACGGCAAGCGCGGCAAGCAGCGCAGCGTGCACAACACCTACTTCACGCTGCCGGTGATCTTTGCGATGCTGAGCAACCACTACAGTTTTTTGTGGAGCCACGCGCAAAACTGGATCGTGCTGATCCTGATGATGTTTGGCGGCGCCGCGATTCGCCAGTTCTTCGTGATGCGGCACGGCTACAAGCTGGGCCGCAATGCCAATCCGCTGCCTTACGCCCTGGTGGGCGTGGTGGTGATCGCGGGCGTCATCGCCTGGCTCAAGCCGCAGGCTGCCCCTGCCGCAGCGCCAGCCCCGGTTGCCGGTTATGCCCAGGTGCAAAAGGTGCTGGAGCAGCGCTGCTACATGTGCCACGGCGCGCAGGTGCAGATGAAGAACCTGCGGCTGGATTCACCCGAAGCGGCACGGCAGCACGCCGCCGCGATCTACCAGCAGGCTGTCGTCACGAAGGTGATGCCGATGAACAATGCGACCGGCATGACCGATGCCGAACGAGCGCTCGTCGGCCAGTGGTTCCAGTCAGGCGCCACTGTGCCCTGAAAGAAACTGGAATCAGAAATTGGAATCTGACCCCAATTAGGGAGTGGTCAGTTCTTCTTGGCTTCAGGCGCGCACTCGGCCTTGCGCACAAGGTTGCTGCCGGTCGGAGCGTCGGTCCGGCGGCAGGCCGCGCGGTTGTCGGCTTCGGCGGAAGTCATGGGTTCGGAGGCGCAGGCCGCCAGCAAGGCGGTGGCCAGGGACAGCGTGAGGGACAGGGTGAGAAGGTTCTTCATGCGTACTGCAACTGCGTGAGGGCAACTGCTCTTGGAGTTGGAATGCAGCGCGGATTCTATGCATCTGTTTAAACAATTGGAATCTGACCGCGATCAGCCAACGCGTTAGAGTGCGGGGAGCCAACCAACAAGGAAGCCGCATGTCCCACGGCAAGCCGCCGTCCAAGCCACCGGGCACGACTGACAAGGCCTCGCTCCAGGCCGCGATCGACAAGCTCGCGCGGCAAACCAAGGACTTCCGGGCCTATGACGAATCCGTGATCAAGGATCGCTGGGACCCGCGCATTGAAGTTCTCCAGAAGAAAATTCACGCATCGATCGGCGATGCGCTGGGTGCTGGCACGCCCGAATACAGGAAGTTCGCATTGCCCCGGATCAACGCGGCGCTGGAGGCCCATTTCGGTGACCGCCTCTCGTCGGAAGAAGTGCGCGAGGGCGTGCGCAAGGGGATCAATGACTCGGTGCTCGACCTGACCGCCGTCAGGAAGCTGCTGGTCGATCGCATGGAGGGCAAGGCGCTCGCGCCCGAGTCCACACCCGCTCCGACGCCGGCTCCGACGCCAGCAGCGACGCCAGCACCAACGCCAGCACCAACGCCAGCACCAACGCCGGCCCCGACGCCTGCATCGACACCGGCTCCGACACCGGCTCCGACTCCGACTCCGACTCCGACTCCGACTCCGACTCCGACTCCGACT
>NZ_JANU01000022.1 GCF_001044395.1 Caenimonas sp. SL110
CGTCGGACGCCACGACGACTTCTTTGCGCTGGGAGGGCATTCGCTGCTGGCGGTGCAGACAGTAGCCCGAGTAAAAGTAGAACTTGGCATTGAGCTGCCACTGTCGATCTTCCTTACGCACCCCACCCTGCAAAGTCTCGCCATGGAGCTGGCCGAGCATCACACAACGCCGCAGAAATGCCTGGTTCCCATTGCCCCCCATGGGGATGGACCGCCCCTGTTCCTCGTTCATCCGAGCGGCGGAAACGTGATGTGCTACGCAGACCTGGCTCGTAAGCTCGGCGAGTCACGTCCGATTTACGGCCTGCAGTCGGTCGGTTTGGACGGAAAGGAATCACCGCTAGGTTCGGTCGAAGAAATGGCCGTGCGCTACCTGAAAGAGCTGCGCGAAGCGCAGCCCGTAGGACCCTATTTCCTTGCCGCCTGGTCCTTTGGCGGACTCGTTGCCTATGAGATGGCCCATCGCCTCCGATCTTCAGGCGAACAGGTGGCCATGCTGGCGCTGCTTGACACCCGGGCTTCGTACCCGGGGGATTTCGCTGCGAAAGATGACCTCGATATCATCACCGCCGCCTTCGAAGGCTTGGTCGAGTTTGACGTTTCCGCCTTGCGGGCGATGCCGCGCGCGCAGGCACTGAGCGTGGTCATGTCGGAGGGACAAAAGATCGGACTGATCCCATCCCATGTCGATCTGGACATTGCCGAACGATTGATAACCGTCGAAAGATTGAACCTGGCGGCCGCGTGCGCCTACCGACCGCCGCGCTACAACGGGCAAGTGATCCTGTTTGTGGCCACAGAGAATCTGGTTGCGGGTATCGATGATGAAAGACTCGGCTGGTCAGACGTCCTGGAGAACGCTCCCGTGGTGCATCGACTGGCGATGCGGCATCACGCCATGATGATTCAGCCGCACGTCGAAACCGTGGCCACCCTGTTGCGGGAGTATCTATCGCACGATGGCCCCATCGAGGCGACGCAGCCCGGGCCTGCCAGGTCCCCTCAATTGCAGGCGGCATGACGGTCGCGGGCGCTGTGACTCGACCCGGCCAATTCAAGGTAGCCGATGAGGAGGCGCTCTGCATCCCCATTCAACGGGGAAACGCAGGCGTTGCGCCAGTGTTCTGCGTGCCAGGAGCCGGCGCCAGCGTGACCGCATTCATTCCGCTGACTTCGGCCCTGGGGAACGACACACCGGTCTACGGCCTGCAGCCGCGCGGCCTGGATGGCAAAGGCGAACCTTTCGGCGACGTGCACGAAGCAGCACAAGCCTACCTTCCATTTCTCAAGCAAGTCGCGGCACACCATCCGCTTCGGCTGGTAGGCCACTCCTTTGGCGGATGGATCGCGTTCGAGATCGCAAGAAGTCTGGAGCGCGAGGGCGTACGGCTGACGCCTCCGATACTCGTGGACTCGAGGGCTCCGTGCGCCGAAGGCGTATTTCGCGGCGAGTGCCGCGGTGCCGATGCGCTCGCCAAACTCGTCTGGTTACTCGAACAGTCGTGCGGCCGATCTCTTGGGGTATCGCTTCAGGATTTCGAGCGGTTGGCGCAAGCCGAACGCGTGCCCGCGCTCGCCCGGGCGATGGCTTCGGTGGGCTTCATTTCACCGCGCACCGATGTCGCAGTCATCGCTGCGCTAGCGCGCGTGTTTGAAGCCAATGTGAACACCCGATACCTTCCTGCATCGCCGTTGCACGGCCCGGCAACATTCGTTGGAGCGTCAGACACGTCATCGGTCATCCCGCCCGAAGACCGGGTGGATCCCGTCGCCGCGTGGCGCCGCTTTGCCCCCCGGCTCAACGCGGCTCTTGTGCCTGGCAATCACATGACGATGCTTGCAAAGCCGCATGTGGCTGCCCTGGCCAAAATCGTCCGGGACCAGGCGCAGGAGCGTGGAAATGTCTGAGGCGATTGCGACGGATATGAGGATCGCGCCAGAAACCGGAACGAAGCGCGTGTTCGCATGGGTATGGCTCAGTCAGCTGATTTCAGTCACGGGCTCATCGCTTACCGGGTTTGCCGCCGGCGTGTGGATCTTCCAGCAGACCGGCTCCGTACTCGACTACTCGCTGCTTGTTGCATGCGCCGCCGCGCCCACCCTGGTGGTCGCCCCCTGGGCTGGGGCATGGGTTGACCGCATGGATCGCCGGTGGGTGATGATCGCGGCGCGCAGCGGTGCAGCGGTCTGCACCGCAACCATCGGCGTGCTGCTTTGGTCGGCTCACCTGGAAATCTGGCAAGTCTTGCCGCTCTACGCCTTGGCTGCAATTTGCGAAGCGTTTCAGCGCCCCGCCTTCCTGGCAGCAGTGACGACGGTTCTTCCCAAGGAGAGACTGGGTCGGGCAAGTGGCATGACTCAACTGGCCTACGCCGTCCCGATGCTGATCGCGCCGCTGCTCTCTGCTTTCCTGCTGGGAGTGATTGGCATCACGGGCGTCATCGCACTGGATCTGACGTGCTTTGCCATCAGCACCGTCGTGCTCCTCGCCGTGCGATTCCCACAACCGATCACACGACAACAACCGGGGAGCGACCGTCGCTCGTCACTCAAAGAATTCGGCGAGGCGCTTGCCTTTATCGGTCAGCGTCGATCGCTCAAGCTGCAACTCGCCTATTTCGCGTTCGAGAAGTTTCTGACTTGCATGGCTGTGGTTTTGTTTACGCCATTCGTTCTCGCGCTCTACTCTGCACAGGCTCTCGGGACCATCCTCACAATCGCCGGCCTCGGCATGCTCGCAGGTTCATTGGTGATGAGTGCCTGGGGCGGACCGCAACGACGCGTTCTGGGCATACTGGTTTTCGACATGCTGCTGGGCGCAGCGGTGTTGGTCGCAGGTGTGTGGACATCGATTCCGCTTCTCACCGCCTGTGCGTTCGTCGTGATGTTTTGCCGACCGGTCGTCGCCGGTTGCGACCAGACCATCTGGCAGCACAAGGTGCTACCTGCGCTTCATGGACGCGTGTTTGCCTTGCGCAATTTTCTGGTTACCGCTGCTGTGCCACTAGCTGCAATCGTCGCAGGACTCGTCACGGAGCATTTTTTCAAGCCCTGGATGATGCCTGGCGGGTTGCTCGCCAACTCGGCCGGTGTGTGGCTAGGCGTTGGGCCGGGGCGCGGTGTAGGGCTGCTGTTCGTCGTAGTCGGCGCGCTGACCATGGTCATGGCAGGCGCAGCGCTGCTGCACCCTGCATTTCGTCAGCTTGAAGACGAAGTGCCCGATGCGCATTGAGCCGTACTTCGAATGCCCCGCTCCCGGGCAAGGCGGTGCCAGGGTCTGGCGTGTGAACCTCAACGTCGCCACAGACGAACTGGGCCGCGCATACGACCTTCTCGCACACGATGAAAAAGCTAGAGCCAGCCGCTTCGCATTTGCGGTTCATCGCAGGCGCTTCGTTGCAGCGCGCGCGGCGCTGCGCGAGCTATTGGGTATGCAGCTGCATCTGGATGCACGTGACCTGGTGTTTCGCTATACCGCGCAAGGCAAGCCCGAACTGGCTAACCATCCGGACCTGCAATTCAGCGTCTCGCACTCAGCCGACTTGTGTTTGATCGCCGTCGCGCGCGGCGTGCGTGTGGGAATCGACATTGAAGCCGCGACCGAAAACCAGGCACAGATGCAAGAGGTCACCCGCAGCTTTCATCCTGCTGAACGAGAGGCACTTCACTCGATGGACCCCGCGTCAAAGGAACGCGCGTTCTATCGTTGCTGGGTGCGCAAGGAAGCTTTCCTCAAGGCGCTTGGCGTGGGCCTGGGTGGCGGGCTCAAGCGTTTCCATGTCAGCGTGGGGGATCAAGCGCAGTTGCTCGGGTGCGATCCGGCCCTGGCGACTGCGACCGACTGGACACTGGTTGCGCTCGATGGTGAAGGCTATGCCGCGGCCATGGCGATTGATTACCCCAGCGAATAATTCTGCGGCCCTTTGCTCGCAATCTTGATCGCACCGACCTTGTTGCCCAGTTCCGCGCAACGCGCGAGCGGCCAGCCCTGCTCCAGTCCGAACAGCAACGCGCCGCGCCATGCATCGCCGCATCCGGTCGGGTCAATGACCTGCTCGGCCTTCACCGGCGGCACCAGCGTCTTCTCGCCGTCTATCCACACTTCGCAGCCTTCTGCGCCCAAGGTCACCACCAGCCCATCGACCTTGCGCGAGATATCGGCATTGCTCCAGCCGGTACGGTCAGACAACATGCGGCCTTCGTAATCGTTGACTGTCACCCAGGTTGAGCGTTCGATGAAGGTCGCAAGCTCCTTGCCATCGAACATCGGCAGGCCCTGTCCCGGATCGAAGACAAACGGAATCTCGGCCGACTCGAACTGCGCCGAATGCTCCAGCATCGCATCGCGGCCATCGGGCGAGATGATGCCCAGCTTGATGTCGTCGCGCTTTTCAATCTTCGTGATGTGCGCCTGCATCATCGCGCCGGGATGGAAGGCGGTGATCTGGTTGTTGTCACGGTCGGTCATGATCATCGCCTGCGCGGTGTAGCTGTCAGCCACCTCGCGCACGAACTGGGTGTCGATGCCCAGTTCACGCATGCGCGCCACGTAACCCGCGCCATCGGTGCCCACGGTCGCCATCGGCAGCGGCGTGCCGCCCAGCATCTTCAGGGCGTAGGCGATATTGCCGGCGCAGCCGCCGAAGTCGCGCCGCAATGCCGGCACCAGGAACGACACGTTCAGGATGTGCAACTGGTCGGGCAGGATCTGCTCGGCAAAGCGTCCCTCGAAAGTCATGATGGTGTCGAACGCGAGCGAGCCGCAAATCAGGGATGCCATGGGAATGTGTTCTCGAAAAAAGGTGAAGGTCTAGGGATAGAAAGCGAGCACGCGGTAGCCGGCGATGCGCGAGCCCACGCCATTGGAAGCCACCGCCAGCGCCAACGAGCTTGCCCAGTCGCCACCAGCCGGTATGACGCCTTGCGATTGAAGGTCCTGCGGGGTGAGCACGCGCCTGACCACCGGCTGGTCCTGCGCGTCGGTCAGCGTGAGCTCGACGGCCGGCATGGCGAGTTCCATTTTGGAAAGGTTGCGCAGCGTGATGTTCAGGCGATAGGTGTCGGGTCGGATCTTGTTGAACGACGAGCCTTCGATAGCAACCGCCTCGATCTGGCGCGGCGGCCCGATCGCGCAGTTGGCGACATCGCACAGCTGGACGAGCCAGGGGCGCAGCACCGGTTGCGATGCAAAGAGCCGATCGCGCTCGTGAAAGCCCACCTGTACCGCCATCAGCAGGCCGGATATCACCAGCAGCGCAACCAGCGCGCCGCGAACCAGCGGTCGCGACCAGAACTCGCGGCTGCGGGCCTGCCGCACGAAGGAAAGGTCACTCAGCTCGGGCTCGTGCGAATCAGCCAGGGCCGGGCGGCTGGTCGAGAACTGCGATTGATTGCCTGCCTGCGGCTGCGCCGGCTCGGGTACCCGTTGAAGCACGAATGGTTTGTCGAGCGGCCCCTCGGTCAGGAGTTCAGCCGCTTCGCGCAGCAGGACCGAGTCGGTGGGACTCATCGAATTGCGGCTGTCACCCAGGTCCGTCATGAGCGACGAAGCGAAAGCCTCCGACTGCGCGGTCGCCAGCGGGGCCTGCGGCAGTGGTTGCACGGGCGCTTGCAGGGCCGGTGGTGCCAGGGGTTGCTCCGAGGCTTGGACTTGCGGGGTTTGCGGGTCCTGGACGGCTTGAGCCGGCGCTGTGCCTGGCCCGGTGACCAGCGCCCCTTCAGCCTGCATGTACTGCGTGGCGTCGAAAACTTCCGAGCAGTGGCCGCACCGCACCCAGCCGTCGGAAATCCTGAGCTGGTCGGGCACGACTTTGAACATCGTCCCGCAGGCGGGGCAGCGCGTGATCAGGCTCATGAGCGTGGGATTGTAGCCCCGCTCACCCGGCGATCACGGCGTGTGATCAGAGGGTTGCAGTCATCAGGATCCAGCCATCCTCGCTGTCGGTGACATCGAGTTTGGCGTGCGGCGCATAAGCCGCTTTGAGCTCGTCGGCCTGGCGCTCCAGGATGCCCGCGAGAACCAGTGAGCCACCCGGCGCCACATGCGCGCACAGCAGTGGCGCGAGCATCTTCAGGGGCGTGGCCAGGATGTTGGCGAGCACCAGGTTGTACTGGCCGGCCGCCTGGTCGGGTAGGCCTGCACGCAAGGTCACGCCGTTCGCGTCTGCGTTGTCGACAGTCGATTGCACCGCAGCCGGGTCGATGTCGACGGCGTCGATTTCACCCGCACCAAACTTGGCAGCACCGATGGCGAGGATGCCGGAGCCGCACCCGTAATCGAGCACACGCTGGCTCGCGACTGTATTGCGCGCGATCCATCGCAGGCACATGCGGGTCGTGGGATGCGTGCCGGTGCCGAACGCCAGACCCGGGTCCAGCCGTATGACCTGCCTTGCTTGCGCAGGCGGCTCATGCCAGGTCGGCACGATCCAGAACTCGGGCGTGATCTCGACAGGCGCAAACTGCGACTGCGTCAGGCGCACCCAGTCCTGGTCCTGAACCGGCTCGATGTTGAGCACCTCGCAGCCGCCGAAGAAATCCTGCAGCTGCAAAAGCGCCGAAGCTTCATTTGCAGCAGCCTGATCCGGAAAAAGCGCCACCACGCGTGAGCGCTGCCAGCCGTCCTTGGGAGGCGGCATGCCGGGCTCCCCGAAGAGCGCCTGTTCCGCGTCAGTCTGGGCATCGGCGTCTTCAACCGAGACGCTCAGCGCATCGAGCGCGTCAAGCGCCTCGCTCACCGCATCGACGCGGTGTTCGGGGCACATCAGTCGGAGTTCAAACATCGACACGACAGCGGTTGCTTCAGCGCTTATGGTGCGACAACCACTCTTCGAGGTAGTGGATGTTGGTGCCGCCGTCCATGAACTTCGCGTCCACCATCAGCTCGCGATGCAGCGCGATATTGGTGTTGATGCCTTCGACCACGGTTTCCAGCAAAGCTGTGCGCATGCGCGCCAGTGCCTGCTCGCGTGTGTCGCCGTGGACGATGATCTTGCCGATCATCGAGTCGTAGTTCGGCGGCACGAAGTAGTTGGTGTACACGTGCGAGTCGACCCGAACGCCCGGGCCGCCGGGCGCATGCCACATGGTGATCCGGCCGGGCGACGGCACGAACTTGTACGGGTCTTCGGCATTCACGCGGCATTCGATGGCGTGTCCGCGCGGAACGACGTCGCGCTGGGCGAACGGCAGCTTCTCGCCAGCGGCCACCATGATCTGCGTCTTGACGATGTCCACGCCGGTGATCATTTCGGTGACCGGATGCTCCACCTGCACGCGGGTGTTCATCTCGATGAAATAGAACTCGCCGTTCTCATACAGGAACTCGAAGGTGCCAGCGCCGCGATAGCCGATCTTCTTGCAGGCCGCGATGCAGCGCTCACCGATCTTCTCGATCAGCTTGCGCGGGATGCCGGGGGCCGGCGCTTCCTCGATGACCTTCTGGTGGCGGCGTTGCATGGAGCAATCGCGCTCCCACAGGTAAACACCGTTCCTGTGCTTGTCGCACATGATCTGGATTTCGATGTGTCGCGGGTTCTGGAGAAACTTCTCCATGTAGACGGCCGGATTGTTGAAGGCAGCGCCCGCCTCCGCCTTGGTCATCTGCACCGCGTTGATCAGGGCTGCTTCGGTGTGCACGACGCGCATGCCGCGACCGCCGCCACCGCCCGCCGCCTTGATGATGACGGGGTAGCCGACTGCCTTGGCGGTCCGGCGGATCAGGACCGGGTCGTCGGGCAACTCGCCTTCGGAGCCGGGCACGCATGGCACACCGGCCTTGATCATGGCCTGCTTGGCCGAGACCTTGTCGCCCATGATGCGGATCGACTCGGGGGTGGGTCCGATGAACTGGAACCCGCTCTTTTCCACGCGCTCGGCGAAGTCGGCGTTCTCGGCCAGGAAGCCGTAGCCGGGGTGGATGGCCTCGGCGTCTGTCACTTCGGCGGCCGAAATGATGGCAGGCATGTTGAGGTAGCTCAGGCCCGAGGGTGCCGGGCCGATGCAGACAGCTTCTTCTGCAAGCTTCACATACTTGGCCTCGCGGTCCGCCTCGGAATAGACCATGACGGCGCGCACGCCGAGCTCGCGGCAGGCCCGCTGTATCCGCAAGGCAATCTCGCCCCGGTTGGCAACCAGAATCTTCTTGAACATGAGGCGGCTGTGCTTATTCGATGATGAACAGCGGCTGGCCGTATTCGACGGCCTGGCCGTTGTCGCAGTAGACCTTGGTGACCGTGCCGGATTTGTCGGCTTCGATCTCGTTCAGGATCTTCATCGCCTCGATGATGCAGATCGTGTCGCCTTCCTTGATCTGCGCGCCCACTTCCACAAAGGGCTTCGCCCCGGGGCTGGATGAACGATAGAAAGTGCCGACCATTGGCGATTTGACGGTGTGACCGGCATCTACGGCTGCAACGACAGGTGCCGCAGTGACCGGAGCTGCCACGGCCGGAGCGGCCTGGGGCGCGTGTACCATGGCAGGCTGCGCGACTTGCTGCTGCATGACGACGCCGCCACCCTTGACGATACGGACCTTGCCTTCGGCTTCCGTGATTTCCAGCTCGGAAACATTGGACTCCGACACGAGGTCGATCAAAGTCTTGAGTTTGCGCAAATCCATGAACTCTCCAGCGGATGCATAACGAAGGAAGGCGAATTTACAGCAATATTCGCTTACTTTTCGTTTCGTCGGCTATTTTTCGTTATTTTTATTCGCGAGCTTGACAGCAAAGATACCTTTGACTGGTCTAGCCGATGCCGCTCCAGGCCGCGAGGTCGGCCGGGACCACCTGCCCCATCTTACGTTGGAGCACCTCGCCACTGGCCTTCAACACCACCGTGAAGGGCAGGCCGCCAGCCATGTTTCCCAGCGCCTTGCCCAACTCTGTCCCGCCCAATCCAGCCAGGCCGATCGGAAATGTGACGGGCGTCTTTTGCAGGAACTTGCGCACCGAGCTGGGCTGATCAATCGCCAAACCAACCACTTGCCAGCCTTTTGACGAATTTTGCCGGAAGAACGAGTCCAGAAGCGGCATTTCCTCCACGCACGGCGGGCACCAGGTCGCCCAGAAGTTGACGACCAGTGGCTTGCCGCGAAGGGACGCCATCGACAGCACGGCGCCGTCGGGTGTGTCGAAGTTCATGGCCCACAGCGCGGCGACGTTGTCGGCCGACACGGGTGCGGGCCTGAATTTCCAGAGCGCCGCGCCTGCGCCGGCGAGTGCCGCCGCAGCGCCTGCGCCGGCATAGATCAGGTTGCGCCTGCGAGCCGGGTTGGGCGGCGCCATGGTTGCAGTTACTTCAGTCATGTTCTATGCATTGTCCAGCAATGCCCGGACAGCGTTGATGTCCCCTCGGGGAGACCGGCCTTGCGCGTCTTTGCGCAGAGCGCCCCGCACATCGTCCAGGTCATAAATCAAGAGGTGCACACCAATGGCCTCCTGGAGCTCGCGGCTCACGCTCGACAGGCTCAATGCCTCGACCGCATCGCCATGAAACCCCGTGACCGTGCGCGCCTCATAGTCCACCCGGTTGTCGACCAGGGCCAGCTCCGCCGACTTCGAGTCATCGCAAAACAGCTGGATATAGATGTCGGACAGCCGCGTGGCCGTACCGTGCCACACCGCCCCGCCCAGGTGCGGACGAAACTGCGCCAGCCGCTCCATCCAGGTCAACGCGAGCACACGAAGCGCCCGCAATTCAGCCGGCTGCGTATCCGCGCAAAAGAGCGCTATGTACTCGCGCACCGCTTCTTCGACTGCGTCGTTGTCGGGCATTGCGCTGCGCGCGTTCAGGCCCAGTTGCTTGACCGCGCGCCGCTTGGCCGGGCCATATTCAAGGCCTTCTTCCACGACGATTCGCCCTGCTGCAGCCGCTATCTCTGACTTCAGATTTTCCATTGACAGGCATTTTGCATCGCCGGTGCGGCTGAGTTCGAACGCCGTCAGCTCCCCCCGATAATCGCCCGATGCATATCCACATCCTCGGTATTTGCGGGACATTCATGGGAGGCCTGGCCGCACTCGCGCGCGAAGCAGGCCACAAGGTCACGGGCTGCGACGCGGGCGTTTATCCACCGATGAGCGACCAGTTGCGCGCCCTGGGCATTGACCTGATCGAAGGCTTTGGCGCGGAGCAACTCGCGCTCAAGGCCGACGTCTGGGTCATCGGCAACGTCGTCTCGCGCACCCGGCTGCCCGATGGCACGCCGCGCTATCCCCTGATGGAAGCCATCCTTGATGAAGGGCTCGCCTATACAAGCGGCCCTCAGTGGCTGTCCGAGCATGTGCTGCAGGGTCGCCATGTGCTGGCAGTCGCCGGCACCCACGGCAAGACCACCACGACTTCCATGCTGGCCTGGATTCTGGAACGCGCCGGACTGGCACCGGGCTTCCTGGTAGGCGGCGTGCCGACCAACTTCGGGATATCGGCACGGCTTGGCCAGGGCAAGCACTTCGTGATCGAGGCCGACGAATACGACACGGCGTTTTTCGACAAGCGCAGCAAATTTGTTCACTACCGGCCGCGCACCGCCATCCTGAACAACCTGGAATACGACCACGCCGACATCTTCGACGACGTCGCGGCCATCGAAAGGCAGTTCCATCACCTGGTGCGCACCGTGCCCTCCACCGGGCGTATCGTGGTGAACGGCCTGGAAGAAAGCCTGACGCGCGTCCTGCACCAGGGCTGCTGGAGCGAGCAGCGCAGTTTCGGCGCGGCCAACAGCGACTTCACCGCCCTGGGCGAGCCCGATGACTTCGACGTTCTGGAACGTGGCGGCAAGGTGGGCCATGTCCGCTGGGGCCTGGGCGGTGTCCACAACCAGCTCAACGCGCTCGCGGCCATCGCAGCCGCGCAGCACGCGGGGGTTGCGCCGGAGGCTGCTGCGCAATCACTGGGTGATTTCCTGAACGTGAAGCGCCGCATGGAAGTGCGCGGCACCGTCAACGGCATCACGATCTATGACGACTTCGCGCACCATCCCACCGCCATCCGCACCACCGTCGACGGCCTTCGCCGCAAGGTGGGCAGCGCGCGCATCCTGGCCGTGTTCGAGCCGCGCAGCAACACGATGAAGCTGGGCTCGATGAAGGCCCAATTGCCGTGGGCTCTGGAGCAGGTGGACCTGGCGTTTTGCCACTCGGCAGCACTCGGCTGGGATCCTTCCGATGCGCTGTCGTCCATGGGTCAGCGGGCGCAGATCGCAACCAGCATCGACGAGCTGTTGCGGCAGGTGGTCCAGGCGGCCAAACCCGGCGACCACATTCTCTGCATGAGCAACGGCTCATTCGGGGGCATTCACCAGAAGCTGCTGACCGTCCTGGGCTGATCGGGGCGCAAGCGCCGCCGCTTCAATGCGGCCCGATGGGCCCCGGCGCGGTCATGTCGCTGTCACCGGACATCTGGCGTGCCATGTCGGGTGGAATCGAATCCAGGCCGGAGGGCAAGTTGCTGGACGGGCCCTGGGACGCGTCACAGTCTGCGGATGCCGTTCGGCTGGGCGGGTTGGCTGCGCGTTTGGGGTTGGATGTGATCGAGCCCACGAAATAGAGCGCGGCCAGGTCACTGGCCAGCACCTGGGGCGACGAATCACAGCGACGCAGCAGTGCGTCAAACGTCGCTGGCGCGTTCGCGAGTTCGCGCAGCAGCAACAGGTGGGCATCGCCGATCAGCCGCTGCGGCAGCCGAGGGGCCCGGCGAAAGTAGATCGCACCGGTACGGTAGTGAGGCGGCAGCACGTCTTTGCGGGTGCGTGTGGCGTACTGCCACATGAGCTGCGACATGGTGCTGCGGACAAAGTTGTCCGGAATGTGCAGTTCGCCAGTTTCACGTCGCCAGATGGCGTCTTCGAAGTCAGCCGGTGCGGCCGTCGCCAGCACCGAGATATCCCCGTGCATGCTCACGGTGGCCAGCATCGCTCCCCCGCGGGTCAGGGTGAAGACACCTGAGCGCAGCGCGCCCTGGTGTTCGACGATGTGCGCGGCCAGGCAAACCTGGGCAACGATCGCCGACTGCCAGACTTCAAACTTGCGCAGCAACGCGGCCAGGCTTGACGCCGAGTCGAAGTCGAAACTGAAAGTCGGCATCGCTACCTTGACCGGTCGCGAGAACCCGATCGGGCGGTCCATCTCGGTCATATGGACCTGGATGGATCGGGCCTTGAGAAGACCCGGATTGATACGAATCCGCTTTTCGCCCAGGTCCAGGACCTTGGCGCCATTGACCAGCCAGGCATCGGCGCAATCGAGGTCGCTCACGACCCAGCTCACGTGTCCGGTTGAGACTGCCGCCACGAGCTGGGCGAGCTCGTTTTGCTGCCCAGCCGAAAAGCCGGCGAGCCCCACACGCAATACTGGCAGTTCGGTCATGAGTTTGGCGCCCGGCCCAACAACTGACGGATCCGGGCGCCAGCCAATATAGTCCGGGCGTTACTGGATGTAAACAAACATCGACGCCCATTCAGCGCGAGCGTCTCGCCTTCACAGCATCGCTGAGAACATCGAGCACTTTCAGCGAATCGCCCCATCCCAGGCACGCATCGGTAATGCTCTTGCCGTACTCGAGCGCCTGCGGATCGTCCTTGCCGGGACTGAACTTCTGCGCGCCGGCGTTGAGGTGGCTTTCCACCATCAGCCCGAACACGCGGTGCGAGCCCTTGGCAACCTGCGCGGCGATTTCCCGCGCGACATCGATCTGCTTGTCGTGCTGCTTGCTGCTGTTGGCGTGGCTGCAATCGACCATCAGCGTGGGCGCCAGCTTCGAGGCTTCGAGTTCGGCGCAGGCTGCAGCGACGCTCGCCTCGTCGTAGTTCGGCGCCTTGCCCCCCCGCAGGATGACGTGGCAGTCCTTGTTGCCGTTGGTCTGCACGATGGCGACCTGTCCGTTCTTGTGGACCGACAGGAAGTGATGGCCGCGCGCTGCTGCCTGGATCGCATCGGTGGCGATGCGGATGTTGCCGTCGGTACCGTTCTTGAATCCGATAGGCGCCGAAAGACCCGATGCGAGTTCGCGATGTACCTGGCTTTCGGTGGTGCGCGCACCGATCGCGCCCCACGAAATCAGGTCGCCGATGTACTGGGGCGAAATCACATCCAGGAACTCGCTACCTGCCGGAAGACCCAGCCGGTTGATCTCGATCAGCAGCTGGCGCGCGATGCGCAGGCCCTCGTCGATGCGGTAGCTCTCGTCGAGGTAGGGGTCGTTGATGAGGCCCTTCCAGCCCACCGTCGTGCGGGGCTTCTCGAAATACACCCGCATCACGATCTCGAGCGTGCCGGCGTAGCGGGCGCGCGCTTCCTTCAGGCGGCGCGCGTAGTCGAGCGCTGCGTTGGGGTCGTGGATGGAACAGGGGCCGATGACCACCAGCAACCGGTCATCGGTGCCGGCCATGATGTTGTGGATGTTGCGCCGCGTGTCGGTGATAAGCGCTTCGACCGCCGTATTGCGAATCGGGAAGAAGCGGATGAGATGTTCCGGAGGGGGTAGCACGGTGATGTCCTTGATGCGTTCGTCGTCGGTGAGACTGGTCTTGTCGACGGGTCGCGCATAAAAGGCGTCGCTGGCGGTAGTCGGGTTTGTCATCGTCTGATCTCCGTGCTTGGGAACTAAGGGAAAGCGGGCAAAAAAAAACCGCCGGGGGCCCGGCGGTTTGGTGAGGTTCTTTGCGTTTTCTTCAGGTGTACGCTCGGATCTCTCGACCGCCGTGGGGCGTGAGAAGCCAAAAGTAGCTAAAGAAATAGGCGCGAACCGTTTGCATGGCAGTCAATGTAGCACACCGATGAGCCGGGTCCGCCAGACGGGCCGTTTTCGACACGGTGCGCCTCACAGGCGCAGCTTCTTCCACCACTGCAGGGCACGCTCGACCTGCGGCTCGCCCAGGTCGGCAAGCGCCGAGCCTTGCTGCTTGCCAGCGCCGGTCCACTGCTCGTACATGTCGATCATCAGCATGCCTTCGCCGAGCGTGCGCCACGCAATCAGTTCGAAGTCTTCCGCCGTGACAAACAGGTCCGCGCTGCGAGGTCCGCCGTCAAGCAGCCATTGCCCGAGCAACACACGGAAGTTGTTCAGGGCCTGCAGGTAGGCAGCGTACTCATAGAGCCCACGCCAGGGCAGGCCCAGATTCACGACCAGGGTGCGGTGAGCGCGCAGCACGGTGAGCATGTCCACCAGCATGGGCGCAACGACCGACCGCTGGCGGTGCAGCCGCAGCGCCGCGATGATGGCTTCGGCATGGACCGATACCTGGCTCATGCTGTCCGAGAGGATGCGGCTGTCTTCGTCGGCGACGGCATTGCGCAGGAAATTGCTGATCTCGCCGAACGAGTGAATGCTCGGCAGGTTGGTCGATGGGTCCAGCCGCAGTCGCGAATTCGTCGTCATCGGCTGGATTCAACCGCGAGGTGGCGGCAATCTCAGGCCGTGCCGCCGACGGTCAGGCCATCGATGCGCAAGGTGGGCTGGCCCACGCCGACCGGCACGCTCTGGCCTTCCTTGCCGCAGGTGCCCACACCGGAATCGAGCTTCATGTCGTTGCCGATCATGGTGACGCGGGTGAGGGCATCCGGGCCGTTGCCCACGATGGTCGCGCCCTTGACCGGGTAGAGGATCTTGCCGTTTTCCACCCAATAGGCCTCGCTCGCGGAGAACACGAACTTGCCCGAGGTGATGTCGACCTGGCCGCCGCCGAAGTTGGTGGCGTACAGGCCCTTCTTGATGCTCGCCACGATTTCATCGGGCTGCTTGTCGCCGCCGAGCATGTAGGTGTTGGTCATTCGCGGCATCGGGATGTGGGCATAGCTCTCGCGCCGGCCGTTGCCGGTCGGTGCCACGCCCATCAGGCGTGCATTGAGCGAATCCTGGATGTAGCCGCGCAGGATGCCGTCTTCGATCAGCACATTGCGCTGGCTTGCATTGCCTTCGTCATCGACGTTGAGCGAACCGCGGCGATCGGCGATGGTGCCGTCGTCGAGCACCGTGACGCCCTTGGCCGCAACGCGCTTGCCGACACGCCCCGAAAACGCGCTCGAGCCCTTGCGGTTGAAATCGCCTTCGAGCCCGTGGCCGATGGCTTCGTGCAACAGGATGCCCGGCCAGCCCGGGCCAAGCACCACGGTCATCTCGCCAGCAGGCGCGGGACGCGATTCAAGATTGGTCAAGGCCGCATGAACCGCATCGCTCACATATTCCTCGATGCGATCGGCGTCGAAGTAGTCCAGACCGAAACGGCCGCCGCCGCCGCCGGAACCCACTTCGCGGCGGCCGTCCTGTTCGGCGATCACGGTGACCGACATGCGCACCAGGGGGCGGATATCGGCTGCCAGCGTGCCGTCGGCGCGAGCGACCATCACCACGTCGTATTCGCTGGCAAGACCGGCCATCACCTGCTTGACCCGGGGGTCCTTGGAGCGTGCAAGCTTTTCGGCGCGTTCGAGCAATTGCACCTTGGCTGCGCTGTCAAGCGAAGCAATGGGGTCCGTGCCACGGTAAAGCGATCGGGCGCCGGCAATCTTCTTGGCGCCAACCTTGGTGCGTGCGTTGCCGCCACCTGAAGCGATCGTGCGCACGGTGCGCGCGGCGTCCAGCAGTGAGGCCTCGGAGATATCGTCGGAGTAGGCAAAGGCCGTCTTCTCGCCACTCACGGCCCGCACACCCACACCCTGGTCGATGCTGAAGCTGCCGGTCTTGACGATGCCTTCTTCCAGGCTCCAGCCTTCGCTACGTGTGTACTGGAAATACAGATCGGCGTCATCGACCTTGCGGGCGGTGATCTCACCGAGCGCCTTGAGCAGGTGGGTTTCGTTCAGGCCGAACGGCTCAAGAAGCAGGCTGCGCGCTGTTGCAAGACGTTCGATGGTGGGTTCGCGAGAGATCATCCGGGCCATTCTAGGCGGGTGCGCCCGACCCTGTCAGCCGCAGGTTGCTGCAGCTCTACCGCAGGTCCGCCAGCACCGCCGCCGCTGTCGAGTAGCGATCTTCCAGCTTCTTTGCCATCAGCCGGTTCACCACCGGTTGCAGACCGGCATTGGCGGCGGGAAGCGGCGGGGTCGGCGCCGAGACATGGTTGGCGAGCAGCAATTCCAGCGTTTCGGCGCGATAGGGCCTGGTGCCGGCCAGCATCTCGAACATCATCACGCCCAGGCTGTAGAGGTCCGACTGCGGCGTGATCGGCGTGCCGCAGGCCTGCTCGGGGCTGAGGTAATACGGCGTGCCGACCACATCGCCGTGCCGCGTCTGGGTGAACGCCATGTTCTCCGACTGCAGCATCGATTTGGCAATGCCGAAATCAGCCAGCGCCACCGTGCCGTCGGGCCTGCGCATGATGTTCTCCGGCTTGAGGTCCCTGTGGATCACATCGAGCCGGTGGATCGCATCGAGCGCGCTCGCGACCTGCGAAATGATCGCCACGACCCGCTCCTGCGGCATGCCTGCGGTGATTTCCGAGCGCAGATCGCCCTGCTCGAAATACTCCATCGCGATATACGCATGGTCGTCGGTGAAACCCTGGTCGTAGATGCGGATCACATGCGGATGCTCGATGCGCGACAGCAGCGTGTACTCCTGGATGAAACGCGACAAATGCTCGCTCGCAGCCTTGCCATTGGCCTGCAGCACCTTGAGCACCACCGGCAGGCCGTCGCTCTCGCGCACGGCCAGAAACACCTCGGTCATGCCGCCCGCACCGATCTTGCGGGTGATACGGTAGCCCTTGAGCCGCAGCGGCTCTTCTTCCTGGGTGAACTGGTGGCCCTTGAATGCCGACAGCTTTGAGTTCAGCGCGCCCTTCACCGCGCGCGCCGTGATCTCCGAATTGATGCGCACGGCATCGCGGACAGCCTCGGCGCGCTCGGTCAGAGTCGCCATGCCGTGACGCTTGTCTTCGATGTTGGTCACAAGCCCGGTGATCTCGGCCACGTCGATATAGAGGTCCTTGCCCCGCACGTTGAGCGATGTCATTCCTCCGGTCTGAATGCCGTCACCGGCCGCCTCCATGACGGCATTGCTGGCGACCACGGTCCAGCCGAGTTCCTTGCTCGACGCCTCCAGCCGGGCCGCCACATTCACCGTGTCGCCGATGGGGGTTGTTTCCTTGTTCTGTATCGTGCCGAGCCGGCAGATCGTCACTTCGCCCGCGTGCAGGCCAATGCCGATCGCAAACGGCGGCAGGCCCCGGCCCGGAAACCGGGTGTCGATCCACGCGCGAAATTCATGGGTGGCAAGCACCATGCCCAGCGCTGCCGAAACGCCCCGGCGCGCGGCCGAAAGCGGCGAGTCCTGCGAGAGCGATTGCGCAAAGATCGCCATCAATCCATCGCCGATGAACTTGAGATGCTTGCCGCCGTTCTTGAGCACCGGATCGCACACACGCTCGAAGTATTGCGTCAGCAGCTCGGCCACTTCGCTGGAACTCAGGCGCTCGGCCAGCGAGGTGAAATTGCGGATGTCGGAAAACAGCACCGTGGCTTCGAACATCGTGTCGGGAATGGCACCGAGCGGCGCCTCCAGTCCGAACTTGTCAGGCACCACGCGCCCGCCCAGGCTGTCAGAGAAAGCCTGCCGAAGATGCGCTTCGCGCGCCTTGACAGCGGCTTCAATGCTTTCCTCGATCCGCTCTTTCTTCTTCATCAGGCCCTGCAGCGCATCGAGCAGTTCGATGCGCGTGAACGGCTTGGCCAGGTAGTCGTCGGCGCCAGCGGTCATGCCGCGCCGCATGCTCGCGCGGTCGTCGAGCGCGGTGAGCAGCATGACCGAGGTCTGCGCAAGAAACCGGTCGGCGCGTATGGCTTCGAGCAGCTCGAAGCCATCCATCTCGGGCATGCTCACATCCGAAATCACGAGGTCGGGCCGGTGCCGCAGGGCCTGCTCCAGCCCCAGCCGACCGTTCTCGGCGGACACGATCTCGTAGCCTTCCAGCTTGAGCAGCCGGATGATGTTGTTTCGGATCGCGTCGTCGTCTTCGACGATGAGGACTGTGGCCATCGCGCTTTTTACCGCATCTGCGTGAAAACCTTGAACAAGGCGGCGTCGTCCAGCCCGGAAAAGCCGGCGCGGGCGGCGCGTTCGAACGCATCGCGTGCAACCGTCCCCAGGGGTCCGTCAAAGCCAGCCTCGGCTGCCGCCTCGACCGCCAGGCGTGTGTCCTTTTGCAGCAGGCTCACGTGCGCGCGCGGCTCGTAATCACCCGCAATCGCGCGGCGCATGCGATCCGAGCCGATCCAGCTCTGGCCGCTCGATTGCTCGATCACGTCCAGCGTCTTGTCCAGCGAAAGACCCATGCGTTGCGCCATCGCCATGACTTCGGCTGCGCCCGCCAGATTGATGCCGGCGAGCAGGTTGTTCACCAGCTTGGTGCGGGCGCCGTCGCCGGGCTTTTCGCTGATACGGAACACCTTGCCGGACAAGGCTTCGATCACATCGCGCTGGGCTTCGAAAGTGGCGTCGTTGCAGGCGACCATCAGGCTCATCGTGCCGTCGCGAGCGCGGGCCGGACCGCCGGACATCGGTGCATCGATGGCGCCAATGTTGCGCTCGACGAGGCGTTGCGCGAGGCGCTCTGCATCATGGGGAGAAATCGTGGGGCAGAGCATCACGGCCTGGCCTGGTTGCATCACTGCGGCGGCGCCCTTCGCACCGAACAGCACATCCTGCGTCTGGGCCGCATCGACCACGCAGACGATCAGCAGGTCGCAGCCAGTGGCCGCCTGCTGCGCGCTGCTGCATGCGACTGCACCCAACGCCCGCAACGCGGCCACCTTGTCCCCGTCGAGATCGCACACCCGCACCGGCCATTGCAATTGGAGCAGTCGCTGCGCCATCGCGCCGCCCATGTTGCCCACACCGACGATCGCGACTGTTTTCATGACACCTTGCGCTTTCCTAGGATTGCACCAGCCGCTTGGCCTTGGCGATGGACATCAGAATGCCCAGGCCTGCCCCCAGCGTCACCATCGCGGTGCCGCCATAACTGATGAAGGGCAGGGGCACGCCCACCACCGGCAGGATGCCGCTCACCATGCCCATGTTGACGAAGGCGTAGGTGAAAAAGATCATGGTGATCGCACCAGCCAGCAGCCGCGAAAACACGGTGGAGGCCTCCAGCGCAATCGCCAGGCCGCGCAGCACCAGGAAGATGAAACCCGCGATCAGGAACAGGTTGCCGACGAGCCCGAATTCCTCGGAGTAAGCGGCAAAGATAAAGTCGGTCGTGCGCTCGGGGATGAATTCGAGGTGCGTCTGCGTTCCCTGCATGAAACCCTTGCCGAGCATGCCGCCCGAGCCGATGGCGATCATGCCCTGGATGATGTGAAAGCCCTTGCCCAGCGGGTCTTTGCCGGGGTCGAGCAAGGTGCAGATGCGTTGCTGCTGGTAGTCGTGCAGGATCGGCCACCGGTATCCCTCGGCACACAGCATGGGCTCGAACATCACCAGAAGAACTGCCAGGGTGACACCCACCAGCACCGGCGGCAGGATCAGCTTCCAGGACAACCCGGCAAAAAAGATCACCGAAAACCCGGCGACCAGCACCAGGATCGATGTGCCCAGGTCGGGCTGCTTCATGATGAGACCCACGGGCACGACCAGCAGGGCACCCGCCACCAGGAAGTCCAGCGGCCGCAGCTGCCCTTCGCGTTTCTGGAACCACCAGGCCAGCATGAGCGGCATGGCGATCTTCAGGATCTCGCTGGGCTGGATGACGATGCCGATATTGATCCAGCGCCGCGCGCCCTTCTTGGTGATGCCGAAGATGGCCACCGCAATCAGCAGCGCCACACCGGCCATGTAGAGCGGCACCGCGAAGCTCTGCAGCCGCTGCGGCGGCACCTGGGCGACGATGAACATGATGACGCCGGCCAGGACCATGTTGCGGCCGTGATCGACAAAGCGCGTGCCGTGATCGAACCCGGATGAGTACATCGTGATCATGCCGGCTGCGGCCAGCAGGATCACCGCGAGAGCCAGCGGAATGTCGAACCCGTGCAGCATCGGCGACAGGCGGTTCAGGCGGGATGGATTGTCGAAAACGGCAGACATGGCACGATTATCCCTGCGCATGAACACAACCCACCTGCTCTATCTGCACGGATTTCGGTCCTCGCCCCTGTCCACCAAGGCCCGCATGGTGGCATCGCGTATGCATGAGGCAAACCCCCATGTGACCTGGTGGTGCCCCCAGCTGCCGCCCTCGCCCGCTGCGGCCATGCAGCTGCTCAGGGACGGCGTTGCCAATTGGCCGCGCGAGTCGATGGCAGTGATGGGCTCATCGCTGGGCGGCTTCTACGCGACCTGCGTGGCGGCGCAGATGAACTGCCACGCAGTCGTTCTCAATCCTGCGGTTCACCCGGCGCGCGACCTTGCCGCTCACGTGGGTGACCAGACGTCCTGGCACGACCCCAATGAGCACTTTGTCTTCGAGCCGCGCTATGTCGATGAATTGCGTGAACTGGAATTGTCGGGCTCGCCCGATCCGTCCAAGGTGCTGGCGGTCATCGCCAAGGGCGACGAACTGCTCGACTGGCGCGAGATGACCGCCCGCTACCCCGGCTCGCGCATCCGCCTGCTGGAAGGCAGCGACCACGCGATCTCCGATTTTGCGGACCATATCGACGAGGTGTTCGGGTTTTTGGGACTTCGGTAGTCTGACTGTCATTGCAGCTGTCATTGCAACCGTCATTGCGGACTCGATCCGCAATCCATCCCTGATCAGGCGCGGCGACCGCTGCGGGCCCTGCATGGGACAATTCGCCCCATGTTTGTATTGTTTGAAGAAGCCGGCAAATTTCAGGCCGGCAGGATCCTTTCCGAGGCCGATTCGTCCGCGCAGGTCGAACTCGACAGCGGCAAGCGGGTGAAGGTCAAGGCCGCCAACATGCTGATGAAGTTCGAAAAGCCCGCCCCGGCTGAGCTCATCCGCCAGGCGCAGGCATTGGCCGCCGGCATCGAGCTGGAGATGACCTGGGAATTCGCACCGGAAGACGAGTTCGGCTTTGCCGAGCTGGCACGCGACTATTTCAGCGAGAAGGCGACACTCGAAGAACAGGCCGCGATGCTGTTTCGCCTGTTCGAAGCGCCGCATTACTTCCGGCGCGCGGGCAAAGGTCGCTTTCGCAAGGCCCCGGCTGAAATCCTGCAGCAGGCCCTGGCCGCCATCGAAAAGAAAAAGCAGGTGCAGGCGCAGATCGAAGCATGGGCCGGCGAGCTGGCTGCGGGCACCTGCCCGGAGCCGATTCGCGAGCAGCTGTTCAAGATCCTGTTCAAGCCCGACAAGAACGCACCTGAATACAAGGCCGTGGTCGACGCCTCGCGCGCCACGCAAACCGCACCGCTGGACCTGCTGCAACGCGCAGGCGCCATCGCGTCGCCCTACCAGTTCCACTGGAAGCGCTTCCTGTTCGAGAACTTCCCCAAGGGCACGGGCTTCCCGGCTTTGCAGGCACCGTTGATCCAGGACGAATTGCCGATCGCCCCGGTCAAGGCGTTCTCCATCGATGACTCCAGCACGACGGAAATCGACGATGCGCTGTCGGTGCAAGGCCTGGGCACAGGAACCGTCACGATCGGTATCCACATCGCCGCGCCCGGGCTGGCGCTTCAACCGGCATCGCCTCTCGACGTGGTCGCGAGGCAGCGCCTGTCCACGGTGTACATGCCCGGCTACAAGATCACCATGCTCCCCGATGACGTGGTGACCGCCTACACGCTCCAGGAAGGCCGCGACTGCCCCGCCGTCTCGCTCTACGCGACGTTCGACGAAGCAACGCTGGAGCTCAGGGAGTCACAGACAAAGCTGGAGCGCGTGCCCATCGTCGCCAACCTGCGCCATGACCAGCTCGACGCAGTCGTCACCGAAGAATGGCTGCAAGACCCCGCGCCACCCGAAGACCCGCGCCTGCCGGTGCCTGGGCTGCATCCACCGCTGGCCTTTTTGCACCGGCTCGCGCTGCACCTGAAATCGCTGCGCGAAATCGTGCGCGGCAAGCCCGAGAACTTCAACCGTCCGGATTACAACTTCCGGCTCGTCGGCAATGACGGCGCTGAGCCCGTCGGTGATGAACAGGTGCTGATCACGCTGCGCAAGCGCGGCGCGCCGCTGGACCTGATCGTGGCCGAAGCGATGATCCTGGCCAACAGCACCTGGGGCAGCTGGCTGGGCGAGCTGGGTGTTCCCGCCATCTACCGCAGCCAGGCCAGCCTTGCGCCCGGCGTCAAGGTGCGCATGGGCACACGGGCGTTGCCGCACGCGGGCATCGGCGTCAAGAGCTATGCGTGGAGCACCTCGCCCCTGCGCCGCTATACCGACCTGGTGAACCAGTGGCAGATCATTGCCGCGGCACGGCATGGCCGCACCGCTGCGCTGGCCGCGCCGTTCAAGCCCAAGGACGCCGAGCTGTTCTCGATCATCTCCAGCTTCGACTCCGCCTACATGGCCTACAACGGCCACCAGGGCGGGATGGAGCGTTTCTGGACGCTGAAGTATCTGCAGCAGCAAGGCATCACCGAAATCACCGGCAGCCTGTTTCGCGAGAACATGATCCGCGCCGACGACCTGCCGCTGGTGCTGCCGGTGCTGGGTGCCAATGCCCTGCCGCGCGGTGCGCGGGTTCGCGTCAAGCTCGGCGAAATCGACCCGATCACGCTGGACATTGGCGGGACCGTGGTGGAGCACCTGGACGCGCAACCGGGCGACGATGCGCCGTCGGAAGAAGACGACAGCGAAGAAGAATCGGTGGCAGGCCCGATTGCCATCGCGGTTGACGTGAACGACACTGGCGAAACGCAGACGGCGCCTGTGCCGGCTGCGTGACGGTTGGCACCACGCCCGCTGCCTGATGTTCCCGGCCAGTTGATGCATTTGTGAACCTGCGACAGTTCAGTACCCTCCAGCTTGCGATCGGCATCTCGGTCGCCATTCACGTCGTGATCCTCACGGCGCGCATCGTGGACCCCGAAGGTTTCAACCGCGTGTTCCAGGACACACCGCTGGAGGTGATCCTGGTCAACGCCAAGACCAACGAAAAGCCGGAGAACGCCAAGGCGATCGCGCAGACGTCGCTGGCAGGCGGCGGCGATGCAGACAAGGGCCGCTCGACGTCGCCGCTGCCGCCATCGGCCCTCACCGAGATGGGCGACGCGGCCGAAGATGCACAGCGCAAGATCGACGCCATGCAGGAACAGCAGACGCTGCTGCTGGCACAGGTCAAGAAGATGCTGGCCGCCCTGCCCCCGCCCGACCCCAAGCAGCCCACCAACAACCCCGAAGCGCTCGCCCGCGAAGAAAAGCGCAGGCAGCTGATCAAGCTGCTGGCCGAGATCGAAAAGCGGATCAACGAAGAAAACGCGCGTCCCAAGAAGCGCTACATCAGCCCCTCGACCCGCGAGGAGGTGTACGCGATCTACTACGACGGCCTGCGCCGGCGCATCGAGGACAAGGGCACGCAGAACTTCCCCGAACTCATGGGTCGCAAGCTCTATGGCGAGCTGACCATGGTCGTCACCATCAACTACGACGGCCGGGTCGTCGATACCGACATCGTGCAAAGCTCGGGCAACCCCACGCTCGACCGACGCGCCAAGGCCATTGCGCTCAGCGCCGCACCGTTTGGCCGCTTCAGCGATGCAATGCGCCGCCGCGCCGACCAGATCGTCGTGGTGTCGCGTTTCAAGTTCACGCGTGACGAGACGCTGGAAACCCAACAACTGGCACGCTAGCCGCCACTCCTACTGTTTATGTCAGATCTCTATTGCGTCATGGGCAACCCTGTCGAGCACAGCAAGTCGCCGTGGATTCACGCACGGTTTGCGCAGCTCACCGGGCAAGACATGCACTATGACAAGCGCTTGATTGCGCTCGATGGATTCGCGCGCGGCATCGCCGCGTTTCGCGCGGAAGGCGGCAAGGGCTGCAACATCACCGTGCCCTTCAAGTTCGAAGCCGCGCCGATCGCAACCCGCCTCACGCCACGCGCCGAACTGGCCGGTGCATGCAATGTGCTGCGCTTTGACGGCGACGAAGTCTTTGCGGACAACACCGATGGTGTGGGCCTGGTCAACGACATCACGCGCAATGCCGGCGTCCGGCTGGCCGGTCGCGATGTGCTGCTGATCGGCGCGGGTGGCGCTGCGGCGGGCGTGCTGGGCCCGTTGATCGAAGCCGGCCCGCGGCTCATCGCGGTCGCCAACCGCACGCAGGCCAAGGCGCAGCACCTGATCGACCGGCACGCATCGCTTGCGCAGCAGCACCGCGTGAAATTGCAGGCGCCCGAACTCCTGCAGGTGACCGACGACTTCGATGTCGTCATCAATGCAACCGCCACCAGCCTGAGCGGCGAAGCAGTGCCCGTTTCGCCGGCCGTGCTGCGGCGCGGCACGCTGGCCTGCGACCTGATGTACGGGCCTGCTGCGCAAGGCTTCATGGACTGGGCCGCTGCGCATGGCGCTGCCCCGCGCGACGGTCTCGGGATGCTGGTGGAGCAGGCGGCAGAAGCGTTCCTGGTCTGGCGCGGCGTGCGGCCGCCTTCGGCGCAGGTGCTGGAGGAACTGAGGGCCGCGCTGGGATGAACGCACGATGAAATCCTTGGCGCGCTGGATCATGCTGGTGCTTGTCGCAGCGCTGGCGCTGGAGCTGTTCTTCATCGTGCGGATCGCGATGGCCGCTACCGTCGCCCCGCAATCGACTGCCTTCATGCGGTCCGAGGCGTGGCGCATCACCACGACCAAAGGCAGGCTGCCGTGGTCGCACCAGTGGGTGCCCTACGCGAGCATCTCCGACAACCTCAAGCGCGCAGTGATCGTGTCCGAAGACGACAGCTTCAGCGTCCACGACGGCTACGACTGGGAGGCGCTGGAAAAAGCATGGCAGCGCAACGCCGAGGCCGAAGAGCGCGCGGCCCGGCAAAAACCCAAGGCAGCCCCATCGCCCAATGCAAGCAAGGCACCCGCAAAACCCGTACGTGCGCCCAAGATCGTCGGCGGCTCCACCATCACGCAGCAGCTTGCCAAGAACCTGCTGCTGTCGGGCGAGCGCACGCTCCTGCGCAAAGGCCAGGAATTCGTGCTGACCTTCGCGCTGGAGAAAATGCTTTCCAAGCAGCGCATCCTGGAGATCTATCTCAACAGCGTCGAATGGGGCGAAGGCGTGTTCGGCGCGGAAGCCGCAGCGCGCCACTACTTTCGCAAGAGCGCCTCGCAGCTCACCGCCTATGAGGCCGCGCGGCTGGCCGTGATGCTGCCGCGGCCCAAGTACTTCGAGAAGGTACCGGGCTCGGGCTATCTCGCCAGCCGCGCTTCGACCATCGCGGCGCGCATGCGTGGCGCCGAGCTGCCCTGAACCGGCCTGAGCTGTCCATTGCCGCACGGCATATCATCACCCGCATGCTTGCCAAGCTCATGAGCCTGTTTTTGCTGGGGCTGGTGCGTGTCCTCACAGGGGCGCAGGCACGCTGGTACGGATGCCCGCCCAAGGCCGAGCAGCGCATCTATTTCGCCAATCACCAAAGCCACGCCGACCTGGTGATGATCTGGGCCGCCTTGCCCGAAGAGTTGCGCAGCATCACGCGTCCGATCGCTGCAAAGGACTACTGGACCAAGACCCCGTTTCGCCAATGGATCACCACGTCGGTCTTTCACGCGATCTACGTGGACCGCGCGCGCACCGGTGACCAGGACCCGCTCGAACCCCTGATCGACGCGCTGGAAAGCGGCGACTCCATCATCATCTTTCCTGAAGGAACCCGCGGCCATGCCGACGAGCCGCAGCCCTTCAAGGCGGGCCTGTACAACCTCGCGCAGAAGTTTCCCCAGGTGGTGCTGGTGCCCGCCTGGATCGACAACATCCAGCGCGTGATGCCCAAGGGTGAGGTCGTGCCGGTGCCCATCCTCTGCTCGGTCACCTTCGGCGCGCCGATACGGCTCGAAGCAGGCGAAGAGCGCAGGCCCTTTCTCGACCGGGCACGCGACGCCGTCATGGCACTGCGGGAGGTCTGATGGACGAGTTCCTTCGCAGCCTCACCCCGACCCGGCAGATCACCGCGCTGTTCCTGATCGTCTTTGGCATTCTCATCATCGTGAGCCTCACGGCGTTCTTTCTCTCCTTCAAAAAGAGCGCGACCGCGCACGACGAAGCGTGGCACGCCGAGCTGAAAAACTTTCGCCGCCTGCTGGCCACCTCGTGGTTCATGGTGGTGGTGTTCTGGATGGCGTGGGTGCTGGGCGACACGGTGGCGACGATCCTGTTTGCCTTCATCGCGTTTTTTGCACTGCGCGAATTCATCACGCTCTCACCGACCCGGCGCGGCGACCACCGCAGCCTGATCCTGGCGTTCTTCGTGGTGTTGCCGGTGCAGTTCTGGCTGGTGGGCACCGAGCATTTCGATCTCTTCACCGTGTTCATTCCGGTGTACGTGTTCCTGGCGATTCCGGTGGTGAGCGCGCTGGCGGGTGACACCCACCGGTTCCTGGAGCGCAACGCCAAGCTGCAATGGGGAATCATGGTGTGCGTGTACGGCATGAGCCATGTGCCCGCATTGCTTCTGCTCGACTTCAAGGACTACCAGGGCAAGGGCGCATTCCTCGTGTTCTTCCTGGTGTTCGTGGTGCAAACCTGCATGCTGATGCAGCATGTGGTCACCCGCAAGCTCAAGCGCCCGCCCAGCGCGCCGCAGGTGAGCCGAAGCTTCAACTGGTACAGCTGGGGCGTGGGCATGGTGGTGGGCAGCTTCGTGGGCGTTGTGCTCTCGTTCATCACGCCCTTCGAGCCGATACAGGCGCTCGCCATGGCGTTTGTCGCCTGTGTCGCAGGCTCGATGGGGCACCTGGTGATGAAGGCGCTCAAGCGCGATCGCGGCGTAACCGCCTGGGGCAAGCGCGATGTGTCGATCACCGGTGCCAACGGCCTGCTCGACCGCGTCGATGCGCTGTGCTTTGCCGCGCCGATCTTCTTTCATTCGGCGCGCTGGTATTTTGGTGCGTGAGCGGCGCCTGACCGACAATCGCACCATGCGAATCCTAGGTATCGATCCCGGCCTCCAGACCACAGGGTTTGGCGTGGTCGATGTGTCCGGGCATTCGCTGACCTACGTCGCCAGCGGCACCATCACCACCACCCATCTTGATCGCGGCAACCTGCCCGCGCGCCTGAAGGTTTTGTTCGATGGCATCGGCGAAGTGCAGGCGCGCTACCAGCCCGATGTGGCTTCCGTCGAGATCGTGTTCGTGAACGTCAACCCGCAGGCCACCCTGCTGCTCGGGCAAGCCCGCGGCGCCTGCCTGACGGCCCTGGTGTCACGCAATCTCGACGTGGCCGAATACACCGCGCTCCAGATGAAGCAGGCAGTGGCCGGTCACGGCAAGGCGGCCAAGGCGCAAGTGCAGGAGATGGTCAAGCGGCTGCTCAAGCTGCCGGGGCTTCCGGGCAAGGACGCGGCCGATGCCCTGGGGCTTGCGATCACGCACGCACACGCGGGCGCATCGATGAGCCGCATTTCAGCGGCGACTGCCGTGACACGCACCACGAGCTCGATGTTTCGCGGTGGCCGCACGCTCTGATTTCAAACGCGCTATTGCTGAGCTGAGGTTCCGGTAAGCAGTCGTAACTTCTGTAAAAAGCACGCCCGTTACAAGTGAATCTCTGACGGGGGCTCGCACGAGCCAAAAACGCGTGAACCTGTGATTAATTCCATTGCATGAGCTTGGGTCCGGGCCGACCTCGTATCCAGTTATTTCCAGGTGTGCAAAAGGTCTCAACTTCACAGGGAAATTGCACGCTCCTGGTCTTACATAGTCAGCCAAATACCTCTATCCCTGTCAGACGCCTCCTACTACAGTCCGCGTTCCCGCAGAGCCAGCCCGGGCTCCTCGCCAACTGAACGCACAGGTTGTAGTTACATGAAAAGACGTCTGTTTCTTCTTTCCGGAACTTCTTCAGCTGCCCTCGCCCTGTCGGGCTGTGGAGGCGGCGGTGGCGAAGAAGCTCAGGTGGCGCTCTCCGAGACTCAGGGCTCCTTCGGTTCACCGCTGGCCGCAAAGAGAAAACCGACGGCGCCAGCGCCTGCACCGGCTCCCGCGCCAGCCCCGGCACCTGCCCCGGCACCTGCACCCGCCGTGGCAGGCGTGGCCTATCCCTTCGGCGCGCGTCTGGTCCCTTATGTCGGTGGCATCAAGCCCACGCAGACAAGCACTGCAATGGATGCGGTTCTCACGAAACAATACGACGCCTGGAAGGCCGCCCGCGTCATATCGGCCGCATCGGTCGTCGCCGGAGGCCTCGCAGTCAAGTTTTCCGACCCGACCTACATGGCTGTATCCGAGGGCGCAGGCTACGGCATGCTGCTGGCCGTGCTGTTTGCCGGCCACGATCCGAACGCAAGGGCGCTCCTGGACGGCCTGTTCGCAGTAGTGCGCGCGCGCCCTGCCTATGCGGTTGCGCAATACGATCCCAACGGCAAGTACCTGCACGATTGGCGTCTCAACGCCAACGGCACCAGCGCGGGCGACGGCTGGAATGCGATGGACGGCGACCTCGACATCGCCATGGCGCTGCTGATGGCTCACAAGCAATGGGGCTCGACCACGGGCCAGTGGAACTATCTGCAGGAAGCGCGCAACACCATTGCGGCCATCAAGTCCTGGAACATGAACGCAGACGGCTCGACACGGGGCCTGCCGAACGCAAACAACAACCGCACCTCCGATTACATGATCGGCCACTTCCGCGCATTCAAGTCAGCGACCGGCGACGCGATCTGGGACCTGGCCATCACCAAGGCGTACTCGCTCATCGACCGCATGCAGACCGTCTACTCGGCGGGCGTCGGCCTGATGCCCGACTTCGTGATCAACACGAACACCGCCACGCCGTCACCATCTACTGGCTACATCGGCGACGGCAATGACAAGGAAGGCCACTTCTGGTGGAATGCCTGCCGCAATCCGTGGCGCTATTCGTCTGACTTCCTGCTTTCAGGCGACTCGCGGTTTTCGCTGGTGACCGGCCGGATGGTCGATTTTTTCAAGTCGCGCTCCGGCGGCGACCCCTTGAAGATCGGGACCGGATACGCCCTCAACGGCACCATGCTGACCGGCGGCAACAGCGCGGCATACCACGGCCCGATCTGCGCGGGCGCATGCGTCGATGCGCGCTTCCAGTCTTTCCTGGACGCGATGTGGAACTGGAACGCAACGCACCTGACCACGGGCTATTACGACAGCGAATTGCAGTTGCTGAGCATGGTGGTGGCATCGGGCAACTGGTGGTCCACGGCCGGAGCGGTCATGCCGCTGGCCGCACCAGCGCCTGCTCCAGCACCGGCACCCGCGCCGGCCGGCAACATGCTGGTCAACGGCGACTTCGCAAGCGCCATGACCGGTTGGGTCAACTGGGGCAATTCGGCCGTCGCCTCCGGCGTGCTGCAGGTCGGCACCGCCGCTGGCGGGGTCGCCCAGGACATCTACCTGAAGCTCACGCCCGGCAAGCAGTACACCCTCACGTCGCAGGCCTGCATCAATACGGCGGCGGAAGGCATCTTTGTTGGCGTGACGCTCAAGGACAGTGTTGGCGCGGTGCTGCTGGACCAGTCCAGGCTGGTCAACTCGCTCACTTCAACCGGTGTGACCCTCACGTTCACTGCTCCGCAAGGAATGACCAGCGGTTATGTGTACGTCTGGAAAAACGCCAATGTGGCGATGGGCCTGATCGACAATTTCACGCTGGTGGAAGGCTGAAGGTGATGCGCTCCATGCACATCACGCGATGCGCTCCAGTATCAGCACGGCGAAAAACAGGAATGCGGCTGCAAGCGTCCAGCGCAGGATGCGAAGCCCCAGCACCTTGAAGCGCACCTGCCCCGTTCCGGCATAGAAAGCGAACGACACAGCCGCGCCCAGCAGGAGCAGCAGCACCACCCAGCGAACAATGATCATCGCGCTACCACGCCCGCGCAGGCCTGGCAAAGCCGACGGGTGCCTGCTTCTCGTCTTCGAAGGTGACCATTTCGTAGGCACCTTGCGCGCGCAATTCGCGCAGCAGCAGGTTGTTCATGGCATGGCCCGAACGGAACGCGCTGTAGGCCGCCAGCAGCGGATGACCGATGAGGTACAGGTCACCCATGGCGTCCAGGATCTTGTGCTTGACGAACTCGTCGTCATAGCGAAGCCCATCGCTGTTGAGCACGCGGTAGTCGTCCATCACCACGGCATTGTCCAGGCCGCCGCCCAGGCCCAGGCCGTTGGCGCGCATGGTTTCCAGGTCCTTGGTGAAGCCGAAGGTGCGGGCGCGCGCGATGTCGCGTGCATATGACCCGGTGCCCAGGTCGAACTCCACGCACTGCCCTGTCGAATCGACCACGCGATGCGCGAAGTCGATTTCAAAGCGCAGCTTGTAGCCGTGATAGGGATCCAGCCGTGCCCACTTGAGGTTGTCGTCTTCGCCCAGGCGCACTTCAACCGGCCGGGTCACACGCATGAAGCGCTTGGGCGCCTTCTGCAATTCGATGCCCGCGCTTTGCAGCAGGAAGACAAACGACGCCGATGAGCCATCCAGGATGGGCACTTCTTCGGCCGTGATATCGACGTAGAGATTGTCCAGGCCCAGGCCCGCACAGGCCGACATCAGATGCTCGACGGTCTGCACCTTGGCGCCACCGCGCGAGATGGTGGAAGCCATGCGCGTGTCGGTCACCGACTCGGCACTGATCGGGATATCAACCGGATCGGGCAGGTCCACCCTCCGGAACACGATGCCCGTATCGGGCTGGGCAGGACGGAATGTGAGCTCGACGCGCTGCCCGCTGTGCAGCCCCACGCCCACGGCCCTGGTGAGTGACTTGAGCGTGCGCTGCTGGATCATAGGCAGGCAATTTTAGACCGTGACCGTTAGCCCCGCGTTATTGGGGTGAACCAAGAAAAGGGGGTGGGCCGCTTGCACCAGCCCACCCCGAACTCCCATGGAGAACACCTCGTCTTGATTCTTTCGTCGGCCTCTGGCCGATCAGTCGGCCTGGCGGCGCAGGAACGCAGGGATATCGAACTCGTCCACACCGCTGTTGGACAGCGCAGCGACCTTCACCGATGCATTCGTGCGGCCATTGCGCCAGACGCTGGGCACGTCCATGTCGCTGTAACCCGGCAGGCTGGAAGGCGTGCCGAGTTGCTCGCGCGTCACGATCGCGCCGGGGCCGGAGATCGCGTTGTTCACCGTGGGCACGTTGAACGGCACGTTGTCGGTGCCGGTGCGCAGAACCTGCAGCGGAGGCGCAGCGCGGCGCTGGCCGTTACGCGACAAACCCGTTGCCACCACCGTGACACGCATCTCGTCGCCGAGCTGGTCGTCGTAGGCGGCGCCGTAGATGACGTGAGCGTCTGGCGAAGCGTAGGCACGGATCGTGTTCATCGCGAGCTTGGACTCCGACAGCTTCAGGCTGCCCTTGGCTGCGGTGACCAGCACCAGCACGCCCTTGGCACCCGACAGGTCGATGCCTTCCAGCAGCGGGCATGCCACGGCTTGCTCGGCTGCGATGCGCGCGCGGTCCGGACCGTCGGCCACGGCCGTACCCATCATCGCCTTGCCCGGCTCACCCATCACCGTGCGGACGTCTTCGAAGTCGACGTTGACGTTGCCGTACTCGTTGATGATTTCGGCGATACCGCCCACGGCGTTCTTGAGCACGTCATTGGCGTGCGCAAAGGCCTCGTCCTGGGTGATGTCATCGCCCAGCACTTCGAGCAGCTTCTCGTTGAGCACCACGATCAGCGAATCGACATTGGCTTCGAGCTCGGCCAGGCCGTTGTCGGCGTTGGTCATGCGGCGCCCGCCTTCCCAGTCGAACGGCTTGGTGACCACGCCCACCGTCAGGATGCCCATTTCCTTGGCGATGCGGGCAATCACAGGCGCTGCCCCCGTGCCGGTGCCGCCACCCATGCCGGCCGTGATGAACAGCATGTGCGCGCCGTCGATGGCCGAGCGGATTTCCTGCACGGCCGTCTCGGCCGCGTCGCGGCCCTTCTCGGGCTTGCTGCCCGCGCCCAGGCCCGAGACGCCCAGCTGTATCGTCTTGTGCGCCGCGCTGCGCGCGAGCGCCTGCGCATCGGTGTTCGCGCAGATGAATTCCACGCCCTGCACCGAGCGGCCGATCATGTGCTCGACCGCGTTGCCACCGCCACCACCGACGCCGATCACCTTGATCTGCGTGCCAGCGTGGAACTCTTCGACTTCAATCATTTCGATGCTCATGGTGTATCTCCTTCGAATCCTGCAGTTGCCAATTTTGAAAAGCTGTTTGTTTGGGACTTCATGAAACTTTGTGCGGTGCGTCGTTGCACCGACATCGCTCCTTTCTCCAGGGTTTCGGCGGCCCTGCCGCACTGATAGGTCTGATGAAATGGGTTGTGCAGTTCATCAGAAATTCCCAACGATGAAATCCTTGAAGCGGCCGAATGCCGTCTTCATGGAACCATTTTTCTGTGCGACCTTCAGGCCGCGAATGCGTGCAAGGCGTGCTTCTTCGAGCAGGCCCATCACCGTTGATGCGCGTGCCTGCGCGACCATGTCCGACAGCGAGCCGCGATACTTGGGCACGCCGCGCCGCACCGGCTTGAGGAAGATGTCCTCGCCGAGCTCGAGCATGCCGGGCATCACCGCGCTGCCGCCAGTGATCACGATGCCCGACGACAGCACTTCTTCGTAGCCCGAATCGCGAATCACCTGCTGCACCAGCGAAAAAATCTCTTCGATGCGCGGCTCGATCACGCCGGCCAGTGCCTGGCGCGACAACATGCGCGGCCCGCGATCGCCCAGCCCCGGCACTTCGACCTGCTGCTCGGGGTCGGCCAGCAATTGCTTGGCGTAGCCGCTCTCGACCTTGATGTCCTCTGCGTCCTTGGTCGGCGTGCGCAGCGCCATCGCGATGTCGCTGGTGATCAGGTCGCCGGCAATCGGGATGACGGCGGTGTGGCGAATCGCGCCGTTGGTGAAGATCGCCACGTCCGTGGTACCTGCACCGATGTCCACCACCGCGACACCGAGCTCGCGCTCGTCTTCAGTCAGCACGGCCGCGCTGGAAGCCAGCGGGTTGAGCAACAGGTGATCGACCTCCAGGCCGCAGCGGCGCACGCACTTGATGATGTTCTCGGCGGCGCTCTGCGCGCCGGTCACGATGTGCACCTTGGCCTCCAGGCGGATGCCGCTCATGCCGATCGGCTCCTTCACATCCTGGCCGTCGATGACGAACTCCTGCGGCTCCACCAGCAAGAGGCGCTGGTCGGTCGAAATGTTGATGGCGCGTGCCGTCTCGACCACACGCGCCACATCGGCGGCAGTGACTTCCTTGTCCTTCACGGCCACCATGCCGCTGGAGTTGATGCCGCGAATGTGCGCGCCGGTGATGCCGGTGTACACCCGCGTGATCTTGCAGTCGGCCATCAGCTCCGCTTCTTTCAGCGCCTGCTGGATGCTCTGCACTGTGGCGTCGATGTTCACCACCACGCCGCGCTTGAGTCCATTGGAAGCGGCGATACCGAACCCGGCGAGCTTCAACTCACCAGTGGGCAGGATCTCGGCCACCACCGCCATCACCTTGGCGGTTCCGATGTCCAGTCCTACGACCAGGTCCTTGTATTCTTTTGCCATATTCTTCCGTCCTACTTTTTGACGTCGGCACTGGTGGTGACGACGCCCCTCAACTTCACCGCATAGCCATCGCCGTGCCGCAGGTCAGCAGACACCAGTGCATCGGGTCTGCGCCCGTAACGTGAGGTGACCTGCGTCAACGTCTGCGCGAATTGCTGTGTGCGCGCAGTCACTTCCTGTGTCGTTCCACGTCCCAGCTCGATGACAGCACCCGTATCGAGCGCAACCTGCCAGCTGCCACGGGGCGTGAGCGCCAGACGCTCCACCGCCAGATCCAGCGGCTCGAAAATCGGCTTGATCGCGTAGTACATCGCCAGCACCTGGCCTGCCTGGTCGTCGGGGCCCGACAGGCGCGGCAGTTCTTCCTGGTCGACATCGCCGACGTTGGCGTCGAACACTTCACCAAAGTTGTTGACCATGCGCGACTCGGTCTCTGCGCCCCAGAACGCGGCGGCGCGATGCTCTTGCAGCAAGACGCGCAGGCGGTTCGGAAATTCGCGGCGCACCGTGGCCTGCCGCACCCAGGGCACAGCTTCAAACGCTTCACGCGCCTTGATCAGATCGACGGTGAAGAAATTGCCCGCCAGGCGCGGCGCAACGTTGGCGCGAAGCGTCACCGCGCTGTTGTGCGCAACCTCGCCTTGCACCGAGATACCCGAGATCGCAAAGAGCGGATGCCGCACGGCCCACCAGGCCAGCGCCGCGACCAGCATGACGCCCATCACCGTGAACAGCGCCGTCGCGGTCGCGTTCATCAGCTTGACGTCAAAAGGTTGCGGCAGGTCGGCAGTCACTTCTTGCCTCCATCACGCGCGGTCTGCTGCTGGTCCAGCGCAGCGGACGCCAGCAACTGCACGCACAGGTCCTCGTAGCTGATGCCCGAGGCGCGCGCCGACATAGGCACCAGCGAGTGCCCGGTCATGCCCGGCGATGTGTTGATCTCCAGCAGGTAGGGCTTGCGCGTGGCACCGTCGATCATCACGTCGATCCGGCCCCAGCCGCGGCAGTTCAGCACGCGGTACGCGCGCAGCACGATCTCCTGGATCGCCTGCTCTTCGCCTTCGGGCAGGCCGCAGGGCACCAGGTACTTGGTGTCGTCGGTGAAATACTTGTTCTGGTAGTCGTAGTTGCCTTCAGGGGCAACGATGCGAATGACCGGCAGTGCGACCGCGCTGTCGCCGGTGCCCAGCACGGGGCAGGTCACTTCGTCGCCGCTGATGAACTGCTCGCACAGCACGTCCGAATCGAGTGCGGCTGCCGCATCGACCGCCGCTGCCATCTCCGAATACCCATTGACCTTCGCAACGCCGATGGACGAGCCTTCACGCGCAGGCTTGACGATCAACGGCAAGCCGAGGTCATCGGGCACGGCGCGCACGATCTCGCGGGTGTAGGCGTCCTTGCGCAGCAGCTGGTACCTCGGTGTCGGCAGGCCCTCGGCGAGCCACACCCGCTTGGTCATCACCTTGTCGATGGAAATGCTGGACGCCATCACGCCCGAGCCGGTGTAGGGAATGCCCAGCAGTTCGAGTGCGCCCTGCACCGTGCCGTCTTCACCGAAGCGGCCATGCAATGCAATGAAGCAGCGCTTGAAGCCCTTGCGCTTGAGCTCGGAGATGTCGCGCTCTGCTGGGTCGAACGCATGCGCGTCGACGCCCTTGGACTGCAGCGCCTTGAGAACGCCGCTGCCCGACATGAGGGACACCTCACGCTCGGCGGAGTGCCCGCCCATGAGGACCGCGACCTTGCCGAAATCATTGGTCTTGGTCGAGGTCATGATGTCCCTCCCATCTCCACCAGTTTCGCCGGCACGCCGCCAATCGAGCCGGCGCCCATGCACAGCACGACATCGCCATCGCGGGCGGTGTCCATGATCGTGCCGGCCATCGCGGCGATGTCGTCAACGAAGATCGGCTCGACCTTGCCCGACACACGCACGGCGCGTGCGAGCGAGCGGCCGTCGGCGGCCACGATGGGCGACTCGCCCGCGGAATAGACCTCGGACAGCAGCACCAGGTCGGCCTGCCCCAGCACCTTCACGAAATCCTCGAAGCAATCACGCGTGCGGGTATAGCGATGCGGCTGGAAAGCCAGCACCAGCCGCCGACCCGGGAACGCGCCGCGTGCCGCTGCGAGCGTGGCGGCGACTTCAACCGGGTGATGGCCGTAGTCCTCGAACAGCGAGAACTTGCCACCGCCGTTTTCTGCCTTCACTGGCAGGTCGCCATAGCCCTGGAAGCGGCGGCCCACGCCCTTGAATTCGGACAGCGCCTTGAGCACGGCTTCATCGGGCACGTTGAGTTCGACCGCGACCGCAATCGCGGACAGCGCATTGAGTACGTTGTGATGGCCGACCAGGTTCAGCTCGACATGCAGGTCGGGCAGCGTGACGCCGTTGCGGCGATGCACGGTGAAATGCATCTGCGTGCCCACGGCGCGAATGTCGACGGCGCGAACCTGCGCGTCCTCGCTCACGCCATAACTCGTCACCGGACACTGCACCTGCGATGCGATTTCGCGCACCGCCGGATCGTCCACGCACAGGATCGCGGTGCCATAGAACGGCATGCGGTGCAAGAATTCGAGGAACGCCGACTTCAGCTTGTTGAAGTCGTGCCCATAGGTTTCCATGTGGTCTTCATCGATGTTGGTCACCACCGCCATCACCGGAAACAGGTTCAGGAACGACGCGTCCGACTCGTCGGCTTCCACCACGATGTAGTCGCCCCCGCCCAGCTTGGCATTGGCGCCTGCGCTGTTGAGGCGTCCGCCGATCACGAAGGTCGGATCGAGGCCACCTTCGGCCAGGATGCTCGCGACCAGGCTGGTCGTGGTGGTCTTGCCGTGCGTGCCGGCAATCGCGATGCCCTGCTTCAGGCGCATCAGTTCGGCCAGCATCATCGCGCGCGGCACGATAGGAATCTTGCGCTTGCGCGCTGCGAGCACCTCGGGGTTGTCAGCCTTCACGGCCGTGGATGTGACGACCGCGTCTGCGCCCAGCACATGACTGGCCGCATGACCGGTGTAGGTGCGGATGCCCAGCGAATTGAGCCTGCGCAGCGCGGCGCTGTCGGCCAGGTCAGAACCGGAGATCAGGTAACCCTGGTTGCGCAGCACTTCGGCAATGCCCGACATGCCCGCACCACCGATGCCCACGAAGTGAATGTGCTTGATCGCGTGCTTCATTTGGCCAGCTCCTCGCAGGCTCGCACCACGTCTTGCGTGGCGCTTGTCTTGCGCATGCGTTGTGCGGCGAGTGCCTTGTCGATCAGCTCGCCGCGTGTTGTTGCTTGAATCAGGTCGGCCAGTGCCTGCGCCGTCAGTTCGCTTTGCTGCACCAGCCAGCCGCCGCCTGCGTCGACCAGGAACTTCGCGTTCGTGGTCTGGTGGTCATCGACCGCGAACGGGAACGGCACATAGACCGCTGCTGCGCCGACGGCTGCGATCTCGGTCACGGTACTCGCGCCCGCACGGCAGACGATGAGGTCCGCGTCTGCGAAAGCGCGTGCCGTGTCGTCGATGAACGGGGTGAGTTCGGCATCGACACCCGCGGCTGCATAGTTGGCCCGCAGCTCGTCGATCTGCCTGGCGCCGCTTTGGTGAACCACCGTGGGGCGCTGCCCGGCGGGGATCAGTGCAATCGCCTTGGGCACGACGTCGTTGAGCGCCTTTGCACCCAGGCTGCCACCGACCACCAGCAGCCGAAGCGGACCCGTGCGGTGCGCCATGCGCTCCTGTGGACCGGGCTGCTCAAGAAAACCTGCGCGCAGCGGATTGCCGACCCACGCGGCCTTCTTCATCACGTTCGGAAATGCAGTGAACACGCGGTCGGCGACGCCTGCGAGGATTCGATTGGCCATGCCGGCGACCGAATTCTGTTCGTGCAGCACGAGCGGCTTGCCCAGCAGCACACTCATCAGGCCCGCCGGAAACGTGATGTAGCCGCCCAGGCCGATCACGACATCGGGCTTGACCCGGCGCACCACCTGGATGCTCTGCCAGAAAGCCTTGAGCAAGCGCAGCGGCAGGAACACCAGCGTCTTGAGCCCCTTGCCGCGCACGCCCGAAAACGCAATCGTCTCGAACGCGAATCCGCGTGGCGGCACGAGCTGGCTTTCCATGCTGTCCGGACCGCCAACCCAATGCACCCGCCATGATTGATCGCGCAATGCTTCAGCCACTGCGAGACCCGGGAAGATATGGCCGCCGGTGCCCCCGGCCATGACGAGCGCGCACTTCATGTTGCTCATCGCCGCCCTCCACGCATCATCACCTTGTTCTCGTAGTCGATGCGAAGCACCACCGCAATCGCAATGAGGTTCATCAGGATCGCCGAGCCGCCGTAACTCATGAGCGGCAGGGTCAGGCCCTTGGTCGGCAACGCGCCCAGATTCACGCCCATGTTGATGAAAGCCTGGAACCCGATCCAGATGCCCACGCCCTGCGCGACCAGGCCCGCGAACACGCGGTCGAGCGCGATCGACTGACGGCCGATGTGCATGATGCGGCGCGTCATCCACAGGAAGGCCGCGATCACCACCACCACGCCCACCAGGCCGAACTCTTCACCGATCACGGCAAGCAGGAAGTCGGTGTGGGCTTCGGGCAGCCAGTGCAGCTTCTCGACGCTGCCGCCCAGCCCGACGCCGAACACTTCGCCGCGACCGATGGCAATCAGCGAGTGCGACAGCTGGTAGCCCTTGCCCAGCGCATGCTTCTCGCTCCACGGATCGAGGTACGCAAAGATGCGCTCGCGCCGCCAGTCGGACAGCGCAATCATCAGCATGAAGGCAAAGGTGATGACGGCGGCAATCAGAAAGAACATGCGCGCATTCACGCCACCCAGGAACAGGATGCCCATCGCGATCACGGCGATCACCATGAAAGCGCCCATGTCCGGCTCGGCCAGCAGCAGCATGCCGACGATGGCAACCGCGGCGGCCATCGGCAGCACGGCGCGAAAGAACCGCTCCTTCACTTCCATCTTGCGCACCATGTAGTCGGCGGCGTAGAGCAACACCGCGAACTTCGCCAGCTCTGATGGCTGGAAACTCATGAAGCCGAACCCGATCCAGCGGCGCGCGCCGTTGACGCCCTTGCCGATGTGCGGAATGAGCACCACGATGAGCAGCATCAGCGATGCGATGAAGAGCCAGGGCGCGACCTTCTCCCAGGTCGCGACCGGCACCTGGAAAGCGAGCACGGCGGCAATGAAGGAAATGACGACGAACAGCGCGTGACGCGTGAGGAAGTGCGAGTGCGAATAGCGCGCGAACTTCGGGTTGTCCGGCAATGCGACCGAGGCCGAATAGACCATGATCAGGCCGAACGCGAGCAGCGCGACGGTGACCCAGACGAGGGCCTGGTCGAATTGCTGGATGCGGGCGGGTGCGGCGGTGCGCAGGTCGCTATCGACCCGGCCCTGGCGTTGACCAAAGGGATTCAAGCCAGCGATGACAGCAGAGAAGCTCATGCCGCCACCTCCATCTCAACACCCGCCGCATCGGCCAGGGCGCGCACGGCCGCGCGGAACACTTCGGCGCGGTGCGGATAGTTGCGGAACATGTCGAAGCTGGCGCATGCCGGTGACATCAGTACCGCGTCGCCGGGCACTGCGATTTCCGCTGCCTTGGCAACCGCATCTTCCATGGACTGCGCTTCAACCATGCGAACGCTCTCGGGCTCCAGCACGGCGCGGATCAGCGGCGCGTCGCGGCCAATCAGCACGGCAGCGCGAACGTGGCGCGAGACCGGCGCAGCGAGCGGCGAGAAGTCCTGCCCCTTGCCATCCCCGCCCAGGATCACAACCAGCTTGCGATCGGCGCCCAGGCCCTGCAAGGCGGCAACCGTCGCGCCGACGTTCGTGCCCTTGCTGTCGTCGAAGTATTCGACTTCGTTGAGGATGCCGATGGACTCCACGCGATGCGGCTCGCCGCGGTATTCGCGCAGGCCGTACAGCATCGGGCCGAGTGGGCAGCCTGCAGCCGAGGCGAGCGCCAGGGCGGACAACGCATTGACAGCGTTGTGACGGCCCCGGATGCGCAGTGCATCAGCAGGCATCAGGCGCTGGATGTGAATTTCTTCTGCTTCTTCGCCGCGCTTGCGACGGGTCTCGTCGGCTTCCAGCGCGCGAACCAGCCATGCCATGCCGTTGATCACTTCAATGCCGAAGTCGCCTGCGCGTTGCGGCATGTCGCCACCAAAAGTCAGATAGTCGCGCTGCTCCATCTTGCCTCCCTTGAGGCGGACGGCCGCAGGCAGCATCTGCATCACGAGCGGGTCTTCGCGATTGAGGACCATCAGCCCTGTCTTGCCGAACACGCGCTGCTTGGCCGCTGCATAGGCCTGGATGGTGCCGTGCCAGTCGAGGTGATCCTGCGTGACGTTGAGGACGGCGGCTGCGGTCGGCTCGAAGTCGCCTGCGTTCTCCAGCTGGAAGCTCGACAGCTCGATGACCCAGACCTGTGGCAGCGCCTGCGCGTCCAGCTTTTCAGTCAGCGTGTCCAGCAGGGTCGGGCCGATGTTGCCGGCAATCGCCGTCTGGCGCCCTGCCCGCTCGACCAGTTGACCCGTGAGCGCAGTCACCGTCGTCTTGCCGTTGGTGCCGGTGATCGCGAGCACGCTGGGCTCGTAGGCCTGCTGCTGTTTCAATTCGGCCAGGGCGGCTGCGAACAGGCTCAGCTCACCGCCGACCGCAATGCCGCGTTCACGCGCGGGCGCGACGACTGGCGCGAGTTGTTCGGGAGCAAGACCCGGGCTGCACACCACAAGGCTTACACCACCATCGAGCAAGGCGGCATCCAAAGCTCCGCCAATGAACGTCGCCGCAGGCACCTGTTCGCGCAGCAGTTCCAGTTGCGGCGGCGCTTCGCGGGTATCGGCGACCGTGACCCTCGCGCCCTTGCGCGCGCACCACCGCGCCATGGCAAGGCCGGAAAGGCCAAGGCCAAGGACGAGGACGTGCTGTTCTTGAAGCATCTGTTTGACTACCTCAGCTTCAAGGTTGAAAGGCCGACGAGACACAGCAGCATCGTGATGATCCAGAAGCGCACCACAACCTGCGTTTCTTTCCATCCACTCTTTTCATAGTGGTGATGCAGGGGCGCCATCTTCAGGATGCGTCGGCCTTCGCCATACCGGGCCTTGGTGTACTTGAAATACACGACCTGCGCCATCACCGAAATTGCTTCGACGACGAAGATGCCGCCCATGATGGCCAGCACGATTTCCTGGCGCACGATCACCGCGATGGTGCCGAGCGCAGCGCCAAGCGCCAACGCGCCCACATCACCCATGAACACCTGCGCAGGATGCGTGTTGAACCACAGGAACGCGAGGCCCGCACCCGCGAGCGCCGAGCAGAAGATCAGCAGTTCGCCCGAGCCGGGGATGTAAGGAAAGAACAGGTACTTGGAGTACACCGCGCTGCCGGTGACATAGGCAAACACGCCCAGCGCCGAGCCGACCATCACCACCGGCATGATGGCAAGGCCATCAAGGCCGTCCGTCAGGTTCACCGCATTGCTCGAACCCACGATGACCAGGTAGGTCATGATGACGAAGCCGAACACACCCAGCGGATAGCTCACTTCCTTGATGAAGGGCAGCATCAGGCCCGCCTTGGGCGGCAGGTTCACATCGAACCCCGACGCGACCCACTTGAAGAACAGTTCGAGCACGCGGAAGTTGTTGCTTTCGGAAATGCTGAACACCAGATACAGCGCCGCGACCAGGCCGATCAGCGATTGCCAGAAATACTTCTCGCGCGAACGCATGCCTTCGGGGTCCTTGTGCACGACCTTGCGCCAGTCATCGGCCCAGCCGATGGCGCCAAAGCCCAGCGTCACCACCAGCACGATCCACACGAAGCGGTTGGTCCAGTCGAACCACAGCAGCGTCGATATCGCGATCGACAGCAGCACCAGCACGCCGCCCATGGTCGGTGTGCCGCTCTTGGACAAGTGCGTTTCCATGCCGTAGCCCCGAACCGGCTGGCCGATCTTGAGCGACGTGAGGCGGCGAATCACCCACGGCCCTGCGATCAGGCCGATCAGCAGCGCGGTCATCGCCGCCATCACAGCGCGGAACGTGAGGTACTGGATCACGCGCAGGTACCCGAATTCGGGCCCGAGAGATTGAAGCCATCCGGCCAGGCTAAGCAGCATTCGGTGCTCCCTTCTGCTGCTGGGCGTGCGCAGTGATGGCCTGCACCACACGCTCCATCTGCATGAACCTTGAACCCTTGACCAGCACGCTGGACGCAGTGGTCAACTCGGAAATGACTGCCGTCTTCAGCGACTCGATATCGGTGAAATGCCACCCGCCCATCACCTGCGACTGATCGCCGATGGTGAAGAGCTGCTCGATGCCCTGGGCCCTGGCGTGCTCGCCGATTTCCTGGTGGAACTGCGGCCCCTGGTCGCCCACCTCGCCCATGTCGCCCAGCACCGCCAGGCGCGGCCCCGGCAGTTCGGCCAGCACGTCGATCGCTGCACGGACCGAATCGGGATTGGCGTTGTAGGTGTCGTCGATGAGCGTGATGGTGCGGGTGCCAACGGTCACCTGTGCGGCGCGCGAGCGGCCCTTGACCGGCTCGAACGCCTCCAGGCCTTGTGCGATCGCTTCCAGCGGCGCACCGGCCGCGAGGCCGCAGGCGATGGCCGCGAGGCAGTTGCGCACGTTGTGGCGGCCGGCGATATGGAGACGGAAGTTCAATGGACCAGCGGGTGTTTGCACACTCACCTGCCAATGGCCGCCTTGCCATTCAGTCCCGGCCAGAACGATATCGGCTTGCTGGCCCTGGGTGTGTTCACCAGCGCTGCCGAAAGTCATGCGGGTGCGCGATTGCGTGAGTTGCATCCACACGGGTGTGAACTCTTCGCCGGCAGGAAACACGGCGATACCCTCCGGGCCCAGCGATTCGATCACCGAGCCGTTTTCCCTTGCCACCGCCTCGACGGTCGCCATGAATTCCTGGTGCTCGCGCTGCGCGTTGTTCACCATCGCGACAGTGGGCCTGGCGATCTTCGCGAGATAGGCAATCTCGCCGGGATGGTTCATGCCCAGTTCGAGCACGCCGACGCGGTGCTCGGCGCGCAGGCGCAGCAGCGTGAGCGGCAGGCCGATGTCGTTGTTGAAGTTGCCGGCGGTGGCCAGCATTTCATCGGGCTTCCAGGCGCGAAGGATGGACGCAATCATCTGCGTCACGGTGGTCTTGCCGTTGCTGCCCGTCACCGCGATCAGCGGCAGGTTGAACTGCGCGCGCCAGCCTGCCGCCAGTGCGCCCAGCGCGAGCCGGGTGTCGTCGACTTCGATGCCCGCCATGCCGGAGGGAATCTTGCCGCGATGTGCGATCGCTGCGACTGCGCCGTTCGCGCCGGCCTGGCCCAGGAAATTGTTGGCATCGAAGCTCTCGCCCTTGAGCGCGACGAACAGATCGCCATGCTGCAGCGTGCGCGTGTCGGTGTGCACCCGATGAAAGGCAATGCTGCCGTCACCGACCAGCTTGCCGCCGGGAATCCAGGGCAGGACTTGCGCGAGTGTGGACATGGCCTTGCTCATGCCGGGCTCCTGGCGTTCAGCGCCGCCTGTGCGTGCGCAATGTCGGAGAACGGCTGCTTGACGCCTGCGACTTCCTGATAGTCCTCGTGGCCCTTGCCCGCCAGCAGGATCACGTCGTTGGGGGCCGCTTGCGCAATGGTCTGTGCAATCGCCAGCGCACGATCGACCTGCACTTCCACGAAGCGCTCGGGTGTGAAGCCCACGACGATCTGGCCAATGATGGCTTCGGGCACTTCGCTGCGCGGGTTGTCGCTGGTCACGACGATGCGGTCGGCGTTTTGCGCCACGACCGCAGCCATCAACGGGCGCTTGCCCGGATCGCGGTCGCCGCCGCAGCCGAAGATGCACCAGAGCTGTCCGCCGCGTTGCTGCGCCATGGGCTTGAGCGCCTGCAGCGCCTTGTCGAGCGCATCGGGGGTGTGGGCATAGTCCACGGCAACGACAGGCTTGCCGGCTTCGCTCAACCGCTCCATGCGGCCGGGCACGGGCGAGAGGTTGCCGCAAGCCGCAATCGCATCGGCCAGCGTGACGCCGACCGCGCGCATCGCGGCGATCACGCCCAGCAGGTTGGACACGTTGTACTGGCCGATCAATTGCGTGCGCAGCTCGTGCGTCTGCACGCCTTCGGCCACCGTGAAGCGCAAGCCGCCCTGCTCATAGCCGATGTCGCGTGCCACCAGGCGTGCAGGCTCGATGACGGAAACCGTCCACAGGTCGATCGATTCGTCCAGGGAGGGGGCGAGTTCCTTGCCCTTGTCGTCGTCGATGTTGACGACTGCGGCACGCAAGCCGGGCCATGCAAAGAGCGCCGCCTTGGCATCCCAATAGGCCTGCATGGTGCCGTGGTAGTCGAGGTGGTCCTGCGTGAAGTTGGTGAAGATCGCCACGCGGATACGCGTGCCGTCCATGCGACGCTCGACGATGCCCACCGACGATGCCTCGATGGCGCAGGCCTTCACGCCCTCGTCAACGAAGCGGCGGAACTGGCCCTGCATCAGCACGGGGTCTGGTGTGGTGAGGCCGTTGAATTCGATGTGGGGTGGACGGCCGATGCCCAAGGTACCGATCACCGCGCAAGGGATCGCAGTGGTGCGCAGGTTTGTCAGCGCCTGGGCAAGCCACCAGGCAGTGGAGGTCTTGCCATTGGTGCCGGTCACTGCCAGCACATCGAGTTCGCGCGTCGGGTGGTTGTAGTACTCGGCTGCAATGTCACCGCAAGCCGCCTTGAGCTGCGGGTAGGCGGCGATGGAATCGCTTTCGAAGACGAAGGGCTCGACACCTTCTTTCTCGACGAGGCATGCCACAGCCCCCTGCGCGAGCGCCGCATGCACATGGCTGCGGCCGTCGGTCGCGGCGCCCGGCCATGCGATGAAGCCATCACCGGCGCGCACCTTGCGGCTGTCGCATTGCAGCGTGCCGGTCACGCGTGCGCGCAACCAGCGTGCGGCTTCAACGGGGCTGTGAAGATCGATCATCAGAACGACTCCTCCACCGCGTTGACCACGATCTGCGGCTTCACATTCATGTCGGGCTGGACCCCGAGCATGCGCAAGGTCTGCTGCACGGTGCTGCTGAAAACAGGCGCCGCCACATCGCCGCCAAAGTACTTGCCGCCGCTCGGCTCATCGATCATCACCGCGACCACGATGCGCGGCTTGTCCACCGGCGCAATGCCCACGAAGAAGCCGCGATATTTCTTGTCAGCGTAGCCCTTGCCCTCTTGCTTGTGCGCAGTGCCGGTCTTGCCGCCGACCGAGTAGCCCATGGTCTGCGCCTTGGGCGCGGTGCCGCCATTGATGGTGGCCAGGTGCAGCATGTGGCGCACGTCCTGCGCGGTCTTGGGCTCCATCAGGCGCACGCCGGCAACGTTGTCCGCAGCCTTCATCATGGTTGCGGGCACCAGCTCGCCGTCGCGCGCGAACACGGTGTAGGCACGCGCGAGCTGGAAGAGACTCGTGGACAGGCCGTAGCCGTAGCTCATCGTCGCCTGCTCGATCGGGCGCCATGTCTTGTGGGCACGCAGCCTGCCGCTCACGGCGCCAGGGAAGGGCACTTGCGGTTTCTGCCCGAAGCCGACGTGCGAATACATCTCCCACATTTCGCGCGGCTGCATCTGCATGGCCAGCTTCACCGTGCCGACGTTGCTCGACTTCTGGATGACCTGGTTGACGGTGAGCGCGCCATGCGGATGGGCGTCGCTGATGGTCGAGCCGCCGATGGTCAGGCGACCCGGCGCGGTCTGTATGGTCGTCTCGGGGGTGACCATTCCTTTTTCGAGCGCGAGCGCTGCGATGAAAGGCTTCATCGTCGAGCCCGGCTCGAACGTATCGGTCAGCGCGCGGTTGCGCAGTTGCGCGCCCGACAGGTTCTGGCGCTTGTTCGGCACGTAGCTCGGGTAGTTGGCCAACGCCAGCACTTCGCCGGTCATGGCGTCCAGCACAACCACGCTTCCGGCCTTGGCCTTGTGTTCGATCACCGCATCGCGCAGCTTCTGGTAGGCGAAGAACTGCACCTTGCTGTCGATGGACAGCTGCAGGTCGCGGCCGTCCACCGGCTTGACCTGCTCGCCCACGTCTTCCACCACGCGTCCCAGCCGGTCCTTGATGACGCGGCGCGAACCCGCGCGGCCGGCGAGTTCCTTGTTGAAGGCAAGCTCCATGCCTTCCTGGCCGATGTCCTCGACGTTGGTGAAGCCCACGACGTGCGCGGCCGCTTCGCTTTCGGGGTACTGGCGCTTGTATTCCTTGCGCTGGTAGATGCCCTTGATGTCGAGCGCGGTGATCTGCTTTGCCGCGTCTTCGTCGATCTGCCGCTTGAGCCACACAAAATTCTTGTCTTCGTCTTCGAGCTTCTTTTCGAGCTCGGGCAAGGGCATTTCAAGCAGGGCAGCCAGGCGCTTGAGTTTGGCCGGGTCGCGCTCGACATCTTCGGGAATCGCCCAGATGCTGGGAGCCGGAACGCTGGTGGCCAGCAACAGGCCGTTGCGGTCGAAGATGCGGCCGCGATTGGCGGGCAACTCGAGCGTGCGGGCAAAGCGCACTTCGCCCTGCTTCTGGAAGAACTCGTTGGCAAACACCTGGATCCAGGCAGCGCGGCCCGCCAGCGCGAGAAAGCCCACGGCAATGGCCGCGACGATGAACTTGCTGCGCCAGACCGGCGTCTTGCTCGCCAGCAACGGGCTGGACGTGTAGGCGAGGCTGCGGCCGCGGCTGCTCACTGGGCACCTGCCTTGGGCGAAGAAGCCCGCACGTACTGCGTGATGGCCGGTGAGGCCGTGCGCATCTGCAGTTGTTCCTTGGCGATCTTTTCCACGCGAAGGGGCGTGGCCTGGCCGCGCTTTTCGACCTGCAGGCGCTCATGCTCGAGTTCGAGCTTGCGCGCTTCGGTGTTGGTGCGATCGAGCTCGGTGAACAGGCGGCGCGACTCGTACTGCGTGCGCACGAGGTAGAGCGCGCTCGCGATGATGGCGACCAGCAAGATGATGTTGATCCGCGTCACGCCTGCGTCCTCTCGGCCACGCGCATGATCGCGCTGCGCGAGCGCGGGTTGGCGCTGACTTCGGCTTGCGGGGTCTTGACCCGATCGAGCGCGCGCAGCTTCATGGCTTTTGGCTCTGCAAAAGGCGCGCGACGGTCGAACACCTCGCGCGAATTGGCGGCGATGAACTGCTTGACGATGCGATCTTCAAGCGAATGAAAGCTGATCACGACAAGCCGGCCATGAGGTTGCAGGAGGTCCAAGCTAGCCTCTAGCGCCTGTTGCAGCTCTTCAAGCTCGGCGTTGATGAAAATCCGAAGAGCCTGAAATGTGCGCGTTGCAGGGTCCTGGCCCGGCTCGCGGGTTTTGACCGTACCAGCCACGAGCTGGGCCAGTTCACTTGTGGTTGCAAGAGGGCCCCGCTCCTGTCGGCGAGCAACAATCGCCTTTGCAATCTGAACAGCAAACCGTTCTTCGCCATAGTCACGAATCACCTCCGCGATCTGCCCGGCCTCGGCCGTGGCAAGCCAGTCGGCCACGCTCTCGCCGCGCGTGGTGTCCATCCGCATGTCCAGCGGGCCGTCGCCGCGAAATGAAAATCCGCGTGCCGGGTTGTCGATCTGCGGCGAGCTCACGCCCAGGTCCATCAGGATGCCGGCCGCGCTCTGGGGCGGCAGTTCGCCCATGTGGGCAAAGCCCTCGTGCCGGATCGAAAAACGCGGGTCTGAAATCTTTTGCGCCTCTGCAATGGCATCGAGGTCCTTGTCGAACGCGATCAGGCGCCCGTGGGGCCCGAGCTTCGACAGGATGAGGCGCGAGTGCCCACCGCGCCCGAACGTGGCGTCGATGAAGGTTGCATCCGGCTTGGTGACTGCAGCGCCGAAGAGGGCTTCGACTGCTTCGTTCAACAAGACGGTGGTGTGTGTCCATGTGGGGTCCACCGTCTTCTTTCAGAATGAAAAATCCCTGAAGACGTCGGGCATCGCACCCTGCATCGCCTCCGCTTCCTTGGCCTCGTACTTCGCCTTGTCCCAGAGTTCGAAGTGGTTGCCCATGCCCAGCAGCATGGTTTCCTTCTCTATCTGGGCCGCTGACCGCAGTTCGGGGGAGATCAGCACGCGCCCTGTGCCGTCGAGCTCCATGTCCATCGCATTGCCCAGGAAGATTCTCTTCCACCACTGCGCATCCATGGGTAACGCAGCGAGCCGTTCACGAAATTTTTCCCACTCGGGCCGGGGGAAAATCATGAGGCAACCGTGGGGGTGCTTGGTGATGGTGAGCTGGTTGTTCGCGGTCGCTCCCAGGACGTCACGATGCCGGGTCGGCATGGAGAGCCGGCCTTTGCCATCGAGACTGAGAGACGAGGCGCCTTGGAACACTTTTGCGAGCCCTAACTACGAGAAAAGCGCAATCAGCGGGGTGCGAAGGCACGATTCACCACTTAATTGCACTTTTTTGCACTGTAGCAGGAAAACTCAACCACGCAAGATGGCTTGCATGGTGATTTTTACAATGAAATCAAGGACTTAGGCGGCATCCTTGAATCGATTTGCAGCAAAAAATCGTTCTAAATTAAGCACTTAGCGATAGCTGTGCAAGTGATACGTGAGCCCCAACTACTGTGTGAGCGGTTGTGAGGCAGGGCTGGAGTATGGAACTGGGCCAACGGCTGAGTTTTTAATTTGCCACAATGCCATGCGCATCCTCATTTATCTATTCATTTTTTTATTCTTCACTGTAGCATTACCCAGAAATATCCATTCACAAATTGCGCATGACGGACACTGCCCTGACCGACCGCGTCCGGCAAGCGATGAAGGCGGCCGGCGCTGCCCGCTCTGCCGAGTTGCAGGACATCTGCCAGGCGAGCCAGCCATCGATCTCCCGTGCCCTCGCGCCTTTGCTCGCTGCCGGCGAGGTCTTGCGCATTGGCCGCGCGCGGTCGCAGGCCTATGTCATGCCCCGGCTGGTGGATGGAATTGGCGGCTCGGCGCTGGTGCCGGTCATGCGCGTGGACGAACTCGGCGAGGTGACCCCCTTCGGCACGCTGATTCCCGTGACTGGCAGCCGCTACTGGATGGAAGAGGAAGGCGGTGCAGGCAGTCTTCACGCGGGCCTGCCGTGGTTCATCACGGACATGCGTCCCCAGGGGTTTCTGGGCCGCGCCTTCGCGCAAGCCCATCCGCAATTGCAGCTCGCGGCAAACCCCGATCACTGGACCGACGACGACGTACTCAAGGCCCTGTGCGCCGCTGGAAGCGACCTTCCCGGCAACCTGCTCGTGGGCGCCGCATCGTTCGACCGATTCCTGCAGGCGCAGCCGCCCGAACGCGTTGAGAGCAAGCAGTTTCCCGATCTCGCAGATGCAGCCATGCGCGGTGCACTACCCGGCTCGTCGGCAGGGGGGGAGCAGCCGAAGTTCTGCGTCGTCGGCAGCGCTGGAAAACCGGTGATCGTGAAGTTTTCACCAGCGGGCGAGTCGGCTGTCGAAGTGCGATGGCGCGACCTGCTCATTTGCGAACACATCGCGCTGGAAACGCTGGGCCAGGGCGAGGTAGAGGCCGCACGATCGACGCTGTCGTCAGCCAGGGGACGCGCCTTCCTGGAGATTGAGAGATTTGATCGCACGGCCAACGGCCGTATCGGCATGGTCTCGCTGCTGGCCTATGACGCGGAACATATCGGCCAGATGGACAACTGGGCAGCGACCGCGACGCGCATGGCATCGCGCAACCTGCTGCAGGACGCCGATGCGGACAGGCTGAAACTGCTGGAAGCGTTTGGTCGCCTGATCGGCAACACCGACCGGCACTATGGAAATATCTCGCTGCTCATTCGCAGCGGTTCGTGGTCGCTGGCCCCAGCCTACGACATGCTGCCGATGATCTACGCGCCGATCAACGGCGAACTCATCGAGCGGGATTTCGATCCTGCGGCGCTGCGACCCACCGTCGACACATTGCGCCAGTGGACGCAGGCGGTGGACCTGGCCCTGCGCTACTGGAAGGCGCTGGCCAAAGACAAGCGCCTGTCACCCGGGTTTCGGTCGCGCTGTGCGCTGCACGCCGGGCAGCTCGCAGCAGCGAACTGAACCGTCAAAGGATGTAGCGCGACAGGTCTTCGTTGTGGCTGAGCTCGTGCAGCCGCGTGTCGACATAGTTGGCATCGATGCGCACCGTCTGTCCGCTGAGCTTTGCCGCATCGAAACTCACTTCATCGAGCAGCCTTTCCATCACGGTTGCGAGCCGTCGCGCGCCGATGTTCTCGGTGCGCTCGTTCACCTGGAAAGCGATGTACGCCAGGCGCGTGATCGCATCGGGCGCGAACTCGAGCGTGACGCCTTCGGTTGCCAGCAGTGCCTGGTATTGCTTGACCAGCGAAGCGTGCGTCTGCGTGAGGATGGCCTCGAAGTCCTGCACCGAAAGCGACTGCAGCTCGACGCGAATCGGCAGGCGCCCCTGCAACTCGGGGATGAGATCACTGGGCCGCGAGAGATGGAATGCGCCACTGGCGATGAACAGGATGTGGTCGGTGCGCATGGGGCCGTACTTGGTGGACACCGTGGTGCCTTCGACCAGCGGCAGCAGGTCGCGCTGCACGCCCTGGCGCGACACCTCAGCGCCACCGCCTTCGCCGCCGATGCTGCGCGATGCGACCTTGTCGATTTCGTCGATGAAGACGATGCCGTTCTGCTCTGCGTTGTGCAACGCAGCGGTGCGGATGTCGTCTTCATTCACCAGCTTGGCCGCCTCTTCGTCGACGAGGAGTTTCATCGCCTCGCCGATCTTGAGCTTGCGCGTTTTCTGCTTGCCGCCGCCGAACTGGCTGAACATGCCGCGCAACTGTTCGGTCATGTCTTCCATGCCGGCAGGGCCCATGATCTCCAGCTGCTGGCGCGCCTCGGCCAGGTCGATTTCGATGTCCTTGTCGTCAATCGACCCTTCACGCAACTTCTTGCGGAAATTCTGGCGCGCGACGCCCTCGCCTGCCGCATCGTCACTGCGTTGCAGCGGAACCAGCACGTTGAGAATTCGCTCCTCGGCCGCGTCTTCGGCGCGGCTGCGCACCTTGCGCATCTCGGTCTCGCGGGTCTGCTTCACCGCGATTTCGGCGAGGTCGCGGATGATCGAATCCACGTCCTTGCCGACATAGCCGACTTCGGTGAATTTCGTGGCTTCGACCTTGATGAACGGCGCATCGGCCAGCCGCGCGAGACGACGCGCGATCTCGGTCTTGCCGACACCGGTCGGTCCGATCATGAGAATGTTCTTGGGCGTGATTTCCACGCGCAGCTTGTCCTCGACCTGCTGGCGGCGCCACCGGTTGCGAAGGGCAATGGCGACTGCGCGCTTGGCAGCCGACTGACCGACGATGTGGTTGTCGAGTTCGGAGACGATTTCTTGCGGCGTCATGGAAGACATATCAGCCCCCACTTCGCGCCTTGGGGCGGCCTGGCGTCGCTCATCAAAGCTCCTCCACGGTGTGCTGCATGTTCGTATAGATGCAAAGCTCGCCAGCGATCTCCAGCGATTTCTTCACGATGTCGCGCGCGCTCAGTTGCGTGTTGTCGAGCAGGGCCTTGGCAGCCGCTTGCGCATACGCGCCGCCCGAGCCGATGGAGATGATGCCGTGCTCGGGTTCGAGCACGTCGCCGTTGCCCGTGATGATGAGCGACGCGTCGGCATCGGCCACCGCCAGCATGGCTTCGAGCTTGCGCAGGACGCGATCGGTGCGCCAGTCCTTGGTGAGTTCGATGGCCGCGCGAACGAGCTGCCCCTGGTGCTTTTCGAGCTTGGCTTCAAAGCGCTCGAACAGCGTGAATGCATCGGCGGTGGCCCCCGCAAACCCGGCCAGCACCTTGTCGTGATAGAGCTTGCGCACCTTGCGTGCCGAGCCCTTGACGACGATGTGGCCCAGGGTCACCTGTCCATCACCGCCAATAGCCACCTGCCAGCGCCCGTTCGCATCCTTGCGGCGCACGCTGACGATTGTTGTTCCATGAAATTGTTCCATCGCAGCCATTTGGGGACGAGCCCTGCAGATTGCAAGGCGTCCGGCCGCACTGCTTTCAGTCCGCGCGGGCCAGCACCCGTGCGTGTTCGCTGATGCCGATCACGTTGAAGAACGCAGCGACCAGGCGATGCACCTCGACGAACTGAACCTGCCGGCCCTCGGACTGGCGGGCCGTCACCCAGTTGAGCAGCGTGCCAGCGGCCGAGAAGTCGATGCGGATCAGGCGGGTGCAGGAGATGATCATCACATCGCCGCCGTGCAGCTTGGCTTCCAGCAGGTCGAAGGCCTCGGTCGCGTCGCCGAGCACCTGGCCGGCCAGCTCGACCGTGGTGATGTTGGTCGACATCATCGAGTGCGCCGCCGATTGGGTGTCACCGTAGCCCATGCTCAGCCCGGAAGACAGCGAATCATGGAACGCCTCTCCGATGATCGTGTGGCCCGCCATGTAGCTGCCGTCGGCCTGCAAGGGCTTGAACTCGCAGCGTGCGCTGTCCCATGACGGCGGCGAGACTTCATACGTGACGCAATAGTCGAGCGCAACGAGCTCGAACTCATCGGGACGGTGCATGACCCGCAGCACTTCCATGCGCAGCTTCCACCACGCTGGATTCACGCCCTTGTCGCCCGAGGGCGTCGCGTTGCGCAGCACACGTTCGAAGTTCTCGGCGCCAATGAAACGCAGCTGCACGGGTTTGGCCGCCCAGCTCGTGAACAGCTTGGTGAGGCCCTCGACGGCCGCCTCATCAATCACGTTGAGCTTGACCCATGACAGGCGCCAGGGTGCGGCCGCCTTGTTGAGCGCGGCGCTCATGGCCACGATGGTCTGCGTGCCAAGGGTGGCAGGGCATGTCCAGTGGGGTGCCTGCTGCGCGGCGCTGGCTGGCGCACTGGCCGGTGCGTTCATGCGCGCGACGGCCTCGGGAATCGAAAACCACTGCGGCGCCGAGCGACCGAAGCGCCCTGCGAAATCAATTGCAGCGCTTTCAAACCGGTCCTGCTGGCCGGTCGCGCGGTAAAGGTCGAACAGGGTCAGCCAGGTCTCATCGTGATCGATCCGTGGGCCGTTGGGACCCAGCACATCCATCAGCCCTGCCTCCGCACCCGCATCGTCACCATTGGCAAAGCGGATCGCCGCCTCCTCGAGTTCGGGGTCATGCGCGAACTCGTCCACGTCGATCGCAAACAGCTTGGACGACGTGAAGCCGTTTGCCATGCTGTCGGCAGACGGTGCACTGGCCGGTACAGAGTGCGGTGAAAACATCGACGGCGGCGAACGCGGCGGTGCAGGCACCGGCACCCGGTTGGACCCCTGGAAAGATGAAGGGGGCTGAGATGCGGCCGCCTGCGACGGCGTTTGCAAAAACGAGGGGGCCACCGATTCCTGCGGAATCGACAGCTGGTTGTCCATCAGCGGCAGGTCTGCTTCCTGGGTGGGCGCCTCATAGGCCGCAGCCGAAGCCGACTGCAGCGAGTCATCGGGCTGCCCGGAGTTCAGCGCATTGCGCGCCGCAGCTTCCAGCTCCTGGGGCGATGTCTTGTTGTACGCCGTCGAGCGAAGCGGCGCACCGGGCGCCTGCCGTCCTGCTTCACCCATGGAGGAAACGGGGAAGTTCGTGCTGCTGCCAGCGCGGGTGGACGCGTCGCCATGCTTGGTCTTCCACCATTGCATGGACATCTGTGCTTCGATCTCGTCGATCTTCTTCAGTGTCGTGGCCCTGTCGTCCGGCTTGGACGGCATGGAACTCTGGAAGAAAGATGGACGTGCGGCGGGGTCCTGTCCGGCCATGACTTCGCTGCGCCGCATCTTGCGCAGCATGTCGAACTCACGCTTGCGCACGAAGTCGTTACGCCGCTTGCGCTCGATCATCTCCTTGAGCATCTGCTTGGAGTACGAGCTCTCGCGGTCGGCCTCTTGCTGGTCGAGGTCGGCCCAGTTCGTCGTCGGGTTCTTGACGAACTTCACCACCTTCGACAACAGGCCGGCGTTTTCGTCCTTCGACATGGCTATAGGTAGGGCGTAACTTTACGGGACGGGTTCACACGCATATCTTCGCAGGACATTGTGCACGTCCGGCAAAGGCCTCGGTCTAGTCCCCGAACATCTTCTGCTTGAGCTCTCGGCGCTGTTGCGCTTCAAGGGAGAGAGTGGCGGTCGGACGTGCCAGCAGGCGGCCAACGCCGATCGGCTCGCCCGTCTCGTCGCAATAGCCATAGTCACCCGCATCGATGCGCCCAATGGACTGCTCGATCTTCTTGAGCAGCTTGCGCTCGCGGTCGCGCGTACGCAGCTCAAGTGCGTGCTCTTCCTCGATGGTGGCGCGGTCGGCCGGGTCAGGAACGATGACGGTGTCTTCGCGCAGGTGCTCGGTGGTCTCGCCGGCGCTGGCCAGGATCTCGTTCTTGAGCACCGTCAGCTTCAGGCGAAAGAACGCCATCTGCTTTTCATTCATGTACTCCGTGTCAGGCATGGCCATGACTTCGGCATCGGTGAGTTCAGCGGCGGACTTGGTCTTCCAGTTGTTCGCGAGCTTGGGATCTTTTTTGACCGCCAGGATCGGCGGGGGAGTCAGAACAGTGTCGGCCATTGTTTGTATGTAACTTGCTTTGGCGGCTGTGGAGGCCACGGATTGCGCCATGGATGGCACCGTGATCTGCGCGAGCCGCGCTGATGGTTTGGTTGCCCGGGCCGGTTCCTGCGCCGTCGTGGCCGCGTCGGGACGCGGTGGCATGACGCGCGAATGAACCGCCACAGGTGTCGCCGCTGGTGTCACCGCCTTTGCCGTCTTGTCGACGGCCTTTGCGGAAACGACAGGACTTGCGGCAGCGGCCTTGGGCTTGCTGGTGGCCGGCGCCGTGGCTGCCGCTGGGGCTGCCTTGGGCGACGGATCGGGTTTCTTGTTGGCAGGCTTTGTCACCGGGGCGGCTGCCTTTTTTGCAGGGGGAGAAACTTTCTTGGCCGCCGGGGGGACGGGTTTGGGTGCGGATTTTGCCGCTGGCTTCGGTGGCGCCTTGACAGCCTTGACGGCTGGTTTGGCTGCGGGCTTGGCCGCCTTCTTCGCCGGTGGTTTCGCCGCCGCTTTCACGGCTGGCTTTGCAGCCGGTTTTGTCACTGCCTTGGTCGCTGCCTTGGTCACTGACCTGGTTTTTACTGCCGGCTTTGAAGCCTTGGTCGAAGCTTTCACTTCCTGTCTCCTCGCATCCACAGCCGCGGCATGGCCCTGCCCCTGGTCCGCGGTTGTTCCTCTGTGTGATGCCCTGTCGCTTTCATGAGAGCGAGTTATACCCTGATTGTTGGGCACATGGCCCTCCCGGTTGGGGTTTTCACCCCCGGTCCCGGTTCGCGCGGTGCCAAATGGAAATCCCATCAGTTGCAGAATCGAGACAATCATCGGGGCCACGCCCTCGCTTGTTTTTGGAAGGCGCTAGCCTAACTCAAAGAAGGCACTGTTCCAGGCCCTGGAGGAAGATATCTTTGGGCAGGTCGATTCCGATGAAAACCATCTTGCTGTTGGGCTTCTCGCCGTCGGCCCACTTGGGGCCCAGATCGCTGCCCATGAGCTGGTGCACACCCTGGAAGATGACCTTGCGCTCGGTGCCGTTCATGAACAGCACCCCCTTGTAGCGCAGCATCTTGGGGCCGTAGATATTGACGATGGCCCCCAGAAAGTCCTCCAGCCGCGCCGGGTCGAAGGCCCGATCGGACTTGAAGACAAAGCTCTTGACGTCGTCGTCATGGTGGTGATGGTGGCCATGTCCCTCGTGCGCATGCGAGGGGTGATCGCAGTTCTCGCCATGTTCATGGTCGTGACCATGGGCATGGTCGTGGCCGTGGTCGTCCGCTTCTTTCAGGAAGTCAGGGTCGATGTCGAGCTTGGCATTGAGGTTGAAGCCGCGCAGGTCGAACACCTCGCTCAGCTTCACGTCACCGAAATGGACGGCCCGTTGCGGCGCGCGCGGGTTCATGTGTTTCAGGCGGTGGATGAGCGCGTCGACTTCATCCTTGGCAACCAGGTCGGTCTTGCTGATGAAGATCTGGTCGGCGAAGCCCACCTGGCGGCGCGCTTCCTGCCTCTCGTTGAGCTGCTCGGCTGCGTGCTTGGCGTCGACCAGGGTCAGGATGGAGTCAAGAAGGTAGGTCTCGGCAATCTCGTCGTCCATGAAAAACGTCTGGGCGACCGGGCCCGGGTCGGCCAGACCGGTTGTCTCGATGACCACGCGATCGAAATCCAGCAGGCCCTTGCGCTTTTTCTCGGCCAGGTCGCGCAGGGTTTCGCGCAGGTCTTCGCGGATCGTGCAGCAGATGCAGCCATTGCTCATCTGGATGATCTGCTCTTTCGATTCGGTCACCAGGATGTCGCTGTCGATGTTTTCTTCGCCGAATTCGTTTTCGATCACGGCAATCTTCTGGCCGTGCGCCTCGGTCAGCACCCGCTTGAGCAGCGTCGTCTTGCCCGAGCCGAGAAAGCCGGTGAGGATGGTGGCGGGGATAAGGCTCATGGGTACTCCTTGGGGAACCGGGTAGTTTATGAGGTCACTGGACTTTCTTCAGGACCACCAGGCCTTTGAGGTACTCCCCTTCCGGGAATTCCAGCGTCATCGGGTGATCCGGCGCGCCGCCCAGCCGCTCGGTGATGAAGCCGTCCACGCCCGCATCCGCGCCAGCAGACGCCACGATCTTGTGGAACAGGTCGGCACTGATGCCCCCGGAGCACGAATAGGTAAAGAGCACGCCACCGGGCTCCAGCAGCTTGAAGGCCAGGCGGTTGATGTCCTTGTACGCGCGGGCCGCGCGCTCGGCGTGCGCTGCCGTGGGAGCCAGCTTGGGTGGGTCCAGGATGATCGCGTCGAACGTGCGCCCCTCCTCGATGAAGCGCCGCATGGAGCCATTCACATCGGCGTCCATAAAGTCCGTGCGCGCGGCGTCGAAGCCGTTCAGGGCGACGTTGGCGGCGGCCCGCTCCAGTGCCGGCGCCGATGAGTCGATCGAGGTGACGTGGGCCGCTCCGCCCGACAGGGCCGCAACGGTGAATCCGCCCGTGTAGCAGTAGCAATTGAGGACGCGCTGGAACTGAAGGCGCCGGGTGTGGGCCGCGAATTTCGCGCGGCTGTCACGCTGGTCCAGGTAGAAACCTGTCTTGTGACCGGTTGCGATGTCGAGCGTGAGCTTCCAGTCGTGCTCAGTGATGGTGAGTTGCGTCGGACCCTCGCCGCGCAGCCATCCCGCCGCCGGCTGGAGCCCTTCGAGCGCGCGCGAGCTGGTGTCCGACCGCTCATAAAGCCGCGTCAGACCGGTGGCCGCGAGCAGCGCGTCGGCCAGCACCGGCTTGAAGCGCTCGGCGCCTGCCGACAAAAACTGCGCCACCAACGTGTCCGCATAACGATCGACGATCAGCCCCGGCAGCCCGTCCGATTCACCGTGCACCAGCCGCATCGAGTCGCTCTGGATGTCCAGTCGCGTCCTCGCACGCACGGCCGTTTGCACCCGCTGCGCCAGGAAGGCTGCATCGATGCGCTGCGCTTCGTCAAAGCTCCAGACCCGCGCACGGATTTTCGACTCGGGGCTGAAAGACGCCCAGGCCAGGAATTCACCCTTGGCCGAATCGATGCGCACGGTCTCACCTGCGTCGCCCCCACCCTTGGCAATGGCCGAGTCGAACACCCAGGGATGGCGGCGCTGCAGCGAGCGCTCCTTGCCTTCACGTAGCCGTATTGATTTCATCTGCGTATTGTCGGGCGCGCGACCAAACACCGGTTCGGCGCAGAGCACAATGGCGCCCCGAGGAGAAATTCATCCATGTGTTTCCATTCCGGCTGCCTGCGTTGGGTGGCCGCTTTTCTGATGGCAGTCCTGATGTCGGCCCCTGCGCTGGCGCGAACGACGCTCGACCTCGATTCCGCCAACCAGCCCATTGCGCTGCTGGATTGGGGCGATGCGTGGATCGACGCGACCGGCATGGCCAAGGCCGATGCCATCGCCACCAACGCGTCCTTGCCCTGGGAGCCGACGCGCATGGCCGCGGTGTATCCGCTTGCCACCGGCAAGGCCCTGTGGGTGCGATTCACGGTCCCGCCCGCGCCTGACGCCGAGCGCTGGTATCTTGAGATCCCGTATCCATCGGTCAATCGGGTCACGCTCTATTCGCCTGACAGCGTAGGCCAGTGGATCGCGCAGACCGCCGGGGATTCGCTGCCGGTTGCCGAATGGCCGGTGCCGCATCGCCATCCCCTGTTGCCGATACAGGTGTCAGCCGAGACGCCCCGCAGCTACCTGCTGAAAATCGAGAATTCCCATAGCTACAGCGCGCCCTTGATGTTCGTGAGCGAAAGCTACCTGAGCCGCAGCGAGCAACGAACATCGCTCATTCTCGGAATCTATTTCGGGCTGGCCGGACTGGCCGTCGCAGTGGCCCTGCTGAGCGCGATCTCGCTGCGCGACAAGGCGTACGCGTTCTATGCGCTCAGCGTGGCACTGATGGCGCTCAGCCAGGCGGCGATGACCGGTATTGGCGGGCTTCACCTGTGGCCCCGGTCGGCCTGGTGGAACGATCTGTCTCCGATGCTGCTGCCGGTGCTGACGGTGGGTGCAACGATCTGGTTCTTCGCCGAAGCCGTTTCCATTGCCGAGCGTTCGCGCCGCCTGCACCTTGGAATGGTGGCGCTGTCGCTGCTGGCGATCCTTGCCGCCGCTGCCATCGTCTTTGTGGAAGCTTCGCACCGCTTCCGGATCATGGTGCCGTACGTCGTCATCGCGATCTCCGTAGCGCTGGCGATCATTGTCTGGGCGGCGAGCCGCGGGGACCGCTACGCGATGTGGCTGCTGCTGGGCATGGTGCCGGTGGTCCTGGGCTCGCTGGGTCCGATCTTGCGCGTGGCGGGCGTGATTCCGGCCAGTTTCTGGACAGCGCATGGCATGCAGATCGGCATCGCCATCGAGCTGCCAGTGCTGCTGGTCGTGCTGATGTTGCGAAGCCAGCAGCGCCGCGAACACAACCGGCGCATACAGGGCCTGGACCGCATCGATCCGGCAACGGGTCTCATCAACGGGCAGGTGTTCAGGGAAAGGCTGGTGCGCATGATGCTGCGTGCGCAACGCCTGAAGTACCAGAGCGCCGTGATGCTGATCGACGTCGTGAACATCGAGCAGGTGCGGCGCGACTTCGGCCCGCGCGACGCGGCCGAGTTGCCCTTGCAGGTGGCCGGCCGCCTGCTGTCGGCGGCGCGCGAAATCGACGGTGTGGCGCGGCTGTCGGACCTGCGGTTCGGCATGCTGATCGAGGGGCCCCTCAATGCCGAAGACGCGGCTTCGGCAGGCCCGCGCATCGTCGCCCGGTGCCTGATGCCGTTCAAGAACAAGCCCGTGGAATGGGTGGCTCAGGTGCGCGTGGCGCAGACGATGGTGCCACCCGATCGCGGCGACGCCGACACAGTGTTGGCGCGGCTCGAAGCGCTGCTCGCGGCCGTCCCGGCGGACAGCAAGCGCGCGGTGTTCACCATCAGGTAATGCTCATTTGCCCTTGCGCTGCGCCCGCGGATGCGCGGCGTCATACGCCTTGGCCAGGTGCTGGAAGTCAAGTCGCGTGTAAACCTGCGTCGTGGTGATGTTGGCGTGCCCCAGCAGTTCCTGCACGGCACGCAAGTCGCCACTCGACTGCAGCATGTGGCTCGCAAACGAATGCCGCAGCATGTGCGGATGTACCGGCGTGGAGAGACCTGCGAGCAAGCTCCTGCGCTTGAGTCGCTGCCAGATCGACTGCGCGGTCAGACGCGTGGAATTGCGTCCGATAAAAAGCGCAGGCTGGTCTGCCTTGGCTTGTTGGTTGCGCACGGCGAGCCATTGACCAAGGGCCTGCGCCGCCTTGCTGCCGACCGGCACACTGCGCCGCTTGCCGCCCTTGCCGAGCACATGGGCCTCCTGCGCCTGGAGGTCGACCCAGCCACGCGCCGCCGTGCTCGCGAGCACATCGAGCCCCACCAGTTCACCCACCCGCAACCCGCACCCATAAAGAAGCTCGACGATGGCCGCATCGCGCGCGTCGAGCCAGGGGTCGCCCGTCTCGTCGCTGAAATCAGCCAGCTGCACCGAGTCATCGACGGCCAGCGCCTTGGGCAAGGGCTTGGGTGCTTTCGGCGCGCGCACATCAACCACCGGATTGCTGTCAACCAGCCCCTGACGCCCCAGCCACACGTAAAACCCGCGCCATCCCGACAGGATGAGCGCAATGCCCCGTCCGCTGCGCCCTGCCCCATGCATCTGCGCGACCCAGCGGCGAATGTGGGTGTTTTGGACTTGCTGCAAAGCGACACCTGCGGCCACGGCGTTGTCGGTGAGCTTGTGCAGATCGAGCGAGTAAAGCTCGACCGTGCGCGCCGCCAGGCGTTTTTCGACCCGCACATGCTCCAGGTATCTGTCGACGAGCGCGGCGTCGTCCACGGCTGATTACCTCGGGCGAAGGCGCATCAGGGCAGCACTGGCAAGCTCGCCGATTCGCTCCAGGAAATCCGTGCCCATGCCGCTCTGGAAGCGCTGCGGGTCGGGCGAGGCGAGCACCAGCATGCCGAAGGCCGGCGCATTGCCGCCCGGGGTGTGCTCTCGTAGCGGAATCAGGGCCAGCGACATCGCCATCGCCGGATCGACAAGCCAGCCGGCCGCCTCGAAGCCGGAGTTCACGCCGCAGTACGGCATGGTCAGCGACGAAGCAAAGGTCCTGGCGTCGTCACTCACGCCTTCGGCAAACACCTCGGCGCCGTAGCGGCTGTCCACATCCCAGACCTTGATGGCGGTCTGGGGCACATGAAACTGTGAGGCGATTTCTGCCGCGATGGTGATCGGAAGTGCGCGTCCGGACTGCACCTGGAACAGGATGCGGGCCCAGCGGTGCAGGCGGTCCGCGATGATCACGTTGTCGTTGCCGTTGCGAACCATGTCCATCAGGCGATGCTCCAGCGCCTTGATCTTCTCGCGCAGCATTTCGGCCTGCCGCTCCTGCAGGCTCACCGCGCGGTTGCCGTGCGGGCTGGTGAGCTGCACGCTGGCGAGCAGCTGGGCGTGGCGCGCAAAAAAGTCGGGGGTGTTCGCCAGGTAATTGGCGATGTCGTCTTCGGTGATCGGATTCATCGCGCTGCCTGCCGTGGATTGAACTGTCATTGATCGGGTACCTCTATTTCGCCTTCAAACACGGTGACGGCCGGGCCCGTCATGAAAACCGGTGCCGTGCCCTGCGGGCCGTCGATGTCACCAGCCCACTCGATTGTGAGCATGCCGCCGTGCGTTTGAACATCGACTCGTGAATCGAGCCGCCCCAGCCGGATGCCGGCCACGACCGCCGCGCATGCGCCGGTGCCGCATGCCAGCGTTTCGCCTGCGCCCCGCTCCCACACCCGAAGCCGGATGTGCGACCGGTCGACCACCTGCATGAATCCCGCGTTGACGCGATTGGGAAACCGCGGATGGTGCTCGACCAGGGGACCCTGGGTCGCCAGCGGCGCAGCGTCGACATCGGCGACCTCCTGCACCGCGTGCGGGTTGCCCATCGACAGGACCGCTACTGAAACGATAGCGGAATCGGCACGCGTGCCGAGCACCAGGTTCCACTTCTCCCACGCGCCGTCTGGCTGCGGCGAGAGTCCGGCCATGTCGAAAGGAATTTTTTGGGGTTCGAACACCGGCGGTCCCATGTCAACGGTCACGCGGCCGTCGGCATGGAGCTGCGGCTCGATCACGCCGGAGAGCGTCTTGACCCGCACGCGGCTTTGCTGGGTGAGACCCTTGTCCGAGACGTAGCGCGCGAAGCAGCGCGCGCCATTGCCGCACTGCTCGACTTCGCCGCCGTCGGCGTTGTGGATCACATATTCGAAGTCGATGCCGGCGCCCGGCGACGGGCGCACCGACAGCACCTGGTCGGCGCCCACGCCAAAGTGGCGGTCAGCCAGAAAGCGGTACTGTGCAGCGCTCAGGCCCAGCGGGCCGCGCGTCTCGTCGAGCACCACGAAGTCGTTGCCCGCGCCCTGCATCTTGGTGAAGCGAATTCGCATGGCGGGATTATCGGGCCTGCGATGGGCGCACACGCCAACTGATGCAGCGCCGCCGCGATAATGCACGGATGGTCCGCCCCACGCAGTTGCTCCACCCCCAACGGGAACCCGCCGCGCCGCGGCCTGCCGCCACTGTGCTGCTCGTTCGCGATACCCATGCGGGTATCGAAGTGCTCATGACGCGCCGCTCAGCTACCGCAAGCTTCGCACCGGGCGCCTACGTTTTTCCGGGTGGCACCATCGACGCCGCCGACGCTCAGGCCCACGCCTTCGCCAGGCGCCGCCCCACACAGGACGACACGCGCCTGACCCAGTCCATTGCCGCGATCCGCGAGAGCTTTGAAGAACTGGGCATCCTGATCGCCCGTCATGCCGATGGTCGCGGGGCGTCAGCCGATGACATCGCTGCGATCGACCGCCACGGACCCTTTGTCCAGCAGTGCGCCGAGCGCGGCCTCATGCTTGCCGCCGACGAAGTCTTTGTGTTCGCGCACTGGATCACCGACCGGGACCTGCCGCGCCGGTTCGACGTGCCTTTTCTCATCGCGCGCATGCCCGAGGGACAGTCGCCCGTTGCCGATGAGTCCGAGCAGTTCGAGCCGGTGTGGGCACGGCCTGCCGATGCGCTCGCTCGCCACGAGGCCGGATCGTTTTTCATGGTTTATCCGACCATCCGAACGCTGGAGCGCCTGGCGAAGTTCGCATCGGTCAAGGACGTGCTCGATGCCTGCGCGAGCGAACAGCCCTTGTGGACGAGTTGCCCACGCGCCGGCATGGTCAGTGGTGTCGACACGCGTTTCATGGAGCACGAGATGCAGTTCGGCGAACTGGCCCTTGTGAGCCCCGACGGCCAGTACGCACACCACCTGGACTGGCGCACCGACGACGCAGTGCAGCTGCTGAAGAACCTGACCCGAATCACCGCGCCCAACCCCGGCGTCATGACCGGCCCCGGCACGAACAGCTACCTCATCGGTGATCCTTCCTCGGGTTACATCGCGATCGATCCTGGCCCCCTGGACCCCGACCACCTGGAGCGCATCTGGCGCACGGCGGGAGGCGATATCCGCATGATCGTGTGCACGCACTCGCATCCCGATCACTCGCCCGGTGCCAAGCCGTTGCAGGCGATGTGCAAGAACAAGCCACCGATCCTGGGGCTCGCGTCACTTCCCACGGCGCGCGCCGCCAGCGAATTCGTGCCGGACAGGCCGCTGGCCGACCGCGAGCGGCTGGTGCTCGAAGGCGGCGGGCAGTCCCACACGCTGGAAGTGATTCACACGCCGGGCCACGCGGCCAATCACCTGTGCCTGGTGATGATTGAAGACGGCTTGCTCATCTCCGGCGATCACGTGCTCAACGGCAGCACCACGGTGGTCGATCCGCCCGATGGCGACATGACCGATTACCTGGAGTCTCTGGACAAGCTCACGGCTGCGTGCGAGATGTACGGCATCGAATTCATCCTGCCCGCGCACGGCCACGTGCTCGGATTCGCGCCGCAGGCGATCGCGCGGCTCAAGTCGCACCGGCTGCAACGCGAGGCCAAGGTCGTCGCTGCGATGCGGGCCAAGCCCCACGCGGGCCCCGAGGAATGGGTGCCGCTTGCGTATGACGACGTGCCTGCGCGCATGTGGCCGGTCGCCAAGCGGTCACTGATTGCGCATGTGCAGCGCATCGAAGCGCTGGGCCTGGCGCATGGCTGAGATCGAACCCATTCGCCTGGCCAAGCGCGTCGCTGCGCAAATGCAATGCTCGCGGCGCGAAGCAGAGCTGTACATCGAAGGCGGCTGGGTGCGCGTCGATGGCAAGCTGGTTGAAGAGCCGCAGGCCCGCGTGGCGCAGTCCCAACTCGTCGAGATTGCCGAAGGTGCGGTCCCTGAATTGCCCGCACCCATCACCTTGCTCGTGCACAAAGCCGCGGGTGTGCCGTACCTGGAAGCGCCCAGCCTGTTGTCGCAGCAAAACCATGCCAATCCCGAAGGCGCCGGTCGCAACCTCACCAAACGCGATTTCGACAAGCTCGAATCATTGATGGAAATGCCTGCGATGGCTCAGGGCCTGGCGGTGTACAGCCAGGACTTTCGCATCGTGCGCAAGCTCACCGAAGACGCCAACGTGATCGAGCAGGAGCTGATCGCCGAGGTCTCTGGAACGATCGCAGAAGGCGGGCTGGAGCGCCTTTGCCACGGCCTCTCGGTTCAGGGCCGGCCTTTGCCGCCCATCAAGGTGAGCTGGCAGAACGAGACAAAGCTGCGCTTCGCGATGAAGGGCATACGCCCCTCGCAGATCAGCTGGATGTGCGGCGAAGTGGGCCTGAAACTCGTGTCGCTCAAACGCCTGCGCATCGGTCGCGTGCCGATGGCCGGGCTTGCGGCGGGGCAGTGGCGATTTCTGGAGGCTGGGGCGCGGTTCTAACGCCACCCGGACGCGAACGGGATGTATCAAAAGTAGATACATCGGCAAAAAAAGTGTGAAGCCCGCCGGTACGCCGGATTTTGTGGCGTGCCTTGCATCTTTCGACGCAAGGCACGTGACCGCCATTACTCTGGGCCGGTTGTCGCCAACCGGCTCGGTGCTACCTACCCGCCAGCTCCCCGGGACACAGGTCAACACTGGCCTACTTGGTATTGCTGCGCGTAGAGATTGCCCGTTTCACCCGGACCCAACCGGCTCGTCTCTGTTGCTCTGATCCTCACCTCACGGTGGACAGCTGTTAGCTGCTACGCTGCCCTATGCAGTCCGGACGTTCCTCCAGTGCGGCCTTTCGGCACTTGCACCAGCGGCGGTCTGGCGAGCTTCACCAGCGGTATTATCCGCGCTCTCCCCCCATTCCATTTGCCTGATCGACACGGGCCCAAGGACATGATCAGACTTTCCGAAATCAAGCTCACGCTTGCGCAGGCCGAAACGCAAGACGCACACCTGCTTGCCGCTGCTGCCGGCGTGCTCAAGATCCCCCCCGCCGACCTCGCCGAGGTCAACGTCTTCAAACGCAGCTTCGACGCGCGCAAAGCCGAACTGCTGGTCGTGTTCATCGTTGATGTGACGCTGGCCGACCCCACACGCGAGCCCGCGCTCCTGGAAAATCTTGCGGGCAATCCGCATGTCGCTGCTACACCCGACATGACCTGGCGCCCTCCGGTCCAGGCGAAAGCGCCTCCGCCCCTCAGACCCGTCGTCGTCGGCTTCGGCCCCTGTGGAATCTTTGCTGCGCTGGTGCTCGCGCAGATGGGGCTGTGCCCCATCGTGCTGGAACGCGGCAAGCCGGTGCGCCAGCGGACCAAGGACACCTGGGGCCTGTGGCGCAAGAATGTGCTCAACCCCGAGAGCAACGTGCAGTTTGGCGAAGGCGGCGCGGGCACGTTCTCCGACGGCAAGTTGTACAGCCAGATCAAGGACCCCCGGTACCTGGGCCGCAAGGTGATGAATGAGTTCGTGAAAGCCGGTGCGCCTGCGGAGATCCTTTACGCCGCGCACCCGCACATCGGCACGTTCAAGCTCGTGAAGGTCGTGGAGAACATGCGCGAACAGATCATCGCGCTCGGTGGCGAGGTGCGATTCGAGCAGCGCGTCACCGATGTGCTGCTGCACAAGGAAGGCGAAACAACTTCGCTGCGCGGACTCACGGTGCTGAACCAGGCCACCGGCGAGACCAGCCAGTTGCGCTGCGACCAGGCCGTGCTCGCGCTCGGCCACAGCTCGCGCGATACCTTTGCGATGCTGCATGAGCGTGGCGTCTTCATGGACGCCAAGCCGTTTTCAATCGGCTTTCGCATCGAGCATCCGCAAAGCGTGATCGACCGCGCGCGATGGGGCCGGCATGCGGGGCATCCGATGCTGGGTGCTGCCGATTACAAGCTGGTGCATCACGCGAGCAATGGACGTTCGGTTTACAGCTTCTGCATGTGCCCGGGCGGCACAGTGGTGGCAGCAACGTCCGAGGCTGGCCGCGTCGTGACCAACGGCATGAGCCAGTACTCGCGCAATGAACGAAACGCGAATGCGGGCATGGTCGTGGGGATTTTTCCGCAGGACTATCCGGGCGGGCCGCTGGCGGGCGTCGAGTTGCAACGGCGACTGGAGTCCAAGGCCTTCGAGCTGGGTGGCGGAACCTACGAGGCACCTGGGCAACTGGTGGGCGACTTCATCAAGGGCCAGGCTTCAGCGGCCCTGGGCAGCGTCGAGCCGTCCTATAAACCGGGCGTCAAGCTTGGCGATCTGCACCAGGCACTGCCTGATTACGCGATCGCCGCGTTGCGCGAAGCCCTGCCCGCCTTCGGCCGCAAGATCAAGGGATTCGACATGCCCGATGCGGTATTGACGGGGGTCGAGACGCGCACCTCATCGCCCCTGAAGATCACGCGGGGCGAGGACTACCAGAGCCTGAATGTGCGCGGGCTGTACCCGGCGGGTGAAGGTGCGAGCTATGCGGGGGGGATTCTGTCGGCTGGCGTTGACGGCATCAGAGTCGGCGAAGCGGTCGCAATTGCCCTGAATTTATCCCCTCCCCCGCTGGGGGAGGGTTAGGGTGGG
>NZ_JANU01000023.1 GCF_001044395.1 Caenimonas sp. SL110
CGCGGTCGCCGCTTCGCGGTGGATGCCGGATCGAGTCCGGCATGACAGCCGTAGGGGCGAGCACCGATGACAAGTTCCATGACAGCCGCAGGTGAAAGGTCAACAGCCATGCAATCGCGTGACCCGGGTGAAATCGATGTACTGGTCGTCGGCGGCGGCAACGCCGCATTGTGCGCAGCGCTCATGGCGCGCGAAGCGGGTGCGAGCGTGCTATTGCTGGAAGCCGCGCCGCGCGAGTGGCGGGGCGGCAACTCCAGCCACACGCGCAACCTGCGCTGCATGCACGATGCGCCGCAAGACGTGCTGGTCGATGCCTATCCCGAAGAGGAGTACTGGCAGGACCTGCTCAAGGTCACCGGCGGCCGCACCGATGAGCATCTCGCGCGACTGGTGATTCGTGCATCGTCGACCTGCCGCGACTGGATGCGCAGCCACGGCGTGCATTTCCAGCCGCCGCTGTCGGGCGCGCTGCATGTTGCGCGCACCAACGCATTTTTCATGGGCGGTGGCAAGGCACTGGTCAACGCTTATTACCGCAGCGCAGAGCGGCTGGGTGTGCAGATCAGGTATGACACCCCGGTGGTGTCGGTCGAGATGGACGGCGACCGCTTTGTTGCCGTGCACACAGCCGGTGGCGAACGCATCGAAGCCAGGACCTGTGTGCTGGCCTGCGGCGGTTTCGAATCGAACCGCGAATGGCTGCGTGAGGCCTGGGGCCAGAACGAACGCGGCGAGTGGCCCGCAGACAACTTCCTGATTCGCGGCACGCGCTTCAACCAGGGCGTGCTGCTCAAGCACATGATCGCGGCTGGTGCCGACTCCATCGGCGATCCGTCGCAAGGGCACATGGTGGCTATCGATGCGCGCGCACCGCTCTACGACGGCGGCATCTGCACCCGCATCGACTGTGTCTCGCTGGGTGTCGTTGTCAATCGCGACGCCCATCGCTTCTACGACGAAGGCGAGGACTTCTGGCCCAAGCGCTATGCGATCTGGGGCCGCCTCGTCGCGCAACAGCCGGGTCAGATCGCGTACTCCATCATCGACCAGAAGGCGGTGGGCCGGTTCATGCCGCCGGTCTTTGAAGGCACTGTTGCCAACACGCTGGCAGAGCTCGCGCAGATGCTGGGCCTGGATGTCGATACCTTCGTCAAGACCGTCAGCGACTACAACGCCGCCTGCCGCGTCGGCAGCTTTGATCACACCGCCCTGGACGATTGCCACACGCAAGGCCTGGCCCCTGCCAAGACCCACTGGGCGCGCCCTATCGACAAGGCGCCTTTCTACGCCTACCCGGTCAAGCCGGGCCTGACCTTCACCTACCTCGGGCTGAAGGTGGACGACACGGCGGCCGTGCGCTTTGGCGGACGGCCCAGCCCCAACCTGTTTGTCGCGGGCGAAATGATGGCGGGCAATGTGCTGGGGCAGGGCTACACCGCAGGCGTCGGCATGAGCATAGGCACGGCCTTCGGGCGCATCGCCGGAACGCGAGCCGCAATGGCTGCAACCTCTGTCAGGACGGGCGACCATGCAACAGCCTGAATCCCGTTCGCGCGTGATCCCTATCCTCACGGCGCATGAGGCCGAGGTCGGCCGGCAGATGCAGATCTGCAATTCATGCCGCTATTGCGAAGGCTTTTGCGCCGTGTTTCCCGCCATGACGCGCAGGCTCGAATTCGGCAAGGCCGACATCCACTTTCTGGCCAACCTTTGCCACAACTGTGGTGCTTGCCTGCACTCATGCCAGTACGCGCCGCCGCACGAGTTCGCGGTCAATGTCCCGAAGGCGATGGCGCAGGTGCGCGGCCAGACCTATGTGGATTACGCATGGCCGCCGGCCCTGGGCAAGCTCTATCAACGCAACGGGCTCACCTTGTCTGTGGCGCTGGCTGCAGCGCTGTCGCTGTTCCTGGTCATGGCGGTTGCGATGAACGGCACGCTCTGGAACGCCCAGCTCGGCGGCAACTTCTACCGCCTGTTTCCGCACAACCTGCTGGTCGGCCTGTTCGCGCCGGTGTTTCTGTTTGCCACATTTGCGCTCGCGATGGGGGTGATGCGTTTCTGGCGCGACATCACATCTGCGACCAGTGGGGCGCCGCTGTCCGCACCGGCAGCCGCCGAGGCCGCAGACGCCGTGCTGCGCCTGAAGTACCTGGGCGGCGGACACGGCGAAGGCTGCAACAACGAGGACGATGCGTATGCGCTGTCTCGCCGCCGCTTTCACCACCTCACGTTCTACGGATTCATGCTGTGCTTTGCAGCCACCAGCGTTGCGACCGTTTATCACTACGCGCTCGGCTGGGTCGCGCCGTATGAATTTCCGAGCTTGCCCAAGCTGTTGGGCGTGGCCGGCGGCATCAGCCTCACGCTGGGCACCATCGGCCTCTGGCGGCTGAACCGCAAGCGCCATCCCCTGCACGGCGACCTTGCGCAAAAGCCCATGGACCTGGGCTTCATCGCGTTGCTGTTTCTCACCAGCGTGAGCGGCCTGGCGCTATGGCTGGGTCGCGCGACTCCCGCACTCGCCGTGCTGCTGTGCCTGCATCTGGGCGCGGTGATGGCGCTGTTTGCCACGCTGCCCTATGGCAAGTTTGCGCACGGCATTTTTCGCACCGCCTCGCTGCTGCGCCATGCCGTCGAAAAGCGCAGGCCCAACCCGATCGGCCTGGGCGCCGATTGAAGCTCAGGCCGATGAAGTCCATGCAACGCCCGCTGCTCTACACCTACCGCCGATGCCCGTATGCGATGCGCGCACGCATGGCGCTGCTGCAGGCCGGCATCGAATTCGACGCGCATGAGATTTCGCTGCGCGACAAGCCCGCAGCCATGCTGGAGCTGTCACCCAAGGGCACGGTGCCGGTGATGTTGTTGCCCGACGGCCGGGTGATCGACGAGAGCCTGGACATCATGCGCTGGGCTCTTGAAGCCAGCGATGAGGGCGGCTGGTGGCAGCGTGCACAAGCCGCGAGTTGCCGCGTGCTCGTCGACATCAACGACGGCCCGTTCAAGCAGTTGCTCGACCGGTACAAATATCCCGAACGCCATCCATCGGGCGAGGGCCAGGCCTTTCATCGCGCAGAAGCTGTGAAGTGCCTGTTGATTGCGCTCGACCATGCGTTGGGCCGGCAGGCATTCCTGGGTGGCGACGAGCCGTGCGCAGCCGACATCGCCATCTTTCCGTTCGTGCGGCAGTTTCGCGCCGTCGACGAGGCCTGGTTCGATGCGCAGGGCTTTCACGCGTTGCAGCGGTGGCTTCGAGGCTGGCTCGAAAGCGAACTGTTCGAACGCTGCATGAAGAAGCCCGCGAAGGCTCCAGCAGCTAACCCACCGTGAATCGAATCGTCGCGCCGAGCCCGGGTGCGGCCTGCGCCCAGACGCGGCCCTTGTGCCTTGTCACGATGCGCTGGACGATGCTCAGGCCAATGCCGGTGCCGCCGAAATCTTCCATGCCGTGCAGGCGCTCGAAAGGTGTGAACAGCTTGCCGGCATAGGCCATGTCGAAGCCCGAGCCGTTGTCGCTCACGAAGTAGCAGTGTTGCCCGGCGATCGTTTCATGGCCGAACTCGATGCGGCCCGCTTCAGTGCGCGATGTGAACTTCCAGGCATTGCCGATCAGGTTGTCCAGCAGGATGCGCGCAAGTCCGGGGTCCATCAGTGCCTTCACGCCCGGCGCTATCACGACATCGACCCTGCGTTCGGGCTGCTCGTGGCGAAGTGTCTCCACCACCTGCGAGGCCAGTTCGCTCAGGTCGCATTCACGCGATCGCATGGGCTGGCGCGACACCTGCGCAAGGTCGAGCAGGTCATCGATCAGCCGTGACATGCGTGCGGTGTTGGCGAGCATGCGCTGCAGCATCGCGCGCGAAGCCTCGTCCAGCTTTTCTCCCAGGTTGCGAAGCAGCACCTGGCCGAATCCCGTCACCGATGTCAACGGTGCCCGCAAGTCATGCGAGACCGAATAATTGAAAGCTTCGAGCGCACGGTTGGCTTCGACCAGTTCGGCCGTGCGCGCCTGCACACGCTCTTCGAGTTCGGCGTTCAGGCGGCGCAGCTCGTCCTCGGCCTGCCTTCGCACATCTTCCTTCTCGAAATTCTCCAGCGCGAATGACACATCGCCTGCCATCTCGGCCACCAGGTCGCGCAGCGAATTGTTGAAGTACCCCGGCTCTTGCGCAAACAGGGTGAGCACGCCCACCACGTGCTGCCCCATGCGAAGCGGACAAGCCGCAGCCGCCCGCAAGCCCGACTCGCTCATGTCGGCGTGCAGGGAGGCCAGCGCCGGGTCTGCGAGCAAGTCATTGGAGATGTACACCCGGTCCTCGCCCACGGCGATTTCTGCGGGCGTGCGGCGCGGGCCTTTCAGGCTGAATTTGCCGGTGCGCGCAAACCACTGCGGTCCCGGCCCGTGCCAGGCCACCGGCACCACTTCACCGCTGGCGATGTCCAGCATGCCGATCCACGCCAGCCGAAAGCCCCCCAGTGTCACCGCCAGGCGGCACACGGCCTGGAACAGCTCGTCCCGCGATTGGGTCTGGACCATGGCCTGACTGGTCGCGCTCAGCAGCGCGTAGTGCCGGTTCAGCCGCTGCACATGGGCCTCGGATTCGGTGAGCGCGGCAACGCGCTGCTCCAGCTGCGCACTGCGTGTTTCCAGCTTGTGCACCAGCACCTGGCTGTACAGCCTGAGCGACTCTTCATCGTCCAGCGTCTGCTTGCGAGTGGGCTCGCCGCGCTGCGCCGTGCGCTCGAGCACCTCCAGGACGCGCGCCATCAGGGCCTGCGGTTCGGTCGGCTTGAGGAGGAACGCATCGGCGCCCAGATGCAAGGCAAGGGCCTCGTCCTGGGGCTCGGTGTAAGTGGCGGTGTAGACGATGAACGGAATCGGGCTCAGCCTGCTGTCGGCCTTCCAGCGCCGCAGCAGGGTGTAGCCATCCATTTCGGGCATCAGGAGGTCGCTGATGACCACGTCCGGCAGGTGCAGCAGCGCCGCGTCCAGGGCGCGCGTGCCGTTGCCGGCCTCATCTACCGTGAAGCCGTTGCCCTGCAGCAGCATCCGCAGCAGGTACAGGTTCTGTGCGTTGTCATCGACGATCAGGGCGCGCTTCACGGGCCGGCTCCGGCTGGTTGCGGCAACACGAATGATTCAACCGAGTCCACGAAGGTCAGCGGATCGATGGGCTTTTCGAGGTAGCCGGTGCATCCCGAGGCCATGCAGCGCTCGCGGTCGCCCGGCATGGCGTACGAGGTGACGGCGACCACGGGTGTGTGGCTCAATGCAGCAATGGCGCGCAGGGCCCGCACCACTTCGTAGCCATCCATGCCTGGCAACTGGATGTCCAGCAGCACCACGGCAGGGGCGACCTGGCGAGCCAACTCCAGGCCGGCAGGTCCGTCGCCAGCGTGCACGACCTCCCAGCCGCGCGCCTGCAGCAGGAATGTCACGAGGTAGCGGTTCTGCTCGTTGTCCTCGATCAGCAGGATCTTCCTGTTCATGCAGAACCTTGCGCCTTTTGCGCCCTTTGCGGGCTGAGTGGCAGTATCACTTCGAACACGCTGCCTTGCTGCCACACGCTATCCAGGCTGATCTTACCGCCCATCAAGCCCACGAGACGCTCGCAGATGGCAAGCCCCAGGCCTGTGCCATCGTGGTTGCGCGAGAGCGCCGAGTCGACCTGGCGAAACGGCCTGAACAGCAGCGCCATGTCTTCCTCGCGGATGCCGATGCCGGTGTCGGTCACCCGCATTCGCACGGCGGTTTGCGGCTCGGCACCGGCGCCCGGCCCGGCCTGCCACTGTCCAACCAGCGCCACATCCAGCGCGACGTGGCCGCGCTGTGTGAACTTGACTGCATTGCCCAGCAGGTTCAAAAGGATCTGCTCGACCCGGCGTGCATCGCCCGTCATCGCGTGGACGTCGTGCGCCACAGTGGCCGACAGTTCCAGTCCCTTTCTGGCGGCCAGCGGCTCCACGATGCCTGTCACCTTGCGAATGGACGCGGCCAGGTCGAAAGGCGCGCAGCCAACGGACAACTCGCCCGCCTCGATCCTGGAGATGTCCAGCACATCATTGATCAGCGCCAGCAGGTGGCGTGCCGATTCGCGCACCATGCCCAGTTGCTTGGCCTGTTCGGCATTGACCGGGCCGGCCATGCCTTGCAGCACGATGCCGGTGAAGCCGATGATCGAGTTGAGCGGTGTGCGCAGTTCGTGGCTCATCGTCGCGAGAAAAGCCGACTTGATGCGGTCGGCGGCTTGCGCGGCATCGCGGGCCAGCGCCAGTTGCTGCGAGCTGCGTTCCAGCGCATCGGCCCTGATCTGCACTTCATCGAGCAGCCGCCGGCGCTCGGTCGCCAGGTCTCGCTGGCGCAATTCACTTTCCTGCAATCGCCGCGCTGTGCGCCGCAGGATCACGGCCCAGCCCCAACTCACCAGCAGCAGCAAGGCCGCGACCGGAGCAGCCCATTTGAGCCAGGGCGGCACGACGATTCGTTCGTCACCGGCTGTCCAGTGCGCGATCGATCGGTAGTAGACCGAGCCTGAATCGCTCTTGAAGGCGATCAGGTGTTTGTCGATGGCGTCCAGCAGCGCGCGGTCGGCTGTCCTGGGCGCCGCGAAGTACAGGCGCGACGGATTGAAAATGATGGAGGTGTCTTCCAGGTCGCTCGCGGCTGCGTGACGCACCCCGTAGAAGCGGTTGGTCACCACCGCATCGGCCCGGCCCTGCGCAACCGCCTGGAATGCCGCTGCGAAGTCCGGCAACGGCACCAGCGTCACGATCATCGCAAAGGCCGATGCGGTCTGCCGGATGTAGTCCTGCTGCATCGAGCCCTCGACCACGGCCACGCGCTTGCCATCGAGGTCCACCAGGGAGCGGATGCCGCTGCCGCGCCGCGCATAGACCTGGTTCCAGCTCGACAGCACCATCTCGCGGCCGAAGGCATAAGAGCCTTCGCGCTCGCTGGTCAGCGCCACATCGGGCATCAGGTCGATCTCGCCGGCGGCCAGCCGCGCCATGCCTTCGCCGAACGAGCCGGGCACGTATTGAAGCGTCCAGCCTTCCTTGCTGGCGATCGCCTCGATCACGTCGATGAACATGCCTTCGGGCTTGCCGGCGGCGGTGTAGCCCAGCTTGGGGCTGTTCTGGTAGATGCCCACGCGTACCGTCTGTGCTGCCCATACAGGCCCGGCCAGAAGGTAGATGCACGCAAAGACGAAAGCAGGCAGGCAGGACTTGATGCGACCCATGGCGGTGGAAGATGAAAACTCATCCTACACGCACCAACCGCCTTATTTCCTGACGAACGCCTGCGCCGCCAGATGATGCTGCGGACTTGTCAGGGCGACCGCCTGTCCGGCAGCCTCCAGGGCCAGCATGGTTGACAGGTCGCTTTGCAGCGATGCGTCGAGCGCCTGCTTGGTGAGCGACAGCGCGATGGGCGAGCCTTTGGCGATGGACTGCGCCAGTTGCAGGGCGCGCGCATGCAGTTGCTGCCAGGGCACGACCTCCAGCGCCAGCCCCATCGCGTGCGCTTCGCAGGCATTGATCTCGCGGGCGGTGAGAGCCAGGGCCTTCGCCTGTTGCAGGCCCACGAGACGCGGCAAGGTATAGAGCGCGCCACAGTCGGGGATGAGCCCCACGCGCTGGAACACCATGCACAGCCGTGCACGGTCGCTCAGCAGCACCAGGTCGGCCAGCAGCGCGATGCTCATGCCTGCGCCAAAAGCCACGCCGTCCACAGCGGCAATCACCGGTTGCCTGAATTCATGCAGCGCAAGTGTCATGCGGCGATAGCGCTCCATGCCCTGCAGCGATTCATCGGCGCTGCGCGGACCCGCGCCTGCCATGTCGCGCACGTCGCCGCCCGAGCAAAACGCATGGCCTGCGCCGCGCAACACCAGCACGCGCACGCTGGCGTCTGCCGACAGTTGGCCCAGCGCATCGGTCAGCTCATCGGCCATGCGGCGGCTGAGTGCGTTGAGCGATGCCGGGCGGTTCAAGGTGATCGTGGCGATACCGCTGTCGGCTTGCGGCATTTCGCAAAGAATCGTTTCGTATTCGATCATCGTGCGTGCCTGCGCGCTCAGATCACGCGCTGCTCGCGCAGCGATGCGATCTGGGTCTCGTCCAGGGACAGCACGTCGCGCAGGATGCCGTCGGTGTGTTGGCCGATGGTTGGCGGCGCGGTGGCTGGCGGTGGCTCGGTGCCGGTGAAGCGGATCGGGTTCGCGCACAGCGTTACCTCACCGGCTGTCGGATGCGGCACGCGCTGCGCCACGCCGCGATGCACCACTTGCGGATCGGCAAACACCTCGGGGTAGCGATTGATCGGTCCGCTCGGAATGCCTGCCGCCTCCAGCGCCGCGAGCAATTCCCGCGCAGGCCATTGGCGCGTGAGGGCGTTGAAGACTTCGGCCAGCTCGCGGCGATGCGCCAGGCGGTGCGAGTTGGTGACAAAGCGCGGATCGTCCGCCAGCTGCGGCTGCCGCAGCACCTCGCAAAAGGCGCGGTACTGCAGTTCGCTGCCGCAGATCACGATGACGCCGCCGTCCGCGCATTCGAATGCCTGTGACGGAAGACCGCCGTTGCCTTCGGTGCCCCGGCGCGGCGGGATCACGCCGGCAGCCAGGTAGGTCATGACCGAATGCGTCTGGGCGGCGATGGTGCAGTCGAGCAGGGCGATATCGATGTGCTTGCCGATGCCCGTGCCGCCCCGGCCGTCGCGTTCATACAGCGCAGCCAGCACGCCCGACGCCGCGTACTGCCCCGCGATGAAGTCCGCGAGGCTGGGCCCGGTCTTCATCGGGCCGCCGCCGGGAACGCCATCGGGCAGTCCGGTCACGCTCATCATTCCGCTCATCGCCTGGAACACGGTGTCGTATCCGGGCAGATGGGCCTTGGGCCCGGTCTGGCCGAAGCCGGTGATCGAGCAGTAGATGAGGCTGGGGTTGAGCTCGCGCAGCGATACATGGTCCAGCCCATAACGCGCCAGGTCGCCGACCTTGAAGTTCTCCAGCACCACATCGGACCGCGCCGCCAGCCGACGCACCAGCTCCTTCCCCTGCGCAGATGCGATGTCGATGGTGATCGACTGCTTGTTGCGGTTGGCCGAGAGGTACATCGGCGACTCGCGCGTGTCGTTGCCATCCTGATCTTTCAGGAAGGGCGGGCCCCAGCGGCGCGCCTCGTCGCCATTGCCGGGACGCTCGACCTTGATGACCTCGGCGCCGAGATCGGCCAGGGCCTGGCCCGCCAGCGGACCTGCCAGGATGCGGCTCAGGTCCAGGACCTTGATGCCTGTGAGCGGCATGCGGGTGGGTGTATTGCTCATGCGCTTGCCTCTGTGGCCCACGTGGCTGCTGCGAGCGCCAGTTGCTGGGCATGTGCGCCGCCCAGATCCGCGCGCAGCATCTTCACGCGCGTGGTCCATCGATGCAGCGGATGCTCCAGTGTCAAACCCATCGCGCCCATGAACTGGTGCAGGTCGTAAACGACGGTGGATGTGCATTGCTGTGCGTGCGCGAGCGCACTGGCGGCATCGGCATGGCTTGCGCTGTGCGCGGCTTGCAGTGCCAGCCAGCGCGCGGCTTCGACTTGCACTGCCGCACCGGCCAGGCGGTGCTGAATCGCCTGGAACGCGCCCAGCGGACGGCCGAACTGGCGGCGGTCGCGCACATGCGTCACCACAGTTTGCAGCCCTGCGTCGAGGCAGCCTGCGATCTCGGCAGCAACGCCAATTCGCCAGAGCCGGCGCAACTCGTTCGCATCGACATCCAGCGTTTGCCACGCAAGGGCGTCAGCTGCGGTGAGCCGTCCGACCGGGTAGCCGTACGGGCTGTCTACCTGCGCCACATCGCTGTTGTCGAGCGCAGTCCATTGAACCGAGTCCCCGCGAACGCAGATTGCTGCGCGCGCGCCGGGTAACCACCGCGCAGGACGCTCGCGGTGGTCCCACAGCACAGCGCAGGTACGCGGCACTTCGGGTGCGAGCAGTGGCAGCACCAACGCTGATGCAACGAGTTCCACGCATTGCGGCAGCCGTGCCAGCCGCAGGATCATCGCAGTTGCGGCGACGGGGCCCAGCTCGTCGATCGATGCTGCTTCGAAGATGCCCACGCCATCGAGGTCGGCCTGCAGCGAGGATGAAATCTCGTAGTGGCTTTTGCCGAGAACAGCGAGGCCTTCGTGGTGCTGCGCGATGCGCTCCACCGCATCCAGCAGTGCCCGCTGGTCGGGATTGAAATCAAGGTTCATGCGCGCTCCAGGCGGGGTTCGCGTGGCAGCTGCAGCCACTCCTGCGCGACGAGGTTGAGCTGGATCTCCGCCGCGCCTGCGGCGATGCCGGCGGCAATCGCGCGTTCATGGTGAGCCAGCGCAAGAGGCCACTGGTCGCCGCAGAGTTCATCGCCGAAATGATCCAGCGCGAAGTCCGATACGGCGTGGTCGGCGGTGACCACTGCCACGCGCGCCAGGTTCGATTCGGCGCTCGGCGGCAGGCCGCGCGCGCGCTGGTCCACCACGCGGTACACCAGCACGCGCGCAGCTTCGCAGGCAGCCAGTGCCCGCGCTGCCTGGGCACGCACCGCGTTATCGCTGAACCTGCCCTGTGATTGCAGCTCGCCGACCATGCGATCGAGCACCCGCCGCGAGAACGCATAGCGGGCCAGCCCCACCCGTTCCAGCGACAGCGCGTAGCTGATGATGGACCATGCCTGGCCTTCTTCGCCCAGGCGTGCCGTGGCGGGCACCACCACATCGCTGAAGAAGACCTCGTGGATATCGCCATGGCCGATCAGCGAAGGAATCGCGCGCACGGTGATGCCCGGTGTATCCATCGGCACGAGGAAGATCGCGATGCCGCCCTTGCCCGAGCCGGTGCGTGCCAGCAGAAAGCAGGTCTGTGCCATGCCCGCATAGGAGGTCCATACCTTGCTGCCGTTGATCACATAGTCGTCACCGCGTGGGACGGCGCGCGTCGCCAGCGATGCAAGGTCCGAACCCGCGGAGGGTTCCGAGAATCCCTGGCACCACACCGAGCGGCCGGCAGCCATGTCGGGCAGGTAGCGCGCCTGCTGCGCAGGGCTGCCGTACTTCATCAGCGTCGCGCCGATGAAATTGACGTTCATGTATTGCGGGCCGCGCGGCTCGCCTGCGGCAAAGAGTTCTTCACCGACGATGAAGTGCTCCCATGCCGGTGCACCTCGCCCGCCATGTTCGACGGGCCAGTGCGGCACCAGCAAGCCTTCGGCGGCGAGCTTGGGGCAGAACGCCATCGAGAACGCAGTTTGCTCTGGCGAGCCGGGGCCGTGACGGCTGATGTGTTCCCAATCGGCGGGCAGCTCGCGTGCGAGCAGGGCGCGCACACGGCTGCGCAGTTGCGCCTGCTCATCGGTCCAGTTGAAATTCATGTGTTGTTGCCCTGCGCATTGACGCGGTGCAGGTAGCCCAGGTAGCCCATGGGGACGAAGCTGCCGCCATTGACGGGTATCAGCGCGCCGCTGGTCCACGACGACTCATCGCTCACCAGGTAGGCGCACAGCGGGCCGATGTCATCGGGCGTGCCCAGGCGTTGCAAGGGCACGGTTTCGACTTGCCTGCGGATGCGCGACTCGGTGTTGAAGACCTTGGCGAGTTCATCGGTCATCACCACACCGGGCGCGACCGCGTTGACGCGGATGCCGCGATGACCCCACTCGGCGGCCATGGTTCGCGTGAGGTTTTCAAGTGCGGCCTTGGCCGCGCCGTAGTGCCCGGTGCCGGGGTTGGGATACGACGCGCTGCGCGAGCTGATGTTGACGATGGAGCCGCCCTGGGTCATCGATCGCGCTGCAGCCTGTGCCGCAAAGAATGCGGCCTTGAGGTTCAGGTCCACCACACGATCCCATTGACCTTCGTCGATGGTGTCCAGCGGGCCTACATCGGAGGGTGCAGCGCTGCCGGCGTTGTTGATCCAGCCGTTGATGACGCCGAAGCGTTCGAGCGTCGCCTGAATCAGCCGCTGCCGATCGTCGGCGCGCGTGATGTCGCCTTGCACCGTGAGTGCTTCAACATCGAGTGCGCGAAGCTGCGCGGCAACCGCATCCAGCGCTTGCGCGTCGCGTCCGCTCACCACCACCTGCGCGCCGCAACGGGCCATCGCCAGCGAGATGCCGCGGCCGATGCCCTTCGCGCCGCCGGTCACCACGACGGTCTTGCCCTTGAGCGAGAACATGGATGCCTGCGTCACTCCGGCTTGTAGCCGATCTTGCTGGCCGCCTGCGCCCACATCTGCTGCTCGGCCGAGACCTGGCGCGAGTGGACTTCGGGAGCGCCGCCCACCGGCACCACGCCGGCCTGCACGAGGCGGGCGCGGATGTCGGGTTCTTTCAGCACTTCGTTGAATGCGACGTTGAGCCGGTTGACGATGGGGTCGGGCGTGCCTGCGGGTGCCCAGAAGCCGAACGAGAACGCGAATGCCAGGTCGGGTACGCCCACTTCGGCCAGCGTGGGCACGTCGGGAAGCGATGGCGAGCGCTCGGCCGCACCGTGCGCCAGCGCCTTGATGCGGCCTTCCTTGATCATGCCGACGTAGAAGAGCGGCACGTCGATGCCCATCTGGATCTCACCGGCAACCAGCGCGGTGGCGACCTGCGTGGAGCCCTTGTACGGAATGGCGACTGCATCGAAACCTGCGCGCGACTTGAGCATTTCGGCGGCCAGGAGAATGCTGCCTGCGGTGTAGCTGAAGTTGACCTTGCCGGGGTTCTTCTTCGCGTATTCGACGAACTCGCGGAAGTTGTTGACCGGCAGGGTGCCGGGCACCATGAGCGTCATGCCGCCGCGCGCAACGCACACCACAGGGCGCATCGACTTGAGCAGGTTGAACTTCAGGTCCTTGATGAGCACGGGCGTCAGGCTGCCGCCGCCCAGGAACAGGATGGTGTGGCCGTCGGCGGGCTGGCTCGCAACATATTCCGAGCCGATCAGGGCTGCGGCGCCCGGCTTGTTTTCGACCAGGACCGGCTGCTTGAGTTGGGCGCTGAGTTTTTCGCCGAGTGCGCGTGCGAGCGTGTCGGAGCCACCTGCGCCGAACGGCACCACGATGCGCACCGGCTTGTCGGGGTAAGCCGATTGCGCCGAGGCAGTCCACGGCGACATGCCGGTGATTGCAGCGCCTGTGGCAGCCAGCACCAGACCGCGGCGGCGGCTCGAAAGCGGTTGGGAAGAAGGTGGGCGCATGGTGTCAGTCCTCTGGGTGAGTGGATGATGGAGCAACCACATGGTGGGATACTGTTGATCCCGAATCCTGCGACTGCCGATGCCGGATTTTCGGACAAGGTGCAGCACGAGGGCTAGCCGATCGCTACAGGCCCAAGGGAAATCACCGCACTATTTGTTCCACATCATGGACACTTTTATGAATGCTCCCATCGACGAACCCTCGACTGACGCTGCCATCGGCGGCACCCAGGCCATTCGCCGGGCTGCAGCCGTGCTGCGTGCATTGGGCAAGGCCGGACCCCAGGGCTGCACGCTCGCGGAGGTTGCGCGCGACTGCGCACTCGCGCGCTCGACTGCCCATCGCATCCTGAGGTGCCTGGTCCAAGAGCGCCTGGCCAGCGAGCCGGGCGCAGACAAGCGCTACAGCATGGGCGAACTGGTTCATGAGCTGAGCCTCGCGCCATCGGCCAGCGTGCTGGAGGTCGCGCACTGGCGACCTGTCATCACCGCGATCTCGCGTCGCACCGGGGCGACGGCCTACCTCATGCGAAGAAGTGGCGTAGAGGCCGTGTGCCTTGCCAAGGCCGATAGCCAGGCGCTCATGCGATTCGTGCCGGTGGAGGTCGGCCAGCGTCGCCTGCTGGGTGTGGGGGCCGGTGCGACCACGCTGCTGGCCGCGCTGGACAAGGAGCACTGCGAGCAGGTCATCGCGCTGGTCACGCCAGGCCTGCGGGCTTATCCGCGCCTGAACCCCGACAGCCTGCGTCACGCGGTGCGCGTCGCGCGCAAGACGGGCTTTGCGGTGAGCCAGGGAACGGTGGTGGCCGATGGCTTCGGCATGGGCATCGCAGTGCCGAGCGCAAGCGGCGCGCCGCATCTGGCGCTGAGTATTGCGGCCCATGCGTCGGTCGTCACCGAGTCGGTCATCGCCGAGTGGAAACGCATCCTGTCGCAGGAACTCAAGGATGGGTTGGCGTCCAGTGGAGCAGGGCGAATTTCTGCGTGATTCGTGCTGCTGATGAGCCCCATTTGCGAGCGGATCACCGTATCCTGAATGCTGGATTGACATCATCACGAAGGACACACCATGCAAGAAAAAGCTTCCGACCCGCATCCCCTGAGCGACCTCGCGTACGACTGGATCACGCTCATGCAAAACAACGCGCAGGCCCTGCTCGCGTACGACCAGTACATCAAGGATGCAGAGGCGGCTGGCTCAGCCGAATGCGCTGCGTTCTTTCGCAGGGTTCACGATTCGGACAAGGCGCAATTGGCCGAAGCCAAGCACCACCTGGTGGCGGTGCTGCAAGGCAAGATGGGCATAGCAGCGCGCTGATTGCCTGCAATCGAAGGCCGCTGCGAGTCCTGCTCAGGACTTGTCGGCGGCCTTTGCCTTTTCGACTTTCACTTCGGCGTTGGCGTGTGCGGCAGCGGCCTGCTTCTGGCAGATCGACTTTTGCGAGCTGTCTTCCATCGAAGCGCACTTGGCCCGCGCCGACCTCAGATCGGCATCGGCCTTCTTTTGCATCTGCGCCGCAGCGGTGCCATTGCCCGATGCTGTTCCCGATGCGCCACTGGTCCTGGTGTTCTTGTCCGAATCGTCGGACTTCGCCTTGTCGGCGGTCTCCTGGGCCTTTTCTTTCATCTTGTGCGCAGCTTCCTTCGTCTTTTCGCCGATGTTCTTCGCGGCCTCCTTCACCTTTTCGGTAAACGTGGGGCCTGATGGCTCTGATTTGGGAGTCTGTTGCTGCTGGGCGAAGGCGGCAGTTCCGGTCAGCGCCAATGCGCATGCCAGAGTCGAGAGTGAAGTCTTCATGAATGTTCTCCTGATCGATTGCGAACAGGCCATCAGACAGCGGCATGGCGCAGGCAAGATGTCGGACTGAACCGGATATCTCCGTGGGACCTTCGTTGTGTCTTCATGTTTCAGGTGGCGCATGCGTGGCCAGGTGATCCACCAGCAGCTTCGCAGCCGGGGACAGCGCCTGCTCATCGCGAAAGCAGACGATGAACCGCCGCTGCGCCCACGCTTCAGCCAGCGGGATCACATGAAGCCCATACGCTGCCGCCTGCAGCTCAGCCACTTCGCGCGGCACCACGCTGATGGCGAGCCCGGCACGCACCACGCGCAGTGCCGCCTCGAAGTTGGAGACCACCACGCGGTGGATGACACTGCGACCGAGCCGGCCCGCTGCGCGTTGCAGCATCACCTGCACAGCGCTGTTGACCGGCAGGCTCACATGCTCGAAGGCCAGCGTCTGCTCGAAGCGCAGCGTCTTGCGCGATGCCAGTGCATGGCCTGCCGGCACAACGATGCACAGCTGGTCCGTGCGATAGGGGCGGCTTTGCAGCGCGCCGAGTTCGACCGCGTCCCAGCACACACCCAATGAAGCCATGCCATCGCGCACGCCGCGCACGATCTCGGGGCTGACGCGCTCTTCCATATCAACCTGGATGCTGCGATGCGCGGGCATCTTCAGGAATGCGGCCACGTCGTCGGCCAGCGACTCGGTCATGGCCGACACGCTGGCGAGGATGCGAACCTGTCCGCGCGCGCCGGCCACATAGCTTTCCATGTCGCGCTCGATGCGCGAGGCGCTGTCCATCATGCCGCGCGCGTGCTCCAGCAGCGTTTCGCCAGCCGCTGTGGGAATCACGCCATGTCGCTTGCGAACCAGCAGCGGCGTGCCGACCTGGTGCTCCAGTTGCGACAGCCGCTTGCTGATCGCCGAGCCGACGATGCTGGCGCGCTCGCCCGCGCGGGCGATATTGCCGGTTTCGCAGACGGCGATGAACAGGCGCAAGGTGGTGAGGTCGAGGTCGCGCAAGGTATTCCCGATTGGAACGTTGCAGTTCTTGAATTGATCCGTTAGCTCCGTTCGGAAATTCTAAACTCCGCCTCATGACTACTGCCAATGTTGTGATCCGCGAGGTGGGCCTGCGCGATGGGCTGCAAAGCATCGCCCGGGTGGTGCCCACCGCCGACAAGCTCGAATGGATTCGTCTTGCTTATGAAGCGGGACAGCGCGAGATCGAGGTCGGCTCGTTCGTGCCTGCACGCCTGATGCCGCAGCTGGCCGACACTGCCGAGCTGCTGGCCTTTGCCCGGACGCTGCCCGGCCTGAAGGCCTCGGTGCTGGTGCCCAACCTCAAGGGTGCCGAGCGCGCGATGGAATGCGAAGCCGAGCTAATGCTGCTGCCGCTATCTGCCAGCCATGCCCACAGCCTGGCCAACCTGCGCAAGACGCCTGACGAAGTGGTGCAAGACATCGCGCGCATCCGCGATGCACGTGATGCGCGCGGCTCGAAGACGAAGATCGAAGTCGGCATCAGCACCGCGTTCGGCTGCACGATACAGGGCCGGGTCGAGCCTGATGAGGTGGTGCGGCTCGTGAAGGCCGTGCTGGACGCAGGCGCAGAGGCCGTGGGCCTGGCCGACACCGTGGGCTATGCCGATCCGGGCATGGTGCGTTCGCTGTTCGAGCGGGTGCTGCCCGTTGCAGGCGACAAGCTCAACTGCGGCCACTTCCACGACACGCGAGGGATGGGGCTGGCGAATGTCTATGCGGCGCTGCAGCTGGGCATCACCCGCTTCGATGCATGCCTGGGCGGCATCGGCGGCTGCCCTCACGCACCGGGCGCGAGCGGCAATGTCGCAACAGAAGACGTGGCCTACATGATGGCCAGCATGGGCATTGCGACAGGACAGGATTTCGACGCGCTGCTTGAACTGCGCAAGAAGGTCGCGCACTGGCTCGAAGGCGAGACGCTGCACGGCAGTATCTGGCGCGCGGGCTTGCCAAAAACGATGCTGCAACGCGCGCAGGTGACTGCATGAACGAAGCCGTCAACGCAACGCAGACCACGGATGTGCCGCAGCCCCTGAAGGGTCTGCGCGTCATCGAATTCACCCACATGGTGATGGGCCCGACCTGCGGCATGGTGCTGGCAGACATGGGCGCCGAGGTCATCAAGATCGAACCGATTGACGGCGACCGCACGCGCACCCTGGTGGGTGCGGGTGCGGGATTTTTTCCGATGTTCAACCGCAACAAGAAGAGCATCGGCATCGACCTGCACAGCCCGCAGGGGGCAGAGGTTGCGCGCAAGCTGTGTGCCACGGCGGACGTGGTGGCCGAGAACTTCAAGCCCGGCACCATGGGCAAGTACGGGCTCGACTACGCAGCGCTGCGCGAGGTGAATCCGCGCATCATCTACGCAAGCCACAAGGGCTTTTTGCCCGGCCCCTACGACCATCGCACGGCCCTGGATGAAGTGGTGCAGATGATGGGCGGCCTGGCCTACATGACCGGGCGCCCCGGCGACCCGCTGCGCGCGGGCACCAGCGTCAACGACATCATGGGCGGCCTGTTCGGTGCCATCGCCGTGCTGGGCGCGCTGATACAGCGCGGCATCACCGGCAAGGGCATGGAAATCCAGTCGGCCCTGTACGAGAACAACGTGTTCCTCATGGGCCAGCACATGCTGCAGTTCGCGATGACTGGCAAGCATCCCGCACCCATGCCCGCGCGAGACAACCCCTGGGCGGTGTACGACGTGTTCACGGTCAAGGATGGCGAGCAGATCTTCCTGGCCGCGGTGAGCGATGCGCAGTGGCTGACGTTTTGCGACGCGCTGGGCTTTGCCGACCTCAAGGCCGAGCCGGAGCTTGCGACCAACAACCTGCGCGTGGGGCAGCGTCCGCGCCTGCTCAAGGCGATCGCCGAGCGCATCCGCGATCGCAGTGCGGCAGAGCTTGCATCGGTGATGGAAAAAGCTGGCTTGCCATTCGCGCCGATTCGCCGGCCGGAAGATCTCTACGACGACGAGCACCTGCTGGCGACCGGCGGTCTTGCCGACGTGCGGCTGCCCGATGGACCCAAGGCGGGCGAGACGGTCAAGACCACGCTGTTCCCCATCACGATGCAGGGCCACCGGCTTGGCGTGCGGATGGATCCGCCCCGGTTGGGTGAACACAGCCGTGAGTTGCTGGCGGGCGCGGGCTTCGCAGCGAGCGAAATCGACCGGTTGCTGGGCGAATCGGTCATCGCCTGAACATCAAAAATCAAAGGAGACATTCATGAACGCAAAGACTTCCAACGCGCCTTTCAGGTTCACTCGTCGTGATGCGCTGCTCATGCTGGGCGCGCTCGGCATCGCCGGTGCTGCACCGCGTGCACTCGCGCAGGCGGGCACGGTGCGCTTCATCCTGCCCAACGCCACCGGCTCGGGCGTGGACGCGATCACGCGCGCTGCGCAACCGGCGCTGTCGAGAGCGCTGAACGCTTCAGTCGTCGTTGACAACCAGGCCGGCGCAGGCGGTGTTGTCGGACTGCAGGCGCTGGCCCGATCACCGGCCGATGGAAGTGCGCTGTCGTTCGTCTCGAACAACGTGGTGATCTTTCCGAGCGTGCTCAAGTCGTTGCCGTTCGACATGCCCGGCGACTTCACGCCGATCGCTGTCGTGGGCGCCACGCCGATGGTGCTGGTGGTCAATCCGGCCAAGGTGAGTGCCACCAACAGCCGCGAATTCATCGCGCTGCTCAAGAGCAGGCCGGGGCAGTTCAACTTCGCGTCCGGCGGCAACGGCACGATCTTGCACCTGGCTACCGAGATGTTCCTCGAAGCCGCAGGCGCAACCGCCAAGCACATCCCCTACAAGGGCGTGGGACCAATGGTGACCGACCTGATCGGCGGCCAGGTCGAATTCGGCACGGCCGCGCTGCCGAGCGTGCAGGCCCACATCAAGAGCGGCGCATTGCGGCCCATCGGCCTGCTCACCGCGCAGCGCACGCCCGCCGCGCCCGAGATTGCAACGTTCGTGGAACAGGGCCTGCCCAACTTCGTGGTCGAGGCGTGGTTCGCGCTGATCGGGCCCAAGGGTTTGAGCGCAGCGAACGTGAAGAAGGCCCACGACGCCGTGGTCAGCGCGTTTGCCGACCCGGCCGTGAAAGAGGCAATGGCCAAACAGGGCAACACCATCAACATCAGCACGCCCGAGCAGGCCCAGGCCGCGTTTCGCAGCGAGCTGGCCAAGTACGCGGCGCTGGTGAAGAAGGTGGGGCTGGAGCCGCAGTGATATGATTCTTATCAACAGATGATAAGGCTGTGGGTTTGAAGCAATCTGACGAGGCGATAGCGACTCTCCTGGACCTGGACGGTAGCGTTTTTGAGCATGGAATCCGCTATAGCCTGACTCTGCATAACCGCTACGGGATCCGTGTGATGGGTTACGACAATGCACATGCAGTCAGACCGCCGGGCAAGTTCAAGTTTGCGGGACAACGCTTGCCTTATGACCACAAGCACCGGAGTGCGAGCGACAAGGGCGTGCCTTATATCTTCGGGTCAGCGCAAGGATTGCTGGAAGATTTTTTTGCAGAGGTGGACAAGGTCATCGCTATCGCGATTGCAGGAGATTGAGATGAAGACGATTGTCATTGGCGTCATGTCGCAGGAGAAGATACGGGCTCGTGCGATTGCCATCGCCAAGGGTGAGTACAAGCCCAAGCCGGGCGAGCCCAAGATATGGTTCAACTCCATGCGTTCCGTGGCGGAGGTCCTGAGCGATTCAAACCGGGCATTGCTCAAGGTGATCCAGGAAACCGACCCTCACTCGATGGCCGAGTTGGCGCAGGCGACGGGACGGCAGCCCGGCAACTTGTCGCGCACGCTCAAGACCATGGAGCGCTACGGTCTGGTGTCATTGCTTCGCGAGAAGCAACAGGTGCGGCCGGTCGCAAATGCCACCGAGTTCAGGATATGGGCGACTGCCTGAGCAGAGAGTTGGAACGCGCACCAGGACGCATTGGACCCTTAGCGACTAGTTAATCCGCACCGTCGGCAAAATCTGCAGCGGATCGGTCACCAGTTCCAGCAGCGCCAGCCCCGCATGTGCCTGCGCCCGACTGAACGCCCCTGCGAAGTCTTCCGTGCGCGTGACGCGCTCGGCCTGCGCGCCGAACGACTGCGCCAACGCAACGTAATCCGGCCCGACGATCTTCGTGCCGCTGATGCGGTTGGGGTAGTGCTTTTCCTGGTGCATGCGGATGGTGCCGTACATGCCGTTGTTGACAACGATGACGATGAGTTGCGCGCCGTATTGAGCGGCCGTCGCAAGCTCCTGCGGATACATCAGAAAGCAGCCGTCGCCCGCCACGCAGACAACCTTGCGTCCGGGATGGCGCAGTGACGCAGCGATGGCGGCGGGCAACCCGTAGCCCATCGCGCCGCAGGTGGGCGCAAGCTCGGTTCGCGGTGCGCGGTACTCGAAGAAGCGGTGCAGCCACACGGCGTAGTTGCCAGCACCATTGGTCACGATGGCATCGATCGGCAGCGCCTCTCGCATCTGCCGCATGGCGACAGCCAGGTCAACGCCGGTTGCCTTTGCGTCGCGCGGGGGCACGGCGCTGAAGGTCAGGTAGGCGTCACGCGCGGATGCGGTCCAGCCATCCCATGCGGGCGCTGCAGGTGCAGGCAGTGCGGCCAGTGATGAAGCTGCGGCAGCGACGCTCACCTCGAAGCCGATCTCGGGCCGGAACACGCGCCCGACCTCTTGTGCCTCGGGGTGGAAGTGAATGAGGGTCTGCTGTGGGTTCGGCGCAGCAACGAGCGTGTAGTTGTCGCTTGCCACATCGGTGATGCGTGTGCCGACGGCCAGCACGAGATCGGCCGCGAGCAGCCGCTCGCGCAGCGCGGGGTTCATGCCCAGGCTCAGGTGACCCGCGTACTGCGGCAGGCGGTTGTCCACGATGTCTTGCCGGCGGAAGGTGCAGGCCACCGGCATGTTCCACCGCGCCGCAAAGTCCTTGATGTCCCTGATCGCGTCGTCGGTCCAGCCACTGCCGCCGACCATCAACAGCGGCTTGCGCGCTGCAGCCAGCCGCGCATGGACCTTGTGCATCGATGAGGCAGAAGCTTGCGCGGCTTCAAGCACCGTCGACCGGTGCGCGGCAATCGTGGCCTGCGCAACCAGCACATCTTCCGGCAACGCGACCACGACCGGACCGGGCCTGCCAGAAACTGCGACGTGGAACGCCCGCGCAACGATCTCTGCCATGCGAGAAGCGTCCGAGACTTCAACCACCCATTTCGCGAGCTTGCCGAACATCGAGACGTAGTCGACTTCCTGGAACACGTCGCGCCCTGTCTGGTCGCTGGCGATCTGGCCGATGAACAGGATCATGGGCGTGGAGTCCTGCTGCGCGGTGTGCACGCCAACGCTGGCCTGCGTCGCGCCCGGTCCGCGCGTCACCATGCAGATGCCGGGCCGGCCGGTGAGCTTGCCGTCGGCTTCGGCCATGTTGGCCGCGCCGCCTTCGTGCTTGGCCACGACCAGTTCGATCTCGTGCGACACATCGTGAAGCGCATCCAGCACTTCCAGGTAGCTCTCGCCGGGCACGCAGAACACGCGGTCCACGCCGTGCAGTCGCAATGAATCGACCAGTACGCGACCGGCGGTAGGGGAAGGGGATTGGGAAGTGTGGGTGAGTGTCATGGGATGGGTTGTCTGGATGTCTGAGTGCGCGCCTGCATAATCAAAAACGCCCTCTCGAATCAATTGCCGTGGACCTTCAGAAGCTTGAATTTTTTGTGTGCGTCAGCCAGCTCGGCAACCTGAGCAAGGCTGCGGTCGCGCTGGGCACCTTGCCTTCCATCGTCAGCCGCCAGATCGCGGCGCTGGAGCGCAGTTGCGATGGAAAGCTGTTCCATCGCACCGGGCGCGGCATGATCCTGACCGATCTTGGCGAGCGCCTCTTGCCGCGCGCGCAGGCCACCCTGGCTGAATTTCGCAACCTGCAGGCCGAGATCAAGTCGCAGCAAGGCGTGATCAGCGGCGACGTTCGCATCGGCCTGGTCCCGTCGCTGGCACAAGCGGTTTCCGCATCGCTGTTTCGCACGGTGCAGCAGCTGTATCCTGCCGTGCGGCTGATCGTCATGGAAGGGGTCAGCGCGCAGCTGGACACCTGGCGCTCCAACGATGAAGTGGACATCACGATCCTTTTCAGGGCGGGGCAGTCGGAGCTGCGCAATGAAGACAGCCTGGGCAGTGTCGATACGTATCTGGTCGGCGCGCGCGGCGACGCCTTGACCGCCGGCCCCGCCGTCCGGTTCAGCGAGCTGGCGGGGCTGCCGCTGGTGCTGGCCTCTGCGCCGAACGGGCTTCGCGCCGATGTCGAGCGGCAGGCGCAGCGACTGGGTATTGCGCTCAGCATCGTGCTGGAGACCAATTCGCTGGCCGTGCAGACCGAGCTTGCGGCCAGCGGCGGCGCGTACACCATCATGGCGGGCCACGCCGCGAGCCAGCGGCTGGGCGCGGGGCTGCAGGCATCACGCATCGTCGAGCCGACGATTGTTCGCACGATCGCGATGGGCATTGCATCGCACCGCCCTGCGAGCGATGCAACGCGCCATATTGCGCGGCATGCGCGAATGCACATCATCGAAGCCTTCAAGACCATGGGCATGCCCGAAGACTCCGTAGCGTCGAGTTAATCGAGCGTGATGTTGGCCGAGCGGATCACGCCGCCCCAGCGCGTGATTTCCTTCTGGATGTAGTCGTTGGCCATGGCCGGTGTGCCGGTCATCGTCTCTGCGCCCAGGTCGTTCAGGCGTGCAACGAACGCGGCGTCGTTCACCACGGCATTGAGTGCAGCGTTGAAGTCGCGCACGAGTGCCGGCGGTGTCTTTGCGGGTGCGAGCAAGGCGAACCAGCCCTGGATCTCATAGCCGGGCAGGCTCTCGGCCACGGTGGGCACGTCGGGCAGCAGCGGCGAGCGCTTCGTGCTCGTGATCGCCAGCGGACGCAGCGAGCCCGAGCGGACGTGCGGAACCATCAGCGCCACGTTGTCGAACATGATGGGCGTGCGGCCGGCCATGAGGTCGGGGAATGCCGCGGCGCTGCCCTTGTACGGAACCTGCGTCATCTCCACCCCAGCCATCTTCTTGAAGAGTTCGGCTGCCAGGTGCTGGCCCGTTCCCTGGCTTGCGGTCGCGTAGTTGAAGGTGCCCGGTTTCGATTTGAGCAAGGCGATGAATTCGGAAACGGTCTTCGCCGGAATCTGCGGATGGACCACCAGCACATAGGGCGTCGTTGCAACCATGCCGATCGCGGTGAAGTCCTTCTCGGTGTCGAACGGCAGCTTCTTGTAGAGGCTGGCATTGGTCGCGTGGCTGCTGGGAACGAACAGCAGGTTGGTGCCGTCGGGGTTGGTCTTGGCGGCGGTTTGGGCAGCGATGTTGCCGCTGGCACCGGCGCGGTTTTCCACGATCACCGAACGGCCCAGCTTCTGGCCGAGGTTGATGGCCACCAGCCGCGCAATCACGTCCGTGGTGCCGCCGGGCGGAAAGCCCACCGCGATGCGGATCGGCTGGTCCTGCGCGAACGCCGGGGGCGCACCAAGGGCACCAAGGGTGCCAAGGGTCGAAGCTGCGGCGGCCCCGATGATGAGTTGTCGGCGGGAGGGTTGGAACATGGTGTCTCTCATGAATTTTTCAGGCAGTCGTTTTTGTGGGGGAAGTGTTCAGTCGTGCAGCAACGAGGCAGCTGCGGCCGCTTGCTTGTCTGTCGTCGCTGCGGCCTTTCTCGCGGCCTCGACCGCCTCCGGGTTCTCGAAGCGCCCGTAGTAGTCGCCCATGGTCGATGTGCGGATCATGTGGCGGATCTCGGACGGGTCGTAGTCGCCCACGGCCAGGTGCGTGAGGCAGCGGTTGTCCCACAGCACGAGGTCGCGAACCGACCAGCGATGGCGGTACACAAAGCGCGGCTGCTGCGAGTGCTCGCACAGGAACCTGATGATGGGCTTGCTCTCGGCGTCGCTCATGCCCACGAAGGTGCGGACCCGGTCGTTGACGTACAGCGCGGGCTTGCCCGATTCCGGATGGATGCGCACCGCCGGGTGAACGACCGGCGGGTTCAGCCGCTTGAATGCTTCGAGGATGGCGGGGTCGCGCCGCGCCGAGATCAGGCTGACATCGTTGACGCCTTCCAGGTCATCGAGAAACGCCTGCATCTTGGGCGACAGGGACTCGTACGCCGCATACATGTTGGCGAACATCGTGTCGCCGCCCACCGAGGGCTTCTGGATGCAATACACCATGGTCGCCTTTGCGGGGCGAGGTGTGTAGGACAGGTCGGTGTGCCAGTTCTGTCCGTTGTAGGCGCCTGCAGGCATCTTGCCGTTGACCGGCTTGTTCGACAGCAGCATGACCTCGTCGTGTTCGGGATGCCGGTTGAAGGGCTGCGTTTCGTAGTTGTCGAGTTCGCCGAAGTGGCGGGTGAAGGCGATCAGCGTTTCGGGGTCCAGCTGCTGGTCCGGGAACACGAGCACCAGGTGTTTTGTCCACGCGGCCTTGATCTGTTCGATGGTGTCGGCGGCCAGCGGTTTGGAAAGGTCAACGCCGGTGACTTTGGCACCCAGCGCATAACCCATGGGTTGAACTTCGATGTTTGGCATTTCTGGAACCTGTTGATAGTGCGCGGCCAGTTTATTGACGCAGATCAAAAGATGCGACCACCTTGCAGGCAATCCAGAGTTGCGTTTTTGCGAAGGCGCGGCTGACTAGGCTGCCATCACGACCCACAGTACGACGGTGGGTATATCGCCCGGGTTGCGCGACGAGTGGGGGACGCTGCTGAGAAAGGTATAGCTGTCGCCCTTGTCCAGCAGGAAGTGGTCCTTGCCGATCCACATTTCGAGCTGGCCTTCCATGATGAAGCCGGTCTCTCTTCCCTTGTGGTTGGCCACGCGGTTCTTCAGGGCCGTACCCGGCTGGAATGTGGAGATCAGCATCTCCAGTTCGTCTCCAAGCCGGGGTGAGAGAGCTTCGGTCGTGATGCCTTCTCCTTCGTAGCGCCGGCGTGCGTTGGCGCGGACCACGATGCCGCGTTCGTTTTCGGGAGGCGGCACCTGGTCCAGCATGAACCAGCCGATCTGCACGCCCAGGCTCACGCTGATCGCGTAGAGGTCCTTCAGCGATGGCTTCGATTGGCCCCTCTCGATCTGGCTCAGGAATCCGACCGACCGGTTGATGCGATGCGCCAGTTCGGCGATGGAGAGCCCTCGTGAGCGCCGGAGCTGGCGAATCTCTTCGCCCACGCGATCGACGGCGTGCGAGCTTTCCCGTGGCCCTGGTTTTGCTGGTTCTTCGTTGACCCGCGTGGCGGGTGTTGACTTTTTGGGGCGGGCGGGCTCGGCTCTTTTTTTCATGTTGGCCCGATTTTGACGCGCTTTCGTTTCCAAGGCGAAGACATGTTGACATTCATTCAAATGCGTGAATAAAATTCATCAAATTTTCACGTACAAGAAAAATTAATGGATCAAAGTTCATTCCTGCTGACTGACCCGAACCTGCAGCAGCCCCTTTGCCCCGGTACGCAGAGCGCCGCCTGCCGGCCGGTTTTTTCCATCACTTTCAGGACCCCTCATGGCCTTTTTTGATTCCGCCCCTTTTGCCCTTCCGGAGCGCTCGCCGCTGTTCAAACCCGCACCCCGTTTTTACAAGGGGTATCGCAAGCTCGGCATCCTGTGCGAAGGCTCGCTCGAAGGAATCCAGAAAGCCTTGCCTGCCGACTTCGAGGCCATGAGCAACATCTTTGAAGTGTTCGTGATGAACAGCCCGGAGGTTCACGATGTGTCCCGGCCGGAGATGGGTCCTCGCAGCTACCTCGAAGGCGGGATCGTCGTGCCGGTTCGCTATGGCGACCTGGTGGGCGGACACGTGCTCTATGAATTCGTCACCACCGATGATTCGCTTGCCAGTGGCCGCGAGGTGTGGGGTTATCCCAAGAAGATGGCTGATGTGACCTTCAGTGAAGAAGGCAGCGGCGCCATCACCGCCACCGTGAGCCGCCTGGGCCGCACGCTGATCGACGCGCGATTCACGCCGGGTGACAATTCGTTCGACAAGCCGCAACTCAATCCCCGCATCCAGCGCAAGCGCATTCCGCGCGCCGATGGGACCGGCTATGACGTGGACCAGATCATTCGCAATGAACTTCGCGCACCCAAGGTGCATTCGATGGTCCGGGGCACGGCGACTGTCAATCTGGGCGGCAGCCCGTTGATGGATCCGTTGTTCGAACTGGATATCCAGCGCGTGATCGGTGCCGAATTCCTCATCGCGGAGTTCTTCCTCGATTGGGGCACAGTGCACCGCGATCTGCTGGCTACCTGACAGCACTGGTTTTTTTGTTTCTTCGCCGCCCCACAGGGCATTTCAACTTCACACAGCCGGGAAATACTCATGAAAGATCTCAGTCGTCGTCGCTTTCTGTCCGCCGTTTCGGCCGCCGCCGTCGCTTCTCCCGTGCTGAGTGCCCGGGCGCAGGGGCGACCCACCAGCATCACCGTGCGTGACCCTGGGTCCACTTATGTGGAGGCCTACCGAAATGCCTTCTATCTGCCGTTCGAGCAGAAGACCGGGATCAAGGTGATCCCCGCTGCGGCGGCCCACGAGCCAACGGCGCAGATCAAGGCCATGGTCGAGGCCAAATCGTATATCTGGGACGTAGCCCTGCTAAGCCGGTCCGCCGAGCAGTCGCTGGTCGCGGGAAACCTGCTGGAGATGCTCAATATCCAGGGCTCTGCCATTGACGATCTGCCTGCCGGCTATCGGACGCCGTATTTCGCGGGCGTGGACATTTATGCGACCGTGCTTGCCTATCGCACGGACAAGTTCAAGACCGCGCCGCAGGGTTGGCGCGACCTGTGGAACACAAAGGACTTCCCGGGGCGCAGGGCGCTTCGCAACCACCCGTTCGACACGACCGAGATTGCGCTGATGGCCGACGGTGTGCCACAGAACGCGGTCTATCCGTGCGACTTCGACCGCGCCTATCGCAGCCTCCAGAAGATCAGGCCGGATGTGAATGTCTGGTGGACCTCGGGCGCGCAGTCCGCGCAGCTGATGCAGTCCGGCGAAGTGGACATGGCGCAGATGTGGAACGGCACGGCGCAGCGCGCGATCGATGCCGGCGCGCCGGTGGCAATCCAGTGGAACCAGAACATCCACGACGTTGAAGGCTGGACGATTCTCAAGGGAACGCCCAAAGTCGAGGCGGCACGCGAATTCGTGGCGTTCACCATGGCACCTCGCCAGCAGGCAATACTTGCTAAATACATGACATACGGTCCCGCAAATCCAAAAGCCTTCGAGTTCATCGACCCCAAGCGCGCCGCGCAGCTGAGCACCTACCCTGATTACCGCAAGGCCGGCCTGCAGATCGACAACACCTTCTGGGCAACCACGAAGGACAAGGCTATCGAGCGGTTTGGCGCGTGGATGCTCAAGTGATAGCAGTGCACCCGAATCCACCACAAGGTGCCTGCGGGGGATCGCGCCTCAAGCTTGAAGTGCGCGGTCTCACCAAGCGGTACGGCAACACCGTGTCGCTGGCTGCGGCAGATCTGGCGATGCGCGACGGCGAGTTCCTCACCCTGCTGGGCCCGTCGGGCTCGGGCAAGACCACACTGCTGTCGCTGATCGCCGGACTGGTGGAACCCGATGAGGGCGAGATCTGGATCGACGGCCGCAACGCGACGCACGTGCCCAGCGAAAAACGGGGCATTGGCGTCGTCTTCCAGAGCTACGCGCTGTTTCCGCACCTGTCGATCTACGAAAACGTCGCCTTCCCGCTTCGCATGCGCAGACGCAGCGAAGCCGACATCAAAAAGCAGGTCGACGAAGTGCTGGAGGTGGTTCGCCTCTCGGGCTTGGTCGACAGGTTGCCCGCAGAGCTCTCGGGCGGTCAGCAGCAGCGGGTTGCGCTCGCGCGGTGCTTTGTCTATGAGCCGGCGATCATCCTGATGGACGAACCGCTGGGCGCGCTGGACAAGCGCTTGCGCGACCACATGCAGATCGAGATACGCCGGCTGGCCCAGGCCCGGCGCGCGAGCGTTGTGTATGTCACTCACGACCAGGAGGAGGCGCTCGTCATGAGCGACCGCATCTGCCTGATCAACGAGGGTCGCATCGAGCAGATCGGCACACCGCACGAACTCTATTACTCGCCCGCTTCGTTGTTCGCAGCGGGATTCATCGGCGAGTCGAACAAGATCCGTTTGATGCGCGCTTCGGCTGGCCGTGTATTGCTCGATGGCGTTGAAGTCAGCAGTCGCACTGCAGTGCCCGATGCCGGGACCGACGCATGGCTGATCGTGCGTCCCGAAAGCCTGCGGCTGCTGTCCCCGGGCCAGGGTGCAGACAACCAGATCGAGGCCAGCGTCGATGTGGTCGTGCTGACCGGCGCCCTGACACGGGTGCATGCGCACCTGGCTGACGGTACCCCCGTGATCGCTGCGCTGCCCAGTTCGTTCGGCGGGATCGCCGTGCGCGCCGGCGACACAGTGCGCCTGGGGTTCGACCGCGATGCCGCTGTCATTCTGGGCGGGCCTGCATCGTGACTGCGGCTGTCCCCAGCTCCCTGCGTGCATGGCGCACGCGACTGATGCACGGCGTGCCTGCACTGCCGGTACTCGTGTTCCTGGCCGTCACCTATTTCGTGCCATTGGCGCTGCTGCTGTCCAGAAGCGTCGTCTCGCCGAGCGGGCAATGGACGCTGGAGCACTTCATTCGCCTGTTCGAAACAAGCGCGTATGTCAGCAGCCTCTTGCTGACATTGAAGATGTCTCTTTCGACTGCGGCGTTGTCCGTGGCTATTGGCTACCCACTCGCCTTTGTCATCGCGCGCGCCGGCAAGTCGCTGGCGCTGTCGCTTGTGATGGGCGTGTTGGCCGCGTACTGGGCCGGGGTTCTGGTGCGCACGTTTGCATGGCTGGTTGTGCTGGGTCGCAACGGGCCGATCAACAGCGGCCTTGCCTGGCTGGGGATCACCGAGCGACCCCTGGAGTTCCTGTATCACTACGGTGGTGTGATGATGGGCATGGTCAACGCCTGGACGCCACTTGCAGTGCTCGTGATGGTTGCCACCATGCAGACCATCGACCAGCGCCTGATCCGTGCTGCGTCCACCCTGGGCGCGGGCGGCGGCCAGGCGTTCTGGCGCATCTTCTTTCCACTGTCCATGCCCGGGCTCGTGTCGGCCTTCCTGCTGGTGTTCATGGGATGCCTGGGGACCTTCGTGGTTCCGGCGCTTCTGGGTTCGGGCCGCGATGTGATGGTGGCCCAGGTGATGATCGTGCAGGTCGAGCAGTTGCTCAACTGGGGCTTCGCCGGTGCCATTGGCGTGCTCATTCTTCTGGCGACGCTGCTGGTCCTGGCCGTCTTCGCGAAGGTGTTCGGCATGGATGCGCTGCTGGGACGCGCCGCCGCAGGCCGATCGGTGAACCACTCCGGCTTTGCGCGCGTGCTCGGGCGCAACCTGCTCGGGTTGCTGGGCAGCATGTCGGATGCAGTAGCGTCCCTGGCCGACACCGCGCGGTCGCGGCTGCGCCGCCAGCAAGGCAGGCATTCGCCTGTGCTGCTGGCAGCGGCCGTCATCGTGCTCGCGTTTCTCCTCACGCCTACCTTGTTCCTGGTACCCATGTCCATTGGAAGCGGTGCCTTCATCGAGTGGCCGCCCAAGGGCTTCTCGCTGCGGTGGTATGAACTGGTGCTGGGTTCAGGTGCCTGGGTGCGAGCTGGCGTCCATTCGATCTATGTCGCGGTGCTGGCGGCCGCGTTCTCTGTGGCGCTGACCCTTCCGGCGGCCATCGCATTGACGCGCCGCAAGATCGTGGGCCAGAAGCTGATCATGGCCGCCATGGTGGCACCGATGATCATCCCGCACATCCTGCTGGCCGTGGCCCTGTTCCTGGTCTTCGCGCCGCTGGGCCTGGTCGGCACCGATCTCGGCCTGGTGACCGGGCACACGCTGGTCTGCGTTCCGTACACCTTCGTGACCCTGATGGCGATACTGAGCGGCTATGACCAGCGCCTGGACCAGGCTGCCTGCACGCTGGGTGCACGTTCCTGGCAGCGGCTCTGGCACGTGACCTTGCCCTTGATCAGGACGGGCCTTCTCGCTGCATTCCTGATTGCATTCATCACCTCGTTCGAAGAGCTCACGATTGCGCTGTTCGTGACCGGCGGGCTCAGTGCGACGCTGCCCAAGCAACTCTGGTCCGAGATGATCCTTGCAGCCAGTCCGGCGCTCGCGGCAGTCTCGACGTTGATGCTTGTCTTTGTACTCACGATCGTGGCTGTGGTGCACATGCTCAAGCGCCGCAGCCCGATAGCAGCAGGGCGTTGACCATGCGGTCCTGCGGTCCAGCGCGGTGACTACAGCGTCACCATCCACTTGCGCAGCAGCATCCCGCACATCGTTGCAGGGCCTGCTGGGCCGCCCTGTTGCAGTCGTCGGCCTGGGGCAGATCGGCATGAGCTGGGCCGCCTGTTTCCTGGCAAGGGGCCTGGCGGTGGCAGCCACTGATGTGGATCCGCTTGCAGAGCATCGCGCCCGTGCCTATGTTGCGAAAGCATGGCCCCAGCTGGAGGCGATGGGCCTGGTTGTTCCGGGTGCAGACCCGGACAGGTTCACCTTCCATTCGAGCATCCCGGATGCGGTCAGCGGCTGCGGCCTGGTCCAGGAAAACGGACCGGAGGTGCTGTCGATGAAGGTCGCGCTGCTCGAACAGATTGATGCAGCGACCGCCCCCGATGTGCTGATCGCCTCCAGCACATCGGCGCTGGCGATGTCGGACATGCAGGTGCGCTGCCAGTATCCGGGTCGCTGTTTCACGGCCCATCCGTTCAACCCGCCGCACCTGATCCCGCTGGTGGAGCTGGTGGGTGGAAGAGCAACGGACCCTGGCTCGATTGCGATCGCCCACGAGTTCTACACCGCGATCGGGAGAAAGCCTGTGCGGCTGCATCGCGAGGTCTACGGACACGTGGCCAACCGGCTGCAGAACGCGCTCTTCAACGAGGCAGCGCGGCTGGTGCTGGAAGGCGTCACCACGGTTGAAGACATCGAGACGGCGGTCAACTGGGGACCGGGGATGCGCTGGCCTTTCGTCGGACCGTTCATCAACTTCCATATGGCCGGCGGTGCGCAAGGGATGGCCGGGACCTTCGCCAAATTCGGAGCCGAGGAAGCAACGAGCACCGACCGCGTTGCACGAATCCAGTTGAGTGCCGAACAGCGCGCGAGCCTGATCGAAGGTGTCGCCCACTGCCAGGGCGCGCGCTCTGTCGAAGAACTGGAAACGATGCGTGACCGGATGCTGGTGGCGCTTTATCGCCTGAAGCATCCGGTGGGTTGAGCCGGGGCGCTACACGTCGAACCGCACGCCCTGCGCGAGTGGCAGGTCCCGCGAGTAGTTGACCGTGTTGGTGGCCCGGCGCATGTAGGCGCGCCATGCGTCCGATCCCGATTCGCGCCCGCCGCCGGTTTCCTTTTCGCCGCCGAATGCACCGCCGATCTCTGCGCCCGAAGTGCCGATGTTCACATTGGCGATGCCGCAGTCCGAGCCCGCAGCCGAGACAAAGAGTTCGGCTTCGCGCAGGTCGTTGCTGAAGATGGCGGACGACAGGCCCTGCGGCACGTCGTTTTGCAGCGCGATCGCTTCTTCGATCGTGTCGTACACCATCACATAGAGGACGGGCGCGAATGTTTCGTTGCGCACCGTCTGGGTCTGCGAAGGCATCTCCACGATGGCGGGCGGCACGTAGTACGCATCGGGAAATTGCGCAGACAGCGCGCGTTCGCCTCCGGTGACGCGGCCACCTTCGGCGCGCGCGGCCGCCAGCGCGGCCTGCATCGCATCGAACGAGGCGCGATCGATCAGCGGGCCGACAAGATTGCCTTCGAGCGGATTGCCCACAGGAAGCTTCGCGTACACCGCCTTCAGGCGATCCAGCAGCGCTGGCGCGATGCTGCGGTGGACAATCAGGCGGCGGGTGGTCGTGCAGCGCTGGCCCGCAGTTCCTGCCGCCGCGAAAGCGATGCCGCGCACGGCCAGGTCGAGGTCAGCGCTGGGCGCGACGATGACCGCGTTGTTGCCGCCCAGTTCCAGCAGCACCCGCCCGAAGCGCTGCATGACGCGCGGCCCTACGGCGCGGCCCATCCGGGTGCTGCCCGTGGCCGACACCAGCGCCACCAGCGGATGGTCCACTAACGCCTCACCGACATCGCGCTCCCCGAGCATGACCTGCGACAGGTGGGCCGGTGCGTCGCCGAAGCGCTGGATGGCGCGCTCGAACAGCGCCTGGGTTGCCAGTGCGGACAGGGGCGTCTTTTCCGAGGGCTTCCAGATGACGGGATCGCCGCACACGAGGGCCAGGGCGGCATTCCAGGCCCACACCGCCACCGGAAAGTTGAACGCACTGATCACGCCGACCACACCCAGCGGATGCCAGGTTTCCATCATGCGGTGGCCGGGGCGCTCGGAGGCGATGGTCAGACCGTAGAGCTGCCGGGACAAGCCGACAGCGAAGTCGCAGATATCGATCATTTCCTGGACTTCACCCAGACCCTCGGAAAGGATCTTGCCGGTTTCGACGGACACCAGTTTGCCCAGTGGTTCCTTGGCCGACCGCAACTCGTCGCCCAGGAGCCGCACCAGTTCGCCGCGGCGCGGCGCGGGTACTGTTCGCCAGGTCGCGAATGCCTGCTGCGCGCGTTGCACCACGGTGTCCACTTCGGTAGCGGGCAGGCAGTGCAGGCGTGCAATCGTCTGGCCGTCGATGGGGCAACGCACCGTCAGCGGGCCGTCGTGCAGGCCCTGGGCGGGAACGCCCAGCGTGGAAAGTAGTGTGGATACGGTGTCGGCGAGCGTGGTCATGTGGGTTGCTCCTGAAGTTGGCGAAACACACCGGCCAGGCGATTGACGCCTTCGCCGATGTCGTGGATGTCGGGCGCTGCATACGACAGGCGCATTGCATGGCGGTCGGGCTGCGCTGCGAAGAACGCCTTGCCGGGGACGAAAAGCACACCCGCTTTGACGCATGCGTGGAAGAGCCGGTCGGGATCGACCGGCGCGACCGTACGGGCCCAGATGAACATGCCGCCCAGGGGCCGCAGGTACGTCAGCTGGCCGTGCAGGTGGTTGTCGATGTGCAATGTCATTGCCTGCATGCGTGCGCCGTAGGTTGCGCGGCTGCGCAGCACCGCCGCCTCGTAGCGATCAAGGGCAAGGTAGGTTGCCGCGATGCGCTGGGCCAGCGGCGATGTACACAGGTCCATCGTCTGCTTGGCAACTACACTGCGGCGCAGCACCCGGTCCGGCGCCACCATCCAGCCGATTCGCAGGGAGGGCGCAACTGTCTTGGACAGGCTTGACAGGTAAATCACCGGGTTCGATGCACCGGCGCAAGTGCGGCCCACGGCATGCAGGCTGTCGCCTGGCGGCTCATCGAAGTACAACTGCCCATAGGGGTCGTCCTCGATGATCAGGAAGCCATGCTCGATCGCCAGGGCGACCAAAGCCGTGCGCCGCTCGGCAGACAGCAGGGTGCCCGACGGGTTGGAATAGTTCGGCACTGTGTAGAGCAGCTTTGGACGGCCTTGGGTGCCGCGAACGGCCAGCATCTCGCGCAGCATGTCCACCTGCATTCCGTGCTCATCGACAGGTACTTGCAGGATGCTCGCGCCGGCCAGTCGCAGGGCTTGCAGTGCGGCGGGGTAGGCGGGTGCTTCGACGACCACCGCGTCGCCTGGCTCGATGAAGATGCGCACCAGGATGTCGAACGCCTGTTGCGAGCCGGTTGTGACCAGTACGTCGCGCGCGTCGCACGCCACGCCGCGCCCGCGCGACAGACCGGCAAGCGATTCGCGCAGGTCGGCGTTGCCTTCGGTGGGTCCGTACTGCAGCGACGCGGCTGCGTCCCCCCAGCATTGCGCACAGGCCTGCTCAAGGCCTTCTGCGTCCAGCAGGGCGGGCGATGGATAGCCTCCCGCGAACGAGATCATTGCGGGTTGCGCCAGATGGCGAAACAGTTCCCGGATCGGGGAGCCTTCGGGGTCGGCAAAGCTTCGGGAGAAGGCGACCGGTGCGATGCCCGTGCTGGGTGTCATGCCTGCTCCTGTAGCGCTGCGCAAGTCGTTGCGAGCAAGGCTTGCGCCTGCCGCAGCGACGTTTCGGACTCGTCCTTGTAAAGGGCCATCTCGTCCAGGACCGGACAACCCAGTGCCAGCTCGAATGCATCCCTGGCCGAGCCGGTCATGAAGCTCGGCGGATCCGCGCTGCCCAGGTTGGACTGGAAGATGCCAGCAGCGCTGACCGGAAGGAAGTCCTCGTACACCAGCGGCTCGCAACGAAGGGTCGTACCCTCGGCCCAGTAGCGGAAATAGGCCAGACCGTCGTCGCGCAGCGTTTGAAGATCGTCGGGAAAACCGGCGAAGACATCGTCCGACCGGTTTGGCGCGTCACCTTGCGCAAGCAGCCTGTCGTAAAAGGCGCGCCCTTTGGGCGTCAGCGCCATGCCGCGCTGCTCGACCTCGCCAAAGCGCGCGGTGTGAGAGCCGGTGATGCCGTCGCTGAACGCGACCGCCTCCTCCAGGGCCTTGAAGCTGGTCTGGCGCAGCAGGATGGGGTGGCGCCGGCGTGGCGGCCCTTCGATCGACTCCTTGACGTCGATGCCCCGCGCGCGCATGCAAGCCTGCACCGCATCGATGTCGCAAGTGCGAGGCGTCAGGTGATTGATGTGCGGGCCTTTGAAGCACACGACGTCGGCGATGAGTCGATGGGCGCGGTGCAGGGTCTCATAGGTTGCATGCGACACCGCTGCCGTGCGCTGCCACCGGAACACATCCAGTGCATGCTGCAGGAATTCGTCGGCCTGCGCGCCTGACAGCTCACCGTTTTTTTCATGAAGCGCCACAAGCGCAAGCAGGCGATCACTGAAGATCTGGCGCCTTGCGAGGATCGTGGCTGCCTGCTGGCGCAAGCCCGCGTCTGCGATCAGTTCAAGCCGCAAGAGCGAGGTGAAAAGCCGGAAAGGACTTCGTCCCAGCGAGTCAGCCCCGACCGGCCTGAAGGCGGTGGAATGAACGGGCACCCCGGCAGGGGCAAGGTCGTAATAGCCGACCGGCTGCATGCCCAGGACTGCCAGTACGCGCCGCATGGCCCGCAATTCCTGCGGCGTTCCAAGCCGGATCGCGCCGTGGCGCTCCACCGGCAGTCGTTCATCCAGGGTGCCTGGCGCAGTGGCACTGGCACCGGCGCGGTTGCAATCGGCCACGATTTCGAGCAGTTCGCCGTAGAGCGGAACTTCGGCGCGGTACAGGTCTGACATCGCCTGCGAAAAGCGCGCCCGCAAGAGGTCACTGGAGACGGTACGGTGGGAAGCGTTCATGAGCAGGGAGCAGGATGTTCGGCGGGATTGATGCAATTTTCGGCAGTAGCTCATTGGTGAGCAAACGACAGTTTGGCCCGCAGGTCATTCCAAAATAGAATGACACATGGCTCTCATGCGACGCTTCATTCCATCCACCGGTGTGTTGTGCGCCTTCGAGGCGTCTGCGCGTCTGCAAAGTTTCACTGCCGCAGCCGCAGAGCTCCATCTCACGCAAAGCGCAGTCAGCCGCCAGATTCGCTCACTTGAGGAAACACTCGGGTCGCAGCTGTTTGTGCGAGAGCGGCAGACCATCCGGCTCACCACGGCGGGCGAGGCGTATGCGCGCGATATTCGTGGCGCGCTGGATCGCATTTCACAGGCGACCCTGGGCTTTCGGGCCAGCCCGCACGGCGGCACCTTGCAGCTCGCTGTGTTGCCGACATTCGGCACGCGGTGGCTGGCGCCTCGGCTTGCGAACTTCTTTGCTGCGCACCCGGGTGTGACGGTCAACCTCACAACGCGCCTGGAACCGTTCGATTTCCGCAGCGAAGGCCTGGATGCGGCGGTACATTTCGGCACGGCTGTCTGGCCGGGTGCGCAGTTCGAGACGCTGATGAGCGAGACGGTCGTGCCCGCATGCAGCCCGGCGTTCAGGCGTGCACTCAAGCTGGCGCGCCCGGCCGACTTGCTGGGTGCACCGCTGTTGCATTTGTCCACCCGGCCGGGCGGATGGCGCGACTGGTTCCATGCAAAGGGCGTGGTGACAGACCACGTGCCAGGAATGCTCGTGGACCAGTTCGCCATGGCAGCGCAAGCCGCGACAGCGGGCCTGGGTGTGGCGCTGCTTCCGCGGTTCCTCATGGAGCCAGAGTTCAGCGGCGGTCACCTGGTTCCAGCCATTGCGCGCGGCGAGGTCGAGAGTTCATCGCGCTATCACCTGGTATGGCCGACGAGTCGGGCCAGCTATCCGCCGCTCGTGGCTTTCGCAGCCTGGTTGAAGCAGGAAGTGGCGAAGGCAGGCGAACCCCACATTCCGCGATAACCTCCCGCACCATGACCAGCCTCTCCCTCACCCGCGTCAAGATCTGGCGCACCGTCGCCCGTCAACTGCATGGCGTCGTGCCGTGCTGGATCTGCCGGGAGCCGGTGCTGCTGGAAGATGCGACGCTCGAACACATCCTGCCGCTGGTCGATGGCGGCAGCAGCCACATCGAAAATCTCGCGATCAGTCACAGCGCGTGCAATCACGCTCGGCATGCAAAGCCGGCGAGCCGCGTTGGCTAGTTTGTCGAGAGACTCGGGCGGCCGAACCTGATACGCGGGCGAACTGCAGCTGCAACCGGTGGCGCAGTTCGCCCGCCGTGTGTTCAGTGGGCCTACGAGCGAGAGTGTGTATCGGGACCATTTAATTCACAAGAGTAAAGGTAACCTTTTCACTGGATGATCGAGATCCAGCGGCCTACAGTCCTGCCTCGTGACATGCGGTTCAAGGTTGTTGTCGATCCACAGCGATTGCAGCAATTGCAGCGAACCTCATGTCAGCCGAATTTGCGGGAGACGCTTGCACCAATGGTGCAAGCGTCTCCCTTCGAGTTCCTCGACACGGTGTCGAGTGAAGGTGGCCCAACGTGGGCATTTACAGGGAAATAAAACATGCAAATTGAACTCATAGGCGGTGATTACGGGGACGGCGGTGGCTACGCGATCCCGAATTTCTACGATCCAGGTCAGGGCGGCGGCGGCCTAGGTGGACTCGATGGCGGCAGTCCGTGGGACTATGTTTCGGAGGTCTGGACACCAAGCATCGAGCTATATAGCGGCGATGATTGGTCCGGTAATTTCTACGCTGTCGAGACCGTAGCGCCCGCTGATCGTGATGTCGTTGCTGGAGATCTTGGATCCTTCCTGGTTCGAGAGATCGGCTTTGAGTTACTCAAGGAGGGTGGCAAGATGTACTGGAACTGGCTGATTAAGGACGGGGCACCAGTGCAGAACAACAATGGCGTCAATTGGGAACTCAGCCCCATCTTCACGCAAGGCGCATAAGCGCTGACACGCCAGGCGACGGCTGAGCCGTCGCTCACATTTATGCAATTGTTCAGGCGAATTCTGTTCGATGCGATGTCTCCTCTCTGGAGGCATATCGTGTCGCTGTGGGCGATCGTCGTAGGGGGGTCCTTCGTGATCGGCGGATTGGTTCACGGGGCCATATATGTATTTGGGATCGAGCGGACTGCGCGCTTTGCGAGTACCGGGAACTCGTGGGCATCCTCACTCCAGTCGATAGTCTTCGTGCCCTTTGTGGAGACGTTGCTTCTCTGCATCTGGGTTGAACTCCTGAGACTGGGCTCGTCGAGCAAGTTGTTTATCGCGGTCACTGCAGGCGTGATTGCCGGGTTGCTCCATTCGATCGCTAGCCCCACCTGGGGTTTCACTGCTGCCTGGGGCTTCTTCGTCTTCGCGTCTGCCTATCTGGCCTGGCGACCATCCTCCTTGCCGATCGCGTTCACGGCAGCGCTCGTGCCGCACGCCCTCAACAACGCCACGGGGTTGGCGCTTATCTTCTTTCTCGACTGACGACAAAATGCCCCGGTTTGACGGGGCACTTTGTCTGGAACTCTCTCCAGGCTTGTTTAGCAGCCGCAAGGCGCGGCCCTGGAGAGGAAGAACTCGTTTACTTAGCGGCCATCGCCATCCAAGTCACCCGGAATCGCGCGCTCGACGCGGTGCCAGGCCGAGCGGCTGGCGTGCTTGGCCTCTTCCCACGAAAGACGCGATGCGCCCTTGGTGCGTTCCCAGTCCGAGCGCAGGCGCGCTTCATGGGTTTCGTAGGCCGCGCCGGGTGTGTAGGCGGTATAGCCCGAACGGTACGCGGGTGCGTAGTCGTCGTAGGTGTAGCCATCCACATAGCCGGGCGTGCTGCGGTAGTTGTCGCGCCAATAGCCGTCTTCGTCGGCAGGGTTGACCAACTGCGCGGCACCCTTGCCGGCCATGTTGCCGGCGACTGCGCCGATCGCTGCGCCTGCGGCCATGCCGATGGGGCCGCCGATTGCGCCAACGGCGGCACCGGCCACTGCGCCAGCTCCCGTGCCCGTGCCCGATGCGAGGTTGTGCTCGTGCAGCTCATCGTCTGCCTTGGGGTTCACCACTTCGGCAGCGCCGCGTCCGGCAGAGCCACCTGCAGCTGCGCCGATGGCAGCGCCGGCGACAGCGCCGATCGGGCCGCCCATCGCGCCACCGACTGCTGCACCGGTGAGCACACCGCCGGTTGCGCCGACGCCGGTGCCCAGCTTGTGCTCGCTGGGCGCGCCGCCCACGGTGGGGTTCACGTTCTCTGCGACTTCCTTGCCGGCAAGACCGCCTGCGATCGCGCCGACGACAGCACCAGCGACGGTGCCGACAGGGCCGACCACGGAGCCGATGGCGGCTCCTGCAACTGCTCCGCCTGCAGCGCCGGCGCCGGTGCCCACTGGATGGGCGCCCGGTGCGCCGCTGATGGGATCTTTGTTGGTTGGATTGCTGTCTGACATTGTTTTCCTCGAATGGTGTTGTGGAGCAAGGCTTGCCTTGCGCTGCGCCATCAGATGCGATGAAACAGTCTCATCAGTATCTGAATGCCGATGAGACTGTCTCGTAGGGAAAAGTCGATTGCGCAAGTAGTTGCGCCAAGCGCGTTGCTAAAGCAGAGATGCAATCGGCGACTGCGATGCGTTCGCGTCGCGATTCATCTGATAACCCAGCCACAGGCTTTGCGCGATGCGCTCGGCCATCGCGCAGGCCTGGCTGGCCATCGCCTGGTTGCGCTGCGTTGCGGCCACTTCGCGAAACAGGCCCAGCCACCGCTGGAACAGCTCGGCTGTCAGGCCGGGCAGGGCGGCATGCTTGGGCATGGGCGCACCGGTGAAGCGACCGGTGCGCAAGAGGATCGCCGACCAGAAGTCGACCAGCCGCGCGAGGTGCCGGTCCCAGTCGCTGATGTGCGCGTTGAAGATCGGGCCGAGCACTTCGTCCTTGCGCACACGGGCGTAGAAGTCGTGCACCAGGCGCGTGACTTCTTCTTCGGTGCAAAGATCGTTTGCCATCTGTTCCAGGCTCCGTTATTTCACTTCAGCCAGTTGCGCGTTGTCTGCAAAACCCACGGGCGCAACACCATGCGGCCTTGCAGCCGACTTGCCCGCAAGGCCCAGCACCACCTGCGCAGCCATCGCGATGGCGCCCACGATGAACACCACGTCACCAAAGGTGCGTACCCAGCGCAGGTTTTGCAAGAGGGGCTGCTGCATGAATTCCTCGCTGCGCGCATACCAGAGACCTTCGCTCACGCTCGCATGGAACTGGATGATGCCAATGGGCAGCAGGCTGGTGAAGATCATCAGCACGAGGCCCGCATTGAGCCCCCAGAACGCGGTCTTCATCAAGGGCGCGCTGAACGCCAGGTTGGGCCGCAGGTAGCGCAGCACCAGCAGCGTGAAGCCGAGCGCCAGGAAGCCGTAGACCCCGAACAGCGCGGCATGTGCGTGCACGGGCGTGGTGTTCAGGCCCTGCACGTAGTACAGCGACATCGGAGGGTTGATCATGAAGCCGAAGACGCCAGCGCCCAGCATGTTCCAGAACGCCACCGCCACGAAGCACATCAGCGGCCATTTCAGGTTGGCCATCCACGGTGCGCGGTCGCGCAGGCGCCAGTTCTCCCAGGCCTCGTGCCCGAGCACGATGAGCGGCACGACTTCGAGCGCGCTGAAACTCGCGCCAATCGCCATGACCGGCGTGGTGGTGCCTGCGAAGTACATGTGGTGGAAGGTGCCGGGAATGCCGCCGAGCATGAACAGCGATGCAGATGCCAGGCTGGCCGTTGTCGCCATGCGCGCGGTCACGAGTCCCAGCGTGGCGAAGATGAAGGCCAGCGCCGTGGTTGCGAACACTTCAAAGAAGCCTTCGACCCAGAGGTGCACGACCCACCAGCGCCAGTACTCCATCACCGACAGGTGCGTGCGTTCGCCGTAGAACAGGCCCGCGCCATAGAAAAGGCCGATCGCGCCCACCGATGCGGTGAGCAGTGCGAGCAGGTTCTTGTCGCCCCCCCTGGTCATGAGCGCGGGCACGACGCCGCGCAGCATCAGCACCAGCCACAGCAGGATGCCGATGTACTTGCCGATCTGCCAGAAGCGGCCCAGGTCCACGTATTCATAGCCCTGGTGGCCCAGCCAGAAACTCCACTGCGGCGGCATCACCTGCGCGATCGCCAGGAAGTTGCCGATGAACGAGCCGACCACCACAGCGACCAGTGCCCAGAAGAGCACGTCAACGCCGATGCGCTGGAACTTCGGGTCCTTGCCGCCATTGATCAGCGGCGCGAGAAACAGGCCCGCGGCGAGAAAGCCGGTGGCGATCCAGAACAGGGCCGCCTGGATGTGCCATGTGCGCGTGAGCGCGTAGGGAAACCATCGCGAGACATCGATGCCGTAGAACTGTTGCCCCTCGACGGTGTAGTGCGCGGTGAACCCGCCCAGCAGCACCTGGAAGGTGAACAGGGCCACCACCAGGAACAGGTATTTGCCAAGGCCGCGTTGCGACGGCGTCAGCGCGAATGTGGTCAACGGGTCGCGCTCGGCAGGCGCGGGCAGGGGCTCGTCGTGCTTGCCCAGAAATGCCCAGGCCCACACGAGAAAGCCGACACCGGCCAGCAGCACCACGATGCTCGCAATCGACCAGACGACATTCTCCGAACTCGGCTGGTTGCCGATCAGCGGCTCGTGCGGCCAGTTGTTGGTGTAGGTGACCTTCTGGCCGGGGCGCTCGGTAGCGGCGGCCCAGGCCGTCCAGAAAAAGAACTGCGTCATCTGCTTGCGGCGCTCGGCGCTGGGCAAGGTGTTCTCCTTCATGGCGAAGTGCTCGCGGCTCTTTTGCAGCGAGGGCGCGTCGGAAAACAGCAGGTCGTAGTAGCTCGCGGTTTGCGCGATGGCTTGCACGCGGCGCGGCGACAGTTTGAGCACCTGCGCCTGGTCAACGCCGTTGCCCCGGTACTCGGCGCGCAGTTGCTCTCGCAGGGCAGCTTGCGCCGGTCCGTCGAGTGCGGTGTACGCCTTGCCGTGCGTTTGCTGCGCAGCGATTTCCAGCCACGCCACCAGTTCGCGATGCAGCCAGTCGGCGGTCCAGTCGGGGGCCTGGTAGGCGCCGTGTCCCCAGATGGAGCCCAGCTGCATGCCGCCCACCGATTGCCATGCGGTCTGGCCGTCCAGGATGCCTTCGCGATCGAACAGCACCTGGCCGTCCTGTGTGGTGACCTGCGCCGGAATCGGCGGGGCCTTGCGGTAAACCTCGGCGCCGAAATAGCCCAGCAGCGAGAAGGTCACGATCATCACGCCGATCAGCGTGAACCAGAGTTTCTTGTAGGGACCCATGAGTCGTTTCCTGTCAGTTCACCACGGCCGGCGCGCAGCGCTCGAACATGATGTTGTTTTCGATGTGGATGTGCGCGATGAGGTCTTCGCGAAATGTCCGCAGGCCCGCATAGAGCCCGCGCCAGGTCTCGCATGCCGAGCGTGGCGCTGTCATGTCGTGCGTGAGCTGCGCGAGTCGGCGCAGCGCAGCGCCTTGCTGCTCATGCTCGCTGCGCAGCACCATGATCGGCGCACCGGCGCTCGCGCCCTGGCCCAGCGAGACCAGCGGAAACAGCACGTCCTCTTCCTTGCGCATGTGGCTTTCCAGCTCTTGCGACAAAGCCCCCAGTGCGTCGGCCAGACCGTGCGGGCAGTCAGGGTGTCCCGCGTGCGCCTGTTCGACCAGGCGAGCCAGCCGGATCAGGTCGGGCAATTGCTCGCGATGGGCTGCGTGGTAGCGGGTCAGCACATGAACGCTCAACTCGGGCCATGTGGCGGTGCTCCAGTCGCGCTGGCCCGGCGGCGGATCTATGGGTTTGATGGATTGCACGGTCGTCCTCCTTTTGAATATGCAAAGAAGTGAGCGAGCCGCGTGCCAGATAAAAGATGAGCTGAATCAAAGACTTGCAAATCAGACGGTCAAAAATACCGTGATTGCGCCGGGTCTGAAATACCATGCGGGGTTGATATGACCATCTCCGCGATCCAGCTTCTTTTGCTCACCGACCTCGTCGCCGACCTGCCCGTGGCGGTGCGATTGCAGCGGCTGGTCGGCAGCTTGCGGGCGCACTTCGGATGCGGCGCGGTGGCCTTGCTCAAGCTCGAAGAAGAACAGCTGCGTCCGGTTGCCGTGGACGGACTGGTCGACGACGCGCTCGGGCGCCGCTTCGCGGTGAAGGACCATCCGCGGCTGGCAGCCATCCTGCAGCGGCGCGGCGTGACCTGCTTTCATCACGACAGCGTGCTGCCCGACCCCTATGACGGCCTGATCGATGAACGCATCGGTGAGCCGCTGGCGGTGCACGACTGCATGGGCATGGCGCTGGACGTGGAGGGCAAGCGCTGGGGTGTGGTCACGCTCGACGCCTTGACGGTCGGCGCATTTGACGGCGTCGCGCAGGGCGAGCTTGCCCATCTGGCCTGCGCGATCGAAGCGGCTGTGCGCGTCACGCGAATGGAGGCTGAAATTCGCGCGCTGCGATTAAGTGGTGTTGCCGTGCCATCGGGCAATGCGCCGCCGGGCGAAGACAATGAGATCGTCGGCCAGAGCGAGGCCATCACGCATCTGCTGCACGAGCTGCAGGTGGTGGCGGACTCGGGGCTGCCGGTGCTGCTGCTGGGCGAGACTGGCGTCGGCAAGGAGTTGTTCGCGCATCGGCTGCATCGGCTGTCGCGCCGCTCGGGCAAGCCGCTGGTGCATGTGAACTGCGCGGCATTGCCCGAATCGCTGGCCGAGAGCGAACTCTTCGGTCATGCGCGCGGCGCGTTCTCGGGTGCGGTGAGCGACCGGCCGGGTCGCTTCGAGGCAGCCGACGGCGGCACGCTGTTCCTGGACGAGGTGGGCGAGCTGCCGCTGTCGATACAGGCCAAGCTGCTGCGGACCTTGCAAAACGGCGAGATCCAGCGCCTGGGCGCAGACCGGCCCCGCCGCGTCGATGTGCGCGTGATCGCCGCGACCAATCGCAGCTTGCGCGACCATGTACGCGACGGGACTTTTCGCGCCGACCTGTATCACCGGCTGTCGGTGTATCCCATCCTGATACCGCCGCTGCGTGAGCGCGGCAATGACGTGTTGCTGCTGGCCGGCCGCTTCCTCGAACTCAATCGCGCGCGGCTGGGCTTGCGCAGCCTGCGGCTGTCCGGTGGTGCAGAGGACGCGCTGCGTCGCTATCGCTGGCCCGGGAACATTCGCGAACTGGAGCATGTGATCAGCCGTGCCTCGCTCAAGGCGGTGAGCCGGGGCGCGAGCCGCAAGGAGATCGTCACGCTGGAAGCGGACATGCTGGACCTGGATGCGCTGGAACTATCGGCGGGCGCCTCCATGCCTGAGCGCCCATCTGCTTTGGTTGGCATCACGGTGCCCGAACTCGCGTCCATGAATGAGGTGGTCGAGGCGAGCCAGCGTCAGGCGATACGGCAGGCCCTGGAATTGCACGGGCAGAACTGGGCAGCTGCCGCGCGGCACTTGCAGCTGGATGCCAGCAACCTGCACAAGCTGGCGCGCAGGTTGGGCATCAAGGCCTAGTCGTCAGCCCCTGCTCGCGGTAGAGCCGCAACACGCCCGCCATTCCACCCAGGTGATGCCCCTGGCCCGCCAGCATGCGATGAAGCGACGTCAGCAGCGCAGTCATCGGAATCGGCGCAGCTGCCTCAGCAGCCAGGTCCGAGATGATTTCCAGGTCCTTCAATGCGGTGAGTGCAGAGCCTGTGAGTTCGCCGCTCAACATCATTGGCGCGTAGCGCCTGAGCACGGCTGAATCGGCGAGCCCGCCTTCCATCGCTTCGGGCAGATGCGCCACATCGAGGCCGAGCTTCGCGGCAAGGTTCAGCGCCTCCGCAAGAACCGCCGCTGTGCCGAAGCTCACCATCTGGTTGCAAGCCTTCGCGGCCTGGCCGCTGCCGACGGGGCCCAGGTGCGTCATACGTTTGGCGAAGCTCATGATGACCGGGCGCACGCGTTCGACATCGCTTGTTTCGCCACCGGCAAAGACGGTGAGCGTGCCTTGCTGCGCCCCGGAAGGCCCGCCGGTCACAGGCGCATCGACCCATGCGTTTCCAGCTTCTACGACGCGCTGTGCAAATTGGCGCGTGGCTGCGGGGTGGATCGTCGAGTGATCGGCAATGACCAGCCCTTGCCGGCCTGCGCAGGTGATTGCGTTGTCGCCAAAGACGATTTGCTCCAGTGCTGCATCGTCCGTCACGCAGACGCAGATCACCTGTGCGTTGCGAGCCAGGTCGGCCGGTGAGGCTGCGAGCTTTGCACCGGCTGCCACCAGCGGGGCCGCCTTGTCCGCACTGCGGTTCCAGACGTGGAGTTCAAAGCCGGCGTCCAGGATGCGCCTGGCCATCGGAAGGCCGATCACGCCAAGGCCGGCGTAGCCCACCTGGCGCACGGGCTGGTCATACTGCATGCTGGACATCGTGGCGGCCTGGTGAGTTGAATTGCGTTCGAGTGTTGCCAATAAAGGTCAATTGTCAAGGCGATACGCTTGTTGGATGCTCGGCACAGGAGACACAAGGCTTCAGGAATCCATGCGACCTCACAACGACCAACAACGCATGCTCGCCGATGCGGCGCGCCAGTTTGCACAGGGCCATTGCGAGTCCGCGCGGCTTCGTGCCTGCCGCGGGCGGACCCCCGACTTCGACGCCGGGGTGTGGGCCGAAATGGCTGCGCTCGGCTGGCTGTCGGTGCTCGTGCCCGAAGCCGACGGCGGACTCGGCAGTGGGCTGGGCGAGATGGGCCAGCTCGTTTATGAATGGGGCGCCGGCGGTGGAGCCGAGCCGCTCGTGGCGTGCGGCGTGCTGGCGTTGACGATGCTCGTGGATTGCGACGGCCCGGCTCGCGCAGCGCTGCTGGAACGCACGATGCAAGGCTCTGCCATGCCAGCGCTGGCATGGATGGAAGACGGCGCGAAGTGCGTGCCGCAGTCGGGCGGCTGGCGCGTCAGTGGCAACGCCCGCTTCGTCACACCGGCCGATGCGTCCGACTTCCTGGTCATGTTCCCCCGTCGCAATGAGCTTCCCGCGCTGCATGTGCGGGCGGGCGCTGCAGGCATCACCGTGCAGCGTGAACTGCGTGCCGACGGCACGGCGGCCTGCTGGCTGCAATTCGACGGCGTCGATGTGACGCCCGACTGCCTGCTTGCCAGCGCGGCAACGGCACGGCTTGCCGCAGAAAAGGCCCGCGACTTCGCTCTCATCATGGCTGCGGTCTCCATGGCCGGGACGATGCGCACCATCAACGCGTTGACACAGGAATATCTGCGCACCCGCGTGCAGTTCGGCAAGCCCATCGGCTCTTTCCAGGCACTGCAACACAAGGCGGTGGACATGCACATCGCCGAGCAGATGGCGCGCGATGTCGCGCAGCACGCCTGCACCAGGGTCGATGCAGGGTGCACGCCCAGCGAGCGGGCCTGCGCGGCCAGCCGCGCGAAAGCGCGTGCGGGTGATGCCCTGGACCGCATCGCACGCATGGCGGTGCAACTGCACGGCGCCATCGGCTTTACCGACGAATACGACCTGAGCCTGCACCTGGGTCGCGCGCTCACCTTCTCTGCATGGCTGGGCAATGCAGACGAACATGTGAGCCGCTACGCGAGGCATGCGGCACCGTTCGAGGCGGCGCAGGCATGAACGACATGACCCCACTCACGCCTGCAACACCAGCCGCACCAGCCGCATCAGCCGCACCAGTCCCCCAGGACTGGAACGCGCTTGCCGATGACGATTTCCGCCAGCAGGTGCGATCCTTCCTCGAAGCGAACTACCCTCATGAACTGCGCTATCCGGCGCGGCGCCTGTTCTGGACCGAGATCGGCTTCTGGTATCGCAAGATGTCCGATATCGGCTGGATCGCGCCCGCATGGCCGCGCGAGCACGGCGGCATGGGGCTCGATACCGCCAAGCTTTTGATCTTCTACGAGGAGCACGAGCGCTGGGGCGTTTCGCGCTTCGCCGACATGGGCATCCTGATGGTCGGGCCGTTGCTCATCCAGCACGGCACGCCCGAGCAGCAACAGCAGTGGCTGCCAAAAATCCTGTCGTGCGAACACCTGTGGTGCCAGGGCTATTCGGAACCCAATGCGGGCTCGGACCTTGCGGGCCTGCGCACCGAGGCCGTGCTCGATGGTGACGAATACGTCCTGAACGGCCAGAAAATCTGGACCACGCTTGCCACCGATGCGACGCACATCTTTGTCCTGGCGCGCACAAACAAGGAAGCGAAAAAACAGGCAGGCATCAGCTTTTTGCTTGCCGACATGAAAGACCCCGGCATTCGCGTGCGTCCGATCAAGGACGTGGCGGGCCATGACGAGTTGTGCGAAGTGTTCCTGGAAAACGTTCGCGTGCCGACTGCGAATCTGGTGGGCGGCGCCGATGCGGGCTGGGGCATTGCCAAGGCGCTGCTGGGTTTCGAGCGCATCTTCCTGGGCAGCCCCAAGTACCCGAACTACGCATTGGGCGTGCTCTCGCGGGTGGCGGATGCGCGCGGCCTGCACAAGGACCCGGCATTTGCATTGCGATTTGCGAAGCTGCGCATGCAGGTCGAAGACCACGCCGCCTGCTACGAGCGCTTCATCGAGATCGTCAAGCGGGGCGATCCGATTCCGCCCGATATCTCGATGCTGAAGGTGATTTCCACCGAGAGCTTCCAGGCGATTGCCGATGAGGTGATTCGCGCTGCCGGCCCGATGGCGCAGCTGGCTGGCATGGTGAAGGTGGGCGATGCCGAGATCGACGTGCTCGGCCCATTCTTTCGTGCCTTGCCCTCGACCATCTACGGCGGCACCAACGAAATCCAGCGCAATGTGCTGGCCAGTCAAGTCCTGAGGCTGCCTTCATGAACAAGACAGATCGCGCCTGCATCGTCGGCGCGTACGAACACCCGACGCGCCACGCGCCGGACAAGAGCGTCGCGCAATTGCATGCGGAGGTGATGCGCGGCGCGCTGCAGGATGCGGGACTGCAGGCGAGCGACATCGACGGCTATTTCTGCGCGGGTGATGCGCCGGGCCTGGGGCCGCTGTCGATGGTGGACTATCTCGGTCTGAAGCCGAAGTACTTCGAATCCACCGACACCGGCGGCTCCTCGTACCTGATCCACGTTCGCCATGCCGCGCAGGCCATCGAAGCCGGGCATTGCAGCGTGGCGCTGGTCACGCTTGCAGGCAGGCCACGCTCGGAAGGGTCGAGCGGCACACAGGCGCGCGCGTACAACCTGCTCGCACCCGAGGCGCCGTTCGAGACGCCTTACGGCCTGGTGCCGATCAACAGTTATGCGATGGCGGCGCAGCGCCACATGCACGAGTTCGCAACGACCGCCGAGCAGCTCGCATGGATCAAGGTCACGGCCTCGCACCATGCGCAGCACAACCCCAACGCCATGCTGCGCGATGTTGTCACGGTGCAGGATGTTCTGGCATCGCCGCTGATTGCCGACCCTTTGCACCGCATGGAGTGCTGCGTGGTGAGCGATGGCGGTGGGGCAGTGATCGTGGCGCGGCCCGAGATTGCGCGCGCGTTGAAGCGGCCGGTGGTGCGCCTGATCGGCGGCGGCGAAGCGGTGGGCTACGTCAACAGCGCGCGGATGGACATCACGACTTCCGCCGCGAAGGATTCGGGCGCAGCGGCATTTGCGCAGGCAGGCGTGACGCCGCAGGACATCCGCTACGCGTCGATCTATGACAGCTTCACGATCACCGTGCTGATCCAGCTGGAAGACCTGGGCTTTTGCGAGAAGGGGCAGGGCGGGCGCTTCGTGGCGGACGGCAAGCTGATCGCAGGTCAAAGCGGGCTTGCGATCAACACCGATGGCGGTGGGCTTTGCAACAACCATCCGGCCAATCGCGGCGGCATGACCAAGATCATCGAAGCCGTGCGCCAGTTGCGCGGCGAAGCCCACCCTGCGGTGCAGGTCAGGGACTGCGCGCTCGCGTTGGCGCAAGGCACAGGCGGCATGCTGGGCAGCCGGCACGCATCGGCAACCCTCATCCTGGAGCGCGCATGACCAGCGAAGCCCCTGTCCGCAAAATCCCTGCGCCGCTGGTGAACCCGGAAGCGCAACCCTTCTTTACGGCGGCAGTCGAGAGCCGTCTTTTTTACAAGCAGTGCAGCGCGTGCGGCCAGCCGCATCATCCGCCGCGCAGCATCTGTCCGCACTGCCATTCAGACGCCACCGAGTGGAGAGAGTCTGCGGGCAAGGGCCAGGTGTACAGCGCCAGCCTGTTGCGACGCGGTGTGCCCGTGCCTTATTGCGTGGCCTACGTGACGCTCGATGAAGGCGTGACGATGATGAGCGACCTGGTCGGCTTTGGCGATGTGACGCCGCCTGTCGGCACGCGGGTGCGGGTGCAGTTCGTGGCGGCTGAAGGCGGTGCGATGATCCCGATGTTTGGGCCGATGGAGAAGACATGAAAGACGCTTACGAAACCCTGCTGGTCGCGCCGCAGGACGAGCATGTATTGCTGGTGACGATGAACCGTCCCGACGTGCTCAACGCACTGAACACGCAGCTGGGCCTGGACCTGGTCGATCTGTTCGAATCGATCGCGATGAACCCGGCAAAGCTGCGCTGCATCGTGCTGACTGGCACGGGGGCCAAGGGCTTTTGTGCAGGTGGCGACCTCAAGCAGCGCGACGGCATGAGCAACGCCGACTGGACGCTGCAACACGTGGTGTTCGAGCGCATGGCACGCGCGTTGCTCGACTGCCCGGTGCCGCTGGTCGCTGCTGTGAACGGTGCGGCCTTTGGTGGTGGTTGCGAAATCGCGATGTGCTGCGACTTCATGTATGCGGCCGATCATGCGAAGTTTGCGATGCCCGAAGTCAAGCTGGGGATCATGCCGGGCGCGGGCGGAACGCAGACCTTGCCGCGTGCGGTCGGCGAGCGGCGCGCGAAGGAATATGTGATGACGGGCAAGCCCTTTACGGCTGCGCAGGCCGAGCAGTGGGGGCTTGTGAACGAGGTGATGCCGCTGGAGTCGCTGGTGCCGCGCGCGCTGGAGGTGGCGCAATTGATTGCTGCGAATGCGCCCTTGTCGACCCGCCAGGTGAAGCAGTCGGTGTCGCGCGGGCTTCGGATGTCGCTGGGCGATGGACTTGCCTTCGAGATCGAGGCGTACAACCGGCTGGTGGCGACGGAAGATCGTATCGAAGGGGTGCGGGCGTTCAATGAGAAGAGGAAGGCGCAGTTCAAGGGGCGTTGACCTGCCTTGCTCCCTCTCACTCCAGGAGACGGACCGGACTTGCTCCCTCTCCCTCTCCCTCTGGGAGAGTGACCGGACTTGCTCCCTCTCCCTCTGGGAGAGGGCGGGGGTGAGGGCGCTGGGCCTATGAACAGGGCGCGATCGATGCATGGGCCGCATGCCCTCACCCTAACCCTCCCCCAGAGGGAGAAGGGATAAATCCCGGAGGGAGAGTGGATAGAACCCAGAGGGAGAGGGGATAAATTCAGTCCCTCCGCGACGCCTGCGCCGCCGCCGAGAAATCACGCGGCCCCGTCAAGAACAAACCCCCATCCACCGCAATCACGGTCCCGGTGATGTACGAGCCCCAATCACTCGCCAGCATCATCGCCACGCGGCTCACGTCCTCGATCTTGCCCAACCGCTTGAGAGGCACACGGTCTGCCATCGCCTTCAAGGTCTCGGGTGTGGGCGCAAGGCGCCTGAGACCTTCCGTTTCCTGGATCGGTCCCGGGATGATCGAATTGATGCGAATGCCTTGCGCCCCCCACTCCAGCGCCAGCCCGCGCGTGAGCATGTCGATGCCCGCCTTGGCGGCCGACACATGCAGCTGGTAAGGCGTCGCCACGGAAGCCTGGCTTGCAGAAATCTGGATGATGCAGGCCCCCGGCTTGCGCAAATGCTCGTGCGAAAGACGAAGCACATTGAAGCTGCCCAGCAGGTCGATATCGACCACCGTCTTGAATGCATTGGGCGACATGTCCAGCGCCTTGGCCAGGAAGTTTCCGGCTGCGCCAGAGACGAGCACGTCAATCGGCCCGAACCTGGCTGCGGCCTGCGAGAACGCGCGCCCCACCGCGTCAGGCTGGCGCACATCCGCAGCGACGCCGATCGCATCAATGCCCAGTTCACGCAGACGGGACGCAGCCGATTCCACCCGGTCCGCCGAACGGCTGATCAGGCTCAAGCTTGCGCCCGCGCGGGCAAAGGCCTGCGCGATGCCGAAATTGATGCCGCCGGAACCACCGGCCACAAACACATGACGGCCGGAGAAATCGAAAGGATTACCTTGCATCGAATGCCTCGCTGTTCGTTCGCGCCTGTCATTGCGGGCTCGACCCGCAATCCATCTGTGATCAAGCGCAGTCGCCGCTGCGCGGTGGATGCCGGATCAAGTCCGGCATGACATCCCTCTGTCTTGGCTGTCATTGCGGACTCGATCCGCAATCCATGACTTCAACGGCCGTAGCCGCTGCGCGGTGGATGCCGGGTCAAGGCTCTCCTGAGCTTGTCGAAGGGCCAAGCATGACAACTCCAGCGCCAGTATCGGCCGCACTCACTCGCGCTGGCAACCGTGCTTGCCGCATTCTGGGACGAGAAATATTCAAGCACCGGCAAAAAATCTCCATTGGCGATTCGCCGTGACAGGCACACGATCGGTCGCAAATCACGGAGACAAGATGGACCTGGGACTGACTGGAAAAGTCGTGCTGATCACCGGCGCATCCGAGGGCATCGGACGTGCGACGGCTTTGGCGTTCGCGCGCGAGGGCGCACGCGTGGCGATCAACGCCCGGCGGGCCGATGTGCTGGAAGCCACCGCCGCCGAGATTCGGGATGTCACCGACGCCGAGGTCATTGCGCTACCTGCCGACGTGGCTGACCTCGATGCCTTGCCCGGGCTTGTTGCCGCAGTCATCGCGAAGTGGGGACGCATCGACATCCTGGTCAACAACGCGGGCACCGGCAATGCCACGCCCTTCCTGAAAGTGACGCCGGCGGAGCTCATCGCCAACTTCCAGCTCAATTTCTTCTCGATGTTTGTCACGACCCAGCTGGTGGTGCCGCACATGGTGGAGCAGGGCGCGGGCGTCATCCTGAACCTGGGTGGCACGACGGCCAAGCAGGCGCCCCGTTCGCCCTCTACCGTTTCAGGGCCGTCAAAGGCTGCGATGTTCAACTTCACCAAGGCACTCGCCACCGAGTTCGGCCGCCACAACATCCGCGTGAACTACCTGATGCCGGGCCTGACGATGACGCCGCGCTTCGACAGGAAGCTGCGCGATGCGACTGGCGGCGACATGGAAAAGTACGCGCTCGAAATGAAGAAGTGGGGCCAGGACATTGCGCTTCCGGGCCGCCGCTGGGGCAAGCCCGAAGAGATGGGCGACGCGATCGCTTTCCTGTGTTCCGACCGCGCGAGCTACATCACGGGCGCGAGCCTGGTGGTCGATGGCGGCGCGGTGCGTGCGCTGTAGCAACGTGAAGTGGAACGGCAAGTGACCGACGCCCACGGCCCCCTGCATGGCATTCGCGTCATCGACGTGACGACGGTGATGCTCGGCCCCTATGCCACGCAGGTGCTGGGCGACATGGGCGCCGACGTCATCAAGATCGAAGCGCCGCCCGCGGGCGATATCGCGCGCAACCTGGGCGTGGCACGCACGCCCGGCATGAGCGGCAGTTACCTCAACATGAACCGCAACAAGCGGTCGATGGCGCTGGACCTCAAGCATCAGGCTGCAAAGGATGTGCTGCGCCAGCTGGTCGAATCGGCTGATGTGTTCATCCACAACATGCGGCCTGCCGCCATCGCGCGGCTGGGGTTCGGCTACGACGATGTTGCGAAGATGAGGCCAGGCATCGTCTATGTGGGCGCTTATGGCTTCGGCCAGGCCGGACCCTACCGTGACAAGCCTGCGCTCGATGATGCGATACAGGCAGCGTCGGGCCTTGCCAGCCTGTTCCAGCGCCAGGACGGCGCACCGCGCTATGTGCCCAGTGCCGTTGCGGACAAGATCGTCGGGCTCACGGTGACGCAGGCCGTGCTCGCAGCGCTGGTTCACAAGGAGCGCACCGGACACGGCCAGTTTGTCGAAGTGCCCATGCTCGAATCGCTGGTCGCCTTCAACCTGGTCGACCACCTGGGCGCGGGCGCTTATGCAGAGCCGCCCAACCAGATCGGCTATGCCCGTGCGGCTTCGCCTTCACGCCGGCCGTTTCGCACGAAGGACGGTTACGTCTGCATGCTGCCTTATGACGACCGCCAGGTGCTGGCTTTCCTGAAAGCCATTGGCCGACCCGAGCTGATGGCGCACGAGCACATGTGCAGCTATGCAGCGCGCGCAAAACATCCCGAATCGTTCTATGACCTGATCCATGAAGTGTCGCCGGGCAAGACGACGCTCGAGTGGCTGGCGCTGTGCGACGCCGCGCAGATCCCTAGCATGCCCATCGTGGACATAGCGGACCTGCCGCAGGACGAGCATCTGGCAGCTGTGGGCATGTTCGAGCCGCACACGCACCCCACCGAAGGCAAGACCCGGCTGGTGCGTTCTCCCATTGGTTTTTCGCGCTCGCCTGCATCGATTCGCAGGCCCGCTCCGAGGTTTGGCGAGCACAGCATCGAGTTGCTGCGCGAGGCGGGTTGCGATGAAGCACAGATTGATGCGCTGCTTGCCGGTGGCGCGGTGTTGTCTGCCTGAAAAGGATTTGAAGAAGGAGTGAAAACCATGCGCAACTTGCAATGGCTCAAGCGATTTTTCCTGGCTGCATCTGTGTTGCCTGGCCTGGCCTTCGCGCAGGCGTGGCCCAGCAAGCCCATCAGGTTCGTGGTTCCTCTGCTGGCAGGCGGCAGCGTGGACCAGACGGCGCGCTTTTTCGCGACCGAGTTGGGCAAGACCATCGGCCAGGCCGTGGTTGTCGAGAACGTGCCCGGCGGCAACGGGGCGATCGGGCTGGATCGGGTGGCGAAGTCTGCTGCCGACGGCTACACCTTCGTCGTCACCGCCAACAGCTTCCAGACCATCAGCCCGCACCTGTCGGAGGCGCCGCTGCCCTACGACACCACGCGTGACTTCACACCCGTGGCGGGCTTTGTCACCGTGTCGCACATCATCCTGGCCAGGCCGACACTGCCTGCGAACACCTTGCCTGAACTGGTCGCGCTGGCCAGGGCAACACCTGCGGGCCTGAACCACGGGGCGGCATCGGCAACGGGTGCTTCGTATCTGGCTTCGGTGCTGTTCGCGCGCCGCGCCGGCATCAAGTTCACCGATGTGTTCTACAAGGGCGCAGGCGGTGTGTACAACGACCTGATGGGCGGGCATATCGATGTGTTCTTCGATTCGCTGGGTTCTGCCGTGCCGCTGATTGCATCGGGCAAGGTCAAGGCGATTGCGACCACGATGGAAAAGCGCCATCCGCTCACGCCCACCGTGCCGACAGTCGCTGAAAGCTATCCGGGCTTTGACACATCGGGCTGGTACGCACTCTATGGTCCTGCGAAGCTGCCGCCTGAAGTGGTGACCAAGCTCAACGCAGAAGTGCGCCGGATCCAGTCGTCGCCGGAGTTCCTGACGTTTGCGAAGACCTACGGCTACGAAGCGATGTCAGGCAATGCGGCCTCGCTCGCAGCGGTGCAGGCCAGGGAGCTTGCGCAGTGGGGCGAGATCGCCAAGGTGTTGACCGCACCAAAGGCGAAGTGACCAGGCGCGTCTTCTACGGCTGGCGGATTGCCGCAGCAGGCGCGGGGCTTCAGTTCCTCTACAGCGCGCTGCTGCTGCACGCCTTCGGCGCATACGTTGCCGTTCTGTCCGATGAATTGGGCTGGAGCAAGACCGCTCTGGCCGGTGGCGCTGCGATCCAGTCGCTCGAAGGCGCATTGATAGGCCCGCTGCTCGGCTGGCTGATCGACCGTTTCGGCCCTCGCCTGATGGTGCGCGCCGGTGTGCTTGTCCTGGCCCTGGGCTTTTTTCTTCTGGCGCGGGTGGAGACCGTCACCGGGTTTTATGTATCGATGGTGTCGGTCGCCATTGGCGCGAGCCTGTGCGGCTACTTTCCGCTGTCGGTGGCGCTGGTGCATTTCTTTCGCAATCGCAGGGCGCGGGCGCTGTCCGTCATGGCGCTGGGCATCGCAGCAGGCGGCCTGGCCTTGCCAGCCATCGGCTGGTCGATGGTGACCTTCGGCTGGCGCTCTACCGCGCTCGGCTCGGGCCTGATTGCCCTGGTGATCGGGTGGCCGCTGGCCAGCGTCGTTCGCGGCAGTCCTGCTGAAGTGGGCGAGCAGGTCGACGGTGTGCCTGCCGGTGAGCAGCGCAGTGAAGCCGCAGAGTCAGAAGCGCTGCGCCGCGAGTTCACCGCACCGCAGGCGCTTCGCACACAGGCGTTCTGGTTGCTGGGAGTCGCGCACGCGCTCGCACTGCTGGTGGTGACCGCCGTCAATGTGCACGCCATCTCGCACATGAAGGAAGGACTGGGCTATTCGCTGGCGCAGGCGTCGTTTGTCATCACGCTGATGACGGCGGCGCAGGCCGGTGGCATCTTGCTGGGCGCGCTGCTCGGTGACCAGTGGGAAAAGCGCCATGTGGCTGCGGCATGCATGGTCGGTCACATGGTCGGCCTGTTGATGCTGACCTTCGCGTTCCATCCGGCGATGCTGGTCGGATTTGCGTTGGTGCACGGCGTTGCCTGGGGGCTGCGCGGGCCGTTCATGCAGGCCTTGCGCGCGGACTACTTCGGGCTGAAGTCGATCGGGATGATCCTGGGGCTGTCGGCGGTGCTGATCGCTGTGGGGCAGGTGGCAGGGCCGCTGGTTGCAGGGGTGATGGCCGACCTGACGGGGTCTTATCGCAGCGGCTTTGTCCTGCTGGCCTTGCTCGCAGGATCAGGCTCGGTGATGTTCATGCTGGCAAAAAAGCCGGTGCTGGCAGAGCCGGCGACGAAGATTTAACCGACCAGTGGGCTGGGCCGCGACGACATGCCGCCGGGCAGGAGCCCGCGGAACTGCGCGGTGATGGATGCCAGCTTTTCGCGCGCGATGCGCTCGTCATGGATCGCCGCCAGTGCAGCCATCAGGTCGCCGCGCAGGTACCACAGCGACTCGATGTCGGTGGCGTAGCGAATCTTGCGGACGATGGCGGGTGAATGAGAAGAAGCGTCGTCGCCCAGCGAGGCGAGCATGGATTCGCGAATGTCTTCAGTGCCGTTGTCGAGTACCGTGTCCGAGGGGGTCGACCTCAGGTTGCCGAGCAGTCCGTAGAAGCTGTTTTTGAGGGTCTGCTTCAGTGCCATTGGAGGGGATTGCCGCTTTGAGTTCTGGAGAGGTATTGACGAAATGTACTTTATGGCTGAGCCACTTGCACGCGCTGTAGGACGCCGCCCTGAGTTGCGTTCAAATTTGTCGCGCCAGCCTGCCGCGGGTGGCGGCCAGGTCGCACTGGTTGCGATGAACGAGATGCGGTCACGGGGGCTGCACAGAGCCCGGTCACTCGCGCTGGGTCCTGGATGCGTTCAGATGAATCTTGAGATCAGGCCGTGAAGCAGCGTCCGGCGGCAGCTGGCTGAATTCGTTGTCCACCAGGAATTGCATCAGGGTCCTCATGGCCGGGTCTGCATGGGTGCTCGCCAGCGCGCGACAGACGCCCATGAGCTGCCCGGCCAGAGCCTTCTGGAAGGGAGTGGTTTCGGCCTCGACCACCATCGCCAGGTCGATGCACCGCTCGCCGATGACTTGCGCCGCGTCTTGCACGAGCCCCAGGCTGGAAAGGTCTGCATGCAACCTGGTGATGTCGGCTGAAATATCAATCGCACTCTGGGCGAGCGACGTGGTGTCGCGAGCTGCTATGAACACGCCAGGGAATTGCATCGTCAGCTCCGTCAGCGCGTCTTCAATGTCTTCCATCAGTTCTTTCTTGATGGTGACGTCTGGATAGTTGAAAACCTTGTGCTGCAACTCGATGAACTGTCGCGCCACTGAGAGGCGCTCGCAGCCCTGGGCGTTCAGCTTCAACTGGTCGATCCTGTTGCGGGTCATGCGTGCGGCAGACGCATCCGCAGAATCCTGGCGAACCGGCATGCGCGTGATGGTGTGCAAGGCAGCTGCAATCTCCGGTGCAAAGGCATGTCGGGTCAGCTCGTGCTGCAGCCGGGTCTTCAGGTACCTCAGTGCGCCGGCGTCAGGTCCAAAGTCGCGGTTAAGGGCCTTGTAAAGCTCTTTGACGTCCTCCAGAAATGCAGCGCCGCCGCCCTTGTCCAGTTCGCTTATGCGATCGTTACAAAACAGATCCTTGATGGATGCGCGAAAGCGATCCACCACCTCCTGTGTCAGAGCGTGCACAGGCGGCCCGGACAGATGGCCTGGCCGCAGCCGGACTGGAGCCGTGGTGGGACTTCGGAGGGTATGCAGCGCGGAGGCAGGACGCATGGTGGTTCGCTTTCAGCAAGTAGGGTCTGGAGGTGCTCGACCGACTTGGTGACCGCATAATCAGGATCGTTCCAAATCCCTGCCAACCCACGAGGCATTCACGTGGCCACCTTCTACAAAACCAGTACCGTGTGGGTGCTGGACTTCACCTACGAGGGCCGGCCGCGGCGCTGGGTCAAGGCCTTCCCGACAGGGGAGAACCCGCGCGCCGCATTCGAAGCCCAGATCGCCGAGCTCTATGGGCGGCGCGGACAGGTGGTGGATGTGCGGCTGGCCACTGCAGACGAAGAAACACAGTTCCTGCGCGGGACCTTGCCCAAGAACGTCTTGTGCCCGACGGGCCGGGGCACGCCCCGCGTCTAGCAGTTTTTGTCCAGCGTTCGGGTTGCAGCGGCTTTCATGACCTGGATCAAACCAGGTTGGCCCGCGCAGGGGTATGTTTGGTTCCTACTCTGAACGGAACCCAACATGAGCTTGTTTCACGCAGTGGTCTGGACCGACCACCAGTCTGCCCAGGTCCTTCAATTCGACGCCGAGCATGTGCAGGCCGAGAAGATCAAGGCCCACACGCACTACACCAAGCAGCATGGCAGCGCAGTGCGCTCCGAGCACGAATTTTTCGGCGATGTCTGCACGGCGCTCGACGGCGTCGGCGAAGTGCTGGTGACCGGCTCCTCGACCGCGACTGCAGACTTCCGTCACTACGCCGACAAGCACCGTCCGCAAACGGCCGCGCGCATCGTCGGCTATGAGGTGGTGGACCATCCGAGCGACAAGCAACTGGTGGCGCTTGCACGCAAGTATTTCCTCAAGCACGACCGCATGACAGGCACTGCAAAGCTGGATTGAGACGCACATGCAAAACAATAACGCCGGTTACCAGGACCTGACCCAGGGTGTGACTGCTCGCCTGGGTAGCTTGCGCGCAGGTGCCCCGGGCATGATGAAGAGCTTCAGTGAACTGGGCCGCGCTGCCATGGCCGACGGTGCGCTGGACATGAAGACCAAGGAGCTGATGGCCCTGGCGCTGGGCGTGGCAGCGCACTGCGACGCCTGCATCGGCTATCACATGAAGACGCTGGTCAAGCTCGGTGTGACGAGGCAGGAAGTCGATGAGACCCTGGGCGTTGCGGTGTACATGGGCGGCGGTCCTTCGCTGATGTATGCAGCCAATGCGATCGCGGCCTTCGATGAATTTTCGGGTGTCACGCCCTGAGTGCAGGGTTGAGCACGAAGTCGAACGCCATCGCAAAGCTGCCATCGGCCTGCTCGACCCAGTCGCACACCAGTGACTGGCGCACACCGAACACCGCGTCGGAGTCGAGGTAGTCGCTACCCTTGCGGAACACGTGCGTGATCAGGGTCTCGTAGCCCGGTGCCTTCACCATGAAGTGAAGGTGCGCAGGCCGCCAGGGGTGGCGGCCGGTGGCTTTGAGCATCTGGCCGACCGGCCCGTCGTGCGGAATCGCATACGGGACTGCGACGATGGTGCGAAAGTGAAAGCGTCCCTGCTCGTCGGCAGTGATGATGCCGCGCGCCTGCGCATGGCCCAGGTGTTCGTGCTGCACATCGTAGAGGCCTTCGTCGTCTGACTGCCAGACGTCCAGCACGGCACCGGGCACCGGCTCGCCATCGAGATTGCGCACAGTGCCCCGCACCACGCACGGCCTGCCCTTGGCACCGTTGGCGATGTCGTCGCCCAGCGCATAGTGCGGTGCACCTTCAACATGGAAAGGCCCGAACACGGTCGCTTCAGTACACCCCTGGGGCTTGGCATTGTTCCGCGCCACCGTCAGCATCGACAGGCCCAGCACATCCGACAGCAGGATGAACTCCTGCCGCTTGTCATCGGTGATGTGCCCGCAGCGGGTGAGAAAGTCGATGCCCTGGAACCACTCCTGCTGCGTCAATTGAACGTCGCTTGCGAAGGCGTGCAGGTGCTGGACCAGGCTCGTCATGATCTGCTTGAGGCGCGGGTCCGGTGTGTCCGCGAAGCTGGCGATGACGGCTTCGGTGATGGGGCGCGGGTCGGTGTTGCGCATGGGGGGGCCTGTGAAGTGAGGAGACTGGCACCTGAGGATAGCGGGGCAGGGACTGCGCGGACCAAAGCAAACTCACGAGGTCGGAGTTGAATGATCTGTGGTGCGCTTTTCGAAGATACTCGTGCCATGTCCATGGTATCGGTGCATTCTTCTCGCTGTCCCTGCATTTGAGATGGCGACCATTTCTTCCTATTACTTCCGTGAGGCCATCAAGGGCGCCGCGCGGCGGGGCGTAGATACCGGAAAGCTCCTGGAGTCTGCAGGGGTCGCGCCCACACTGCTGGACGACCCGTTGGCCCGGGGTGATGTGCGCGCGATGGCGCGACTGGTCCAGCAGGTCTGGTACGCGCTCGACGACGAATTCATGGGCTTTACCGAAGACCGCGCCAAGGTCGGGTTGTTCGGTCTCATGACGCGGTTCATCGTGCCTTGCGAATCGCTGGAGCAGGTGCTGCAGGCTGGTGTCCGGTTTTACAACCTGACTCGAACCGATGTCTATCTGGGTCTGACGCGTTCCGGCGACGAAGCCGTTTTCGAGGCCAGCTTCTCGCGACCCGATCTCGACCCCAATCACTACTTCATGGAATTCTGGATGGTGATCTGGCACCGGTTGGCCGGGTGGATCACAGGCGCGCCGCTTCCGTTGCGCTGGGCGTCATTCACGTTCAGCGAGCCCACCGCGAACGTCGAGGAATTCAAGTACATGTTTCCTTGCGAGCAGCGCTTCGAACGGCCTGCGAACTGTTTCGCCTTCGATGACAAGTACCTCAGGCTTCCTGTGGTGCGCACGAAGGCCGAGCTCAAGGCGATGCTCAAGGCTGCGCCGCTCATGTGGTTGACGATGCCTTCAAGCGACCTCGGCCTGGTGCGCCGGGTGCGGGCAACCTTGCTGCCCAAGCCGTCGCAGCCCGTCGAATTCCCAAGCATCGAAGTCGTTGCAGAGCGCTTGCACACGACACCGCAGACGCTGCGTCGAAAGCTCAAGCGCGAGGGCAGCAGCTACGGGGAGATCAAGGAAAACATCCGGCGCGACATCGCCATCCAGAAGGTGCTCAAGGGCAACGCCCGCATCGAAGACATCGCTGTTTCTGTTGGCTACGCGGAGACGCGCTCGTTCACGAGGGCGTTTCATCAGTGGACGGGCTACAGCCCCCTGCAATACCGGCAGAACTTCCAGCAGTCCGCGCGCTCAACCGATCTGCTCTCCTAGCTGTCCAGCGTTAGCTGGACAGTGCCGGCACGCCATGCGACTGCCGCCATCGACCGAGCAACGCGCGGGTGCGGGGCGCGACCTGTACACCGTAGCGTGCCCCCAGTGCTTCCACTGCGTCCATCGCGCTCGAATCGTCGACGTCCAGAGCCAGTGACGCAACCGGTTCTGTGACACAGGCCGCGCCAGCCCGGGCCGCAGCGCGTTGATGGCGCGCGAGGCTGTCGCGCCCGAACTGCAACGTGATGCGCATCGGCAGGTTGCACATGAGGGCATTCGTGCCGCAGGCGGCAGCGTCCGGCACCAGTACCAGCGCCTGCGAGTTTCGGTGAGTGTCGATGAGCGCCTGCAGGTCGCACGCACGTGCCAGGGGGAGATCACCATGAAGCACGAGCACGCGATCTTCACCGCGTTCGGCCAGGTGCTGCAACGCCTGCGTCACGGCCTCGTTCAAGCCGGTGCCGGGATCGGCGAGAACCGTCGCACGGTTGCCTAGCCTTTGCGCGAGGCCGGGTTGCGCGCTGACAACAGCCACACCCGAGAGTCCGCGAACCTGCGCAACCTCTGCCAGAAGGTCTTCGAGCATGGCGAGTGCAATCGCTTCTCGCTGTGCAGGAGCAAGGCGCGATGCGAGTCGCGATTTGGCGGCGTCGAACCGCTTGACCGGTATCAGGACATGCATCGCGGTCCTCAGTCCTGCTGTGCCACGCCGCGTGCGAGCAGGTCGGCGACCTCGGCTTCACCGCACCCGAACTCGACCAGGATGTCCCGCGTGTGCGAGCCGACCGGACCGCCGGCAGCAGGGTGGGCAGCGGGCGTGCGAACGAATCGTGGGGCCGGTGCAGGATGGTGCATTCCCGCGACTTGCACGATGGTGCCGCGCGCTGTGTGATGTGGATGATGTGGCACCTCCGCAAGGGACAGCACAGGTGCAAAGCAGACATCCGTGCCTTCGAGCACCTTCGTCCACTCATCCCGCGAGCGCATGCGAAAGACCTCTGCAAGTTTCGCTTTCAGACCAGGCCACAGGGACGTGTCGTTTTGCGGCTGCCACTGTGCCGGATCAAGCTCCAGCCGTTGCAGCATCTCCTGATAGAACTTTGATTCGAGCGGCCCGATGGAGATGTGCTGGCCGTCGCTTGTTTCATAGACCTGGTAGAACGGCGCGCCACCATCGAGCAGGTGCGTTCCGCGCCGGTCGCTGAATTCGCCGCGTCCGAGGAATCCCCAGTATTCGGCCATGAGCAGTGACGCGCCGTCGATCATCGCAGCATCAATCACCTGTCCGTGGCCCGAGCGGCTGGCTTCCCACACGGCGGCCATGACACCGAAAGCCAGCAGCATGCCGCCGCCTCCGTAGTCGCCGACAAGGTTGAGCGGCGGGACAGGCGCTTCGCCTGCGCGTCCCACGGCGTGCGTGACGCCCGCGAGCGACACGTAGTTGATGTCGTGTCCGGCAGCAGCGGCCAGCGGGCCGGTCTGGCCCCATCCGGTCATGCGTGCGAAGACGAGTTTTTTGTTGTGCGCGAAACAGTCCTGCGGACCCAGGCCCAGCCGTTCCATCACACCCGGCCGATAGGGTTCGATGAGTGCGTCGGCACCTTCGATCATGCGCAGCACCGCATCGCGTGCCGGGCCGTCCTTGAGGTCCAGGGCCACGCGCTGGCGGTTCCTGCAAAGTACATTGCGCGAGTTCTCAGGCGCGCCCGGACGCTCGATCCGTATGACGCGTGCGCCCTGGTCGGCCAGCAGCATTCCGGCGAATGGCACAGGACCCAACCCGGCCAATTCGATCACGGTAAAGCCGTTCAACGCGCCCATTTTCTTCTCGTCTCCTTGTGCAAGTGGAGCATTACATCGATGCGTCGCCACTCTCGACAGGTCCTAAACGTTCCGCTGAATTCACCGCAACGCTTCATGCGTCCCGATGTCTGAATCGGTGCGGCGAAAGGTCGCTTTTTGTCCTGTCGGCCTGCCTTGCGCCGCTCCTACCATCCGCGACCAACCACATGAAGGAGACAGGCATGAGATCAACGATGCGCGACGGACTGGTGACGGGGCTGCTGGCCGGACTTGTGGCTTGCGCCGCGCCGGCGTGGGCCGAAATCAGGATTGGCAGCGTGCTGTCCGTGACCGGCCCGGCCGGCTTTCTGGGCACTCCCGAGAAGAAGACGCTGGAGATGTACGTCGAGCAGATCAATGCCAAAGGCGGCATCAAGGGCGAGAAGATCAAGCTGGTCGTGTACGACGACGGCAGCAAGGCCGACCAGGCTCGCACGTTCGCCACGCGTCTGGTCGAAGACGACAAGGTCATCGCTGTCGTGGGTGGGACGTCGACCGGCGCGTCACTCGCGATGCTGCCTGTGTTTGAAGAGGCAAAGACACCTTTCGTTTCGCTTTCGGGTGGCGTGCAGATCGTGGACCCGGTGCGCAAGTACACCTTCAAGCCGCCGCAGACCGACATCATGGCCTGCCAGAAAATCTTCGAGGACATGAAAAAGCGCAACATCACGCGCGTTGCCATGATCTACGGCACCGACGGATTCGCGATGTCGATGCGCGCCAGCTGCCAGAAAGCGCAGGGCGACTACGGCATCAAGATCGAGCACGAGGAAAGCTATGGCCCGAGCGATGCCGACGTCACGCCGCAGCTGGCGAACATCAAGAAGCTCGCCGGCATCCAGGCGGTGCTCAGCCCCGGCATCGGCCAGGGACCGGCCATCGTCACACGCAACTATCGGCAGGTCGGTCTCACGCAACCCCTGTACCTGAGCCACGGCGCAGCGACGAATGGTTTCATTGAACTGGCAGGCCCGGCCGCAAACGGCGTGCGCATGCCAGGCCCCGCACTGCTGGTGGCCAACGAGCTTCCCAATTCGGACCCGCAAAAGAAGGTCCTTATCGACTACACCAGGGCCTATGAAGCCCACGCGAAGGAGCCGGTGTCCGCTTTCGGCGGCTACGCGTACGACGGCCTCTTCCTGCTGGTCGAGGCCATGCAGCGTGCAGGCACGACCAACCGCGATCGCATCCGCGACGAGATCGAGAAGACACGCAATTTCATGGGCACGGTCGGCTCCATCACCATGTCGCCGACCGATCACCTGGGCATCACGCTGGCCGCTTTCCGGATGATCGAGATCCGCGACGGCAAGTGGAAGCTGTCCGAGTGACCACGGCCACACCATGAGCGAACTGCTGCAGTTCACGCTGTCGGGCCTGACCATGGGCGCGATCTACGCCCTGGTCGCCATCGGCTTCGTGCTGATCTACAACGTCAGTGAAGTGGTGAACTTCGCGCAAGGCGAATTCGTGATGATCGGCGGCATGGTTGCGGCCTTTGCGTTCAAGGCTGGCGTGCCGCTGCCCTGGGCGGCCGCCATGGCTGTCGCGGCCGCAACCTTGATCGGGCTGGCGTTGCACGCATTTGCGGTGCGACCGGCAGGCAATGCGTCCATCGTCACGCTGATCATCATCACCATCGGTGCATCCATCTTCATTCGCGGTGTGGCGTCTGTCGTCTTCGACAAGAGCATCCACAAGCTGCCGGAGTTCGTACCTGGCGGGACCTTGCGATTTGCCGGTGCGACGGTGCAGGCGCAAAGCCTGCTGGTGCTCGCCGGGGTGGCGGTGATCGTCGGCTGCCTGTGGCTCTTCCTGGCCCGGACGCTCCCCGGCAAGGCGATTCTTGCGACATCCGCCAGTCCGCTCGGTGCGCGGCTGTCGGGCATCAACACATCATTGGCCGTTGCTGCATGTTTCGCGGTATCGGGTGCTATCGGGGCCATCGGCGGCGTCCTGATCACGCCAGTGGCGTTGACGGCGTACGACGTGGGTGCGCCGCTTGCGCTCAAGGGCTTCACTGCCGCAGTGCTGGGCGGACTCGGCAATCCGCTGGGCGCGGTTGTCGGGGGCCTGTTGCTCGGCTTGCTCGAAGCATTCGGCGCGGGTTTCATTTCTTCCCTGTACAAGGACGCGATCGCTTTCGTCGTTCTTTTGCTGGTCCTGATGTTCATGCCGCGCGGCCTGTTCGCAGCGGCGCGAGTGGAGCGTGTATGAGCCTGCAATCCATGACTGACACCCTGCCACCACCGGGGGTGCGTCCATCGAACTGGTTGCGGCGGCTGGAACCCCGGTTTCGCGGCGTGCTGCTGCTTGCCGTGGTCGTTTGCGTGCTGCCGCTGGTGCTGGACAACAGCTTTCATCTGAGGATCGCGGCGCTGGTGTTCATATTTGCCTTTGCGACGCTCGGGCTCAATGTACTGATGGGCTTTGCAGGGCTCGTGAGCCTGGGGCATGCGGGCTTCCTGGCCATTGGTGCCTACGCCGTTGCGATCGGCCCGGCGCGATACGCAGTGCCTTCGTGGCTCGCCCTGATTGTCGGTGTCGTCATGGCGTGCCTGCTTGCGTTTGTCGTCGGGCGTCCGATCCTGCGCCTGAAGGGGCACTACTTTGCAGTGGCAACGCTGGGCCTGGGACTGCTCATCGCCATGTTCGTGACCAACGAAGCACACCTGACCGGTGGGCCCGACGGAATGGCTGTGCAACGCCTCACCATGTTCGGCTGGACCCTGCGCGGCACCATGCCGTGGTACTGGACCAGCGCAGGGGCTCTGGTGCTCGCGGCGTGGGCTATTGCCAATCTGATAGGCAGTCCATCGGGCCGCGCGCTGCGCGCGATCCATGACAGCGAGGTCGCCGCTGATGTGCTTGGAATCGACGTGGCGCGCTACAAGCTGGCGGCCTTCGTGCTGTCCGCCGGTATGGCCGCCCTGGCCGGGGCCATGCTGGCACTGTTCGACGGACACGTCACGCCGGTGACCGCGGGCTTCCTGCGATCGGTGGAGTTCGTGACCATGGCTGTGCTGGGTGGCCTCGGCTCCATCCTGGGCAGCGTCGTCGGTGCGGCCGTGCTGGTGATTCTTCCGCAGGCACTCGTTGCGTTCCACGACTACGAGCACATCGTGCTGGGCCTGTTGATGATGCTGTTCATGATCTTCCTGCGATCAGGCATCGTGCCCGCGATCGCGTCGCGCTTCGGCTGGAGGGACTTGTGAACCTGCTGTCTGTCGAAGGCATCGGCGTGGATTTCGGCGGCGTCAAGGCGCTGGATGGGATCTCGCTGGACGTGCGCAAGGGCGAAGTGTTTTCGCTGATCGGGCCCAATGGGGCGGGCAAGACGACGCTCTTCAATGTGATCACCGGCGTGTACAAGCCCCAGCGTGGGGCGATTCGTCTCCTGGGTGCGGATGTGACCGGATTTGCGCCGTGGAAGCTCGCGCGTGCCGGCATGTCCAGGACATTCCAGAACCTGCAGATCTTCGGCCGCATGACGGCGATCGAAAACGTGATGGTCGGCCGCCATCGGCATGAGGGTCGCAACTTCCTGGCGAACCTGTTCACGCTGCCTTCGGTGCTTGCGCAGAACGCGCAGACGACGCGAAGCGCTCGCGAGTACCTGCATGAAGTGGGGCTTTCCCACACGGCTGATCGTCCGGCAGCAAGCCTGCCCTACGGCGAACTCAAGCGCCTGGAGATCGCCCGCGCCCTGGCCACGGAGCCGACTGTGCTGTTGCTGGACGAACCCGCAGCAGGCTGCAACCCGGCAGAGACCGATTCGCTGGCCTCGACGATTCGCGGCATCGCCGATCGCGGTGTGACGGTGGTGCTGATCGAGCACGACATGAAACTGGTGATGCGCATTTCGGACCGCATCCACGTTCTCAACCAGGGCCGCAGTCTCGCAGAGGGCCGTGGTGAAGAGATCATGCGCCGCCCCGAGGTGATCGCCGCATACCTGGGCGACCACGGAAGCCGGGAGGCCCTGCGTGCTTGAAGTCCATCAACTGGCCAGCGCCTACGGGCGCATCGAGGTGCTGCACGGCATCGACCTGCATGTGGCGCGAGGAGAAATTGTCACCATCGTCGGCAGCAATGGAGCGGGCAAGACGACCTTGCTGCGCGCGCTGTCGGGCGTGCAGCCGATGCGCGCAGGCCGCATCGTGTTCGAGGGTCGCCAGATCGAAAAGGACGCGGCCCACCGTCGCGTTCAGCTGGGTCTGGCGCAAGTGCCCGAGGGCCGTCATGTCTTTGCACCACTGTCGGTGCAGGACAACCTCCTGCTGGGCGGATGGACCCGACCGGCGGCGGATCGGCGCCGCGAGATCGAGGGTGTGTACGAGCTGTTTCCCGCATTGGCAGAGCGCCGCACGCAACATGCGGGTTCGCTGTCGGGCGGGCAGCAGCAGATGCTGGCCATCGGCCGCGCGCTGATGTCGCAGCCCCGCCTGCTGCTGCTCGACGAGCCTTCGATGGGGCTTGCACCTGTGCTGGTGGACCAGATCTTTGCGCTCTTGCCTCGCCTGAAAGCGCGAGGCCTGACGGTGCTGGTCGTGGAGCAAAACGCATACGCCGCGCTTGCGGCAGCCGACCGCGGCTACGTCATGGAGACAGGCCGGATCGTCGCCAGCGGAGCCGCGAGCGAACTGATGCACGACCCGAGTGTGCGTGAGGCGTATCTCGGCCTTGCCGCCGAACCGGCTGCGCCGCTTGCAGGCGCGGTTGCGTGATCTCGATTGAGCGAATGGGACCTGCCGCCTGAAGGGGCGACTGGGCACCATCGCTGTTGTGATGACCTTGAAGGAGACCCCATGAATGACGTTTCGGATACGCGCCACCTGACGGCTGCGACCAGGGAAGAATCGGCGCAGGCTCGCTGGGCCCGCTTCAAGCCAATCGTGACAGGCCAGGACTATCTGGACAGCCTGCGCGGCCGCAACATCACCTGCTACCTCTTCGGTGAAAACGTCGCCGAGCCGGTGGACCACCCGGTGATCCGGCCTTCCATGAATGCGCTCAAGGCCACCTACGACCTGGCCGTTGAAGACCCGGAGATGGCCACTGCACATTCGCCGCTCATCAATGCCCGGGTCAGCCGCTTCCTGCACATCGTTGAAAGCCCGCAGGACCTGGTGAAGAAAAACAAGATGCAGCGCCGCATGGGGCAGATCACCGGCACCTGCTTCCAGCGTTGCGCGGGCCTGGACACCATCAGCGTGCTGCACTCGATCACCTTCGACATCGACGCAAAGCACGGCACCCGCTATCACCAGCGCTATCTCGCGTGGCTGAAGCTCGCGCAGACCAACAACATCATCGTCGGCGCGGGCATGACCGACCCGAAGGGCGACCGCAGCAAGCGACCCCACGAGCAGGAAGACCCGGACCTCTTCATGCACGTGGTTCGGCGGACGGAGCAGGGCCTGTATGTACGCGGTGCCAAGGCGCACATGACGGGTGGGTTGAATTCGCACTGGATCTGCGTCATGCCGACGATGAACCTGGGCGAAAAGGACAAGGACTATGCGGTCGTCGGCATGGTGCCTGCCGATGCAGCCGGACTGACCTTCATCTACGGCCGGCAGTCATGCGACACCCGCGCCCTTGAGAAAGGCACGATCGACCAGGGCAACGCAACCTATGGCGGGCAGGAGACGCTGGTCATCTTTGACGACGTGTTCATCCCCTGGGAACACGTGCTGATGGACGGTGAGTACGAGTTCGCGCAGGAGATGGTGACGCGGTTCACCGCCTACCACCGCGCGAGCTACGTGTGCAAGACCGGCCTGGGTGACGTGATGGTGGGCGCTGCTGCTGCGATTGCCGAATACAACGGCGCCGATGGCGCATCGCACGTCAAGGACAAGCTGGTGGAGATGACCCACCTGAACGAAACGATCTACTCGTCAGGCGTCGCGTCGTCGCACGAAGCCACGCAGCTTGCTTCGGGCATCTTCATGAATGACGCCATGCTGGCCAATGTGTGCAAGCACAACGTCACGCGCTTTCCCTACGAGATCTCGCGTCTTGCGCAGGACCTTGCAGGCGGCCTGATGGTGACCCTGCCGTCGCAAGACGACTTCGAACACAGTGTCGCAGGCCCGCTGCTCGAGAAGTATTTCAAGGGTCGCGCCGAAGTTCCGGTGGAGCATCGCGTGCGGATGCTGCGCCTGATCGAGAACATGACACTCGGGCGCAACGCCGTGGGTTATCTGACGGAATCCATGCACGGCGCGGGATCGCCGCAGGCCCAGCGAATCCAGATCCTGCGGGGCATGGATGTGGAGAAAAAGAAGAACTACGCCCGCAAGCTCGCGGCCATTCCGGTCAAGGTGATCTCGTGAGTGCAGTGCTGGAGATGAAGTCACCGCGGGTGAGGCCCGAAGGACTGGAGCCGATCGAGACCGCCAGCGTCGATGAGCTTCGCGCGCTCCAGTTGCAGCGCCTGAAAAAGTCGCTGCGGCATGCCTATGACAACATGGCGCCCTATCGCACCAAGTGCGAGGCGCAGGGTGTGCACCCGGACGACCTGGGCAGCCTGGCCGACCTGGCGAAGTTTCCGTTCACGACCAAGCAGGACTTTCGCGACAACTACCCGTTCGGCATGTTCGCCGTGCCGACCGAGCAGCTCTCGCGCATCCATGCATCGAGTGGCACGACCGGCAAGCCGGTGGTGGTCGGCTATACCGCGAAAGACATAGACACGTGGGCGAATCTTGTCGCACGCACCCTGCGCGCCGCTGGCGTTCACCGTGGTGACAAGGTCCATGTGGCCTACGGCTACGGCCTGTTCACAGGTGGCCTGGGTTCTCATTACGGCGCCGAGCGCCTGGGCTGCACGGTGATTCCGATGTCCGGAGGCCAGACCGAAAAGCAGGTCCAGATGATCTGCGACTTCGATCCCGACATCATCATGGTGACGCCGTCATACCTGCTCAACATTGCCGATGCGATGGAGCGCCAGCGTATCGATACCTCTCGGCTGCGCCTGCGTGCTGCTGTCGTTGGCGCAGAGCCCTGGACCGAATCGATGCGGCTTGAAATCAATGGCCGCATGAACCTGCGCGCGCTCGATACCTACGGCCTGTCCGAAATCATCGGCCCGGGCGTGGCGCAGGAATGCATCGAGACCGAAGACGGCCCGACCCTTTGGGAAGACCACTTCTATCCTGAAGTCATCGACCCCGAAACCGGCGAGGTGCTGCCCGAGGGTAGTGAAGGCGAGCTGGTGCTGACCTGCCTGACCAAGGAGGCGCTTCCCACCATCCGCTACCGCACACGCGACCTCACACGGCTCTTGCCCGGCACCGCGCGGACCATGCGCCGGCTCGGCAAGGTCATGGCCCGCTCGGACGACATGCTGATCGTGCGCGGCGTGAACATGTTCCCCTCGCAGATCGAGGAGCAACTGCTTGCGGTGCATCAACTTGCCCCGCATTTCCAGCTGGAGCTCATGCGGGACGGCTCGCTCGACCAGGTCAAGGTATTTGTGGAGCCGCGCGTGGTCGGTGACAAACCCATCGCCGCCGGCGCCGAACTCGCGCGCCGCATCAAGGCCCATGTCGGCGTCTCTGTCCACGTCGAAGTCCTGGGCTGCGGCGAGGTGCCGCGCTCGGAAGGCAAGGCTGTACGGGTGATCGACCACCGCACCCGCAACTGAAACAAAAACACTGGAGAAACCCCATGAAACTCGAAACCCTGCTGCCCCTGGGTAAGGTCGACCCTGGGCTGCGTGCCCCCGAGAAAGCGCTGGAGATCGCCAAGGTCGCCAGCGATGCGAAGATCGTCGAGGAACTCGGCTACGACTCGCTGATGGTCGAGGAGACCAAGGACGATCCGTTCATCGTCATGGCGCTCGCGGCGCAAGCGACAACCACCCTGCAGCTTGGCACCGCGGTGGCCATTGCATTTCCGCGCAGCCCCACCATCACCGCGATGAGCGCCTGGACCTTGTCCAGGCTGTCGGGTGGCCGCTTCACGCTGGGACTGGGCACACAGGTCAAGGGTCACATCGAACGCCGTTATGGCATGCCGTGGCATCCCGCAGGTCCGTGGATCCGTGAATACATCAGCGCGGTGCGGGCGATCTGGGATTGCTGGCAAAACGGTACTGCGCTGGACATTCGCGGCGAGCACTACAACATCAACCTGATGGTTCCGCTGTTCAACCCGGGGCCGATTGATTTCCCCGTCATCCCGATTCATCTGGCAGCCGTGAACACGGTGCTGTGCCAGGTCGCCGGCGAGGTTGCCGACGGCATCCGTCCGCACCCGGTCTGCTCGGCCGAATACATCGAGAAGGTCATGCTGCCGTCGGTGCGCGAGGGTGCGGCCAAGTCCGGGCGTGACCTCAAGGACTTCAAGGTCTCGATCAAGCCGCTGATCGCGACGGCGCCCGATGAAGAGCAGCTGCAGAAAAAGATCGTGGATGTGCGGGCCCGTGTTGCGTTCTACGCCTCCACGCCCGCGTACGCGGCTGCATTCGAGTTCCACGGACTGGGTGACCTGGCCTCGCGCCTGAAGATCCTGTCGAAGGAGCAGCGCTGGGAAGAAATGCCTGCCTTCATCGATGACGATGTGCTGAACCTGTTCGCGACTGTCGGCACCTTCGACGTCATCGGCGACAAGTTGATCGCGCGCTACGGCAAGGTCGCGACCAATGCGGAGTTCAGCATCCCGATTTCCAGCGAGGCGGACATGGATACCTTGCGCGGCCTGATCCGGAAGATCCATGCCGCCTGAAGCCGCTTTCATCTTCGACGCGATCCGCACGCCGCGCGGCAGGGGCAGGCGCGATGGGTCCCTGCACGAGTTCAAGCCGGTCGCCTTGCTGACCGGGCTGTTGCACTCCCTGCGCGAGCGCAACGGCCTGGAAGCCAACGCGGTGGGTGATGTCGTCATGGGCGTCGTCAACCCGCTGGGTGAACAGGGCAGTGTGCTGCCCAAGACCGCTGCGCAGCTTGCAGGCCTGGGCCTGGATGTGTGCGGCCTGCAGGTCAACCGGTTTTGCGCTTCCGGCCTGGAGGCCATCAGCATCGCGGCCAACCGTGCGGCAGTGGGCGGTCAGGCGCTGACCATCGCTGGCGGCGTTGAATCCATGTCGCGTGTGGCCATGGGCAGCGATGGCGGCCCGTGGCTGGAGGACCCCGAGACTGCGTTTGCCACCGCCTTTGTTCCGCAAGGCATCTCGGCCGACCTGATCGCAACGATAGGCGGCTACACGAGGCAGCAGCTCGATGCGTTCGCGCTTCGCTCTCATGAGCGTGCGGCCAGGGCTCGCAGGGAAGGTGCTTTTACCTCCATCGTTCCCTTTCATGACAACGTCGGTCTTGCCGTTCTGGCGCAGGACGAACTGATTCGCGAAGGGGCCGACCCGGCCGCGATGGCTCGGCTGGAGCCGTCGTTTTCGGGCCTGGGCGCGGCGGGTTTCGACGATGTGGCGCTCACTCGCTACCCGGAGCTTCGCCGGGTCGAACACCTGCACACACCGGGCAACTCGTCCGGCATCGCAGACGGTGCCAGCGCAGTGCTGGTGGGCAGCGCCGAGGCAGGTCGCCGTCACGGCCTCAAGCCCCGCGCGCGCATCGTCGCAACCGTGGTCGCCGGAACCGATCCCACGCTGATGCTGACGGGGCCGGGACCGGCAACGCGCAAGCTGCTGGAGCAAACGGGCCTCACGGCGAAAGACATCGACCTGTTTGAAGTCAACGAAGCCTTTGCTGCCGTCGTGCTGCGCTTCATGGACGAGCTTGGCGTTTCCGACGACCGGGTCAACGTCAATGGCGGCGCGATCGCCATGGGGCATCCGCTGGGCGCAACCGGAGGCGTCCTGGTGGGCATGCTGCTGGATGAACTGGAGCGTCGTGACGCACGTCGCGGCATCGTGACCCTGTGCGCCGGTGGCGGCATGGGCATTGCCACCCTGATCGAGAGGACATGATGGAACCGATCTCCAAGGACCTTGCCGGCTGGCAGTTCAGCCGCGATGCCGAGGGCATCGTCGTTGCCGCACTCGATCTGCCGGGCAAAGTGAACATCATGAACGATGACTTCATTGCCGCGATGGAGTCGCTGCTCAATGAACTCGAAGGCTCGCGTGACTATGCCGGCGTCGTGCTCACATCGGCCAAGCCGGTGTTCCTGGCAGGCGGCGACCTCAAGCGCATGGTGCTGTCTGCGCCGGGTCAGGAAGCCCAGCTGTTTGACTACTTTCAACAGCTCAAGTCGTACCTGCGCCGTATCGAGCGCCTGAACCGGCCGACGGTGGCGGCCATCAACGGCTCCGCGCTGGGCGGCGGATACGAGACCTGCCTGGCCTGTCACCACCGCATCGCACTGCGTGAGCCGCGCCTTCGGATTGGCCTGCCTGAAATCGAATTTGGAATCCTGGCTGGTGCCGGTGGCGTGGTGCGCCTGACGCGGCTGCTGGGCTTCGAGCGAGCCATGCCGTATCTCACCGAAGGGCGGCTCGAAGATGTGATGGGCGCGCTCGACAACCGCCTGGTCGATGAACTCGCGGACGATCCGCAGCAGTTGCTGGACAAGGCCAAGGCGTGGATTCGCGCGCACCCGCAGGCACGCCAGCCCTGGGACAAGCCGGACAACGCCGTGCCTGCGCATCGGCTGACTGCGTTGCAGCGTCGGGCGCTGATGATGGAGCCCGCTCGACTGGCTCGCGCGATGTCGGGCCATCCGGCCTTGTTCGCTGCGCAGCGCAACATGGCACTGGCTGCCGAAAGCCTGAACATGGACTTCGATGCAGCACTGCGTTACGAGACGCGAGTGCTCATCGAGCTGCTGCGCACCGACTACGCCCGTGACCGCATGCAGGCGTTCCTCGATCGCAAGACGCCCCGGTCCACGTCGGCCACCCAGACGGAGCAAAGCACCGCATGAAATCCTCAGTCACTGGCTTGTTGCCACGTCCAAGCGACCGCGAACTCAGCCGGGAGCTGCTGTCCGCGCATTTGCCGTCCCTGCTTGCAGAAGCCAGACGTGTGCGCGACGCGGGTCACGGCGACACGCTGACCTACTCACGCAAGGTCTTCATCCCGCTCACGCAGCTGTGCCGGGATGTCTGCCACTACTGCACCTTTTCGCGCGCTCCGAAAGCGGACCGCCGCGCCTACCTCACGCCCGAAGAAGTGCTGGCCATCGCCCGCCAGGGTGACCAGGCCCATTGCCGCGAGGCGCTGTTCACATTGGGCGACCGGCCCGAGCTGCGATGGGATGTGGCGCGGCACGCGCTGGACGCGATGGGTTATTCGACCACGGTGGACTACCTGCACGCGAGTGCGGCCAGCGTGCTGGAGCACACGCGCCTGTTGCCGCACCTGAACGCCGGCGTGCTCACACGCCAGGAGATGCAGCGCCTGCGCAAGGTGTCGGTGTCGATGGGGCTCATGCTGGAGAGCGGCTCGCGACGCCTGATGGAGCCGGGCATGCCGCATCACGGCTCGCCCGACAAGGACCCTGCGGTCCGGTTGGCGATGATCGAGCAGGCCGGTGAACTGGCCATTCCGTTCACGAGCGGCATCCTGATTGGAATTGGCGAAACGCGCGAGGAGCGGATTTCATCGTTGATGTCGCTGAACGCCATCAACCAGCGCCATGGGCACCTGCAGGAAATCATCATCCAGAATTTCCGTGCAAAGCCGGGCACGCCGATGGCGAATGCGCCGGAGCCCGACCTGGACGAACTGCTGTGGACCATCGCCGTCGCGCGGCTCATCTTCGGGCCACGGATGAACATCCAGGCACCACCCAATCTCACGCCGCATGAATACCAGCGGTTGATCGGCGCAGGCATCAATGACTGGGGCGGCATCTCGCCCGTCACGCGCGATCATGTGAACCCCGAGGCGGCCTGGCCGCAGGTGCAGATGCTGGAACAGCGATGCGCAGGGGCGGGCAAGCTGCTGGCGGAGCGGCTGGCGATCTATCCGCAATGGGCAGCCCGGCCGCATCGCTGGGTCGATGCTGATCTGGTGCCGCGCGTCATGGCGGGCACGGATGCGCGCGGCGCACCTCGCAGCGGTGACTGGATCAGCGGCGTGTCGCGCGGGACCGATGAGGACTTCGACTTTCCGGCTGCGCCGTATGCGGCCGGCGGCAACGACGACCTGAAAGTTGCACGCTTGCTGGACCGTTGCTGGGAAGGCCAGCGGCTGGAGGTTCACGAGATCGAGACGCTGTTCGGTGCGACGGGCGCGGCTCTGGACCGGCTGCTGCGAAGCGCCGACCGGCTGCGGCATGAAGCCGTCGGATCGACTGTCAAGTACGTCGTCAACCGCAACATCAACTACACCAACGTGTGCACCCACAAGTGCAGCTTCTGCGCGTTTTCCAAAGGCAGCGGAGTCGTTCATCTGCGGGGCAAGCCGTACAACCTCAACGAAACCGAAATTCGCAGGCGGGTCGCCGAAGCGTGGGAACGGGGCGCCACAGAGGTCTGCATGCAGGGCGGCATCCATCCGGATTACACCGGCGAGACCTACCTTGACATCGTGCGCATGGTCAAGTCAGAGCAACCCGCCATGCATGTGCATGCGTTCTCGCCGCTCGAAGTCACCCATGGTGCGCAAACCCTGGGCATGCCCGTTCGCAACTACCTTCGCATGCTCAAGCAGGCGGGGCTGGGCACGCTGCCGGGCACTGCCGCAGAAATCCTGGACGACGAGATCCGTGCGCAGATCTGTCCCGGCAAGCTGGACACCGCCCAGTGGCTCGATGTGATGCGGGCTGCGCATGCAGAGGGCATCCGCAGCACCTGCACCATGATGTTCGGCCACCTGGAGCAACCGGTGCACTGGGCGCGGCATCTGCTGGCGCTGCGTGACCTGCAGCAGGAGACCGGGGGCTTCACCGAGTTCGTGCCGCTGCCGTTCGTCTCCACCGAAGCACCGATGTTCCTGAAGGGCCAGGCCCGCCGCGGACCCACCGCACGCGAGGTGGTGCTGATGCATGCCGTCGGCCGCCTGGTGCTGCATCCGTTGATCCGCAATGTGCAGGTCTCGTGGGTGAAGCTCGGGCCCACCGGCGTCAAGGCCTGCCTGGGCGCAGGCGCGAACGACCTGGGCGGCACCCTGATGAACGAGAGCATCTCGCGTGCGGCCGGTGCCAGTCACGGCCAGGAGTTCGGCCCGGCCCAGATGGATGCGCTCATCACGTCTGCAGGGCGCGATCCGCTGCAACGCACCACCTTGTACGGCGCGGCGCCCATCGACCAGCGCGCCCGTTCCTACTTCGCCCCCGAGCTTGAGCCCCTGGTGCTCACGCCGGTTGTTTTTGCCAAGACGCAGGCACGCCGATCGGCGCTTGCGCAGGAGTCCTGATGTATGACGCTTGCTGATATGACCCCAACTGACACGACGCTCACCGACAAACACATCATTGCCGTTCTGGGCGGCACGGGTGCCGAGGGCTCGGGGCTGGCGTATCGATGGGCGCGCGCCGGACACGATGTGATCGTCGGCTCGCGCGACCTGGCCAAAGCGATGGCTTGCGCAGACGAATTGAATGCGCTTCCTGGCGCGGGCTCGATTCGTGGCATGTCCAACGATGACGCGGCCCGTGCTGCAACACTCGCCGTGCTCACCGTTCCGTACACGGCCCAGCGAGCGACCGTTGCGCCTCTGGCCGAGGCACTGCAGGGCAAGATTCTGGTGGACGTGACGGTGCCGCTCAAGCCGCCCAAGGTGGACCGTGTGGCCTTGCCCGAGGGTGGCTCTGCGGTCGCCGCGCTGCAGGCAGAACTGGGGCCGGGCGTGCGCGTGGTTGCAGGTTTCCAGAACGTGTCTGCGCATCACCTCAAGAACCCGGACCATCCCATCGATTGCGACGTACTCATCTGCGGCGATGACCGGGAGGCCTGCGACGTGGTGGTGGAGCTTGCGCGCACCGCAGGCTTTCACGCGATTCATGCAGGACCGGTTGCCAATGCGGCTGCTGCGGAAGCGCTGACATCGCTGTTGATCTTCATCAACAAGCGCTACAAGGTGCCCAGCTCGGGATTGCGAATCACCGGCCTGCCCGCATGAACCAGGGGGCAGCCGGTCTGCAGCTGATCGCGCCGGGGGGACTGCCGGAAGTTCGGCAGGGGGACGATCTGGCTGCGCTGGTGCTGGGCGGCTGCACGCAGGCGGACTGGACCATCCGGTCCGGCGACTGCTTTGTGCTCGCACAAAAAGTCGTCTCGAAAGCGCAGGGCCGGGCCGTGGCGCTGGCCACGATCACTCCATCCCAAGAGGCCCTCTCACTGGCGCAGACCACAGGCAAGGACCCCCGGATGATGGAGCTGGTGCTGCGCGAATCGGTGCGGGTGGTGAGGGCCGTGCGCGGGCTGGTGATCACCCAGCATCGCCTGGGACACGTCTTTGCCAATTCCGGCGTGGATCAATCGAATGTTCCGGCAGCCGACGGCCAGGAGTGCGCCTTGCTGCTTCCGCTGGACCCCGATGCCAGCGCAAAAGCCATTGCGCTGTCGCTGAAAGAGCGCACGGGCTGCGATGTGTCGGTGCTGATCATCGACAGCTTTGGCCGGCCCTGGCGCGAAGGCGTGTGCGGCATGGCGATCGGGGCATACGGCTTGCCTGCGGTGATCGACAAGCGAGGACGCCCCGACCGGGAAGGCCGGGCATTGCAGATGACGGTGATCGGACATGCCGATGAAGTCGCCGCCGCCGCGTCCTTGCTGATGGGACAGGCCGATGAGGGGCGGCCCCTGGTGTGCATGAGGGGCCTGGCGTTCGACCCTGCTGCCGCAGGCATCGCAGCCATTCACAGGTCGCCTGCGACCGATCTGTTTCGATGACAAGGGGCTTGCGATGATCGTCGTGCTGTCTGGCGGAGTAGGGGGTGCGAGGCTGTGCGCAGGGCTTGTCCGCGAGTACGGACCGGAGCAACTGCTGATCGCGGTCAACACGGGCGATGATTTCGATCACTGGGGGCTGCGCATATGTCCCGACCTCGATACGGTGATGTACACGCTCTCGGGCAGGATCGACGAGGCGCAGGGCTGGGGCCTGACAGGCGAGACCTGGCGCACGCTGGAGACTGTCAGGCAGACGGGTGGCCCCGACTGGTTTCGCCTGGGCGACCAGGACTTGGCCACGCACATTGCGCGAACCGCATTGCTGGGGCAGGGGCAGCCTCTGTCGCAAGTGACCGACGCGCTCTTTCGCCATGCAGGCATCGCGCATCGCGTGACACCCGTGACCGATGCCGATCACCGCACGCGGGTGGACACCGACGCCGGCCTGCTGTCATTCCAGGACTACTTCGTGAGGCTTCGGTGCGAACCGCGCTTCAAGGGCATCCGCTTCGACGGACCCGCGCCCCAGCCCGCGCCTGCCCTTGCGGCGGCGATGGCGTCCGATGAGGTGGAGGCCGTGATCGTTTGCCCTTCGAATCCGCTGCTGAGCATCGAGCCGATTCTTGCGGTGGAGGGTGTGCGCCAGTGGCTGCGCGAGCGTCGATTCCCCGTGATTGCCGTGTCACCGTTCATCGCGGGCGATGTGGTCAAGGGGCCAGCAGCAAAGATTTTTTCGGAACTGGCTATGGAGGTCTCCACACAAGGCCTGATGCGCTGGTACGACGGGCTGGTGGATGGATGGCTGGTGTCGCCGGGGGATCTGGAGAGTGGGGCCGTCGCGGCGGCTGCAGGGTCGGTGCGGATGCGGGGGCATCACATATTGCTGAGGACGGGGGAGCAGAGGGGGGAGGTGGCGAGGGAGATACGGGGGTGGCTCGCGGATTGGGGCTGACTAGGTCTCGGAAAATAGGCTCTCTGAGTGACTCGAACACTCGACCTACGGATCAGAGGGGGTAGTCCTCATTTTTTGAATGACTTAGGCTCGCCTTCGCTTGCTAGCCTGAACCGCCCCGGATTTCGTGGAGGCTGTATGGTGTAAGTCAGACCGGTGCGAATTCGAATTTTTCTAGGCCCCGCTATCACCAGGCCTCTCAGGCGACACGGGCTTTCACCAGAGCATTCAACCGTGCTACCAGCATCGCCGTTTCTTCAGTACGGGCAGCCTCGGGAAACACTTTTTCCATAGGCGCGAGCGTTTCGAGAAGCACCCCTATCGCCAGTTCGAGCGCTTCGGGCATCTGATCGGGAATTGGACCGATTACGATGTCAGGCGTGCCGTCGACACCCTTCTCAATGTATCGTTCCAAAGCGCCGAAGGTGGCATGAGAGGCATTGCCAGACAACGACCTGTACGCAGTTTGGTAGAGGGTCGACATGCCGGCCGCCTCTGCCAGGGCTTCGAGCTGCGCATCGCTGGCGCCTTCGAGGACCGCATTTTTCAGCAAGCCCGCTTGCACCCGCTCATCGCCCAGGTTCACGCCGTGTTTCGCCTGTAGCTCCAGCAACTTCTGAGCGTGGGTCCGCTTGTGACGCGTCTGAGCGTCACGCATCACATCAACCCGTCCAGGATCCTTCCCCAGAAGCGCGAGCTGGATGGTGCATTCGATCCCGGTTCGACTCAGCAGCTGAGCCTCCGCGCTAATTCCTCGCTCTACGAGCAGCACGGCCGATTGATAGCTCGTGATCGCCTTGATGACCAGAAGCGCGCCAACGACGCGGACCAAGTCGTTTCGAGGCACGATGCACGACCGATGCATTGTCATGGCCAGGCGGTTGACTTCATCGGCAAGGTCGAAGAGTTCTGGGCACACGGTTCGAAGATGACCAAGGAAGCGCTCAGGGTATGGAGCGAGAAAGCCAGCGGCGTGGAATTCGTCGAGATCGGCTTGGGTCAAGCCCCCAGGGGATTCAGAAACCATTACGCCGCCGTGCAGGCCTGCAACGGTCACCAGACTGTCACGGGCTCACCAAAGAAAAAAGCCTGCTACCGTTTAGATAGCAGGCTTTTCAATCCCTCTCGGGCAGTGGGTGGTGGGCCCTGAGTGACTCGAACACTCGACCTACGGATTAAGAGTCCGCTGCTCTACCAACTGAGCTAAGAGCCCACTGAAACCAGAAATTCGTATGTGGTGGGGTGGGGTTGAAGGATGACCTTCAGACCCGATCGTTTTTGATGGCTGCCATCTCAACGACCGAACCGGATTCTAAACCAATTTTCAAACGCCCCTCATGCCGCCGCTCGCAGACGATCACTGCGCCGGCAAAACCTTGGCCGGATTCAGCAGATTCTTCGGGTCCAGCGCCCGCTTGATTTGCCACATCAACTCCAGCTCGACCGGTGTCTTGAACCGCGCCAGGTCATCGCGCTTGGCAACCCCGATGCCGTGCTCGGCCGAGATCGATCCACCGGCTGCATGCGCCAGCGAATCGACCGCGTGCGAGATCGTCTTGTAGTGCGCAGCGAGAAATTCTTTCGAATCGCGATCAGCCGGGCGCAAGGGGTTGAAGTGCACATTGCCGTCGCCCATGTGTCCATAGACCACCATGCGTGCCGATGGCTCCAGCGCCAGCACCGCGGCTGAGGCTTCGGCGATGAAGTTCGCAATGCGTGACAGGGGCACTGACACATCGCACTTGATGCTGCCACCCGTGCGGGTTTGCGCGTCAGAAATTTCTTCGCGGATGCGCCAGAAGTTCTGAGCGTCGGCGCCGCTGGCCGCAATGGCGGCATCGAGCACCAGGCCTGATTCCATGCCGGCCTCCAGCACTTGCACCATGGTCTGGTCCAGGCTCTCGGCGGCCGATCCTGAGGTCAGTTCGATCAGCACCATCCAGTCGTGCGCGCCTTCCATCGGCGACTTCATGCCGCCGAGATAGGCCAGCACCAGGTCCAGCGCGGGGCGCGAGATGAGCTCGAACGCCGTCACCGACTGGCCTGCTGTCTTCTTGGCTTCTCCGAGCAGCGAGACGGCCGCTGCGGGGTTTGCCACTGCAACAAAGGCCACGGACGATGCGCGCGGCAGCGGCATGAGCTTGAGCACGGCGGCTGTGATGATGCCCAGCGTGCCTTCCGAGCCGACAAAGAGCTGCTTGAGGTCGTAGCCGGTGTTGTCCTTGCGCAGGCCCCGCAGGCCGCTGTAGATGCGCCCATCGGGCAGGACAGCCTCGACGCCCAGCACCAGGTCGCGCATGTTGCCGTAGCGCAGCACTGCCGTGCCGCCCGCGTTGGTGGAAAGGTTGCCGCCGATCTGGCACGAGCCCTCGGAGCCGATGCGAAGCGGAAAGAGCCGCGTTGCTTCTTCAGCCGCCGCACGCGCTGCATGCAGCGTCACGCCGGCCTGCACGGTCATCGTGTCGTTCACCGCATCGACTTCCAGCACCCGGTTCATGCGCTTGAGGTTGATGATGACGGCGTTGCCGCTGGCGTCGGGCACTGCACCACCCATCAGGGATGTGTTGCCGCCCTGTGGCACCACCGAAATATCGTGCTGGTAGCACCAGGCCATCACGCGGCTGACTTCGTCGGTGTTGGCGGGCAACACGACAGCAATCGCCTGCCCGTGATAGAGCTTGCGGTAGTCGGTGGTGTAGGTGGCCGTGTCATCGGCCGCAGTCAGGCAGGCTTGCGGTCCCACGATGTCGGAGAGGGCCGCTACGGTGGCGGCAACGGATGTTTCGCGGCTTGTCGTCATGGCGCTCAGTATGCCGCCGACGGCGCGGCTGAGGTCGGCGTCCCTGTGCCTGCATCCGGCGGCAAGAACTCGGCTGCGAGCTTGCGGGCAGCGTTGGCGAACAACAGGATGTCGACGCCGGTTGCAACAAAGGTGCAGCCAAGGTCGAGGTAGCGGCGCGCGAGTTTCGGGTCTGAGGTGAGCGTGCCCGCCGCCTTGCCCGAAGCAATGATGGTCTTCATCGCCTGCTCGATCGCCGCCTGCACCTCGGGATGGCCAGGGCGGCCCCGGTAGCCCATGGACGCAGCGAGGTCGGCCGGGCCGATGAAGACGCCGTGCACACCATCGACCGCGCAGATCGCTTCCAGGTTCTTCAGCGCAGTCACGGTCTCGGCTTGCACCAGCAGGCAGACTTCGCCGTCGGCGTTGTCCAGATAGTCGGTGCGCGCGCTCCAGCGCGATGCGCGGCCCACGGCGCTGCCCACGCCGCGAATGCCAAGCGGCGGATACTGCGTCGCACTCACCAGCAGCCGCGCCTGCTCGGCCGTCTCTACCATGGGCACCAGCAGGTTGTGCGCGCCGATATCCAGCAGTTGCTTGATGAGATGGACTTCGCCCGAGACGACGCGCACCACCGGTTGCGCACGATAGGGAGCCACGGCCTGCAATGCCGCGAGCGTCGTGCGGATGTCGTTAGGCGCGTGCTCACCGTCGATGAGCAGCCAGTCGAAACCGGCCGTCGCGCTGACTTCTGCCAGGTAAGGCTCAGCCATGGACAGCCACAGACCGATCTGCGGCTGCCTGGCCGCAAGCGCGGCCTTGAATGTGTTTTGCGAGCTCATCGCAGTCCTCCCTGGCAAAGATATTTCACATGCATGTAGTCCTCCAGACCGTCGCGCGAACCCTCGCGGCCGTAGCCGGATTCCTTGACGCCACCGAAGGGTGCGGCCTCGGCAGCCAGCGCGCCTTCGTTGATGCCGACGATACCGGCTTCCAGCTGGTCTGCCACACGCCAGATGCGCGAGGCATCGCGTGTGTAGAAGTAGGAGGCCAGGCCGAATGGTGTGTCGTTGGCCAGGCGCACCGCTTCGTCTTCCGAAGAGAAGCGGAACACCGGCACGACCGGGCCGAAGGTTTCTTCCTGCGCCAGCGCCATCGATGTGTGTGCGTCGACCAGCACCGTGGGTGCGTAGTAGTGGCCTGCGCCGCTGACATCGGGCGATGACAGGCGGCGGCCGCCGGTCGCCACGCGGGCGCCGCGTGCGACTGCATCGCGCACGTGGCGGTCGATCTTGTCAACCGCGCGTTCATTGATCATCGGCCCGATCTGCGAACGTTCGTCGCTCGCAGGGCCGACATGCAGCGCGGCGACGCGGGTGGCCAGCTTGTCCACGAAACGGTCGTGCACGGCGGTGTGGACGAACACGCGATTGGGGCACACGCAGGTCTGGCCGCCATTGCGAAACTTCGACACCATCAAGCCCTCGACCGCTGCATCGAGGTCGGCATCTTCGAAGACGATGAACGGCGCGTTGCCTCCGAGTTCAAGCGACAGCTTCTTGAGCGTGCCTGCCGATTCGCGGGCGAGATGCTTGCCCACCGGGGTGGAGCCGGTAAAGGTGATCTTGCGCACACGCGAATCAGCCAGCCACACGTCAACGACTTCGGGCGTGTGCTCGCGCGAGGCACAGACCAGGTTCAGGGTGCCTGCGGGAAAGCCCGCTTCCTGCGCCAGCATCACCAGGGCCGCCGCAGTGAGCGGTGTGTCTTCTGCCGGCTTGGCGACAACGGTGCAGCCCGCAGCCAGTGCCGGCGCGATCTTGCGCGCGATCATCGCGAGCGGAAAGTTCCACGGCGTAATCGCAGCAACAACGCCAACCGGTTCTTTCACCGCCATCAGTTTCTTGCCGCGTACCGGCTCGGGAATGATGTCGCCGTGCGTGCGCGTCGCTTCCTCGGCGAACCACTCGACGTACGACGCGCCGTACAGCACCTCGCCGCGTGCTTCGGCCAGCGGCTTGCCTTGCTCGCTCGAAATGATGAGCGCCAGGTCGTCGCGGTTCTCCAGGATGAGGGCATGCCAGCGCTTGAGCAGTTGCGCGCGCTCGCGCCCGCTCCTGTCACGCCATGCGGGAAAGGCCGCGTGCGCCGCATCGACGGCAGCCCGGGCGTCGCCCGCGCCGCTGTCGGCCACTCGCGCGATCGTCTGCAATGTTGCAGGGTCGGTGACGTCGAGCAGCGCGGGGGCGAGCGAAGAGGAAAGGGCGTCTTGCCACTCCCCCGCGATGAAGTTCTGTGTGCGCAGCAATTGCGCGCGTTGGAGTGTGTTGAGCATCATTGTTTGTCATGCCAGACTCGATCCGGCATCCATGTCTTCAGCGGCAATCGTTCAGCTGACAATCCCCAGATGCCAGGGCACGAACTCGTGATCGCCCAGCCCCAGAGCCTCGCTCTTGGTCGGCTCGCCCGATGCGTGCCGCAGGATCGCCTCGAAGATCCGCTGCCCCATCTGCGGCACGTCCACCTCGCCATCGAGGATGGCACCACAGTTCACATCCATGTCTTCTTCCAGCTTGCGGTACATCACCGAATTGCTGGCCAGCTTGATGGTCGGGGCCGGCTTGGATCCGAACATGGAGCCGCGACCGGTCGTAAAGCAGATCAGGTTGGCCCCACTGGCGATCTGTCCGGTGCAGGCCACCGGGTCATACCCCGGCGAGTCCATGAACACAAAGCCCGCCTTGTCGATCGGCTCCGCGTATTCATACACAGCCTGCAGCGGCGTCGTGCCGCCCTTCATTGCCGAGCCCAGCGATTTCTCGAAGATGTTGGCAAGCCCGCCGGCCTGGTTGCCCGGCCCGACCACGCCATTGAACTGGCCGTTGTGGCCGCGTGTGTAGTTCTCCCACCAGGTCAGCCGGTCCAGCAGTTTCTGTCCGACCTCGGGCGTGATGGCGCGGCGCGTGAGCATGTATTCGACGCCGTGGATCTCGGGTGTCTCCGACAGGATGGCGGTGCCGCCGTGGCGCACCAGTATGTCCATTGCAGCGCCCAGCGCAGGGTTGGCCGTGATGCCCGAGAAGCCATCCGAGCCACCGCACTCCAGGCCGATCTTGATGTGGGATGCAGGCACGCGCTGGCGCTGGTAGCTGTTGGCGATCGGTAGCATTTCTTCGACAGCCTTGATGCCCGCTTCGATGGTCACGCGCGTGCCGCCGACTTCCTGCATCACCATCGTGCGCATCAGCCGGCCGGCTTGAAGGCCCTGCGACTCGACGAGGCCCGCGACCTGGTTGCGCTCGCAACCCAGGCCGACCAGCAGCACGCCCGCCATGTTGGGGTGACGCGCATAGCCTGCGATGGTCCGGCGCAGCACGTCGAAGTGTTCGCTGGGCGACGACATGCCGCAGCCGCTCGTCTGCGCGAATGCCGCGACGCCATCGACATTCGGATAGGCGGCGAGTCGCTCGGGCGTGAAGTGCGCCGCAATGCGATTGATGACCGTCGACGAGCAGTTCACCGATGACAGGATGCCGATGAAGTTGCGTGTGCCGACGCGGCCGTCTTCTCGCACGTAGCCCATGAAGTGCGCGCGGTCCGCATCGGCCACATAGTCCACCGGCCTCACGTCCTGCCCGAAGGCCGGATCGCGGTCGAACTCGATCATCGCCAGGTTGTGTGTGTGCACATATTCGCCCGCTTCGATGTCGCGCGCCGCGACGCCGATGACGGTGTCGTACTTGCGCACCCGCTCACCCTGCGCGATGCGGCTCGCAGCGATCTTGTGGCCGGCGGGCACCTGCGCACGCACGCGCACGCCGAACTCGGGCAAGTCCTGCCCCAGGGCCAGCGGCGATCTCGCAACCAGGACGTTGTCGTTGGCGTGCAGGCGGATGAGGGGACTGGGCGTCATGAAAGATCAGCCCTTCTGGAGCATTTCCTTGAGCTTCAGGCGCTCGATCAGCTGGGTCTCGCGGGTGTAGACGGTGTTGACGTACTTCTGGTAGTCGGGGCCGTCCAGGTACATCAGGGGCGCGTCGATGCGGTCAGCGACCGCCTTGAACTCGCTGCTGTTGACTGCGAAGCGGAAAGCATCGCGCAGCTTCTTTTCGACGACAGGGTCCAGGCCCTTGGGCGCGCCGATGCCGTTGGGTGCATCGACGACCACCTTGAAGCCCAGTTCCTTGAGGGTGGGCGTGTCCTTGAAACGCGGCGTGCGCTGTTCGCCCCAGGTTGCCAGCAGGCGCAGCTTGCCGCCTTCGACGTGCGGTGCCCACGAGCTGGAGTCGGCGAGCATGTCCACCTGGCCGCCCAGCGTGTCCTGCAGGGCCTGAGCGCCGCCCTTGTAGGCGATGGCGTTCAGCTGGATGCCAGCGGCGATCGCGAACTCTTCCATGCCCACGTGCGTAGCACCGCCGACACCGGCGTGCGCATAGGTCACCTTGCCGGGATTGGCCTTGGCGAATGCGACCATGTCCTTGAGAGTGGCGAACTTCGAGGTCGGCAGCACGGCGATGCCGAAGGTCTGGCCCGAGGTGCGCGCGAGGTAGGTGAAATCCTTGCGCGGGTCGGCCTGCAGCGTGCCGAGCTGCGAAAAGCGCGTGACCGAAATCGGGATCTGGCCGATGGTGTAGCCGTCGGGCTTTGCGCTCGCGATGGCCTTGGCGCCGATCATGCCGGCCGCGCCAGCCTTGTTGTCCACTGCGATGGGTTGCTTGAGCACGCCGGCTGCCACCTGGCAGATCGCGCGCATCGACTGGTCGGCGGTACCGCCTGCGGGCCAGGGGCAGATGAAGGTGATCGGACGCTCCGGATAAGCCGATGTCTCGGCGGCGAACGAGAGCGAAGGCACGAGCACGCTGGCTGCGGTGGCGGTGCCGCCGATGAGCAGGCTGCGGCGGGAGATCAGGGATGTCGGGTTCTTTTGGTCGAAGTGCATTTGTCTTCCTCACGGGGTGGAACTGCAGATTGTTCGCGATGACGCCATAACAATCCAATCAATCAATGGAATCACTTCATGAGCTTCTGGTTATGATGAAACCATGCCCGCCATCGACCGCGTCCTGCGTTCCAACATCAAGCTGCGACACCTGCAACTGCTGGTGGCGCTGGACCAGTTCCGACACGTGGGGCGCACGGCAGAGTTCATGTCGGTCAGCCAGCCTGCCGTGTCCAAGATGCTGACCGAAGTCGAGAGCATGCTCGAAGTGATCTTGTTCGAGCGATCCACGCGCGGCACGGAGCCGACAGCCGCTGGGGTCTCCCTGATCCGCTTTGCAAGATCGGTGCTGGCCGACTACGAGCGCACGCGCGACGAGATCGCCTCGCTGGAGAGCGGCGCCGCCGGTCGAACCCGCGTCGGGTCGATGGTCGTGTCGCTGCCGACGGTGCTGACGCCTGCCGTGACCCTGCTCAAAAAGGGCGCGCCGGAAGCGACGGTGCTGGTCGAAGAGGGCGATCTCACGCGGCTTTTGCCGAAGCTGCGGCTCGGCGAAATCGACTTGTTCGTGGGGCGTCTGGAGCCGGGGTATGCGGCGCCGGACCTGGTCACCGAGAAGCTGTTCAACGAGCCGATGGTGGCGGTGGTGAGAGCCGGTCATCCGCTCTCAGGCAAGAGGTCGCGCGTGACCTGGGCCGACCTGGCCGCGATGCCCTGCGTGCTGCCTCCGCCCTGGGCGTCCCTGCGCGTGAAGCTCGAGCAGCAGTTCTACAAGCACAAGCTGCAGCCGCCGGTTGACGTGATCGAAACGGCGTCGTTTCTGGCCATCAGCACCTTTGTGCAGCAGCGCGATGCGGTAGCCTTTGTGGCGCAATCGGTCGGGACTCACTTCGAGCAGCAAGGCATGTTCGCGGTATTGAAACTACCGGTGCCGGTCGAGCTTCCGCCGGTGGGGCTCATCACGGTGCGGGGACGGCCTCCGACGCGAATCACGCAGCAGTTGATGCAGTGCCTGCGCAGCGTGGCAAAGGCGTGATCTCTTCCAGTATCTGCCGCGCGCGTTGCAGCACAGGCGCATCGGCCATCGTCCCTTCAAAGGCAAACGCGCCTTGCCCCGGCCCGGCCGCCGCGCTCGCTGCAAGCAGGCGATTGGCCCACTCGACCTCTGATGCAGCCGGACCCAGCGCCGCATTGACGGCAACCACCTGCCGCGGATGAATGCAAAGCTTTCCGCCGAAGCCGAAACGCCTGCTGCGCTCGGCATCTGCAACGAGGCGCGCGTCATCGTGCAACGCCTGGGTCACGCCATCGATAGGCGCCGCCAGTCCCGCCCGGCGAGAGGCCAGCACGAAGGCGAGTCGAACCGAATCGAGTTCGCGTTCATCCGGTCCGCAATGCATGGCGAGATCAGCCTGGAAGTCCAGGTGGCCGAATGCCAGCCGCGACACGCCCGGTGCGCGCGCAATCAACTCCAGCGCAGCAAGTCCTTCCGCCGATTCAATGATGGGCAACAGTGGCACGCCCAGTGCTTCCCCTAACTCGCGAAGTTGTGACACAGACTCTGCCTTGGGCACCATCGCAGCCGCGAGGCCGGTGCGCGCGAGCGAGCGCAGCAACGCGATATCCGCCTCGTGCCACTCGGTGCCGAAGCCGTTGATCCGAACCGCAACCCGCGAGCCGTCTGCGGGGCTGAGCGCGCCGTGCGCGTCGGCAAGGGCAGTGCGTGCGGCCGTCTTCGCATTGGCGCCGACGCCGTCTTCCAGATCGACAATGACGATATGTGCGCCACTGCCCAGGGCCTTGGACAAACGGTCCAGGCGATCAGCGGGGAGGAACAGAAAGGATCGGGCGCGGGAGACAAGCATGAATCGTCCTCGGGTCTATTAATAATCCGACGGGTCGGTTTATGATTATAGGATTGACCACCCTCCAGGAGTTCGCCAGATGAATGTTCTGATCGTCTTTGCCCATCCCGAGCCAATGTCCTTCGGCAGGGCGCTCAAGGATCGCGCCGTGGGTGCACTTCAGGCCGCCGGCCATCAGGTCGAAGTCTCCGATCTCTACGCCATGGGTTTCAACCCGGTTGCCAGTGCGCAGGATTTCACCGAGCGCCGTTTTCCCGACGCGCTGCAATACGACCGCGAACAAAAACACGCGACCGCGCATCACGCCTTCAGCGACGATATCCAGCAGGAAATCGACAAGCTGCAGGCCTGCGACATGCTGATCCTGCAGTTCCCGCTGTGGTGGTTCTCGACGCCCGCGATCATGAAGGGCTGGATCGATCGCGTGTTCGTCAATGGGCTGGTGTATGGCAGTGGACGCCGTTTCGATGCTGGCGGCATGAAAGGCAAGCGGGCGATGGTGAGCATCACCACCGCGTGCTACCCGGAGATGGTCGAGCCCGATGGCTTGCTCGCGCACCTGGACATCAACCTCTGGCACTTGCAGCACGGAACACTCGCGTATGCGGGCTTCGATGTGCTGGCGCCGTTTGCGGCCTGGTCGATCCACTACACGACGCCGGAGCGGCGCAGCGGGTATCTCGATGAATACGCGAAACGCCTGTCGGGCATCGAAAACGAGACGCCGATGCCCACGCATCCCCTGGCCGATTTCGGCAAGGACTGGCGCATGTTGCCGGGGATAGAGCCGCGAACGGTCGGGCATCGCCGGCCGCTGGTGAAGCCCGCATGACGCACCTGGCTGCGACGGCCCGTGAGGCTGTCATTGCGGACTTGATCCGCAACCCATGACTTTCGGCGGCCCTAGCTGCTGCGCGGTGGATGCCGGATCGAGTCCGGCATGACATCCAAAGAGAGGCTGTCATTGCGGACTCGATCCGCAACCCATGACTTTCGACGGCCTTAGCCGCTGCGCGGTGGATGCCGGATCGAGTCCGGCATGACAAGCGGAGAAAGAGCGGCGGCGCAGCCCTAAACCTGTTCTGCCGGCAACCTCACCACGATCCCGTCGAGTTGCGGTTGCATGCGGATCTGGCAGCACAGGCGGCTGTTGTCTTTCAGCTCGGGCACCCCTTCCAGCATGAACGTCTCGGACTCGCTTCGGGGCGCCAACAGGCCCACAAAGGCCTCATCCACATACCCATGGCAAGTCGCGCAACTGCAAGAGCCGCCGCAGTCGCCCAGGATGCCGGTGACGCCGTTGTCGACGGCCACTTGCATCAGGCTCTTGCCGAGCGGGGCTTCGACGCGGGTGGCGGCTCCTTCATGGTCAATGAATACAACGGTAGGCATGCGGGTTGTTCCTCTGAAAAAAAGCGGAAAGGCAGGTTGACATAGTCCGTCTCGTCGGACTATTATTGCATCAACACGGACCGCAAACAACCTGCTTTGCGCTGATTTCTGGAGGTCTTCTTGGACAACTGCTCAACCTCACCCGCCACCGGGACGGTGATCCCTATCGTTCCTGTGCGCAGCGCAGCAGCCGCGCCGCGCTGGGACCAGCTGGTGCAGCACGACCACGTGCACGGCTCGCTCTACACCGACCCGGCCATCTACCAGGCCGAACTCGAAGCCATCTGGTTTCGCACCTGGGTGTACGTCGGCCACGAGAGCGAGGTGCCCAATGCCAACGACTATGTGATGAAGTCCATCGGCCCCGAGCCGGTGATCATGACCCGCGTGAAAGACGGCGGCATCCACCTCTTGCACAACCGTTGCCCGCACCGCGGCAACCGCGTCTGCGTGACAGACCACGGCAACGCGCGCTCCTTCACCTGCCCGTACCACGGCTGGACTTTCGCCAACGACGGCACGCTCAAGGGCTATCCGTTCCCCTCGGGCTACGAAGGCGCGGATCGCTCCAAGCTGGGCCTGGGCCGGGTGGCGCGCGTGCAGAGCTATCGCGGCTTTGTGTTCGCGTCCATGGCCGCCGAAGGACCGACGCTCGAACAGCACCTGGGCGCTGCGATGAAGTCCATCGACGCCCTGTGCGAGACCTCACCCGAAGGCGAGGTCGAGATCACGGCCGGTTTCCTCAAGCACAAGGTCAAGTCCAACTGGAAGTTCCTGGTCGAAAACGAAACTGACGGCTATCACCCGTCGTTCGTTCATGCCTCGATTTTTGAAGTGGCGCAAAGCGGCATCGGATCGCTCTACAGCAGTGATTCGACGGCCGTGTCGCGAGACTTCGGCAACGGCCACACCGAAAACGACCTGCGTCCCGAGTTTCGAAAGCGTGACGAACCCATGAGCTGGTTCGGCACGACCGCCGACAAGTTGCCCGAATACACCGCAAAGATGAACGCCGCGTACGGCAACGAGAAGGCGCGCAAGATCATGATCGACGGCACGCCGCACATCATGATCTTTCCCAATCTCTTCATCGCAGAGATCCAGATCTTCGTGATCCAGCCGCTCTCGGTGAACGAGACGGTGCAGCATGTGACCGCGCTTCAATTCAAGGGCGCACCGGACCTCAACCGCCGCTTGCGCCAGCAGACCATGGGCTCGGTCGGCCCGGCCGGCTTCCTGCTGGCCGACGACGCAGAGATGTACGAACGCACCCAACTCGGCGTGCAGTACCAGAACCCCGAGTGGCTGTACCTGGGCAGGGGGCGACACCGCGAGCGCCTGGATGCCGATGGTTTTCGCATCGGCGACGCGACGGACGAAACACCGTCGCGTGGCATCTGGCGGCACTACCGCGTATTGATGGAGGCAGCGTCATGCCAATGACCCCCGAACAGCGCGCGACGCTCGAAGACGTCACGCAATTCATCTACCGCGAAGCGCGGTTGCAGGACGACCACGAATACGACGCATGGGAGTCGCTCTGGACCGATGATGGCGTGTACTGGGTGCCGGCCAACGGTGACGGCGGCGATCCTGAAAAGGTCATGTCCATCATTTACGACAACCGCTCGCGCATCGCACTGCGCATCCGCCAGTTCCATACGGGCAAGCGGTTCAGCCAGACACCGCGGTCAAGGCTGCGCCGCCTGGTCTCCAACATCGAGGTGCTGCGCGAAGAGGGCGACGAGATTCTGGTCACAGCCAACGCGATGGTGTGCGAATCACAAACGCGTGGCGACTTCGTCTGGGCCTCGCGCAACGAATACCTGCTGCGCCGCGATGCGGACGGCCTGCGCATGGCGCGCAAGACTGTCGTGCTGATCAACAACTCGACCGCCATGTATTCGCTGGCCTTCCTGATCTGACAACGCCACAAAGCAAATTACAAAGGGGACGCGCTTGAACGATTCCACCAACCAGCCCGAGGTGCTGCAGGGCGAAGGCCCCGTGCTGCTGACCTTGCACGACGGCAGCGTTGCGCATGTGCGCCTGAACCGAGCCGAGTCTGCCAACGGCCTGAACATCGAACTGCTCAAGGCATTGCACGAAGTGCTGATGCAGGTGCACGGTGACGGCCGTGTGCGCGCGGTGCTGATCACCGGCGCCGGCAAGAACTTCTGCGCGGGCGGCGATGTGCACACCTTCCTTTCCAAGGGCGAGCAGTTGCCTGACTACATCCGCGTGGCGACTTCGTATTTGCAGCTGGTTGCTTCGCTGCTGATTCGGATGAACCCGCCGGTGGTGTCGGCGGTGCAGGGCTTCGCGGCGGGCGGCGGCGGCATGGGCCTGGTGTGCTCGTCCGACTTTGTCATCGCTGCGGAGTCGAGCAAGTTCCTGGCTGGCGCAACGCGGGTGGCGATGGTGCCCGATGCGGGTGTGTCGGTCACGCTGACCCAGCTGGTGGGCTTGCGCAAGGCGACTGAGATTCTCATGCTCAACCCCGTCATCACCGCCCCCGAGGCGAAGGCGATGGGACTGGTCACGCGGGTGGTGCCGGATGCCAGCCTCGAAGACGAAGCATGGGCGCTCGCGCGGCAACTCGCGCAGGGCGCGCCCGCTGCGTTGGCCAACACCAAGCGATTGCTGTGGAGCGGCATCGGGCAAGGCGTCGAAGCCGCGATGCCCGAAGAAAACAGCACGCAGGCGATGCTGTGCGGCATGACAGATGCGCTTGAAGGCTTGACCGCAGTCATCGAAAAGCGCGCGCCGCGCTTCACGGGGCGCTGAATGACAACGGCATCGGGCCATGGACTGCAGGGCCGACGCGCCCTGGTTACAGGTGGCGCGAGCGGCATAGGCGCTGCGATCGCGCGACGCCTGGCTGCCGACGGCGCTGTGGTCGCCATCGCGGACCTGCAAGGCGAACTCGCCAAGCAGCTCGCCGCGGAAGTCGGCGGGATTGCCATCACGCTGGACGTTGCCGATTTCGATGCGGTCGGTGCGGCGGTGCGCGAGCACGGTCCGTTCGACATCCTCGTCAACAACGCAGGCGTCGATCAACACGCGTTCTTCACCAGGACCACGCCAGCCGATTGGCGCAGGCTGCTGTCCATCAATCTCGAGTCCGTGCTCAACACCACCCATGCTGCATTACCGGCGATGCAGGCGGCGGGCTACGGACGCATCATCAATGTCGCCTCCGAGGCGGGTCGGCTCGGCTCGCGCGGGGGTGCGGTGTACGCAGCCGCCAAGGGCGGCGTGATCGCATTCACTCGATCGATTGCCCGTGAAAACGGTGGCAAGGGCATCACAGCCAACGTCATCGCCCCGGGCCCGATCGACACGCCGCTCTTGCGCCAGGCTGTCGAGCACGGCGGCGACAAGCTGCTGGCTGCGATGACCGGCGCGACGCTCGCAGGGCGATTGGGCACGCCCGAAGAGGTCGCGGCAACCGTGGCGTTTCTTGCCTCGGAGGCGGCAGGCTTCATTACCGGCGAGGCGATCGGCGTCTCCGGCGGCATGGGTTGTGGCGCATGAGCGACCACCCGGCCGTCGAATCGGTCGTCGCGCGTGTGAAAGCTGTCTACGGCAGCTGGCGGCGTGACACCACCGTGGCGCAGATGCGCGCGGATTGGGACCACCTGTTCAATGCGACAGGCGATGCGTCGGTCGAGCCCATCGAATGCGCAGGTGTCGCGTGCCAATGGATCACCGCCCCGGGCGCGCGCACCGACAAGGCCATCATGTACCTGCACGGCGGCGGATTCCAGGTCGGCTCGCTCGCATCGCATCGCGAGCTGATGGCCGAGCTGTCCGCAGCCGCTGGCGTGCGCGTGCTGGGCGTCGCCTATCGCCTCGCGCCAGAACACCGCTACCCGGCCGCGCTGGAAGACACGCTCGCCGTCTGGCACTGGCTCCAGGCCCACGGCTTTCGTCCGCGCGATATCGCGCTGGCGGGAGATTCGGCCGGGGGTGGGCTTGCGCTGTCCACGATGCTGGCGCTGCAGGAAAAGCAGCAGGACCTGCCCGCAGCCGCATTGCTGATGTCCGCGTGGACAGACCTCACGGCTTCAGGCGAGAGCTACCAGACACGTGCCGCACAAGACCCCATCCACCAGCGTCCGATGATCCTGGCGATGGCACGCAACTACCTGGGCAAGACCGGCGATGCCACTGACCCGCTCGTCTCGCCGCTGATGGCCGCCCCGGCCCAGCTTCGCGGCTTGCCGCCGATGCTGCTGCAGGTGGGCGACTGCGAAACCGTGCTGAGCGACTCCGAGGCGTTTGCGCGCAAGGCCCGTGAAGCGGGCGCGAATGCAAGGTGCGAGGTCTGGCCCGCAATGATTCATGTGTTCCAGCAGTTTCCCGCCGAGCTGCATGAGGCACGGCAAGCCATGGCATCCGCCGGGCAATTTCTAGAGGCGCACCTGGGCGCCGCTTCCAAACGAAAGACATCTTCATGATCGGAATCACCGCATACGGCGGCTACGTGCCGCGCCTGCGACTGGCGCGCGAGGCCGTCGCGCAGGCCAATGCCTGGTACGCACCGCAGTTCGGCAAGGCCAGGGGCACGCGCTCGATGGCGAACTGGGACGAGGACAGCATCACCCTGGCCGTCGCCGCTGCGCGCGATTGCCTGGGCGCTGGCCCGGACCGCAGCCATGTGCGCACGGTTTACCTCGCATCCGACACGCTTCCCTTTGCCGAGCGCCTGAACGCGGGCGTTGTGGCCGGCGCGCTCACCCTGGATGAAGACATCGAGACCATCGACATGGGTGGCTCGCAGCGCGCTGCCTTGTCGGCCGTCACGCAGGCCGTGGCGCGCGTCAAGGCCGGTGGCGGCGATGCGCTCGTGCTCGCGTCGGACAACCGCAAGACGCGTGCGGGCAGCTCGCAGGAACTGGAGTACGGCGACGCATCGGCGGCCCTGCTGATCGGCAGCGGCGTGGTGCTGGCCGAATACCTGGGGGCCGGAACGGTGTCCGCAGACTTCATCGATCACTTCCGCGCTTCGGGCGAAGAGGTCGACTATCACTGGGAAGAGCGCTGGGTGCGCGACGAAGGCATCAGCAAGCTCGCCCCTCGCGCCATCGAGGCGGCGCTCAGGCAAGCCGATGTGGCTGCTACCAAGATCGACCACTTCATCTTTCCATCGGCATTCGCGAAGATGGATGCGCAACTGGCCAGGGCCTGCGGCATACGCGCCGAAGCGGTCGTGGACATGCTCACAGCTCAGATCGGAGACAGCGGGCTGCCGCACGGCCTGCTCGTGCTGGCGCATGTGCTGGAGCGTGCGAAGCCCGGCGAGCACATCCTGCTGGCCCAGTTCGGCAGCGGCGCGCAGGCGCTCGTTTTCCGTGTGACCGATGCCATTGCGTCGTTCAAGCCCGCCCGCGGCGTCAGCGAGTGGATCGCAAGGGGCCGCGAAGAGCGCAGCTACACCAAGTTCCTCTCGTTCAAGGGCCAGCTCGCATTCGAACGCGGCATGCGCGGCGAGCAGGACAAGAAGACAGCGCTCTCCACTGCGTGGCGTCATCGCGGCGCGCTCGAAGGGCTGGTCGCGGGCAAGTGCGAGGTCACGGGCAGCGTGCACTTTCCACCGTCGCGCCTGTCGTACGACCAGGGCAAGCCGCTGCAGGACACGCAACGGCCCTACAAGCTGGCCGACCGCGCGGCGAAGGTGTTGAGCTGGTCGGCAGAGACGCTGTCCTATCACCCCGCGCCACCGCATCACTACGGCCAGATCGACTTTGAAGGCGGCGGCCGCATCCTCATGGATTTCACCGACATCGATGTTGGCGAAGTGGACACAGGCACTTCCATGGAGATGGTGTTTCGCATCAAGGACACCGACGAGCGCCGGGGCTTCACGCGGTATTTCTGGAAGGCGACGCCCGCACGCGGCGCCACAGTGCAGTCAACGAAGTAAAGGAACAGCACCATGGCACAAGGCATCAAGGACAAGGTCGCCATTCTCGGCATGGGCTGCAGCAAGTTCGGCGAACGCTGGGACGCGAGCCCCGAAGACCTCATGCTCGAGGCATACAACGAAGCGATGCAGGACGCAGGCATCACACCCGACCAGCTCGACGCGGCGTGGTTTTCCACGCACATGGATGATGTGGGCACGGGACGCGGCGGCACGCCGATGAGCATTGCGCTGCGGCTGCCCAACATCGGCGTCACGCGGGTGGAGAACTTCTGCGCGGGTGGCTCCGAAGCAATCCGCGCTGCTGTGTATGCAGTCGCTGCAGGCGCATGCGATATCGCGATAGCGCTGGGCGTGGAAAAGTTGAAGGACACGGGCTACGGCGGCTTGCCGGTTTCCACCGTCGGCACCTACATCCCGCAGTGGTATCCGAATGCGGTCGCTCCAGCCAACTTCGCGCAACTGGCTACCGCCTATCGGGCGCGGCACGGCGTGGATGCGGCATTGCTCAAGCGTGCGATTGCGCACGTGTCGGTCAAGAGCCACGCCAACGGCGCGAAGAACCCCAAGGCGCATTTCCAGAAGGCCGTGAGCGAAGAGACGGTGCTCAAGGCGCCGATCATTGCGCAGCCGCTGGGCCTGTTCGATTGCGCGGGCGTGTCCGACGGCGCGGCCGCCGTCATCGTGACGCGCCCCGATATCGCCAGGGCGATGGGCAAGCGCGACCTGGTCACCTTCAAGGCCTTGCAGCTCGCTGTCTCCAACGGCTGGGAGCTGCAATCCAGCGAGTGGGACGGCAGCTATGTGCACACGACACGCATTGCGGCCAAACGCGCCTATGCCGAAGCAGGCATCACGAACCCGCGCGAGCAGGTCAGCATGACCGAAGTGCACGACTGCTTTTCAATCACCGAACTGGTGACGATGGAAGACCTGTTCCTGTCCGAGGTCGGCCACGGCGTGCAGGATGTGCTCAACGGCGACTTCGACGCCGAAGGCCGCATCCCTTGCCAGATCGACGGCGGCTTGAAGTGCTTCGGCCATCCGATTGGCGCGAGCGGCATCCGCATGTTGTATGAGATGTATCTGCAGCTGCAGGGGCGCGCGGACTCGCGCCAGTTGTCTAATCCCACGATCGGCCTCACGCATAACCTGGGCGGACAGCCTTCGCAGAATGTGTGTTCGGTTTCCATCGTCGGCCTGGAAGGGGCCTGACGCCATGGCCGAACCTGTCGTCCTGCTCGACCGGCCTGCGCCGCACGTTGCACGCCTTCGCATCAACCGTCCTGACAAGCGCAATGCGATCGACTACGACGTGCGCCAGGGTTTCATCGACGCGATACCTGCACTGCTCGCGGACGGCCAGACCCGTGCGCTGGTTCTGGGTGGCGTGCAGGGTGTGTTCTCGGCTGGCGGCGATGTCGCGAGCATGGGCGGTTTGACAGAGCAGGGTGCGCGGGACCGCATGCAGCACATTCATCGGCTGTGCGGGCTTGTTGCGAATGCAGGGATTCCGGTGGTGAGTGCTGTGGAGGGCTTCGCGGCAGGCGCGGCGGTGGGGCTGGCACTGCTGGGCGATCACATCGTCGTGGGGCCGGGCTCCAAAATCATCTTTCCGTTCCTGAAGCTGGGACTCACGCCCGACTGGGGCCAGTTGCTCACTTTGCCCCGGCGCGTAGGGATCGGTGTTGCAAGGCGCATCCTGACCAGCGGCGAGACGGTGACGGGCGAAGAGGCGCTGCGCATCGGTCTTGCAGACACGCTGGTGGCCGATGCGCAAGTCATGGAAGAAGCGCTGGTGAAGGCGGCTGCGCTGGCGCTGCTTCCCGGTGATGCATTCGCGCGCATGAAGCAGCGGTTGAACGAACCATCGGCTTCACTCGCTGCGGAATTGAAGCGTGAGCAAGACGATCAGGCTGTACTGCTGACCGGGCCTGATTTCCGCGAAGGCTTCGATGCATTCACCCACAAGCGTGTTGCAGATTTTGTTGCTGTCGCTGCCGGAGGCAAGAAGTGAGCGTGGCCATCAGCGAAGGCATTGCAGCGCCGGTCCTGGTGCAGCGCGACGGCGCGGTCGGCATCGTCACCCTCAACCGCCCCGACAAGCGCAATGCGCTGGACCTCACGATGCGTGGCGCGATCGCTGCCGCATTTGCCCAGCTGGAAGCAGACGCCGCCATCAAGTGCATCGTCGTCACCGGAAGCGACACGGTTTTCGCTGCGGGCGCGGACTTGAACCTGCTCGTGGACAAGGGCTCGCAAGCCGTTGCCGATATCGACCTCGGCCAGTATTGGGCGCCGGTTGCCACAAGCCGCAAGCCGGTGATTGCGGCGGTGAGCGGCTTTGCGCTGGGCGCAGGATGCGAGCTGGCGCTGATGTGCGATTTCATCGTGGCCGATGCCACGGCGCGGTTCGGTCAGCCGGAACTCGGCGTCGGGATCATGCCCGGTGCAGGCGGCACGCAGCGGCTCATTCGCACCCTGGGCAAGCAGGTGGCCAGCCTGATGCTGATGACCGGCGAGGCGATCACCGGTGAACGCGCACACCAGCTGGGTCTCGTCGCTGATCTGGCACCCGAAGGTCAGGTGTTGGCGCGTGCCCTCGAACTCGCGCGCAAGGCAGCGCGCATGCCGCCCAAGGCCGTCGCTGCGACCAAGCGTGTGTTGAAGCAGGGCGCGGACTTGCCGCTCGATGCAGCGCTCGCGCTGGAGAACCGCGAGTTCCTGCTGCTGTTTGACACCGCTGACAAAACCGAAGGCATGCGTGCCTTCCTCGATAAACGCAAACCCCAGTTCAACGGACTATGAGCGACATTCGCAACCTGACCATCGGCGTGGTCGGCGCAGGCACCATGGGCCGTGGCATCGTGCAGCTCTTTGCGCAGGCGGGCCATCGTGTGCACTGCTTCGATGCGCAGTCCGGGGCCTCGGCCAAGGCCATTGACTATGTGGCCGGCATGATCGGTCGCGGTGTGGACAAGGGCCGCATCACCGCAGAGCAGTTTCTCCAGATCCAGGGCCGCATGCACGCTTGCGATGCGGTGTTGCAGCTCGCTGACTGCGACGTGGTGGTGGAAGCCATCGTCGAAGACCTGGAGATCAAGCGCCAATTGTTCCGCGAGCTTGAAGCCGTCGTGAGCGACAACGCGATCCTCGCCAGCAACACCTCATCGCTCACCGTTGCCGAAATCGCCGCTGCCTGTGCGCGGCCACAGAATGTGGCGGGGCTTCACTTTTTCAACCCGGTGCCGCTGATGAAAGTGGCCGAGGTGATCGCTTCGGTGCGCACGTCTGCGCAGACGGTTGCAACGCTCAAGGCCATCACTGAATCCGCGGGACATCGCGCAGTCGTGACAGCCGACCAACCGGGTTTTCTCATCAATCACGCCGGACGCGGTCTGTATACCGAGGGCCTTCGCGTGGTGGAGGAGCAGGTCGCTGGCCCGTCGGATGTCGATGACGTGATGCGCGACGCGATGGGCTTTCGCATGGGGCCGTTCGAGTTGCTGGACCTGACGGGACTCGATGTGTCGTCCAAAGTGATGGCCTCGATCTACGAGCAGTTCCAGCACGAGCCGCGTTTTCGTCCTTCATCGCTGGTGGCCCCGCGTGTGGCTGCGGGGCTCTTCGGGCGCAAGAGCGGCGAGGGCTGGTACCGCTATGACAGCGACGGCAGGAAACTCGCTGCGCAGGCACGGGAGAAGCCGGCGCTTGCCGCAGGGCTACAGGTCTGGATCGACCCTGAAGCATCGGGCCTAGTCGCATTGCGTGACATGGCTGCGGCTGCAGGCGCGCAAATCGTTGCCGATTCATCGAACGCAGACCTGGCCGTCGTCCAGCCCTGGGGCCATGACGCCACGACGAGGGCTCTTGCTTTGGGCCTGGAAGCATCGCGCTGCGTGGCTATCGATCCGATGACACCGTTTGCGCTGCGCCGCACGGTGATGCTCACGGCAACGACCACTGCGCACGCACGAGATGCTGCACTGGCCCTGTTCGCAAGCGACGGCGTGCCTGTGACGCTCATTAATGACAGCGCAGGCTTCATCGCGCAGCGGGTGATGGCGACCATCGTCAACATCGCCTGCAACATCGTGCAGCGCGGTATCGCGAGCGTGGCCGATCTCGAAGATGCGGTGCCGCTGGGCCTGGGCTATCCGCGCGGGCCGCTTGCGTGGGGCGACCAGATCGGCGCGAGTCGCATTCTTTCCATTCTTCGTGCGCAGCAAGAGGCCACAGGTGATCCGCGCTATCGGCCCAGCCCGTGGCTGGTGCGGCGTGCGGCGCTTGGCCTGCCGCTGGTGACACCCGAGACGCAGCGATGAACATTTCTTCCCAAGCTTCAGCACACGAGCTCGACATCGACCACCTGCGAGGCTGGATCGGCAAGAGCGAAACACGCCACGACGTGCTCGACACATTTCCGGTTCGCGCGCTCGCGGGGTTGCTGGATCGCGATTCGGTCCCGCGAGAGGGCGATGCGTTGCCGCTCGCGTGGCAATGGATGTACTTTCTCGACACGCCCGCGCGTGCAGCGACCGGGGTGGATGGACACCCCGCCCGCGGAGGCTTCCTGCCACCGGTGCCGCTGCCGCGCCGCATGTGGGCAGCGGGCAAGCTGAAGTCGCTGGCGCCGCTGGTCATCGGACGTGGCGCGACGAAGACATCGACAGTGCGCAACGTCGAGCTGAAGCAGGGCAAGGCCGGGCCGCTGGTGTTCGTCACGCTCTCGCATGAGTTCGCGCAGGACGGCCAGGCGTGTCTAGTCGAAGAGCAGAACCTGGTCTATCGGCAAGCGCCCACGGCGGCCGCGCCCTTGCCCCCGGGTGAGCTTGCTGCTGCGTCCGCAAGCTGGGCGCGATCGTGGCACGCGGACCACGCCTTGCTGTTTCGCTATTCCGCGCTGACCTACAACGGCCACCGCATTCACTACGACCGCGACTACGCGACGCAGGCCGAGTTCTATCCGGCGCTGGTCGTGCATGGACCCTTGCTGGCGACCTTGCTGCTGGACCTCGTGCACCGCCAACGACCTGACGTGCGGCCAAGCGCATTTGAATTCCGTGCGCAACGACCTGCATTCGACACTGATGAATTGACGATCTGCGGCATCCCCGATGAAGCCGGAGCCAGCCTGTGGACGGCTGATGCGGCGGGCCACGTCGGCGTCAAGGCGCGGGCGTCTTTTTGAGCGCACTTCTTTCCAGACACGCCAACCCATTTCAAGAAACCGACAGGAGACCGATTCATGACCTCTTCAAACAATGCCGCACCCAGCCGCTATGACGCCGTCGTCATCGGTGCCGGTGCAGGTGGCCTGAGCGCCGCGGCCCGCCTCATCGCGGCTGGCAAGACCGTGCTGGTGGCCGAGCGGCTCGACCGCGTGGGTGGACGAGCTTCCAGTGAGCAGATCGACGGATTCACCGTGAACATAGGCGCCATCGCCATCGAGCGCGGCGGTGTGTTCGAGGAAACCTTCGACCTGCTGGGCGTTCCGCTCGACATCCGCGAACCCAGCCCGGCCACGGTGTTCTACATCGACGGCAAGGTCATCAACGTGGCCAAGGGCGGCTGGGGCATGTTGCTCGGCACCTTCACCAAACAGGCGGCGAAAATCGGCGCGAAGTTTTCTGATGCGCGCTCGGGTGGCGAACTGCCCGAAGAAAAGATGACGACCAAGCAGTGGCTGGAGCAGTACACCAGCAACGAGACGGTACATGCGATCTTTCGCAACCTGTGCGCTGCCATCTTTGCGGTGAACTCCGAAGAGCTGCCCGCGCGCGCCTTCCTGACCTACTTCGCGATCAAGGGCGCGTTCAAGCGTTTCGGCTTTTGCCCGCGCGGCACGGTGGGCATCTGGGACGACCTGGCGGGCGGCATCCGCAGCAAGGGCGGACAGATCTGGACGGGTGCCTCGGTTGCCGCACTGCACACGCAGGATGGCCGCGTCACCGCGCTGGATATCGTGCGCAATGGCGTCACTGAGCGCGTGGAAGCGGGCGTCGTGATCAGCAACATCGGCCCGAGCGCCACGGTGGCGCTCCCCGGCGCAGAGGCATTCGGCGAAGAGTACATCGCCAGGGCGCGCACGCAACCGCGTCCTGCTGCCAACATCGTCATCAACTTCGCCACGCAAAAGCGCCTGCTCGACGTGCCGGGCCTGATCACCTTCGGCAAGACGCGTCGCCTGTGCAACATGGGCGAACTCACTGCGACCTGCCCCGAACTCGCCCCAGAGGGCTGGTACATGTACGTCGCCTATGCGGTGCCCCGTCCTGCCATCGGCGATTTCGACGAGAAGGTGGAAATCGAGGAGTCGCTGCAGGACCTGCGCGACCTGTTCCCCGGCTTTGCAGATGCGAAGATGCTATCTGTCCGCGTGATGCGCGGCGAGTGGCCGGCCCAGCGCTCCTGCGCCGGTTTCGACATGCCGCAGGACACACCGCTGGCCAACCTCTGGCATGTGGGCGATGCGGTGAAAGAGTATGGTGACGGCGGCACGCAGGCCTGTGCCTACACCGGCCGTGAAGCAGCACGAAAGGCGCTGGTGGCGCTGGAATCAACGACCGCCGCCGCTTGAGATAACAAGGATTCGAATGCAGGACGCGATACACGATCAGTTGGCGACAGCACGGCGGTTGCTGGTGTCGCTCAGGCAGGCTTTCGACGCAGGCGCGTCGGCGCTGGCGCAGTGCTGCGTCACTGCGGGCAAGCTCGATGCCATCAAGCTCGATGAGCGGCAGGTGGCGAGTTTCGAGCTCGCATGGGCAGGCGCGGACCTGCTCGCGGCAGAGACGGGCGTCGCCGCGATCGACGCTGATTCGCCCACGCTGGCGTCGCGGCTCGCGCTCGTTTTTGCTGCGGATGGAATTGCCAGCGTGCTGGATCGGCTGGAGACGATTTATCTTGAAGTCGACCTGTCGCTCACGCCGCTGCGCGCCTTGCGTGACGATGCGGCCTGGTCCGCGCTGCGGCGCGCTGCGGTCGGCGCGCAGGCACTGCAGGCGGCGGGCCTGGAGGTCGCGCGCTCCGATGGCGAAGTCGGGCCAACCGCCTTGGACGAGCCCCATGCAATGGCACAGGATGCGTTTCGCCGGTTCTCGCAGGACGTCGTGGCACCGCAGGCCGAGAAGATTCACCGGCACGACCTCACCGTGCCCGAGAGCCTGCTGCAACCCCTGCGCGAAATGGGCGTCTTCGGTCTGGCGATCCCCGAGCAATATGGCGGCAGCGGCCCGAACGACCGTGAAGACACGCTGCTGATGGTGGTGGTCACCGAGGCCCTGTCCGAAGGCTCGCTCGCTGCGGCTGGCAGCCTGATCACGCGTCCCGAAATCCTGAGCCGCGCGCTGCTCGCAGGCGGTACCGAAGAACAGAAGTCGCATTGGCTGCCCCAGCTCGCAGCCGGCGAGCCGCTGTGCGCCATTGCGATCACGGAGCCGGACCATGGCTCCGACGTGGCAGGACTCACGCTCAAGGGCACGAAGACGCCGGGCGGCTGGTTGCTCAATGGTGCGAAGACCTGGTGCACGTTTGCAGGCAAGGCAGGCGTGCTCATGGTCGTGACGCGCACGAACGCGGACCGCTCGCTCGGCCACAAGGGCCTGAGCCTGCTGCTGGTCGAAAAGCCAGCGTATGAAACGCACGAGTTCGAATACCGGCAGCAGGACGGTGGTGGCGTGCTCACCGGCCGCGCGATCCCCACCATCGGCTATCGGGGCATGCATTCGTTCGATTTGAACTTCGAGAACTTCTTCGTGCCCGATGCCAATGTCGTCGGTGGAGAAGCCGGCCTGGGCCAGGGCTTCTATCTGACGATGGCAGGCATGGTTGGCGGGCGCATGCAGACAGCGGCTCGCGCGTGCGGCGTGATGCGAGCGGCTCTGCGCGCGGCCATCCGCTACAGCGCAGATCGCAAGGTGTTCGGTGCGCCGCTTGCGACGTTTGCGCTCACGCAAGCCAAGCTCGCGCGCATGGCAGCGCGGCTGGCGACGTGCCGCCAACTGGCGTACTCGGTGGCGAGTCTCGTTGACAAAGGCGAAGGCCGCATGGAGGCCAGCCTGGTCAAGCTGCTGGCCTGCCGCTCTGCTGAACTGGTGACGCGTGAGGCCCTGCAGCTGCACGGCGGCATGGGCTACGCCGAAGAGACAGCGGTGAGCCGCTACTTCGTCGATGCGCGCGTGTTGTCGATCTTCGAGGGCGCGGAAGAAACGCTGGCATTGAAGGTGGTCGCGCGCAGTTTGATGGAGCGCGCCTTGGCTGCGCCCGCCACAGTGGCCGTTACGCCCGCCACAAAGGCTGTCATGCCGGGCCACGACCCGGCATCCATCTCACCGGTGAGCGCATCCACATGACAGGGCAGGGCGTCCTCGCCGGCATGCGCGTCGTCGAAGCCGGCGCCTTCGTCGCAGCCCCCCTGGGCGGCATGACCCTCGCCCAAATGGGCGCCGACGTCATCCGCATCGACACGGTCGGAGGCGGACTCGACTACCGCCGCTGGCCGGTCACCAAAGACAACACCAGCCTCTTTTGGACCGGCCTGAACAAATCCAAGCGATCTGTCGTGCTCGACCTCGCATCGCCCCAAGGCCGCGAGATCGCGATGGCGCTCATCACCGCACCGGGCGATGACGCAGGCCTGTTCCTGACCAACTTTCCGCCACGCGGCTGGCTCGATTACGAGAAGCTGCGCGCGAAACGTGCGGACCTGATCCAGCTGACCTTGCAGGGCGACCGCCATGGTGGTTCGGGTGTGGACTACACCGTCAATGCACAACTGGGCGTGCCTTTCATGACCGGCGCCGAAGACAGCGAAGCCCCCGTCAACCACGTGCTGCCGGCGTGGGACCTGATCACCGGACAGATGGTGGCGGTCGGACTGCTCGCTGCAGAGCGGCATCGAAGCCGCACGGGGCAGGGGCAACACATCAAGCTCGCCTTGAAGGACGTGGGGCTTGCCGTCATGGCGCATCTGGGTTTCATCACCGAGGCGCAGTTGGGCCAGCCGCGCCAGCGTCATGGCAACGATCTCTTCGGCGCGATGGGCCGTGACTTTGTGTGCGCCGATGGCGTGCGCGTGATGGTGGTGGGGCTGACCGGCAAGCAGTGGCGTTCGATTGCGGAGGCCACCGGGCTGGGCGAACAGTTCGTCGCCATTGGCGCGCGCATGGGGCTGGACCTTGCGCAAGAGGGCAACCGGTTTGTTGCGCGGCGCGAGATTGCGCAGGTGTTGGGTGCGTGGATCGCTGCGCGCCGGTTCACTGAGGTCGCATCGGCCTTCGACGGTCACGGCGTTTGCTGGAGCCGCTACCAGGGCATTGACGAGCTGGCCTTGAACGATGCCGAGTGCTCGCCGGTCAATCCGATGTTCGCGCGTGTCGAGCAACCGGGCGTGGGCTCCGTGCTCGCGCCCGGAATACCGCTGGATTTCCAGGGCTCGGGCCGCATCGCACCGGGGGCTGCGCCGTTGCTGGGCCAGCACACGGAAGAGGTGCTGAGCGAGCTGCTGGGCGTGAACCAGGCAGCCTTCGGAAAACTGCAGGCTCAAGGCGTGGTCCAACAGGCAACGCCGCCGTCACCAACTAACACGTAGCTTATGGGTAAACCCGAAGCAAGATCCAGCGGGTCGCATTTACTATAGACCGTCGCGTCGGTCTAATTAGTTGATCAGCGGCGCTCCCTTTCTCACCCTCTCTGCTTATTTTTCGTTCATCAGGAGACAGACGATGCATCACTTGCTACGACAACTGGTTGCCGCACTCGCTGTGGCTGGCTGTGCCTTCGGCGCGACCACGGCCGCTGCGCAGACCACCACCGTCAAATACTCCAACTGGTTGCCGGCAGGCCAGGCCATGCGCGTGGAAGTGATCGAGCCGTGGATCGCCGAGGTCGAGAAGATCACGCAGGGCCGCGTGAAGATCGATACATTGCCCAAGGTGGTTGGCACCGTGCCCGCGCAGTTCGACGTTGCGCGCGACGGCCAGGCCGATCTGGTGGTGTTCATCCCGGGCTACACACCGAACCGTTTCGACATTCTTGAAGTGGCGCAGCTTCCCTTCATGGGGGACGACCCGGAGCGGCTCGCTCCGGTGGTGGATCGCTTCTACCGCAAGAACCTCGCCTCCTTCAATGAGCTCAAGGGTGTTCATCCGCTGTCGGTCTATGTCGTGTCGCCCGGTCAGTTGTTCAACCGCGTCCGGCCCATCAAGACGCTGGCGGATTTCAAGGGCCTGAAGATTCGCAGTCCCCAGGCCAGCTCCACCCAGGCGCTCTCGCTGCTGGGTGCGGTGCCGGTTTCCAAGCCGGTGGGCGAGACCTATGAGCTCTTGTCCTCGGGTGTGCTCGACGGCACCTTCATGCCCCCCGAATCGATTCCGGCCTTCAAGCTCACAGACCTGGTGCCGCACGCCACCATCGTGCCCGGTGCGATCTACAACACCATCCTGGTTCTGGGGATCAACGAAGACAAATGGAAGTCCTTCAGCCAGGCCGACCGCGACGCGATCACCCGAATCTCTGGTGATGCTTTCGCGCGCAACATCGGCCGCGCCTACGCCAAGGGCGACAAGGCTGCGTTCGACACCATCCGCAAGGCCGGTCGCACGGTGGAAGTCCTGCCTGAGCCGGTCGTGGCCGAGATGAAGAAAACGCTGGCACCGATCGAGAAGGACTGGATCGAGAAGGTCAAGAAGAAGGGTGTGGCCGATCCGCAAAAGCTGATCGACCAGTTGCGCGCTGACTTCGCTGCAGCCAAATAAGCGCGTCATGCAAGGTCAGTCACCCGGCAAGGCCGTACCCGCGCTCGAAACCGCGGGCGCGGTGGCGCTGTTCATCCTGATGGTGGTCGTGTTCGTGGACGTGGTCGGTCGCAACCTGTTCAACCGGCCCCTGCCCTGGGGGACGGAGTTGCTGGAAGTGGTGCTGGCCGTGCTGATCTTCGCGCTCTACCCGGTGTTGGCCCTGCGCTCCAGTCACATCACCGTGGACCTGGTTCCGATACCCCGCCGCCTGCAGTTGCCCCAGCGGGCGCTGGCAGGGCTGGTGGGTGCGGTGCTGTTCGGCGTGATCGCGTTTTGCACCGCGCGCCAGGCCATCCGCTCTGCCGGCTATGGCGATGCATCGGCGCTGCTGCAGATACCCACGGCCTGGGTGCTGTGGGGCATGTGTGCGCTGTCGGTCCTGACGGCGCTGGGTTTCCTGGTCGCCATCGTGAAGCCGCCTGCGCAAGGCACGGTCGTGCACGGCACTTTGTTGGACTGATCCGTGACCGCTACGCTCCTTGGATTTTTTATTGCCTTTGCACTCATCCTGGTGCAGGTGCCCATCGCCACGTCGCTCGGGCTGGTTGGCTTTGCCGGGGTCATCGTGCTCACGGGCTGGACGCCTGCGCTCAGCATGGTGGCAAACATCACGCGTGATTCCACGCTCGTGTACACGCTGATCGTGCTGCCCCTGTTCGTGCTGATGGGCAACCTGGTGGCGGGCGCCGGCATCTCCGGCGATCTGTTTCGCGCAGCCCAGGCCATCATCGGTCGTCGACGCGGCGGTTTGGCCATGGCGACTGTTGCGGCTTGCGGCGGCTTCGGCGCGATCTGCGGCTCCAGCGTGGCTACCGCCGCAACGATGGGCAAGGTGGCCATTCCTGCCATGCGCCGCCTGGGTTACGGCGACTCGCTGTCGTCGGCGGCCGTGGCCGCGGGCGGCACGCTGGGCATCCTGATTCCGCCTTCCATCATCATGGTGGTTTACGGCGTCGCAACCCAGACGCACATCGGCATGCTGTTTGCCGCGGGCATCGTCCCGGGACTGATTGCCATTGTCGGCTACATGGCGGCGGTGAAGTACAGCGTGTGGCGCGATCCCGCCGTCGCGCCCATGGCCGACGAGGCCGAGAAGCCCGACATGCCTGCGCTTTTGCGCTCGCTATGGCCGGTGCTGGTGATCTTTGGCGTGGTGATGGGTGGCATCTACGGCGGCTTTTTTACCTCGATCGAGGCATCGGGCATCGGTGCCGTGGCGGCGCTGCTCTTCGCGCTGACGCGCCACAGCCTCAAGCTGGCTGACATCTACGAGATCTTTGCGGACACGGCGCGCACCTCGGCCATGATGTTCGGGATCATCCTGGGTGCCGCGCTGTTTGGCGAGTTCGTCAACATCACAGGGGTTCATGAGGGCCTGTTGCGGGTGGTGCGGGACAGTGGGTTGCCCAACTTCGGGATCATCCTGCTGATGATCGCCGTCTACCTGGTGCTCGGCTGCGTGCTCGAAAGCCTGTCGATGATCCTGCTGACAGTGCCCATCTTCTTTCCCATCATCAAGGCCATGGGTTACGACCCGGTGTGGTTCGGAATCCTGATCGTGGTCGTGGTCGAGATCGGCCTGATCACGCCGCCCATCGGCGTGAACCTGTTCGTCATCCGCTCGGTCATGCCCGACATCCAGATGATGACGGTGATTCGCGGTGTGATTCCGTTCATCGTGGTGGACCTGGTGCGTGTGCTGCTGATCGCGGCTGTGCCGGCCCTGTCGCTGTGGTTGCCGCAACTCATGTTCAAGGCCGCCAGTGGATAAGCGTGACCATATGACAGAGATCGCATCGCCATCGCCGCGTGCATTGGACCTGGCACCCGAGTGCCTGGGTCCGCGCCTGGAGGCATTCCTGCAGGGGCACTGGAAGGCACCGGTCCGGCTGTCGAACTGGAAGCGGTTTCCGGCCGGCTTCTCATGGGTGACGCTGGGTTGCAGCGCTGCCGTGCAGCAAGCGGGAGCCCAACGCACGGTCGAGCTGATCCTGCGCATCGGCGACCCCAAGGGCCTGCTCGCTCCGTATCAGGCCAGACCCGAATTCATGGTGCTGCAGGCGCTGCAGGCGGTGCCCGGATTGCCGGTTCCGGTCGTGCACGCTTACAGCGATGACGCAAGCATCATTGGAGCGCCTTTCCTGATCACCGGCCGTGTGCAGGGCGACACGCCCATGCCATGGAAGGGCGACGCGCAAGGCCGTCGTGCTTCAGACAATGAAGCCCTCTCGCAGGACTTCACGGACGCCATGGCGGCCCTGCACCGGGTTGACTGGCGGGGCACACCCTTGGGCCAGTTGTGGGCTGCAGCGCGCCCCGACACTGTCGCGCGTGACCAGTTGCGCCACTGGGCCCGCCACGCGGGCATGCTGGACGCCGCGACCACGGCGGTGCCGCCCCAGATGCACTACGCGATGCGCTGGCTGGACCGTGAGGCACCGGTGGCCGACCAGGTCACCATCGTTCATGGCGACTTTCGGGTTGGCAATTTCCTGCAGCAGGACGGCCGCATCACGGCCATCCTTGACTGGGAGCTGGTACATGCCGGCGACCCGCTGGAGGACATTGCCTGGGCCGGCTTGCGTGTGTTTGCAGCAGGCACGCCGCGCATCGGCGGGCTGATCGAGCGCGAGACCTTCAACCGGCGCTACGCCGAAATGGCGGGTGTGCGGCTGCGGCCCGACGTCATCCACTACTACGAAGTGCTGGGCCTGTTCAAGAGCGCGTCCATGCTGATGGGCGCCACGCAACGGGTAGCCTGCGGCAGCGCGCGTGACGTGCGCATGGCATCGATGGGCTTCCAGCTCGCCTCGACCTTGCTGGAGATGAACCGCCTGATCACGCAGGCTCCCAGATGAATATTGCACTCGCCCGGCTGGTCGAAGCACTCTGCCAGACGCTGCAGGACAACGTGCGGCCCGAGTTGCAGACCGACCATGCGCGCGGTCAACTGGCCGCCGTGCTGGACATCCTGGGCAAGCTGGGTTCGATGGCGGTGTGGTCGCCCGAGGCGGCTGCGCAGCAGGCTGCAGTGTTGACCGAGGCCTGCGCGGACGTCCGGGCGCGCGTGCTCGAGGCGGGCATCGAGCTGCAACTGCCACCACCTGCAAGGACGGGCGAGCACGACGACGCGCTGGCGGCTGCGCAGGTGCACCTGATTGAACTCACCGACTGGTTGTTTGACGCGGGTGCTGCCTTGCCAGGCCCGGTCCATGCCGGCATTGACGCGATCTTGCGGCAGGCCATGCGGGAACAACTCATCATCCAGCGCAAGCTGATTCCGCTCACTGATTTTGGCGCGATGACCACAGCCGCGAATCCGTGAGCGGCCCACAGACAAAGAACTCCCATGATCACACCTCAAGACGACCTGCTGGGCCACCAGACCCCCGGCACTTTCGCGCAAGCCGGCAACGGCGATCCGCGCTTCACCGAGCGTTACTGGTACACCGCTCATCCGGTGGACGGCACACCGCTCATCATCGATATCGGCCTGGGGTACTACCCCAATCGCGGCGTGATGGACTGCTTTGCGGGCGTGACGGTGGGTCGCACGCAGCACAACTTTCGCGCCTCGCGCCAGCTCGGTGCGAATCCGCTTGAGACCGCCGTAGGCCCGCTTCGCCTGGTCATGGTGCAGGGCCTGCAGGAACATCGGCTCACCCTGTCTGACAACGCATCCGGTCTGTCGTTCGACCTGACCTTTGAAGCCAGCTTTCCGGCAGCACAGGAAAAACAGAGTTTTCGCGAACGCAAGGGGCAGGTCGACGAGGACCTGGCGCGGGTTGCACAACTGGGGCGATATCGCGGCTGGCTTGTGGTCGATGGCGTACGCCATGAGCTCACGCCCTCGACCTGGTGGGGCCAGCGCGACCGCTCATGGGGCATCCGCTCGGAGATGCGCACGGATTTCGCCAATCCACCCATGCAGCAGCACAGCAATTTTTTCTGGACGTGGTCGATGTTCCAGTGCGAGACGGTGGGCGTCTCCATCTTCATGAAAGAGCGCGAGGCCGGCAAGCCGTACTACCTGTCGGGGGCCGAGTTCGTGCGCCCGCCTGACGGGAGCGTGCGCAAGCGCGAAGCCGTGTCCGCCACCCACGACATCCAGTGGGCCGATGACCCGTTGGGCCAGAGCATGGAAAGTGCGACCTTGCGGCTTGACTTTGAAGAAGGCCCGCCGCGCGTGCTCCAGCTCCAGGCCCTTCCCACCCGCTTCTATCTCAAGGGCGGCCTGTATGGCGGCTATGGCGGCTGGAATCACGGCGACGACAGGGGCGTCTATGCCCAGGCGCATGACATGTGGAACCTGGACGATGCACAGACCCGCGAACGAGCGCGCACCTTGTCTGACCATGTGGTCCGTGTGACGACGGACGGCCTGTCTGGAATCGGGATCAGCGAATACGGCGTGGCGCAGGGTTTCGCACGCTACCCCGCGCCGCAGCGCTTTCCCGCGCTGTGAGTGCAGCAAGGAGCCGGCCATGATGCAATTGACCCAAGCCCTCACCCGCGCCGTGCAGACGCGCAGCCGCAGCACGGCGACTGTCTATCGCGACCGCAAGCGGACCTGGGGCGAGATTGGCGAGCGCGTGCCGCGGCTGGCTGCCGGATTGCGCGCGCTTGGATTGCAGCCCGGTGACCGGCTCGCGGTGCTCTCGCTCAACAGCGACAACTACATCGAGCTCTTCTTCGCAGCCGCCTGGGCCAACCTGGTGCTGGTGCCGCTGAACACGCGCTGGGCTGTGCCGGAAAACATCTACACCCTCAAGGATGCCGGTTGCGTCGCGCTCATCGTGGACGATGCGTTCGCGGGCCATGTGCCGGAATTGCTCAACGGCCATGCGATGGCGCACGTGCTGTATTGGGGCGATGGCCAGGCACAGCACGGCATGAAGGATTGCGAAGCACTCATCCGCGAGACCGCGCCCATCGCCGATGCGTGCGGCGAGGGCGACGACCTGTGCGGCATCTACTACACCGGGGGCACCACGGGTCACCCCAAGGGCGTGATGCTGTCGCACAAGAACTTTTGCGCAGCATCGGTCAACTGGATCGCCACGCTGCATTTCTCGGAAGACACGGTGTACATGCATTCAGCCGGGCTGTTCCACCTGGCCGGTGCGTCCCCGGCCTTTGCGTTGACGATGGCTGGCGGCACCCATGTCTGCCTGCCCAAGTTCGATGCAATCCTCGCGTTCGAGGCGATCCAGCAGCACCGCATCAACTACGTGCTGTTTGTCCCGACGATGATCAACATGATGCTGAACCATCCGGACTTCGACCGGTATGACCTCACCAGCGTGCGCTATTGCGAGTACGGCGCATCGCCCATGCCCGATGCGGTGCTGGCTGCGGCGATCCAGAAGTTGCCTTCGTGGGAATTCATCCAGGGCTACGGCATGACGGAATCGGCTGCACTCACCGTGAGCCTGCCGTGGAAGTACCACTTCGACGGCCCCCACGGCAAGGCGAGGCGGCAGGCGGCCGGTCGCGCCGCGTATGGCGTCGATGTGAAGATCGTCGATCCACAGGGGCTGGAACTGCCGCGTGGCGAGATCGGCGAAATCGCTGTGCGCGGCGCGCAGGTGATGCTGGGCTACTGGAACAAGCCCGAAGCGACGGCGGCGGCGCTGCGCAACGGCTGGATGCACACCGGCGACGGCGCCTACATGGATGAAGACGGCTTTGTCTTCATCGTGGACCGCGTAAAAGACATGATCATCAGCGGGGGCGAGAACATCTATTCGCGCGAAGTCGAGAACGCGGTGCATGCGCACCCCGCCGTGCGCGAGTGCGCCGCCATCGGTGTGCCTGACGACAAGTGGGGCGAGGCCGTGCTGGCGATCGTGACGCTCAAGGACGGCCAGCGCGCGAGCGCCGAAGAGATCATCGCGCACTGCCACACGCTGATCGCCAACTACAAGTGTCCGCGCAAGGTGGAGTTTCGCGATGCGCTGCCGCTTTCCGGCGCGGGCAAGATCATGAAGAACGTGTTGCGCGATCCGTACTGGCAGGGCAAGACACGGTCGGTGAACTAGAAGCCTGCTCCCGCCGCCGGTTCCGCGCCCGGCAAGAGTTGGGCACCGCGAAATCCGTTGATGAAAAGATCAGAGATCCGCTGTGCCAACTCCGCCGGCGCGATCGAGCCATTGCGCCGGTACCAGGTAAATGTCCAGATCATCATTCCGTACAGCAGCAGCGCATAGGGCGTCTCCAGCTTCTGCTGGGACATGAGCTGGGGGTTGATCTCGCGCAGCAGGCCTTCGAGCAAGCTGGTCATTTCCACTTCCAGCTTGCGCACATGTTCGCGTTGCCCGCGCGGAAGAAACTTCAGGTCGTTCATCAGCATGATGTGCTCATCGCGCGAGCGTGCAGCGCCTTGCACGAAGCTGTCGATGAACAGGCCGAACCGCTCTTCGGCCGGCAGGGGCAAGTGAATAATGCGCGCGAGGTCCGCGGCCTGCTGCGTGATGTGCTCGTGCACGATCGCATAGAGCAGGTCTTCCTTGCTCGGGAAGTAATGGTAGAGATGCGACTTGGACGTGCCGCAGGCCTGGGCGACGTCCATCATCGTCGCCACATCGAAACCCTTGCGCGCAATCAGCGTCGCGGCCTTGCCGAGAATTGCGTTGCGCTTGTCATCGTAATCGTGCGCTCGAACCCTTGTCATGTGCCTCTCCTGCCTCAGGTGATGACCGCTTGCATCCGCGATCCATCGGTCTTATAGTTAGACCGACGAGTCGGACTATAAATCATCGGCTCAGCAACCAGACTAGGGAAAGCATGGAGACAACGCACAACGCACTCGTCATCGTAGGCGCTGGACACGCGGGTAGCGAGCTTGCCGTGTCGGCGCGTCAGCAGGGATGGACCGGGCCCATCCTGCTGTTGGGTGACGAGCCGTTCATGCCGTATCACCGGCCACCATTGTCCAAGGCTTTCCTGGCGGGCAAGGTCGATGCCCAGTCGTTGCTGCTGCGTTCGCAGTGGGCCTACGACGCGGCGAACATCACGCTCATGCCGGGTGTGCGGGTCAAGCGCATCGATCGCGCCGCGCGCACGGTTGAACTGGCAGACGGCACCCATCTGGCCTACGCGAAGCTTGCGCTTTGCACGGGTGGCAGGCCGCGCCTGCTGGCCTGCGCCGGCATCGATGCGCACAAGCCGCCGTCCAATCTGCTCTACCTGCGCACGCAGAAGGACGCGCTCGCTATTGCCGGGCACCTGAAACCGGGCGCGCGCCTGGTCGTCATCGGCGGCGGCTATGTCGGGCTCGAAGTCGCGGCATCGGCGATTGCGCTGGGCGCGCGCGTGACGCTGCTCGAAGCGCAACCTCGCGTGCTCGCGCGCGTCGCCGGTCCCGAACTGTCGAAGTTCTATGAAGGCGTGCACCGCGCCGCAGGTGTCGATGTGCGCACGGGCGTCTCGATGCGCGCGGTGCATACAGAGGCGGGGCGAATCGTGAGGATCGAATGCGAGGACGGTGAGAGCTTCGACGCGGACGTCGTTGTCGCGGGCCTGGGCATGCTGGTCAATGACGAAGCGGCGCGCGCAGCGGGCCTTGCAACCGACGCGGGCCTGGAAGTCGACGAGAACGCCTGCACACGCGATCCCGACATCGTTGCGGCCGGTGACTGCACCGTTCACTTCGACAAGCTCTACGGCCGCACGATCCGGCTCGAATCGGTGCCCAACGCGCTGGAGCAGGCGCGCAGTGCGGCCGCATGGCTGTGCGGCAAGAGCAAGCCCAACCAGGGCGTGCCGTGGTTCTGGTCGGATCAATATGACCTCAAGCTGCAGATGGTGGGCCTGTCGCAGGGCTATGACCGGTGCGTCATCCGGGGCGACACGGCTTCCCGAAGTTTCTGCGCGTTCTACCTGCAGGGTGATCGACTGCTTGCGGTTGACGCGGTCAATCGGGCGGGTGATTTCATGGCCGCCAAGCGGGCGCTGGCGCAGCCTGTGTTCCTGCCGCCCGAGCTCGATCTGGCCGATGAAAACCATTCGCTGAAGGATGTCTTTGCGGCGGCAAAATCCGCCCCGATTACGGGTAATCACTAAGGGGTCGTACCCGTGATGTGCGCCCATAATCCAGTCCATTCAAAGACCGACGCGACGGTCTAACAATACAGGAAAAGAACACCCCGATGGTTCCCGTTCCAGATCCCAAGACTGCAGTGCCACCGGCCCTGGCAGTGCACAACATACAGATCGTCTATGGCGGCGCGATCGAGGCCGTGCGCGACGTATCGCTGGAGGTGCGCCCCGGACAGATCGTTGCCTTGCTCGGCTCCAATGGCGCTGGCAAGTCCACCGTGCTCAAGGCCATTTCGGGTGTGCTCGATGCCGAAGACGGCGTGATCGAAAAAGGCTCGATTCACCTGAACGGCGAGCCGATCGAACGCGAGCCGGCACCGCGCATCGTGCGCCGCGGCATGGTGCAGGTGCCCGAAGGCCGCAGGTTGTTCGGCACGCTGACGGTCGATGAGAACCTGATCGCCGGCGCTCACCTGCAAAGCAGCGCCGAGATGGGCAAGGGCAAGGACTATGTCTATTCACTGTTCCCGCGCCTGGCCGACCGGCGCAAGCAGATCGCGGGCTATCTGTCCGGCGGCGAGCAGCAGATGGTGGCCATCGGCCGCGCGCTCATGAGCCAGCCCAAGGTGCTGGCACTCGATGAGCCTTCGCTCGGACTTGCGCCGCTGATCGTGAGCGAGATCTTTTCGTGCATCGCCAAGCTGCGCGAAACGAACGGCCTCACCATCTTGCTGGTCGAGCAGAACGCCAGCCGCGCGCTGGCGATTGCCGACTACGCCTACATCATGGAAAACGGCCGCGTCGTGCTCGATGGCACCAGCGACCAGTTGCGCAGCAACGCAGACGTGCGCGAGTTCTACCTCGGCATTTCGGCGCAACCGGGCCGCACCAGCATGAAGGACGTCAAGCACTACAAGCGTCGCAAGAGGTGGCTGTCATGAACGATTTCACCCATGTGACCCCGGTGCTGGATGTGCGCGGGATTTCCAAGCGATTCGGCGGCGTGAAGGCCGTGGACAACGTGAGCCTCACCGTGATGCCCGGCGAGATCGTGAGCCTGATCGGGCCGAACGGCGCGGGCAAGACCACGACCTTCAACCTCATCAGCGGCGTGCTGCCGCCCAGTGAGGGGCAGATCTTTTTGCACGGCAAGGACACGGCGGGGCTGAAGTCCAGCGACTTCGCGCGCGCTGGCATTGGCCGCACCTTTCAGAATCTCGCGTTGTTCCGGCAAGGCACGGTGGTCGAGAACCTGCTGGTCGGACGCCACATCCATTTCAACTACACGCTGCTGGAAACCCTGGCTTTCTGGGGCCGCCCCCGGCGCGAAGAGATTGCCGCACGCGAAAAAGTCGAGCGGGTGATCGAGTTCCTGGAAATCGAGGAGCTGCGTGACAAGCCTGTATCGCAGCTGGCCTACGGGCAGCAAAAACGTGTCGAGCTGGGACGTGCCCTGGCCTGCGAGCCGACGCTGCTCTTGCTCGATGAAATCGTCGCGGGCATGAACCGCGAAGAAAAGGAAGACATCGCGCGATTCACGCTGGACATCCGCGACGAGTTCGGCATTGCGGTGCTGATGATTGAACATGACATGCAGGTGGTGATGGACCTTTCCGATCGCGTCTATGTGCTGGACTTCGGCCAGCTGATTGCCCACGGCACGCCCGCAGAAGTGGCGGCGGACCCGATGGTGCTGCAGGCCTATCTGGGCGAGGAGTCGGGTCATGCTTGATCACGACAGCCTGCTCAAGGGCGAAGCCACCATGCCCGGCCTGCTGCGCATGCAGGCGCGTGAACGCGGCGGCGAGGTCGCGCTGCGCGAAAAGGAATACGGCATCTGGCGCGGCCGCACCTGGGCCGACTACTGGCGCGATTCGCGCCGTGTTGCGCTCGGGCTGTGGAAGCTGGGCCTGCAAAAGGGCGACCGCCTGATCATCGCAGCCGAAGACGTGCCGCAGTGGTTCTACGCCGACCTGGGCGCGCAGATGATCGGTGTGCAGGTGGTCGGCATCTACCCGACCAACCCCTGGGCCGAGGTGCAGTACATCGCATCGCACTGCCAGGCGAAGATCGCGATCACCGGCGACCAGGAGCAGACCGACAAGGTGCTGGACGCCATGTCCAACGGCAATGGACTGCCGCACCTGGAGCACATCTTCTGCGTGGACATGAAGGGCCTGCGCCGCTATGACAAGGGCCGGCCCGACAGCTTCGACCAGCTGCTCGCGCTCGGCGACCAGTTGCTGGCAGAAGACCCGCGCGCCGAGTTGCGGCTGGACGCGTCGATTGATTCGCTGGTGCCTGATGACGTCAACATCCTCGTCTACACCTCCGGCACGACCGGACCGCCGAAAGGCGCGATGCTCACGCACCGCAACTTCGTGTTCGGCGCGTACTCGTATGCGGTCGCGCGTCAGATGCAGGGCAAGCCGTTTGAATCGGTGTGCTATCTGCCGCTGTGCCACGTGGCCGAGCGCACGTATTCGACGGTGTTGCACCTGATCACCGGCGGCTGCGTGAATTTTGCGGAGTCGATCGACACCGTCGCCACCAACATCCGCGAGATCGCACCGACGTTCTTTTTGGGCGTGCCGCGTATCTGGGAAAAGCTGCAGCAGCATTTCGAGTTCCGCATGAAAGACAGCGGATTCATCCAGCGCGCGATCTATCGCCAGGGCATGAAGCGCGGCCGCGTGCTGTCGGACCGGCGTGCGGTCAAGGGCAAGCTCACGGCGCTGGGCGACCGGGTCGAGTTCGCCTTCTGGTACGCCGCACTGTTTCGCAACATGCAGCGCCACATGGGCCTGAACCGCACGCATACCCGCATGTGCGGCGGCGCGTCCGTGTCGCCCGAGACGCTGCGTTTTTTCGACATCATCGGCTTGCCGGTGGGGCAGGGCTACGGCCTGACCGAAGCGGGTGGGCTGGCGTTCGTGCAGGTGCCGGGCAGGCCGTTCATTCAAGGCAGCTGCGGACCGGCGATGCCGGGCGTGGACTGGAAGATCGCCGAAGATGGCGAGGTGCTGGTGCGCTCGCCGGGCGTCTTCCAGGGCTATCTCTTCGACGACAAGGGCACTGCCGAAATCATGAAGGAAGACGGCTGGCTTGCCACCGGCGACATCGTGGAAGTGCGCGGCGGCGACGAGATTGCGGTGGTCGATCGCAAGAAGGCCATCATCATCACCAGCGGCGGCAAGAACATCGCGCCATCGGAGATCGAGAACGCGCTCAAAGACAGCCCGTTCGTGCGCGAGGCCATCGTTGTCGGCGAAGGCAAGAAGTTCCTGGGCGGCCTGATACAGATCGACTTCGACAGCGTGGGCCGCTGGGCGGCAGAGCGCGATCTGCAGTACACCACCTTCAAGTCGCTCACGCAGATGCGCGAGGTCAATGAACTGGTGCAGGGCGTGGTCGATGAGGTGAACTCGCGCTTTGCCCGTGTCGAGAACATCCGCAAGTTCGTGCTGCTCGAAAAAGAGCTGGACCACGACGACGGCGAACTCACTGCCACGCAGAAGGTGCGCCGCGGCCTCATCAACAAGAAATTCGCGCGCGAGCTCGAAGTGATTTACGGAGCCGCGCAATGAACTACTTCATCGAACTGGTGGTCTCGGGGCTTGCCGTCGGGGCCATGTACGGCCTGGTCGCGATGAGCTTCGCGATCATCTACAAGGCCACCGGCGTCGTCAATTTCGCGCAGGGCGAGATGGGCATGCTGTCGGCGTACACGACGTGGTCCCTTGCCACGACGTTCGGGACCGGCGGCCTGTTGACCGTGTTCCTCGCGGTCATCATCGGCGCGGTGCTGGGTCTGCTGTGCGAGCGGCTCATCATGCGTCCCATGCTGGGTGAGCCTGTGCTGTCCGTGGTGCTGGTCACGGTCGGTCTCGCGGTGGTGCTGCGCTCCATCGTGACGATCATCTGGGGCGCATCGCCGCACAAGTTCGAAGTGGCAGGCGCCGACACCATCATCGACCTGGGCGGGCTCGGCCTGCGGGTGAGCCAGCTGGGTGTGCTGGCGGCGCTGCTGCTGGCGGTGCTGGGCTTCTGGTTCTTCCTGCGGCACAGCCGGTTCGGCGTTGCGATGCGCGCGGTGGCCGCCGATGAAAAGACGGCCCGGCTGATGGGTGTTTCCACAGCACGCGTGCAAGCCGTTGCGTGGGCCTCGTCTTCGGCGCTGGCGGGCCTGGCAGGTGCGTTGTTCGCCGTCATCTACGGCCTCACGCCAACAATCTTCGAGCTGGGCCTGAAGGCGTTTCCGGCGACCGTGCTGGGCGGATTCGACTCCATCCTGGGCTCGGGCCTGAGCGGCCTGATCATCGGCGTGCTCGAAAACCTGGTAGGCGGCTACCTTCCGAGCACCTTCAAGGAAATCGCAGGGTTCGTGCTGATCCTGGTTGTGCTCATGGTGCGACCGTTCGGCCTGTTCGGCGAAAAACGAATCGAAAGAGTCTGATGAGAAGCGGATATTTCAAGGAACGTTACAGCGAGCTCATCGTCCTGACGGACTCGCCTGCGGTGAAGGCCTGGACGGCGGCGCTGGCGGTCGCGCTGGTGGTGGCACCGTGGCTCCTCAGCAGCTACATGCTGTCCCATGTGACATTGATCCTGTTCACCCTGATCGGCGTGCTGGGGCTGATGGTGCTGACGGGCTTCACCGGGCTGATCTCGCTGGGCCATGTGGGCTTTCTCATGCTGGGCGCATACGCCTATGCCATCGGCGTGACGCGCCTGGGCTTGCCGCCTGAACTGGCACTGCTGCTGTCGGCGATCGTTCCGGCCGTGTGCGGGCTCGTGGTCGGCGTGCCTTCGCTGCGATTGCACGGGCTGTACCTGGCGATCACCACGCTGGCCTTCAGTCATATCGTGAGCGCAGCCATCCTTGCGGGCGGCAAGTTCACCGGCGCTGGCAAGGGCATCTCGATTCCCCGCCCGACGATGCTGGGCATGGACCTGTCGAGCGACCGCGCGTTCTACTGGTTTTGCCTGGGCATGTGCGTGCTGGCGCTGGCCGTCACGCTGAACATCCGCCGCTCGTACTTTGGCCGCGCGCTGGTTGCCATTCGTGACAACGACATTGCGGCGCGCACCATGGGCGTCAACCTGGTGCGATTCAAGCTGATTGCATTCATCGTCAGCGCGGCCCTCACCGGCGTGGCCGGTTCGCTCATGGGCATGTACCTGGGCATCGTGAGCGTGGAGGGCTTTCCGTTCCTGCTGTCGATCGAGGCCCTGGCCATCGTGATCGTGGGCGGGCTGGGCTCGGTGCTGGGCGCCGTGTTCGGCGCGATTTTCATCGTCACCTTGCCAGAGGTATTTGCGTCCTTCATGTCAGCCGTCGGTGGACGCCTGCAAGAGACGATGACTTCCAGCGCACACGAGATCAAGAGCGTGCTCTACGGGCTCGCGATCATCGCGTTTCTTCGCTTCGATCCACGCGGCCTGCGTGGCATCTGGCATGACATCCGGCACGCATGGGTCAACTGGCCCCAGCGTTATTGAATTCTGACAACCCCAGGAGTTAAAACATGAGCAAACAAATCTTCATCCGCAGCGCCATCGTTCTCGCCGCTGCCTGCGCGGCCTTGCCGGCCGCGGCCCAGCAGGGCGTGACCGACACCGAGATCGTGTTGGGCGACATCCTGCCGCTGACCGGCCCGCCGGCGCTGCTGGGTGTGGCGCACAACCTGGGCGTGAAGACCGCCATTGCAGAGATCAACGCAGCTGGCGGCATCAACGGCCGCAAGTTCCGCCTGGTCTCCGAAGACGATGGCTATGTTCCGACGCGCACCGTGCAGGGCGTGCGCAAGCTGCTGACCAGCGACAAGGTCTTCGCCTTCACCTCGATTTCTGGCACTGCACAGGCAGAAGCGGCCATGCCTCTCATCAAGCAGGCAGGCATCCCGGCGATGGCACCGATCACGACCTATGAGGGGCTGTACAAGCCGGTCATCAAGAATGTGTTCGCAGTCGGCTACGACATGCGCAGCGCCGTCGAGGAACTCGTGACCATGATGGCCGACCGTTACCCGGGCAAGAAGTGGGCAATCATTTCGCAGGACGACGACTACGGCGAGAACGTGCGCGCGGGTTTCGAGGCTGCTGCAAAGGCCAAGAAACTGCAGATCGTCTCGTCGCAGATTTTCAAGAAGGGCCAGAGCGATTTTTCGTCCGAGATCCTGAAGGTCAAGCAGGCCGGCGCTGAAGCCTTGATGGCTGGCGGCGTGCTCGGTGAAAACGTCGCGATGACCAAGGAGCTGGAGCGCATCGGCCACAAGATCCCGACGGGCGTGACCTATGTTTCGCGCGTCCCTGCGAGTGCCAAGCTGATGGGTTCGGCTGGCGAGAGCGTGTACACGATTGACTACGTCCACCTGGAAAGCTCACCGCAAGGCAAGGCCTTCACCGAGAAGCTCACCAAGTACCTGACGCCCGAAGAAATGGGCCGCGTGAACCGCTACACCTACACGGGCTATGGCTCGACCCGCGCATTGTTCGACGCCATCGCCCGTTGCGGCAAGGCCTTGACCTGGGACTGCACGAATGCGGAACTCGCGAAGGTGCGCAACCTCGATACCGGTGTGATGACGCCGATCGGCTTTTCCGCGACCAACCACCTGGCCGCGCCGAAGCTGATGCTGTTGAAGGCGGATCCTGCTGCGGTGACGTACAAGCCGGCGCTGTAAATCGTATTCAGGCTGTCATTGCGGACTGTTCAAAGGCCGCATCCGCTTCGCGGTCGATGCCGGATCGAGTCCGGCATGACAACAGGGTGGAGGCTGTCATTGCGGACTTGATCCGCAATCCATCGTTGATCAGGCGCCGCATCCGCTTCGCGGTGGATGCCGGGTCGAGTCGGGCCTGACAACAGGGTGGATCAGGCTTTCTCGGCGAGAAAGCCTTTCAAAAACAGCCGCCCCATGCGATCGCACAGTTCCTGTGGTTTCATGGTGCCGCCGGGCTTGTACCAGAAGTCGGCCCAGTTCAGCATGCCGATCAACATCATCGTGTAGGGCATGTAGACGTCTTCCGGCAGGCCCGGGTTGAGGTCGCGCAGCAGCAGGCTGACGCTGTGCGTGAGCTGGCGCTGCAGTGCCAGCAGCGGGGCCTGTTTGGCCTTGGGCAAATACTTCACGTCGTTCATCGCGGTCACGTGCCGGCGGCGGGACTGCGCGGACTTTTGGGTGTAGGCCAACACCAGCGCCATCAACTTTTCGCGGGGCGTCCCTGCCGAGGCAATCGCCTCATCCAGACCCTGTATCACTCGCTGCAGGTGCTCCATCAGCATGGCGTAGAGCAGGTCTTCCTTGGTCGGGAAGTAGTGATACAGCATCGACTTGGTCGCGCCGCAGGCCTGCGCAATGTCCTGCATCTTGGCCGACGGATAGCCCTCTTTGGCAAAGAGTGACGCGGCGCAATCCATGATGGCCAGGCTTTTGGTTTCGTAATCGTCCGAACGTACGCGGGGCATGGGTTCTCCTGTGGCGGGAAGTGTAGCAAGCACGCTTGCATAGTCCGACCGGACTGCTTAAAATAAACCGACGCGCCGGACTATCTATGTCGGTAGTACGCGCAACTCAAGCAATGAAAACCACATGACCGAATTCGAATTCCAGGAACCCGACTTTCTCGGCGAAGACCTGCGCATGGTGCGCGACCAGGTACGCCGCTTCGTCAACGAAGAAATCGTTCCGCATGGCGAGGCCTGGGAGGCCAGCGGAGAGATTCCACGCAAGCTGTTTCGGGACCTGGGCGCCCTTGGGTTCCTGGGTATGCGCCACCCCGTCGAATACGGCGGCGGCGGCATGGGCGCGATGGCATCCGTCGTGCTGGGCGAGGAACTCTCGCGTTCGACTTTCGGCGGCGTCGCTTCCGCGCTCACGGTGCACAGCGACATGTCGATCGGCCACATCGCCCATCGCGGCACGCATGAGCAAAAGCTCAAGTACCTGCCAGCAGCGTGTGCGGGCGAAAAGATCGGCGCGGTCTGCGTGACGGAGCCGCATGCGGGCTCGGACGTTGCGGGCCTGAAGACGCGTGCGGTGCGCACCGCAGGTGGCTGGGTCATCAACGGCTCCAAGACCTTCATCACCAACGGCGTGTATGGCGACATCTACATCATCGCCGCCCGCACCGACCCTGAGGCCAAGGGCAGCCGCGGCATCTCGCTGTTCATCGTCGACAAGGAAAACCCCGGCCTCAAGATCGCCCGCAAGTTCGACAAGCACGGCTGGCGTTCGTCGGACACGGCCGAGCTGTTCCTGGACGATCTGCATGTGCCGCACGACGCGCTGCTCGGCGAGGAGGGCAAGGGCTTCTACTACATCATGAGTACCTTCCAGAACGAGCGGCTGGTCGTGGGCGCGCTCGCATCGGGCACCAGCTCCAAGGCGATCGAGCTCACGGTCGAATACCTCAAGCAGCGACAGGCGTTTGGCAAATCGCTGTGGGAACAACCGGTGGTGCGCAACAAGCTGGCATGGGTTGCTTCCAAGGCGGCGGCCGTGCGCGCGCTGACCTACCAGTGCGCCCAGATGATCGACGAGGGCAAGGACACGGTGCGCGAAGTGTCCATGCTCAAGGCGTTCGGCGCCGAGACGCTGCAGGAAGTGGTGCACACCTGCCTGCAACTGCATGGCGGCACGGGTTTCATCATTGGCACGCCGGTCGAGCGGATGGCGCGCGATTCGCGCATCCTGACCATAGGCGGCGGCGCGACGGAGGTCATGCTGGAAGAGGTGGCCAAGCGCATGTGAGCGTGACCGGCCGCACCATGCCCATCGAATTCACGCCTTACGGATGGCCCGAGCCCGGGCCGCTTTACCTGGCACCGACCGCGATTCTCGACTTCGAGAACCCGGCGGTTGCCAGCTTTACCGATGACGCAGTCGCCGGTGCGGTGACGCAGCGCGAACGTGCGGTGCGTTTGTTCTACGCTGTACGCGACCGCATCCGCTATGACCCCTATTGCATGACGCTGGACGCTCGGGAGTTTTCAGCGGGCGCGGTCGTGCGCGACATGCGCGCGTTCTGCATCCCCAAGGCCGTGCTGCTTGCGGCTTGCGCGCGGCGCGTGGGAATTGCGAGCGCAATCGGCTTGTCCGATGTGGTGAACCACTTCACCAGTGCCAAGCTGCAGCAGGCGATGGGCGGACGCGAAGTGTTCGTCAACCATGGCTGGGCTGCCCTGTACATCGATGGCAAATGGCTCAAGGCCGTTCCCGCATTCAATGCGGAACTCTGCGCCCTGATGAATGTGCCACCGACCGAATTCGACGGCACGAAGCACGCCGTTTTGCAGCAGTTCAAGGAGGACGGCTCCGAGCACATGCGCTATCTGAAAGACCACGGCGTATGGGCCGACCTTCCATTCAATCGCATCCGTGATGACTTCGAGGGCTACTACCCACCGATCATGTGGGGCGCCACGCAGCCGACCGTCGAATTCGGCAAGGAATAGACAACATGCCCGGACCCCTGTCTCATCTCACCGTCATCGAACTCGCGGGCATTGGCCCGGGCCCCTTCGCCTGCATGATGCTGGCCGACATGGGCGCGAAGGTGATTCGCATCGACCGTATTCCCTCTGGCAAGCCGGCAGGCAGCGGCGTCGAGAACCTGCTGCGCAACGACGGCATGGTCGATCGCGGTCGCCAGTCGATTGCTATCAACACCAAGGACCCGCGCGGCGTCGAGGCGGTGCTGCGGCTCGCGCAGAACGCCGACATCCTGATCGAAGGATTCCGCCCCGGCGTCGCCGAAAAGCTCGGCCTCGGCCCCAAAGACCTGCACGCGCGCAACCCGAAGCTGGTCTACGGCCGCATGACCGGCTGGGGCCAGACCGGTCCGTTGGCGCAGGCGGCGGGCCACGACATCAACTACATCGCATTGAGTGGCGCGCTGCATTCGATGGGCGCTGCTGACAGGCCACCGGTGCCGCCGCTGAACCTGGTGGGTGACTACGGCGGAGGCGGCATGCTGCTGGCGTTCGGCGTGCTCGCGGCCTATGCGCAGGCGCAGCATTCGGGCGAGGGCCAGGTGGTTGATGCAGCCATGACCGATGGCGCGGCGCTGCTGATGGCCGCCCAGTACGGACTCATGGCCAAGGGCATGTGGAACGACGGCCGCGAGAGCAACTTTCTCGATGGCGCGGCTCATTTCTACGGCACTTACGAATGCGCTGATGGCCGCTACGTCTCGGTGGGTGCGATCGAGCCGCAGTTCTACGCGAAGCTCATGCAGGTGTGCGCCATCGACGATCCGCACTTCCAGCAGCAATGGGACAAGGCCGAGTGGCCTGCCTTGCGCGAGAAGCTCGCCGCCGTTTTTCGAACGAAGACGCGAGACGCGTGGTGCGAACTTCTGGAGGGCAGCGACGCGTGCTTCGCCCCGGTGCTCTCCATGACCGAGGCGCCTTTGCATCCGCACAACGTTGCGCGCGCAACCTTTGTGACTGAAGGTGGTGTGTCGCAGCCCGCACCCGCGCCGCGCTTTGACCGGACGCCCGCGAGCCTGCCGCCCAAGGCGCCGCAGGCAGGTCAGCACAGTGCTGACCTGCTCGCGCAGGCAGGTCTGTCGGCGGCTGATATCGCCGCGCTTTTGGCGGCGGGCGTCGTGCATGACGCTTCGGGGCCTGCATGAGTGAGTCCCTTGCGGTCTCGCCGCGCACGCTCGCGCACACACGCCGCATCAGCTGCGAGGGTTTCACGCGCGCGGACGGTTTGTTCGAGATCGAAGGACTGCTGATCGATACCAAGCCGACATCGCTCCAGCTGGTGACAGGGCCGGTGCCTGCGGGCACGCCGATCCACCAGATGCGCGTGGTGCTGGTGATCGACCGCCAGCGCACCATCTTGCAGGTGCGGGCGAGCACCGAGCACTCGCCTTATCCCGTGTGCGGCGAGATCACTTCAACCTATGGGCAACTCGTGGGCCTGCGAATCGAGCCGGGCTTCACGCGCGAGGTCAAGCGCCTGTTTCGGGGTGTCCGTGGCTGCTCGCACATGACCGAGCTGTTGCCTCCGATGGCCAGCACGGCCTTTCAGCTGCTGTGGGCAGACGGCGATTTTGAGAGCGCCGACGCGCCGGGCAGTGAGCGTCGCACCTCGCCACTGGGCGGCTGCCACGCGCTCAAGCTCGATGGCGTTATCGTGCGGACGTATTTCCCCAACGTGAAGGAATCGTCTGCATGACTGCCAACGCCATCGACAAACAACCGACGCTGCAAGAACTGCTGGATGGCCGGCACAGTTGCCGTGGGTTTCTTTCCCAGCCTGTGCCACGCGAGACCATCGAGCGCATTTTGCGTATCGCGCAGCGCACGCCCTCATGGTGCAACACGCAGCCCTGGCAGATTGCGATCACCAGTGGAGAGGCCACCGACCGGTTCCGCGCCGCGATGCTGGCTGCGACGCAGCAACCCGCGTCGCCCGACTTCGCATGGCCCGCCTATCAGGGCGTGTACCAGGAGCGCCGGCGGGAGTGCGGCTTCGCGCTGTACGAGAGCGTCGGTGTTGCGCGCGGTGACCGTGCCGCGTCAGCGCAGCAAGCCCTGGAGAACTTCCGCCTGTTCGGTGCGCCGCACGTGGCGATGGTCACCACCGATGCAGCGCTGGGTGTTTACGGCGCGATCGACTGCGGGGCGTGGGTCGGCAACTTCATGCTGGCTGCGCGCAGCCTTGGGGTGGCGACTGTGCCGCAGGCAGCGCTGTCTTCGTGGCCGGATGTCGTGCGGGAACACTTCGGGCTGCCCGCCGAGAGGCTGGTGGTGTGCGGTGTTTCGTTTGGTTTTGAAGACCCGTCGCATCCAGCGAACCAGTTTCGCACCACGCGGGCCACGCTGGACGCCGTAGTGCAGTGGCGCGACTGACTCCTGCTGCAACCGCGCCGACTTGAGGCAGGTCAAGGCGGATGGCTGGCGGCCCGCCATGATGAAGGCAGGAGCAAATCCCATGACAGCCGACATGCCGCCCAGCGAAGTCCGACCCGCGCGAGATCCGGTTCGCAAGAACATCGCCCTGTTGGCCGTGCCTCCCAATCTGCGCGACTACGACGCGACCTGCGCCGGGTTCAGTTGGGAGGCTGCAGGCAGTCTGCTGGATGGATTGCCCGGCGGGCAAGGGCTCAACATGGCCCACGAAGCCGTCGATCGTCACCTGCACGAGGGCCGTGCGCACAAGGTGGCGTTGCGCTGGGTCGGCAAAGATGGCGACCGGCGTGAACTGAGTTTTCGGGACCTGAGTGAAGAAACCAACCGGTTCGCCAACGCCCTCGCATCGCTGGGCGTGCAGCCGGGCGAACGGGTGTTCGTGATGATGGGTCGGCAGCCTGAGCTCTACGTCGCGGTGCTGGGCGCCTTGAAGGCGCGTTGCGTGGTGACGCCGCTGTTCTCTCAATTCGGTCCGGAGCCCATCGCGACTCGCGCCGAAGTTGCCGACGCCCGGGTGCTGGTCACCACGCCCGAGTTGTACCAACGAAAGATCCAGGGCCTGCGCGCGCGGCTGCCCGGTTTGCAGCACGTCATTCTGGCTGGGGCTCAGGGTGCGGCGATCCCCGCAACGTATCGATGGGATGACGTGGTGGCGGCAGCATCGCCCGCGTACACCATCGGCCCGACCGACCCCGAGTCGATGGCCCTGCTGCATTTCACCAGCGGCACCACCGGGCGGCCCAAGGGTGCGGTGCACGTGCATGCCGCGGTGCTGGCCCATCGCGTGACCGGCATCCATGCGCTGGATTTGCACGATGACGATGTCTTCTGGTGCACTGCCGATCCCGGCTGGATCACCGGCACGAGCTACGGCATCCTCGCGCCTCTGTGCAGCGGCGTCACCAGCGTGGTGGTCGAGGCGGAGTTCGATGCGCAGGCCTGGTACTCGGTGCTGGAGCGCGAGAAGGTGACGGTCTGGTACACCGCGCCCACCGCCATTCGCATGATGATGAAGCTGGGCGTGCAAGCGGTCCAACCGTATGACCTGTCGGCGCTGCGCTTTGCGGCCAGCGTCGGCGAGCCGCTGAACCCGGAAGCCGTGGTCTGGGGGCTGGATGCCTTCGGCCTGCCGTTCCACGACAACTGGTGGCAGACCGAAACCGGCGGCATCATGATTTCCAACTTCGCGGCAATGGACATCAAGCCCGGGTCCATGGGTAAGCCCTTGCCCGGAATCACTGCCGCCATCGTGCGCAGGCGAGATGACGGCCACATCGAGACCATCGATGAGCCGATGGTGGACGGGGAGCTGGCGCTGCGTACGCCCTGGCCGTCGATGATGCGCGGTTACCTGCACGAGCAGGAACGCTACGCAAAGTGCTTTGCCGATGGCTGGTACCTCACCGGCGACCTGGCCCGGCGCGACGTCGACGGCTACTACTGGTTCGTCGGGCGGGCCGATGACGTCATCAAGTCCGCCGGCCACCTGATCGGCCCTTTCGAAGTTGAAAGCGCGTTGATGGAACATGCCGCGGTGGCCGAGGTGGGTGTGATCGGCAAGCCGGACCCTATCGTGGGCGAGGTGGTGAAGGCATTCGTCGCGCTCAAGCCGGGTTACGAGGCCAGCGAAGCCCTGCGGCGCGAACTGCTGGGACATGCCCGCAAGCAGCTCGGCGCGGCCGTCGCACCCAAGGAAATCGAGTTCCGCATCAACCTGCCCAGGACACGCAGCGGCAAGATCATGCGGCGGCTGCTGAAAGCGCGGGAGCTCGGCTTGCCCGAAGGCGATCTCTCCACGCTGGAGAGCGACGAAGTGAAGACCTCGCCCGTATCGCCAGGGGCCACCTCGTGATGACCGCCAAGATCCACCTCGACCGGCAGCACCTGCAAGGCCTGTATCGGCAGATGCTGCGAATCCGTCGGTTCGAGGGCAAATGCGTGGAGCTGTACCAGGACCAGCAAATTCGCGGCTTCCTGCACCTGTATGACGGCGAGGAAGCGGTCGCGGTCGGAATCATGGCCGCATTGCAGCCGCAGGACGCGGTCGTCGCGACCTATCGCGAACACGGCCACGCGCTCGCCCGTGGCGTCCCCATGGACCGCCTGCTGGCGGAGATGCTGGGCAAGGTCGAAGGCTGCTGCCGCGGCCGGGGTGGCTCCATGCATATCTTCGATCAGCAGCACCGTTTCTTTGGCGGAAACGCCATCGTTGGCGGCGGCCTGCCATTGGCGGCCGGGATTGCACTGGCCGACAGGCGCTTGCGCCCGGGGTCGGTCACGGCCTGCTTCTTTGGCGAAGGCGCGGTGACCGAGGGCGCATTTCACGAGACGATGAACCTCGCGCGCATCTGGAAGCTGCCGGTGCTGTTCGTCTGCGAGAACAATCTCTACGCGATGGGCATGCCGCTGGCCGACGCCGAGGCCGAGACGGAAATCTTCCGAAAGGCGCAGGCCTACCGCATGCCGGCAGAAGCTGTGGACGGCATGGACCCGGTTGCAGTGGAGGCGGCCGCTGGCCGCGCGCTGGAGCAGGTTCGCGCCGGCGGCGGACCCTTCTTCCTGGAATGCCGAACCTACCGGTTCCGCGCGCACTCGATGTTCGATGCGCAGGCCTATCGCAGCCGCGACGAGGTGCAGGCCTGGAAGCAGCGGGACCCGCTGGAGCGGCTCGCGGGCTGGATGCGTTCCAACCACATGCTGGCGCCGGACGACGAGGCGCAGATGGCGCGCGCGGTGGACGAAGAGCTCGCTGCGGCCGTGCGTTTTGCGCAGGCAGGAACGCTGGAGCCGGTGGCGGACCTGGAGCGCTTTGTTTGCATGGATTCGGTGGTGCAGGAAGTTGTGCAGCAAGCCCTGCAGGGGAGCACGGCATGAGTGCCGCAGGCGATCAGGCGGCGCTCGAGCCGCAGCGCATGACCTATCGTGAAGCGTGCCGCCAGGCGATCCGCCAGGCGTTGCACGACGAGCCGCGGGCCTTCGTGATGGGCGAGGACGTGGGCAAGTACGGCGGCTGCTACGCCGTCACCAAGGGCTTGCTGGAGGAGTTCGGTCCCGAACGCATCGTGGATACGCCGCTTGCAGAAAACGGCTTCGTCGGAGCAGGCGTCGGGGCCGCGCTGGCGGGTCTGCGGCCCATCGTGGAAATCATGACCTGCAATTTCAGCCTGCTGGCGCTCGACCAGATCATGAACAATGCGGCGACGCTGTCCCACATGTCCGGCGGGCAGTTCTCGGTGCCGCTGGTGATTCGCATGGCAACCGGTGCCGGCCGGCAGCTCGCTGCCCAGCACTCGCACAGCCTGGAGGGCTGGTATGCGCACATCCCCGGCCTGAAGGTGCTCGCACCGGCCACGGTGGAGGACGCGCGCTACATGCTGGCCGCAGCGCTTGCCGATCCGAACCCGGTGCTGATCTTCGAGCACATCGTTCTCTACAACACCGAGGGAGAACTGAACCCCACTGTCCAGTCGGTTGACATCGAGCATGCCTGCATTCGCAGGCCGGGGCGCGACCTCACGCTGGTGGCCTACGGCAACAGCGTGCCGAAATGCATGGAGGCCGCGCAACTGCTGCAGGCGCAGGGCGTGGAGGCGGAGGTGATCGACTTGCGTGTGTTGCGCCCGCTGGATGATGCAACCGTGGCCGCCTCGCTCTCGCGCACGCGCCGATGCGTGATTGTTGACGAGGGATGGCGAAGCGGCTCGCTGTCTGCCGAACTGGCGGCGCGTCTGGCGCAGCGGTCGTTCTATGACCTCGATGCACCGATTGCACGTGTGTGCGGACGCGAAGTGCCAGTGCCCTATGCCGCGCACATGGAAGAGGCCGCATTGCCATCGGTCGCCGGCATTGTTGGTGCGGCGCGATCTTTGATGAGTGGGCGCTGAGCATGGTCGACTTCACGATGCCTGCGCTGGGCGCTGACATGGAGCACGGCACCCTGGTGCAGTGGCTGGTGGCGCCGGGCAGCCGCGTGAAGCCGGGCGACGTGGTGGCCGTGGTCGAAACGCAAAAGGGCGCGATCGACGTCGAGATATTCCTGGATGGGGTGATCGACGATCTCGTGCCGGTGGGTACGCAGTTGCCGGTGGGAGGGGTTCTGGCGCGGGTGGATGGCGTGGGTGGCGTGCGTGGCGTGGATGGCGCGGCTGACGCGCCGCACAAGACCACGGTTGCGCCATCACCTGCGACATCACCAGCGACATCACCAGCGACATCACCAGCGACATCGGCATCTGTGGCTTCGACCAGCGAGAGCGTCTCACGTGCCCGCGTCACACCTGCAGCGCGGCGGCGTGCGGCAGAACTGAACATCGACCCATTGGGGGTGCAGGGAACAGGGGTCGATGGTGGCGTCACCGTCGGCGATGTCGAGGCGGCTGCGGCAGGGCGCACGGCGTCGGCTGCAACGGTTGCGCCTGTTTCGCATCGCTTCGATCCGGTACAGATGCGCGCCGCGATTGCTGCTGCCATGAGCCGGTCCAAGCGGGAGATTCCGCATTACTACCTCATGCAGGCGGTCGATTTCGGCGCCTGCGAGACCTGGCTCGCGCAGTACAACGCAGGTCAGCCACCGGCGCAACGCCTGCTGCCTGCTGTGCTGCTGCTCAAGGCAACGGCCCTGGGATTGCAGGCGGTACCGCAGCTCAACGGCTTTTATCAGGACGGCGCAGCCCGGCTCGTGCAGCAGATCCATGTGGGATGGGCCGTATCGCTGCGAGGCGGGGGTCTTGTCGCGCCCGCGCTCCACGACGCGAACCGCAAGAGCCTGCCCGAGCTGATGGCGGTCATGCGAGACCTGGTGCAGCGTGCTCGCGCAGGCGGGCTGCGAAGTTCGGAGCTGGCCGATCCGACAGTGACGGTCACCAGCCTCGGCGAGCGCGGCGCCGACAGCGTGCAGGGTGTCGTCGTGCCGCCGCAGTTGGCACTGGTGGGATTTGGACGCGTCGCGCCGCGGCCCTGGGTGGTGGACCAGCAGGTGGTGGTGCGGCCGGTGTTGCAGGTCAGCCTCGCAGCTGACCACCGCGCCAGTGACGGCCACGTGGGCGGTCTGCTGCTGGCTGCGATTGCCGATGCCTTGCAGCAACCCGATCAACTGTGAAGGAATGTCATGAACGAGACGCAGACAAGGGCGCTCGCTGCGCAAGTGCTGGCCGCGATCGCGCCCGAGATGGATCTGGGCACGGTGGGCGATGACGAGGACCTGCGCCAGGCGCTGGACCTCGACTCGATGGACTTCATGAACTTCGTCATCGGCCTGAGCGAGCGCAGCGGCGTGAACATTGCGGACGCCGACGCACCGCGGTTGCGCACGATGCGGGGGGTTGTCAACTACTTTGGTCGTTGAGGCGGAGAGCGGGTCAGGCGAAGTGGTGGAGAGGAGGAGGATCGAACTCCCGACCTCCGCATTGCGAACGCGGCGCTCTCCCAGCTGAGCTACCCCCCCACATAGAGGGAAATGCTACCAAAGCGGGTTGGCTTTGGCGAGCGGTTTAACCCCCGAAACCTGTCATGCCGGGCTCGACCCGGCATCCACCGCGAAGCGGCGACTGCCGTTGAAGACATGGATTGCGGATCAAGTCCGCAATGACAGCCTCCGTTTGCGCAATGACAGCCTCCCTTTGCGCAATGACCGCATCCCTTTGCAATTCACACTGCGCGGGCGAACATCGCCTCCATGTCTTTCCTGATCTTGTACGCGTGGGTCGTCGTGTCCATCGCCACGTCAGCCCAGCAAAGGCTCTGCCCCTTCTTCACCGGACGCACCACCTTCACGTCGTGCGCCAGGCCCAGCGGCAATCCTCCCATGCCCGCTGATTTGTCCGCCGGTAGGAGCTTGCCCCAGACCGTGTAGCCGCCTTCGCCGTCGAGCATGTCGCCGGGCACCAGGTCGCGCTTGGCGGTGGCGACGACGTCGGCGTTCCAGCAGGTCGCAACGCCGGTTGCTTCGCCTCTGAGCGCAACGCTGGCGACCGACATGCCGACTTCCAGGCCGATCAGGTGCCAGCGCTTGTACAGCGTGAAGTAGCGGCCGCTCGGATCGGTGTGCGCGTTGTATTCCTCGAAGCAATTGCGGATGTACTCCGTCTCGCCTTCGACCGTGACCCAAACGCCCATGCGGATGTCGTACGGAATCTTGCGGCCATTGGCTTCGAGCGATGAAATCACCTCGACCATGCCCTTGCGTTCGAGCACGCCGCCTTCGCTGATCGGGCGTGTGACGTAGGGGATGTCTTCAACGCTGGCAGGTGGGTAGAGCAGGCCGTTGCTCGGCACGGTCAGGCCGGTCGCGTTGGCGACGGCTGTGCTTTCGATGGATGGCTTGGAGCCGTCGAGGAAGCTGTTGAACATCTTGGGGTTGAGGCCGCCGCGCATGGCTTGCTCGGGTGTGAGGCCGTAGTTGTCCCAGACGGTCTGCGGCGTCGATTCGCTGAAGTGCGGCAGCCATTTGTGGCCGCGTCCTGCGGCAACCACCGGGAAGCCGCAGGTGCGTGCCCAGTCCACCAGGTCGCAGATCAGCGCCGGCTGGTCACCGAACGCGAGCGAATAGATGACGCCCGCCTGCGCGGCCTTGCGCGCGAGCAAGGGGCCGCAGAAGGCATCGGCTTCGACCGTCACATTGACCACGTGCTTGCCGTGCGCGAAGGCGTCCAGGCAATGATCGACGGCCGCGATCGGGTGACCGGTGCATTCGACGATGACGTCGATGGCGGGGTGCTGCGTGAGTGCGCGCCAGTCTTCGCCGATGTGCGTTGCGCCTGACTTGATGGCGTCGTCCAGTGACGGTGCCTGCGTCTGTTCGGTTTTCCATCCGACGCGGGCGAGGTTGGCGCGTGCGGCGTCCGGTGAAAGGTCTGCGATGCCCACCAGGTGAACACCCGGTGTGCGCGGAATCTGCGCCAGGTACATCGAGCCGAACTTGCCCGCGCCGATGAGGCCGATGCGGATCGGTTTGCCGCTGGCGGCGCGTTGCTGGAGTTGGGAGTGAAGGGACATAAGGCCTGTCATTGCGGGCTCGACCCGCAATCCATGGTTGATTGAACGCTGTTGCTGGATGGCGTGGCAGCGTACCCCGGCCGCGCGATGCGTTCAAGCCCTGTGACAAGATGGAGTCAGGAAATGGAGCGATCGATGAAGACAAAGACTTGGGACGCAGGCTGGCTTGACAGCATGTACAACAACCGTGAACGTGTGCCCGACCACGGCACTTACCTGCGCCGCTGGGCTGCGCAATCTGCCGATGCAATGCGCACGCCGCCGCGTGAACTCGACATCCGTTATGGCGGCGGGCCGAGTGAGCACCTCGATGTCTTCGGTGCAGAAGGCGACAGCGCGCCGGTGCTGGTGTTCATCCACGGCGGGTACTGGCGTGCGCTCGACAAGCGCGATCACGCCTTCATCGCGCCGGCCTTTACGAAGGAAGGCGTATGTGTCGTCATTCCGAATTACGCGCTGTGCCCGGCGGTGACGGTGCCGCAGATCGTGATGCAGCAGGTGCTCGCGGTGGCGTGGACCTATCGCCATATCGCCAAACATGGCGGCGACCCGAACCGCATCACGGTGATCGGGCATTCGGCGGGCGGTCACCTGGCGGCGATGATGATGTCGTGTTTGTGGCCGGTGTTTGGAAGCAACCTGCCAGCGGATGTGGTCAAAGGCGCGATGTCAATTTCGGGGCTGCACGATCTGGAGCCGCTGATGCACGCGCCGTTTTTGCAGCCATCGATCAACCTCACCCGCGAGCAGGTAAGGAAGGCGAGCCCGGCGCTGCTTGCTGCGCCTGCGCATGGCAAGCTGTATGCGGTTTGCGGCGGCGACGAGAGCGAGGAATACCACCGGCAAAACGGATTGCTGCAGGCCGCGTGGGGTGCGCAGCGGGTTCCGGTGACGGAGACGATTCCTGGCTGCAATCACTTCAGCGTGCTGGACGCGTTGGTGGAGCCGGGGAGCCGGTTGAATACGCTTGCGCTGGAGTTGGTGAAGCAGTCGTGAAGTCATGGATGCCGGATCGAGTCCGGCATGACAGCCTCTGTCATTGCGGCTTGACCCGGACTTGGCTGTCATTGCGGGCTCGACCCGCAATCCATCTTTGATCAGGCACAGCCTCCGCTTCGCGGTGGATGCCGGATCAAGTCCGGCATGACAGCCGATGCATGACAGCCCAGGCACGACAGCCGCTGTCACATCAGCAAATGCTCGCCCGCATTGTCCCCACCCAGGATCACGTAGTTCACCTTGCGCACATCCATCAGCTTCTTGCCGCCTGAGTAGCTGATCGAGCTCTGCACATCTTCTTCCATCTCGCGCAACGTGTCAGCGAGCTTGCCCTTGACCGGCTCCAGGATGCGCTTGCCTTCGACGTGCTTGTATTCGCCCTTGTTGAAGTCCGACGCGCTGCCGTAGTACTCCTTGAACAGCCGTCCATCCACATCAACCGTCTCACCCGGCGACTCTTCATGTCCCGCAAGCATCGAGCCGATCATCACCATGGTTGCGCCGAAACGCACGCTCTTGGCAATGTCGCCATGTTCGCGAATACCGCCGTCGGCAATGATGGGTTTGGTCGCCACACGCGCGCACCACTTGAGCGCCGACAACTGCCAGCCGCCCGTGCCGAAACCGGTCTTCATCCGCGTGATGCAGACCTTGCCCGGGCCGATGCCGACCTTGGTTGCATCCGCGCCCCAGTTTTCCAGGTCGATGATGGCCTCAGGCGTGCCGACGTTGCCGGCGATCACGAAGGCCGAAGGCAGCTTTTTCTTCAGGTGCGCGATCATGTTTCTCACGCTGTCGGCATGGCCGTGCGCGATGTCGATCGTGACGTACTCGGGCACCTGTCCTTCGGCGGCCAGCTGGTCCACGGCGTCGTAGTCGGGCTTTTTCACGCCCACCGATATCGAGGCGTACGCGCCCTTCGAGTGCATCTCGCGCACGAAGGCCACGTTGTCCAGGTCAAAGCGGTGCATGACGTAGAAGTAGCCGTTCTGCGCAAGCCACAGGCAGATCTTCTCGTCTACCACTGTCTTCATGTTGGCGGGCACGACCGGGATGCGAAAGGTGCGGCCACCCAGCTCCACGCCGGCGTCGCATTCGGAGCGGCTTTCCACGCGGCATTTGCGCGGAAGCAAGAGAACGTTGTCGTAGTCGAAAATTTCCATACCAAGCTCCTTCAAGTCTGTTGTTCAACATGCATGAGCGCTTGGGAAATGTGACCCGGCGATTTGGCGCGGGGCCAAATGCAAACCGGGCCTCAAATTGCTTGGGCCCGGTGCGCAATTCTAGTCCCCGCGCAATGGCCCCGTTATGCGCGATTGCATATGGCCCCGATGCAGATGCACGGATGAGTTCAGGTTCGCCCGGCCGATGATTTCCGGCGATTTCGTGCGGTTCCTACAATGCCGTATGTACCCAGAAGTCGACGCGGCCTCGCCGCTCTTGCAAAACCTCAATCCCGAGCAGTTGGCCGCTGTCACGCTGCCCAGCGAGCACGCCCTCATCCTCGCGGGGGCCGGGTCCGGAAAGACCCGCGTTCTCACAACCCGCATCGCATGGCTGATGTCCACCGGGCAGGTCTCGCCCGGCGGCCTGATGGCCGTGACCTTCACCAACAAGGCGGCCAAGGAAATGATGACGCGGCTGCAGTCGATGCTGCCGGTCAACGTTCGCGGCATGTGGATCGGCACCTTCCACGGCCTGTGCAACCGGCTCTTGCGCGCGCACTGGCGCCTCGCCAACCTGCCGCAGACCTTCCAGATCCTGGACACACAGGACCAGCTCTCGGCCATCAAGCGGGTGATGAAGCAGTTCAACGTCGATGACGAGCGTTTTCCGGCCAAGGAAACCCAGTGGTTCATTTCGGGCTGCAAGGAAGAGGGGCTGCGTCCGAATGCGGTGGAGATCCGCAGTGAAGACGACCGCCGCAAGGCCGAGATCTACCAGCTGTACGAAGACCAGTGCAACCGCGAAGGCGTGGTCGATTTTGGCGAGCTGATGCTGCGCAGCTACGAGCTGCTGCGCGACAACGACCCGATCCGCGAGCATTACCAGCGGCGCTTTCGCCACATCCTGATCGACGAGTTCCAGGACACGAACAAGCTGCAATACGCCTGGATCAAGATCCTGGCCGGGCAGGACGCGAGCGGGCAGGGCAACGGCGCAGGCTCGGTGTTTGCAGTGGGCGACGACGACCAGAGCATCTACGCATTTCGCGGTGCGCGGGTGGGCAACATGGCCGACTTCGTGCGCGAGTTCGATGTGCGCCACCAGATCAAGCTGGAGCAGAACTACCGCAGCTTCAGCAACATCCTCGATTCGGCCAATCAGCTCATCGGGCATAACAAGAAGCGCCTGGGCAAGAACCTGCGCACGGACCAGGGCCCGGGTGAGCCGGTGCGCATCTACGAGGCGCCGACCGACCTGGCCGAGGCGCAGTGGATGGTCGAGGAGATGCGCCATCTGGTGCGCGGCGACGGCCCCGAAGGCAGCATCCCGCGCAGCGAGATCGCGGTGCTGTATCGCAGCAATGCGCAAAGCCGGGTGATTGAAACGGCGCTGTTCAATGCGGCTGTGCCGTATCGCGTGTACGGCGGGCTGCGGTTTTTTGAGCGGGCGGAAATCAAGCATGCGCTCGCGTACCTGCGCCTCCTGGAGAACCCGAACGACGACACCAGCTTTTTGCGGGTGGTGAATTTTCCGCCGCGCGGCATTGGTGCGCGCAGTGTTGAACAGTTGCAGGATGCGGCGAAGTCGGCGGGCTGTTCGCTGCATGACGCGGTCTCTGCGACCACCGGTAAAGCAGGCGCGAACCTCACCTCGTTTGTCGCGAAGATCGATGTGCTGCGCGAGAACATCGTCAATCTGTCCTTGCGTGAAATCATCGAGATCATGCTGGAACAGTCCGGCCTGCTGCAGCACTACAAGAGCGAACGCGATGGCGCGGATCGTGTCGAGAATCTGGAAGAGCTCGTGAATGCGGCCGAGAGCTTCGTGACGCAGGAAGGATTCGGGCGCGATGCGCTCGCCTTGCCAGTCGATGAACACAGCCCCGGCATGTTGCGCCAATCGCCAGCCAGCCAGGGGCTCGATCCGAGCGAACCGGAGACCAACGACCCCGCACCGGATTACGTTCCGCCGGACGCGGAGACTGGGGAAACGCTGTCACCGCTGGCTGCCTTTCTGACGCATGCCGCGCTGGAATCGGGTGACAACCAGGCGCAGGCCGGGCAGGAAGCCATACAGCTCATGACGGTGCATTCGGCCAAGGGTCTGGAGTTCGACTGCGTGTTTGCCAGCGGCCTGGAAGAAGGGCTTTTTCCGAGTGAACGGTCGATGACCGAGATCGAAGGACTGGAAGAAGAGCGGCGGCTGATGTACGTGGCGATCACCCGGGCACGCAAGCGCCTGTACCTGAGCTATTCGCAGACGCGCCTGTTGCACGGGCAAACGCGCTACAACGTGCGCAGCCGGTTTTTCGACGAATTGCCCGAGGGTGCGCTCAAGTGGCTCACGCCGAAGAACCAGAACTTCGGCGGCTCTGCTTTCGGTTATGGCTCGGGGTATCCGAGCACGCGAAGCGGTGGGTTCAATTCGGGCAGCGGCCACTCGAAAGACACCTTTGCCAGTCCGAACGTGCCGTCGCAGAAAGCAGCGCCATCGCATGGGCTGAGTGCGAACATGAAGGTGTTCCATACGAAGTTCGGTGAGGGCAAGGTCATCTCGATCGAAGGGCAGGGCGATGATGCACGGGCCCAGGTGAACTTTCCCCGGCATGGAATCAAGTGGCTGGCACTCAGCGTCGCCAAACTGACGCCTGTTACCTGACCCACACCTGGCTGTCATGCCGGATCGCGAAGCGGCGACGGCGCCTGATCACAGATGGATTGCGGATCAAGCGAAGTAATCGGCCCCCTGCCGCAAATCGCG
>NZ_JANU01000024.1 GCF_001044395.1 Caenimonas sp. SL110
TGAGAATGCTTCTCCGGACAGTAGTGGATCAAGTCCGCAATGACAGCCAATGTTTCAGGCCACCTGGCGCAACTCGATTGCACCGCGCACCAGACGCTTCAACTCCGGCACACAGGACCCGCAGTTCGTGCCGCACTTCAAATCATCTTGAAGTGCCGCGAGCTGCCCGGTCTCCGGTCCATCCGCGCCAGCGAGATATTTGCTGATCTCGGGTTCGGTCACATTGAAGCAGGTACACACCTGCTTGCCGCGCGCTTGCACCGCCACCGGTGCCTTCGCTCCAGGCACCAGCAACATGCGTCCGTACGCCTGTGCAGGCAACTCGTCCTGCAGCAGCGTCTTGATCCACGCCTGTGCCGATGTGTCACCGGCCAGCACGAAAGCCTCCAGTCGCGCCTCGGTGCCATGACGTGACAGTTTCATCGCACGCCGCTGGCCCTTCTTGCGGTCGGCATATCGCAACGCGTCTGCACCGGCGACACCCAGCAACGCCTCGATCCGTTCCACCAACTCATCGGGCGGCGCCTCATAGGCAGCTGCGCGAAACAGCACACCCGCGCGCTCACGGCCGAATGGCACGCACGATGCGAACGCAAAGCGCGCCATCAGTTGCTGCAGTTCGCGCCGCGCCCGCAGTGCGTCCTCGTCGGGCAACCAGCCGACAGCCAGCAACGACCACGGCAGCTCGGCTTTGAGGATCTTCACCGCCGCATGCTTCAACTCGGGCTGCTTCGAAGATGGGCAATAGGCGGATGTCGTGAGCGCATTCACGCCTGCCAGCGCTTGCCCCGTCGAGGAGCACCCACCCAGGAATTCGCTTCCCCAGTGCATCGCCATGAAGGCCTGGCTGAGCGCCACTTCGTCGCTCGCCTGCACAGGCACCACGATGGAGCCGCGCTTGCTCGTGAGGTGGACCAGGTCCCCCTCCTTGAGAAGGCGGCGCGACATGTCCTGCGGGTTCATCTGCACCGAAGGTTCAGCGACGTGACCGAACAGACGCCCGATGGTGCCGGTGCGGCTCATGCCATGCCATTGGTCGCGCAACCGTCCGGTGGTCAGCGAGAACGGAAAGCGCGACTCTCGTACTTCGGCCAAAGGCCTATACGCCACATTCGCAAACCGTGCCTTGCCGTCCGCCGTGGGAAAGATGCCATCTTCGTAAAGGCGCGCCTTGCCTTCGGTTGCACCCTGCGGCATCGGCCATTGCAGGGGCTTGATGTCGAGCATCTCGTAGCTCATGCCGGTGATATCGAGGTCGCGTCCGCGCGTCGATTCGCGGTGTTCATTCCAGATCTGTTCTGCGCCACGGCTCTCGTCGGCCAGTGGATACGGAAACAGTGTTGAAAGACCCGGTCGCAGCTTGCGCTCGAGCCGTTGCCCGAACTCCGCTGCAATCGCCCAGTCGTGGCGCGTGCCCGCAGGTTTGTCGATGGCAGGGCGCACGCGACTGATGCGGCGCTCGCTGTTGGTGACGGTTCCGGTCTTCTCGCCCCATGTCGTGGCGGGCAGGAGCAAATCGGCGTAGTCGCAGGTCGCGGTGGTGGAAAAAGCCTCCTGCACGATGACCAGTTCCGCGCGCTCAAGTGCGCGGCGCACAGTGGCCTGGTCGGGCATGGACTGCGCAGGATTGGTGCACGCGATCCACAGGGCCTTGATCTGGCCATCGGCTGCCGCCTGGAACATCTCCACTGCGGATTTGCCGGGCTTGTCTGGCACGGTCGAAACGCCCCAGAGCGCTGCGACTTCGGCGCGATGCGCAGGGTTGGCCATGTCGCGATGAGCGGACAGGAGATTGGCCAATCCACCCACCTCGCGGCCCCCCATCGCATTGGGCTGGCCTGTGAGCGAGAACGGGCCAGCACCGGGTTTGCCGATGTGTCCGGTTGCCAGATGCAGGTTGATGAGCGACGCGTTCTTTGCAGTGCCGCTGGAGGATTGATTCAGGCCCTGGCAGTACAGGCTGAGCGTTGCGGTCGAAGTGGCAAAGAGCTTTGCCGCTTCGTAGAGGTCTTCCTTGCGGATGCCGCAGGTCTGCGCGACCAGGTCTGGCGTGCACTCGCGCACCGTGGCCTTGAGCTCATCGAAGCCGGTCGTGTGCGCAGCCATGTAGCCCGCTTGCGTCCAGCCCTCCCACAGCATGATGTGCAGCATGCCGTGGAACAGCATCACATCGGTGCCGGGCTGGATCGGCAGGTACAGGTCTGCGATCTCGGCCGTGTCCGTGCGGCGTGGGTCGCACAAGATGATCTTCATCGCGGGGTTGGCCGCCTTCGCCTCTTCAATCCGCCGGAACAGGATCGGATGCGCCCACGCCGTGTTGCTGCCGACAATGAAGATGCACTGCGCGTGATCCACGTCTTCGTAGCAGTTCGGTGGCGCATCGGCGCCAAGCGTCATCTTGTAGCCAGCCACCGCGCTGCTCATGCACAGGCGCGAATTCGTATCGACGTTGTTGGTGCCGATCAGCCCCTTGGCCAGCTTGTTGAAGACGTAGTAGTCCTCGGTGAGTAGCTGCCCGGAGATGTAGAAGCCGACTGCGTCCGGTCCGTGTTCGCCAATCACCTGCACGAAGCTTTCCACCGCGAAATCCATCGCCTCGTCCCACGACACGCGAGACGGCTTCTCGCTGCGGTGCACGCGCCGCATCGGCTGCAGCAGCCGCGCCTGGTGGGTGATGGGAGCCGAGGCTGTCAGGTGAAGCGACGAGCCCTTGGTGCACAGCCGCCCGAAGTTGGCAGGGTGCTGCGGATCGCCGCGCACGCCGGTGATCTGGTTGCCTTCACTTTCGATGATGACGCCGCAGCCGACACCACAGTAAGGGCAGGTTGAGCGTGTTTCCAGAGTCATTGCGCGCAGTGCGGTGCCTGAACGTCGAAGGTGGCGTCACCGACAGCGCCGGTCGATGCACCAGCGCACGGCCCCGCTTTCGGCGGCTCCAGGTCCGTCGCCAGCGATGCCAGCTCGACCGGATCGAGCATCACCTCACCACCCTCGACACGGCACGCAAACTTCGTCGTGCATCCTTCATCGGGTGACCTGGCGCAGCCATCGTCCAGGCCGATGGTCCAGTTGTGCAGCGGGCAGGCGACGCTGGTGCCGAACACGATGCCTTGCGACAGCGGGCCGCCCTTGTGCGGACACCGGTCGAGCAATGCGAACACCTGGTCCTGGTCGTTACGAAACACCGCGACGTCCATGCCGCGCGGACGCGAGACGCGACGCGAGCCGAGCACGGGAATGTCTTCAACCCTGCAGATCACTTGCCATTCATTCATCTTCATGCAGCCTCCGCCGCCGTGCCGAGCTTCGCGAACTGGCGCGTGTCGACAGAAGCTTTCTCGAAATCGAACCACGGGTCGGGCTCGCCATCCAGGCTGAATTGAAGCCGCTCCCACAATGCCTTGCGGCCTTCGTGATCTTCCAGCACCTTCTTCTTGACGTAGTCCAGGCCCACCCGGTTGACGTAGTGCACCGTGCGCTCCAGGTACCAGCCTTCCTCGCGATACAACTGCAGGAACGCGCCGCTGTATTCGAGCACTTCGGCAGACGTCTTGAGCTTGCAGAAGAAGTGCGCCACCTCGGTCTTGATGCCGCCGTTGCCAGCGACATAAATCTCCCAGCCGCTGTCGACGCCGATCACGCCGACATCCTTGATGCCGGACTCGGCGCAATTGCGCGGGCAACCGGACACGGCCAGCTTGACCTTGTGCGGTGCGTACATGCGCCAGAGCGCGCGCTCCAGGTCCTTGCCCATCTGCGTGGAGTCCTGCGTGCCGAATCGGCACCACTCGCTGCCCACGCAGGTCTTCACCGTGCGCAGTGCCTTCGCGTAAGCGTGGCCTGACGGCATGCCGATGTCCTTCCAGACGTTCTGCAGGTCTTCCTTCTTCACGCCCAGCAGGTCGATGCGCTGGCCGCCCGTGACTTTCACCGTCGGGATCTTGTACTTGTCCACCGCGTTGGCAATGCGTCGCAGTTCGTCGGCCGTCGTCTCGCCTCCCCACATGCGAGGAATCACGGAGTAGGTGCCGTCCTTCTGGATGTTCGCGTGGCTGCGTTCATTGATGTAGCGGCTTTGCGGATCGTCTTTCGCTTCCTTGGGCCAGCTGGAGATCAGGTAGTAGTTGATCGCGGGGCGGCAGGTCGCGCAGCCGTTGGGTGTGCGCCAATCCATCGTGCGCATCGTGTCGGCGATGGTGAGGAATTTGTTAGTGCGAATCGCTTCGCGCACATCCTCGTGGCTGTGGTCGGTGCAGCCGCAAATAGCCTTCTTCTTGGGCGCGGCAGAGTAGTCACCCCCGGCAGTGAACATCAGGATCTGTTCGACCAGCCCCGTGCATGAGCCGCAGCTTGCACTGGCCTTGGTGTGCTTCTTCACTTCGTCGATGGTGAACAGGCCCTTTTCCTTGATTGCCTTGCAGATCGTGCCCTTGGTCACGCCGTTGCAGCCGCACACCTCGGCTTCATCGGGCATGGTCGCGGCGCGGCTGTGGCCTTCGTGGCCGGTGTCGCCGATGTTGGATTCGCCGAACATCAGCTTGTCGCGGATGTCGTTGATGCTGCGACCGTCGCGCAGCAGTTTGAAATACCAGCTGCCATCGACCGTGTCGCCGTAGAGGCACGCACCGACCAGCTTGTCGCCCTTGATGACGAGTTTCTTGTAGACGCCGCCGAACGGGTCTGACATCACGATTTCTTCGGTGCCCTCGCCGCCCATGAATTCGCCGGCGGAAAACAGGTCGATGCCCGTGACTTTCAGCTTGGTCGATGTGAGCGAGCCGGTGTAGCGGCCGATGCCGAATTGCGCGAGATGGTTGGCTGCGACCTTGGCTTGCTCGAACAGCGGTGCCACCAGGCCGTAGGCGATGCCTCGATGCGCAGCGCACTCGCCAACCGAGTAGATGCGCGCGTCGGTGACCGTCTGCATCGTGTCGTTCACGACAATGCCCCGGTTGCAGTGCAGGCGCATCTTCTCGGCCAGCTCGGTGTTCGGACGGATGCCGACAGCCATCACGACCAGGTCGGTGTCCAGGCGCGTGCCGTCCTTGAAGGTGATGGCAGTGACCCGGCCATCTTCTCCACCGACAAGCTCCTGCGTGTTGGCGCCGATCATGAATTTCAGGCCACGATCTTCCAGCGACTTTTGCAGCAGGCGGCCCGCGACGTCGTCGAGCTGCCGCTCCATCAGCCACGGCATGACATGCACCACGGTGACTTCCATGCCACGCAACATCAATCCGTTCGCGGCTTCGAGCCCGAGCAAGCCGCCGCCGATGACGACCGCCTTCTTGTACTTTTGCGACGCCGCTATCATCGCGTTGGTGTCTGCGATATCACGGTAGGCGATCACGCCCTTCAAGTCCTTGCCAGGCACGGGCAGGATGAACGGGTTGGAGCCCGTGCACATCAGCAGCCGGTCATAAGGCTCTTCGGTGCCGTCTTCGGCGCGCACCACGCGCTTGACGCGATCAACCTCGACCACCTTCTTGCCCGCGTGCAGCGTGATGTTGTTTTCCTTGTACCAGTCCCAGGAGTTCAGCACGATCTCGTCGAGCGTCTGCTCGCCCGCGAGCACCGGCGACAGCAGGATGCGGTTGTAGTTGGGATGCGGCTCCGCGCCGAACACGCTGATGTCGTAAAGCTCTGGAGCGACCTTCAGCAGCTCCTCGATGGTGCGCACGCCCGCCATCCCGTTTCCAACCATCACCAGTTTTGATCGTTTCACTTCGGTCTCCAGATGGGGCGTTCAGGCGACAAGCTTTTCGACGTGGGCCTGCCTCGTGTAGAGGAAATCGATCACCGCCTTGCGGTAGTGAACGTAGGCGGGGTCTTCGGCCAGTTCGATGCGGCTGCGCGGGCGCGGCAGGTCGATGGCCAGCACTTCGCCGATGGTTGCGGCAGGGCCGTTGGTCATCATCACGATGCGGTCCGACAGCAGCACGGCTTCGTCGACATCGTGGGTCACCATCACCACCGTGCTGTGCGTCTTGGCGACGATCGCCAGCAACTCGTCCTGCAGCTTGGCGCGGGTGAGGGCGTCAAGCGCGCCGAAGGGCTCGTCCATCAGCAGCACGTTGGGCTCCATCGACAGTGCACGTGCAATGCCCACGCGCTGCTTCATGCCGCCTGAGATTTCTCCCGGGCGTTTTTGCGCCGCAGGTGTCAGTCCGACCAGTGCCAGCGCGTCGTCGGTGCGGGCACGAAGCTGCGCACGCGTTTCGGTCGCACCGAAGACGCGTTCGACGGCCAGGTACACGTTCTCGAAGCAGGTGAGCCACGGCAACAGCGAATGATTCTGGAACACGACGCCGCGGTCGGGACCAGGTCCTGCGATCTCGCGGTTGGCGCAGATCAGGTGGCCTTGCGTGGGCATCGTGAGGCCGGCGATCAGGTTCAGCAGCGTTGACTTGCCGCAGCCCGAGTGACCGATCATCGTGACGAACTGGCCCTTGGCGACGGTGAGGTTGATGCCCTGTAGCGCGACGAACGGACCCTTGGCGGTCTTGAAGGTCTGCTGCACGCCCTCGATCTGGATGTATTTGGTGGTCAGGCTGTCGCTCATGTCTTCACCTCTTCGAATGTGAATGCCGTTGCCAGTTTGATCAGGGCGAATTCCAGGACCAGACCCACCACGCCGATCACGAAGATCGCGATGATGATGTTCTTGACGTTGAGGTTGTTCCACTCGTCCCAGACCCAGAAGCCGATGCCGACACCGCCGGTGAGCATCTCTGCCGCGACGATCACCAGCCACGCGGTGCCCACTGCCAGGCGCACGCCGGTGAGCATGTAGGGCAGCACGGCCGGAAAGAGGATCTTCGTGACGATCTTCCACTCGGACAGGTTCAGCACGCGCGCCACGTTCATGTAGTCGGAGGGCACGCGTTGCACACCGACTGCGGTGTTGATGATCATCGGCCAGATCGAGCAGATGAAGATGGTCCAGATGGCGGCGGGGTTTGCGCCCTTGAACACCATGAGGCCGATGGGCAACCACGCCAGCGGCGACACCGGACGCAACAGGCTGATGAGCGGGTTGAACATCCGCGACAGGAAGGTGAAGCGGCCGATCATGAAGCCCAGCGGGATGCCCACGACGGCCGCCATGCCGAATCCGATGGCGACTCGCTTGAGCGACGACAGCACGTTCCAGCCGATGCCCTGGTCGTTGGGACCCTTCTGGTAGAACGGATCGCTGAAGACTATCAGTGCCTGCTTGAACGTCTCGACCGGCGACGGAAAGCTGCTGGTGGACGTCATCGAAATGATCGCCCAGATGCCCACGAGAAAGCCCAGGCCGAAGATGGGAGGAAGAACCTTGAGGAAGAGGGCGCGCCAGTCGTAGGGCATTTTTGCGCTGCGGGTGCTGGGCGATGCCTGGAGTTGCTCCCTCGCCCCGCTTGCGGGGAGAGGGTGGGGGTGAGGGGTGTTCGCTATTGGAAGACCCTCACCCCGGCCC
>NZ_JANU01000025.1 GCF_001044395.1 Caenimonas sp. SL110
CTCTTAAGAAACACCACTCAAGTGCTTGATTCGTAATGGTGTTTTAGGAGGGCTGTTGGACGGCGACGAGTTGCATACCCATTTTGGAGGCGCGCTGAGCCAGGTTGTGCAGGACTCGTTCGCGGTAGCGTTGCTCGTAATAGGCCTGACCCTGGTCGACATATTCTTCGCCTTTGGTGAGCATCGTGTAGATCAGGCGCGCCAGTTTGTGGGCTGCGGCGGCGACGGCTTTGGGTTTGTCCATGCGTGAGCACATGCGCCTGTAGTACGCGCCCAGCGCCGACTGGCTGGTGCGCAGCCCCGCAGCTGCCAGCCGCAGCGCCTGGGCGGCTCGGTTGGCCACCCGCTTGGTCTTGCCGCTCATCACCTTGCCGCCGGTGATCCTGGTGCCCGGGCACAGGCCCAGCCAGCTTGCGAAGTGTGCAACGCTGGCAAAGCGGGACATGTCGGTGCCCGTCTCGCTGATCACCGCCAGCGCAGTGGTCACGTCGATGCCGTCGATGCGCGTGAGATCCACCCCGCACAGCTTGAACAGGCGCGCGCGCAGGTCGAACTTGGGCGCATTGCGCGAGCGGCTGCGTTTCTTGCCTTTGGCCGGCTCGCCCTCATGGACTTGCAGGCTTTGTAGCTGCGCTTCGATCTGCACGTCGCACTCGGCCAATTGGGTGCCCAGGAAGTCGAACGCCTGCAGCGCCTGCTTGAGCGCGAACAGATGCTCGGCGCGCCAGTTGCCTTGCAGGCTCTTGGCGATCTCATCGGCGCTGGCGTGGATGCGCACGTCCTTCATCGCCGCCAACACATGACCATCGCGCTCGCCCGCCACGATGGCGCGCAGGATTCTCTGACCCGTCTGCCCCACCACGTCGGTAATCACGTTGGCCAGCTGGATGTTCATCTGCGTGAGCGCCTTTTGCATATGCTGCACATGCCGGCTCTGGCTGCGCAGCAGCATCTCGCGCTGGCGCCACAGCGAACGCAGCACACACACCTGTTCGCTCGGACGAAACGCCCCGCTGAGCAGGCCATAGGTCATCAGCTGCTGCAGCCACTGGCAGTCCAGCACATCGGACTTGCGCCCCGAAACGTTCTTGACGTGGCGCGCATTTACCAGCAACACCGTGAAGCCGCGCGACTCCAGCAGTTCGAACAAAGGTATCCAGTACACCCCGGTGGACTCCATCGCCACCGTGTCCACGCCGCAGGCGTCCAGCCAATCGGCCAGCGCATTAAGGTCGACCGTGAAGCTGGGGAATTCGCGTACCGACTGATCATCGCGATCAGGCGGCACGGCCACAAAGTGGGACGCGCTGCCAATGTCGATGCCAGCAGCGTTGGGATGGGTGATGCTCAGGGCTCGTGCCTTGCCCGGCTTCAAAGAAACGTCTCGATTGCGTTGCGCCATGGGTTGCTCCATCATTCGGGTTGGAATGTGGCGCCGCATCGGGTACGTCGTCTTGCTCACTCTCTTAAACGGGATATCGGCTCGGTGGCTGCGAACCACCAGGCAGATTCACCAATGTCGATGACGTCACCCAGGACCACGCTTGATCTCGGGCTAGCTAGCACCATTGCCAAATCGGTCTTTTGCGGTCGCCGCATTCCACCTTACAACAGACTACGCAGTGTTTCTTCGGCGCGATTTGCGGCAGGGGGCCGATTACTTCGCTTGATCCGCAATCCA
>NZ_JANU01000026.1 GCF_001044395.1 Caenimonas sp. SL110
GCTTGAGCCGACTCGCGTCGGCAAGCCGCCGCTCGCGGCTCAGCTTCAACGTTAGATCATGTGAAATCATTGATGGGAGATCAACGATGTCCAAAGAAAAAATGCAAGCCTTGCTCAGCGACTGCTGCGAAGAGGTCCTGGACTTTATTAAGTCTCGAGAGTCCATCTATACCGACGGCTTCGTGCCCGCTACCGAAATTAATGAGGGACTCGGCATTAACTTCAGCGCTGTTCCCAAGAACTCGGCACATCCAGACGGTCAAAGAGGGTGGCTATTTGCAACGTTCGCCCGCATGCTGGAGGACCAAGGCCGTCTCGTCTACGAAAAGAGGAACCGCCGCTCGTTTTACAAGAGGATTGGTAGTTGACATTCTGTAGTCGGCTGCGATCTAACATGGGAATCGACACGGACAGACAACACAAGAGGGCGGCGCTGCCGCGAGTTGTTGTGCGCCGGTCATCTTTACGTTAGGCCGCACCTCATTCCCTCACACTGAGCAATCATGAAAATTTTATATCAGCCGAGATTGGTCGCCTTCATAGATGTGCTCGGTTTTAAGAACCTCGTTTTCGGCGAAAATACTGGCTCAATTGAGAAGTACTACGAATTTCTGCTATCGAAATTCAAGGCGGCTGTTGAGCAGCGGGGCTTTGAATATATGTTGATCAGCGACTCCATAGTGATCTATTGCGAAGACAAGCTTGAGAATTTCTTTGAACTCATGAAAATGATCAATATTGCCCAGGCCGGCTTACTTGGCAAGGGCGTCCTAATGCGTGGTGCGATTTCCCACGGCGGACTCTTCGTTGACAAAGCAAACAGCATCATCGTGGGATCCGGCCTCATAAACGCATACAACTTAGAGGCACAAGCCAAATTTCCCAGAACAATAGTTGACCGATCACTGATCAAGAAATACTTTGAGTCGATGAGCGACGCATTGACCAAATGCACGGTTGGCGGCCTGCCTCACCTATCAATCCGTCCACAAAACGGTCATCAGGTGGATTTTCCGTATTTAAACTACGGGTGCATTCTTGGGACCAGCCTCAGCAAAAAGCCGTTCGAGGGGGCTCTTTCGGCTCTTCGAGATAACTACTATAAAAATGAACATGCCGAAAAATTTGAGTGGCTTAGAGGGCACCTAGTTGCGTGCTTTGAAGATATGCGCACCCATCTACTAGGACTCCCCGCACCTAACGCCAACGAGCGAAAGCGAATTAAGCGCGCGGAGGAGAATCTGACTTTATTGGGCGAACTTTGAAAGACGAGTGAATTGAGACACCTTGCCTTTAGGCCAACCTGTTCCGCATCTGCGCAGCGGCCTAACTGGTCGGTCAAGCGGACGCCAACACTGGCCATGGCTTCGCCATCTTCATGGCCAGTGTTGGTGCCCTACGCACCTACGGTGCTCCGGCGCCGCTTACCTTTGTAGTTAGGCCGCACAAGCACGCGTTTACTCACTTCAGCCATGAAGAAGCCACACCCGATCCAGTTCCGCGCCGTACACAGCAAGAACCGCTGGCGAAAGGCAGATCACGAGTCAGAGAAAAATGCGCTTACTGGCACTCGAGGTGCGAGGGCGCTTTTTGATCGCCTAAACAAGGCAATCAACTATGCGCGAGAGGGTGACGCCAAGTTCGTGATCATCTGGCGAGAAGGTGAAGACAAGGGCGAGATCGTCGTCCCTGATCATGACCAGTGGGATGGACTTCGTCACGCTCCGATGGGTATCGATGACATCAATCGCTTTGAGCGCGACGGGCCACCATCCGATGAAGTACTTTGGTCCTACTTCGGGCGGTCGCCAGTAACTGAGCGTCGAAGTGAAGTTGCTGAAAGCGCGCAGGAGCCTGCGGAGCCGATCTTTGCGCCTACCCAACTGGCCGAGGTAGAACAAGACCTTCAGCGCCGCATCGCAGATTCGCAGAATCTCAGCGCAGCGGACCGTCTTGCACGACTTGCAGCCTCAGAACCGCTGCCACGTCGCGTCTGTGTAGACACTACCGCATTCATCCGCAACGCCGACGTAATTGTTGAAGTTTTGCTGCGTGCAAACGGTCGCTGCGAGGGATGCAGTAAGCCTGCACCGTTCATCCGAGCGTCGAACAGGACGCCTTACCTTGAGGTTCATCACCAGACTCCACTCTCGCAGGGAGGAGAGGACACCGTGAACAACGCTTTGGCGCTTTGTCCAAACTGCCATCGCTTTCGCCATTACGGTGCGGCCTAACCCCTCGTTCAACCTGAGCGCCAACAGCAAGCCACTTGGGCCGCGAGGCGCCGTGGCGTATCCTGCACCTCGCGGCCCAAGCGTCTCGCTGTCGTCGCCAGGTCAACTCCAACGTTAGGCAGCACAAATGAACATCCGCGCTGTTCGCCCCGCTGAATATGAGGACGTTCGCCAGTTGCTTTCGCGGTGCGGCTGGACCAGCAAGGTCGCAGATCCGGAAATGTTCCGCCAATCGATCCGAAACTCACAGATTGCGCTTGTGGCCGAGGCTGAGGGAAGAGTCGTAGGATTCCTCCGGGCCATTACAGATGGAACGTTCAACGGGTACATATCAATGGTTGCCGTCGAGCAGCAGCACAGGGGCCAAGGCATCGGCAGCGCATTGGTTTCAGCGGCTACAGGTTCAAATCCGAACATCACATGGGTTCTACGCGCGGATCGACCTGGGGTCTGCGCGTTCTACGAATCGCTTGGCTTCACGGTTTCGGAAGCAGCGATGGAGAAACTGCGAACGTTGAACAGCTTCCAAATTAACCAGCAAGCACATGATCATCAAAAGTGACCAAACCGCAGCTACACGAGATGACCGAGGAGCGTTCGGAGTTGTTGAGACCCTCCGACTGTCCGAGATAGGGGGTCTTTCGCAGTACGGAGCCCGGGTGGAGACGCTCCATCCCGGCGCCCGTTCGTCCAACAACCACTGGCACGAGAACGAAGATGAGCTTGTGTTCGTGCTCTCAGGCTCCCTCACGATCACAGAGGGCTCAGAAGAACATGTGCTCCAGACAGGTGATGCAGCTTGTTGGCCAGCTGGTGTGCCCATCGCGCATCACGCTTCGAATCGGACAGATGTGCCGTGCACTTATCTTGTCGTTGGCACCCGGGCCAGACAGGATGTCTGCCACTACCCCGATACAGGTCGAACCCTTCACCGCGATGGCAATGATTGGCGCTTGCTGGATTCCGATGGAAAGCTGTTCAAGTCAGGCGCGTTCTAGCGTGATCAAACCCCCATAACTAACATAACCCATATAACCCACAGGTGTTCATATGAAAATCACCGTCTCAACCGTTGTCATGGCACCCGTCGAAGTGGTGTGGCGCGCTTACACGACTGCGCAGGACATCAAGGTCTGGAATACCGCGTCTCCTGACTGGCACACGACAGCAGCCTCTGTCGATCTGCGTCCCGGGGGCAAGTTTTCTTCGCGGATGGAAGCCAAGGATGGCTCGTTTGGATTTGATTTTGCTGGCGAGTACACCAAGGTCGTTCCTCACCAACTGATCGAGTACGCCTTCGGCGACAGGCTGGGTGTTGTCGAATTCGCGGAGGGTGCAGGTGGCGTCACTGTCACCGTGACCTTCGACGGCGAGCCTACACATTCAGAAGAACAACAACGCACCGGCTGGCAAGCCATCCTTGATAGCTTTTCCCGTCATGTGGCTGGCAAGCTCGCGTCTGAATAATTGCCTGGCACCGGCTTCCCGGTTGTCTTCACAACCCTTGGCTGAGATCGATCGAATGACCCCATGGGACTTCTGACCTTCAGCATCAACGTCACCCTGGATGGTTGCATCGACCACCAGGAAGGCATCGCCGACGACGAGACGCACGCGTTCTTCACCCGCCTCATGGACGAGCGTGGCGCCATGCTGTGGGGTCGCGTCACCTACGAGATGATGGAAAGCTTCTGGCCAGCAGTGGCCCGCGGCGAGGTGCAGGCACCGCCAGCGATACGCGATTGGGCGGTCAAGCTTGAAGCCAAGCCGAAGTACGTGGTGTCCTCGACGCGTCATGACTTTCCCTGGACCAACAGCCACCACATTGGCGGCGACCTGCGCGCCGGAGTTCAGCAACTCAAGGATGCGACCCCGGACGGCGTGCTCCTTGGCAGCGGCAAACTCGCGGCCGAGCTGGACCGGCTGGATCTGATCGACGAATACCAGTTCCTCGTCCACCCCCGGATCACAGGCCACGGTCCGACCCTGTATGAAGGTGGGCTGCCTGGCTCGCGGCGGCTCGAGTTGATCTCGAGCAAGCCGCTTCGTAGCGGCGCGGTCGCCGTGCACTACCGGCGTGCGCGGTGACCCTTGCGGCCTGAACCAATGGTGCCGCGCCGCAAGCTCCCATTGCCAGTGGTGATGTTCGGCCTGGTGAGTCTGCTCAACGAGGTGTCTGCGCAGATGGTGGCGCCGCTGATCCCGATCCTGCTGGTTTCGGTGCTCGCAGCGGGCCCTGTTGCAATCGGTGCAGTAGAAGGCGTCGCCAACGCCGTGGCCGCTTTCCTGAGACTGTGGTCCGGGCGGTATGCTGATGTGCAACCCCAGCGTCGCAAGGCGCTGGTGCTCGTGGGGTATGGCCTGGCAGTGGCGTCGCGTCCGCTGATCGGTCTCGCGGGCAACTGGGGCATCGTGGTCGCGTTGCGCGCCGCGGACAGGCTGGGCAAGGGACTGCGCGGCGCGCCGAGAGATGCAATTCTTGCCGACATCACGCCCAAGGACATGCAGGGCCGGGCGTATGGCTTGAACCGCGGGCTGGACTACGCGGGAGCGGTTGTCGGCTCGCTGATCGCGGCGGCAGTCCTGGCGTGGTCGGGCATGGACCTGCCTCGGGTCATCTTGCTGTCTGCGATTCCGGGCCTGGCTGTCCTGGTGCTGCTGGCCCTGCTGCCCAACCCTGCGACGGCCGCGCAGATCGAAGCCGCGCGCAATGCAGAACCAGTACCACTGCGATGGTCGCAGCTGCCGCCGTCGCTGCGCGGATATCTGCAGGTGCTGGCCCTGTTCTGCTTTGCCAGGGCATCCGAGGCTTTCATCATGCTGCGCGGCCACGAATTGGGGATGTCCACCGTGACGCTGCTGCTTTTGTGGGCGTGGTTGGCGGCGCTGCAGTCCGTTGTTGCGCTGGCCGGTGCCCCGGTGACCGATCGCAGGTCCAAGCGGCACCTCACCTTGCTGAACTGGACATTCCTGGCCATCGGCTATGGCGCGCTCGCATGGGCCTCGACCGGCGCGGCGCTGTGGATCGCAGTTTCAATCTATGGCGTTTTGAGCGGCATCACCGAGGGCGTCGAGCGTTCGCTGGTCAGCGAGCTGGCCGGCACCTCGGGCAAGGGCACGGCGTTCGGCTGGTATTACATGGTCACCGGTCTGGCTGCGATCCCCGCCGGTCTGCTCTTTGGCTTTGTATGGAAGCTCGTCGGGCCTGCAGGCGCATTCGCGATGACGGCGGTCATTGCGATGGTCTGCGCTGTATGGCTGAAGCTGTCGCTCGGCTTCAGTACAGTTCAGCCATGACAGTCCTGCGCGCCAGACCAGTTTGCAGTCTTGCCTGATCGCAGGCCTATCAGCCAACGTACTCACCCCAGATGCCCCTCGTCATATTCCTTTGCTGCCTGCTCGTCATCGCAACCACCGTGCTGCACTATGAGGTCCTGCGTTCCCTCAACACATGGCTTCCGTCATTTCAAATGCCCGAGCGCGCCAAGCTGGTCGTCGTCATCCTGGCCGCCTTCGTCGCCCACGCCGCCGAAATGGCGATCTATGGCGCGACGCTTTACGCACTGGTTATCTGGGGTGGGGTTGGCACCCTGCAGGGAACTCCTGATTTCTCGCTCATGGCTTGCATGTATTTTTCTGCGGAGACGTACACATCACTTGGGTTCGGCGACCTGACGCCCGTGGGCCCGATCCGGTTGCTTGCGGCAGTGGAAGCATTGAATGGGCTGCTGCTGATCGGGTGGTCTGCCTCGTTTACCTATATCTCGATGGAACGGTTCTGGCGCGATGCGCCAGGTGCGCCCAAAGGCTAGGCGTTTGCATGATCGTTGGCTTGTTCGATCCGCCCATCCCAAACCTAGCGATCAGACGAGTGGCTTCTCATCGGTCGGCACGGGCGCTGCCTCGTCGGGCACCTTCGCGACATCGGACGCATGATGCTGCATATGGGTTTTCTTGCCGGGTTGCGGTGTCTTGTCAGCGCCTGGAGCGACCGCTTCGCCGTGATGCTTTTTTTCCTGTTGAACTTTCTTGTCGTGGGCGATGTTGCGCGGGTCCGTCATGCATGGCTTTCAGTTGATTGAATCTCATCGTGCGCCCAATTCGGCACGCGCAGCGTAGGACAACCCGACGGATGACCATGACCAAACTTGCCGCGGCTGGCCGCGTCATCGTGCTCAACGGCACTTCCAGTTCAGGCAAATCGACATTGGCCCGACTGCTGCAGCAGGGCTTTGAGGAGCCGCACCTTCATGTGCAGCTCGATGCCTTTCGCGCCATGGAGCCGCCCGGGTACTTCGACGGTTTGTCCCCAGAGGTGTCGGCGCTGCGGCTGGCGGCACTTTGCCGCGCCATCAACGCAGCTACTGCCGAGTACGCGCGGCATGGCCAGCATGTGATCCTGGATCACGTGCTGCCCAGGCAAGGCTGGGCGTATCTGGCGCAAGGCCTCGCCGGACTTCCGGTTTACCTGGTCGGCGTCAGATGTGACTTGCCACAGCTCCAGCAACGCGAAGCGCGCCGAAAAGATCGGCCAGTGGGGCTGGCCGAATCACAGATGTCGATGCACGACGCCGTTCTCTATGACTTCGAGATCGACACCAGCAAGTCGAGCCCGCAGGATTGCGCGCAGGCCGTCCTCGCCTGGTTCGCCGCAAAGCCGATTGCACATGCTTTCGCCGGGATGGTCAGCGCCGGCAGCCGAAAGCAGGCGTCGTCCTGAATTGCTGCAGAATCGCTGCGCCGGCGTCGCTTTCCAGCTGCGCGATCACACCCTATTGAGCCGTTATGACCCTGCGAGAGATTTTCGAGAAAGAACGTGAGCGCTATGTCGGACTTCTGCTTTCGACCAAGGCAGAGCTGCTGGCCCAGTCACCGGCGACTTCGAGCGAAGTGCTCATCAGCCTGAACAACGAGGCGATTGCTTACCCCTATCGCTATTTGCGCGTCGACCTGCTGTCCAAGGCGCAGGACGGCACGGTGCGTCCTTACTATGTGACGCCTGCGCCCGATGTGACGGTGGAGCCGCGAGGCTACAACCTGGGCTCGTTCGAGATGCAGGTGCATCCCTTCACCTGGAACGCAGTCAATATCAAGTTTGACCAGCCGATCGAGTCGCTGCAGGTGCTCGAAGACTGGGCCACGCGCTGGCTCGACATCAAGGACACGCATGCCAGCGAGACGCTCGCACTGGCGATTCACTCGCTGGGCCGGGTCGAGCCCCAGAGCGACTGGTGGCTGTTCACTGTCGATCTGGGTTCTGCGCCCGCGACTGCGTTGACCGAGTTGATCGATCTGGTCGCAGCCCAGGGCGCGCGCCGGATCATTGTTCAAAGCGCCGATGTGGTCGCCTGAGTAGTTGCCTGAGTAGTCGCACCATGCTCGAACCACTTCCCTTGACGCCGACTGGCCGCTATCGCCACTACAAGGGCGGTGAATACGAAGTGACCGGCGTTGTTCGGCACAGCGAAACGAAAGAAGCGCTGGTGCTGTACAGGCCGCTCTACAACGACAGCGGCTGGTGGGTGCGCCCGCACGCCATGTTCTTTGAGCACGCTGTGTTCGATGGAAAACTCCAGCCGCGGTTCGTGCTGGTCGAAGCGTCAGCACCACCCGAAGGCGACCATGACCATTGAACTGCCGCGCGAAGTACGCCAGGAAGCCATCGTTTCCATCGAACGTTATTTTGCGGAAAACATGGACGAGAAGATCGGCAATATCGCGGCTGGCGCATTGCTGGGTTACTTCCTGGAAGAGCTGGGCCCGCTTGTCTACAACAAGGCTGTGGCCGACGTGCAGGAGCGGCTGCAGGTGCGCATCTCGGAGCTGGACATCGATCATCACGAAGACGAGTTTCAGTACTGGCGCAAATTCGACAAAGCCAGGGGCGGCAAGTCGAACAAGTGACGTCTGGTGCATGAGCTTCACCCGCCGTTGACATAGGCTTGCCGGAAGTTCGCTAGCATTCGCTACTTGCCGGAGATGCCCCACAAGGGTTCCCGGCTTGCCCATCAACCCTGACGCCCTTACCTTGCGGGCTTATTCGTATGCAATCCAAGACCTTCTTCTCCCTCGCCGCAGTCCTGCTTGTCTCCACTTTTGCCGTCCATGAGGCCCAGGCGCAAGCCGCGCCGGCCAAGGAGCCGCGCCTGGTCAACCGCGACGAGTTGCGCGCCTGCATGAACACCGAGGCCGGATTCGCTCCGACTCGCAGCAAGCTTGATGCGCAGCGAACCGCCAATTCCGCAGAAGTTGCCGCGATCCGCGCCGAGTCCGCCGAACTGGCCAAGGAAGCCGAGACGGCGAACGAGGGCGACGATCGCAAGCAGCGCGCGTTCAAACGCAAGGTAGAGGCGCACAACGCACGCGTGCAGGCGTCCAACGCAGCCCTGCAGGCGACGAGGACCGAGCTGGAAGCGTTCGCCAAAACGGCGACGGCTTACAACGAGCAGTGCGCGGGCATCACGTTCCGCACCGAAGACAAGGAAGCAATCCTGAAAGAGCGCGCAGCCGCGCCCAAGTAAGGCTCGTGCGCAAGCACTGGCGCCCTGCATGCACATGCTCCACCACATCTCGTTTGGCGTGAGCGACATCGAGCGCTCGGCAAAGTTCTACGATGCTGTGCTGGCCGCACTGGGCTATGAGCGCGTCTGGACCGACGCTGGCGCAGGCAAGTCCGGTGCAGCGGTCGGCTACGGCGAGAAGGGCGGCGGCGACAAGTTCGCGATCAAGCTGCAGCAGGGCATGCCACCTGCGCCCGGTCCGGGCTTTCATCTCGCGTTTGCCGCGAGGAGCCGGGCGGCAGTGGACGCATTTCATTTAGCGGCGATGCAAAACGGCGGCTCGGACAACGGAACGCCGGGTCTGCGGCCACACTACGGGCCTGCTTACTACGCGGCGTTCGTGGTGGATCCCGATGGTCATCACATCGAAGCGGTGATCAACTCTGCGTCATGAGTCGGCCGCTGGCATGGCCCCTGGAAGAACGAACAAAAATCATGAACCGAAAACTGCGAGCCGGCCAATCGATCACGCCCGAGGAGTTCGACGAACTCACTGACGAACAGCTCGAGCGGCTGGTGCCCAAGGCATACCGCGAATTCTTTCCGGGCAAGGATGGTTGCGCCGACGGCTACTTCTATCTGCATGACGGCACGGCCTACAGCTTCTATCGCGGTGGTTTGCTCGACGAGTAACATCCCGCACAACAATGGATGCGAGGTGCGATGTTGATTCACAGATCGGGACTGGCATGGCTGATGGCCGCGTCGATTGCAGCGCCTTCGATTGCGATGGCGGCCATCGATATCGCGCCGTTGTGGAACTTCGGCAATCCTGAACTCAGCGAGCAGCGCTTTCGCGCGGCGCTCGCCACCGCATCCGGCGATGACACGCTGATCCTGCAGACGCAGATCGCTCGCACGTATGGTTTGCGACGCGATTTCGCAAAGGCCCAGGCCCTGCTGCGCGAGATGGAGCCTCAACTCGCGAGCGCTGGCGCAGAAGCGCGAATCCGGCATGCGCTGGAGACCGGTCGCACGTTCTCGTCCGCGACGCATTCGCCCGATTCGCAAACACCCGAAGTGCGTGATCGGGCGCGCGCTGCTTACCAACGCGCGATCGACCTGGGTCTCGAAGCAAAACGTGACGACCTGGTGATCGATGCAATCCACATGCTGGCGTTTGTCGATACGCGGCCCGAGGATCAATTGAAGTGGGGGCAGCGCGGCCTCGATGTGGCGATGGCTTCGCAGCAACCTCTGGCCAGGGCCTGGGAAGCATCGCTGCGCAACAACATGGGCTACGCGCTCTACCAGATGGGGCGAAACGAAGAAGCGCTCGGTCAGTTCCAGCGCGCCGCATCGTTGCGCGAGGCATTGGGCAACCCGGAGCGGACTCGCGTTGCGCACTGGATGGTGGCGATGACGCTGCGAACGCTCAAGCGCGTCGATGAAGCGCTGGCCATCCAGTTGCGGCTTGAAGCCGAAAACCAGGCAGCCGGCAAACCCGATCTGCATGTGTTCACCGAACTTGAATTGCTTTACAGGGCCAGGGGCGATGAATCGCGCGCCGCGCTGTACGCGCAGCGTCGTGCAGTGCTTGTGAAGCAATAATCCCCACCATGGAAACCAAATGGCTTGAGGACTTCGTGAGCCTCGCCGAGACCCGCAGCTTCAGCCGCTCGGCGCAGCTGCGGCACGTGACGCAACCTGCGTTCTCGCGGCGAATACAGGCACTCGAGGCATGGGCCGGCACCGACCTGGTCGATCGCAGTTCGTATCCGACGCGGCTCACACCTGCGGGTCAGACGCTGTACTCGCAGTCGATGGAAATGCTGCAGGCTCTGCAAAGCACGCGCGCCATGTTGCGCGGACATTCGGCTGCAGGTCAGGACGTGATTGAGTTCGCGGTGCCCCATACGCTTGCGTTCACCTTTTTCCCGGCGTGGGTATCGTCGCTGCGCGAGAAGTTCGGCCCGATCAAGAGCCGCCTGATTGCGCTCAATGTTCACGATGCCGTGATGCGGCTGGTCGAAGGCGGCTGCGACATCCTCATTGCGTATCACCATTCGTCGCAACCCCTGCAGCTCGACGCCGACCGCTACGAGATGGTGACGCTGGGCCAGGAGGTGTTGTCGCCGTACTGCCGCGCCGATGCCAATGGCGATCCGATGTTCAGGCTGCCCGGGCGCGCAGGCCAGCCGCTGCCCTATCTCGGCTATGCACCCGGCGCGTATCTCGGGCGCGTGACCGACCTGATCCTGAAGCAGTCGACCGCGCCGATCCACCTGGACCGCGTCTACGAGACCGACATGGCCGAGGGGTTGAAGGTGATGGCGGTCGAGGGGCACGGCGTGGCATTCCTGCCGCACAGCGCTGTCAAGAAAGAGTTGCGATCCAAACGTCTTGTCAATTGCGCGCCGCCAGAATTGAAGGGGCTTGAGCTGACAATGGATGTGCGCGCGTATCGTGAGAAGCCCTTGGGCAAGGAGTCACCCAAAGGCACGGTTCAAGCGCTCTGGACCTTCCTGGTGGCGAATACGCCGGCCGCGAAGTAGTTATAAATTTTTTGCATAACAGCCCGCGCAATCAGCATTGGCGCGGTTTGGGACCTTTTCGTACAGTTCGCGCCAACTTGAACATCAGGCAGGCACAAAGCCTGCTTTGTATAAAGCCAAGGGAAATTCAGGGTATTCCCCCAAGCCGGAATCCCTAGAATTTCGTTAACCAATTTATTGACGTTTTGAGTTCACCCTAACGCTTCACCACAGGAGATTTGCATGAAGAAGCATTTGTTGGCAATTGCAGTCGCGGCGCTTGCTGCCGGCGGCGCATCCGCCCAGGCGACCGATACCCTTGCCAAGGTCAAGGCATCCGGCAATGTCACGATGGGGGTGCGGGAGTCTTCCGGCGCGCTGTCGTACACCACCGGTGACGGCAAGTTCGCAGGCTTTCACGTTGAAGTCTGCTCGCGCATCATTTCCGAGCTGGAAAAGGCAGCCGGCCGCAAGCTGAATGTGACGTACCAGCCGGTCACGTCGCAAAACCGCATTCCGCTGGTGCAGAACGGCACTGTGGACATCGAGTGCGGCTCCACCACCAACAACGCCACGCGCCAGAAGGACGTCTCGTTCCTGAACACGACGTACGTTGAAGAAGTGCGCATCGCAGTCAAGGCCAATTCCGGCATCAACAGCATTGCCCAGCTCAACGGCAAGAACGTGGCCACCACCACCGGCACCACCTCGGTCCAGCACCTGCGCAAGCACGAGCGCGCCACGGGCGTCGACTTCAAGGAAGTCTTCGGCAAGGACCACGCCGACAGCTTCCTGCTGCTCGAAACCGGCCGCGCCGATGCTTTCGTGATGGACGGCTCGATCCTGGCAGGTAACATCGCCAACGCCAAGAACCCCGCCGAGTTCAAGCTCGCCGGTGAAGTCCTGAGCGTCGAGCCGATCGCCATCATGGTTCGCAAGGACGATGCAGCGCTCAAGAAGATTGGCAACGACACGATCACCGCCATGGTCAAGAGCGGCGAGATGGCCAAGCTCTGGGACAAGTGGTTTGTGGCACCGATCCCGCCAAAGAACACCAAGGTGGGCCTGCCCCTGTCGGAAAGCACCAAGGCGGCCTGGGCGAACCCCAACGACAAGCCGATGGAAGACTACGCCAAGAAGTAAGCCGGCGATGATCGCCAGCAAATGAGACTGGCAGACCCCGCCGCAGCACTTGTTACGGCGGGGTTTGTCGTTTAACGTAGGCCGCTTGGAGAAGAAGCAGCACAAAACGCATGGCGTTCGCGCTGTGGCCTGGACAACGTCCGTTTTTCACGGGGACACAACAAATGGCTTGGGATTGGCAGGTCTTCTGCAAAGAGACCACCACCGGCGACATCATCGCCGGCTGCTTCGGTAAAGGGGGGGATCAGACCTACCTGAACTGGATTTTTTCCGCATGGGGATGGACGCTCACAGTGTCCTTGTGCGCGCTCGTGGTGGCGCTCCTGACCGGCCTGCTCGTCGGCACGCTGCGAACATTACCCAACAGCCCCTGGCTGGTGCGAATAGGGCATGCATGGGTGGAGTTGTTTCGCAACATCCCCTTGCTGGTGCAGCTTTTCCTCTGGTATTTCGTGGTGCCGGGCATCTTCCCAAGTTTCAAGGACGTGCCGTCCATCGTGTTGGTGATCCTGGCGCTGGGCCTGTTTACCTCTGCGCGCGTCGCAGAGCAGGTGCGAGCCGGCATCCAGGCGCTGCCTCGTGGACAGCGTTATGCAGGCATGGCCATGGGCTTTTCCACTTTCCAGACCTACCGGTTCGTGCTCTTGCCGATGGCGCTTCGCATCGTCATTCCACCGCTCACCAGCGAGTCGATGAACATCGTCAAGAATTCGTCGGTTGCCTTCGCCGTGTCGATTGCCGAACTGACGTTTTTCGCGCGCCAGTCGGGTGAGGAGACGTCGGCCCCGGTCGAGATGTATCTCGCAGTCACGGTGCTCTACGCAATCTCTGCATTCGCTATCAACCGCATAATGCGTGTGATCGAGAAGAAGTCCCAGGTGCCCGGCTTTGTTGCCGCTGGCGGAATGGGAGGGCACTGAAATGCTCGGAAATCTCGACCTCTCATTCTTCAGCTGGGATCTGCTGGCGCCCTTTGTCATCAAGGGCTTCATCTTCTCGATCTGGCTGACCGTCGTCGCCACCATCGGCGGCATCATCTTCGGCACCATCCTGGCGCTGATGCGACTGTCCGGAAAGTCGTTCCTGGACATCCCGGCCGCGGCCTATGTCAACACCATGCGGTCCATTCCGCTGGTGATGGTGCTGCTGTGGTTCTTCCTGCTGATTCCGTTTGCTATCGGGCGGCCGATTGGCGCGGAAGTGTCGGCCATCATCACGTTCATCGCGTTCGAGGCCGCCTACTTCTCGGAGATCGTGCGTGCGGGTATCCAGTCGATCCCTCGCGGCCAGGTCAATGCAGGCTCGGCCATGGGCATGACCTACAGCCAGAACATGAAACTGGTGATCCTGCCGCAGGCGTTTCGCAACATGCTTCCGGTGTTCCTGACGCAGACCATCATCCTGTTCCAGGACACGTCTCTCGTGTATGCGATCGGCGCTTACGACATGCTCAAGGGCTTCGAGACGGCGGGCAAGAATCTCGGCCGCCCGGTCGAGGCCTACCTGCTGGCCGCGGTGCTCTATTTCGTGATGTGCATGGGCCTGTCTTGGCTCGTTCGCCGCATCCAGCTCAAGGTACAGATCATTCGTTGAAAAATGTGGCCCCCGCGAAGGGGCGGCCCTTTCTAGAGGCGGCTCGTCGAAAGTCATCAAATCATGATTGAAATCAAAAATATCTCCAAGTGGTATGGCCCGGTCCAGGTGCTCACCGATTGCTCCGTGAACATCAACAAGGGCGATGTGGTCGTCGTCTGCGGCCCCTCGGGCTCGGGCAAGTCCACGCTCATCAAGACGGTGAACGCGCTGGAACCCGTGCAAAAGGGCGAGATCATCGTGGACGGCATTTCCGTCACCGACCCCAAGACCGACCTGCCCAAGGTTCGCAGCCGCGTGGGCATGGTGTTCCAGCACTTCGAGCTGTTTCCGCACCTGTCGGTGACAGAGAACCTCACCATTGCACAGATCAAGGTGCTGGGCCGCAGTGTCGATGAAGCGAAGGCGCGCGGCCTCAAGATGCTCGACCGCGTGGGCCTGATGGCGCACAAGGACAAGTTTCCGGGGCAGCTCTCGGGTGGCCAGCAGCAACGTGTGGCGATTGCCCGCGCGCTGTCGATGGACCCCATCGTGATGCTGTTCGACGAACCCACCTCGGCGCTCGACCCCGAGATGGTCGGCGAAGTGCTGGATGTGATGGTGACGCTCGCCAAGGAAGGCATGACCATGATGGTCGTGACACACGAGATGGGCTTTGCCCGCAAGGTCGCCAATCGCGTGATCTTCATTGACGTCGGCGGCAAGATCCTGGAAGACTGTTCCAAGGAAGAATTCTTCGCGCATCCTGAAAACCGCCAGGCCCGTACCAAGGACTTCCTGAACAAGATCCTGGCGCACTGAGGCGGGCGTCGCCGGTCTGGGAGAATCGCTCCCATGACACAGGAAATCACGATCACCCGCCCGGACGACTGGCATTTGCACGTCCGGGACGGCGAGCCCATGAAGACGGTGGTGCCGCACTCGGCCGCGCAGTTTGGCCGCGCCATCATCATGCCCAACCTGCGCCCGCCCATCACCACGGCGGCCATGGCCACGGCCTACCGCGAGCGCATCCTGGCCGCCGTGCCCGAACGCATGAGCTTCGAGCCGCTGATGACGCTCTACCTCACCGACAACCTCGCGCCTGACGAGATCGTGCGAGCAAAAGAAGCGGGCGTCGTTGCATTGAAGCTCTATCCTGCGGGCGCCACCACCAACAGCGATGCCGGCGTGACTGACATGCGCAAGACCTACGCGACGGTCGAAGCGATGCAGCGCGAAGGCCTCATCCTGCTGGTGCACGGCGAAGTCACGTCGCCCGAGGTGGACCTGTTCGACCGCGAGGCGCTGTTCATCGACACCCAGCTGATCCCGCTGCGCCGCGACTTCCCGGAATTGAAGATCGTGATGGAGCACATCACGACGAAGGACGCTGCGCAGTACCTGTACTCGAGCAACCGATTCACTGCTGCCACCATCACGCCGCAGCACCTGCTCTACAACCGCAATGCCATCTTTACCGGCGGCGTGCGCCCTCACTACTACTGCCTGCCGGTTCTCAAGCGCGAAGTGCATCGCGTCGCTTTGGTCGAAGCCGCGACCAGTGGCAGTTCGAAGTTCTTCCTGGGCACGGACAGCGCACCTCACCCCGCGCACCTCAAGGAACACGCCACCGGATGCGCCGGTTGCTACACGGCCAATGCCGCGATGGAGCTCTACGCCGAAGCATTCGATAACGCAGGTGCGCTCGACAAGCTCGAAGCCTTCGCCAGTTTTCACGGACCTGCGTTCTACGGGTTGCCGCGCAACACGGGCACGATCACCTTGCGCCGCGAAAGCTGGACGCCGCCCGAGAGTTACCCGTTCGGCGAAGCACAGCTCAAGCCGCTGCGGTCCGGCGATTCGCTGCCCTGGCGCTTTGTTGGCCAGTCGGCATGAGCTTCCGTGTGTTGCTCGCGGGCCTGATCTGGCTCGCCTGCCTGTCCCATCTGTCCGCGTTCGGGCAGGCGCAAGTGCTGGATGTCTCGGACCTGCCCAAGTCCAATCGAAATGGCGAAGTCATCAGCGCGATTCCCGGCGCTGACAAAGCCAATGGAACGACACCGCGCTACACGATTCCCCAGGACAGGGCGGAGACTGGTTCCAACATCCGGCGCAGCGTGGTCACCAGCGCGCTTCCGCTGAACAAGAAGTACGAAGAACTGTCGCCCAGCGAAAAGGAGCTGGTCCGGTCGCAATATGTGAAGCTGGGCCCTCGCGATGAGCCTCCGTTTCCGATGAACGGATTGGCCACCGTTTACAAGGCCATCTCGGTTGCGCAGGGTGTGTTGCAGGTCAAGGGCAACCTGTCGATGTTTGTGGATGTGAACAGCAAGGGCGAGCCCATGGGGGTGTCGGTCTTTGATTCGCCCGATCCGCAGATCACGCGCGCGGTGGCGTCCATCCTGATGCTGGAGAAATACAAGCCTGCCGTGTGCGACGGATCGCCCTGCCAGATGGGTTTTCCGGTTCGGCTGGGCTTTGAGCTGAGGTAGCGATTGGCCCGAGTCGCCGCGAACATCGACTGGACGCAGCCCTGGTTCCAGCCGTATCGAGAGCCGGGCGAGTGCGTGGCGCAGCGTTGGGAAGACAGTGCTCACTTGCATCGGGCGCTCGCATCGCAACATGGGGCACCGCTTGCCTTCGTGTCGCAAGATCAGTTGCCTGCCGGCGAGCCGTACGAATCCTTCATCCTGCGCACGCGCCTATGCCCCACGCGCGACAACCTGCACGACTTCTTCAACGGCCTCGTGTGGCTCACGTTCCCACTTTCAAAGTCGCGGTTCAACCAGTTGCAGTCAGAGCAGATCGAAGCTGGCGCGCGCAACCTGCGCGGACCGGTGCGCGACGCGATCACGGTGTTCGACGAGAACGGCGCCTTGCTTCATGCGCCACAGCCGATCTGGGATGCGCTGCGCGCGCGCGACTGGTTGCGGCTTTTTATCGACCTGAGACCGCTTTGGGCGCAAGCGCGCCTCGTCATCTTCGGTCACGCCCTGCTGGAAAAGCTGGTGACACCGCGCAAGCCGCTCACCGCCCATGTCTGGCGTGTGGCCAGTCCTGAGTCAATCGCGTCAAACATGGATGCATGGCTCGCGGCGCAGCTGGAGCCGGACGTGCTCGCCACCAAGCCGTTCACCCCGCTGCCTGTCATGGGCATCCCCGGCTGGTGCGCCGAAAACCAGAACTTTTCCTTCTATGATGACTCCCTTGTATTCAGGCCCGGCCGGCGCCACAACGACATGACAACATCGCCGCCGACAGCTTTGTGCCCTTGATTTGGTCCCCGGGGACCTCATCTGCGGCGCGAGGTGGCCCAATTTCCCAACGACTCCCCATCTCGCGGAGAAAATCAATCCATGAAACGCATCATCCTGTTCGTCCTCACAAACCTTGCCGTCGTGCTGGTGTTGGGCGTTGTCGCCAGCTTGCTGGGCGTGAACAGATACCTCACGGCCAACGGCCTCAACCTGACAGCGCTGCTCGGATTCGCGTTGATCATGGGCTTTGGCGGCGCATTCATTTCGCTGCTGATTTCCAAGCCGGTCGCCAAGTGGAGCGCCGGTGTGCGCATCATCGAGCAGCCGCAAAACGCTGACGAAGCCTGGATCGTCGAGACAGTGCGCCGTTTTGCCGACAAGGCCGGCATCGGCATGCCAGAAGTCGGCATCTTCGACGGCGAGCCCAACGCATTTGCCACCGGCGCCTTCAAGAACAGCGCGCTGGTTGCCGTGTCTACCGGCCTGCTGCAAGGCATGACGCGCGAAGAGGTCGAAGCCGTGATCGGCCACGAAGTCGCGCACGTTGCCAACGGCGACATGGTGACGATGGCGCTGATCCAGGGCGTGATGAACACCTTCGTCGTGTTCCTGTCGCGCGTGATCGGCTATGCGGTCGATTCGTTCCTGCACAAGGGCGAGAACCGCTCAGGCCCCGGCATCGGCTACATGATCACGACCATCGTGCTCGACATTCTTCTGGGCTTTTTGGCTGCGATCATCGTGGCGTGGTTCTCGCGCCAGCGCGAATTCCGCGCCGATGCGGGCTCGGCCAACCTGCTGGGTCGCAAGCAGCCGATGATCAATGCGCTTGCTCGACTGGGCGGCATGGTGCCCGGCGAATTGCCCAAGGGCCTGCAGGCGATGGGCATCACGTCGGGCGTCGGCAAGCTGTTCTCCACGCACCCTCCGATTGAAGAGCGTATCGCTGCGCTGCAAGCGGCTCAGTAATGATGTTGCTCCCTCCCCC
>NZ_JANU01000027.1 GCF_001044395.1 Caenimonas sp. SL110
GGAGCCGCTCCAGCGGCGGCTCCTACGGCGGCTATTCGGGTGGCGGCGGCCACAAGTAGCTTCATGCAAACACAACGGATTTTTCTGGAGAAGCATCATGGGCATTGAGTGGCTGAAACCGGGCGCCTTCTTCGGCTCCATCCTCTACGCATTGATAGGCGTGGCCATCTTCTGGCTGACCTTCCTCATCATCGACAGGATCACGCCGTACGATTTGTGGAAAGAGATCGTCGACAAGCAGAACGTGGCCCTGGGCATCGTGGTCGGTGCGATGGCGCTGGGCATCTCGATCATCGTTGCTGCGGCTGTGCACGGATAAGCTGGTGAATGCCATGGAGCAGGCGCGGCCCGTGGCCCCGGCCACGCAGCACGCGCGTGGCGCACCGCGTCCGGTTGAAGTTGCCCTGCTCGCCTCGGTGTTCGTCGTCGCGGCCTGCGGGCTCGTGTACGAACTGGCGGCGGGCGCGCTGGCCTCGTATGTGCTGGGCGATTCGGTGCTGCAGTTCTCCACCATCATCGGCACATACCTGTTTGCGATGGGCGTCGGCTCGTGGCTCTCGCGCTACTTCGAGCGACAACTGCCCGCGCACTTCCTTCGAATCGAACTGCTGGTGGCGCTCGTCGGCGGCTTCCTGCCCGCGCTGCTGTTCATCGCCAACGCCTATACGCCGCAAGCCTTCCGCGGCCTGCTCTACGGTCTCGTATTCGCGGTCGGCACGCTGGTGGGGCTGGAGATTCCGCTGGTGATGCGCATCCTCAAGCGCAACGCCCTGCTCAAGGATCTCGTGTCGCAAGTGCTGACCTTCGACTACCTCGGCGCGCTGGCGGTGTCGGTCGCGTTTCCGCTGGTGCTGGTGCCGCACCTGGGGTTGATCCGCACGGGATTGTTGTTCGGCTTGATGAACGCGGCCGTCGCGCTGTGGGCGGTGTGGCTGTTTCGCCATGAGCTGCGCAGGGTCGCGGCGCATGTTGTCGCTTGCGTGGCCACGCTGCTGGTGCTCGTGACGGGCTTTGCCTTCGCGCAGAACATCACCTCGCTGGCCGAAGATCACTTCTACCAGGACCCGATCGTGTTCACCGCGACGTCGCCCTGGCAGCGCATTGTCGTGACGAAGGGGCGTGCGGGGCACCGGCTGTTCCTCAATGGCAACCTGCAGTTTTCCGAGCGCGACGAGTACCGTTATCACGAGGCTCTGGTGCATCCTGCGATGGCTGCCCATGGCGCTGCGCGAAAGGTCGCGGTGCTCGGTGGCGGCGACGGCATGGCCGTGCGGGAGATCCTGCGATATCCCGGCGTGGAAAGCGTGACGCTCGTCGAACTGGACCCGCACATGACGCGGCTTTTCTCGTCGCACGAAACACTGGCGCGGCTCAATGGTGGTGCCCTCGCATCGCCCAAGGTGAAGATCGTCAACGCCGACGCCTTCCAGTGGCTGCAGGAGACGAATGAGACGTTCGATGTGATCGTGGTGGACTTTCCGGATCCGACCAATTTTTCCGTCGGCAAGCTCTACACGACTTCTTTCTACGCGCTGATGGAGCAGCGGCTTGCCGCAAGTGGTTATGCGGTGGTGCAAACGACCTCGCCACTGGTAGCGCGCCAGAGTTTCTGGACGGTGGTGAGCACGCTCGAATCGGTGGGCCTTGTCACCGCGCCGTATCACGCGAATGTGCCGAGCTTCGGCGAATGGGGCTTTGTGATTGCGGGCCGCAGGCCCTACCGCATGCCAACAGAGCTGCCACAGGGCCTGCGCTTCCTGGGCCTTGCCGGCTTGCCCCAGCTCTTTGATTTTCCGAGGGACATGGCGCGCGTTCCTGCTGAAGTCAATCGACTGTCCAACCAGGTACTCGTGACCACCTACGAGCGCGAGTGGGGCAAGGTTACGCCGTGATCGCACGCCGCGCTGTACTCGCGTCTGCGGCGGCGCTTGCATTGCCCGCGTGCGAAACGAAACGAGAAATCACCGGAGCGCTGCTCGGCGCCGACGCTGAACGCGGGCATTGGCTGCGCGACACGAGCGCGCGTCAGCAACCAGCGGCATCCCGGCAGACACGCGTCGTGATCGCCGGCGGCGGCATTGCGGGGCTGGCTGCCGCGCGCGCCCTGCGCAAACGCGGCATCGAAGACTTCGTGATGCTGGAACTCGAAGACGCGCCAGGCGGCAATAGTCGGGGCGGCGAGATCGCCGGGGTTGCTTGTCCGCTCGGCGCGCACTACCTGCCTGTGCCGGGTGACGCTGCGCGCGAGGTGCAGCATTTCCTCGAAGACACGGGGCTGCGCAAACGCGTCGCGGGACGATGGGTGTACGACGAGCGGCATCTGTGCCATGCGCCGCAGGAGCGACTGTTTTTTAACGGTGTATGGCAAGACGGCCTGTTGCCGCTGCAGGACGTGGGCAGTGCAACGCTCGCCCAGTACGAGCGCTTCTCGCAGTTGGTGACACGCGCGCAGCAGCAGAGTCCGTTCAGCATGCCGGTAGCGACGACCACGCCGAGCGCATCGCATCTGTCACTCGATGCAATGACTTTCGATGCATGGCTGCTTCGTGAGGGGCTGACCGATACGCACCTGCGGTGGTACCTGGACTACTCCTGCCGTGATGACTACGGCGCGGGGCTTGCCGCCGTCTCGGCCTGGGCAGGCATTCATTACTTCGCGAGCCGCCACGGCTTCCAGGCACCCGGCCATCAGGCGGAACAGGCGGAACAGGCGGAACAGGCGGATCGGGCGGACCATGCTTCAGCGTCGACCGAAGGTGTTTTGACGTGGCCTGAAGGCAATGCATGGCTGGCGCGCAAGCTGGTCGAAGGACTGGGCGACCGGTTGCAAACGGGCCGCGTCGTGACGCGCATTGAAGAGGGTCGGCACGGCGTCACCGTCGATGCATTCAACGCTGGCGCCAACGTCATGGAGCGTTGGCAGGCCCAGCATTGCATCGTCGCGTTGCCGCTTTTCGTCGCCGCTCGTACGGTCCAGAACGCGCCATCGCTGTTGGTCGAGCGCGCGCGTGCAATACGCTACGCGCCTTGGGCGGTGGTGAACATGCACCTGCGCGAGCCGCTACGCGATCGCCCCGGCGCGCCGCCATCGTGGGACAACGTGGTCTATGGCTCGCGCGGTCTGGGCTACGTTGATGCGCGTCACCAGAGCATGGACCCGCGCCCCGGGCCTACGGTGCTCAGCTGGTACTCGCCGCTGCCCGAAGGTGACCGCGCCTTGCTGCTGTCACGCAGCTGGTCCGACTGGTTGCAGGTGGCACAAGCCGAATTGGCCGCGCCGCATCCGGACCTGCGCGAGCGCGTGACACGCGTGGAGGTGGCCCGCTACGGACATGCGATGGCAATACCTTTGCCCGGGATGCTGGGGCGAACCGCGGCCGGCCTGCCGCAAACAGCCCGCCTGTCCTATGCACACGCTGACTGGGCGGGCTATTCCGTGTTTGAGGAAGCCTTCACCGCCGGCCACCGCGCCGCCATGCGGGTGCGATGAGGCGCGGGTCTCCCCCATTGGTACCCATAGCCTTTTGTTGGATGCCCGCTGCGTGGGTGCATCCGTAGAGTCGGACCGTCTCAGATAACGAAAGGTCCGACCATGCTAGCCAGATGCACAGACACGCCTATTCATCCAGCGCGGTACGCCACGCCGCCGGACATGCCGACGCAGCAACTGGAAGAATGCGTCGGGCCATCTCAGGAGATCGAATCTCCCGATGTCATGGCGGCCCGAATGATGGAAGCTTCGACTGCAACAGCGATCTTCGACAGGATTGCCGAGGCCCGCCACGACCAGGCGCAGGCCATGGCGCTTAGCCAGTCGGTTGCGCGTGGGACGGGCTCTCTCGATGGAATTGACCGTGTGCAACGCCTTGCATTGATCCGCGCGCACACGGACATCTACGTGCGGGTCGCTGACCAGAGCCGCATACTGGAGCAGCAGCGCCTGCTGACCCACTGCATCGCACTCGAGATGGATCGCGGCTCGGTTGCGTGGACAGAATTGGCCGCCCACCTCGGCGCGAGCGAGTCGGCTGTCCGATGGGCTCACGCATGCGGCCAGCCGTGGCCGGAGATCGAAATCCTCCATGAGTCCCCCGCAGGGCAGGCGCTGATTGAAATCCACCGGCAGCGTGAGCGCTTGCAAGCGGAGTTTGAAGCACTTACCGCCGATATTGCGCGGCGGCGCGAGCAGTTGACTGCTGCGCTTCCCGTGAGTTCCTGCGGCCCCGCGCAGGCCGGGGGTCAGCTGCCGCAGCCTCAACCCGAAGGCAAACTCGAAGAGCCTAAAAAAACCGTGGCGCTCGCAGCCGACGATCGCCGCTCAAAGCTTGAAGCCAAGCTCGAGGCCCAGCGGGGGCATTTTGAAGGAGCCAAGCGAAAATTGAACCAGGCCCGTGACAGGGACCTGGAAACTCATCATGAACTGCGCAAGTTTCTCAATTTGAGGTGCCGGGCCGGAGACTTCGAGGATTCAATAGACATCGTTTCCTTCGGCGCGCTGAAGGGCTACTCGAACCTGAGCGACAAGGCCCAGAAGATGTCGGTGGTTTGGGATCGGATGAACGAGGCGGAGAGAGCGTGCCAAAAAACCGAGCGTCAACTGGCGTCGCTACCTTTGTCGCCTGCAGTCATCCACGTCTAGCAACGCAGGAGTGAAGGCCTGATCTCGCTACCCGCGCATCAGCGCTTCAATCTCGTCGGCCTTCACAGGCACGCCGCGCGACACCAGCTCACAGCCGGCATCCGTGACGATCGCGTCGTCCTCGATGCGAATGCCGATGTTGTGGAACTGCTGCGGCACACCCTCACCCGGCCGCACGTAGATGCCGGGCTCGATGGTGAGAACCATGCCGGGTTGGAGGATGCGGCTCGGCCGGTTCTTGATGATCTCGCCCGACAGGGGGTCCTTGCGCTCGCTGACTTCGCCTGCCTGTGACGGCTCGACATAGCTGCCGCAATCGTGCACGTCCATGCCGAGCCAGTGGCCGGTGCGGTGCATGTAGAAGGGGAAGTACGCGCGCTTCTCGATCACGTCTTCCAGCGTGCCGACCTTGTTTTTGTCCAGCAGCCCGACATCGAGCATGCCCTGCGCGAGCACTTTCACGCTCGCATCGTGCGGGTCGTTGAATCGCGCGCCTGCCTTCGTCGCGGCGACGGCTGCTTCCTGCGAAGCCAGCACGATCTCGTACAGCGTGCGCTGGGGTCCGGTGAATTTTCCGTTTGCAGGAAAAGTGCGCGTGATGTCGCTGGCGTAACCGTCGAGCTCGCAGCCTGCATCGATCAACACCAGTTCGCCATCTCGCACCGGCGCCATATCGGCGCGGTAGTGCAGCACGCAGGCATTCGCCCCGGCCGCAACGATGGATGTGTACGCCGGATACTGCGAGCCGCCCATGCGGAACTCGTGAAGCATCTCTGCGTCGAGATGGTACTCACGCACGTCCTTGCCCTCGCGCAGCATTTGCGCGGAGAGCTTCATGGCGCGGATGTGCGCGCGTGCGCTGATCTGTCCGGCGCGACGCATGATGTCCTGCTCGTGCGCATCTTTGACCAGACGCATTTCGTCCAGGATGCTGCACAGGTCGCGTTGCGTCTCGGGGCAGATCGCGCCATAGCGCACGCGGCTGCGAACCTTGTTGAGCCAGCCGCCCACGCGCGCTTCCAGGCCTTCGTGAATCGCGAACGGATACCACACGGCGCTGCGGTTTTCGAGCAGCCTGGGCAGTTGCGCATCGAGTTCGTCGAATGAATACGCCGCCTGCACACCCAGCGCAGCAGGCGCTGCATCCGGCCCGAGGCGATAGCCGTCCCAGATCTCGCGCTCCAGGTCCTTGGGTGCGCAAAACAATGTGCTGCTGCCGTCCCCCGAAATCACCAGCGCTGCATGCGGCTCCGAGAAACCGGTGAGGTAATAGAAGTAGCTGTCGTGCCTGAACAGAAAATCGCTGTCGCGATTGCGCGGACGCTCCTGCGCGGTCGGGATGATCGCGATGTCGTTCTTGCCGAGTTGTTGCGCAACGCGAGCGCGCCGTGCGGCATAGAGGCTGGTCGGGTTCTTGGTCATGCAGAAGCTTTCTGTTGTGCGCCCGGTGATGCCAGGCTTTCCAGTTGCGCCGGCGTGCCCAGGTTGTGCCAATCGCCCCGCCAGACTTCGACGCTGATTCGTCGTTCGCGCATTTTCTCAAACAGCAGCGGACCCAGTGCAGCGCGCTTTCCCTCGGGGATGTGCGCGCAGAGTTCCCTGCGAACCAGGGCGAAGTTCGCGAACGTCCAGCGAAGCCCATCGGGTCCCGCCTCGTCTGCCAATCCGAGCCCGTCTTCACCGATGCCGAAATCACCTTTCAGGTGGAAATCAGGGTTGGGCACCAACCACAAATGCGCCAGCAAATCGCCCTGCGCAAACTGCTCCTGCTTCGCAGGATCAAAAACGAAGTCGGGCGCGAAGATGTCCGCCGACACCACCCAGAACGTGTCGTCCAGCAGCGGCAGCGCCTTGGCAATGCCGCCCGCCGTCTCCAGCGCGCCGCCGTGGTCGCGCCCCTCCATCGAATAGTGAATATGCAAGCCCCAGCGCGAGCCATCGCCCAGCGTGGCCGGGATCTGCTCTTCCAGCCACGCGGTATTGATCACGACGCTCTTGACGCCCGAACGGGCCAGCGCCTCCAGGTGCCATTCGATCAGCGGCTTGCCGCGCACCTTGAGCAGCGGCTTGGGGCATGAGTCCGTCAGCGGCCGCATGCGGTCGCCGCGACCGGCGGCCAGGATCATCGCAGTGGCGCGCATCATGAATCTGCGTCCCCGCGATCGAGCGAGCGCTGCTCCGTCCACTCCGGCTGGAAGCGATTGACCAGTGCGGTCATCACACCGCGCGCCTTGGCCGAATGATCCGCGCCGAAGTTGCACACATAAACATCGATGGTCACTGCGCGCTGCTCCGGCCAGGTATGAAGACACACATGCGATTCGGCCAGCAAGATGGTGGCTGTCACACCACCGGGCCCGCGGTCAGTGCCGGGGAATGTGTGAAACAGGCGATTGACCGCCTGCAACCCGGAGGCTTCGACGACTTTCAGGCACCAGTCGCCCAGTTGCTGCGCGTCGGTCAGCCACAGCGCTTCGCAGCGGCAGCGGTAGAGGTCGGCGGTGAGGTGAAGCCCTTGCATGGCAAGAATGTAGACGAAGCCGGTAGCAGAACTCACCAGAACCCCGTGCAACGGCCGGGTTCGCGCACCTCGTTAAAATCTGGGGTTTCCCCTGATCAACCCTCGGAGCCCTGCCCCCATGGCCAAAGATTCACCCGTGGCGAACGACGATCGCACCAAAGCACCAGCCGATCACGCCAACATGGCCAATGCAATCCGGGCACTCGCCATGGATGCTGTCCAGGCAGCCAATTCCGGCCACCCCGGCGCCCCGATGGGCATGGCCGACATCGCAGTCGCCCTGTGGGGCAACCACCTCAAGCACAACCCCCGCAATCCGCACTGGTTCGACCGCGACCGCTTCGTGCTGTCCAACGGCCACGGCTCGATGCTGCTGTATGCGCTGCTGCACCTCACCGGCTACGACCTGCCGATGCAGGAACTCAAGAACTTCCGCCAGCTGCACAGCAAGACGCCCGGCCACCCCGAAGTGGACGTGACGCCCGGCGTCGAGACCACCACCGGCCCGCTCGGCCAGGGCATCACCAATGCCGTGGGCATGGCACTGGCAGAAAAGCTGATGGCCGCCGAATTCAATCGCGACGGCCACACGGTTGTCGATCACAACACCTACGTGTTCATGGGCGACGGCTGCCTGATGGAAGGCATCAGCCACGAAGCCTGCGCACTGGCTGGCGCGTGGAAGCTGGGCAAGCTCATCGCGGTCTACGACGACAACGGCATCTCCATCGACGGCCAGGTCGCACCCTGGTTCGTGGATGACACCCCCGCCCGTTTCCGTGCCTATGGCTGGAACGTCATCGGCCCGGTGGACGGCCACGACGTCGCTGCTGTCGACAGAGCCATCGGCGATGCGCGCCGCGGCGGTGTCGACAAGCCCACGCTCATCGTCGCCAAGACACACATTGGCAAGGGCAGCCCCAACCGCGCCAATACGGCCAAGGCGCACGGCGAAGCGCTCGGCCTGGAAGAAGTCAAGCTCACGCGTGAAGCCATCGGCTGGCCGCATGAGCCCTTCGTGGTTCCCGCTGGCGTGTACGGCGATTGGGACGCCAAGGCCAAGGGCGCAGAAGCTGAAGCAGCGTGGGACAAGCGTTTTGCGGCCTATCGCAGTGCGCATCCCGAACTGGCCGCTGAGTTCGTGCGTCGCATGAAGGGCGAGTTGCCGAAGAATTTCGCGCAGGTGGCGGTCGATGCGGCCGTGAGCGCGCAGGCCAAGGCCGAGACGGTAGCGTCGCGCAAGGCCTCGCAGATCGCGCTTGAATTCTTCACCGCAGCGCTGCCTGAAATGCTCGGCGGCTCGGCCGACCTCACCGGCTCCAACCTCACCAACACCAAGGCCACGGCGCCGCTGCGCTTTGACCTGGCTGGCGACGTCAAGAAAACCGAAGAAGGCCAGATCGGCCGCCATATCAACTACGGCGTGCGCGAATTCGGCATGGCCGCAGTGATGAACGGCGTTGCACTGCACGGCGGCTACATCCCTTACGGCGGCACCTTCCTGACCTTCAGCGACTACAGCCGCAATGCAATCCGCATGGCTGCACTCATGAAGCGCCGTGTGATCCATGTGTTCACGCACGACTCGATCGGCCTGGGCGAAGACGGCCCGACGCACCAGTCGGTCGAACACGCAGCCAGCCTGAGGCTCATCCCCAACCTGGACGTCTGGCGTCCGGGCGACACGGCCGAAACGGCAGTGGCCTGGGCGGTCGCGCTGCAAAACGCCAATCGCCCCACGGCACTACTCCTTTCGCGGCAAAACCTGCCTTACGCACCCAAGGCCAGCCTGGATGAAATCAGCAAGGGCGCGTACGTCCTGGCCGAGCCCAGCGAAGTCGGCATCTCCAAAAAGGCGCAAGCCGTGATCATCGCGACCGGCTCCGAAGTGCAACTCGCGCTCAAGGCGCAAGAGCAACTCGCGGCCAGCGGCATTGCGGTGCGCGTGGTTTCCATGCCCAGCACCAACGCATTCGACCGCCAGGATGTCGCCTACAAGCAAAGCGTGCTGCCCGCAGGCATCCCGCGCATCGCAGTGGAAATGGGCGTGACCGACGGCTGGTGGAAATACGGCTGCGCGGCAGTCGTCGGCATCGACAGCTTCGGCGAATCGGCTCCGGGCAATGTGCTGTTCAAGCACTTCGGGTTCACGCCCGAGAACGTGGCCGATACGGTGCGGACGGTGCTGCGCAAGTAAAGCGGTGTCATGCCGGACCCGATCCGGCATCCATGAATTTCCGGATTTTTGATTCACAGGAGAATTTTGAAATGACCATCAAGATCGGCATCAACGGCTTCGGCCGCATTGGACGCAACGTGCTGCGTTCCGCCGTGCAGAATTTCAGCGACATCGAAGTCGTCGGCATCAACGACCTGCTGGAGCCGGAGTACCTCGCGTACATGCTGCAGTACGACAGCGTGCATGGCCGTTTCAAGGGCGGCGAGATTTCGGTCGAGGGCAACAACCTGGTCATCAACGGCAAGAAGATTCGCCTGACGCAAGAGCGCGACCCGGCCAACCTCAAGTGGAATGAAGTCGGCGCCGAGGTGGTCATCGAATCCACGGGCCTGTTCCTGGACAAGGAAGGCGCAGGCAAGCACATCGCAGCCGGCGCGAAGAAGGTCATCATCTCCGCGCCGTCAAAAGACGACACGCCGATGTTCGTCTTTGGCGTGAACGACAAGACGTACAAGGGCGAGGCGATCATCTCCAACGCCTCATGCACCACCAACTGCCTGGCGCCGCTGGCCAAGGTGCTCAACGACAAGTGGGGCATCAAGCGCGGCCTGATGACCACGGTGCACGCAGCGACCGCCACCCAGAAGACGGTGGACGGACCTTCCAACAAGGACTGGCGCGGCGGCCGCGGCATCCTGGAAAACATCATTCCGTCTTCGACCGGAGCGGCCAAGGCTGTCGGCGTGGTGATTCCTGAACTGAACAAGAAGCTGACCGGCATGAGCTTCCGGGTGCCGACTTCCGATGTGTCGGTCGTTGACCTGACGGTGGAGCTCGTCAAGGAAGCCAGCTACAAGGAAATCTGCGCCGAGTTCAAGGCGCAATCCGAAGGCGCGCTCAAGGGCGTGCTGGGCTACACCGAAGACAAGGTGGTCGCGACCGACTTCCGTGGCGATGCGCGCACTTCCATCTTCGATGCCGATGCTGGCATCGCGCTCGACGGCACTTTCGTCAAGCTTGTGAGCTGGTACGACAACGAATGGGGCTACTCGAACAAGTGCCTGGAGATGGTGCGGGTGGTGACCCGGTAGCCATGATCGCATGGCAAAAAAAACGCGCCTTTGGCGCGTTTTTTTTTGGCCAGCGTTCGCAATGAAGAACCTACGCCGGCGTCTCTTCCCGCCCACCCGGATGCTTCGCAAACCGCGGCACCTCGCGCCCATGCACCGGCGCGCTGTCGGCAAACGGCCAGCCGCCGAACTGGGTCCGACGGTAATCCTGCATCGCCTGCATGATCTCGGCCTGCGTGTTCATCACGAAGGGGCCGTACTGCGCGACCGGCTCGGCAATCGGACGGCCCTGCAGCAGCAGGAACTCGCCGACTGTTTCGCCGTTGAACAATTCCACAGACGCATCGGCCCGCAACTCGATCGCGCTCGGGCTGTTCACAGTCTGGCCCGCCACCTGCGCGCTCGTGCCCTTGAAGAAGTAAAGCGTGCGCTTCGTTCCCTTGCCCAGCGCGGCAGGCAGGGTCCAGCGCGCGCCCGGCGTCATCCGGACGGTCCAGATAGCCACGTCGGATTCAGGCTGCGCCGCCCATGAATCAGGCGGCGGTGGCAAGGGATCGGCAGCGCCAGCCAGGCGTCCGGCAACCACGGACACCTTGGTCTCCAGACCCGCCTCGTCCTTCGTGACGAGCTGCGGAATATCCTGCGACCAGAACATCGTGAAGTGCGCAGGCGCCATCTTGTTCTTCGCGGGCAGGTTCAGCCAGATCTGGAACAGCTCCAGCGGGTTGTCCTGAGCCTGCTCCAGCAGCGGAAACATCTCGCTGTGGACGATGCCCTTGCCTGCAGTGACCCATTGCGCATCGCCTTGACCGAAGCGCGCCGTCGCGCCAAGCGAGTCGGAGTGGTCGATCAGCCCCTTGCGCACGACAGTGACGGTCTCGAAGCCGCGATGCGGGTGCGCGGGAAAGCCCGGCACGGTGTCGCCGTGGTACATGCTCCAGCCGTCCTTGCGGCTGAAGTCCTGGCCGATGTCGCGGCCCGCGAGCGTGGCGTCCGGTCCCATCGCGGCATTGCCCTGGGGGTAGGCATCGTCGTGGTAAGCGCAAAAAAGAAATGGGTCCTGGGTCGCCCAGGGAAAGCCGAGCGGCTGGACAGAGACGACAGCGGAAGGGGTGGTTGCAGTGTTCATGGTCGTCAGTTGGGGGCGCGAGCGCCCATCAGAAGTCGCACCAGCAGGACGGTGAGTTTCACGGCGCCACAGCTGCGCTCAATGATGATGACCGTGCTCGCCATGCACATGGCGATGCGCGATTTCTTCTGCACTCGCTGCACGCACGCCCAGTACCTTCAGCACGAACTTGAGTGACTTGCCTGCCAGCGGGTGGTTGCCGTCCAGCAGCACCGTGTCGCCCTTGATCTTCGTGACATGAAAGACATGCGGATCGCCGCCATCGGTGCGGCCTTCCAGCTGGCCGCCCACCTTCACGCCGGGTGGGAATTCTTTCTTGGGGATGGTGCGCAGCAGCGATTCGTCGCGCTGGCCAAAGGCATCGTCGGGCTCCAGGTTGAGCGTGACTTCGTAGCCCGCTTCACGCCCGTCCAGCGCCGCTTCGATCTTGGGCAAGGTGTTCTCGTACCCACCGTGCAGGTAAACCATGGGCTCCTTGCTTTGCTCGATGAGCTTGCCGGTGGTTTCGGCAACTTTGAAGCGCAGGGTCACCACAGTGTCTTTTTCGATTTTCATGGGATGGATTTTGCCCAAAGAAATTGCGTACAGTCCTAGGATGACCGAGAGCCCCACCGAAATCGAAACGACCCAGGCGCAGCAACCCGCGCCTGCCGAGACAAAACCCGCCGCCCCCACCCGGGCGCCCCGCAACATGCAAGCCGCTCACGCCGTGCTGGAGCGGCTGTTCCAGCTGTATCCGAAAATGTTCGGCGCGAAGTTCCTGCCGCTCAAGCTGGGCGCGTTCCAGGACATCCTGGCGCGGCATCCGGATGACTTCGCCAAGGAAGACCTGAAGCTTGCCATGGGTCTTCATGCGCGATCGACCCGCTACCTGGAGAGCGTCGCTGCAGGAAACCCGCGCCACGACCTGGACGGCAATCCGCTGGAGCCGGTGGCGCCTGAGCATGTGCACCATGCCATCTGCGAGATCTTCCGGCGCAAGTCGGGCCGCAATCTCGAAGAGGCACAGGCCTGGCGCAAGAAGCGGCTGGTAGCCGCCATCGCGGCGTCGGGCCTCTCGCGGGAAGACTACGAAGCCCGCACAGGGATCAAGGACGAGGCATCGCAGGCGGCAGTCGACGAGGCGTTTGCCGATATCGCCGAGCGGGCGGCCCGGCATGAAGCCCTCAAGCGCGCCTTTGCCGCCAGCGGCCAGACGGTCGAGCAATTTGCAGACACCTACGGCATGAAGGTGGGCGCCGTCCGCGAGGCGCTGGGACCTGATGCCACGACCCACGCAGCAAACGTTCCAGACCCGACGCCAGCCCCGGTCTGACGGCACGGCCGCGACCTTGCCAAAGCCGCCGTCACAGTCATCGCCACAGTGTCATCGCCACAGAAGGGCCGCCCGTCATGCTGAGTTTTGTCACCGTCTGCCGCAGCCGGCTTCATCACCTGAAGCTCTCCCTGCCCAAAATGGTGGCCCAGCCGGGGGCTTCGGTTTTCGTCGTGGACTACGGCTGCCCGGACGGCACGGGCGACTGGGTCCGGGCGAATTTTCCGCAGGTGACGGTGGTCGCGCCGCAAGACGCGTCGAAGTTCGAACTGGCGCGCGCCCGTAATCTTGGCGCAGCGGCTGCCATCGCAGCCGGGGGGGAGTGGCTGTGCTTTGTCGACGCCGACACGCTTCTTGCGCCGGACTTCACGCACACCGCCATGCCTTTCCTGGAGCGCGGCGCGTTCTACCGGCCCAACAGTGGAATCGGCGACAGCGTCGGGATGTGCATCTGCCATCGCGACGACTTCAGCAAGGTTGGCGGCTACGATGAAGTGCTGCAGGGCTGGGGCATGGAAGATCGCGACCTCTACACCCGGTTCGTGATCGAGGGGCTGCCCCGTCGGCGCTTTCCGGGGCATGCGTTCGAGATGATCCGGCACAGCGTTGACCTGCGCGTGCAGCACTACGACATCAAGACGCCTGAGCTCAGCAGCACGCTCAACCTCGTTTACTGCACAGCCAAGTGGGATCTGATGCGCCTGGAGCTTGCCAAGCTCAACCTGCAGCGGCGCAAGTCGCTGTATCGCCAGGTCTCCAGGCTGGTGCTGGATGCGCACGAAAGGAATGCGCCGTTCGTCATGCGGCTATCCGTCTCGTCCAGAAAGAGCGTCGCCGGTGTGACGCTGACCTCGCAACTGGTCTACCGGATGGACAAGACCACCGACGAGTCCGGACAGCCCCTCATTGCAGACAGCGGCCACATCCGCAGTTACGGCGACGACGATTTCACCGTCGCAGGGGAAACAGCGCAAGACGTAGGGAGCGCAAACCGGGCGCCAGCCTAGGCTTCTTCCTTGATCCGGTACTGCGAGGCCAGCTGCGCCTGCACGCCGGGCGGCACGGCCTCATAGTGGCTGAACGCCAGGGTGTACCGGCCCTGCCCGCCTGTCAGTGCATTGAGCCTTGACTGGTAGCTCGCCAGCTCCGACAGCGGCGCCTGCGCCAGCACAGCCAGCCCGGTGGCAACCGTCGCCGTGCCGCTCACCTGCCCTCTGCGTGAAGCCAGGTCGCCGGTGATGTCGCCGATGTTGTCCTGTGGCGCCGCGATCTCGACATTGACGATGGGCTCCAGCACGCTGGGCCGAGCAGCTTGCACGGCTGCGATCAACGCCCGCTTGCCCGCCTGGATGAACGCGATCTCCTTGCTGTCGACGCTGTGGTGCTTGCCGTCGTACACGATCACGCGAAGATCGGTCACCGGGTAGCCGGCCACCACGCCTGATTCGAGCGCCTGCCGCACGCCCTTCTCGACGGCGGGCATGAAGTTGTACGGAATCGCGCCGCCCTTGACCTGGTCGATGAACTCGAACCCCGAGCCGCGCGGCAAGGGCTCGACCTTCAGGAACACTTCGCCAAACTGCCCGGCACCACCGGTCTGCTTCTTGTGGCGATGATGCCCTTCGGCTGGCGATGTGATCGTCTCGCGATAGGCAATGCGCGGCGGACGTGTGAGCACCTCGCACTTGTGTACCTCGGTGAGCCGGTCGAGCAAGGTGCGCAGGTGCAAATCGCCCAGGCCGTAGACGACGGTTTCATTGGTCGTTGCAGCATGCTCCAGCCGCAGGCAGGGATCCTCGCTCACGAGCTTGAGCAGGATGTCGTGCAGCCGCTGCTCATCGCCCCTTCGCCGGGGCTCGATCGCAAGGCCGTGCACAGGTACCGGAAACTCCAGCGGCATCAGGTGAATGTGGTCATCTTCGGCCGCGTCATGCAGCACGGCATCGAAATGCAGTTCCTCCACTTTGGCGATGGCGCAGATGTCACCGGGCAGCGCGCGTGGAATCTCCTTGAACTCTCGGCCTTGCAAGCTGAACAGGTGGCCGACCTTGAACGGCCTTCGCGCATCGCCGACATAGAGCTGGCTGTCGCGCGTGAGCGTGCCCTGGTGCACACGAATCACGCCCATCTTGCCGACGTACGGGTCCTGCGTGACCTTGAACACATGAGCCAGCACATGCTTGCTGGCGTCGGGCAGCGCGTGCATGGGTTTGGCACCGGGACCTTCGCCGTTCAGGAACTGCGGCGGGTTGCTCTCGGTCGGATCGGGCAAGAGGCGGGTGATGACATCCAGCAATTCCGGCACGCCCGCGCCGGTGCGCGCCGATACAAAACAGATGGGAATCAGGTGCCCCTCGCGCAGCGCCTGCTCCAGTGGCGCATGCAGCTCCTGCGGATCGACGTCGCCATCATTGAGGTAGCGCTCGACGAACGCCGCATCCACCTCCACGACCTGCTCGACCAGCGCGCGATGCGCTGCTTCCACCGATGAGAAATCCGTGCCGGCATCGTCCTGCGACCGATTGAAAAAACAGTCGACAACTCTCGTGCCGTTGTGCGCCGGCAGATTCACCGGCAGGCATTCGCGCCCGAAGGCGGCCTGAATCTGTGCGACAAGCGTTTCCAGGTTCACACCCTGCGCGTCGATCTTGTTGACGATGATGATGCGGTCGCGCTCGCGCTGCGCAGCCCACGTCATCATGCGGTGCGCCATTGGCTCCACGCCGGCCTGCGCGCTGATGACGACAGCGGCTGTCTCCACCGCTTCCAGTGCAGGCAGTGACTGGCCCAGGAAATCTGGCGCGCCGGGTGTGTCGATCAGGTAAGCGTGAACACCGTTGTGCCGCAACCCCAGCACCGACGAGTTGAGCGATCGCTGGGCCTTCTTTTCAAGCGGGTCGTGATCGCTGACCGTCGAGCCGCGCTCGACCTGACCCGGCGCACCGATGGCGCCGGACTTCCACAAGAGCGCCTCCACCAGGCTGGTCTTGCCCGACGTCGCAGGGCCGACCAAGGCCAGCGTGCGAAGCGAGGCGATATCGACATTGGCCACGGATGTGGGCATCGCGATCTCCTGTGCAGGGATGAACGCGCATGTTAAGCCCGGGGCCAGCGATCGTGCAACGTCACCTCTACCGTGTCACCCCACAGGTCGATCTGCGCGGGACTCGCGTCGTGTGCGACGTTCGCTGCCGCGCCGCGCACATAGCCCAGCGCAACGCATGCGCCTGCGAGCGGGCTGTAACCGGCAGACGAAATTTCGCCGACAGTGACGCCATCGACAAGAATCGTCTCGCCACCCCACACGTAGACATCGGGCGGCAGCAGCAAGCTCACCAGCTTCTTGCGAAGCGGCAAGCCGTGGCTTTTGCGCAGGGCCGCCTGGCCGATGAATGAAGACGGCTTGTCGAGCTTGACGCTGAAACCCAGACCTGCTTCCCACGGTGACTCATCGGGGCCGAGCTCCGCGCCCCATGCACGGCGACCCTGTTCGATGCGCAGGGCGTCCAGCGCGTAGTAGCCCGCGTCGCGCAGGCCCAGGTCCTTGCCGGCTTCGCACAGCGCGAGGTAGACATGGCGACACATCTCCACCGGCACATACAACTCGAATCCCGGCCCGCCGACGTAAGCCATGCGCGCGGCTCGAACACGCGCAAGTCCCAGATCAATCTCTTTGGTCCACGAGAACTTCAACGCTTCGGGCGAAAGATCGTCCGGGCTGACGCGCGCCAGCAGTTCGCGCGCCTTCGGACCCATGAGTCCCAGCACGCAATACATGGTTGATACGTCGGTGAGTACGACATGCTGGTCGCCAGTGATGTGACGATTGATCCAGTCTGCGTCGCGGGTCGCCTGCGCCGAGCCTGTGATGATGAGGAAGCGATCGCTCGCCTGCCGGATGACGGTGAGATCGCTCTCGATGCCGCCGCGCTCGTCGAGCATCGGCGTGTAGACCATGCGGCCCGTGGGCACGTCCATCTCGTTGGCGCACAGGCGCTGGAGCAGCGCGAGTGCATCGCGGCCTTGCAGCAGCAGCTTGGAGAATGAACTCTGGTCGTAGATGGCGACGGCTTCGCGGGTGGCGCGCTGTTCTTCGATCATCCAGGGGAGCCAGCCCGGTGTGCCGAGTGTGTGGTCGGGTCGGGGAGCCCTCACCCCCGCCCTCTCCCGCAAGCGGGAGAGGGAGTCGTCCAGGCCCAGAGTCCCGTGTGCAGACGAAGAGTCTTGATTGCTCCCTCTCCCGCTTGCGGGAGAGGGTTGGGGTGAGGGTGCCAGCGGCCTGAAATAATTCGCCCGCTCCCACCCGTTCTTGCTGCCAAACTCCGCGCCCTTGTCCTTGAGCAGGTCATACAGCGGCGATGTGCGCAGCGGCCGCGCCGTCTGCAGTTCCTGCCGGGGCCAGCGCATCGCGTAGTGCAATCCCAGCGTCTCCGCCGTGCGCTCGGACAGCGCCTTGCGATTGCCGGTGAAGCTGCCAAAGCGGCGAATATCCACATCCCACACATCGGTGCTCGGCTCGCCGCCGATGATCCATTCGGCGATCAACCGCCCCGCTCCACCGCTGTTGGCAATACCTGCCGAATTGAAGCCCGCGCACACGAAGTAATTGCGCAACTCCGGCGCTTCACCCAATATGAAGTTTCCATCGGGCGTGAAGCTCTCGGGTCCGTTGAGCAGCATCTTCACCTCGGCCGTCTCCAGGCAAGGCGTGCGATGCATCGCGTGGGTCATCAGGATCTCGAACTGGTCCCAGTCTTCATCCAGCAACTGGAACTGGAAGTCGCTCGGAACCGGGTCCATCTTCCACGGCTTGGCATGTGGCTCGAAGCCGCCCATCACCAGGCCGCCGACTTCTTCCTTGTAGTAGATGAAGCCGTCGGGGTCGCGCATGACCGGCAGCATCGGATGCACGCCGGGGATCTTGCCGGTGACGATGTAGAAATGCTCTGCAGAAAACAGCGGCACATTCACACCCGCCAGCACGCCGAACTGGCGCGCCCATTGCCCCGCGCAATTGACCAGCGTCTCGCACTTCACGAGGCCCTGCGCAGTCTGCACACCGGCTACGCGGCCCTGCTCGATCACCACGCCGGTCACTTCGATGTCTTCAATGATCTTCACGCCGCGATTACGCGCGCCCTTGGCCAGTGACATGCACAGGTCCGCCGGATTCGCCTTGCCATCACCGGGCAGCCACAGCGCGCCCTGCAGGTCGTCGATGCGAAGGATGGGGTATTTCTCCAGCGCTTGTGCAGGCGATATCTCATGGCACTCCACACCGAAACTGCGCGCCATCGCGAGTTGCTTTCGCAGCACCTTCATGCGCTCGGGCGTCTTGGCGACGTTGACGCTTCCGCACTGCTTCCAGCCGGTTGCAAGACTGGTCTCGGCTTCGAGCGTGGCGTACAGCTCGATGCCGTACTTGCTCATCTGCGTCATCGTGCGGTTGGGGCGCATCTGGCCGACCAGCCCCGCCGCGTGCCATGTCGTGCCGCTGGTGAGCTTGCCCTGCTCCAGCAGCAGCACATCGGTGATGCCCATCTTTGCCAGGTGATACGCAGTCGAGCAACCTGCGATGCCGCCGCCGACGATCACAACCTGCGCCGATGAAGGCAGTGCCATGAGAAACCTCCTGATGTTGAGCGGCCTACGCGATTCGAAGCGCCATCACGCCCGCGACGATGATGGCCGTGGCCGTTGCGCGCCGCGCGGTAAACGGCTCTTTGAGAAACCATGCACCGAGCAGCGCGGCGAACAGCACGGACGTCTCGCGCAAGGCCGCCACGGTCGCAACCGGCGCACGCGTCATCGCCCACAGCGCAATGCCGTACGAGCCAAATGAAGCCAGCGCGCCCATCAGGCCTACCGGCCAGCGCGCGCGCGCATAGGGCCAGACGACCGATCCGCCCCGACGCACGAACACGATGAGCGCGAACGACCAGCCATCGAGTGCGAACAAGGCGATGACGTACTGCAGCGCATTGCCGCTCTCGCGCACACCCAGTCCATCGACGACGGTGTACATGGCAATCACCACCGCGTTGCTAAGCGCGAACGCAACCGCGCGTGGCGATTCGAGCGCATGGCGCGACAGGCCCAGCGCCAGCACGCCGCAACTGATGCCCAGGATGCCTGCCCATGCCATTGGCGTCAGCGTCTCGCCCAACGTGAACGAGGCTGTCAACGCCACGAGCAGCGGCGCCGTGCCGCGCATCAGCGGATAGGTCAGGCCCAGGTCGCCGTGCTTGTACGCGCCGGTCAGCGCGATGTAGTAAGCGATATGAATCACCGTCGATGCGATCACATAAGGCCACGCGGCGACAGGCGGCAGTCCGACGATGAACACCACCGGGATGGCGACAAGGGAGCCGATCAGGTGGATCAACGCGGTGTCGAGCGCCTTGTCCTTGCTCGACTTGACCAGCGCATTCCAGCTCGCATGCAACAGGGCTCCCAAGAGCACGGCCGCAACGACCGGCCATGTCAGCGTCATTGGGCTGTGCCCGCGGGCAGCGCGCAGCGGCGGGCGCGTTCAAGAAAGTGAGTCAGGGGTGGTGTGGGTAGCCCTGCCGTCTTGGCCAGGTCATCCCAGATGCGCAGTCGCACCGCGTCCGCTGCGCCGCCTTGCGAGATGAAGGCCTGCGCCTGTTCTTCGTTGTAGATGCCGCCCTGCAAGCCCAGCGAACGTTTGGAGTCGTCGGACAGCTCGGCGAAATAACCGGGGCGCACGGCGCACAGGTAACGCTTGGCATCGACATGCAGCTTGATCGGCTCGATCACGTCGTCGCCAAAGAGTCCGCGCAAAAATGGCAGCGCGCGGTATTGATGAACGTCGTCAATGCCTTGCAGCGTCGGCGACGGCCCGAGGTCATGGAGCAGATGGCCCAGATCGTGCAGCAATGCTGCGGTGACAAGCGCGTCGCTCGCGCCTTCCTGCTCGGCGAGCAGCGCGCTTTGCAGCGCGTGCTCCAGCTGCGTCACGGGCTCGCCCGTGTACTGCTCTGCGCCGCGATCGGCGAACAGCTTCTCGATATCGGACAGTGTCAGGGCCACGGTGACGGCTCCAGGCTCACTGCCAGGGCAGCGAGTAGGTCTTGAGGTTGGTGAAGCTCTTCATCGCTTCCTGCACGCCTTCCTTGTAGCCCAGGCCCGAGTCCTTGATGCCGCCGAAGGGCGTCAGTTCGAGCCGGTAGCCCGGCACCTCGCGCACGTTGACCGAGCCGACATGCATCTCGTTGATAAAGCGCGTGATGTAGTCGAGCCGGTTGGTGCAGACCGAGCTGGAAAGGCCGTACGCGGTTCCGTTCGAAATCGCGATTGCTTCATCGATGCTGCTGAACGTGATGATGGGCGAGACCGGCCCGAAGGTTTCTTCGCGCACGACGGTCATCTCGGGCCGTACCGCGCCGAGCACGGTCGGTGAATACAGCGCGCCATCGCGCACATTGCCGGCCAGCAGCTTCGCGCCCTGCGCCACCGCTTCATCGACGCGCGCTGCAAATGATTGCGCAGCGGCTTCATCGATGACCGTGCCCATGTCGCTCGACTTGTCCTGCGGGTCGCCGTGCTTCCACGCTTTTGTCTTGTCGACAACCATGTCTGTGAAGCGCGCCGCAACGGACTCGTGCACCAGCATGCGCTTGACGGCGGTGCAGCGCTGCCCGGAGTTCTTGTAGGAGCCCTGCACCGCGAGCGACGACGCTTCGTCGAGGTCGGCATCTTCCATCACGATGATGGGATCGTTGCCGCCGAGTTCCAGCACCACGCGCCGATAGCCCGCCTTCGATGCGATGTACTTGCCGATCGCGACGCCGCCGGTGAAGGTGACCAGATCGACACGCGGATTGGTGATCAGCTCGTCGGCGATCTCGCGCGGGTCGCCGGTGATGATGCTGAGCATCTCGGGTGGCAGCCCCGCTTCATACAGGATGTCGGCAAACAAGATCGCGGAAAACGGCACCTTCTCTGACGGCTTGAGCACCATGCGGTTGTTGGTCGCGATGCTGGGAACCACCTTGTGCGCCACCTGGTTCATCGGATGGTTGAAGGGCGTGATGGCGCTGATGACCCCCAGCAGTGGCGAGCGCTGCGTGTACACGCGCCGCTTCTTGCCGTGCGGCGTCAGGTCGCAGCTGAAGATCTGGCCGTCGTCCTTGAGGACTTCATTCGCGCCGAACAGCAGCACGTCGCTCACGCGGCCCGCTTCGTAGAGCGAGTCTTTCACGCACAGGCCGGACTCGGCGGTGATGAGTTGGGACACCTCGCCCAGCCGCTCGCGGATGATGGCTGCGGCCTTGTTCAGGATGGCAGCGCGTTCGTAGCGCGTGAGTCTGGGCTGGTACGCGTGGGCCGCTTCAAATGCGGACTTCACTTCTTCGAGCGTCGCCTTCGGAACGCTGCCGATGCGCTCGCGGGTGAAAGGATTGAAAACCTCGATGACGCGTTCGCGCCCCGCGCCTACTTTGGCGCCCGCAATGCGCATCGCGTCGAGTTGATGCGTGCGTATGAAGTCAGCAATCATTGCAGAACCCCTCCCCCGTCTGTCATGCCGGACTCGATCCGACATCCACCGCGAAGCGGCTGCGGCCGTCGAAGACATGGATTGCGGATCAAGTCCGCAATGACAGCCTCCTCGTTGGCAAGGACGGCCCTCTTGTTGGCAATGACAGCCTTATGGTTGGCCAGTCTGTCACTGCGCATAGTTCAACGCCAGGTCAAACGCATCGAAATTGCGGAACCTGCGCGTCATGTCCAGCCCGGGCAGCTTGCGATTCAAAATCAGCGGCACGCGTTGCTCGCTGATACCGCCGTGCGAACGCAGCGGTGCATCCAGGCCCGACAGATCGTGACGGCTTGCAGAAGTGCCGATCACGGTGAAGCGCTCCGACACGCACACGATGTCCCCGATGCGATCGGCAGGCAACTCGAATCGTTCGGCCGCCGCTGCCCGGTCCAGCACGACTTCCATCCCCTTGAGCGCCTGCAGTTGGGCAACCACCGGTGCCGCGGCCATGCCCTCGGGCAGATAGATCGTTGCGAACGACCCCAGCGCGCCGTGATGCACGACATACGGATCGGTGATGGGAAGGATTACCCGTGCCTTTACAGCGCCCAGCGTCCTGTCGCACCAGTCCTGCAGATAGATCACGTCGGGCGTGCCGTCCATCGCGACCTTGGCGTTCATGCCGTGGTCGGCGGTGAGTGCGATCACGCAACCCAGCTCGTCGAGCTGGCCGAGGTAGCCATCCATCATCGAATAGAAATCGTTGGCGCCTTCAGTGCCCGGGGCGTGCTTGTGCTGCACGTAGTCGGTCGTCGAGAGATACATCACGTCCGGGCGATTGCGCTGCATCAGCTTCACACCGGCGGCGAACACGAACTCCGAAAGATCGGCGCTGTAAACACTCGGCACCGGCAGGCCGACGATGGAGAGCACATCGTCGATGCCGTTCTCATCCATCGTCACCTCGTTGGACTTCTCCGATGAAAAGCAGATGCCGCCTTTCATGCCGTGGCCGAGCAAACGGCGCAGCTTGTCCTTGGCGGTGATGATGGTGATCGATTTGCCCGCCTCGGCCAGCGCCGCGAAGATGGTCGGTGCGCGCAGCCACTTCGGATCGTTCATCATCACTTCGGTCCCCGTTGCGGTATCGAAGAGATAGTTGCCGCAGATGCCGTGCACCGAAGGCGGCACCCCGGTCACGATGGACAGGTTGTTGGGGTTGGTGAAGCTGGGCACCACGCAGTCGGCGACCAGGCCGGTGCCGCCCGCCAGCGTGCGCTTGAGCCACGGCATGCGGCCATTGGCCACGGCCTGCGCGAGGTAGTCGGGTTCGCATCCATCGACGCAGACGATCACGGTGGGCCGCGTGGGCAACTTGTATTGGCGTTTATTGACTGTCAGCACTGCGGGCTTTCGTGGGTTGGGCGCTTTCACCGGCATCGGCTCGCGACTGGCGGCGCAGGTCGTTTTCGATGGTGCGTTCCTTGCTGTCCATCGCGTGGTCGAACATCGCCTTGCCTGCGGCGTCCGGGTCGCCCGAAGCGATGGCTTTCAAAATGGCGCGGTGCTCACCGGCCGAGATCGGCAGCAGCCATCCGTCCGCCAGGTTCAGCCGCCTGAACAGCGACAGCTCCTTGATCAGCTTGCGGTAGATGGAAGTGAGCTTGCTGTTGCCCGCCATCTCGACCAGCCGGTCGTGGAACTTGAGGTTGAGCAGGTGGTAGTTGTAGGCGTCTTCGGCCTTGACAGCCTTTTCCATGGAGTCGACCAGCGCCTTGACTTCCTTGAGCTGCGCAGGCGTGATGTGCTCGGCCAGACGCCGGCCTACCAGCTGGTCCATCGTGGCGCGCAGGTCGAAGATCTCGACTGCTTCATCGATCGGAATATCGCGAACGAAGACGCCGCGATTTTTCTCGTTGCGAACCAGGCCCGCCTCTTCGAGCATGCGAAAGGCCTCGCGCACCGGCCCGCGCGACACGCCCATCTTCTGGGCGAGCGTCGCCTCGATCAACTTGCTGCCGGGCGCGTATTCGCCCTGGAGGATGGCGCGCTCGATCTCGTGTTGCACCACTGTGGTCAGAGAGCTGCTTTGAAGCAGCGCTATGGTGGGGTGCAGGGCGGCATTCATGCCCCGCATTAGAGCAGCATCACGCCGATTGTCAACAATCTGCAAAAAACAATTGACAAGGTTTTACACCGGGCGTCAAATGAATCTCATCGGCGAGGGGCCGGTCACGTCATGTCATCAAAGAAGCGGGGCGTCACGAAACCGTCACCCGCGGTCCGCAGTATCGAAACCTTTTGTCCTTGAGGAGTTCACCCATGCGCACCCGTTTTGTCCTGAAGTCCGTCCTGCTCGCCGGCCTCGCAGCCTGCGCCGGCCTGGCCTTCGCCCAGAAGACCCAGTTGCTGGTTTACACGGCGCTGGAGACCGACCAGCTCAAGGCCTACCAGGAGGGCTTCAACAAGTCCAACCCGGACATCGAAATCAAGTGGGTGCGCGATTCGACCGGCGTCATCACCGCCAAGCTGCTCGCCGAAAAGGGCAACCCGCAAGCCGACGCCGTGATGGGTGTGGCCGCTTCCAGCCTTGCGTTGCTCGACAAGAACGGCATGCTCGAGCCCTATGCGCCGATCAACCTCGACGCCATCATGAGCCAGTACCGCGACAAGAAGAAGGTGCCGGCATGGTTCGGCATGGACGTGTGGGGCGCGACCATCTGCTTCAACACGGTTGAAGCGCAAAAGAAAAACATCCCCAAGCCAGAGACCTGGAAAGACCTGACCAAGCCCGTCTACAAGGGCCAGATCGTGATGCCCAACCCGGCATCGAGCGGCACCGGCTACTTTGACGTGACGGCATGGCTCACGCTCTTTGGCGATGACAAGGGCAAGGGCGGCGGCTGGAAATACATGGACGGCCTGCACGAGAACATCGCGCAGTACACGCACTCGGGCTCCAAGCCCTGCAACATGGCTGCCGCTGGTGAATACGTGATGGGCATCTCGTTCGAATACCGTGGCAACGCCAACAAGGCCAAGGGCGCACCGATCGATCTCGTGTTCCCCAAGGAAGGCCTCGGCTGGGACCTGGAAGCATTCGCAATCCACAAGGGCACCAAGAAACTCGCTGCTGCGAAGAAGCTGGCTGACTGGGCTTCGAGCAAGGATGCGATGCTGCTGTACGGCAAGAACTTCGCGATCACCGCGCAGCCCGGCATTGCACCGCCGCTGGCCAATGTGCCCAAGGACTACGAAGCACGTCTGGTCAAGATGGACTTCAGCTGGGCTGCGGAAAATCGCGAGCGCATTCTTGAAGAGTGGACCAAGCGCTACAACGCGAAGTCGGAGAAGCGCTGAGCGAATTGATGCGGCCTCCAGCGGCTGTCATCGCGAGTCCCACTGGTTGTCATCGCGGCCCCACTGGCTGTCATTGCGGACTTGATCCGCAATCCATGCGGGCGACGAGTCAAGCGCCGTCGTCGCTTCGCGATGGATGCCGGATCAAGTCCGGCATGACAGCCGGGTACAGCGCCCGCGTGACAGCCGGGTAAATGCCCGCATGACAACCCGGTACAGGTCCGGCATGACAGCCCCAGTTGCAGTACAGCGTTTTAAATGACCCCCAATCTCTTTCTCGACCTGCGCCACATCCGCAAGGAGTTCGGCGCTTTCACTGCACTGCACGACGTCAGCCTGGGCATACAGAAGGGCGAGTTTGTCTGTTTTCTCGGGCCGTCGGGCTGCGGCAAGACGACGCTCTTGCGAATCATCGCGGGGCTCGAAGTGCAGACGGCCGGCGAGGTGTGGCAGGCCGGACGCGACATCTCGCGCCTGCCGCCCGCCGAGCGCGATTACGGCATCGTCTTTCAAAGCTATGCCCTTTTTCCCAACCTCAGCGTCGCCGATAACGTGGCCTACGGCCTGGTCAATCGCAAGACGCCTCGCGCGGACATCGCCAAACGCGTCACCGAACTGGTGAAGCTGGTGGGACTGCCGGGCAGTGAAGGCAAGTACCCCGCGCAACTGTCGGGCGGCCAGCAGCAACGCATTGCATTGGCGCGGGCGCTCGCCACCTCGCCGAGCCTGCTGCTGCTGGACGAGCCGCTTTCAGCGCTCGATGCGCTGGAGCGTGTGCGGCTGCGCCAGGAAATCCGCGCGTTGCAGCAAAAAGTCGGCGTGACCACCATCATGGTGACGCACGACCAGGAAGAGGCGCTGTCGGTTGCCGATCGCATCGTGGTGATGAACCACGGCTCGATCGAGCAGGTCGGAACGCCACTCGATATCTACCGCGAACCGGCGTCGCCGTTCGTCGCCGATTTTGTCGGCAAGGTCAACACGATCTCGGCCCGGGTGCGCTCCGGCGCGCTGGAGTTCGGCAGCCTGAGCATTCCGTGCGAAGGCGCCGATCGCGATGCGCGCATTTACCTGCGGCCCGAAGATGTGCTCGCGCGCCCGATCAACGACGGCGACCTGCATGTGTTCGACGCGAACATCGAAAAGATCGAGTTCCTGGGTTCCTACTGCCACGTGCGGGTGGCTTCGCCTGCGCTGGACGGCAATCCGCTCACGGTGTACCTGTCGCTCAATTTCCTGTCGGAGCAGTCGCTGGAAGTGGGCTCACCGCTGCGCCTGAAGCTGCTGCCCGAACGCATCAAGGTGTTCTGATCATGAGTGCCGTGTTGCCAGCCGCAATTCGCGCACCGGTGAGGCAGTCGTCCCACTGGACCGACCGGGTGGCCCACCTCGCCTTGCTGGTGGTGGCGCTGCTGCTGGTTGCGTTCCTCGCGCTACCGCTGCTCACCATCTTGCTGCAGGCGCTACAGGGCAAGTCCGAAGAGTTCGTCGGGCTGCGCAACTTCATTGAATACGCACAGACGCCTTCGCTGCTCACCAGCTTGTGGAACAGCATCTGGGTGTCCTCGCTTGTCACGGTGATTGCGGTGCCGCTCGCGTTTGGCTTCGCTTACGCGCTCACGCGTTCGTGCATGCCGCTCAAGCCGCTGTTTCGCGGCATCACGCTCATCCCGCTGCTTGCGCCGTCGCTGCTGGCCGCCATCTCGCTGATCTACTGGTTCGGCAACCAGGGCGTGCTCAAGAGCTGGACCACGTTCTTTGGCTGGGGCGAAATCTACGGCGCACCGGGCATCGTCATCGCCGAATGCTTTGCCGTTTTTCCGCACGCGCTGATGATTCTGGTGACGGCGCTCAGCCTGGCAGATGCCCGCCTGTATGAGGCGGCCGACGCCATGGGCACGAGCAGCGCACGCAAGTTCTTCACCATCACCTTGCCGGGCGCGAAGTACGGTTTGATCTCGGCGGCGCTCGTCACCTTCACGCTGGTCATCACCGACTTCGGCATTCCCAAGGTGATCGGCGGCAGCTTCAACGTGCTGGCAACCGATGTGTTCAAACTGGTCATCGGCCAGCAGGACTTTTCCAAGGGCGCGGTCGTCGCCATCTTGCTGCTCGCGCCGGCCATCATCACGTTCGCAGTCGATGGCTACGTCAGCCGCAGGCAGACCGCGATGCTCACCGCGCGCGCTGTGCCGTACCGCCCAAAGCCCTCGCGCGGCTATGACGCCCTGATGACGCTGTACTGCTCGTTCATCGCATTCCTGGTGCTGGCGATGCTGGGCATGGCGGTGTTCGCATCGTTTGCCAGCTTCTGGCCCTACAACCTGTCGCCGAGCCTGCGCCACTACGTGATGGGCCTGGTCGATGCAGAGGTGAGCGTTGGTTTCGTCAACAGCCTGAAGATGGCGGCGGGCACTGCGTTGTTCGGAACGGCGCTGGTGTTCTGCGGCGCCTACCTGCTCGAAAAAACCAAGGGCATGCAGGGCCTGCGCGGCATCGTGAAGCTGCTCGCGATGCTGCCGATGGCGGTGCCGGGCCTCGTGCTCGGGCTGGGCTACATCTTCTTTTTCAACGAGCCGGGCAATCCGCTCAACGGCCTGTATCACACCGTCGCGCTGCTCACCATCTGCACCATCGTGCACTTCTATACGACCGGGCACCTCACCGCGGTGACAGCGCTCAAGTCGCTCGATGGCGAGTTCGAGGCAGTGAGTGCATCGCTCAAGGTGCCCTTCTTCAAGACCTTCTGGCGCGTCACGTTGCCGATCTGCACGCCCGCGCTGGTGGATATCGCGCGCTACTTCTTCATCAATGCGATGACGACGATTTCTGCCGTGGTGTTTCTCTATTCGCCCGAGACCAAGGTGGCATCGATCGCCATCCTCAACCTCGACGAGGCCGGGGAGATCGGCGCGGCTGCCGCGATGGCCGTGCTGATCGGCGTCGCATCGACGATTGCCACGCTGATCTTCATGGCGCTGGCGTGGTGGGTGAACCGGCGCACGCAGGCCTGGCGCACCACGGACCGATAAGAACGACGGAGACACATTCATGGACCGCGACAAGATCCTCCTCACCCCAGGGCCGCTCACCACCACGCTGCGCACCAAGCTCGCCATGCTGCGCGACTGGGGATCGTGGGACAGCGACTTCAACGAAGTCACCGCGAAACTTCGCGCCAGCCTCCTGAAGATCGTCCACGGCGAAGATACGCACGTTGTCGTGCCGCTGCAAGGCAGCGGCACCTTCAGCGTGGAAGCCGCGATTGCAACCCTGGTGCCGCGCGACGGCCACGTGCTGGTGCTGGACAACGGCGCGTACTGCAAGCGCGCGGGCAAGCTCACGTCGATGATGGGCCGCAACAGCACGCTCATGCCTTTCGATGAGGCCGGGCAGGTGTCGCCTGTCGCGCTCGAAGAAAAGCTCAAGTCCGACCAGAGCATCACCCATGTGGTGCTGATCCATTGCGAGACGGGCGCTGGCGTATGGAACCCGCTGGAGGCCGTGGCTGAGGTTTGCGCACGTCACGGCAGGGGCCTGATCGTGGACGCGATGAGTTCGTTCGGCGCACTGCCCATCGACGCGCGCGAGACACGATTCGACGCGCTCATCGCGGCCAGCGGCAAGTGCCTGGAAGGTGTGCCCGGCATGGGATTCGTGCTGGTGCGCAAGTCGGTGCTGGAGCAATGCGCGGGCCGCAGCCAGTCGCTGGCGATGGACCTGCACGACCAGTATGTCTACATGGAAAAGACCGGGCAGTGGCGCTTCACGCCGCCGACCCATGTGGTGGTCGCGCTGTGGGAAGCTGTGCAGCAGTTCGAGGCCGAAGGCGGTCAGCCCGCGCGCCTGGCCCGCTACACGAGCAACTACCAGACGCTCATTGACGGCATGTCACGGCTGGGCTTCATGCCCTTCCTGGACCCTTCGATACAGGCGCCCATCATCGTGACGTTCAACGCGCCGGGCGATGCGCGCTATGACTTCAAGACCTTCTACCAGGCAGCGCGTGCACGCGGTTTCATCCTTTATCCCGGCAAGCTCACACAGGTGGAAACTTTTCGCGTAGGCTGTATCGGCGCGATCGGCCCCAATGAAATGGAGCAGGCCGTGAACGCGGTAGCGCTGGCGCTCCAGGACATGGGTATTGCATCGGGTGAGCCGGCGATCTGATCTTTTCATTGCTCTGAGGACAACAAGAAGATGGCAACCAAGGTCCACCCCGCGCTCGCCGCAATCAAGAAGTCCGGTGCCCGCAAGGTCAAGGTCGCCTGCAGCGACATCGACGGCGTGCTGCGCGGCAAGTACCTGCACAGTTCCAAGTTCGAAGGCGCGGCCCAACAGGGGCCCGGTGGCGGCTTCGGCTTCTGCGATGTGGTGTTCGGCTGGGACTCCAGCGACAACGTCTACGACAACACGCAGGTCACCGGCTGGCAGCACGGCTTTCCTGACGCGCTCGCGCGAATCGACCTGGACACGCACCGCAATGTTCCCTGGGACGGTGGCATCGATTTCTTCCTCGGCGAATTCATCAACGCAGACGGCACGCCCTATGCCGTGTGTCCCCGCCAGACGCTCAAGCGCGTGCTGGCACGCGCAAAGAAGCTCGGCTTCGACGTGATGACGGGCATGGAATACGAGTGGTTCAACTTCCTGGAGACGCCGCAAAGCTGGGCGGCCAAGAAGGGTGTAGCACCCGAGACACTGACGCCGGGCATGTTTGGCTATTCGCTGCTTCGCGTGAACCAGAACCGCGAGTTCTTCAACGCGATCATGGATGAGATGCAGGCCTTTGATGTGCCCATCGAGGGCCTGCATACCGAGACCGGCCCCGGCGTCTACGAAGCCGCCCTGGGCTTTTCGGAAGCGTTGAAGCAGGCCGACCGCGCCATCCTCTTCAAGACCGGCACCAAGGAGATAGCCGCGCGCTTTGGCATCATGCCCAGCTTCATGGCCAAGTGGAATGCGCAGCTGCCGGGCTGCAGCGGTCACATCCACCAGAGCTTGTCGGATGGCAAGACCAACCTCTTTTATGACGCGAAGAGCCCGCGCAAGATGAGCAAGCTCTTCGAGAGCTATGTGGCCGGACAGGTCGCCTGCCTGATGGAGTTCGCTCCCATGTTCTGGCCGACGATCAACAGCTACAAGCGGCTGGTCGATGGCTTCTGGGCGCCGGTCAAGCCGACCTGGGGCATCGACAACCGCACCGCAAGTTTTCGCGTGATTGCAGGCAGTCCCAAAGGCACACGGCTGGAGACGCGGTGTCCGGGTGCCGATGTGAATCCGTACCTCGCGATGGCGGCTGTCATTGCGGCAGGCCTGTATGGCGTCGAGAAGGGCCTGAAGCTGACGGCGCCGCCGATCACCGGGACCAACCAGGGCGCAGACGACATTCCCCGCGCGCCGCGCACCTTGATCGAGACCACGCGCAACTTCAGCAATTCGAAGATCGCGCGCGACATGCTGGGCGACACCTTCGTCGAGCACTTTGCGGCGACACGCGACTGGGAGTGGCGCCAGTGGCTCGATGGCGTGACGGACTGGGAAATGAAGCGCTACTTCGAGATCATCTAGCCGCCAGCTCTTATGAAGCGGTTTGCCGTCGTCCTTGCCAGCGCCTTGCTTGTTGCGGGTGCAGCGCAGGCGCAGCTCAGCGATGTCGAGCAGCGCATCGTCGCGGCTGTGAAGCAGCGATCCGCGCAAGCGGTGGACCTGCTGGAGAAAATGGTTCGCGTCAACAGCGGCACATTGAACGTCGAAGGTGTGCGCGAGGTGGGCCACATCACCCGCGCCGAACTCGATGCCATCGGCATGACCACCCGCTGGGAAGAGATGCCTGCAAGCATGCAACGCGCAGGCCATCTTGTCGCCACGGTGGACGGTGGCAAGGGCCAGCGTGTGCTGCTGCTCGGCCATCTCGACACCGTGTTCGAGAAAAACAGCAGCGTCGCCTTGTGGGAGCGGCGCGGTGACCGCGTGCGCGGCCAGGGCGTGGGCGACATGAAGGGCGGCAACGTCGTCATCCTCGAAGCCCTGCGTGCGCTGCACAGCGTGGGCGCCCTGCGTGAAGCACGCATCGCCGTGCTGTTCACCGGCGATGAAGAGCGAACCGGTGCACCGCTGGAGCGTTCGCGCGCGACGCTTGTCGAACTGGCAAAGCAAAGCGATGCGGCTTTGTCGTTCGAGGCGAGCACGCGGCTGGGCGGCAACTACGCAGCAAGCATTGCGCGGCGGTCATCGGGCGGCTGGACGCTGTCCGTCAGGGGCCGGCCCGGTCACAGCGCTGGGGTGTTCGCACCGGGGCAAGGCTACGGCGCGATCTATGAAGCTGCGCGCATTCTCAATGCGTTTCGCGAGCAGGTGGCCGAACCCAACCTCACCTTCAATCCAGGTCTCGTCATGGGTGGCACCAGCATTTCCTATTCCGACGAGACCGCAACGGGCGCCGCCTTCGGCAAGACCAACGTGATCGCGCGCGATGTGATGGTGCGCGGCGACCTGCGATTTCTCTCACCGGAACAAGGCGAGCGGGCCAAGCAGCGCATGCGCGAGATCGTGGCCGCGAACCTGCCAGGCACCACGGCGACGATAGAGTTTCGCGACAGCTATCCGCCGATGCCGCCGACCGAGGCGGGACAGCGATTGCTCGGTGCCTATTCAAGGGTCAGTGTCGATGCGGGCTTCGGTCCTGTGGTTGCATTCGACCCGGGCATGCGCGGCGCAGGCGATATTCAATTCGCTGCCCCCTATGTGCCGGGTGTGGATGGCCTGGGCGCACTCGGCTCGGGTTCGCACACCGACGACGAAGACCTGGAAGTCGCCTCGATCGAGCGCGGAGCGATTCGCGCCGCATTGATGATCTATCGATTGACCCGGCCCTGATGGCCCGCCAACCCACATAAACGTATCTCGACCTCAACACATTCATCATGAGCATCAACGGATTTGCATTTCCCACACCCATTCGTTTTGGACCCGGCGCCCGCAAGGAAGTCGCAAAACACCTGCTGGACAAGGGCTTCAAGCGGCCCCTGATCGTCACCGACAAGGCGCTCGGCGCACTGCCGGTGCTCGCGGAGTTCAGGAGCCACTTGCAGGGGCTGGATGTCGCGGTGTACGCGGGCGTCTTTGGCAACCCGGTGGCCAGCCAGGTGATGGATGGCGCTGCGGCCTACAAGGCGCACAACGCCGATTGCGTGATCGGCTTTGGCGGCGGCGCGGCGCTGGACGTCGCAAAGGTTGTCGGGCTCGCGGCGACGCATGAAGGCAACATACTCGAATACGCGTGGGACCATCCGCAGGTGCGCGCCATCGACAAGGCGTTGCCGTATTTCGTCGCGCTCCCCACCACGTCTGGCACCGGTTCCGAAGTCGGTCGCTCATCGGTCATCAGCGAAGACGACACGCACCTCAAGAAGATCATCTTCAGCGCCAAGGTGCTGGCGCGCTGCGTGTTCGCCGACCCCGAGCTCACCCTGGGCCTGCCGCCGCATGTGACGGCAGCCACCGGCATCGATGCCCTCACGCACAACATCGAAAGCTACCTGTCGCCGGCCTACCACCCGCTGTGCGATGGCATCGCGCTGGAGGGCACGCGCATTGCAGCACGCTCGCTCGAAAAAGCCGTGAAGGAGCCATCGAACATCGAGGCGCGCGGCGACATGATGATGTCTTCGATGATGGGCGCCATCGCGTTCCAGAAAGATCTGGGCGCAGTCCATTCGTGCGCGCATGCGCTGGGCGCGGTATGCGATCTGCATCACGGCCTGGCCAACGCATTGATGATCGACACGGTGCTCGCGTGGAACTACGAATCCGCGCCCGCCAAGTTCGATGAGCTGGCGCATGTGTGCGGCGTGCAAGGTGGCGGCACGCAGTTCGTGCCGTGGCTGCGCGCGTTGAAAGCCCGCATCGGCTTGACCGGCAAGCTGGGCGCGCATGGCGTCAAGCCAGAGCAGATTCCCCGCCTCGTCGAGATCGCCGTCGCGGACATCTGCCACCAGACCAATTCCCGGCCCGTCACCGCGCAGGACTTCCAGCGGCTGTTCGAGGAGGCCATGTGACCGGACAGGCCGATCGGCTCAAGATCGGCATCTCGGCGTGCTTCATGCATGCCGATCCGACGCGGCCGCTTTTCACCGGCAAGACGCTGCAGTACGTCGAGCAGTCGATTGCGCATTGGGTCATGTCAACCGGTGCGCTGGCCGTCATGATCCCCAGCCCCACAGGAGCCACGCAGCGCGGCGATGTCACGCTCGACCACTATGCGCAGTGGCTCGATGGCCTTGTGCTGCATGGTGGAGCCGACGTCTCTCCGCTCAGTTACGGCGAACAGCCGCTGCAGGAAAAGTGGTCGGGCGACAAGATTCGCGACGAATACGAGATCGATCTTGTTGCTGCATTCGAGCGCGCAGGCAAACCGGTCTTTGGCGTGTGCCGGGGCTTGCAGCTGCTGAACGTCGCGTTTGGCGGAACGCTCTACCAGGACATCGCCACGCAGCTGCCCGATGCGCTGACGCATCGCGATGCCACCACTTACGACAACAACTTCCACACCGTGGACATCAGGCGCGATTCGCGGCTGGGCCAGTTGTATCCCCAGCTCACCCGCGCCAGGGTCAACAGCATTCACCACCAGGCCATCAAGGATCTCGCTTGCGGTTTCGTCGTGGAAGCGGTGAGCAACGAAGATGGCATGGTCGAGGCCATCCGGCGCAGCGATGCCGGCAAGTCCTACATCGCGGCGGTGCAATGGCATCCTGAATTCCATCGCGCCGATTCAGACACCATCGATGATGCAGCGCTGCTGGCGGACTTTCTCGCCGCTGCAGCCGCTGCCAGAAAAGACACGACAACATCATGACCACGCTAGCCATTTACAACCCCGCAACCGGCGAGAAGATCACAGACCTGCCCGCTGATGACGCTGCCAGCGTCGCAGACAAGGCACGCGCCGCACGCGCCGCACAAGGACCGTGGGCCGCGCGTGCGCTGGACGAACGCAAGCTGTGCATCGACAGGTTTCGCGCCCTGGTGGTGCGTGACCTGGAGCAGCTCGCCATCACGATGACCCGCGAGACCGGCAAGCCGATCAGGATGTCGCGCAACGAACTCAATGGCCTGCTCGCGCGGCTCGACTTTTTTGTCGGCATGGTCGAGCCGGTGACTGCGACGGAGACTGTGTACGACGAAGGCGGCATGAAGGAGCGGATCGAGCATGTGCCGCTGGGCGTCATTGCCAATATCTCGGCCTGGAACTACCCCTGGTTCGTCGGCTGCAACGTGATCGTGCCTGCGCTGCTCACCGGCAATGCAGTCTTGTACAAGCCCTCGGAATTCGCAACCATGACCGGGCTGGAGATCGCACGCCTGCTGCATGAAGCCGGTGTGCCCAGGGACGTATTCACCGCGCTGGTGGGTGCGGGTGATGTGGGCGCAGCCCTGCTGGAGCAACCCATCGACGGCCTGTTTTTCACAGGCTCCCATGCCACCGGCTCACGAATCGCCAAGGCAGTCGGATCGCGCTTCATCAAGCTGCAGCTCGAACTCGGCGGCAAGGACCCGACTTACGTTTGCGACGATGCTGAGCCGAAGGCGGCAGCCGAGTCGCTCGCCGATGGCGCGATGTACAACACCGGTCAGAGCTGCTGCTCGGTCGAGCGCATTTACGTGCACGAGCGTATCTACGATGCATTCGTTGCTGCGTTCGTGGAGACGGTGAAGGGTTTCAAGTCGGGCGACCCGATGAGCGAGGACACCTACATCGGCGCGATCACGCGCGCGCCCCAGCTCGATGTGCTGGACGCGCAGGTGGCTGACGCCAAGGCGCGAGGCGCGACGCTGCACACCGGCGGTCATAGAGGCAAGGGGCCGGGCAACTGGTACGAAGCCACCGTGTTCAGCGATGTGAATCACGACATGGAACTGATGCAGGAAGAAAGCTTCGGGCCGCTCATCGGCATCCAGAAGGTGTCCAGCGACGAAGAGGCGGTTCGCCTGATGAACGACACGCGTTACGGCCTCACCGCTGGCGTCTACACACCCGACGCCGACCGGGCCCACAGCGTGCTGTCGCGCGTGAATGCAGGCAGCCTCTACTGGAACTGCTGCGACCGTGTCAGTCCGCGCTTGCCGTGGAGCGGCTTTGGTGATTCGGGTGTCGGCCTCACGCTATCGACGTACGGCATTCAGGGGTTCACCCGGCCGCGCGCCTGGCACCTTCGTTCGTGAACTGCCGCAACTGCCGCCCGTGATGCTTCGCACGATCGCTTTCTTCGACCTGGACCACACGCTGCTGTCCGGGGACAGCGACGTGTTGTGGTGCGAGTTCCTGATGGAAAAACGCATCCTGGAGCGCGAGTCTTTTGCCGCGCGCAATGCGGACATGGAGGCGCGCTACAAGTCAGGCACTGTGGGTGTGGAGGAGTTTGCGCAGTTCTACGTGAGTACCTTGGCCGGTCGCACCGCTGCGCAATGGGAGCCGGCCCGGCGTGAGTTTCTCGAAACGATTGTGGTGCCGCGCATTCCGGCTGCTGCCGTCCAGCTCGTCGAGCGGCACCGCCAGGCAGGCGATGTGCTGGTGATGACCACCGCCACCAACCGCTTCATCACCGAACTCACCGCACGGCATTTCGGCATCGACCATCTGCTCGCAACCGAGACGCAGATGCAGGACGGCGTGTTCACCGGCAATCCCGAGGGCACCTTGAACATGCGCGGCGGCAAGGTCGACCGGATCGAGGCGTGGCTCGCCGCCCGAGGTGAGTTGCTCGAAGATTATCGAAGTGCCGCGTACAGCGATTCGATGAATGACCTGCCGCTGCTGGAGGCGGTGGATGACCCGGTGGCTGTCGACCCCGACCCGCGGTTAGCGGATCTGGCCCTGGCGCGTGGCTGGCCGATCCTGAAGCTGCATGGGCGCTGAACCATGGCTGTCATTGCGGGCTCGACCCGCAATCCATCGTTGATCAGCCACCGTCGCCGTTTCGCGGTCGATGCCGGATCGAGTCCGGCATGACAGTTTTCTTTCGCTGAATAATGCACATAGCACCAGGAGCCTCCAGATGTCCGCACGAGACCCGAAACCCAACTCGCTCGCCGATCGGATCGACGCGGCAGCGCAGGCGATCGAACAGCGCGTGATCGCCTGGCGGCGTGACCTGCACGAACACCCGGAACTGGGCAATCGCGAATTTCGTACCGCCGGCATCGTTGCTGAACACCTCAAGGCGCTCGGCTTCGATGAGGTCCGGGAGAAGGTTGCGCACACGGGCGTCGTCGGGCTTCTGAAGGGCGGCCTCCCCGGCCCGGTGGTGGCGCTTCGCGCGGACATGGACGGCTTGCCGGTCACCGAGGAAGTCGACGTGCCTTTCGCATCCAGGGTGCGCACGAAATGGAACGGCGAAGAAGTCGGCGTGATGCACGCCTGCGGCCACGACTGCCATGTCTCCATCCTGATGGGCGTTGCAGAAATTCTGGCCGGGATGCGCGCCGAACTGCGCGGCTCGGTCAAGTTCATCTTCCAGCCGGCCGAGGAGATGCCGCCCGAAGGCGAGGAAGGCGGCGCCAAACAGATGATCCTGGAAGGTGCGCTGCAAAACCCGGTGCCCCAGGCGATCTTCGGCCTGCACGTCACCTCGCGCCTGAACGTCGGCAAGGTGGGCTACCGTCCCGGCCCGACGATGGCGAGTTCGGATCGCTTTCGCATCACGGTGCACGGCAAGCAGACGCACGGTGCGGCGCCGTGGCTCGGGGTTGATCCCATCGTCACGTCAGCCCAGATCATCATGGGCCTGCAGACGGTGGTGAGCCGCGGCATCGATATCGCACGCGAACCGGCGGTGGTTACCGTGGGCATGATCAAGGGCGGCGTTCGCGAGAACATCATTCCCAACGAAGTCGAGATGCGCGGCACGATCCGCAGCTTTGACGAGGGGATGCGAGACGAGATTCACGAGCGCGTGACGACGCTTGCCGAAGCGGTCGCCCGTGGCTCGCGTGCGAGCTGCTCTTGCGTGATCCAGAAGAACTATCCGGTAACGGTGAACGATCCGGCGCTGACCGCGCAAATGGTGCCGACGCTGCAGCGTGTCGCTGGCCCCGGTGCGCTGGAACTGGTGCCCAAGGTCACGGGTGCGGAGGACTTCTCGTTCTTCCAGCAGCTCATCCCGGGCCTGTTTTTCTTTGTCGGTGTCACCCAACCGGGCATCGACCCTGCGAAAGCGTTTTCCAATCACTCGCCGAAGTTCTTTGCAGACGAGCGCGGCCTGCTCATCGGGGTGCGGGCGCTGGCGCAGTTGACCTGCGACTACCTGGAAGCGGAAAGCTGACTTTCGTACCAGCGTGTCCCTGCGGCTTGTAAACTAGCCGCCAGATCGGGCGCGGCCAAGAAGGCGTCCGAAAAAAACAAGGACGTCAAAAACAATGGCCCTGATCGTCGTCATGGAAGACGATGCCGGAACACGGATGCTCGTGGCGTCCGTCCTGCGCAAGGACGGCCACGAGGTGCTGACGGCTGAAGACGGGCAAACCGGCCTGGAGCTGGTGATTGCCAATCGGCCGAACCTCATCATCAGCGATGTGCAGATGCCCAGGATGAACGGCTTTGACATGCTGGCTGCCGTTCGCAAGGACCCCGTCACAGCCGCCACTCCGGTCATCCTGCTCACCTCGCTGCAAGAGCGCGCGCACATGCGCATCGGCATGACCACCGGCGCCGACGACTACATCACCAAGCCGTTTCGCGCCGCCGAACTGCGCGAGGCCGTCTCGGCGCAGTTGAACAAGCGCTCCGTGCAGGCCACCCTGCAGGCGATGGCGGTCGATGCGGCCGTTCAGCAGGCGCTGGTGGACCAGAAGCATGAGCTGGCCAGGCTCTACGAAGAGCGGCTGGCGGCAGAACTGAGCGAGCGGTGGCCCACCGGCAGCGAGGGTGATGAGCAGATCCACAACGCCACGGTGCTGTTCGTCGATATCCCCAACTATGCGGCGCTCGCGCAGCGGCTCGATGCGCAGGAGCTGGCCGATCTGGTGCGAAAGCTCTACGGCAATGCCAACGACACGGTGCATCTGTTTGGCGCGCGCCACATGCGCTTTGTGGGCGAAGGATTGCTCGCGATCTTCGCCGAGCACAGCGACACCAAGACAGTGAGCCATTCACTTCGCGCAGCGCGTGCGGCGCTGGGGCTGGTCGATTCATCCCGGGGTTTGCAGGAGTACCTGGACAAGCGATTTCCAGGGCGCGGCCTTGCGAAGTTCGAAGTGAATGTCGCACTGCATTCGGGAGATGTGGCGCTCACGCTCCTGCAGGATCCGCTGCACGGCACCGCCTCGCAGCTGCTGCCGGTCGGTGATGCGGTCAGCGCGACCATCCAGCTGCAAAAGGCCGCGCGCACCCACGGCTGGCATATCGTCATCAGCGCTTCGGCGCTCAGGCCCATCACAGGCGCTGTCGTGACCGGTGGGCGGGCCCTGGTCAATCTGCCAGGCCGCGCCGCGCCTATCGACGCGGTGGAACTGCTGGGCCTGGCGATATGACTTTTCAGGGGAGCTTTCGCAGGTGAAGTTCTCGCTGCGCCGAATCCTGGCGGCCAGCCTGGTGCCGCTGGCGATCGTGCCGGCGCTGATGGTCGCCTGGATCATGACGCGAAGCAGCCTGGAGGCCGCCGAGGAACTGGCCGGCGGCATCCTGTCCAACGTGGCTGCGAAGGTGCAACTGGGCACGGAGGTCCATCTGGGACAGGCCCATGCTGCGCTCGACGGCCTTTTGCCTGAGCGCATGGATGCGCAGCAGCGCGAGCTGGCGCGGCAACTGCTGGCGACGCCGGCGCAGTTCGAGCCGATGGCGTTTGCGCTGGTGCGCCAGTCGCCCAACGTGCCCAATGTTTACATGGGCAACAAGCGCGGCGAATACCTGGGTGTCGAGCAGACATCGCAGGGCCTGCGCGTGCATGTCAGGGGTGACCAGGGTGGGCCGAGACTGTCTTTTGCAGCGATGAAGCCCGGCGATCGCAACTCACCCCTGCCCGCCGGGACGGACAACTTCGAGCCGCGTACCCGCCCCTGGTATCAGGGCGCCATGACCGCCAAGGGACGCGTCTTTTCTGCAGTGCAGCTGGTGCCCGGCAAGCGGCAACTCTTCGTCACCTTGTCGCAACCGGTGTATGACGATGACAGCGGTGCTGCTGGTGTGTTTGGCGTGGACCTGTACCTGCAGCAGCTGGCCGACCTCTTGCAGACACAAAGGATCAGTGCGCGAGGCGGGGCGTTCGTGGTCGATGAAGCCGGGTTGCTCGTGGCGGGATCGGCCGGCGATCCGTTGTTTCGGGAGGTTGATGGCAAGCTCGTTCGCCGCAGCCCGCGCGATAGCGCCAACGCCGTCATCCGACAGGGCTTTGCCGCACTGGAAGCAGAACGTGCCGCCCGGCGCGAAGACACGGTTGCCGGCAACACGGCCCTGCAACGCCTGCCGCTGGCCGGCGATTCGCTGCTGATGATGCAGCGCCCGTTCGGGGAGGCGCTGGGTCTGCGCTGGACACTCGTCGTCGCCGCCCCGGAGAGCGATTTCACCGGCAACATCTCGCGAGCCTGGAAGGTGTCACTGGTCGTCATTGGCGCATTGGTGCTTCTGTCCGCCCTGCTCGGATTTTTTGCTGCGCACATGATCGGCCGGCGCCTGCAGCGCCTGAGCCAGGCCGCCGAGCAACTCGGGCGCGGTGAGGTGCCTGCCATCGACGATGCGACCCGCATCCGCGAAGTGCATCAGCTGTCTCGGGTGCTGCACGACAGCGCCGGGCAGTTGCAGGTGTACCGCCAGCAGGTCGAAGCCGATGCCCGTGCCTTGCAGGAAGCCAACGAGACACTCGAAGCACGCGTCGAACGTCGCACCGAGCAGCTGGCCGCCTCGCGTGAAGAAGCCTTGTCCGCCGCGCGCGCCAAGGCTGCGTTCCTGGCGACCATGAGCCATGAGATCCGCACGCCGCTCAACGGTGTCGTGGGCATGAGTACGCTGCTGGCCGAGACGCCGCTGGACGCCGAGCAGCGCGACTACCTGCAGACGATTCGCCTTTCGAGCGACCAGTTGCTGGCGGTGATCAACGACGTGCTCGATTTTTCAAAGATCGAGTCGGGCAAGCTCGAGCTGGAGATCGAGCCGGTCAGCATTCGCGGCGCTATCGAGGAGGCATGCGACATCGCCGCGCCACGTGCCCGCGAGAAGGGGCTCGAGCTCATCATCGATGTGCCTGACGCCGGCACGATGCCAGAGGCGATCAAGGGCGATGTCACGCGCCTGCGGCAAGTGCTCATCAACCTGATCAACAACGCCGTGAAGTTCACGGCCAGCGGCGAAGTGGCGGTTCATGCCCGGCAGCTCAAGGCAGACGACGGCCAGGGTCGCAGCGTGATCGAGTTCCGGGTGACTGACAGCGGCATCGGCATACCGCCCGAGCGCGTCGGCCAGCTCTTCCAGGCATTCACGCAGGTGGATGCATCGACGACACGCAAGTACGGCGGCACCGGGCTGGGCCTTGCCATCTGCAAGCGTCTGGTGGAACTGATGGACGGCGAGATCGGCGTCGAGAGCGAGCTGGGCAAGGGTTCGACGTTCTGGTTCACGGTGGCAGCGCCGGTGACGCAGCTCTCGCCGGCGTTCAGCGTCAGTGATGCGGGCCTGCTGGATGCAAAGCGCATCCTGGTCGTGGACGACAACGCAACCAACGTGCGCATCCTCACGCGCCAACTGGAGATGTGGGGCATCGCGGTGACGCAGGCGAACTCGGGCAAGGAAGCGCTTGCCTGGATAGCCGGTGCGAGCGAGGCCGCGCAGATCATCATCACCGACATGCACATGCCCGAGATGGACGGCGTTGCTTTCGCGCGGGCCGTGAAGGAGCGGGCGGCCTGGCGCGAGGTGCCTGTCGTGCTGCTGAGTTCGGGCTTCATGCCGGCGGCGGATGAAAGCGCATCGCTCTTCGCTGCGCGCCTGCTCAAACCGGCGCGGCAAAACCAGCTCTTTGAAACGCTGCTTCGATGCCTGTCGCCTCAAGGCAGTGCGCGCGCGCAATCCGTTGCTGTTGCAGCGGACGCGAAGAAACACATCACGGTGCTGGTGGCCGATGACAACGCAGTGAACCTCAAGGTCGCCTGCGCGATGCTGATGAAGCTCGGCTATGAGTACGTCACCGCCAACGACGGCCGCGAAGCGGTGCAGGCCATTGCGCAGGCGCATGCCAGCGACCGCAAGTTCGGCGCCGTGCTGATGGATGTGAACATGCCCGATGTCGATGGCCTGGAAGCGACGCGGCAAATTCACGCGGCCTGGGGTGCGAACGCACCGCCCATCATTGCGCTGACGGCAGGCGCCTCGGCGGACGACCGGACGCGCTGCGAGGCGGCCGGCATGGACGACTACCTGACCAAGCCCCTGCATGTGGCGGCGCTCGCACAGGCGCTGGAGCGCTGGACGACCGGTGAGGGCGGCACGAGCGCGAAGACAAGACCGTCACAGGCCGCAGCCGACCAGGACGTCCCGCTGCTTGATCCGGCGCGGCTGGAAGAATTCAAGGAGTTCGACGACGAAGAACTGACGATGACAAAGGAGGTTGTCGCGTTGTTCGTCAGTGATGCGCCGCGGCGTCTCGATGCGATCGAGGAGGCGATTGTCGCGGGCGACGCATCCGCCATAGCCACAGCCGCGCACGCACTGAAAGGCGCGTCGAGCAACGTCGGCGCGACGGCGATGCAAGAGGCGGCTGCGCACCTGGAATCGGAAGCCAGCGGCGGCAGCGTGAACGGCGCAGCTACTCGCCTCACGCACCTGCGCGACCTGTGGAGCAGGACGCGCGTGAAGCTGGCTGAGTGGGGTTGAGGCGTCCCCGCTGCTCCTAGACCTTCGCGCCTTTGCGCGCGGTCGCCGCGTGGAGCAAGAGACCCAGGCCTTTCGCAAGTTCTGGATGGCTGACCGCCATGTGCTTTAGGCCGGTCGAGTCAGCTCGAAACGTGCACTTCGTCCTTGCGTCCGGAGATCGTGGGCAGGTCGATGCGAATGTCTTTTTATACTGCCAAATTGAATTTGTGCAGGATAAAAAAACTGCTGCGCCCCCTCAGCGATTCGCTGCAATCAGGCCTGATCGCAAGTCCGATAACGGCCAGTGGGCACTGGCCGCGCGAGGCATGATCGCTGCCAGATGACATCCCACCCGCACTCCCGGCTTCCGCCCGCGTTCAACCGTCTCGCCTGGTCCAACCTGGCGGCGCAATCGGCCGAGCAACTGAGCCTGGCTGCGGTGCCTCTTGTGGCCGTGCTGCTGCTGGGCGCTGGCCCGGGCGAGATCGGCACCCTGGCGGCCGTGCAGACATTGCCTTTCCTTCTTTTGGCGATCCCATTGGGCGTGATGGCTGACCGCGTGGCGCGGCGCCAGTTGATGGTGTGGTGCGAGGTGGCGCGCGCCTTGTCTCTGCTGGCGCTGTTGGCCATGGTGTGGACGGGCCAGTTGTCGATCGCAGGCCTGGGCGTGCTGGGCTTCATCGGCGCGGTCGGCACCGTCGGCTACAGCGTGGCAGCGCCTGCTCTGGTGCCCGGTCTCGTGCCCCGTGAGATGCTGGCGCGGGCCAATGGGCGGCTGGAACTGGCTCGCAGCATGGCCTATGCCGCAGGCCCGGCGATCGCCGGGGCGATGGTCGCGTGGGCAGGCGCATCGGCTGCGTTTGTCGTTGCCGCAGTGCTGTCGTGTGCGGCGGTTGGGTTGTTGCTGCGATTGAATGAACCGGTGCGCCCCGCCGCGCCCGCGCGTCACCCGCTGCTGGAGATCCGCGATGGTGCGCAATTCGTGTGGCGCCATCCATTCCTGCGGCCCATCCTGGTCACGGGCATGGCCTGGAATATTTCATGGTTCGTGTTGCAGGCTGCCTATGTGCCTTACGCGGTGCGCGCCCTCGGGTTGAGTGCGCAGGCAGTGGGCATCACGCTCGCCTGCTACGGCGCGGGCATGGTGGTGGGGGCTTTGCTCGCGCCGCGCATCGTCGGCGCGATGTCATTTGGCCGCGCAATTCAACTCGGCCCTGCCGTGTCGGTGTTGGCCATCAGTGCGATCGTTGCCACGCTGCTGGTGCCCCGTGGCTGGCTGGCTGCGTTCGGATTTTTCCTGTTTGGCGTGGGACCGATCATCTGGACGATCACCACCACGACGCTGCGCCAGAACATCACCCCTGGCGCGATGATGGGTCGCGTGTCCTCGGTGTTCCTCACGGTGAACGCCGGCGCGCGGCCTGTTGGGGCTGCCCTCGGCGGCATTGTCGGCTCAGTGTGGGGTGAGCCCGCCTGCCTGGTGCTGGCCGGCGTGGGATTCGCCTTCCAGGCGGCCCTGATCTTCGGTTCGCGCCTGCGGGATCTCAGGGAGATTCCGCAGGCAGCGCCGGCCTAAAGCGCGACGAGCTGATCATCGTTTGATGTTTGATGCTAGTACATCAAACATCAAAAGCATGCCGTTCAGGTGAGGTGCTTGCCCACGATCCCCGCCAGTTCAAACATCGTCGCCTGCGGCTTGCCGAACACCGGCAATAGCTTGGCGTCGGCGTTGATCGAGCGCTTGTCCTTGGTGTCCTGCAAGTTGTTGGCCTTGATGTAGTCCCACAGCTTCTTGATGACTTCGGTGCGGGCGAAGGGGCCGTCGCCGATGACGGCAGACAGTTGTGCGCTCGGGACCAGCGTGCCGGTCTTGGGCACCTTGGGTGCAGCTGCTTTCTTTGCGGGCGCCGCCTTTTTGGCGGGCACGGCCTTCTTTGCAGCAGTTGCACCCGCAGCCTTGGTCGCCGTCTTGCCTGCGGTTTTTCCCGCAGCCTTTGCGGGGAAGGCGCTCCTGGCAGCCGTCTTCCTGGGCGGGAACTTGCTGGTGCGCGGCTCGAACTCGAAGTTCACCTTGCCCGCTTCCTTGTCCCAGGCCAGGAACGCCTTGAACGCACGGCGCGTGCGCATGGAGACGAACTTGTCCATCAGGTCGGTCTTGCCGGTGGCCAGCAACTTCTCCATCTGGTCGCGCGCGATCGGCTGCTGCAGGATCACCTGGCCGCTCTTGAAGTCGCAGCTCGGCACGGCTTGCGTGGCAGTCGGGACTGTGCGCTCGCAGATGTAGTTCTTGCCGAACTCGAAAACCCGCGCCCCGCATTTCGGGCAATTGCCCAGCGGCTGCTGCGCGCTGAAGTCGATGACCTCGCCAGTCTCGGCCGGGTCCTGCTCGTTGCCGAAGTCGAACTCCAGCTTCCAGTTCTTGTCTTCGTCGTTGAACTTCAGCACGATCTCGGAGGTGAACGGCCAGCCCGCCTTGGAGCGGAAACCTTCCAGCGGCCCGACGTGCTTGTCGCGCAGCAACTCCTCGACTTCTGCGATCTCAAAGGTGCGACCGGCGGGCGTCTTGCCGAACGAAAAACCGCAGGCGTCTTCGCCGGTGCCCGACTTGCCGGTGCAGGTGTAACGTCGATAGTTCTCGCGCACGATGCCGTTGCAGTTCGGGCAGGGGGTCTTGAGCGTGACGTAGTCGCCCGGAACGGTGTCCCGGTCGTATTCCTTGGCCTTCTTGACGATGTGCTTCGTCATCTCGGCGATTTCGAGCATGAAGGCGTCTCGCGACAGCTTGCCGTGCTCCATCTGCGAGAGCTTGTATTCCCATTCGCCCGTCAGGTCGGGACGCGAAAGTTCTTCCACACCCAGGCCGCGCAGCAGCGTCATGAGCTGGAACGCCTTGGCGGTCGGTATCAGCTCGCGCCCTTCGCGGTACATGTACTTTTCGTTCAGCAGCCCTTCGATGATGGCCGCGCGCGTGGCTGGCGTGCCCAGGCCCTTCTCCTGCATGGCTTCGCGCAATTCGTCATCTTCGACCTGCTTGCCCGCGCCTTCCATCGCACCGAGCAAGGTGGCCTCCGAATAGCGCGCCGGAGGCCTGGTCTTCAGGCCCTTGGGCTCGACGGTTTCTGCGCGCACCATCTCGCCGGGCTTGACCGGCACGAGCGTCTTGCTGTCTTCGCCTTCGGGCTTGTCGGCATCGGCTTCCTTGCCCCAGATCGCGAGCCAGCCCGGCTTGACCAGCACCTTGCCGTCGGTGCGGAAGCTGTGTCCCACGGCCTGCGTGATGCGCGTCGTGACCATGTATTCGGCGCTCGGGAAGAACACCGACAGAAAGCGCCGGACCACCAGGTCGTAGACGCGCTGCTCGGCATCCGACAGGCCGCTGGGTGCCTGCAATGTCGGGATGATCGCAAAGTGATCGCTGACCTTGGCGTTGTCGAAAATCTTCTTGGTCGGCTTGACGTAGTTCTGGTCAATCGCCTGCTGCGCAAACGGCGCCAGGTGCTTCATGCCGCTGGCCGCCAGCGTGCCCATGGTGTTCTTCACCACCGCGAGATAGTCCTCGGGCAGGTGGCGCGAATCGGTACGCGGGTAGGTCAGCGCCTTGTGACGCTCATAGAGGCTTTGCGCCAGCGCGAGCGTGGTCTTGGCCGAGTAGCCGAAGCGACCGTTGGCCTCGCGTTGCAGCGAAGTGAGGTCGAACAGCATCGGCGATGCCTGCGTGGTCGGCTTCGATTCTTCGGTGACGGTGGCGGCCTTGCCACGCACGGCGTCGGCGATCGCACGCGCCTCTTTTTCGGACCAGACGCGGTCGGCGCGCAGCTCGGCGTCTTCGGCATCCTTCTTCCACTTCGGGTCGAACCATTTGCCGGGGTATTCGCCGGCTTCCGCGAGGAACGACGCATGCACTTCCCAGTAGTCGCGGCTCACGAACTTGCGAATCTGCTCTTCGCGCACCACGACAACGGCCAGCGTCGGCGTCTGCACGCGGCCGACGGTGGTGAGAAAGAACCCGCCGTCGCGCGAATTGAACGCCGTCATCGCGCGCGTGCCGTTGATGCCCACCAGCCAGTCGGCTTCCGAGCGCGAACGCGCCGCATCGGCCAGGCCCGCCATCTGCTTTTCGCTGCGCAGCGACTCGAAACCCTCGCGGATGGCTTGCGGTGTCATCGACTGCAGCCACAGCCGCTTGACCGGCTTGCCCAGCGACTGGGCCTTGCCGGCCTTGTTGCCGGCTGCGAACTGCTCGATGAGCCGGAAGATCAGCTCGCCCTCGCGGCCCGCGTCACAGGCATTCACGAGATCGGTGATGTCCTTGCGCTTGGCCAGCTTCACCACCGCGTTCAGGCGCGACTTGGTTTTGTCCACCGGCTTCAGGTCGAAGTACGGCGGGATCACCGGCAGGTTCGCAAAGCTCCACTTGCCGCGTTTCACGTCGAATTCTTCGGGCGCCTGGATTTCAACCAGGTGGCCCACTGCACTCGTGACGACGTACTTCTCGCTCTCGAAGTGATCGTCGTGCTTGTCGAATTTGCCGGCCACGGGCGTGAGTGCGCGAACGATGTCCTGCGCCACCGATGGCTTCTCGGCAATTACCAGTGTCTTTCCCATATCAATACAATCGTCTTTCCTTACGCGCGCGGATGCGCGCGCGTGTGTGCATATTCAAATTAACAGAGTTTTGCGTAATGGGTGAAAAAGCATCGAAAAGTGGCGGCAAGCCCGCGAAGGCCGACAAGCCCGGCAAGCCTGAAAAGGCGGACAAGCAAAACAAACCGGAGTCGGGCCGACGCATCCAGGTGCGCAAATCCGGCGTCCATGGCAAAGGCGTTTTCGCCCTCCAGCGGATAGCCGAAGGCGAAACCATCATTGAGTACGTCGGCGAAATCATCAGCTGGAAGAAGGCCCAAAAGCGCCATCCGCACAACCCCGAAGACCCGAACCATACCTTTTATTTTCACGTCGACGAAAAAAGGGTGATCGATGCGGCCTTTGGCGGTAATGCCTCGCGCTGGATCAACCACTCGTGCAAGCCCAATTGCGAGGCCGACGAAGAAGACGGCCGCGTCTTCATCAAGGCGCTGCGCAATATCAAGGAAGGCGAAGAGCTCAGCTACGACTACGGGCTGATCATCGACGAGAAGTACACCAAGAAACTCAAGGCCGAGTATCCGTGCTGGTGCGGCGCCAAGAAGTGCCGGGGCACCTTGCTGGCACCCAAGCGCCCTCGATGAGCCCCTGGCCCGGCCAAGCCCTGCAGCTGGCGCTGGAGCCGCTGGTGCCGGGCTTTTCGGTGGCCGTGCTGGACGAAGTCGATTCCACCAACAGCGAGCTCATGCGCCGTGCTCGCGCCGGCCGGCTGGAGCCCGTGCTGCTGGTGGCCGAGCAGCAGACCGCTGGACGGGGCCGGCTCGGCCGCCAATGGCAAAGCAATGCTGGTGAGTCGCTGACGTTTTCATTGGGCTTGCCGCTCGCTCCCAGGGACTGGTCGGGTCTTTCGCTGGCAGTGGGCGTGAGCCTCGCGCAAAGCCTGCACCCCGCCATCGGCCTCAAATGGCCCAACGATCTCTGGTTTGACATGCGCAAGCTCGGCGGCATCCTGATCGAGACCGCCAGCACCGGTGAAGGGCGCGAGCCGTCCCGGTACGCCGTGATTGGCGTGGGCATCAATATTGCCGAGCGCCCGGCGTCCGGGCTTTCCACAGCACCGGCCTTTCTTCGCGAAATGTTTCCGGATATCGATGCCGCCCAGACACTCGCGCGCATCGCCGAGCCGCTGGTGCGAACGGTGCAGGCCTTCGAGCATTCCGGCTTCAGTGCATTCCGGGCGCGGTTCGACGCACGCGATGTGCTGCGCGATCGTGCCGTCGTGCTGAGCGATGGCACTGCTGGCACGGCGCATGGCACCACCGAAGGCGGCGCACTGCTGGTGCATACTGCCGCTGGCATGGTCCCTGTCACCAGCTCCGAAGTGAGCGTACGCCCCGCCGCCTGATGCCGCAAATCCTTCCATGTTGAGATTACTGGTCCTCGTTCTCCTGCTCGGTAACGCGATTTATTTCAGCTGGACCCAGGGCGCGCTCGCGGGGCTGGGGTTCGCTCCGACGCAGCAGGCCGAGCCGCAGCGCCTTGCCCAGCAGATCCGGCCGGAGGCCGTGCGAGTCATTGCCACCGATGAAGCGCGGCGCATCGAGGCGCAGGCATCAGCACCGGCTCGCGAGGCGGAGTGCCTGCAGGCTGGACTGTTCGACGACACGCAAGCCGGCGCAGTCAAGGCCGTGCTGGAGCCGTGGCCGGTCGGCTCATGGGCGATGGAGCCCGCCTCCGAGCCGGGACGATGGATCGTCTACATGGGCAAATACGCGAACGCCGAATATGTCGCCAGGAAGCGGGCCGAGTTGCGCAACATCGGCATCTCCTTCGAGCAACTGGGCAATCCGGCGCTGGAGCCCGGGCTTTCGCTGGGCGGTCATACGACGCAGGCCGCGGCGCAGCAGCAACTCGAAGCGCTGGCGCTGCGTGGCGTGCGTACAGCCAAGGTGGTCCAGGAGCGGCCCGAGACCAGAGGCCAGCTGCTCAAGCTTCCCATCGTTGACGACAGCCTGCGACCCCGCCTGGAAGACCTGAAGAACGTGCTGGGCACGAAGACCTTCCGCCAGTGCCGCTGAAACCTTTGCATTTCCCTGGAGAAACACCATGACGATCAAGCTCTATTACGCATCAGGCGCCTGCAGTTTCGTGCCGCACACGCTGCTCGAAGCGATCGGCGAACCGTTCGAGCCGATGCTCGTCAAGCTGCACAGGGGTGAAAACCAGACGCCGGAGTACCTGGCCCTCAATCCACGCGCCCAGGTGCCGGTGCTCGACGACAACGGCGAGATCGTGACGCAGATCGTGGCGATCATCAGTCACCTCGACCGGCGTTTTCCGCAAGCCGGTTTGCTGCCGCGCGAGACGCTCGCCAGGACGCGCGCGCTCGAAACGCTCATGTGGATGAACAACACGGTGCATCCCACGTTTACCCATTGCTTCATGCCCGGAAAGTTCGCCGGCAGCCCCGAGGCGCAAGCCGAGATCAAGGCCTTCAATGCGCCCATCTACGGCAAGCATCTCGCGCAGATCGAAGCGATGGCGCAAGCTGCTTCGGCTGCGGGGCGCCAGTGGCTGGTGGGCGATTCATTCGGCCCGGTCGATGCCTATGCCTTGACGCTGCTGCGTTGGGGCGGTTTCGCGGGACACGATCCAGTGAGTTTCCCCGCGCTGTGGGCGCATGTGCAGCGAGTGGCACTGCATCCACCGGTGGCGCGCGCGGTCGAGCGCGAGCGCCTGCAGTTGAACGTCTACAAGCCGGCGGCCTGAGACTCGCGGAATTCAGCGGCTGTCGGCGGATCGGTCAAAACGAAGCGCACGACCACGCGAATCCCCGGCGGCGTGTGTCCGGGATGGGCATCTTCCAGCGTGATTTCGGCGCCGTGCTGGCGCGCAATCTCTCGCACGATGGGCAGGCCGAGTCCCGAGCCATCCACGTTCGTGCCGAGTGCGCGGTAGAACGGCTGAAACACGAGTTCGCGCTCTCCCGGTGGAATGCCGGGCCCGGAATCTTCAACCTCCAGCACCAGCACGCCTGCTGACGGATTGGGCAGGACGCGCGCTGTGATCACGCCCGGGTGTTCGATGCTCGACGGTGTGTAGCCCACAGCGTTGTCCAGCAGGTTGCGCACCATTTCCTTGAGCAGCGTCGGATTGCCTTCCAGCTGCACGCCGGCATCGCCGGGCTGCGCGCCGTCGTAGCCCAGGTCCAGCTTTTTATCCATGGCGCGGGGCACGGTGTCCTGCACGGCTTCCATCGTGATCTGCGCCATGTCGCAGGGCTGGAACGCGATCGTCTGCCCGCTGCTTTCAGCGCGTGCCAGGGCCAGCAGTTGATTGACCGTGTGGGTGGCGCGGATGCTGGATCGCCCGATCTGCTTGAGCGACTGCTTGAGCTCTTCAGCGTTGAAGCCCTCGCGTTGCGCGAGATCTGCCTGCATGCGCAATCCGGCCAGCGGCGTCTTGAGCTGATGCGCAGCGTCGGCCAGGAATCGCTTTTGCGTGGCGATCGAATCCTTCAGCCGCGTGAGCAGGTCATTGACCGACGAGACGAGCGGCGCGACTTCGAGCGGCACCGCCTTGTCATCGAGCGGTGACAGGTCGTCAGGCTTGCGCGCGCGGATGCGTTCTTCCAGCTGCGACAGCGGCTTGATGCCGCGCACGAGCGCAAGCCACACCAGCAACACCGCCAGCGGCAGGATCACGAACTGCGGCAGCATCACGCCCTTGATGATTTCCGTGGCCAGCACGGATCGCTTCTCGCGTGTTTCGGCCACCTGCACCAGCGACGATTGCGCGCCCGGGATGTCGAGGTTCACCCAGGTGTAGGCCACGCGCACCTCGTGGCCGCGCATCTCGGCATCGCGCAGTCGCACCTCGCCGGGCTTGGGCGTTTCGTCTTCCGGCGGTTGAGGAAAATCGCGCTCGCCCGAGAGAAATTCGCTGTGCGGCCCCAGCACCTGGTAGTACACAAGGTCGGAGTCGTCGGCGCGAAGAATCTCCCGTGCGGGCTGGGGCAGGTTGAAAGTGACCCGCTGGTTATTCACGGTGATGAGCTGCGCGAGTGCCTGCACGTTGTATTCGAGCGCGCGGTCGAACGGCTTGCCGGCAATGCTCTGCGCGACGAGCCAGGTGAGCGCCAGGCTCACCGGCCACAGCAGCAGCAGGGGCGTGAGCATCCAGTCGAGGATTTCCCCGAACAGGGAGCGCTGCTCACGTTTGAATATTTTCAAGCCGGAATCTTCTCCAGGCAGTAGCCCAGGCCGCGCACGGTGGCAATGCGGATCGGTCCCTTTTCGATCTTCTTGCGAAGCCGGTGGATGTAGACCTCGATCGCGTTGTTGCTCACTTCCTCGCCCCATTCACACAGGCGCTCGACCAGCTGGTCCTTGCTGACGAGGCGGCCTGCACGCTGGAGAAGCACTTCGAGCAGGCCCAGTTCGCGCGCGGACAGTTCGACCATCTTGCCGTCGATGGTCGCCACGCGACCCGCCTGGTCATAGACGAGCGGGCCGTGCTTGATGGTGCTGCTCGCGCCGCCCATGCCGCGGCGCGTGAGGGCGCGCACACGCGCTTCGAGTTCCTGCAGGCTGAACGGCTTGGCCATGTAGTCGTCGGCGCCGTAGTCCAGGCCCTTGACGCGTTCCTCGATGGCGTCTGCGGCCGTGAGGATGAGAACCGGCAGCGAAGAGCCGCGTCCCCGCAACTTGCGCAGCACTTCCAGGCCGTGCATCTTGGGCAAGCCCAGATCGAGGATCAACAGGTCGAACTCGTTGTTGGTCATCAGGGCCGCATCGGCCTCGGTGCCGCTGGCGACGTGGTCGACCGCCGCACCCGATGCGCGCAGGGATCGCAGCAAGCCGTCGGCCAACACCTGGTCGTCCTCGGCGATGAGAATCCGCATGGCTGTCTCCTCGTGTTTGAAATCATTTTAGGCTTCGGGATTGCCGGGGCTGCCTGGGCATGTCAGCGCCCCAGGAGCCGGCATAGGCCTCCAGCCCGATGAGCACGACGGTGGCCACGTCCTTGCCGACCTCGCTGCGAAATTCGTCTTCGGCCAGCTTCACCGCACTGCGGAAACCTTCGAGCCATGACAGGCCGGTCGGCGTGAATTTCACCAGTCGCGCACGGGTGTCGTTGGGGTCGCTCTCTCGCAGCACGAGTCCCCACGCCTCGCACTGGTCCACCAGGTCGCCCATCGCCTGCTTGGTCATGCCCGCCCGCGCTGCCAGGTCCGTCAGGCGCGATCCATCCAGCGAGAGATGGCGCGTGATGTGGATGTGCGCTGCGCTGACTTGCTGGCGCGCGGCCAGGTTGGACAAGGCGAGCGGCACATCCACCGCTTGCGCCATCAGGGCCAGCACGCGTTCGTCGAACCGGCGCATGGCGTGGCCCAGCAGGCGGCCCAGATGGGTGAGGCGCCAGGCGTCGCCGGGTTCGGGTAGTTCAGCCATTGTTTTATCGTAAGGCAAACTGACAAAAAAAGGCGTTTACTTATTTCAACCGCGCGCTACATTACTGGTCAGGCATCCAGCCTGTTTGTAAAAACACTGGATCAGATTGACACCTAACCGATAGCTAAACCGTTGAAAACCAAGGAGATTTCCAAAATGGATGCCCAAGTCAAAGGAACCCGGATCGCAGGCGCAGACACCGAAAAGAGCAAGGCTCTCCAGGCGGCGCTGGCCCAGATCGAAAAGCAGTTCGGCAAGGGCACCATCATGCGGCTGGGCGAAGGCGAGAAGCTGGAAGACATCCAGGTTGTCTCCACCGGTTCGCTCGGCCTCGATATCGCCTTGGGCGTGGGCGGCCTGCCGCGCGGCCGCGTGATTGAAATCTACGGCCCGGAATCGTCGGGCAAGACCACGCTCACGCTGCAGGTGATCGCCGAGATGCAGCGGCAGGCCGGCACCTGCGCTTTCGTCGATGCAGAGCACGCCCTTGATGTGCAATACGCGCAGAAGCTGGGCGTGAACCTGTCGGACCTGCTGATCAGCCAGCCGGACACCGGCGAGCAGGCATTGGAAATCGTGGATAGCCTGGTGCGCTCCGGCGCGGTGGACCTGATCGTGATCGACTCGGTCGCCGCACTCACCCCGCGCGCCGAAATCGAAGGCGAGATGGGCGACTCGCTGCCCGGCCTGCAGGCCCGCCTGATGAGCCAGGCGCTTCGCAAGCTCACAGCCACCATCAAGAAGACCAACTGCATGGTCATCTTCATCAACCAGATCCGCATGAAGATCGGCGTGATGTTCGGCAGCCCCGAAACCACCACTGGCGGCAATGCGCTGAAGTTCTACGCATCGGTGCGACTGGACATCCGTCGTACCGGCACGATCAAGAAGGGCGAGGAAGCCATCGGCAACGAGACCAAGGTCAAGGTGGTCAAGAACAAGGTGGCGTCTCCATTCAAGACGGCCGAGTTCGATATCCTCTTTGGCGAAGGTATCAGCCGCCACGGCGAAATCATCGACATGGGCGTGACGGCGCGTGTGCTTGAAAAGTCCGGCGCGTGGTACGCCTATGCGGGAGAAAAGATCGGCCAGGGCCGCGACAACGCCCGTGAATTCCTGCGCGAAAACCCGGTGCTGGCGCGCGAAATCGAGAACAAGGTGCGTGACTCGCTGGGCATCCCCTTGCTGCCGGCAGACGTCACCGCTGAGTGATTGCCTCCATAGCCTGAGGAAGCGCGAGTGATGCAGCGGCCGCCGCTTTCCCTGAAGGGGCGCGCCCTGCGCCTGCTCAGCGGCCGCGAGCATTCGCGCGCCGAACTCGAGCGCAAGCTGGCCGAGCACGAGGCAGAGCCGGGTCAGCTCAAGCGCATCCTCGATGAGCTGCAGGCGAAGGATTTCATCAACGAACAGCGCGTTGCTGATTCAGTGCTTCATCGCCGTGCGGGCAAGCTCGGTGCGATGCGCATCCGGCAGGAGCTGCAGGCCAAGGGCCTGGACGATGAACTGGTCAGCAGTGCGCTTGAAAGCCTGAAGGCGACTGAACTGGCGCGAGCGCGGGAGGTTTGGGCGCGCAGGTTTGGCGAGCAGGCCAGCGACGCAGCGCAGCGCGCGAAGCAGGCGCGGTTTCTTGTCGCACGCGGATTCAGCGGCGAAGTGGTCAGGCGCGTGGTCTCCGGCGCAGGGTTTGAATCGGGATAATCGGCGGACCTTGGGCACACACACCAACACCGAAACCAACGCGGGCCTGCGCAGCCAGGGCAACGCACTGCTTGCAGAGGGCAGGATCGCAGAGGCGACGCAGTGCTATGAGAGGGCCTGCAACAACGACCCCACCGATTCGCTGGCATGGCTCAATCAGGGCTATGGCCGACTGGTCATGGGCGAGGTCGAGCGAGCGAGCCAATGTCTGCGCCGCGCACTGACGCTCGATGGCGCGCTGACCGACGCGCACTTCCTGCTGGGACAGATTGACTCCGGGCAGCCTGAAGCGGCCCTCGTCCATTTCGAAGCTGCGCTGGTCATCGACCCCGCACATGCCGGCGCATTGCAGGGCGCATCGCGTGCGCTGTACATGATGGGGCGTCATGTGCAGGCACTGGACCATCTGGACCGATGGCTGGCAGTCGTGCCGGGGGACTTCGACGCCTTGCAGGGCCGTGCGGCCGTGCTGCTGGAATTGGGACGAAACGAAGAGGCGCTTGCCGCTGCTTCCCAGGTGTTGGCAAGCCAACCCGATTCGATCGACGCCCTCGATCACGCCAGTGCTGCCTGCCTGCGGCTTGGCGGGTTCGACGAAGGGCTTTCGTTACTGAGGCACGGCCTTGCCGTTGATCCGCAACATGCGGGAATGCACTGGAACCGGGGGCTCGCGCTCCTGACCCTGGGCCGCCTTGAGGAAGGCTGGCCGGAATTCGAGTGGCGCTGGCAGGCGACGGTGCTTGCACATGCGCGCCCCTCGTTCATGTCAACGCATCCGGCATGGCGCGGCGAAGACCTTCGCGGCAAGAGCCTGCTGCTACACGCCGAACAGGGATTGGGCGACACCATCCAGTTTGTCCGGTTTGCGCCGCTGCTCGCCGCCAGGGGTGCGCGTGTCCTGTTGCTGGTACCCGAGTCGCTCAGGGACCTCTGCTCGCGCATGCCCGGATGCGAGGTCTTTGCCGACGAACGCGCATTGCCGCCTTTCGACTTTCATTGCCCGATGATGAGCGTGCCAGCGGTGTGGCAGATGACGATGCAGGCGATTGCCGCCCCCCTTCAATATTTGCGCAGCGATGCGGTCAAGCGTGAGCTGTGGGACACACGCCTTGGCCGACGTCACGGCCTGCGCATCGGCCTGGTCTGGTCGGGAGGAACGCTGCACAGGAACGATGCAAATCGATCCATGTCCCTTTCGACCCTGTTGCCTGCACTTCCTCCCGGCAACCAGCTCGTGAGCCTGCAAAAAGAAGTGCGGGACGCCGACCGTGGAGCATTGACGGCCAGCGGAATTCTGGACTTTTCGGGTGAGCTGCGCACGTTCGACGACACGGCCGCGCTGGCGGACTGCATGGACGTGATCGTGAGTGTGGACACCAGCGTGGCGCATCTTGCGGGCGCGCTCGGCAAGCCCCTGATCCTGATGCTGTCGGACGTGCCGGACTGGCGCTGGATGCTGGAGCGCGGCGACAGCCCCTGGTATCCGACGGCGCGCCTGTTCAGGCAGGACGAGCGCAGCAAGTGGCACCGCGTCATCCAGAACGTCAGGGCCGCGCTGACGCGGCTCGCCGTTTAAATTCCCAGCATCAACTTCAGGTTCTGCACGGCCGCGCCGCTGGCGCCCTTGCCGAGATTGTCCAGCCGCGCGATCAGCACCGCCTGCCTGAAGTCGTCATTGCCGAACACCCGCAATTCCATCTTGTTGGTGTCATTGAGCGCCATCGCCTCGATCTTGCCGCCTTCGGTGGGCGGCTCGACCGTCACCCATTCGCTGCCTGCGTAGTGCTTTGCAAGGGCAGCGTGCAGGTCGGCAATCTTCGGTTGACCCGGCAGCGTGTCCAGGTGCAACGGCAGTTCGACGAGCATGCCCTGCTTGAAGTTGCCGACGGCCGGAATGAAGATCGGCCGCCGCGTGAGACCCGTGTACTTCACGATCTCGGGCAGATGCTTGTGTTTCATGCCCAGGCCGTACACCTCGAAGAGCGGCGCGGTGCCGCCTTCATGTGCTTCGATCATGCTGCGTCCGCCGCCCGAATAGCCGCTGACCGCAGGCAAGACGACCGGGTAATCCTTTGGCAGGATGCCGGCATCGACGAGCGGGCGCAGGAGCGCGATCGCGCCGGTCGAATAGCAGCCGGGATTGCTCACGCGCCTTGCGCTGGCAACAGCGTTTCGCTGACCCGCGGCCAGCTCGGGAAACCCGAAGACCCAGCCATCGGCCGTGCGATGCGCCGTGGATGCATCAATGACTCGCGGGCCGCTGCCCTGCGTGCGCTCGATGTCATCGACCATGGCGACCGACTCACGTGCAGCGTCGTCGTGAAGGCACAGGATCACCAGGTCCACGCCCGCCATCAGCTCTCGCTTGGCGTTCGGGTCCTTGCGCAGCTCGGGCGCAATGCTCACGAGCTCGATCTGCGGCATCTTTTCGAGCCGCTCGCGGATTTGCAGGCCGGTTGTGCCGGCCTCGCCATCGATGAAGACTTTTGGCATCTCGGTTTCCTGTGCAAACTACCCGCACCACTGTAAGGCAGAACGAAAAGTTGGTGCGTTGCAGCATGATACAGTTGGCGGCTGTTCCCCGTGGGCTCAACCGCCTGCCGCCGGTGACATTTCTACCCCGTTCCTCGAGAGACAACTCATGAAGATCCACGAGTACCAAGGCAAGGACATCTTGCGCAACTTCGGAGTGCCAGTGCCTCGCGGCATCCCGGCATATACCGTTCAGGAAGCAGTGGAGGCGGCGCAGAAACTCGGCGGCTCCATCTGGGTGGTCAAGGCCCAGATCCACGCGGGTGGCCGCGGCAAGGGCGGTGGCGTGAAGCTCGCCCGCTCCATCGATGAGGTCAAGAGCCTGGCCGGCGAAATCCTGGGCATGCAGCTCAAGACGCACCAGACCGGGCCCGAAGGCCAGAAGGTCCGGCGCCTGCTGATCGAGGAAGGCGCCGACATCAAGAAGGAATACTACGTTTCCGCCGTGACCGACCGTGCAACGCAAAAGGTTGCGTTCATGGCCTCCAGCGAAGGCGGCATGGACATCGAGGAAGTGGCGCACGCCACGCCCGAAAAAATCATCAAGGTGTTTGTCGATCCGGCCGTGGGCCTGACCGATGCGCAGGCCACTGAGCTGGCCGGTGGCATCGGCGTCCCGGCGGCTTCGACCGCCCAGGCAACCGATGTCTTCAAGAAGCTCTACAAGGTGTACATGGACACCGACGCCAGCCTTGTCGAGATCAACCCGTTGATCCTCGAAGGCAATGGCAACATCAAGGCGCTCGACGCGAAGTTCAACTTCGACGCCAACGCACTCTTCCGGCATCCCGAAATCGTCGCGCTGCGCGACCTCGACGAGGAAGATCCCGCCGAAGTCGAAGCCAGCAAATTCGACCTTGCGTACATCTCGCTCGACGGCAACATCGGCTGCCTGGTCAACGGCGCAGGCCTGGCCATGGCCACCATGGACACCATCAAGCTCTTCGGCGCGGAGCCGGCGAACTTCCTGGACGTGGGCGGCGGCGCAACGCCGGAGAAGGTGACCGAAGCCTTCAAGATCATGCTGAAGAACAAGAAGGTCAAGGCCATCCTGGTCAACATCTTCGGCGGCATCATGAAGTGCGACACCATCGCGACCGGTGTCATCACCGCTTGCAAGGCCGTGAACCTCTCGGTCCCGCTCGTTGTGCGCATGAAGGGCACCAATGAAGAGCTGGGCAAGAAGATGCTGGCCGAAAGCGGCCTGCCCATCATCAGCGCAGACACCATGGCAGAGGCGGCACAGAAAGTTGTTGCCGCAGTGAACGCTGCATAGGAACCGATATGTCGATCTACATCAACAAAGATACGCGCGTCATCACGCAGGGCATCACCGGCAAGACCGGCCAGTTCCACACTGAGAAGTGCCAGGAATACGCCAACGGAAAGAACTGCTTCGTTGCAGGCGTCAATCCCAAGAAGGCCGGTGAGTCGATCTTCAATATCCCGATCTATGCATCGGTGAAGGAAGCCAAGTCCGAGACCGGCGCCAATGTCTCCGTGATCTACGTGCCGCCAGCGGGCGCTGCCGCCGCAATCTGGGAAGCCGTGGAAGCCGAACTCGACATGGCCATCTGCATCACCGAGGGCATCCCGGTGCGCGACATGCTCGAAGTGCGCAGCAAGATGAAGGTCCGCGAAGCGGCCACCGGCAAGAAGACGCTGCTCCTCGGCCCCAACTGCCCTGGTCTCATCACGCCCGACGAAATCAAGATCGGCATCATGCCCGGCCACATCCATCGCAAGGGCCGCATCGGTGTCGTGAGCCGATCCGGCACGCTGACTTACGAAGCTGTCGCCCAACTCACCGAGATCGGCCTGGGCCAGTCGTCGGCTGTGGGCATTGGTGGTGACCCGATCAACGGCCTGAAGCACATCGATGTGATGCAGGCCTTCAATGACGATCCGGACACCGATGCCGTCATCATGATCGGCGAGATCGGCGGGCCCGATGAGGCCGACGCCGCACGCTGGTGCAAGGACAACATGAAAAAGCCAATCGTCGGCTTCATTGCCGGCGTGACGGCTCCGGCCGGCAAGCGCATGGGCCACGCGGGCGCCCTGATCTCCGGCGGTGCCGACACGGCCGACGCCAAGCTTGAAATCATGGAAGCCTGCGGCTTCAAGGTCACGCGCAACCCGTCCGAAATGGCCAAGTTGCTCAAGGCGCTGCTGTAGCACCCGCCGCAGCCTAAGCGGAATTACGCACGCCTTGCCGGCGTCGCGGCGGCTAAACTGCCGCACCGAGAAGCGCTCCTTGCCCGGGCGCTTTTTTTTCGTCCGTCGCTGATTTTCGTGATTGCGCGAATCTTGACGACCGTCAAGAGCGTTTTGCGCGAAACGTAAGACGATGCCCGGGCACCGGTGCCAGCCGGACAGTCAGAACAACATATAACAGCTGGAGATTTACATGGAAATGCTGCAGAACCCCGATTTCTGGATCGGGCTGGTCAAGATCATCTGGATCAACATCATCCTGTCAGGCGACAACGCCGTGGTCATTGCGCTCGCCGCGCGCGCCTTGCCGCCGCACCAGCAGCGCCTGGCCGTGCTGTGGGGTTCCGGCGCCGCCGTCGTCATGCGTATCGCCCTCACGGTGGTCGCGGTGCAATTGCTGGCGCTGCCTTACCTGCAACTGATCGGTGGAGTGCTGCTCCTGTACATCGGCGTGCAGCTGCTGGGCGACGAGGAAGAAGACGAGGGAGAGTCCAAGGAGCATGGCAGCCTGGGCGCTGCGATTCGCACCATCCTGATCGCCGACCTGGTCATGAGCCTCGACAACGTGATCGCCGTGGCGGCCGCAGCGAAGGGCAGCAATACCCTGCTGATCCTGGGTCTGGCGATCAGCATCCCACTCGTGATCTTTGGCAGCACGCTCATGATCAAGCTCATGGAGCGCTTCCCGATCATCGTCGTGCTGGGCGCCGCCCTGATCGGCTGGGTCGGTGGAGAAACCATGGTCAGCGATGCGGTGCTCAAGGATTTTGTCGCCGCCAACCCCTGGGCTCACTACGTGGCTGCAGCAGCGGGTGCGGCGTTCGTGGTCGGGTTGGGCAAAGGCCTCCAGGCGATGCGGTCCAAGAACGCGCATTGACCCAGACACGGTGGGCGATCGCGCCTACCCCCTGCAAAGCGGCTCCAGTAGCCGCTTTGCGCATTTGCAACAAATCGTAGTACGCGCGTGACAAAGCCCCTTGTCCCGCGCAGTGCCCTCTGTTAACGTCCACCGGACCTGCACCCCCACGGGCGTGCCGGATGGGCAGCGCTTATGCGTTCCCGAGTTCGAATGGTCGTCTGACGAGGGGCAGGCATTGAGTACTTCTAAATCGGCTAAGCGGGGCCAGTTCTGGCGTGCGGACTGGTTCGTGGCCGTTTTGATCGTCGTGGCGGTCGTCATCCTCAATCAGACGACTGACTTCATCGGCACCCTGGAGCGGCGTTTCTACGATTTCGGCGTCACCAGCAGCAGTCGCCAGCCCTCGGATCGCATCGCTGTCATCGCCATCGACGACCAAAGCATTGCCAACATCGGACGCTGGCCGTGGCCGCGCGATGTGCACGCCGAAATGATCGGCAAGCTGGCAGCGGCCAAGGCCAAGACGATCGTGCACACCACCTTCTTCTTCGAGCCGCAGACCGACCGGGGCATCACTTACATCCGCAAGCTCAAGGAAACGCTGGGACCTGTCCCCGAAGGCCAGGGCGGCGTTGCCGAACAGTTGTCCAAAACAATCGCTGAAGCCGAGAAGGCGCTCGACACCGATGCGTTGCTGGCCGCATCCATGACGAGTGCCGGCAGCGTACTGCTGCCTTCTGTCTATGAACTGGGCGATCCGCAAGGCAAGCCCGACAAGCCGCTGCCCCAGTTCGTTGCGAAGAGCACGGTGCGCGAAACCAATGGATTCTCGGTGCCGGCGATTCGGGGCCAGTACCCGCTGGAAGTGCTGGGCAATGCGGCCGCCGGTATCGGCCACCTGAACCAGTTGCGCGACGTCGATGGTTCGGTGCGAGACGATCCGTTGCTGGTGAATTTTTACGGACAGGCCGTGCCCTCGATGGCATTGCTGGCGGCGGCGCGCAGCCTGAACCTGACGCCGGCCGACATCAAGCTCAATGCGGGTGAGTCGGTCCAGCTGGGCAAGCTGCGCATCAAGACCGATGAGAACGCACGGATGCTGCCGCAGTTCTACAAGGGCCGTGACGGCAAGCCTGCGTTCCCGGTGGATTCGTTCTACGACGTTCTCTCGGGCAAGATCCCTGCAAGCAAGTACGCCGACAAGATCGTGCTGATCGGCGCAACGGCGGCAGGCGTCGGCTCCCAGTTCGCAACACCCGGCTACGCGGGCCTGTCACCAGCGGAGATGATGGCGCACATCACCTCCAGCATCCTGGGCGAACACTTCATCACCCAGCCGGGCTGGACGACCTGGGCGGCGCTGGGCATTTTCCTGCTGGTTGCGGGCTACCTCATCGGCTTGTTGCCCCGCTTGAGCGCGGGGCTCGGCGCCATCGTGACGACCGTCATCTTCCTGGCGCTTCTCGTCAGTGAATACGTGATGCTGTCCACCGCATCGCTCTGGATGAAGTTCATGTTCCCGGCGATGCTGCTGGTGATCGGGCATCTGGCGCTGACCACCAAGCGGTTCCTGGTCACAGAGGCCGGCAAGCTCAAGTCCGACGACGAATCGGCAGAGACCAACCGCATGATGGGCCTGGCCTTGCAGGGACAGGGTCAGCTCGACGCTGCCTTCGACCGCTTTCGCCGTGTGCCGATGGGCGATTCGGTGATGGAGAATCTGTACAACCTTGCCCTCGACTTCGAGCGCAAGCGCCAGTTCAACAAGGCGCAGGCGGTGTATGAACACATGTACGCGTTCGACAAGAAGTTCAAGGACCTGGAGTCCAAGCTCAATCGCGCGAAGAACCTGTCCGAAACCGTGATGCTGGGCGGCGGTGGCGCGCATCCTGGCGGCACCATGCTGCTCGATGGCGGCGCGGTCGAAAAGCCGATGCTGGGGCGCTATCAGGTCGAAAAGGAACTGGGCAAGGGCGCGATGGGTGTCGTCTACCTGGGCAAAGACCCCAAGATCGGCCGCGTGGTGGCGATCAAGACGATGGCGCTGTCGCAGGAGTTCGAGGGCGACGAACTGGCGGATGCCCGCGAGCGCTTCTTCCGCGAGGCCGAAACGGCGGGGCGGCTGCAGCACCAGAACATCGTGACCATCTTCGATGCGGGTGAGGAGCACGACCTGGCGTACATCGCCATGGAGTTCCTCAAGGGCAAGGACCTGGTCGACCAGTGCAAGGACGGCCAGTTGCTTGAGATGCCGCGCGTGCTGTCGATTGTTGCAAGGGTCGCCGAGGCGCTCGCCTATGCGCATCGCCAGAACGTGGTTCACCGCGACATCAAGCCGGCCAACATCATGTACGAGATGGAAAGCGACACCGTCAAGGTGACCGACTTCGGCATTGCACGCATCACGGATTCGAGCAAGACCAAGACCGGCCTGGTGCTGGGCACGCCCAGTTTCATGTCGCCCGAGCAGATTGCCGGCAAGAAAGTCGACGGCCGGTCCGACCTCTATTCGCTGGGCGTGATGCTGTTCCAGATGCTCACGGGCGTGCTGCCGTTTCGCGGTGATTCGATGGCAGAGCTCATGTACAAGATCGCCAACGAAGAAGCGCCGGACATCCGGATCGTGCGCAAGGACATTCCCGAAAAGCTGGCCAACGTGGTGGCGCTGGCGTTGTCCAAGCGGCCCGAGACGCGCTACCAGGACGGCGATGCTTTCGCGGCCGATCTTCGCTCAGCCCAGGCGGAGATTCTGGGAGTCAGTACCTCCGCGGTGAACGCCATGGCCAAGGGCGTCGTGTTGCGATCGGACGACGAGGTCAATGCGGCCCGTGCCCGTGTATCCAATGCCCCCGCTCCCGCTGCTGCGACCGCAGAAGCCGACAAGACGGTCATCATGGGCGCTGCGAGCACGCCAGCCGCGGCGGCACCCGAAGCGCCCGCCGGCAAGCCCGATTTCGATGCGACCGTTATCAATGTTCCTGCGCCTGCGGCCAAGCCGCCCGGCTATGATGCGGGCCACACAGCAGGTGGCGGTGATCCAGATTTCATCAAGACCGACATCTTTCAGCGACCGCCTGGGCGCGGCCCTGATTCAGGGGGCGGCAATGGCATTTGAGGCTTGACCCGGACCTTATGAATTACGAGTTTTGCATTCGCACCGACCCCGGGCTCGCGCGCGAGAACAACGAGGACTCCGTCACTTTTGACGAGCCCACGCGTCTCGCCGTGCTTGCCGATGGCATGGGGGGCTACAACGCCGGCGAAATCGCCAGCGGCATGGCAACCACCTTCATCAAGTCCGAACTGGGGCGCTGGTTGTCCCAGGCCGGGCGTCACGCCAACGTGCGTGAAGTGCGCCGGGCGATGGAGATCTGCGTTGACAATGCCAATCGCTCCATCTTCAATGCCGCCAACTCAAACCCGCAATACAGCGGCATGGGTACAACGCTGGTCGTGGGTGTGTTCCAGGAAGGCAAGCTGCTCCTGGGTCACATCGGTGATTCACGCTGCTACCGGTTGCGCGGTGGCGAATTCGCCCAGATCACCAGGGACCACTCGCTGCTCCAGGAGCAGATGGACGCGGGGCTCATCACGCCGGAGCAGGCTGCCACCTCCAGCAACAAGAACCTGGTCACTCGCGCCCTGGGCGTGGAAGACGCAGTGTTGCTGGAAGTCAACGAACACAGGGTCGATCCGGGTGATATCTACCTCATGTGCTCGGATGGTTTGTCAGACATGGTGGATGATGGGGGAATCGCCAAGATACTGGGGACCGACGCAACGCTGGAACAAAAAGTAGTGCAGCTGGTCGATGCGGCAAACGCCAACGGAGGCCGGGACAACATCTCTGTGCTTGTGGCCCAGGCGGGCACGGACACGAAAAAACGCGGCTTGATTTCCAGAATGCTGGGAAAATAGTCTTTGGTAGTAGTTTGCCGAAAACGAGTTATTTAGACAGGAGCGGGCCATGCCGAAAATGATCGTCTCGATCGACGGTGTTGTCATCAAGGAAGTGCAGTTGACAAAAGACCGGACGACCCTGGGGCGCCGGCCATACAACGACATCGTGATCGACAACCTGGCGGTGAGCGGAGAGCATGCGGTTCTGCAGATGACGGGCAATGAGGTCTATCTTGAAGACCTCAACAGCACCAACGGCACCTACGTGAACGGAAAAGCTGTCAAAAAGCAGCTGCTGCAAAACAGCGACACGGTGGAGATTGGCAAGTACAAGATCAAGTACGTCAATGAGGTCGCAGGCCCAACCTTCGAAAAGACGATGATCCTCAAGGCCGGCTCGGTCATGCCGCCGGTCGCCCCGAGGCCGGTTGCCGGTGCCGTGCCCGCCGCGGCCGCAGCAGACCTGGGAGCCAGCAGTGCGGCCCTCAACGCAACCATCAAGGTGCTCTCGGGCGCCGCAGCAGGTCGGGAAGTACCGCTGGTCAAAGTCGTCACCACCATCGGCAAGCCTGGGGTCGCTGTTGCGGCAATTACCAAACGCCCCCATGGATTCGTCGTCGCGCACGTCGAGGGCACCAACAAGCCCACGATCAACGGCTCGGCCATCGGCGCTGATCCGGTCACCCTGAAGAACGGCGACCTGCTCGAGCTGGCCGGCACGCAGATGCAGTTCGTCCAGGCCTGATCCTGATGGCGGGCTTGCGCCCACATCACCACAAGCCACGACTGGGGCGTTTATGGGGCTGCTAGCCAAACACTGGTCACGCATCGCGGTCACTCTGATTCCGCTGGTGTTTGCGTTGCTGCACGCCATGGGCGTTGTCCCGCTCAACGTGCTCCAGCGGCTCGATGACATCATCTATGACGGTCGCTTGCGTGCAACCATGCCGCGTACGCTCGATGACCGCATCGTCATCGTCGATATCGACGAGAAGAGCCTCGCGGAAGTCGGCCGCTGGCCCTGGAGCCGCAATCGCCTGGCCCAAATGACCGACGAGTTGTTTGACCGGCAGAAGGTGGCGCTCACGGGATTCGACATCGTGTTTGCCGAGCCCGATGACAGCTCGGGCCTCAAGCGCCTGCGCCAGCTCGCCCAGGGCGAGTTGAAGGACCAGACCGGGTTCACCGACAAGTTGAACGAGCTGCAGGGCTCGCTCGACTACGACTCCATGTTTGCGCGCTCACTCGAGAAGCGGCCCGTGGTGATGGGCTACTACCTCACGAGCGACCGCGATGGGCGCACATCGGGTGTGCTGCCAGCGCCGGTCATGAGCAAGGAGGCGCTGCACGGAAGGCCGATCAAGTTCACCAGCTGGGACGGCTTCGGCTCCAACATCGAACAGGTCGCGAAGGCGGCGCCGGTGGCAGGCTTCTTCAATCCACTGCTCGACACCGACGGCGTGGTGCGCTCGGTCCCGCTGCTGGCCGAGCACAAGGACCAGTACTACGAATCGCTGGCGCTGGCGATGTTTCGCATGCTGGCGGGCATGCCGCAGGTCGAACCGGTTTTTCCCACCGACCGCTATCTTGCCCGGGGCTACCAGGGGCTGGATTCGGTGAAGCTGAGGCTGGGCAACAAGTCGATGTCGATCCCGGTGGCCGAGGGCGTCACAACCCTGGTTCCTTTTCGCGGACCGGGTGGCGTCAAGGGCGGATCGTTCAAATATGTCTCGGCCGCCGATGTCATCGCCAAACGCCTGCCGGAAGGCAGCCTCAAGGGCAAGATCATCCTGGTGGGCACCACGGCGCCGGGCCTGCTCGATCTGCGGGTGACGCCTGTCGGTGAGGCGTACGCCGGGGTCGAGACTCACGCCAACCTCATATCGGGCCTGCTCGATGACCGCATCCCGGTCAAGCCCGACTGGGCACTGGGCTACGACGTCGCCATCCTGGTGATCGCCGGACTGACACTGGCTTTTGCACTGCCGCTGCTGTCCGCGATGCGCGCGGTGCTCCTGAGCCTGATCGTGATCGCGGCGATCGTCGCAGCGAATTTCTGGGCTTACCTCGGGGGCATGCTGGTGCTGCCACTGGCCGCGGCGCTGGTCATGGCCATCACCGCGTTCGCGCTCAACATGGGCTATGGTTATTTTGTGGAAAGCCGCAGCAAGCGCGAGCTTGCGAATGTGTTTGGCACTTACGTTCCTCCCGAACTGGTCGATGAGATGGTCAAGCAGGGGGCCGCCAACTTCAGCATGAAGGCGACCAACAAGGAACTGACGGTGATGTTTTGCGACATGCGCGGCTTCACGAAGATGTCCGAGACCATGGAGCCGGTCAAGCTGCAGGAGTTGCTCAATAGCGTGTTCGACCGGCTGACTGACATCATCAGCATGAACCGCGGCACGATCGACAAATACATGGGCGACTGTGTCATGGCTTTCTGGGGCGCCCCGCTCGACTTGCCCAATCACGCGCATCTGGCCGCCAAGACTTCGCTTGAAATGGCCAACGCCGTTCGTAAGATGAACGAGGAGCACCGCGCCAAGGGCATCCCCGAAATCGGCGTCGGTATCGGGCTGAACACCGGCATGATGTGTGTGGGAAACATGGGCTCGGAAAATCGCCGGGCCTACACGGTGATCGGTGATGCAGTCAACCTGGGTTCGCGCCTGGAAGGACTCTCCAAGGTTTACGGTGTGGACATCGTGGTGAGTTCGAGCACGCGCAAACTCGCCACCGACTTTGCATGGCAGGAACTGGACCTCGTGCGCGTCAAGGGCAAGGCGCAGGCTGTCGCGATCTACTGGCCGGTGGCACCCGTCGAGCGAATCGAAAAAGGCACACAGGAAGAACTCAAGACCTGGGCCACGTTCCTGAAGGCGTATCGCATGCAGGACTGGGACCAGTGCGACGTTCTCATGCTCAACCTGCAGAGAATGAATGCCAAAAAATACCTTTACGAACTCTATAGCGAACGTGTAGCCTCAATGCGATTGTTGCCCTTCGATCCCGAATGGGACGGGGCGACCAATTTCGAAACCAAGTAGAGGATGCTGCTCACATGAAGGTGCGCGTGCTAGGCTGTTCCGGAGCGATCGCCAAGGAGTGCCGAACCACGTCATTCCTGATCGACGAAGACGTGCTTGTCGATGCAGGCACTGGCGTGGGCGACCTCACGCTCAAGGAGATGAAGGGCATCGAGCACGTGTTGCTCACGCACTCGCACCTGGACCACGTGGCGGCCCTGCCGCTGATGATCGACTCGATCGCATCGACGTTGACCAAGCCCGTGAAGATCTACGCCTTGCCCGGCACCATCGCCGCCTTGAAGACGCACATCTTCAACAACATCATCTGGCCCGATTTCAGCCGCATTCCCACGATTGCCAATCCGTTCATCAGCTTCCACGAAATCCAGGTCGGCCAGACCATGGACATCACCGGCAAGCGCATTGAAGTACTGCCTGCGGTGCACACGGTGCCTGCGGTGGGTTATGCGGTGACCTCGGGCAAAGGCTGCTGGGTTTTCACCGGCGACACCGAACGCAACCCGGCCTTCTGGCGCCGCATCAATTCGATGAATGTCGCGGCGCTGGTGATCGAGACCGCATTCAGCAATCGCGAGAAAGACCTCGCGCGGCGCAGCCTTCATCTGTCGCCCATGTCGCTCGCCGAAGAACTCGACTGCATCGACAAGGGCAAGACATTTCCAATCTACATCACGCACACCAAGCCCGCAGAGACCGAGCTGATCATGGCGGAGATCCAGAAGTTCGACCAGACGCAGCCCTTCGGTCCCAACGTCACGCACGATATCCGCTGGCTGCGGGCCGGGCAGGAGTTTGATTTATGAGTGCGGTCCTGAAACCCGAGCACCGCGACACGGATCAGGCATTTTTCGATTCGCAGATGCTTCCGCCCGAAAAGCGGGGCGTGTCGTTCGAGGCATTGTTCTACCGCCAGCTGCAGCAGGTCACGACCAAGATCCACGAGACCGAGAACATCGACCAGATCATGCTGGAGGCCAGCCAGGACATCTGCAAGCTGTTCAACGCCGACCGGCTGACGCTGTATGCGATCAGCGAAGATCGCGCGTCCATCGTCTCCAAGGTCAAGACCGGCCTGAACACCAGCAAGGACCTGAAGCTGCCGATCAGCGCGCAGAGCCTGGCTGGTTACGCAGCCTTCAGCAAGCAGATGCTCAACGTCATCGACGTCTATGACGACGAGGCGCTCAAGCGGGTCCACCCGACGCTGAGTTTCCTGAAGGAAGTCGACAAGCGCTCGGGCTATCGCACCAAGCAGATGCTGGTGGTGCCGATCCTGGATGGCGAGACGCTGCATGGCGTGCTCCAGGTCATCAACAACAAAAGCGACGAGCCTTTCGGCGAGCTGGAAATCGAAGGCGCGACGCAGCTTTGCAAGACGCTCGCCACCGCCATCCGCCAGCGCATGCAAAAGGCCGAGGACGGCCAACGGCGCCGCGCGACCAAATACGACGGCCTGGTCTCCGCAGGCGTGCTGACGCCCGCCGAACTGGCGCAGTGCATCCAGCAGGCGCGTGAGGAAGCCAAGTCGGTCGAGCACATGTTGATGGCGAGCTTCCAGATCCGGCCAGCCCAGATCGGCCCGTCGCTCGCAAAATTCTTTGGCGTGCCCTATGAGCCGATGAACAAGGGCCGCGTCCGCATCGAGGCCCTGCAGGGCCCGCTCAAGCGCGACTTTGTCGAAGAGCAGGGCTGGATTCCACTCGAAGAATCGCCCGAGGGCCTGGTTGTCATGTGCCTGGACCCGGAGGCTGTGCGGGGTTCGCGCATCGTGCCGCAGGTGTTTCCGCGCAGCAGCAAATTCTCCTACCGCGTCACCACGCAGACCGAATTCGAGGAGACGCTGGCACAGCTGTGGGGTGCCGAGGAAGCTGGTGCGTCCATTGATGAATTGCTGGCAGACCTGTCGGCGCCAGCGGGCGACGACGATTCGGAAGACAGCGGTGATGTGTCCGCCGCAGCCGACAACGAACTGGTGAAGTTCGTCAACAAGGTGATCGTCGATGCCTACAACCTGAAGGTGTCCGACATCCACATCGAGCCGCTTCCCGGCAAGGCCAAGACCGGCATCCGGTTTCGCATCGACGGCAGCCTGCAGCCCTACATCGAAGTGCCGTCCCATTTTCGCCAGGCGATGGTCACGCGCCTGAAGATCATGTGCGACCTCGATATCTCCGAGAAGCGCAAGCCCCAGGACGGCAAGATCAAGTTCAAGAAATGGGGTCCGCTCGACATCGAGCTGCGGGTGGCGACCATACCGTCATCGGGCGGGGTCGAAGACGTGGTGATGCGTATCCTGGCCGCTGGCGAGCCGATCCCGCTCGAAAAGCTCGGACTCACGCCGCATAACAAGGAGCGGCTCGAAAAGGTTGTGAGCAAGCCCTACGGCCTGTTCTACGTGTGCGGCCCGACCGGCTCCGGCAAGACGACAACGCTGCATTCGATCCTCAAATTCCTGAACACGCCTGACACCAAGATATGGACTGCGGAGGACCCGGTTGAAATCACGCAGAAGGGTCTGCGGCAGGTGCAGATCAACAAGAAGGCCGGCATCGACTTTGCGCTGGTCATGCGGGCTTTCCTGCGGGCCGACCCGGACATCATCATGGTGGGTGAGTCGCGCGACAAGGAAACCGTGTCGATGGGCGTGGAAGCTTCCCTGACGGGCCACCTGGTGTTCTCCACACTGCACACGAATTCAGCGCCGGAATCCATCATTCGCTTGCTGGACATGGGCATGGACCCGTTCAATTTCGCCGATGCGCTGCTGGGCATCCTGGCCCAGCGCCTGGCCAAGAAGCTGTGCGACTGCAAGGACGAATACTTTCCCGATGCAGACGAGGTCAAGCTGTTCGTCACCGAGTACGTCGAAGAACTTCGCCACTCCGCCGCATGGAAGGCCGACTACGCCACAGAGGCCAAGAAGCTGTACGAAAGCTGGGTCAAGCTGTACGGCCACGATGGCCGTCTGAAGTTCTACAAGGCCAAAGGGTGCGAGAAGTGCAACAACACCGGCTACAAGGGCCGCATCGGCCTGCACGAACTGCTGGTCGCCGACGACCCGACCAAGCGGCTGATCCAGGAGCGCGCACGGGTCTCCGAACTGTTCGCCTCGGCTGTCGAGGGCGGCATGCGCACCCTGAAGATGGATGGCATGGAGAAAGTCATGCTCGGCCTTACCGATCTGAAGATGGTCCGGTCTGTTTGCATCAAGTAGCAACTGTCGATTTGTTTTGCAAATTCTTTCTGGTGCCGTTACTAGAATGATGAGCTTTACAACCGGTAGGAGGTTTCAGATGCGCCGTTCCATGCAACAGGGTTTCACCCTGATCGAGTTGATGATCGTGGTCGCGATCATCGGCATCCTCGCGGCCGTAGCGCTGCCTGCCTATCAGGACTACACCAAGCGGGCCAAATTGTCTGAAGTGGTGTTGGCAGCTTCGGCATGCCGCACGACCATCAGCGAGGTCTACCAGACGGGGTCCCTCACGGCGGTTGCTGCAAATGCATGGGGCTGCGAAAGCGCCTCGCAGACGTCGAAATATGTGAAGTCGGTTGCCACCGATGCGGCCGGCCTCATCACGGTCACCGCGACCGGCTTTGGCGACACCAATATCGATGACAAGACCATCGACCTGGCACCAACCACGGCAACGGGCGCGGCCATCACCGCTTACTCCCAGGGAACGATCGTGGGCGGCTGGAAGTGCGGCCCTGGCGCTACGAATCCAGTCCTTGCGAAGTACCTGCCAGGCTCTTGCCGCGGCTAAACGCTTAGCGTCACAAGTCGACACGAATGTCGGCTTGTGACGAAACCCCGGCCGCATTTTGCGCGGCTTGAGGCGCTGAACGCGCCTTGTTGGGCCGATTCAGCGCAGAGTCGCTCTGGCACAGCACTTGCGGTTGTGAATGTTCACAACCAAAGGAGCTTCAATGAAGCGTCAACTGCAACAGGGCTTTACCCTGATCGAACTGATGATCGTTGTCGCGATCATTGGCATCCTGGCTGCGGTCGCCCTGCCCGCCTATCAGGACTACACCAAGCGCGCCAAGCTGTCTGAAGTGGTTCTGGCTGCATCGGCCTGCCGCACCACGATTTCCGAGATCTACCAGACCGGTTCCCTGACGGCCGTCGCGGCCAACGCCTGGGGCTGTGAGTCGGCTTCCTCCACATCGAAGTATGTGGCGTCCATCGAAACCGACGCTGCCGGCAAGATCACCGTGACCGCACAAGGTTTCGGCGACACCGG
>NZ_JANU01000028.1 GCF_001044395.1 Caenimonas sp. SL110
TGTGTCACTGCGAGAGACAAGACGGGGAGGTCATTCGGATCATCTCAGCCCGCAAGGCTACAGAGACGGAGTGTCAGTACTATCGAGGTGAATGAAATGAAGGCCGAATACGATCTGTCGAAGATGAAGTCACGTCGGAACCCCTACGCGTCCAAGCTCAAGAAGTCAGTGACCATGCGTCTCTCCGAAGACGTAGTGCAGTACTTCAAAAGCATGGCAACGGAGGCGGGCGTTCCATACCAGAGCCTCATCAATCTCTACCTGAGAGACTGCCTTGCGCAGAACCGCAAGGTCGAGATCAAGTGGCCCAGCGCTGCATAACCCTTCGCTCGAGCGGACCTCCACCGGCATGGCACTTGGCCCGCGAGGCTATCCAGGCCATCATCCGCCTCGCGGGCCAAGCACCATGCCGGTGGCGTCCGCTCAGCTCAAACGTTAGACGTCACGCGATACACGTCTTCCCGGGTGTTTGCATATTTGCTAACATCGCGGCATGAAATTCCTGATCGAGTACTTCCATGAGCGCGTACTCGCTGAGGTTGAGTCCTGGCCAGTTGACATCGTCGCGGACTATGCTCGTCTCGTCGAACTGCTGATCGAGTTTGGTCCGAGTCTTCGCCTGCCGCACTCACGGGCATTCGGCGACGGATTGTTCGAACTTAGGCCTCGTGGACGCTCAGGAATCGGCCGCGCGTTCTACTGTTTTCTTCTTGGCAAACGTGTCGTCGTGCTTCATGCATTTGTGAAGAAATCGCAAGAGACGCCCGATCGCGAATTGAGGTTGGCGCGAAAGCGCCTGAAGGAGTTGCAAGATGGCTGACCTGAAGTACCGACCTGTTCCGCATGACCATGAGGCTTTCCTGGCGAAGGCGCGTACTCGCAAGGGCTTCTCCGCCGAATTTGAGTCACTTGAGCTTGAGTATCAAGTTACCAGGCAAATGCTGAAGGCACGTTCGCGTGCGGGCCTTACTCAGGATGTCGTTGCCGAGAGAATGGGCACTACCAAGAGTGCAATCTCGCGGCTCGAATCGGCGGGAAAACACGCACCATCGCTCGCGACGCTCAAGCGGTACGCAAGTGCCGTTGGGTGCGATCTTCAGGTCAAGTTAGTTCCGCAGAAGTCGGCGTGATGTCGAACTGGTCATTCCATGCGGGCGCCTTCAGCGTCGGTGAATTCCAACATTCCGGCAGTGTGAGATGACTGCGCGCCTGCGCCTTTCAGATCTCGTCGGGGCGTTCGAGTGGGTGAGCGTGGACGGGCCGTTCGAGAATTTGGCCTACGTGAGTCGAGCATCCGGAGAAATTTGGCTCGTTTCCGACTTCGACGATGCCGGTGCCGAGCCACCGGAGGATGCAGATGACGAGACGTCTTACCTTACTGTTCCGAGTAAGCGGGAACTTGACCTTGGACGCAGTCTTGCTTTGCGCTTCGCTGAAGAGTTCATCCCGAACGATTTGGGCGCAGTCAGAGAATTTTTCTCAAGGCGGGGCGCCTATGCCAGGTTCAAGGACCTACTTGAACAGCGGGGTGCTCTGGATGCCTGGTTCGCATACGAGGTAGCCGGAGTGCAACAAGCGCTGCGCGCATGGGCCTTGGAGAACGACATCGAGCTGGTGGAAGAGGCGGCATGATGAATAACCTGTCGGTCAACACGGACGCCTTGCGGCGTCCGTGCGCTGCTGGTGCATGTCGCCGGTTACCAAGCCAGGCTGATCGCCTTTAGCGGCGCCCGACCGTCGCCTAGCCTCCACAGGCCACCACGTGCCGTCCTTCATCGAGTTCGAAACCGAGCGCTTGAGGCTCGTCGCATGGCAAGAGCGCCACATCGCGCCGTTCTGCGCCATGAACTCCGATCCCGAAGTCATGCGTTACTTCCCGGCAATGGCGACAGAGGCTCAATCACAAGCCACCGCAACAGCCTGGCGCGCTCAGTTCCACGAGCAGGGCTGGAGCAACTGGGCCGTCGAACTCCAGGGCTCAGGCGAGTTCATCGGATTCATTGGCCTGTCGGTTCCTCGCCGGCAACTGCCTTTCTCACCGTGCGTCGAGGTGGGCTGGCGCCTGGCGCGCAGGTTCTGGGGCAACGGCTACGCCACAGAGGGTGCCAAGGCGTCCTTGGCTGTTGGTTTCGGACAGCTCGGCCTCACCGAAGTCGTTTCGTTCACGTCCCTGACGAGCTTGCCGTCTCGCGCGGTCATGGCGCGGATCGGCATGCATGACACAGGCCGAGACTTCGACCATCCGGCCGTACCTGAGGGAAGTTCTCTGCGTAGGCACTGCCTACACGTCATTACGCACGCGCAGTGGAGCCGAGGTGAGGCATAACCCTTCGCTGGAGCGGACGGCCAGCGGCCTGGCACTTGGGCCGCGAAGCTTCTCAGGTTATCGTCCGCTTCGCGGCGCACGCGCCAACCCGGCGTCCGCCGCTCAAATCAAAAGTTAGCCCGCATAACTCAACCAATAGACCGTATGGCTTCCGACCTCAGGACTGTCCTGTTCATCGCCGACCAGAGTGGACTTGGCTCTCGGCTGATCTACAAGCGCATGTTTGGCGAATACGCGCTGTACCTCGACACGAAGGTTGTCGCGTTCGTGTGCGACAACAGGCTGTTCCTGAAGCCCACTGATGCCGGGCGAGCACTCCTGGGCTCTCCGAACGAGGCGCCCGCGTATCCGGGCTCCAAAAACTACTTTCTCCTCGAAGAAGAACTTGAATCACCGTCGCTTCTTCGCGCGGCCTTTGAGGTCACCGAGGCAGCACTCCCATTGCCAAAGCCAAAGCCAAAGCCAAAGCCAAAGCCACGAGTCGATGACGCCAAGGCGCCGGTCAAGCGCGCGAAGCCAAAGCGTGCGGCCTAGCATGTCGGTCAACCGCAGGCGCCAAGGCCGGACAGCCAGGCCGTACGTCGCACTTCTGACGCAATCGGATGCGCTCCAGTACCGCAAGCTCATGCTCCAGGCCTATGAGCTTGCCGCCGATGCTTTCACCTCCACCGCTGCCGAAAGAGCTGCAGAGCCGGAATCGTTCTGGGTCAGGCGCATCGATGACCCGTCGGGTATGAGCGCGGCCTTTGGGGCCTTCGAGGCTCATGAGTTGGTCGGGACGGTGGCGCTGGAGTTCTCTGCAAAGCCCAAGACAAAACACAAGGCCCTGGTGATTGGCATGTACGTGTCACCAGAAGCCAGAGGGACTGGTGCGGGCCGTGCCTTGCTCGAAGCGGCCGTCGCGTACGCGCGGGAAAAGGAGGGGGTGCTTCAACTCGCGCTGACGGTCACCGAAGGCAATGCAGCGGCAATCAGTCTCTATGGCTCCGCCGGGTTTCGCACTTTTGGAGTTGAGCCTATGGCAATCTTCACCTCGGGAGGTTACAAAGCCAAGGTTCACATGTGGCTCTCGCTTCATCCCCATGCGCCTGCGGCGTGATGCTGCCGTCGAATGGCATTTTTTGACTCGCAACCAAACCCATGTTCTCCCACATCTTCATTGGGGGCTGAAACCCATGCAACGCTTGCCGCCTGACAATGTGAACCCTCTGCTTGAAGGCTCCTGCCACTGCGGTGACGTCAAGCTCAGACTTCCTTCGGTCCCCGAGAAGGGAACCCGCTGCAACTGTTCGATCTGCCGTCGCCAGGGGTCCGTCTGGGCCTATTACGATTTCGGTACGGTCAGCATCGATGGGCACCCGCAGAATACGCAGGAGTACATTCAGGGCGATCGCACGCTGCGAACGGTGCGTTGCAAGACGTGCGGATGTGTCACTCACTGGGAGCCTCTTGATCCTGCAAAGCATCCGCAGCACGGGGTGAATCTGAACAACTTTCCCCCGGCGCTTCTCGACCAGGTCAAGGTCCGCCGGTTCGACGGTGCGGATACCTGGACGTTCATCGAGTGAGCGGCCAGCCTCCTGTGGTCGCACTTCGGGTTGCCAGCGCCTCGGACGCGCTCTGCATTGCTGTCCTTGCCACTCAGGTGTTTCTCGACACGTATGCAACGCAGGGCATCAGTCAATCGATCGCCCAGGAAGCCCTGGAACATTTTCCCCGAACTCGATTTCCGCGCAGATCGCCGAGCCCTCGACCACGTTCATCGTCGCCGAGTCAGCCGGCCATTTGGTGGGCTTCGCCCAGCTCGTTCTCGGCTCCGCGCATGTGCTTGTCGGTGCAGAAGCAGCGGCGAAACTCAATCGGCTGTATGTGCACGAACGGTTTACTGGCAGGGGTATCGGCAAAGCACTGTTACGCCGTTCGGAGGAACTCGCAGCCTCGAACGGGGCGTTCACGCTTTGGCTCACCGCGTGGGTTGGCAATCACCGGGTGCTTGGCTTCTATGCCAGCCGCGGATACACCGACCTGGGAGCAACCATGTACGTGTTCCAGGACGAACAGTTCGAGAATCGGTTACTTGCCACGCCGGTGCGTGCTCCGACCGAAACTTGACGACTTCACAATCCGTCGCTGATGCAGAACACTTTGAGATGAAATACGAAGAGCTGGCCTACCTTCACCTTGCGACCGTGCTTCCGGCGTTCGTGATCGGCACCTATCAGCTGGCGCGCCCGAAAGGGACTCCCGCACACAGGGTCCTGGGTCGAATCTATCTGGTGCTGATGGTCGCTACTTCCATCATTGCCCTGTTCATGCCTGCCCGGGTCGGGCCACGCATCCTGGGACATTTCGGTTTCATCCACCTCTTGTGCCTGCTGACGATCTACGCAGCGCCCACGGCCTATCTGGCTGCCCGTCGAGGCGACATCAGGAGCCACAAGAACGCCATGATCACTGTCTATGTCGGAGCCATATTGATTGCGGGCGCGTTCGCGTTTTCGCCGGGCCGGCTATTGCATGGCTGGTTGTTTGGCGCGGCCTGAGCTATCTTTGGCCTTCGCTTCACCATGATCGATCCTGTTCTCATCGCGTTGCCTGGTCAAATCGAAACCGCGCGCTTGCTGATGCGTCCGCCTCAAGCAGGCGACGGATCGTTGCTGCTCCCTGCCGCTACAGAGTCTCTCGCCGAGCTGCAGCGCTTTTTGAGTTCGGCGGCGTGGATGGCCCACGAACAGACGCTGGAGTCAGCAGAAATCTACTGTCGCAAGGCCCATGCGAACTTTGTCGCCCGCAAAGACCTGTCGTTCCTTCTGATCGAAAAGGTCACCGGTCAGGTGGTTGGCGAGGCAGGCTTGCACCGCATCGAATGGGCCACGCCCAAGGTTGAAATTGGCTACTGGGGCCGCACGTCGAGAACCCGTCATGGTTTTGTGAGCGAAGCGGTGGAAGCGCTGTGCGTCTACGCCTTCGATCATCTTCGCGCCGTTCGAGTTGAATTGATAACCGTCGAAGACAACGAGCGATCACGCAGGCTGGCCGAGCGCTGCAATTTCGAGCTCGAAGGCATATTGCGCAATGAACGTCGAGCGCCAGGAGGCGAATTGCGAAATGCTTGCATCTATGCACGCTTTCCACCAGCACCCTGACAGGTGGATGCCTTGGACGGTGTCGATTTGATGCGCGCCTGTTCGTCGTAGCATTACCGGGCAGCAGCCCACATCCGAAAGAGCAAGCCATGCGGTTCATCATCACGGCGCAACCAGGCGCCGACACAAAGACATCCGGCGAACAGCCAGCGTTCGATGCCGATCTTTTCAAGGCCTACATGCGCTTCAACGAAGAGATGCATCAGGCGGGAGTGCTCGTCGCTTCCGAGGGGCTCAACCCGTCGGCTCCCGGCGCCCGCATCGCCGTCGCCGATGGCAAGCGCTACCTGGTGGACGGGCCGTTTGCCGAGTCGAAGGAGCTGGTGGGCGGCTTCTATCTCATCGATGTGGCCTCGCTCGATGAAGCGATTGCGTGGGCGCTGCGCGCTCCATCTGGTTTCGGGGCGGACGATATCCTGGAGGTTCGGCAACTGACCGGCGCGGGCGACCTGCCACCTGAAATTCTCCGGCTTATCAATGAGGCAGCACCGACGTGGAGCGCCTCGGCGTGGCAGTCGCGCGAGACGACATAAAGGAGTCAACCATCACAACAGTTCTTCAAGGCGGATGTCTGTGCGGCAAGGTGCGGTTCAAGGCGAATGGGCCACCGATGCGCACACTGGCCTGCCATTGCACTTTTTGCCAGAAGGTCACCGGCTCTTCTTTCTACGCTGAGTCGCTCTTTGCGCTTGATGCCGTCGAGTTCAACGAAGGCGAGCTGACGCAGTTCGAGCACCGGTCAGACGTGAGCAGAAAGAAGGTCTATGTCCACTTTTGCCCGACGTGCGGAACCACGGTCGGCCTGACATTCGAGCGCTGGCCCGACCTGCGGGCGATATCGCGCGGCTGCTTTGACGAACCCAACGCAGTCGAGGTTTCATCGCACATCTGGACCGGCTCTGCACAGAGCGGGGTTGCATTGCCCTGCGGCGTCGATTGCTTTGACGGCCCCAGGGCCACGCTGGACGGCAAGGCGCTACCCTCTACCCAATATCCGGAGCCGGTCATGGCTCGTCAGAGCTCATGATCGGGCGAACAGGAATACTGAATGACCATTGAAACCGAAAACGATGTCGTCGCGCTCAAGCGCATCGGCAAGATCGTGTCACTCGTTCTGCATGAGATGCTGGACGCCGCCGAACCCGGCATGACGACGCGCGAGCTTGACGCGCTGGGCGAGCAACTTCTGGAGCGCCATGGTGCGCGATCGGCACCCAAGCTCACCTATAACTTTCCCGGCCATACCTGCATCAGCATCAACGAGGAAGCGGCGCACGGTATTCCGGGCGACAGGGTCATCCGCGCCCGCGATGTGCTGAATGTCGATGTGTCCGCCGAGCTGGACGGCTACTTTGCGGATACGGGCGGCACGCGCGTCGTGCCGCCTACCAATCCCCAGAAAACGCGTTTGTGCCACGCCACGCGAACCGCCCTGGCGCAGGCGATGAAGCAGGCCCGTGCCGGGCGGCCCATCAGTGGCATTGGCGCTGCCATCGAACGGACGGCCCGGTCGTATGGCTTCAAGGTCATCGAGAACCTGGGCAGCCACGGCGTGGGCCGCGCGCTGCATGAAGCGCCCGAGCACATCGCGGGCTATTTCGATCCCAGTGACAAGCGCCTCCTGACCGAGGGCATGGTGATCACCATCGAACCCTTTCTTTCGACCCGCAGCCGTATCGTGGATGAAGCGGCCGATGGCTGGACGCTGGTCGGTTTGGCCGGCAACCTGTCGGCGCAGTACGAGCACACCATGATCATCACGAAGGGCGAGCCCATCGTGGTGACGCAGCACTGATAGCCTCGCGCTAAGCCTGGCTCGCCAGCTCGCGCATCGCCTGCGACGCAATCTCGTACGACCGCAGCCGCGCCTGGTGGTCGAACATCTGCGAAGTAATCATCAGCTCGTCTGCGCCGGTCTTTGCGATGAACGCGCGCAGGCCTTCACGCACGGTTGCTGGTGAACCGATGGTCGATGCGGAGAGCACGCTGTCGAGCAGGGCCTTCTCTGCAGGGCCCGCGCTTTCGCGGTAACCCGGGCGTGGTGGCGGAAGCCGACCCGGCCGGCCACTGCGCAGGTTGACGAATGCCTGCTGCATCGAAGTTGCGCGCACTTGCGCTTCTTCGTCGGTATCTGCGGCAAACACGTTGAAGCCCAGCATCACGTGGGGCTTCGGATTGCGCTCGGAGGGCTTGTAGGTCGCGCGATAGATTTCGATGGCGTCCATCATCTGCGCCGGTGCGAAGTGCGAGGCAAACGCATAGGGCAGGCCGAGCATCGCAGCGAGTTGCGCCCCGAACAGGCTGGAGCCCAGGATCCACACGGGCACGTTGGTGCCGATACCGGGCACGGCGCGTATCGCCTGTCTCGGCTGGTCGGACATCAGGTCCATCAGCTCCACCACGTCTCGCGGAAATTCATCGGAGTCGCTCATCAGGTTGCGGCGCAGCGCCCGCGCAGTGGCCTGGTCCGAACCGGGCGCGCGGCCCAGGCCCAGATCGATGCGGCCCGGGTAGAGCGACTCCAGCGTGCCGAATTGCTCGGCAATCACCAGCGGGGAATGGTTGGGCAGCATGATGCCGCCAGCGCCGACGCGAATCGTTTTTGTGCCGCCTGCGACGTGGCCGATCAGGATGGATGTGGCCGCGCTGGCAATGCCCGGCATGCCGTGGTGTTCGGCGAGCCAGTAACGCGTGAAGCCCCAGCGCTCGGCGTGCTGCGCGAGATCGAGCGTGTTGCGAAACGACTGGGTGGCATTGCTGCCTTCGGTGATGGGGGAGAGGTCGAGGACGGAATAGGCGGTCATGTGTGGCAGGTGGTGGCGATGGGGCCAAAGCGCAAGGGCAGGGCGAACGGGTATCCTGCCACCGATGAGCCAGCTTGTCCCGCGCCGAATTCTTCCTGTGCTGGTGCTGTCGCAGTTCGCGGGGACTTCGCTGTGGTTCGCGGTGAATGCAGTCATGCCCGACCTGCAGCGCGCGTGGGGGCTGAACGAATCGGCGGTGGGGCTGCTCACCTCGGCTGTGCAGCTGGGGTTTGTGGTTGGCACTTTGGTATTTGCGTTGGCGATGCTGGCCGATCGCTTCGTGCCGACCCGGGTCTTTCTCATCTGCTCATTGCTCGGCGCCGCGGTCAATGCGCTTGTGCTTGTGGCCGATGGCAGCCTCGCGTGGCTGCTGGCATGCAGGTTCGGCGTCGGATTTTTGCTCGCGGGCATTTATCCGGTGGGCATGAAGATCGCGGCGAGCTGGTATCGGCAGGGACTGGGCGCCGCGATGGGTGTGCTCATCGGTGCGCTGGTGCTGGGAACCGCGCTTCCGCACGGGCTTCGGGCTTTGGCCGGCGAGGCCGCAGGGACGGGTTCATGGCAACTCGTCATCATCGGCGTTTCGCTGCTTGCGGCCGCTGGCGGCGTGGCGATGGCGCTGCTGGTGCCGCCGAATCCCGACGCAGCGCGTGGAGCAAAGATCACGCCCCGCGCGCTCGGCCTGATCTGGTCCGACAGGCGCTTGCGCGCATCTGTCTTCGGCTATTTCGGCCACATGTGGGAGCTGTACGCCTTCATCGTGCTGGTGCCGCTGATCTGCGCGACGCGTCTGGCAGGGCAGGCGCTGAGCGCTGCTTCGTTCGCCGTGATCGCGGCGGGCTTCGTGGGATGCGTGGTCGGCGGCATGCTGGTCCGGCGCATGGGCAGCGCCAGGGTGGCCGGCGCGCAGCTGGCGATCAGTGCCTCGTGCTGCGTGCTCGCGCCGGTGATGCTCGTGGCACCGGCGGCGCTGTTCTTTGCGTGGTTGCTGGTATGGGGCGCGACAGTGGCCGGCGACTCGCCGCAGTTCTCAACACTCACTGCGCAAAACGCGCCGCCCGCCGTGGTGGGCAGCGTCCTGACCTTCACCAACTGCATTGGCTTTGCGATATCGATCGTCAGCATCGAACTTTTTGTGCGTGCGAGCACGCTATGGCCGCTGGCCAATGTGTTGCCGCTGCTCGCAGCGGGTCCGGTGCTGGGGCTGGCGATGCTCAGGCCGCTGCTGGTTGAAAAGCGGGGCTGAGCGGCCGGGTCACTTTCTGGCGGCGACCAGAACGGGCTTGTCGCGAAACACCTCGGGCATCACCGCCTTGAGGTTGACGATCTTGGGGGCATCGAAAGTCACGATGTAGGGCGACTGCGGATTTCGCGTCGCGTAGTCCTGGTGGTACGCCTCTGCCGGATGAAACGCGGCCAGCGGCGCCAGCTGGGTCACGATCTTGGCGGGGAAGGCCCTGGCCGCGTCGAGCTGTGCGATGTAGCGCTGCGCCACTTCCTTTTGCTGCGCGTCCTTGTAGAAGATCGCAGACCGGTATTGCGTGCCGCGGTCGGGGCCTTGCCGGTTGAGCTGGGTCGGATCGTGCGCGACAGAAAAGTAGATCTGGAGCAGCTTCGCGTAGCTGACCTGTGCCGGGTCATAGGTTATTTCGACGGCTTCGGCGTGACCGGTGGTGCCGCGCGTCACGGCCCCATAGTTCGCCGTTGCCTTGTCGCCGCCCGCGTAGCCAGACACGGCGTTGATCACCCCTTTGGTGTGCTGGAACACGGCCTGCACACCCCAGAAACAGCCGCCTGCAAAGATCGCGGTTTGCGCACCGGATGTTGCGGCCGGTTGCTCGTAAGCCGCGGGCGGAAGCGGTACGGCTTTTTCTGCGACGGAGTTCCCCGCCAGGAAGAGTGAACCGCCGATCGCCAGTGCCAGCGTGGCCGTGAGGCCGAGGGTCGATATCTGTTTTTTCATGGGTGCTTTTGATTGTGGACTTGCGTGTCTGTCGCGCCAGCGGTCCTGCGCCTTACACCCACTGCCAAACGGGCTTTGGGCCGACACGTCCGAGTCGAAGTCAGCGATACGTTCTATGCATTCACAGGAACCCATCCATGACCTTCGCCCGATCCGGAATCTGCGCTGCCCTTGCGCTTGCAGCTTCAGCCATGTTGATTTCGCCGCCGGCCGATGCGGCCAAGGCGAAGGCCAAGCCGGCTGCTCAAAAAGAAGCGCCGGCACCGTCCGACCCCACGGAGCATTTCAACCAGCTCAACGCGCAGGCGACGACGCCGCTTCTCAAGAACGGCTCGCGCGGCAGTGCGGTGGTCCGTGCGCAAATCCTGCTGGATCGCGCATGGTTTTCGCCGGGCGAGATCGATGGCGTGTTCAGCTCGAACATGGCGAGGTCGGTGTCTGCATTCCAGTTGGCGCGCAACCTGCCGACGACGGGCACGATCGACGCCGCGACCTGGTCCGCGCTGCAGGACGGCCAGGGCCCCGCCTTTGCCACCTACACGCTGACGGACCAGGACATTGCGGGCCCCTACGAGAAGATCCCGACCGACACCATGGAAAAGGCCAAGCTCACGTCGCTCGGCTACCAGTCGATGGAAGAAGCACTGGGCGAGCGGTTCCACATGAGCCCCAAGCTCATCGCGTCCCTCAACAAGGGGCGCGCGATGCAGGCAGGCTCGGTCATCGTGGTGGCTGCCGGCGCCGACGTGAAGCCCGCCAAACCGGCAACACTGGTTCGCATCGACAAGTCCGACAACATGCTTTATGTCATCGGCGATGGCGGCCAGGTGCTGGCTGCGTTTCCGGTGAGTTTCGGCGGCGAGAAAGACCCGCTGCCCGTCGGCAAGATGAAGATCACCAGTGAAGTCCCCAACCCGCCGTTCTCCTACGACCCGCAGCTCATTCGCACATCCAAGCCCACGGATACCAAGGTCAAGTTACCACCCGGCCCGAACAATCCGGTGGGTGTGTTGTGGCTGGGCCTGTCCAAGCCGCATTGGGGTATTCATGGCACTGACGAACCGTCACGCATGGCTCGCGTTCAAACCAACGGTTGCGTGCGATTGACCAACTGGGACGTGAAGCGGCTCGGCATGCTGGCAAAGCCCGGTATCGCCGTGGAAGTCCAGAGCTGAATTGACGATGAAGACACCGATCCTTCCCTGGATCTGCATGGTGGCCGGTGGGCTGGCCGCGGCCTTGCTCGCGCAGGCCGCGCCTTCGAACCAGGCGCTGGAAGGCGAGGCCTTGCTCAGCACCCGGCAACTGATCGTGCCGGTCGAAGGCGTGCCGCCGTCCAGGCTCGTGGACACCTACACGCAGGCGCGCGGAACCAGGCCGCACGAGGCCATCGACATCGCTGCACCTCGGGGCACGCGGGTTCTCGCAGTTGAAGACGGCAAGGTGGTCAAGCTGTTTACCAGCGTGCCGGGTGGCTTGACGGTATACCAGTTCGATCACGACGGACGGCTGGCCTACTACTACGCGCATCTTGATCGCTATGCCGAGGGTCTGAAAGAAGGTGCAGTCTTGCGTCGCGGGGACCTGGTCGGCTACGTCGGCACCACAGGCAACGCCAGGCCCGATTCGCCGCACCTGCACTTCGCCGTCTTTGCGCTGGGTCCGAAAAAGCAGTGGTGGCGTGGCGAGGCGATCAATCCGTTTCCCGCCCTGCGGCGCGCGCCCGTGCCGCGCTGATCCGGCAAGGGCGTGCCCGCTTGCCGCGTGCGGCAGCACGTACTACGATGGTTTTCCAGGAATTTGGAGGTGCCCATGCCGCAGCTCATCGCATCCGTCGAAGGTGTCGAGATCAAGCACGTGTATCTGCAAAAGGACCGCACCACGCTGGGCCGAAGCCCTGACAACGACATCGTGTTCGACAACATGGTGGTCAGCGGGCATCACTGCGTGTTCGAGCTCAAGGGGCTTGCCGATGTGTTCATCGAAGACCTGCACAGCACCAACGGCACCTATATCAACGGGGCGATGGTCAGGCGGCAGCGGCTTCACGACGGTGAAGTGGTCGCCATCGGCAACTTCCGCATCCAGTATGTTCAGGCCTCGGAGCGGCCCAGCGGGTTCTCGGAGACGACGGCGATGAAGCTCGACCCCGCCGGGCAGCAAGTGCACGCGGTCTTCCAGGTGCTATCGGGTTCTTCGGCCGGGCTCGAGATGCCTGTGGTCAAGGCGGTGACCACCTTCGGCAAACCCGGCGTGTCTGTGGTTGCGGTTTCGCATCGCCGTGATGGCTATTACGTCGCGCACCTCGATGGACCCGTGAAGCCGACCCTGAACGGCGACAGCATCGCTGATGTGCCGGTGCAGCTGTCCAACCACGATGTGCTCGAACTGGCGGGAAACCGGATGCTTTTCCGGTTGCAGATGTAGCGCTCGGGAGCGTTGCCAGCGGGTCATAATTCAAGAGCAGACCAATCGAAGGACACAGGCACTTTCATGGGATTTATCAAGAAGATCTTTCGCGCTGGTGGCAGTGAAGCAAAAGCCACGGTGGACCCGCAGGATTTTCAGGACACCGATAGCAGCGCCGCCCAGACCAAGGAGCGTGAAGCGCCACGGCGCGAGTTGATTCACTCGGTACTTCGCGAGACGATCCAGCGCCACGGCATTCCCTCTGACTGGATCGGCTGCCGTGTGTTGTCGGTCGTGACCAAGGAGCGCAAGGCCGGCGCGCATGTCCAGTTCATTGTCCGCAAGGGCGACGAGCAACTGCTCGGGTACGTTCACCAGTTCCAGGAATCGTTCTGGCGCGATCTGGAACGAGTCGATCCGCGGGCGAGGGACTGGCTCTTCAGCGTGTCGTGGCAGTTCGATGGGAAGGGGGCGCCCGAGGCGGGAAGTTTCGCGAACCAGGCGCGCGCTCATGGTGCAGCGCGCGCTGACGAAAACCGTGCGGCGCACGACCCGTTGGCATTTGATCCGCCCGATACCGAATCTGACCCCGGCGATACGCTTCCGACCGATGACAACGCGGTTGACCTGGAGTCCGACCTGGCTGCGCTGCAGGCAGCCATCAGCAATCCGGCTGCGCTGGAGCCGCAAGTCAAGCCGCCCCGTCGCTAGGCGCTTGAAAGGCGGCGATGCGGTCCCCATGTGGGTTTCATGACTGAAGCCCTCCACATCGTCTGTCCCCATTGCACGACCACCAATCGCGTCAGGCGCGATGACCTTGCCAGCGCGCCCGATTGCGGCGCCTGCAAGAAGCCGCTTTTTACAGGTCATTCGGTCGCGCTGGATGAAGCCGCTTTCGACCGGCACATCGGCCGCAGCCAGATTCCGGTGCTGGTCGATTTCTGGGCGCCGTGGTGCGGTCCCTGCCGCCAGATGGCGCCTGCGTTCGAGCAGGCCGCCGCGCAGCTGGAGCCGCATGTGCGACTGGCCAAGGTCGACACCGAACAAGCCCAGGCGCTGGGCTCGCGTTTTCGCATCCGGAGCATCCCCACGCTCGCGTTGTTCGTGAACGGCAAGGAGGTGGCGAGGCAGCCCGGGGCGATGGGCGCAGCCGATATCGTGCGCTGGACGCGCGCCAATTTGCCGCGCGCCTAGCGACGCCGATGCAACCCGCAGGTCAGAGCTTGGGGATGTGCAGCGTCTTGCTGATCATGAGGCTACCCGACAGCACGAACATCAGCGACATCAGGTGCAGGTTCCACGGACCCAGCGCATAAACGCCGCCGTAGAGACTGTCGCCCACGCGCTGCTGCCATGCACACAGCGCGAGCACACCGGTCAGGATCACGCTGGTCGGGATGGGGGTTCCTTCGAAGTACTTCACCTTGTCGCCACCGCCCGACAGTGATTCGGCGGTCACGTTGTACCGTGCCAGCCGGCTGACGCCGCAGCAGACAAAGTAGATCAGTGCAGCCACATCCCAGCCGCCCTGCATGCCGGCTGCGAAGCCAAGCGCTGCCGGTGCAACGCCGAATGAAATCACATCCGAGAGCGAGTCGAGTTCTCGCCCGAGCGCAGAGTGCTGGTGTCGGGCGCGCGCGATGCGGCCGTCGAGCACGTCGAAGATGAAGGCCGCAGGCGCCAGGATGGCAGCGCCGTAGAAATGGGCGAGGCTCTGCGACTTCATGTACAGCATCGCAAAGAACACGGCGCCCACGCCGCAGGCCGCGTTACCGAGCGTGAAGAAGTCTGCGAGGTGGAACTCGCGCAACATGGAAAAGTGTCGGCGAGGAGGGCGCTGCGTGGCTTCGTCTGTCATTGAAAGTATTCCTCTTGTGTACCCGACATTAGGCGCCTTTGCTGCTGTGCCGGGTGGGATAGCTTGACCACGCTGAGTGGGCGTTGTCCGACAGCCGGGCCGCTATAGTCGCCGCAAACGAGGTCACCAACGCAACCATGGCCAGGCGCCGTCCGCACTATCACGTCTATGTCGTCCAGCTCTCCGACGAGGTGTGGAATTCCGCGCGTTTTCGCAAGGCCAACCCCGCCTACCAGCTGGGCCAGCCCTTTGTGTATGTCGGCATGACGGGGATCGACCCGGACGTGCGCTTCGACAAGCACAAGGCGGGCATACAGGCCAACGCTTTCGTGCGCGATTACGGCGTGAAACTGGTACCCGCGCTGTACGAGCAGCACAACCCGATGCTGTATGACGACGCCCGCCTGATGGAGGTCGACATCGGCATCGAGCTGCGGGCGAGGGGGTTTGGCGTCTGGCAGGCGTGAGGCCCGCCATCGCTGCTGCCATCGCCCCTGCCATCGCCCCTGCCATCACTCATCCGTCTACTGCCGGATCTTGCCCGCGCCCGTGACGATCGACAGCTCGACGAATTTCGAGCCGGTGCGCATGCCGGGCTTGAAGGTCACGACGTACCCGCCCACGTTGAAGTTGTCGATGGTGTCCAGCGCCGCTGTCATGCCTTCGCGCGTGGGCTTTGCGGTGCCTTGGCGGCGCACGGCTTCCACGATGACCCTGGCCGCGATGAAGCCTTCCATCATGGCGTAGCTCACCGGCACGTCCGCCTTCTCTTTCGCGAGCGCGTCGGTGAGGTCCTTGGCGAGCTTGCTGGAGATCTTGTAGGGGCTGGGCGTGACTTGAGCAATGGCAACGCCCTGCATCTGTTCGTCGGCCAGGCGCTTGGACATCTGCTCGATGTCGGCGCCGGAGTGGGTAAAGAGTTGCGCCGTGCCATTGCCGCCGCGATATTGCTCGATGAAACCGGCGGCGGCCGCGGCACTGGCCACCATGATGATCGCTTGCGGTCGCCGGGCGATGAAGGTGTCCACTGCCGCATTGATGCTGGCGGTGCCGGCCGGGTAGGAGGCCTTGCCGACAATCGTGGCGCCGGCTTTCTTGACCGCGTCGTCTGCGGCGCTCACCAGTGCTGCTGCACCGGGCCCTTCTTCGTACAGCAGGCCCAGCCGGGTGATGCCGATGGTCGCGAGGTGTTCGGTGAGCTTGTTGATTTCGTCGCGCAGATTGGCGCGCACGCTGTAGAGAAGCGGTGTCTCAGGGCGGATTTCGGTGACGCGGTAGCCCACCAGGGCGATGCGTTCTTTCTCAAGCAGGCCGGAGGCGACCAGGTCGGCGATGTTCTTGTTACCCATGTAGCCCGCCAGCACGAGTGGCTTGTCTTCGGCCAGCAGTTGCTTCGTCGCGGACACCGTGTCTTCGGGACGTCCGGCATCGTCTTTGCGAACCAGCTTGAAGGTGTGGCCGTTGACGCCGCCGGCCTGGTTGACGCTGTTGAAAAGAATCTGCATTCCGGCGGCGTAACCGCGGCCCTGGGTGGCATCGAGCCCCGACATCGGGCCGACCTGGCCGATGACGAGTTGGGCCGAGTGGGCCATGCCGGCGGTTGCGAGCGCTGCAGCGGCCAATGCCAGCCGCGTTGTGACTTTTGATTTCTTCAATTCTGGATTTCCCTTCTGAAAAAGCACTGCTCTAGTGCAGCTGTCTTCACTGTGGTGTCAAATACGCACCGATGCAAGGCAACGCGGCTATACACACGGTTATCGAATCACCCTATGCGTGGTGGCGGCTGGCGATATCGCTGCTGCTCATGACCATAGGCGGATCGGGCATGTATTCGGTGACGGTCGTGCTGCCGCGCATCCAGCAGGATTTCGGCGTGGACCGGGCCGATGCATCGTTGCCCTACACGCTCACCATGATTGGTTTCGGCCTGGGCGGTGTGCTCATGGGGCGCCTGTCCGATCGCTTTGGCGTCGTCGTGCCCGTCGCTGTGGGCGCAGTGGGAATCGGCTTCGGATTCATTGCCGCAGGGCTCGCGCCCAACCTGTGGGTGTTCTGCCTGATGCAAGGTGTATTCATCGGGCTGCTCGGAACTTCTGCCACCTTCGCGCCGCTGGTGGCCGACACCTCGCAGTGGTTTGATCGCAGGCGCGGCATTGCACTGGCGATCTGCATGAGCGGCAACTATGTGGCCGGTGCGATCTGGCCGCCGGTGATGCAGTTTTTCATCGATTCTGTCGGCTGGCGCCAGACGTACATCGGCATCGGCGTGTTTTGTGTCGTGACCATGCTGCCGCTGTCATTGGTGCTGCGCCGCAGGCCGCCCGCCCAGCCGGTGATGGCCCCGGCCGCCGGTGGCGCGCCACTGGCTTCTGACAGGCCGATGGGCATGAAACCGCGAACCGTGCAGATCCTGCTGTGCATCGCGGGCGTTTCATGCTGCGTGGCGATGTCGATGCCGCAGGTTCACATCGTCGCTTACTGCGGCGACCTGGGCTTTGGCGCGGCTCGCGGTGCCGAGATGCTGGCGCTCATGCTGGGGCTGGGTGTGGTGAGTCGGTTGATCTCCGGCTGGATTTCGGACCACATCGGCGGGCTTCGCACGCTCTTGCTCGGCTCGGTGTTGCAAGGCGTGGCGTTGCTGCTGTTCCTGCCGTTTGACGGGCTCATGTCGCTGTATGTGGTGGCGGGACTGTTTGGTCTCTTTCAGGGCGGCATCGTGCCTGCGTATGCGCTGATCGTGCGCGAGCATTTTTCGCCCCAGGAGGCTGGCGCGCGAGTGGGCACGGTGCTGATGGCGACGCTATTCGGCATGGCGCTGGGCGGCTGGATGTCGGGCGCGGTGTTCGACCTCACGGGTTCCTATCGCGCAGCCTTCATGAATGGCATTGCCTGGAACCTGCTCAATGTGTCCATCGTCCTTTTCCTGCTGTATCGGGTCAGGCGCATGCGGCACGCTTGATATAGTCGTTCGCAATGGCACATGCCTCTCCTGAACGGCGTCGCCTGCTGCAACTGGCAGCAGCGAATGCAGCAACCCTCTGGCTGCCGCGCAGCGCATGGAGCCAGCCTCGATTGGAGACCGACCCCTTCGCACTGGGCGTTGCGAGCGGATCGCCCTCGCACGACTCGGTGGTGTTGTGGACCCGGCTGATGGCGCCGTCCCTGGTGCAGCAGCCCGTCACGGTGCGCTGGGAAATCGCACACGACCACCAGTTCACGCGCATCGCGCAGCGCGGCCAGGTGCAGGCCTTGCCCGAATTCGCGCACTCGGTACACGTCGAGGCCGCAGGGCTGGAAGCCGATCGCTGGTACTTCTACCGCTTCATGACAGGCGATGCGACAAGCCCCGTGGGCCGCACCCGCACCTTCCCCTCGCCCGATGCGCAGGCGCAGCGCCTTCGGCTGGCTTACGCCTCTTGCCAGCGCTGGGAGCACGGCTACTACGCCGCGTGGCGCCACATGCAGGCAGAGAACGTCGATGTGGTGATGTTCCTGGGCGACTACATCTACGAATACGCCACGGCAGCCAGGGCCATTCGCACCCATACCGGCGGGGTGACGCAGACGCTCGATGACTACCGGGCCCGCCACGCGCTGCACAAGAGCGACACCGACCTGCAGGGCATGCATGCCGCGTGTCCGTGGATCGTCACCTGGGACGACCATGAGGTGTTCAATGACCATGCGGGGCCGCAGCTCGATCCGGCCAGGAGGGCCGCGGCCTATCAGGCGTTCTACGAACACATGCCGCTGCGTGCATCGGCCCTGACGCGCGCGCTTGCGGGGCTGTCTGAAGGAGCAGAGCTGCGCCTGTATTCGCAGATTCCGTTCGGCAGGCTCGCCAATCTCTACCTTCTCGACGGTCGGCAGTATCGCGACAGGCAGGTGTGTTCGGGCGGGAACATGTCGGGCTCCATTTCACTCGACCCGGCGCGTTGCCCCGAGTGGGACGACCCGAAGCGCTCGCTGCTCGGAGCCGCGCAAGAGGCCTGGTTCGATGCATCGCTGGCTCGGACCCGACCCGGCTGGAATGTGATCGGGCAGCAGTCGCTGTTTGGTGAGCGTGATTTGCGCGCCGGTCCCGATCGAGCCCTGTGGAACGACGGCTGGGACGGATACGGTGCAGCGCGCACGCGCCTGACCCAGTCGCTGGTGCGCCACCAGGCGGCCAACCCGGTGCTGCTGGGTGGTGACGTGCATGAGAACTGGGTCGGCCACGTCAAGGCCGACTACTCGCGTCCCGATAGTGCGGCTGTCGGCGTCGAGTTCTGCGGCACCAGCATCACGTCGCGTTCATCAGGCCAGTCGCGGATTCCCGGATGGCTTGCCGAGAACCCGCATTTTGTGTTCGCGGATTCGCTGGGCAAGGGCTATGGGATTGCGGAATTCACCCCGTCGCGCCTGACCACGACGCTGCGCGTGGTGGACGATGTGACCCGCAAGGACACTGGCATCCGCACGCTGGCGCAGTTTGCTGTGCAAGCCGGGCGGCCGGTGGTGGAGCGCGCGGGATGATGCACTGGATGCGCCGCTGGTTCTTCTTCGCGCTGTGTGCAGTCGCGTGCGGTGCGTCGGCGCAATCAATGCCGCCGACATCACCTGCCGGCGGCGAACTCACCATCGGTGGTGCTGACAGCTATCCGCTTGCGCGCTCGTTCACCGTGATGGCCGATCCGGGCAGGGCCATGACCCTGGCCGATGTTCTCAAGCCCGAAGCGCAGGCCCGGTTCAAGTCGGTGCCGGCAAGCGGTCCTGGTGCCAATTTCGGGCTCACCGCGGCTGCTATCTGGCTGCGGGTGAATCTCAAGACAGAAGCCGGTGCCCCGCGCGACTGGCTGCTGGAGATTGCCTACCCGCCGCTGGATTCGATCGAGCTGCATGCGCCCGACGCCAATGGGGTCTACGAGGTGCAGCACGCAGGCGACCAGCAGCCGTTCGCAAGCCGCGTCATCGCGCATCGCAACCACGTCCTGGCGCTGCATCTCCCCGCTGGCACCAGCAACGTCATTTACCTGCGCCTGCAATCCGGGGGCACGGTGTCGGCTCCGGTGACGCTTTGGCAGCCCGCTGCGCTCTGGCGCCACGACCAGGCGAACTACGCTGCGCTCAGCCTGTACTTCGGGCTGTTGATCGGGCTGCTGCTGTACAACCTGCTGCTGTTCGTGTCGGTGCGTGATGTGGCCTACCTGGTGTATGTCGCGTTTGCCGGTTCGATGGCCCTCGGCCAGGCTGCGCTGACGGGGCTGGGCGGGCAGTTCCTGTGGCCCTCGCTGACCTGGTGGAACAGCGTGTCACCGCCGATCGGCCTTTCGGCGGCGGCGATCTTCGGCCTGCTGTTTGCGCGGATTTTTCTGGCGAGTGCGCAGCGCTTGCCTCGCATCGACAAGCTGCTTCTGGCGCAGGTCGCAGGCTGGGTGATGGCGCTGCTGGCGGCCGCGATGCTGCCTTACGTGGTGTCCTCGTACATGGTCACCGTGCTGGCCGTGGTGAGCGTTGCGACCATGGTCGCGCTCGGCATCATCAGTGTCAGGCGCGAGTTCGCCGGTGCGCGCTACTTCATCACGGCCTGGGCCGTGCTGCTGGTCGGCGTGGCGGCGCTCTCGCTGCACAACGTCGGTGTGCTGCCGTCGAATGTCTTTACCGCCAACGCGCTGTTGATCGGGTCTGCGCTTGAGATGGTGCTGCTGTCTTTTGCGCTGGCCGACCGGATCAATGTGGCGCGCCGGTTCAAGGAAGCAGCGCAGGCCCGCATCGCAGCCGAGCACGCCATGGTGGAGGCGCTCAGCCAGTCGCAGGACCGGCTGCGATCGGTGCTGGAAGAGCGCGAGATCATCCTGGAAAGCTCCATCGTCGGCATCGCATTCCTCACGCCCCAGGGGCGGTTCCGTTGGGCGAACCAGGCGATGCTCGACATCTTCGGATCGGCCACACGCAGCAGCACGTCGATGGAGCCGTTCTACCTGTCGCGCGAGCAGTACCTGCGCGTCGGCGGCGAAGTGGCTTCGTGTGTGTCACGAGGCGAGGTCTATGAGACCGAACTGCAGATGCGCCGCGTGGACGGCTCGCTGATCTGGGTGTCGCTGTCGGGCAAGGCGGTGAGCCGCGAGAACCTGAGCCAGGGCACGGTCTGGGTCATCATGGACATCACGCAGCGCAAGGAACTCGAAGCGCAGCTGCAGAAATCCAGTTCGGAGCGAGAGGCGATTCTCAACAGCGCGCTGGTCGGCATCGTGCTGTCGGTCAATCGCCGGCACGAGTGGGTGAACGACAAGTTCGCGGACATGCTTGGCTATCCGCGGCAGGTGTTGATCGGCCAGTCGTCGGCGTACATCCACCCCGATGAAAAAGAGTGGGAGCGCTTTGGCGAACTGGCGCGCACCGCGCTGGTCAACACCGGCTCCTACATTTGCGAGCGGCAACTCAAGCGCCGAAACGGCAAGCTGTTGTGGGTGGAGATGGGTGGCAGCTGCATTCGCCCCCACGACCCTGATTCGGGTGTGATCTGGACTTTTCTGGACATCACCGAACGCAAGAAGTCCGAAATCGAAATCCGCGAAGCACTGGAGCAGCAAAAAGCGTTGAACGAATTGCGCAGCCGCTTCGTCGCGATGACCAGCCATGAATTTCGCACGCCGCTGGCGGCGATCCAGTCCGCCGAAGAGCTGCTTCGCCACTATGGCGACCGGCTACCCCAGCCCGAGCGCATCGAGGTTCTCGACAGCATTGCATCGGGCGTGCAGCGCATGTCCCGCATGATGGACCGGGTGTTGCTGCTGGGCCGGGCGGATGCGGGCATGCTGGAGTTCGAGCCGCAGCGCCTGGACCTGGTTCAGTTATGTCGTCAGCTGGTCGCGGAAGCGCGGGCGCAGCAACCCGGCGAGAAGCGCGAGGTGAACCTTGTTCTGGGTGAGGGTGTTGGCGTGGGCTCGTACGACGAGAAGCTGCTGCGCCACGTCCTGGGCAACCTGCTGTCGAATGCGCTGAAGTACTCGCCGGGCGGGGGCGAGGTGCGCTTTGGGGTGCGCCGCGAGATGCAGGACAAGGGCAGTGTCACCGTCTTCGAAGTGTCCGACCAGGGAATCGGCATCCCGGCCGATGAGATTGCGCACCTGTTCGAATCGTTCCACCGCGCGAGCAATGTCGGCGCGATTCAGGGGACCGGGCTTGGCCTGGCGATTGTCAAGAACGCCGTCGAGATGCACGGCGGGACCATCGAGGTACAAAGCCGCATCGGGGAGGGGACGACCTTCACCGTGCGGCTGCCGCAGCATTGAACCTGGCGATTCAGCGCACGACTTCCAGCAGGCGGTCGAGGCCGCCTGAGTTGATGGCCACCATGGCCTGTTCGCGCACTTTCGGTTTGGCGTGGTAGGCCACGGACAGGCCGGCGATGGCCATCATCGGCAGGTCGTTCGCGCCGTCACCCATCGCGATGGCCTGCTTCGCAGAAATGCCCAGCTGGGCGCAGGTTTCTTGGAGCATCTTGCGTTTTTCTTCGCCGTCGCAGATGTCGCCCCAGGGCTGGTCGACCATGCGCCCGGTGAGCTGTCCGCAGTTCGGTCCGGACTCGATTTCAAGCACGTTGGAGCGGGTGAAGTCGATACCCAACTGGTCGCGAATGCGGTCGGTGAAAACCGTGAAGCCGCCGGAGACCAGGAGGATTTTCAGGCCTGCGGCCTTGCACGCGGCAACGAGTTCTGCGGCGCCCGGATTGAGTTGCAGGCGCTGTGTGTACACCTGTTCGATATCGGCCACGGTGACGCCGCGCAGCAGCTTCACGCGGCGACGCAGGCTTTCCTTGTAGTCGGTGATTTCGCCGCGCATGGCGGCTTCGGTGATGGCAGCCACTTCTTCCTTGCGTCCGACGGCATCGGCAATCTCATCGACCGACTCGATATTGATGAGCGTCGAGTCCATGTCGAATGCGATGAGCTTGAAGTCCTTCAGCGATAGCGGTGGCGTGAAGCCTTGCGTGACGAGGCCGGGGGAGAGTTCGAGTTGCGATGTCATGCGTGGATTTTCCCATGGGGCGCAGCCCTTTCGCCGCGCTGTCATGCCGGACTCGATCCGGCATCCACCGCGAAGCGTCGACCGCGTTGGATTTGGAAGCCGTCTGGATTGCGGATCAAGTCCGCAATGACAGCCTGAAGACCTGTCATGCCGGACTCGATCCGGCATCCATGAACCCGCACGTCCTGGATGGCGAGTCAGGAGCCCTCAGTCACCTTCGGCTGCCCCAGCGAGCGCAGCACGTCGCGCACCATCTGCGCCCGGTCCTTGGGGTCCGGTTGCGCGCGCTCGATGCGCAGCTTCTCATTGCCCGCCAGCTTGATGTGCCGGTTCTTTTGCACCAGGTCGATGATGCGCATCGAGTCGATAGGCGGGTTCACCTTGAACGTGATGTGCGTGACGCCGGGCGCTGCGTCCACCTTCACAACGCCGTACGGCTTGGCCAGCACGCGCAGACGGTGCACGTCGATCAGGGTCTGCGCCTGCGGCGGCAGCTTGCCGAACCGGTCGACGATTTCTTCGAGCAGGGCGTCGATCTGGTCGGAGTTCTTCGCCGTGGCCAGCCGCTTGTAGAACGACAGGCGCAAGTGCACGTCACCGCAGTAATCATTGGGCAGCAATGCGGGCGCATGCAGGTTGATTTCGGTCGTGACGGAAAGCGGCGAGAGCAGGTCGGGCTCCTTGCCGTTCTTGAGCGAGCGAACCGCCTCGGACAGCATCTCGTTGTACAGCTGGAAGCCGATCTCCAGCATGTTGCCGCTCTGGTTTTCGCCCAGGACTTCACCCGCACCGCGGATCTCCAGGTCGTGCATCGCCAGGTAAAAGCCCGAGCCCAGTTCTTCCATCTGCTGGATGGCGTCCAGCCGCTGCGAGGCCTGCTTGGTCAGGCTCTCGGTGTCGGGCACCATCAGGTAGGCGTAGGCCTGGTGATGGCTGCGGCCCACGCGACCGCGCAACTGGTGCAGCTGCGCCAGGCCGAAACGGTCGGCGCGGCTGATGACGATGGTGTTGGCCGAGGGCACGTCGATGCCGGTCTCGATGATGGTGGAGCACAAGAGCAGGTTGAAGCGCTGCGCCACGAAGTCGCGCATCACGCGCTCCAGGTCGCGCTCGGGCATCTGGCCGTGCGCCACTGCGATGCGCGCTTCGGGCAGCAGCTCTTCGAGCCGCTCGCGCCGCGCCTGTATCGTCTCGACTTCGTTGTGCAGGAAGTAAACCTGCCCCCCACGCTTCAACTCGCGCAGCACGGCTTCACGAATGACGCCGTTGCCTTCATTGCGCACGAATGTCTTGATCGCAAGCCGCCGCTGCGGCGCGGTTGCAATCACCGACAGGTCGCGCAGGCCTTCCAGCGCCATGCCCAGCGTGCGCGGGATCGGCGTCGCGGTGAGCGTGAGCACATCGACCTCCGCGCGCATCGCTTTCATCGCTTCCTTGTGCCGCACGCCGAAGCGATGCTCTTCGTCGATGATGAGCAGGCCCAGGTTCTTGAACTTGGTCGATTCCGACAGCAGCTTGTGCGTACCGACGACGATGTCCACGCTGCCATCGGCCAGGCCCTTGAGCGTGGCGTTGACTTCTTTCGTCGAGCGAAAGCGCGAGACTTCGGCGACCTTGACCGGCCACTTGCTGAACCGGTCGATGAGCGTCTGGTAGTGCTGCTCGGCCAGCAGCGTCGTCGGCGCAAGAAATGCGACCTGCTTGCCACCGGTGATCGCGATGAATGCAGCACGCAAGGCGACTTCGGTTTTACCGAAACCGACGTCGCCACACACCAGGCGGTCCATCGGCTGCGGCGACACCATGTCCTGGATGACGGCGTGGATGGCGGCATTCTGGTCGGCGGTTTCATCGAAGCCGAAATCGTTGGCGAAGACTTCGTAGTCCTGCGGCGAATAACGAAATGCATGGCCTTGCCGCGCGGCCCGGCGTGCATAGATGTTGAGCAGTTCGGCGGCCGTGTCGCGTACCTGCTCGGCAGCCTTGCGGCGAGCCTTTTCCCACTGGCCCGAGCCCAGCTTGTGCAGCGGTGCTTCGTCGGCTGACACGCCGGTGTAGCGGCTGATCAGGTGCAGCTGGCTGACCGGCACATAGAGCGTGGCCTTGTCGGCGTATTCCAGGTGCAAAAATTCCTGCACGGCTGCTGCGCCGTCGGGTCCGTTGCCTTGTCCGAGATCGAGATTGACCAGTCCGCGATAGCGCCCGATGCCGTGCTGCGTGTGGACGACCGGGTCGCCGACGTTCAGCTCCGACAGGTCCTTGATGAGCGCTTCGACATCGCTGACCTGTTCCTGCTTCTTGCGGCGGCGCGTGGTCGGGCCGGCGGCGAACAGCTCGGTCTCGGTGATGAAGTCGATGCCTTCTTCGAGCCAGGCGAAGCCGATGTTGAGCGGCGCGGTTGCGATGCCGATTTTTTCATCGGCGGTGCGGAATTCGTCGAGCGAATCGAAGGCGGGTGGCGAGAGATGGCTCGCCCGCAGGAAGTCGAGCAGGCTTTCGCGGCGGCCGTCGCTTTCGGCCAGGATCAGCGCGCGGTGCTGCGTGTTGCGCAGGTGCGCCTTGAGCTTGGCGAGCGGGTCTTCCGCGCCGCGGACGACGGCCATGGGGGGGAGGAAGTCGAACTCGGCGTAGGGCGGGTTGCCCTCACCCCCGCCCTCTCCCGCCAGCGGGAGAGGGAGTAATGCACTCGCTACCTGCCCGGTCGTTTGTGTGGGCAGATTTGCTCCCTCTCCCGCTGGCGGGAGAGGGTTGGGGTGAGGGCGGTCTCCCCCCCGAATCGCCAGCTGCGCATGCTCATTGGACTTGCCATAAAACTGCTCAGCCGTGAGAAACAGGGATTCCGGCGGCAGCGCGGGCCGTTCCCTGTCCCCCTGCACCAGCCGATACCGGTCCCGCGTGTCCTGCCAGAAGCGCTGGAACGCGGGTTCCAGGTCGCCGTGCAGCACGACGGTGGAGTCCTTGCCCAGGTAATCGAACACCGTCGCTGTCTCTTCAAAGAACAGCGGCAGGTAGTACTCGATGCCAGCGGTCGCCACGCCGTTGCCCATGTCCTTGTAGATGCGGCTCTTGGTCGGATCGCCATCGAGCAACTCGCGCCAGCGGCTGCGAAACCGCGCGCGCGCATCGTCATCCATCGGGAACTCACGCCCGGGCAGCAAACGCACTTCCGGCACGGGGTAGAGGCTGCGCTGCGTATCCGGGTCGAACGTACGGATCGAGTCGATTTCATCGTCGAACAGGTCCACGCGATAGGGCACGTTCGAGCCCATCGGGAAGAGGTCGATCAGGCCACCGCGCACGGCGTATTCACCCGGGCTCACCACCTGCGTCACATGGCTGTAGCCGGCAAGCGTCAGCTGGGCCTTGAGCCTGGACTCCTCGAGCTTCTGCTTGACCTGGAAATGAAAGGTGTAGCCCGCAAGAAACGCGGGCGGTGCCACGCGGTACAGCGCGGTGGTGGCCGGCACCACGACCAGGTCGGCCTCACCCTGCGAGATGCGCCAGAGCGTGGCCAGCCGCTCGCTGATGAGGTCCTGGTGCGGCGAGAAGGTGTCGTACGGCAGCGTCTCCCAGTCGGGGAACAGGGCGATGCGCAACTCGGGCGCAAAAAAGCCGATCTCGTCGATCAGCCGCTGCGCATCGGTGGCGTCGGCGGTGACCAGGGCGGTGAGACGGCCCGCCGCCTTCTCGCGCTCGGCCACGCGGGCCAGCAGCATCGCATCGGCTGAGCCTGGGGGGCGGGGCAGCGTGAATCGCTTGCCTGTGGTGAGTTTGGGTAAATCCATGAATAAATGCGAACACCCCGCGCCTGGACAGGGAGGGGTGTGCAGGTCGATTCTAGAATGGTCTCATGCCTACCCGTGACAGCAGTCCCCAATCCCGTTTCTTCGCCCTGGTTCCTTGCGCCGGAACCGGCAGCCGCGCCGGAACCCACGGTCCCAAGCAATATGAGCGCATCGCTGGACAACCGATGGTGTGGCACACGCTCGCAGCCTTTGGCGCGGTCAAACGCATTGCGCGCACCCTGGTCGTCGTCGCGCCGGGTGATGGGTTTTTCGAGCGAAACCACACGTCGGCGCTGGTGGTGGCGTGCGGCGGCGCGACTCGCGCGGCCAGCGTGCAGAACGGCCTGTATGAGCTGACCCGCGTTGGCGCGACGCAGGACGACTGGGTGCTGGTTCACGATGCGGCTCGCTGCCTTATTACGCCGGCCCTGATCGATTCGCTGATCGATGCCTGCGCAGACGATGAAGTGGGCGGGCTGCTTGCGCATCCATTGCCAGACACGCTCAAGCGCGAAGAAGGCGGCCGCGCTGTCGAGACGGTGCAACGCGAAGACAAGTGGCTGGCCCAGACGCCGCAGATGTTTCGCATCGGCATGCTGATGGAGGCGATCGAACGTGCGGCTGGCGTTGTCACCGATGAAGCCTCGGCGATCGAGGCGATGGGTCACAGGCCGCTGCTGGTGCCCGGTGGATCGCAGAATTTCAAGGTGACCTGGCCGGACGATTTCGCGCTGGCCGAAGCCGTGCTCAAGGGACGCACGCGATGAGCGCATCTCAATTTCGTATCGGTGAAGGCTGGGACATCCATGCGCTGGTGCCGGGGCGCAAGCTGGTGCTGGGCGGCGTCGACATCCCGTTCGAGCGCGGCTTGCTCGGGCACTCGGATGCGGATGCCTTGCTGCACGCGATCACCGATGCCTTGCTCGGGGCTGCGGGGCTCGGGGATATCGGCCGGCATTTTCCCGACACCGATGACCGGTTCAAGGGCGCCGACTCGGTGGTGCTGCTCGTTGAAGCTGCGCATCGGGTGCGCGAGCGCGGATGGCAGATCGGCAATATCGACAGCACCGTGATTGCGCAGGCACCCAAGCTCGCGCCGTATATCGAAGCGATGCGCAACCGGATTGCGCTCGCGCTGGATCTCGCGCCGGACGTGGTCAACGTCAAAGCCAAGACTGCGGAGCGGTTGGGGCCGGTGGGGCAGGGGTTGGCGATCGAGGCGCGTGCGATTGTTCTCTTGAACACGGATCGCTGATCGAGCAGTGCTGCTTGCATGCCAGCAACAAGGGCTGTCATGCCGGACCCTTCGACGAGCTCAGGAGAGCCTATCCGGCATCCACCGCGAAGCGGCGACTGCCGTCGAAGTCATGGATTGCGGATCGAGTCCACTACTGTCCGGAGAAGCATTCTCATCCAGATCGCAACCCCATGATT
>NZ_JANU01000029.1 GCF_001044395.1 Caenimonas sp. SL110
CGCGATTTGCGGCAGGGGGCCGATTACTTCGCTTGATCCGCAATCCATCTCTGCTCAAGCGCGGCTGCCGCTTCGCGGTGGATGCCGGATCGAGTCCGGCATGACAGCCGGTAGAGGCTAGACATGGCTAAAAGAGACCACGTCAGCGAAACCCCGGCGACTGCCTTCCTCAAGGCGAACAAGGTCGATTTCACCGAGCATCCCTACGAGTACCTCGAGCACGGCGGCGCGCAGCACAGTGCGCAAGTGCTGGGCCTGGACCCGTTCACGGTGATCAAGACGCTCATCATGGAAGACGAAAAAGCCAGGCCGCTCGTCGTGCTGATGCACGGCAACCGCAAGGTGTCGACCAAGAACCTCGCGCGGCAGATCGGCGCGAAATCGGTGGAGCCATGCAAGCCGGAGGTAGCCAACCGGCACAGCGGTTATCTGGTGGGCGGCACGTCCCCGTTCGGCACGCGCAAGGCGATGCCGGTCTACATCGAAGAGAGCATCGCCCGGTTGCCGCGCATCGTGCTCAACGGCGGTCGGCGCGGCTATCTTGTGGGCATCGATCCTCAGGTTTGCGTGCAGTTGCTCGGTGCAAGGACGGTGAATTGCGCGCTGGCAGAATAGCCAGTCGCACACGCCGGAGACAACCGCCTTGCCTTACATCCATTCCATCCTCGCGGTGCTCGCCGCCTATCTGGTCGGCTCGTTGTCGTTCGCGGTCCTCGTCAGCCGTGTGATGGGGCTCCAGGACCCGCGCACCTTTGGCAGCAAGAACCCCGGCGCGACCAATGTGCTGCGTTCGGGCAGCAAGCCCGCTGCCATCGTCACGCTGCTGCTCGATGCGTTGAAGGGCCTGATCCCGGTGCTGCTGGTGCGTCGCTATGGCGCTCCGTTCGGCATGGAAGAAGGAGCGATGGCGATGGTGGGGCTCGCCGCATTCCTGGGGCACCTGTGGCCCGTGTTCTTTCACTTCAAGGGCGGCAAGGGCGTGGCGACTTTTATCGGGGTCGTTTTCGGCATCAACCTCTGGCTCGGCCTGGCGACAGCGCTGACATGGCTGATCATCGCGTTCTTCTTTCGCTACTCGTCGCTCGCCTCGCTGGTGTCGGCTGTGTTCGCGCCGCTGTATTACCTGCTCGGTCACGGCGTGGCCTGGTATTCGGATACGGCAGTGGCCATCGCCCTGGCCGCGATGGCCGTGCTGCTGGGCTGGCGGCACCAGGAAAACATCGCGCGGCTGCTCAAGGGAACTGAATCGCGACTGGGCTCGAAAAAAGCCTGATCGTCCCGTCCGGTCCGGTGGGATCGCGTCCTACGCACCATCCACCTGGATGGTGCTAGGATGGTTTCATGCCACCCCGTAGCGCCACCCTCGCAGCGAAATCTGCCGCACCCAAGCCCGCCGACGAGAAGATCACGATCAACCTGGGTTGTGTCGATCTCGGCCAGATCGACCTGCTGGTCCAGGAGGGCTTCTACAACAACCGCACCGACCTCATCCGCACGGCGATCCGCAACCAGCTGGGCACGCACCAGGATGTCGTCCGGCAGGTCATCGCGCGCAAGACACTGGTGCTGGGTATCCAGAACTTCACCGCGCAAGAGCTCAAGGCCGTCAAGGCGGCCGGGCAGGTGTTGCAGATCCGCGTGCTCGGGCTGGCTTCCATCGCAGCTGACGTCACCCCGGCGTTGGCGCTTGCCACCATCGAATCCATCACCGTGCTGGGCGTGCTTCATGCAAGTCCGGCGGTGAAGGAAGCCCTGAAAAGCCGCATGAGCGGCGCATGAAAGCAGTACCCATGAACCCCACGCTCCAGAAACTGATGCAGGCGACCGCGAAGATCCAGGCCGCGCTCCATGGCGCCATGCCGTCCTCCAGCCCGTCCTCCAGCCCTGTGCCCACTTCCGAAGTCATCGACGTGCAGGCGCGTGAACTCACCGACGCCATCGACCCTGCGGCCCATCACACCGCGGACACCACCGGCGCTGCGGCGTCTTCACAGTTCATCACCGGCACGCACACCAGCGGTGCCATGCAACGCGACTACAAACTGTTCGTCCCGCCGGGCGCAGCCGATGGCGCGCAGGCCGGGTCGTTGCCGCTCGTGGTCATGCTCCATGGCTGCAAACAGAACCCCGACGACTTCGCAGCCGGAACCGCCATGAACGAGCTGGCAGCGCAGCAGGGCTTTTATGTCCTGTACCCGGCGCAGTCGAGGCAGGCCAACCCCCAGGGATGCTGGAACTGGTTCAAGCACACCCACCAGCAGCGCGGCCGGGGCGAACCCGAGGTGATCGCCGGCATGACGCGCGCCGTGATGGCGCAGTATTCGATCGATGCGAACCGCGTCTATGTTGCAGGACTCTCAGCCGGCGGGGCGATGGCGGCCATCCTGGGCGCGACCTATCCCGACCTGTACGCAGCGGTTGGCGTTCACTCCGGTCTGGCGGCCAGCTCTGCAACGGACCTGTCCGCAGCGCTGTCAGCCATGCGAAGCGGTGCGCCAGCCGGGTCGAACGCCATGCAAGGCGTGCCCACGATCGTGTTTCATGGCGATGCCGACTCGACTGTGCACCCGTCCAATGGCGACAGCGTGATCGCATCTTCGACAGCCGGCGCTTCGCTGGTCGAGACGCACAGCGTTGATGCCGCCGATGCGCGAGCAGCCACCCGACATGTCCACACCGAGCAGTTCACCGGACGCGTCGTGGCCGAGCACTGGGTCGTGCATGGTTCGCCTCATGCATGGTCGGGCGGATCGGCCGCGGGCTCGTACACCGACTCGCGCGGCCCGGATGCCAGCGCCGAGATGGTCCGGTTCTTCCTGGAGCACCCCCGACCGGTTTCGCAGTAATTTGCGGCTCAGATCGCGGCGGATTCCTACGCAGCCGCCGCGCCCGGCTTCGTAGCATGAACACATGAAAATCATCCGCTACCAAGAACCCACCGCAGCCCAATCCGCCGTTGATTCTGCCGTCGAGACGCTCAAGGAAATCAAGGCCGCCGACGATGCCCGCCCGGGCATCCCCGGTGAACACTGGATGGTGCTGGGCGCCGGCATCGGCGTATGGCTGCTGTCGCGCAGGAGCCCGTCGCTGTTGCTGCGCACGCTGGGCCTGATGGCTGGCACCGCGCTGGTGGGGCGCGCTGCCAGCGGCCGCGATGGAGCCGTGAAGCTGCTGCGCTACCTGCCCATCGGCAGTGCGATCAGGCGCAAGGTCTGACGACTTTTCTTCAACGCGAACGCCCACAAAAAAGCCGCCCGGTGGGGCGGCTTGTTCGTTGCGCGGGTCAGGTCTTACCGGCCGTCGCCGTCGGCGTCACCGGGCATGGCGCGCTCGATGCGGTCCCATGCAGCGCGCGAGGCGCTCTTGGCTTCTTCCCAGTTCAGGCGCGACTTGCCCCTGGCTTTTTCCCAGTCGCTGCGCAAGCTGGGTTCGATCGAGTCGAACGACTTGCCGCCCGATGCCTGTGCACGCTCCCAGCCGGTGTAACCCGAGCGGAAGGCTGGCGCGTAGTCGTCATAGGTGTAGTCGGACTTGTAGCTGGGGTGCTTGTTGTAGTTCTCGCGCCAGTAGCTGTCTTCCACCGTGGGGTTCACGCCTTCGGCTGCAGCCTTGCCGGCCATGCCGCCTGCAACAGCGCCGATGACGGCGCCTGCAACCGTGCCGATCGGACCTGCGACCGAGCCCACGGTAGCGCCTGCGACCGCGCCGCCTGTCGCACCCATGCCGGTGCCAACAGGATGAGCGCCCGGCTCGCCGGTGATGGGATCGGGATTGCTTGGCTTCTTGTCTGTCATGGCTTATCTCCTGGATGAAGTTGGATCTGTCCGCTCGGCATTTCGTCGGCGGCAGTCCAGCTTGACGGACTCAAAAAGCCCAGCCTGTCGGCACGCCGCGCAGGCAGTTGTCAGACGAGATTGATGAGGGGCCTGTTCAGCCCAGGACGATGACTCGCGCCTTGGGCACCGCCGTGTACGGGTCGTAGCCGATCATCCCGGCGCGGAAGGCTGCTTCCTGGTTGGATGCGATGCGCTTGCGCTGTTCGGCCGTGGCCACGTTGAGGCTTTCCAGCAGGTCGGGTTCCAGGCGAACGGTGATCGGCGTGGCCATTTCGTAGCGCGCGTCGCGGTGCTGCTGCTTGGAGATCGGCCACGAGATGGCCAGGGTTCCGGTGGGCAGCTGTATGGCCTGCGCGTGCGGCGGAAACAGGTGCCGCACTGCAGCCCAGATGGCCGAGCGCGCCGGATCGAGCGATGAGGTCCTGACAGCAGGTGCCGCCGCTTCTTCGGGTGTGCTGCCCTCGCGAAGCCATGCAATGGCCGTGTCCCTGTCGCCGAACACCTTCATGGTGACGCCATGGGTGCGCGCGACGTTTTCGCTGGCATGTGTGATGCGGTCGACGGGAACGGCAGAGGCCACGCGCTGGACGTGTGACAGGCTCTTGCCGATCTGGTCGCCGACCTGCATCTGCCCGGCAACCTGCGGTTGGCCGTCCAGGTGAAGCAGGTCAAAAAGCACGCGCTGCTCGCCGCTTTGCCGGGTCAGGGTGCCCAGCTTGGCGATGACCTCCAGCAGGGTCCCCAGGTCAAGCGAGCCCGCCGCTTCGAGCCCCATGAAGTCCTTTTGCCGCACGATGCGGATCTGCATCGGCCCGGCCTGGGGCGCACGAGAGGCTGCGCCTTCGGTGACTTCGGCAGGTGGGGGTCGCATGGCTCGACTGTAGCGTGCCCGCAGCCGGATGGGGCAATGCCCGACTGCGCGGCCTCAGATCAGCTCGTATTGCAGCCCTGTCTGCGCAAGGCCCGCCAGGCCGATGTGCGCGATGTTGTAGTCAAGCTCGGCAGCGAGCGTGCCGATCACCGCTTGCGAATTGCCGGTATCCAGGATGTGGACGATGGGCGCGATCGCATCCGGAGTTCCTGCCACGCCGGCGATGTTGAGATAGATGCGCTCTGCGAACTGCTGGTTGCTGTGGCCGCCGGCTTCGCTGCCAAAGCGGTCCGATGCAGCCGCCACGCCCACGACCGCCTCCTGGCTCATGCCGGAGTCGAGCATGGCGATGTATTGGCCTACGAGCGCCTTTTCCTGCAGCGCCGCGACACCGAACAGGGCGCCGATGATCTTGGCAGCGGTGCCGGCATGGCCCGATGCGATGTCGTACGCCACGTTTGTGTCGGTGTATGACACGCGTTCAATCGAGATGAGTTTGTCCAGGTCGGTGTTGGCCAGGTCGTCCACCACCAGCCCCACGTCGTTGTGCGTGACGGAATAGTCGGCCCTGGCCTTGGTATAGACAGCCCGGTCAATGCCGCTGCCGCCGTCGATCGTGTCGCTGCCACCCAGGCCCGTGATGGTGTCATTGCCGCCACGTCCGACGATGTGCTGCTCGCCCGCATCGCCGGTGATGGACTCGGCGGAATCCACACCCAGCTTCACCGATGCGACATCGGCTTCGAACTTCAGGTCGGTGGAACGCATGCCGAAAATGTCGGCTGCGACAGAGGCGATATAGCCCTGGCTGTAGCCGGCTTGCAGGTAGCCGACCAGTTCGGCCTGCACCGGCGCAGACGGCAGCACGCCGGCCACATTCTTGTACATGGCATTGACGAAATCGATATCGGAATGCGATCCGGCCGCCAGCGCGAATTCGTCGGATGCGACAGCGATGCTGGAGACCTCTTCCAGCGTGAGGCCCCACTGGAACAGCTCGAAGTAATAGCCCACCAGGGCCGGGTTGGCCAGGCCCACCGTGCCGAACAGCGTGCCCACCACTTGCGCGGCGAGCAGTCCGGCGCCGGTCGTGGTGACGACGAAGTCGCCGTCCTGGAAGCTCAGCACCTCGACACCCGACAGGGTGTCGCGCCCCTCACCGGCGCGTTCGACCGTCAGGCCAGTGCCGTACACCTGCACCGAGTAGGCGCTGCGCAGCTGGTTGAGTGCGTAGCCGCCCGTGTCCACCCCGGAACCACCATCGAGGAAGTCGCTGCCATTGCCCCCGGCCAGCACGTCGTTGCCGTTGCCGCCCACCAGCAGGTCGTCGCTGTTATCGCCCTGCAGGTAGTCGTTGCCGTCCATTCCAGTCAAGGTGTCCAGGCCCGCGCCGCCGTACAGGTCGTTGTCTTTGGCGTCACCCGTCAGCGAATCGTTGTAGTTGGAGCCGATCAGCCCCTCTATGCCGGTGAGGGTGTCGTTGCCGTCACCGCCGCTGGACAGGCCCGTCGCGAGACTGACGGTGACTCCCGAGGGTGCTGCGTCGTAGAACGCGAGGTCGAAATCGGCACCGCCATTGATGAAGTCGTCGCCCAGGTCCCCCGCAAGGCCGTCATCGCCCGTGGCACCCTGCAGCGTGTCGTTGCCCGAGCTGGCATAGACGATGTCGTCGCCGTCGCCGCCATCGAGAGAGTCATTGCCATCGCGGCCTTCGAGGTAGTCGTTGCCGGAAAAGCCGAAGATGGTGTCGGCGTTGGTGGTGCCCACAAGCGTGTCGTTGTTGGGGCCGCCGTTGAAAGTTGCCAAGTTGCGCTCCTGTTACTGCTGGGGTGGTGCGAAATGAATTGCGCACCAGATGGTCGTGCGCCGATTCTGCATGAAGAGATGAATATGCTGACTCGCGGTCAATATGGAAATTTATGGTATGTCGTTGAATTTAAATGTATTTCCGAGTAAATTGCATAAATCTTGATTTAGTCGGAAACTGGATATGGTCCATCAGCTGCTGGAACTTGATGAGTCGCAGCTTCGCGAGTTGGTGAACGCACAAAGCACCTGGCGCGCTTTCAATGCTGCGCGTCGTGAGGCGTCGCAAGTCAAGGGCTCGATGACCTGGAAGCAGGTGGGCGGCGGCACGTACCTGATTCGGGCGAGCGCAAGCGGCGCCCAGAAATCGCTGGGTCCGAAAGACGAGCGCACCGTGCAGATGTTCGAGAATTTTCAGGCGCGAAAAAAGCCAGCACAGATGCGTCTGGCTGCATTGAAAAAGCGCCTTGAAGAACAGCGAAAGCTCAATCGCGTCTATCGCGTCGGCCGGGTGCCGACAATCGTGGTTCGCGCACTGGCCGCACTCGATGCAGCTGGCGTCGCCGACAACTTCATGGTGATCGGGACGCACTCTGTCTACGCCTATGAGACTGCAGCCGGTGTGCGTGTGGAGCCCGGTGCGCTCGCAACCATGGACCTGGATCTGCTGTTCGACGCGCGGCAGCGACTGGCGTTTGCAACCACGCTGCAAAAGGGAGGTGCGGGCTCGCTGATCGGCATCCTGCGAAAAGCCGATCCAACGTTCAAGGTCATGCGCAATCAACTCCAGACGGCCGTCAATGACGACGGGTTCGAGATTGATGTCATACGCAGAAAGGCCACGGGTGACGATCCTCACCCGATGCTGATGTCGGAGGACGAAGACGATTTTTGGGCGGTGCAAATTGCCGATGGCGACAAGATTGCCAGTGGACGGCGGTTCGAGCAGCTGGTGATCGGTGTCAGCGGTGAGATGGCCATGATGAGGACGCTCCATCCGCTGGACTTCATCCGGCTGAAGCAGCGCCTTTCAAAGCTCAAGGGGCGCGATCCGCAGAAGGCGCCCAAAGACCGGCTCCAGGCAAAAGTAGTCCAGCAACTCTGGGACGAGTACCTTCATCGTCTTGAGCGTCCGCAAAGCTGAGCCGAAATCTGCGCGGCGGTTTCACTCCGGCCTGATATTCCTGTCCTTCACGATCTGCGCCCACTTGGTCGATTCCTTGTGCATGAACTCGGTGAGTTCGGCGCGCGTGGTGGGATGCGCGGACAGGCCGTGCTTCAGGAGCGCTTCGCGGACGCCGGGGTCATTGAGCACCTTGACGATTTCAAGGTTGTAGCGGTCGAGCATCGCCGCGGGCATCTTTGACGAGCCCACGAATGCATACCAGTTGAGCGCCTCGAATCCGGGCAGGCCCGACTCGGCCACGGTCGGAATGTTGGGCATGTAGGCGGGGCGCGTGAGCCCCGTGGTCGCCAGCGGAATCAGCTTGCCCGACTCGACGTGCGGCAGCGAGGTCGGTGGTGCAGAGAAGTAGCCGGTGAATCGGCCCCCCAGCAGGTCGTTCATCGCAGGCGCGCCGCCCTTGTAGGGCACGTGCAGCATTTCAGTGCCGGTGCGCGCCGCGAAGAGTTCGCCCGCCAGATGCGATGCGGAACCGTTGCCTGTCGAGGCGTACGACACATTGTTGGGTGCCTTCCTGGCCGCCGCCAGGAAGTCCGCCATGTTCTTGATGCCCGCGCCCGGATGCACCACCAGCAGGTTCGGAAAATTCACCCCGCCAGAGATGGCAGCCAGATCTTTGAACGGGTCGTAGGCAAGCTTCATCATGTGCGGCGCAATGGTGAGCGGGCCGATCGAGCCCAGCAGCAGCATGGTGCCGTCGGCGGGGCCCTGCGCGACCTGCTGGTGGGCGATGTTGCCGCCTGCGCCAGCCTTGTTTTCGACAAGGACGGTCTGGCCGATGTTCTCGCCCAGCTTTTTGGCGATGAGCCGGGCCGCAGCGTCTGCGGCCCCACCGGGCGCAAAGCCAACGACCAGCGTGATGGGCTTGGCCGGAGGAAAGGCCTGTGCAAGGGCTGCAGCGGGATTCAGCAGCGCGGCGGCAGAGGTGATTGCGAGCGCGCGCAGCAAACGTGAAACGGGACGGTGGTTCATTTGAGGCTTTCGAAAAGGCGCGATGAGGTTATCACCCGCTGCCGCTCCCGGTGCTCGGGGTTGTCCAGCGGTAGGCAAAAGTTGCACTCGACTTCACCGATTGACGCTGGGTCCGGCCTGCCTATACGCTGTCTGCGACACGTCCAGGTGAGCTTGCATTTCCCAACATCACAGGAGATTTCATGCGATTGCTGCAAAAACTCGTCTCGGCTCTGGTCCTGCTTTGCAGCGCCTTCGCTGCAGGGGCGGCCGATCCGGACTACCCCACCAAGCCCGTCAAATTCATCGTGTCGTACCCGCCGGGCGGCACGACCGACATCCTCGCGCGACTGATGGGGCAGTGGCTTTCCACGCGGCTCAACCAGCAGGTCGTGGTTGAAAACCGGGCCGGTGGCGGCAACAACATCGGCACCGAAATGGCGATCCGCTCGCCCGCCGACGGCCACACGATCTTTTTGGTCAACCCGGCCAATGCGATCAACGCGAGCCTCTACCAGAAGCTGTCGTTCAACTTCCTGGACGACATGGTGCCGCTGGGTGGTCTCATTCGCGTGCCCAACGTGATGACGGTTACCAAGAACTTTCCGGCAAAGACTGTCGCCGAGTTCATCGACTACGCGAAGAAGAATCCGGACAAGGTGAACATGGCTTCGTCGGGCGCGGGCACTTCGGTGCACCTGTCGGGCGAGATGTTCAAGTCGATGGCGGGCGTGAGCATGAAGCACATTCCGTACAAGGGTGCGGGCCCCGCCACGGTGGACCTGATCGGCGGGCAGGTCGATGTGATCTTCGACAACATGCCGTCCATCATCAGCCACATTCGCGCGGGCACGGTGCGCGCCATCGGCGTGACCAGCACGCAGCGCTCGCCCGCCTTGCCCGATGTTCAGGCCATTGCAGAAACGGTGCCCGGATACGAGGCGAGCGCCTGGTTCGGCATCGCTGCGCCCAAGGGCACACCGCCTTACATCGTGGCGCGCCTGAATCGCGAGATCAACGCGGCGCTGGCCGATCCGGCCATGAAGGCGAAGTTTGCGGACCTGGGCGGCCTGCCGATCGGCGGCACGCCCGAGCAGTTCTGGGCGATCCACCGGATGGAAACCGAGAAATGGGCGAAGATCGTGCAATTCTCAGGTGCGAAAGCCGAATGACATTTTCCAGAATCTTCTCCGCGCTGCTGATCGCTGCAGGTGCCCTCGCTGCAGTGCCTGCAGCCCTTGCGCAGTCTTCACAGACTTACCCCACCAGGCCGATCCGGCTGGTGGTGCCGTTTCCGGCGGGCGGTGCGACCGACATCTTTGCCCGCGCCGTTTCGCAAAAGCTCGGTGAGCGCCTGGGCACCACGGTCGTCGTGGACAACAAGCCCGGTGCAGGCGGCACGATTGGCTCGGACCTCGCGGCCAAATCCGCGCCCGACGGCTACACCCTGCTGCTGGCGACCAGCAGCACCCACAGCATCGGACCGAGCTTCGGCAAGGTTCCCTACGACGCGGTCGCCGACTTCACGCCCATCACCCATGTGGGCAATGCACCGAGCATCATGCTGGTGCCCAACAGCTCACCTGCGAAGACGGTGAAGGAGTGGGTCGATCTCGCGCGCAAGAACCCCGGCAAGCTCAACTATGCAAGCAGTGGCAACGGCACCGTTGTGCATCTGGGCACCGAGTACTTCAAGGCGATGGCCGGGCTGTACCTGGTTCACATTCCGTATCGCGGCACCGCGCTGGCCATTCCTGATCTGGTGAGTGGCAAGCTTGATCTGTTGCTCGATTCGCTGCCCAGCGGCTTGCCGCACGTGAAGGAAGGGCGCCTGCGCGCATTGGGCATCACGACCGCGAAGCGCTCGCCCTTGATGCCCGATCTGCCAGCGATTGCCGAGACGATTCCGGGTTTTGTTGCGGTGACCTGGTTTGGCCTGTATGGACCCAAGGGCCTGCCCAACGATGTGGTGATGCGATTGAGCACTGCCGTCAATCAGGCCCTGCAGGATGCCGATGTGAAAGAGCGTCTCGCGCGGCTGGGGATCGAGCCCGTGGGCGGCACGCCGCAGCAGTTCATCGCGATGACCAACGCCGATCGCGCGACGTGGAAGAAGATCATCATGGATCGGAAACTGACGGCGGATTGAATGGCGACGGCTGTTGAAGACATGGATTGCGCATCGAGCCCGCAATGACAGCCCGGCTGTCATGCCGGACTTGATCCGGCATCCACCGCGCAGCGGCGACGGCCGTTGAAGACATGGATTGCGCATCGAGCCCGCAATGACAGCCTCAAGTCACCCGCTCGAAGTCGATGAAGCTTTGAAGCGCATCGACCGCCACCAGCCGCACACGCAGCACATCACCCACATCGAGTCCTTCAAACCCGCGCACGACGCGGCCCTCGAGCATCGGGCGGTGAATGCGCACGAAGGTGCCCTTGGGCGCTGCGCCGGTCACGATGGCATCGAATGACTCGCCGATGCGGTCATGCAGCAGCCAGGCACCTGCAGCCTTCAATACCTGCCGCTCGACCTTGTTCGCATTGTTTTCCTGCGTGGTGCTGTGGCTGGCAATCGCGGCGAGCGCCTCTGCGTCATAGGGCGGCGCGTCGCCTGCGATGGCGGCCTTGAGCAGGCGCTGCGTGATGAGGTCGGGATAGCGGCGGTTCGGTGCGGTGGAGTGAGCGTAATCAGCCACAGCCAATCCAAAGTGCCCCTGCGATTTGACGCCCGCAGCGCCAGCCGAATACTCGCCCGCGCCCAGCATCTTCACCACCGACAGCGACAGGTCGGCAAACCCTTCGGGGTCGGCCTTGCGGCGAAGCTGCAAAAAGCCATCGAGCGCCAGCGCATCGGCCTCTGCGGGCAAGGCGACACCATGCGAAGCCGCAAGCGCGACGATGCGGTCCCAGCGCCGGGGCGCCTGCAGCAGACGCCGCAGCGAAGGAAAACCCTTTTCCACGAGGTAGCGGGCCGTTGCGCCATTGGCCGCAATCATCAGGTCGGCAATCAGATCCTTGGCGCGATTCTTCTCGTCGGGTTGCAGGTCAACCAGCTCACCGTCCTTGAATACCGGGCGCGCTGCGCTCGACTTCAGGTTCAATGCGCCGCGGTCGCTGCGCAGCTGCCGAAGCCGCGATGCCAGTGCATCGTGCAGCCGCAACTGCTCTTCCAGGCCCGGCACCTGCGCGAGCTTCGGCAGGGGCGGCGCTTGTCCGTCCAGCCATGCAGACACGGCGTCATAGGCCAGCTTGGCGTGGTTGAAAACCGTCGCGCGGTACACGTCTGCCTGCGCCACCGCACCATCAGGCGCTACCCGCATGTCCACGACAACGGCCAGCCGCTCCTGCGACTCGTGCAGCGAGGTCAGGTCGTTGGACAGCAACTCCGGCAGCATCGGAAAGACGCCGGCTGCGGTATAGACCGATGTGGTGTTGGCGCCCGCGTGTTCGTCGATCGCGCGGTCCGGCTTGACCAGCGCATCGACATCGGCGATGGCCACCAGCAGCCGCGTTCCGCCGTCAGGGTGCTCCTGCGCAAAGCTGAGCTGGTCGAGGTCGCGCGTGTCGTCGTTGTCGATTGAAAACCACAGCAGGTGCCGCAGGTCGCGAATGTCGCCGCTTCGCTCCGGCGCTTTGGTGCGCGCAGCCTCTGCTTCGCGCAGCGCTTCGGGCGCGAAGGCGGGCCGCAGATCGCGCGTCTTCATGGCTTCAATGGCGATCTGGCGCAGGTCGATGGGATTCATGTATCAGGCAGTGATTTTTGCCTGACTACTCTACCGCCGAATATCAGCCCGTGCGGTTGCAAGCGCGCTCGTCAGTCGTAAATCGAGCCGCCATAGGCCGATCCACCAAGTCCAGCGGGTTCCTGCGCGCGTGGCGGCTCGGCAGCCGTGTCGATGCCCCTGCTGCCTAGTACCGCACGTATGCGATCAGCGAGTTCCGGGCCCGACACGTACTGCCCGGTCGGCGCGAGGGGTGCGGTCTTGAGCACCGCGCTGATCACTTCGCCTGCGGCGCCCACGCAATTGGGGGCATGGCGGTTCTTGCTGTGAAAGCCGGGGACAGCCGCCTGCTCCATGGTCTGGCGCACAAGGACTGCGTCGTCCTGAGTTTGCAGAATTTGCACGAACTGGCGCGTGCCGTGAAGAAGCCGCTCGGGCATGAAGCTGCCTCGCCGCTGTATGTAGCCCATGTCGTCGACATAGCTGCCGCAGGGTCCGAAGCCCATGGCCGGGGGAAACGAAAAACTCTTTTGTTCCAGTTCGGAAAATTCGAGTTGCACATGCTCACCCGCTTTTCCATGGACAAAATGAAGCCCGCGCTGCGGCGGCTCGCCATGGCGGCGGGGCAAGGGGGTCTCGACTCGCATGGCCGCTGCGAGCCGGGCATGGCCGGCTTGCGAGGCACGTCGGCCCGCCGTGGTGGAACTGGAAATCATGCCCGCGATCTTTCCGGCCCGCGGGTCCCCCGGTAACTAGGGAAAGCCTGCACGAGTCTTTGGTCTCGCGCTCGCCATGCCCCGTCAGATTTCGAGCTGTCCGGTCAGGCTCACACCGATGATCTCCACGCTCGAATGGCCGTTGCCGTCATCGAGCGTCACGGTGAAGTACTCCATGCGCCCGGCGCCCGGTGCCAGCAGCGGGTCCGCGACCTGGTTGTTCACCGTGTAGAGCCAGTTGACCTGTCCGGCATGACCGTCCGAGCGAATTTGCGCCGTGAGTGTTCCCAGATTGCCGTCCTGCGATTGCACGCTCACCGAGTGTTCGGCGAATGCTGCATCGACGAAGGTAAACGCGCCTGCCGTTGCCAGCGTGGCTGATTCATGGGTGCCGCCCAGGTCCGTGACGGCGCCCGGTGCGCTCCAGTGGTACGTCTGGTCGAAGCCCAGCGTGGCCGATGCCACCTGCTGGAGCGCCACTGCAGTCGCTGCATCGATGCCCAGGTCTTGCGCCACGACATCGCCCGCGCCCAGCACACGCGCATCGAGTCCCGTCATCGTTTCAAACAATGTGAGGCCTGCGAGGTACGAGCCGTACTTGCTGGCGTGCAGGTTGTCGTCAAACCAGAGGTTGATCTGGCCGGTGCTGACGCTGTCTGTTTCGGTCTCGGTGTACGGATCGCGGATCGCAAGGCCTGCCTGCACGGCGGCCATGAAGGCCGTGCTCACCGGCGCGACGCCGACGAAATCGGTGTTGGTCTCGGCCAGGTGGGTGTACGCGGCGGTGAGGTCGGCGCTCATCTCTTCGAGCGTGAGGTAGTAGGCCGTGGCCTTGGTGTCCGACTGCGAGATCGTGCCGCCTGTGTAGGCGCCGTTTGGCTGCAGGATCTTCTCGGTGAGCATGTCCCAGGCACCGGCGACCATGTCGGGGCGAGCCCATGTCGCGTACAGGTACACGTCGGTCTCTTCGCTGGCGTTGGGGTTCGCGGCAATGGCACCGTCGGCGGCGCCGGTGTGGATGTAGTTTTCGATCAGCGTCGCGTACTGCTCGAACGCGGGGATGTCGGCGTTGCTGCCAGAGGTGGTTTCCAGCGACGCTGCCGTGGCGCCGGTGGTGGAAATGCCGAAGTCGGACTGGGTCGGCTCGCCCGAGAAGTAGGTAGCCGTGCCGTCTTCCTTGAACTTCACTGTCAGCGCGCTGGTCGTGCTGCCGCTGCGGGTGAAGGTGTAGATCAGGCTTTGTCCGGCGCTCTCGTAGGCGCTGGCGGCCGAACTCAGCGATAGCGTCACGTTGGGCAGGGTCAGGTCGGTGCCGACCGCGAAGTCGTCGTTGACGATGGTGGCCTTGACTTCGCCTGCGGTGCCGACGTTGTAGTTGGCGTTGGATGACAGCGTGAGCTTGACCGACTCGTCGGATTCAATCGTCGCGTCGGACTTGGGGTCGAGCGTGATGCTGGCCGATGTCTGACCGGCCGGGATGACGATGGTGCCGGTGCTGCTGGTGAATGAAATGCTGCCGGTGGTGGTCGGCGCTGCGGTCGAGCCGCTGGTTTCAAATCCGCCGCCGCTGCTAAACCGATAGGCTGAGCTGCCCGTGGCGCTCGTACCGACAAACGCGCCCGTGGCGATGTTGTAGTGCTCCAGGTCCGCTGTGATCGAAGGTGCGGTCGAGCCATCGCGGGTCGCTGCAAAGTTGATCGTGATGGCATTCGTCGTGGCACCGGTTCGCGTGAAGGTGAAGACAAGGTTGCCTGCGCCGTCTTCGGCAGCCGAGCCCTGTGCAGCCACCAGCGTGATCGTAGGCAGCGCCGGATCGGTGACGGGTGCCGTGGGGTCGTCGTTCTGGATGGTGGTGGTCACTGCGCTGCTGGTGCCCACGCGGTAGGCCGCGTCGGCTGACAGCGTGAGCGAGAGCGTCTCGTCGTATTCCTTGAGTGCGTCGCTGGTGGGCGTGACGATCAGCGTGGCCGTCGAACTGCCGGGGGCGAAGGTGATGGAGCCGGAGCCGCCGGGCAGGGGTTCATCGGTCTGGTCCTGCAGCACGACGATGTCCCATTCCTGGCCCGAGATGTTGCCGCGCAGGTCCCATGCGGCTGGCGATGTGTTGAGGTAGTGGCCGCGCAGTGTGGCTGCGTTGCGGGTCGAAAGCGACACATCCCAGCTCAGGCCGACCTGGTCGGCGAACATGTCCACCAGGCCCGGCACGCCGCCCCAGTTGTGCGGCTCGTACAGGTTGGCGCCGGTCTGGTTGGCGAAGTTGCCGCCGCGATCGGGTGAGGTGAGGTCATGCACGCCGCCGGGGTTGGTCTGCGCGTCCCAGGTGTTGTACGACATGACCGGATCGGCGCGGCCGAATGTCGCGCTGTTGCCCACGAACAGGACTTCATTGAACACGGTTGCGATGCTGACGCTGGGAGCCAGTGCGCCTGTGCCCTCGGCGGCGACGCCTGCCAGGCCTGCCAGGTCGGTGAAGTTGCCCGGCAACACGGTGACCTTGCCGCCTGTGCTGAGGTTGGCGCTGGTGGCGGCGGTGAAGGTTGCGGTGCGCACCAGGCCCGTGCCGGTGAGGCCCGTGAGCGTGCCGCCCGACACTGCAATATCGCCCGCGATGAAACTGGTGCCCGGGTCTTCGCTGAAGGTGAATGTGATCGTTGCCGATTCACCGTCTTGCAGCAGGTCGGCGGAACTGGTGATGGCAAGGGTGGGCGCGACGTTGATGACCGAGACCACGACGGCCTGAGTTGCAGTCTGCTCGCCGTCGTCTGCGATGACGTTGAATTCGTAGCTCGCCTTCACTTCGTAATCGGGAGATGCCTTGAGCGTGACCACGCCCTCGCTGGAGATGTTGAGCAGCGCTGCATCCGCGCCAGACAGCGAGTAGTCCGGCGCCCCGAGGCCGTCGGCATCGGTGGTGGTCGCGGTGTAGATCGCCGTGGAGGTCGGTGCGTTCTCGGTGACGCTGCCGGTGCTGCCGGACGTGAACACCGGCGCAGTGTCGTTGGCGTTGTCCACGGTCACATGCACGGCGCGCACGGTCGTGTTCACGCCGTCGTTGGCAACCACGTTGAAGTCGTAGCTCGTGCGAGTCTCGTGGTCAGCGGGCTCCAGCAGCCGGACGACGCCCGAGCGCGAGATTTCCAGCAGGTGCGCGTCTTGCCCGGTCAGGCTGAAGTTGGCCTGGCGAAACGGCTGGTCTGCATCGGTGGTGCTTGCGCGATAGACCACACGCTCGCCCTCGGCGACAAAGCCCTTGCCGCCCGACGTGAAGACGGGTGCTTCGTCGTTGAGATTCTTCACGCCGACCCTGATGGACTGCGTGAGTGTGTGGGTGCTCGTGATGATGAGCAGGTCGAACGAGTAGAGCGTGCGCACCTCGTAGTCGGCGGGGTTCCTGAGCGTGACGACACCGTCGCTCGATACCTTGAAGAAGGCTGCATCTGTGCCGGAAAGCGCGTAACTCAAACCAGACGCGCCGTTGTGGTCGAACGAATAGATCGGTGTATCGACAGGCGCGTTTTCCGCAATCTTGACTTTGCGTGCTCTCATGGGGAACTCCAGAAAAAAGTGGGGGTACTACGGGCGCGGTGTGATGCGCGTGGACAGCGGCTGGGGCTTGAAATCGGGAAGGAACCTGCATCCCTTGCCGAATGCCGGCTCGAAGCTTGCGCACTGCTGGGCGATCTGCGCGGGCGTGGGCTTGGGGCCGCCTTGCGCCCATGCCGATAGCGCGGCGAGCAGCGTCGGGTAGACAGGCTCGTTCAGGTAGCTGTGCGCCGCATCTGCCGTGAAGGTCTGCACCAGATGACCGGCGGTGCCCGCGGCTTCCATCGTGCGGCGGAAGCTGTCCTGGTTTTCGACGAACGCTGTCGTGTCGCCGACGCCGTGAACGGTGAGCACGGGCACTGGAATGCGGCCGTTGGGGTCGGTGTCGGCGCTGAAGGCGGCGCGGGCCTGCGGGTCGGCTGCGTATCGCGCGACAGCAGCGTTCAGCGCGCGGTCGTCGGGAGAGCCGGCGTATTGCGCGCCCACGTTGCCAAACGGGCTGCGGCCACCGGCGCGCTGCGAGATTTCCTGGAAGTGAAACGTCGCCCAGGTGAGATGGCTCGTGATGGTGTTGGCCGGGATCTTCACCACGTCGACGATGGTCTGCACCTTGCGCTGCTGCTCGGGCGTGCGTTCGGCCACTGGCTTGTTCAGCGCGAGGCATTCGTTGACGCGGCCGGCAAGTTCTGCCGAGGTGAGCTTGGCGCCGGCGGGCAGGCCGATCGCCAGCGGGTATTGCGGCTCGTCGGATTTGGGATGGTTGCCGCACAGCGACTGGTAGATCACGCGCAGGTCGAGCCTGAAATCGTAGACGCGTGAGCCGCCTGCAAGCACACCGCTGGTCAGCAGCACGGCGTCATAGGGCCGCTTGCCGGTGCCGTCGTCGGTGAACATCGATGCGCCGACAGCAGCGACGCTCGCGCCCCACGACTGGCCGTGCAGGATGGTGAACTTTGGCTTGGCGACCTGGCGCACGAAGATGCGGCGCAGGCGCTCGGTGTCCTCGGCGGCAGCGCGCACGGCCACGCCGCCCTGGCGGAAGCTCGACCCCGCAAACGCGTAGCCGGCCTTCACGATGACGGACCAGCGCTTCAAGTCCTCGACATTGCGCGAGAAGACCGGCGCGCCGAGCGTCGGACCCCCATGCGCATGCAGGACCAGCGTGCCGTTCCACTGGGCCGGCATCGCGATCAGCAGGTGCGCGCCCGCAGCATCGCGGCCCGACATGCACCTCGTTGCGGCCGGCACCTCGGCCGGGCACGCGATGGTGTCAAGCGCGACGGGTGGCTCGGCAGGTGGCGCGGTGGCGCACCCCGAAAGAACAGCAATCGATGCCGCAACGAATGCGAAAGTGCGCAAGGCATGGGTGTATGGCAACTTCTTGTCTCCAGCTTTGGGGCAAACGATAGGAGTGGAGCGTCATTGGAGCAAATAGAATTAATGACCCCTGTGCAGACGAATTGGATATGCTGTTTTGGACCTGAAACACCTGCGCTATTTCGTGGCCGTCGCCGAGACGGGTCACATCACGAAAGCTGCCGTGCGTCTGGGCATGCAGCAGCCGCCCCTGAGCCAGCAGATCCGCGCGCTCGAAGAAACACTGGGCACGACTCTTTTTCTTCGTCACCCCAAGGGCGTCACGCTGACCGAAAGCGGCGAGTTGTTGCTCGTCGATAGCCGCCGCCTGCTCGGCGAGGCGCAGGCGATGCAAACCCGCATGCGTGCGTTGGCCTCAGGTCACGCCGGCGTGTTGGGCATCGGGTTCACCAGTTCGGCAGCGGCGCACGCATTCACCCCCAAGGTGCTGCGCGAATGCCGCAAGGCGTATCCCGGCATCGCGATGCAGGTCGGTGAGGACCACGCTGCAGGCCTGACCGAATCTGTCGCTGCGGGCAAGCTGCACTGTGCGTTCCTGCGTGTGCCGGTGGCGCGGCCTGCGGGCATGGTGTTCGAGACCTTGCTGCGCGAATCGGTGCTGGTGGCACTGCCGACGGGTCATGCCTTGCTGGGCGGCAAGCCCAGGCCGCTCGCGCTGCGCGAATTACGCGGTGAGCGATTCATCCTGGTTCGCCAGACCGGCGCGCCAGGGCTTTATGCCAACGTGCTGGCCCTGTGCGAGAAGCAGGGTTTCTCGCCGCCGATCGCGCATGAAGTCGGTCGCATGACGACCGCCCTCAGCCTGGTCGCTGCAGGCGAGGGCGTCACGGTGGTTCCTGCATCGATGCAGGGCGTGCATGCCGATTCGGTGGAGTACAGGCCGCTGAAGAACGCTTCGTCGCTGGATGCACCACTCACGCTGGCGTTTCGCGAATCCGAATGCAAGGGAGCGCTGCGCTCGTTCGTCGAACTGGTGCGCCAGTCAGTTCCGAAAGCGGCTGCGTGATGCGCAGGCGCGATCTTCTGGCGATGGCGGGTGGCTCGATGGCCAGCGGCGTCTTCGCACAGCAGGCGATGCGCATCGTCGTTGCCTATCCGCCGGGTGGTGTGAGCGATTCGGTTGCGCGTGTGTTCGCGCAGCGCCTGGGGACGCTGCTGAAGGAAACGATCATTGTCGAGAACCGGCCCGGCGCGGGAGGCAGCCTGGCGCTCACCTCACTGGCGCAGGCCAACCCCGACGGACGCACGCTGGGCTTTTGCGCGATCAGCCCGCTCGCCCTGTCTCCGTACTTTGGCAGTCCCCTGCCGCGCGTGGCACCGGTGAGCGGTGTCATGCATACGCCGCTGCTGGTGCTGGGCACACCGGGGCTCAATGCGTCGACGTTCCCCGACATGTTGCGTGAGGCCCGCGCGAGCTCGAACGGAGTGCGATGGGCGACTTCGGGCGTGGGCACCATCGGGCACCTCGCGCTGGAGCAGGTGCGCCTGGAGTTCAAGCTCAACATCGTTCATGTGCCGTACTCGGGCGGTGCGCCACAGTTGCAGGATGCGCTGGCCGGACGGTTCGAGCTGCTGTCGAGCAACCTCGCGCCACTGCAGATCGACTATGTGAAAAATGCGCGTCTTGCAGCACTCGCACTCGGTGCACCCACACGATCACCGACGCTTCCGGGCTTGCCGACTTTTGCGGAACTGGGCTGCCCTGCTGCGAACCTCAGTTCATTGTTTGGTTTGTTCGCGCCGCCAGCGACGCCCGCTGCGGTTGTCGACAAACTCAATGCGGCATGCGCGCAGGTACTTGCGCAGTCGGACTTTCGAAAGATGCTGGCAGACGGCGGCAACATGCCGGCAACCGGAAGCGCTGCCGAGTTCGCGCGCGAGATCGCGCAGCAGTCCGAAGTGAACGCGCGGCTGGTTGCCGCGATGCGCAAGTGATGTGCGCAGGTGATGCGAGCAGGTGATGCACGCAAATGATCGGCGTAGCGCCTAGGCCTTCAATTCGTACATCGCATCGCCCATGTACCGGTTGGGTCCGAACGCGGCGGTGACAGCGGCAAGCTCGGCAGCCTGCCATTGGTCCAGGATCATCCGCTCGGCTTCAGTCAGGTTGTCGATGTCGGGCGATTCGCCGTAGGCACCGATCAGCCGCTGATAGGCCTGGTACACCGGCATCACCATTTCTGCGCAGCCCAACACTTCTTCCAGCGCGTTGCGAAAACGCTGCTCGGCGCTGCGCAATTGCTCAGGTGAAACATCGGCCTCGTAGAGGGTGATTTGGTAGGTCATGGCAGCTTGCTGTTCGTCAGGGCATGATCGCACAAGCACTTGTCGCACCGCTGATTCAAGCCGAAAGCCCCGTCATGACCGCACTGTCCGATTTCCCCATCACCCGCAAATGGCCCGCGCAGCACCCTGATCGGCTCCAGCTCTATTCGCTGCCCACGCCCAATGGCGTGAAAGTCTCGATCATGCTGGAGGAGGTCGGCTTGCCGTACGAGGCGCACCTCGTGGCGTTTACGAGCACCGACCAGAAGTCCAGCGAGTTCGAGTCGCTCAATCCCAACGGCAAGATTCCGGCCATCCTCGATCCGAGTGGTCCGGGTGGAAAGCCGATCGCACTTTTTGAATCTGGCGCGATTCTTTTCTACCTCGCCGAAAAGACAGGCCAGCTGATGGCCCACGATGCAGCCGGTCGCTACGAGACGCTCCAGTGGCTGATGTTCCAGATGGGCAGCGTTGGCCCCATGTTCGGACAGCTCGGCTTCTTTCATAAATTTGCCGGCAAGGATTTCGAAGACAAGCGTCCGCGCGATCGTTATGTCGATGAGACCCGGCGGCTGCTGGGCGTACTGAATACGCGCCTGAAAGGCCGCGCATGGATCATGGGCAGCCAATACAGCATCGTTGATATAGCGACGTTTCCATGGATCAGGAACCTGATCGGCTTCTACGATGCCGGAGACCTTATCCGGATGGGCGAGTACCCCGAAGTCACTCGCGTGCTGGAGACATTTGCAGCGCGTCCCGCAGTGAAACGCGGCCTTGAAATTCCACCGCGCGGGTAGTCAGCTCATCCGTGCACAATAGCATCCATGCCAAATATTGCATCCCTCCTCAAAAGCGAAATCTCCCGAGTGGCGCGCAAGGAAGTCCGCGCGCAGACCGAGGGCATGAAAAAAGCGGTGAGCCAGTACCGCACCGATATCGCTGCGCTCAAGCGTCATATCAAGACCCTGGAGCAGCAGCTGCGGCAGGTCAAGCGGGGCTCGGGCAAGAGCGCACCCGCGCAGGCCGACGAGGCGGGCGAGCGAAAGCTTCGCTTCAGCGCCAAGGGTTTTGCCGAGCAGCGCAAGCGCCTGGGCCTGTCGGCTGCGGCTTGCGGCGCGCTGGTGGGCGCATCGGGCCAGTCGGTCTACAAGTGGGAGCAGGGCAAGGCAAGGCCCCGCGCCAAGCACCTGCAAGCCATCTCGGCACTGCGCACCATGGGCAAGCGCGAAGCCAGCGCGAAGCTCGAATCGCTCCCCGGCTGATCGCTACAAACGCAGGCGTCCTACAAGTGCTGTGGTGCGGATCTTGCACCATCAACTCATGTCGATTCCAGTAGCCCCATCGCCCGGCGACGAGCATCTCGACACGCGCCTGACTGAACAGCAGAACCCGCGCACCGTCGACATCGACCAGCTCTCCACGCTGGAGATCGTGGACCTGATCAATGCGGAAGACGCCGGGGTCGCCGACGCTGTCGCGCAGGAGCGCGAACCGATCGCCCGCGCCATCGACATGGTGGTCGCATGCTTTCGTGCCGGGGGCCGCCTGATCTACGTGGGGGCAGGCACCTCGGGTCGCCTGGGCGTGCTGGATGCCTCCGAGATGCCGCCGACCTACGGCGTCGATGCCGACCTGATCCAGGGCGTGATGGCTGGTGGTTTCGAGGCGCTTCTCAAGGCCCGCGAGGGCGCGGAAGATCGCCCGGAAGACGGCGCAGCTGCGATGGATGACAAACAGGTGGGCGCCAACGATTTCGTGCTCGGGATCGCGGCATCGGGGACAACGCCCTTTGTTCACGGCGCCTTGCGTCGGGCAGGCGAACTGGGGGCGAAGACCGGTTTTTTGCTGTGCTCCTACCCCCGGCATGCGTTGACGAAATCCTATGACGTGATCATCGCGCCGCTGGTGGGCCCCGAGGTCATCACGGGATCAACCCGCATGAAGGCGGGCACGGCGACCAAGCTCGTGCTCAACACCATCAGCACCACAGCGATGGTGAGAACCGGCAAGGTGTTCGGCAACCTGATGGTTGATTTGCAGGTGACCTGCGACAAGTTGCAGGACAGGGGCGAGCGCATCCTGATGACGACGCTTGGCGTGACCCGGCCCGATGCCAGATCACTGCTTCATGCAGCGGGCGGCCATGTGAAGACGGCGATCGTGATGTCCCGGCTTTCGCTGGACGCCCAGCAGGCCCGACTGCGGCTCGATGAAGTCGGTGGCGCGATTGCTGAGCTTGTCGGCGATCTGTGAGCGTTGACAATTTGACGCTCTTGCGGGCTATGTAGCGGCCTTGTCCTACACCCCGCCGATGCTCCAATCCGTTGTTCAAGTAGCCGACTCTCCGGCTTACGCCAACCCAAGGAACAACACACCATGAACAAGACGCTCCTCGCTATTTCCGCAGCCCTCGCTTTCGGCCTGTCGGGCACCGCTTTCGCTGCCGCCCACGCTGGCGCCCCGATGGCTGGCGCTTCGGCCCCGATGGCAGCATCGATGACCAAGGCAGAAGCCAAGGCCGCCGACAAGAAGGTTGACGCTGAGTACAAGGCCGCCAAGAAGGCCTGCAAGCCCATGAAGGGTGCTGAAGAAAAGGCCTGCAAGGCCCAGGCCAAGGCAACCCACGAAAAGGCTGAAGCCGACATCAAGGCTGCGAAGAAGAAGGCCTGATTTCGCTTCAGGTGAAATGACCAACGGCCCGCTCTGCGGGCCGTTTTTCGTGTGATGCGCGCCCTATTTGCGAGAGGCCAGTGCGGCGGCCTTTCGAATGGCTGCCTGACGACTTGGGAATACAGCACCGGGGCTGAGGTCGCACAGAGCATTTGCGACCTCAGCATGCGTCATGCCCGGCTCGGTCATCGCTGCATCAACTACGCGAGCTTCGACTTCCTTCCAGTTGACCCTGCTCGGGTCGGCCGAGTTCATTGAGGCAAAGGCGATTCGGGCAAAGAGCCTGACTGACGGTGATTTGTGCAGCACAAGGTCCGGCAGGTTCGCAATTCGCCTTTGTTTTTCTGCCTCGAACAGCGCGCTTCTCAGGCGCTCGAGCTTGAGGCGATCGGGCACATCCGTCTCGCGCGAGGTCTGCTTGGAGATCAGCATCCCGTCGATATCCAGCGTGGACACGACGACGCCATTGAACTGAACATGCTTGATATGCGCACGCAAATCGTCGAACACTTTCGAGGCAGCGACGTAGAGAAGGTCGATAGCGATATCACCTTCAAAGGCAGTTGAGTACCCTTGATCCATGAATTCCGGCCGCAGCGATGCGATCGCTGCGCTGCTATTCGGAATGGCTTGGAGCGCTGCCAGCAGGCGCCTGTTGTTGTCGGCATCGACGGGAAGAAACAGATCAATGTCTTTGGTCATCCGCGGAAAGCCGTGTAGCGCCATCGCGGTGCCACCTATCAACACGTACTCGACGCCGTGTTCAGCCAGCGCCTGGGCGAGCAATGCCACATCGTCGTGCGTGGGATTTCGTCGAGTCATTGGTGTGTCGGCCGGGCCGGATGATTCCGCATGGCGACTGCAACAGCAAATTGCAGTTCCTGATCTTCGTCAAAGCGATTCTTATCCGCGATAGTCCGGAAGTGGCGTGACGAGTGGGTCGCCGGGCGGTCTACCTCTGCATAAAGTGCGTCGGCCTGCTTCTGCAACCGGTCCCAACCCGTCGCCAGCCAATTGGATAACTCAGCCGGACTCATGGACTGCACGTGCATCGCTTCAGCCAGTTCACGGTCTTCCTGGTAAGTGGACATCTCGGCCGCCGAGCGGAAGCTGGGTGCTGGAACGGGGTGGCTCGCACCATCCCGGACGGATGTCTGAAGAGTCACACCCAACGCGCCACACAGTGCCCTCAAGGTGCTCAATGTGCAGTCGTTCCCGCCCTCAATGCTGACCAGCGCCCGACGACTGATACCGGCGCGCTCGGCGACGACCTGCTGGGGCAAGCCCACCTCCTTGCGACGCCTGACGAGCGTTGCAATGATGGGGTCTGATGTCCTGGCTAAGCCGGTCGAGCTTTTCACGATATGTGAAGTTTACTTCTCACTTCTTCACATCGCAACTGACTATGGCCGGGGCCTCATTCAAGCCGGCTCAGCCAACCCCCGCTTTTCCAGCAGCGGCTCTATCCTCGGCGGGCGGCCCCGGAACGCTTCGAATGCCTGGCCCGGCTCCACGCTGTTGCCTGATGAATAGATGCAGCGCTTGAGCCGCTCAGCAACCACCGGATCGAACACGTTGCCTGCTTCGCGGAATGCGCCGAATGCATCGGCGTCGAGCACTTCGGCCCACAGGTACACGTAATAACCAGCGGCATAGCCGTCACTGTTGAACAGGTGCTGGAAGTGCACGAGGCGGTGCATCGGGTGCACGGCTTGCGGCATGCCCAGGCCGCGCAGGATGTCGGCCTCGAATGCGACCCAGTCGGTCACGCTCTCCGGGTCGGGATGGCTGTGCGCGGCCATGTCGAGCAGCGCGCTCGATGTATAGCGCACCGTCTCGTAGCCCTGCCCGAACTTTCGCGCAGCCTGCAGCTTGTGGATGAGCGATTCGGCAATTGGCTCGCCGGTATCCACATGACGTGCGTGCTTGCGCAGCACCTCCGGCTCGGTGGTCCAGTGCTCGAACAGTTGCGATGGCAGCTCGACAAAATCGCGCAGCACCGAGGTGCCGGTGAGCTGCTCATAGGTCACGTTCGACAGCAAGCCGTGCAGGCCGTGTCCGAACTCGTGAAAGAGCGTGCGCACATCGTCAAACGACAACAGCGTCGGCGCACCCTTCGCAAAGTTGTTGTTGTTCAGGATGATGGGTCGCGTGACGCCGCCATTGCGGTTTTGCCAGGCCAGGCCGCTCATCCAGGCGCCGCTGCGTTTGCCGGCACGCGCGAAGTTGTCCTGCAGGAACAGGCCCACCTGTTCGCCTTGCGCATCGTGTACTTCGTAGGCGAGCACATCCGGGTGGTAGGTTTGCAGATCGGGACGCGCGGTGAATGTCACGCCAAACAGTTTTTGCGCGCAGTCGAACGCGGCCTGCACCATCCGTTCGAGCGCGAAGTAGGGCTTGACCTCGGCGTCGTCGATTGCATAGTCGCGCTGGCGAACTTTCTCGGCCCAGAAGCGCCAGTCCCATGCTTCGATCGGTCCCTCGCCGCCGCTGTCGCTTTGCACGGACAAGAGCATGTCGCGTTCGCGTTCGACCACCGGCTTGGCGCGCTCCCATACGTTGTCCAGCAGTTTGCTCACCGCGGCGGGTTCGCGTGCCATGCGGTCGACCAGCGCGTAGTCGGCGAAGGTCGCATAGCCGTGCAGCTTCGCCTGTTCGCGCCGCAGCTGGAGGATGTGCGCGATGAGCCCGCGGTTGTCGTGTTCGCCTGCATGCTCACCGCGCGTGGTCCAGGCCTTGAACGCCTGCTCGCGCAAGTCACGGCGCTGCGAGAAGGTGAGGAACGGCAGGATGGATGAGCGTGACAGCGTGATCGCGCCTTCGCACGACAGCTTGCGGTCTTTGGCTGCTGCGCGCGCAGCGTCCTTCACGAAGTCCGGCAGGCCCGCCATGTCGGCTTCACTGTGCAGTTCGAGCTGCCAGCTGGTTTCGTCATGCAGCACGTTCTGCGCGAAGGCCGTGTTCACTTTGGCGAGCTCTTGCATGACTTGCGCGTATCGCTCCTGCGCAGCGGCAGCGAGCATGGCACCGGCGCGGACAAAGTCGAGGTGGACCCGTTCAAGAAGCCGGAGCTGCTCGGGCGTGAGGCCCAGCCGCTGGCGAACTTCGTACACCGCCAGCACGCGTTTGAAGAGCGGCGTGTGCATGAACACTGCGCTCTCATGCGCTGCGAGCGGCCCTGCCATCTCGCGCTGCACGGCTTGCAGTTCAGGCGAAGTCAGCGATGAACACAGGTTGCGAAAAAGCCCCTGCACCCGGTTGAGCAAACGACCGCTGCGATCGAACGCGGCGAGCGTGTTGTCGAAATCGGCGGGCGCATTGTTGGCCGCGATGGCATCGAGCTCAGCCATGTGTTCGCGCATCGCATGGGTGAGTGCGGGCTCGAAATGTTCGGGTTTGACTGCATCGAACGGCGGCAGGCCGTAGGGGGAGGTCCAGGGTTGGAGGAGGGGGTTGGTGTTTGGGATGGTGGCTGGGGTGGAACTCATGTGACCTCGCAGTGTTTGGCTGTCAGCAGTCGCCGCTTCGCGGTGGATGCCGGATCGAGTCCGGCATGACATTCTGGGGGAGGCTGTCATTGCGGACTTGATCCGCAATCCATCGTTGAACGGGCGCCGCGTCCGCTTCGCAGTGGATGCCGGATCCAGGCTTTCCTGAGCTTGTCGAAGGGTCCGGCATGACAAACGATTATCGCGGCGTTGCACCCAGGCGCTTGATGCTGCCCGAGCCTGCAACGCTGCTGCTCATCTTCGGGTCGCCGTAATACGTGACATCGCCTGAGCCGGCAATCGATGCTTTCAACGACGACACCGGCCACAGGCTCGCATCGCCTGAACCCGCGATGCTGACCTGGGCTTCTTCCGCCTTGAGTTGCTGCGCTTCGATGTCGCCTGAGCCTGCGATCTCGGCTGTGAACTTGCGAGTCGTGCCGCCGACCTTGATGGTGCCGCTGCCACCGATGGATGCTTCGAGTGCGTCGGTCTGGACCTGCTTCACGGCTATGGTGCCCGAGCCTGCGATTTCCAGTTCGAGCTTCGGCGATTTGAGGCCAGAGCCGGTGATGTTGCCCGCGCCCGAGACGCCCAGCTGCTGGATCTCTTTTGCGGTGACGACGATCCTGAGCGTGCGGCCATCGAGCCGCAGATTCTTGCGCACCGGCTTGAGCCTGAGCGTGCCGTTCGTGACGCTCGATTCAATGAGCGGCAACAGGTTTTCGTCGGCCTCGATGCTCACGCCATCGACGGCGCCCATGCGCACTTCCACGTCGGCCACCATCGAGAGTTCAACGCCCTTGAATGCGCCGACGTTGCGCTCCTGCTTCTTGACGACGCCGTTGCCCTTGACAGTCTCGCCGCCAAACCACGATCCGGCAAAGACCGATACCGAGCCCAGGCTCATGGCGAGGGCGACTGCGAACGCGAAGAGGTGGTGGGTGCGGGGTTGCGAGTAGCTGTGCATGGCGTGGTCCTTGTCCGGTGCGGTCGTTGTGATGGACGGGACTTTAGGGATCGCAGGGACGGGGCGCATCCGTCATGCGACGAACCGGGGCAATCGTGCGACAGGCCGCAGCCGGGCCGGCTGGCCGTCGGTCAAGCGGCGGCTCAACAGCGGGTCAGATCCCCCGCAAATGTCCGCTCGCCGCGCCCCACTGCCGATCCAGCTCCGCCTTCACCTTCTCCGCCTCGGCCTGTTTGCCCTGCGCGCGTAGCGCCTGCAGCAAGCCGCGCAGCGCCCATCCGCTGCCGGGGTGATCGGCCAATGCCTGCCGGTAGGTCGCTTCCGCATCCGGCCAACGCGCCGCGCGAGCCTGCAATTGCCCCAGTGTCAATCGCGTGCCATCGGCCAGCATCGGTGGTTCGCGTGCGTCGATCTTTGAAGTCGCTTCGATCATCTCCGCCTGGAATTTCATCGCCTCGTCCGCTTGTCCGCGCACAAAAGCCAGTTCGGCTTTCAGCCCGGCTTCTGGCGCATTGACCAACGCGCGCGCGGTGCGTTGCGGGCCGTTGTCTGCTGTGAACCGGGTGCGCGTGCCGGCAGCCGCAGCCTGCAGCCGTGCGAGTGACGCCTGCGCGTCGGCAGTGCGCCCCAATCGCGCCTGCGCCATGCCACGTCCGTATTCGTACCAGGCCTGGCCGACGCCCCGGTCGCCTGTGGGTAGTGGCTCCTTGAGCAATTGATCCCAGCGCTCCATGCGCACCAGCGTGATGATGCGCATGCTGCGAACGAACTCAAAGAACGCGCCCTGGTTCGTCGCAAAGCGCTTGGCCATGTCGTCGGCTGTCGCGAGTGCCAGGTCCTCGCGGCCGGCCATGACGGCGGCGTACCAGAGGAAGTGCTGGTTGTGCCCGCGCCAGTCCTTGCTGACACTGAACCCCTGCTGCGTCACCGTCTGTGCGAACGCCACGTCGTTGGCAACGGCTTTCTCGTTCACCGAGGCGGCCTGCGCGAAGCGACCCAGGTGCACGTAGATGTGAGAGGGCATGTGCACCAGGTGCGGCGACATCGGCGCCAGCTTGCCGAGTTGGTCGGCTGCCGCTGCGCCGCGCGCCGCAACCGAGGGCGCATCCACCGCATGCACAAGGTAGTGCGTCAGGCCGACGTGCCGGGCCATCGCAGGGCTGGCCGCTATCAGCTTTTCCAGCCGGCTTGCGACTTCGCCGATGCGGCCTGCGGGCTTGCCGTCCTTGCTCCAGATGATCGATTCTTCGGTTGCGATCATCTCGGCCTCTGCATAGAGCGAGAGGATGTCGGGGTCTGACGGGTACTGCTGCGCGAGTTGGCGCATGCGTTCGGCATAGGCCACGTCCAGCGGGTGGATCGAATCGCCGTCTTCGTTTTTCTTGCCGCACACGGCGACGAGGGGGGCCGTCTCACGGGCGGTGCTGGTGTGCGCGTAACGCAATGCGAGCGAGGCGATCAGCGCCTGCTCCCTGGGTGTTGCGCTGGCAAGGTTGCGCAGCGCGTGATCGACGTACTTGACTGCTTCGGCCGTGTTGTCCCGGCTGGGGTCATTGATGTTGGGGCCGAGCTGCCACGCGACGCCCCAGGCACACATCGCACAGGCGGGGTCCCTGGCGAGCGCCGCCTTGAAGATGCGGACGGCTTCGACTTCGTTGAAGGCATAGGCCTGCAGCACGCCATCGTTGAAGAGATCGCGCGCCTGCGGCGATATCGTGGTGATGGGGATGGCGGATTCGCCGTAGCCGGTGAGCCTGGGGGCTTTGGCGGCGACGTCCAGCTGCAAGGGTGGCATCACGGCTGCGCAGGCAACCAGCAGCACCACGGCCGCCGGTACCGTGGCATTGCGCAGGAGTGATGGAGGTGGGCGCATCCGGGGCATTGTGGCGCGGGGCGGGCCCTTCGACAAGCTCAGGGCGAACGGGTGAGGGCTCAACCCGGGCGAGTGGACGGCTCGATCGGGAGTTCTTCCTCGGTCTCCAGCTGCTGCAGCAGGTACAGCCGCTGGTACAAGCCGTTGGCTATGGTCATCAGGTCGCTATGCGTGCCGCTTTCGGCGATGCGGCCGTGGTTCAGGACGATGATGCGGTCGGCGTCACGCACCGTGGACAGCCGGTGCGCGATGGCAACGATGGTGACCTTGCCGCGCAAGGCCGACAGCGCGCGCTGCACCACCTGCTCGGTCTCCGAGTCGATGTGCGAGGTGGCCTCGTCCAGGAACAGGATGCGCGGTTCGCCCGCCAGTGCGCGTGCAATCGCCAGCAGCTGCTTTTGCCCCACGGAAAGGCGTGCGCCGCCTTCACCCAGCGGCGTGTTGTAGCCGCCTTCGAGCGACACGATGAAGTCGTGGGCGTGCGCAGCGCGCGCGGCCTTCTCGACCTGTTCGTCCGTCAGCGTGCGGCCCATCGTGATGTTCTCGCGCGCAGTTGCTGCCAGCAGAAAGGGCTCTTGCGGCACCAGTCCCACACGGTCCCGAAAGTGATCTTCGCCAATCGAATCGACCGCCGTTCCGTCGATGCGAATACTGCCGGGCCGCGCCGGATAGAAGCGCAGCAACAGCGACAGCAACGTGCTCTTGCCGCTGCCGGTGTGCCCCACGATGCCGTAGAAGCTGCCCGGTGCGATGTGCAGGTTGATGTCGTGCAACACCGGACGCCCGGCAAGGTATTCAAAGTCGAGCTGGTCGATCTGTATGCCGCCGTCCGTCACCTGACCGAGGTCGTCGGCAACCGGTGCCTCGGCTTCTTTCAGCAGCACGTTCACACGCGCGGCGCCTACCATGGCCTGCGTCAGCTGCGCGAACTGCATCGTGATCTGGATGAGGGGCTCGACCACGCGACCGATGTAGTTGATGAACGCGTACAGCACGCCGACTTCCAGCGCAGTCAGCGCCACACCCTCGGTGCGCGAGCCGAACACGTACACCACCACGCACACCAGCAGCACGTTCATGAAGTCGAGCACCGGCCGCAGCAGCCAGGCGTTGGCCTTGAGCTCTTGCTGGCGCGACTGGTAGTGCGATTGATTGAGCGCACCGAACCGCTGGTCGAACCGGCCCGCTGCATTGGCCGCCTGCAGCACCGGCATCCCCGCGATGGATTCGGCCATCTGCGCATTGAGTTCGCTGCGCAGCTCGCGGGTGCGCGTCACCGCAGGCGCCGAGATGCGCTGGTACAGCAGCACGATCAGGACCACCACCGGCCCGAGCGTGGCCACGATCAGCATCAGTCGCCAGTCGAGCCACAGCATGGCCGCCATCGCGCCCAGCAGCACGATCACGCTGTCAAGCATGACAAACAGCACCTGCACATACAGCGTCTTGACGGCTTCGGTGTCGTTGGTGACGCGGCTGACCAGCTGCCCGGTGATGGCGCGATCGAAGAAGCTCATGGGCAGGCGAAGCACGTGGCCGTACACGCTCTCGCGGATGCGCCGCACCGACCGCATCGCCAAACCCGCCAAGCGAGACAGTTGCAGGTAGCGAATCCAGCTGGCCGCCATGCCTGCAACGAGTGCGCCTGCGATCAGCGCCACGATCTGCGGAACCTGGGCGTTGCGTGGCAGCAGGTAGTTGTCGATCAGGTACTTGCCTGCGAGCGGGCCGAAGGCTTCGAGCAGCGCCGCAATCGTGAGCCAGAAGGTGCCCCAGATGACGTGCGATTTCTCCGGCGCGGCCGAGCGCAGCAGCAGGTTTGCGGCGTCGCTCACCAGCGCGCGGCGCGCCTTCGGCTCGGCGGGCAGCGATGTCGTTGCAGGCGATTCAACTGGCATCGAGGCTTGCCTCCAGTTGCTGGTAGCGCCACTGGCGCGCGTACCAGCTGTTGCCAGCGACCAGCGCGGCGTGGTTGCCATGTTCGGTGACATGGCCGCCCTGCAGCACCAGGGTCTCATCTGCATCGGCGACGGTCGACAGGCGGTGACTCACGATGATGACGGTGCGGCCCACGCGCGCCTGACGCAGATGCGCGAGGATGCGCGATTCGGTGTCGGTATCGACGGCCGACAGCGCGTCGTCCAGCAGCAGCAAGGGCGCGTTCGTGAGCAGTGCGCGTGCGATGGCCACGCGCTGGCGCTGCCCGCCCGACAGCGTGACGCCGCGCTCGCCGACGGGGGTGTCGTAGCCACGGGGCAGGCGCTGGATGTCTTCGTGCACGGCTGCGAGCGTGGCGGCTTCCTCGATCTGCGCGCGCGTGGCATCGGGGCGGGCGAGTGCGATGTTCTCTGCAACGGATGCGGAGAACAGGAAGGGCTCTTGCGGCACCCACGCATTCGCACCGCGCAAGGCGTCCAGCGTGTAGTCGTGCAGCGATATGCCGTTCCAGGTGATCTGTCCGGCTGCTGGTGCATCGTGCCGCAGCAGCAGGCGCAGCAAGGTGGACTTGCCTGCGCCGGTGGGTCCGACCAGGCCCAGCGTACGTCCGGGCTGCAGGTGGACCGAGACGCCATCGAGCGCGGGCTTGGGCTGGCCTGGATAGCTGAACCGGACATCGCTCACATCAATGGTGCCCGGTGTGAGCTGTGCAACCGTGCCGTGGTCGTCGACAGTCAGCGGTGCATCGAGCACGGGTTGCAGCCGCGCCCATGCGGCCTTGCCGCGTTCGAACAGCGACAGCACCCAGCCCGCAGCGAACATGGGCCAGATCAGTTGTCCGAGGTACAGGCTGAACGCGGTGAGCTGGCCGATCGTGAGCTGGTTGTGCCACACCAGCCATCCGCCGTAGCCAAGCGTGGTCGCAGTGGCAATCGCCAGCGTGAAGCCGACGGCGGGCTCGTATCCGGCCTCCCATCGCTGCGCGTCGAAACTCGCATCGGCGGCAGCGCCGGCCAGTTTGGAAAACTGCGCTTCGCTGCGCTGCAGCAGGCCCAGCGCGCGCACGGTGCGCACACCTGAGAGGGTCTCTTGCACATGGTCGTTGAGCGCGCCGAAACGCTCCAGCGACAGGCGTGAGGCCGCGTGCACATGGCGCGAGATCCACCAGAAGCTGATCGCCATCAGGGGGAATGGAAGCAGCGCAAAAAATGCGAGCCGGCCGTCAACGCCCAGCGCCATCATTCCCACGATCAGTACCAGCGTGAGGCTGCCGTCGAAGCCTGCGAGCATGGCTTCACCGGCGGCCATCTCGACCGCGTCGATGTCGTTGGTGCCCAGCGCCATCAGGTTGCCGGTGCGATTGCCCTGGAAGAACGCCGGACCCTGCACCGTGAGCCGTGCATAGAGGCGCTGGCGCAGTTCGACGCCCAGCCGCATCGACGCTGCAAACAGCATGAGCCGCCATCCGGCACGCATGAAGTAAACGACAACGCCCGCCGCCAGCAGCCAGAGCAGTTCCTGCACGAGCTGCGGGCCCTGCAACCGGTTGGCGACCAGGCCGTCGACCACATGGCCGATCTGCCGCGGAATCCACACGATCAGCACGGCGATGGCAGCCAGCATCGCACCGGCCCAGGCGTAGGAGGCGCGGTTGCGGCGCAGGAACTGCCAGATCAGGCTGTAGAGCGACATGCGGGTACTGCTGCAATGCGGCGGCGCCCTTGTGAGGCGGGCCGCGCGGGGGTGGGGGAAGGGCGATTCTAGGGGCTCGTGCAGGATCCGTCCTGGCAGGTGATATCTATCGGATCAAATGAGCTAAGATAAAAGCTCAATTGAGGCAAGGTGTTCCAGATGATTTCAACCGCAGCACCCTCCCGAGCGCGATCCTTGCTGCTGAAGACACCGGGCAGACCGGTGGTTCGCAAGCGATCGGGATCGTGGGCGAACATGTCCAGGCAAGGCGCCTTCGCCGCGATTTTCGGCATGCCGAGCCTGGATCGTGCAGCCCTGGTCAAGACCGGCGCACCTGCCAAAGTGGTTGGCGACATCAGTCACGAGATGGACATTTCCAAAGACCGCTTCGTGCGCATCACGGGCCTCACGCGTGCAACCGTCAATCGCAAGATCGCGAACCGATCCGACCTGTCGGCCGATGAGAGTGAGCGGATCGTCGGGCTGGCCCGGCTGATTGGCCAGGTGGAAACGATGGTCGGGGAGTCGGGCAGCCTCGCCGGCTTCAAGGCCGCCAAGTGGTTCGCAGCCTGGATCGCGCAGCCGCTTGCTGCCTTGGGCGGTCGCAAGCCAGAGGAATTCCTGGACACCGCAGACGGCCGGGAAGCTATTTCCCAGTTGCTTTCCCAGATGCAATCGGGTGCCTACGCTTGAAGACGGCTTCTTTCTGGCGCATCGCTGCGGACACGCCTGCGTACGTCGCTGACGACCTGACCGGGCGCGGTGCCGAGAAGACGGGTGGCCGCTGGAACTCCACCGGCACGCCCATGGTGTACGCGTCCTCGTCCATCGCGTTGGCGGTGCTGGAAACGCTGGTGCACCTGGGCGCTTGCGGACTGCCGCTCAATCGCTATCTCGTTCGCATCGACGTGCCGTCGGACCTTGTTGCCAGTGCTGCTCGCGCGCAGGCCGACAGGCTCGTCGGATGGGATGCATTGCCGGCCGGCAAGGTGAGTGTTGACTGGGGATCGACCTGGTGCGCCAGCGCATCGAGCCTGGTCGCGCTGGTGCCGTCCGTCATCGTTGCTGAAGAGTTCAACCTGCTGCTCAATCCGCGTCATGCGGATGCGGCCAAGGTCCGGGCGACCAAGATCCGCAAGTGGCTCTACGATCCGCGCGCTCGCCTTTCGGCGACGTAGCCGTGTCCAGTGCGCTGGGCGCGTCTATCATCCGCGCCATGCTTGTTCCCCTGCGCTTGCTCTTTCTTTCGGTCATTGCCGCCTTCATCAGCTTTGCCGCGTTGGGCGCCACGCCGGACCCCAAGCCCCCGCAGATTCGATTGACCGATGTCGTCCAGCCGATCGCCTACGACCTGACACTCACCATCGTTCCCGACGCCAGGGGCTTTGATGGTCGGGTGGAGATCGATGTCGACCTGAAGCGGCCGCTGGATTTTTTCTGGATCAATGCGCGAGAGCTGGCCATAGGGCGCGTGTCCCTGACGATAGGGGCCAAGGTGCATGAGGCCGCTGTCGTTGCCGGCGGTCCCAATTTTGTCGGCCTGCGTTTTGCGTCCATGCTGCCGTCTGGACGGGGGCGTTTGTCCATTGCTTACACAGGCACGTTCACCACCAAAGAGACGCGCGGCATCTTCACCCAGCAAGACCGCGGCCAGTGGTATGCGTACACGCAGTTCGAGCCGATGAATGCGCGCAGGGCGGTTCCATCGTTCGATGAGCCACGCTGGAAGACGCCGTGGACGATTGCACTGAACGTCAGGCAAGAGCACCTCGCGGTCAGCAACAACCCCGCTGCATCCGAGACCGACATCGGCAACGGCATGAAGCAGGTGCGCTTCACCAAGACGCCGCCTTTGCCTTCGTACCTGGTGGCGTTCGGCGTCGGCCCGTTCGAGGTGGTCGATGGTGGCACGGCGGGGATCAAACGCACGCCGCTGCGATACATCGTGCCCAAGGGCCGCTCGGCCGAGACGCGCTACGCGAAAGAGGTCACGCCGAAGCTGCTGGAGCAAATGGAGACTTACTTTGGCACGCCGTATCCGTACGACAAGCTCGACAGCATGGCCATTCCCGTCACTGTCGGGTTTGCCGCCATGGAAAACGCAGGCCTCATCACCTATGGCAGCGGCTTCCTGCTTGCGAACGGCGCGCGCGAGGACGAGCAGTTCCGACAGGTGTACGCAAGCATCGGCTCCCATGAGATCGCGCACCAGTGGTTCGGCAACCTGGTCACCATGCAGTGGTGGACCGATATCTGGTTGAACGAATCGTTCGCCACCTGGATGGCGCGCAAGGCCGTCTCGAAATTCAGGCCGGACTGGGATTCGACGGCGCGCGCGCAGCGCGAGCGCATGTCGGCGGCGGGCACCGATCGGCTTGCATCGACGCGCCAGGTCCGCCAGCCGGTCAACAACGAAGACGACCTGGGCAATGCATTCGACGGCATCACCTACGACAAGGGCGGCGCGCTGCTGACGATGTACGAAGGCTGGCTCGGTGAAGAAAAGTTTCGCGATGGCGTGCGGCGCTACCTGAAAAAGCACGAGTGGGGCAACGCAACCGCCCAGGATTTCTTCGCGTCGCTGGCGCAGGCCGATCCGCAGGTGGCGCGCGGCTTCTCGGGATTCGTTCATCAGCCGGGCATTCCGGTCGTCGAGTTCGAACTCGATTGCTCGCGCAGCCAGCCCGCCATGCAATTGAGGCAGCGGCGCTTCGATCCGCTGGGTGCGAGCAAGGTCGCGCAAAAGTGGATGATGCCGGTCTGCATGCGCTACGAAGGTGGCGGCGACAAGCCCCTTTGCACGATGCTGAGTCAGCCCCGGCAGCGTGTGGTGTTGCGGGGTGCCGCGTCGTGCCCGGCGTGGGTCTTGCCCAATCCGGGGGGTGCGGGCTACTACCTGTCGCGGCTCGGCGCGAAGTCTTCCGGCGCCTTGCCGCCGGCCCAGCTCAGCGCCAAAGAAGCGGTCGCATTCATCAACGATCAGGCCTTGCTCGCGCGCTCTGGCGGGATTGACGCACAGGCCCTGGTCGCTGCGGTCACGCCGTTCAATACGGATGCGCGGCCGGCTGTGGCACAGGCTGCGATCGCTGCCGTGATCGATTTGCATCCTGCGTTTTTTGCAGCGGGAAAAGACAGGACCCTGTCGCAAGCCGTGTCGCCGGAACTGGTGGCGCGCGCGGTTGAACTGGGATGGGTGCCCCGGCCGGGTGAGAGCGATGAGGTTCGCAGGCTGCGGGCAACTGTGCTTCCTGTCGTTGCCGCGTTGGGGCCAGATGCCTCGTTGAAGGCACAGGCGCGGACCCTGGCGCTGGCGTGGCTCGCAGGAGACCGCGCGCAGGTGGGTTCGGGCTTTCGCGCGGTGCTGCAGCTGATGGCCCATGAAAACGATCCTGTCGTGTTCGATGCCTTGGTGGCTGCGCTCCCAAAGACCGACGACCGGGGCACGCGCTACGACATCTACAAGACGCTCGGCATGTACCGCGATCCGGTGCTGCGGCAACGTGCCTTTGACTTGCCGCTGGGCGATGGTGTCGATGTTCGCGAGGCTTCGGCGATCTGGCGCGAGGCGGCAGAAGTGCCGGACAGTGCTGTGGCACTGCTGCAGTTTGTTCGTGACCGGTACGGTGTTCTTGCCAGTCGCCTGCCGGAAGAATCGGCAAGTCGAATGCCGCGCTGGCATCGCGAGCTGTGCACGTCAGAAGATCGCGCTTCGGTGAAGCGTCTTTACGAGGCGCACAAACCGTGGCCCCCAGGTCTGGAGAGAATTCTCTCGCAGACGCTGGAGGCAATCGATATTTGTGTGAAGGCGCGCAAGTAGGCAGCCACTTTTAACGCCGCTTGTCCCTGGCCCGCACCGCCCCCGCCTTGTGCAGCGACTTCCACTTCTTGCGGATTGCGATGCGTTCCAGCGGTGTCTGCTCGCTGCGCTCGGCGTCGCGCATCAGCTTGCGAAAGTTCATCAGCCGATCGGGTGCGATGTGCTGCTGAACCGCGCACCCCGGTTCGCCCTGATGACGGCAATCGCGAAACTGGCATTGCCGCGCCAGTGTCTCGATGTCGTCGAACGCGGCCGCGAGTGCGGCGCCATCCGCGTCGGGTCGCCAGGTGCGCAGACCTGGGGTGTCGATGATGCAGGCCCCCTGGGGGCACAGATGCATCGATCGGGCGGTGGTCGTGTGCATGCCGCGTCCATCGCCCCGGCGCACGCCGCCGGTGTCCTGCGTGAAGGCACCGGTGAGCGTGTTGGTCAGCGTTGACTTGCCCGCGCCGGATGAGCCGAGCAGCACCAGGGTCTGCCCTTGGTGCAGCCATGGCATCAGTTCGGTGCGGGCATGTTCGCTCATCCCGTTGACGGCCACGATGGGCACGCTCGCCGGCAATCGTTCGCGCAGCATGGCGATGCGCTCCTGCGCGTCGCGCGCGATATCGCTCTTGGTCAGCACGACCACCGGTGCCACGTCGCCCGCCCGCACCATGGCGATGTAGCGCTCGACACGCCGCGGATTGAAGTCGTCATCCAGTCCCATGGTGAGAAGGGCGGTGTCCACGTTGCTGGCGAGCGATTGCCGTCGCCCGTCGTTGGCGCGTCGCGCGATCTGCGTCACCGGCGCAAGCAGCGCGGCGATCCACAGGTCGTCAGCGCCGCCCTCGGTAACGACCGCCCAGTCGCCGACAGTGACGGTGCTGTCCTGCATCTGCAGCACATTGACCAGCCGTTGCGCGATGCGCGCCCGGTGCTCGGCATCGCCGTCGTGCAGCGTGAACCAGTCGCGCTGCGTTTCCACGATCCGCATCAGCCGGCTGCCGGGCGGTGTGGTGTCTTGCATGGCGCCCAGGCTGTTCACGACGACTTGCGTGAGGCCGATCGGGCGGAGTTTTTCAAAATCGAAATCGATCATCTTGAGGTGGGTATCCAAATGGTTTTCCAGTTCGCGACTCGTGCGCGAACACACCGTGCATGCAGCGCATGCGCAGTACGAATTGAAAAATGGATGCCGGCCGCGGCTAGCGGCAAATCAAGGTGACCGGGGTGTCAGTTGCGGCGAATCGGGTTGATTCACCAGGTGCAGCAGGGCACTGGAGATGACGCGTGGGTCAGGCGGCCGACAGAAGGGCAAGGTCAAAATTTTCCATAGCGCTCTCCTGTGGTGGTTGGGGAAGTCGCGAAGTATCGCGCGGTGAAATCGCCGGGTCAAGTGCGCACTTGCATCTGCGTGTTTACACTGAAGCAAAGAGGCAACACATGCAAGACCAAAAGAATCCAGACAGTGGTGACCAAGCCCAGCCAGAGGGCATGCGCAAGGGCCTGACCAACTACGGCGATGCGGGCTTCTCGCTCTTTCTTCGCAAGGCTTTCATCAAGGGCGCGGGTTACACCGACAGCGCGCTGGAGCGGCCCGTGATCGGCATCACCGACACGGCGAGCGGCTACAACCCCTGCCACGGCAACATGCCGCAACTCATCGAAGCCGTGCAGCGCGGCGTGATGCTCGCCGGTGGCCTGCCGGTGAAGTTCCCGACGATCTCCATCGGCGAGAGTTTCGCTGCGCCAACCAGCATGTACCTGCGCAACCTGATGTCGATGGACACCGAAGAAATGTTGCGCGCGCAACCAATGGACGCGGTGGTGCTGATCGGTGGTTGCGACAAGACCGTGCCTGCGCAGTTGATGGGCGCGGCGTCTGCGGGCTTGCCGGCGATACAGCTCATCACGGGTTCGATGCTGACCGGTTCGCATCGCGGCGAGACCGTGGGTGCGTGCACCGACTGCCGCCGGTATTGGGGCCGCTACCGCGCCGACGAGATCGACGACCAGGAGATCGCCGATGTGAACAACCAGCTCGTCGCCAGCGTGGGTACCTGCTCGGTGATGGGTACTGCCAGCACGATGGCCTGCATCGCAGAGGCGCTGGGTATGACGGTGCCCGGTGGCGCATCACCACCGGCGGTGACGGCGGACCGGATGCGCGTCGCGGAGAGAACGGGCGAGGTTGCGGTGCAGATGGCGAAGGCGCGATTGGGCACTGACCAGATCCTCACGGCGAAAGCGTTTGAGAACGCGATGCGTGTGCTGCTGGCGATCGGTGGTTCGACCAATGGCATCGTGCATCTCACCGCGATTGCGGGTCGGGCAGGATTTGAAGTGGACCTGAAGGCGCTGGACCGCATGGGACGCGAGACGCCGGTGCTGGTCGATCTCAAGCCCTCGGGGCAGCATTACATGGAGCACTTTCACGCAGCCGGTGGCATGACCACGCTGCTGCGCGAACTCAAGCCCCTGCTGCACCTGGATGCACTCACGGTGACGGGCCGCACGCTCGGTGAGGAACTCGATCGTGCGAGTGCGCCGTTCACGCAGGACGTGATCCGCACGCGCGACAACCCGATCTATCCGCAGGGCGGTATTGCTGTGCTGCAGGGCAATCTTGCGCCGGGCGGGGCCATCATCAAGCAATCGGCGGCTGACCCGAAGTTGATGGAGCATGTCGGGCGTGCAGTCGTTTTCGAAGGTCTGGAAGATCTGGCGCTGCGTATCGACAGCGATGACCTGGACGTGGAAGCGGGCGATGTGCTCGTGTTGAAGAACATCGGGCCCAAGGGCGCGCCCGGAATGCCGGAAGCCGGCTACATCCCGATTCCGCGCAAGCTGGCGCGGCAGGGCGTGAAAGACATCGTGCGGATTTCGGATGGGCGCATGAGCGGCACGGCTTTCGGCACCATCGTTTTGCATGTCACACCGGAGTCAGCCATCGGCGGGCCGCTGGCGCATGTGCGAAGTGGGGACCGCATCCGGCTGTCGGTGGCGAACCGCGAGATCAGTTTGCTGGTGTCCGATGAAGAACTGGCCCAGCGCGCGAAGGACAACCCGGTGGTGGTGCCGTCTGCGCAGCGGGGTTATCGCAAGCTGTTTTTGTCGACGGTGATGCAGGCCGACAAGGGCGTGGATTTTGATTTTCTGGCGGCGGTGGAGATGAAGGGGATAGTGCCGCGCGCTTGAGGCTGCGCCTGGGAGGAGATGGATTGCGGATCAAGTCCGCAATGACAGCCTTCTTCCTGGCTGTCATGACGGACCTGCAATGACAGCCCTCTTCCTGGCTGTCATGACGGACCTGCAATGACAGCCTTCTTCCCGGCTGTCATGCCGGACTTGCAATGACAGCCCTCTTCTCGGCTGTCATGCCGGACTTGCAATGACAGCCCTCGTCCCGGCTGTCATGCCGGACTCGATCCGGCATCCACCGCGAAGCGGCGACTGCGACCGCTTACCTCAGATCCGTCTTGCGCTCGATGATGCGCCCCACCAGGCCGTACTCGACCGCTTCGCTTGCCGACAACCAGCGGTCCCGCTCGATGTCCTGCAACACCTGCTCGATCGGCTTGCCGGTCTCACGCGCGATGATGCGGGCGATGCGCTCACGGGCCTTGATGATCTCTTGCGCGTGGATCGCGATGTCAGTCGCCTGTCCGCCCGAACGGCCGCTGGGCTGGTGAATCAAAAAGCGTGTGTTGGGCAGGCAGAACCGGCGTTCTTTCGGAACCGCCAGGTACAGGTGCGTGGCCGCGCTGCCGACCCAGCCGGTGCCGATCATGTTCACCGGCGCGCTGATGAAACGGATGATGTCGTGGATCGCGTCGCCCGACTCCAGGTGGCCGCCGGGCGAGCTCACCAGCATGTCGATGGGCGTGGGCGACTCGGCGTCCAGCGCGATCAGGCGGCGCGCGATGTCGGCTGCTGCCACATCGCTGATGGCACCGAACACCATGACAGTGCGTGACTTGAAGGCCTTTTCTTCAAGGAATGCGTTGCGCGGTTCGCCGGTGTTGCCGGGATGTTCTTCGGGATCGGTTTCGAGATAGGTCATTGCAGAAAACTCCTTGAAAGCTGGGGAAACTTGCAGCCGATGTTAAAGCAGCCCCATCACGCGGCGGGGCGGCGGAATTTCTCCCATGCCTGGCGCGTGGGGGTTGTGCCGGCGCCGGGCTCTGCAGGCAGCCTGAAGATGCCATCCACCACCTCAGCCGGGTCGGTGAAGCAGTCCTTGATCCAGGGGATGTATTCGAGCACCTGGCACGCCGGATGCGCATAGTTGAGGTGAACATGGACCTGGCTCATGTCGCCCGCGTGCGGCGCCACCGGCAGCCGGTACGAGTTCGCGGTTTCGCACACCCGCCACACCTCGGTGATGCCGGCCATGCGCGTCACGTCGGGCTGCACCCAGTGGATCGCGTTCTGGTGGAAGAACTCGCCGAACGCATCCTGCGTGTAGAGCTGCTCGCCCAGCGCAACCGGAATGTGGGTCGACCGCGCAAGTTGCGCATGGGCCTTGACGTCGTCGTACCAGAGCGGTTCTTCGAACCAGTACACATCGAACGGTGACGCGCCACGGCAAAACCGCAGGCACGTCGCCAGGTCCCATTTGCCGTTGCCGTCCACCGCCATCGTGATGTTGGGACCGATCGCCTTGCGCACGGCTTCGAGCCGCCTGAGGTCGCGCTCAACCGTTGAGCCGACCTTGATCTTGATGCCGGAAAAGCCTTGCTCCACCGCACCCATCGCGCCGGCCACCAGCTTGTCGTCGTCGATGCTCAGCCAGCCGATGTCGGTGTTGTAGGCGCGGACTTTGTCACGCACCTGTCCGCCGAGCAGTTTCCACAGCGGCACGCCCGCAGCCTTGGCCTTCAGGTCCCACAGCGCAATGTCGATGGCTGCGTGCGAAAGCGTGGTGATGCCCGCGCGGCCTATCCACTGCAGCGCCGGATTGCGTGCGAGTTTGAGCCACAGGCGCTGCACGTCGCTCGCGTCTTCGCCGATCAAGAGCGGCGCGTGGCAGGTCTCGATGCAGCGCGTGATGAGCTGGTCGCCGGGCAGGTGGGCATGGGTGCCGGTGAATCCGTAGCCCTGCAATCCATCTTCGGTGGTGATGCAGGCACCCACCACGCCCCAATGCGTGATGCTGTGCGTGCTGTCCGCGATCTGCGAGCCAGTCACCGGCACATGGAGGATGAAGGGCTCGACGCTTTTGATTTTCACGGGCTGTCCTCGGTTCGGCGGGTGGTGTTCAGCGATCCACCAGCATCCGCGTCACGATCGGCGGTTCATCGGCGATGTGAAACGCGAGCTTGCGATCGCGCAGCGCCACATCGGCCGCCGTCACGCGGTCGAAACGGCGCAGGTGTTCGGTCCAGGATTCATCGGTGATCTGCTCGACGATGCGGCCGGGCTCGTACAGGTCCTGCAGCACCTGCCAATCGATCGCGCCCTGGCTCACACGGCTTCTGCGGCTTTCCTGCATCAGGTCCAGAAACTCGGCGGTGCGAGCCGGATGGATGCGGTATTCGATGCTGGTCTGGATACGGCCCTGCGCGGGCGGCGCTTCGGCGTGCGGCACCTTGAACACATGCGAGGGGGTCAGGTCTTCCTCGATGCCGCGATCGGTCACCAGCCGCTGGGCAATCGCCATCAGGATGACGCTGGAACCCGCTGCGATGCCGATGCTGTCGTGGATGCTGGTCATGTCCGCGACCTTGCCCCACAGCGCCGCGCCCGCCGCGGTCGAGCCCATGAGTGCCATCTGGTAGATCGACATGCCGCGCGCCCGCACCCAGTCTGGCAGGCCCATTTGCGCGGCGACAGTGAGCGAATTGGCAACCGTGATCCAGGCCACGCCGGCGACGATCATGCCGGGCACGGCGAAGTAGATGCTGTTGGCGAAACCGACGACCAGCATGGCGGCGGCCTGAGTGGCCGTACCGGCAAACACGAGCGTCTGCAGCGGCAACCATTTGCGCAGGGTTGGCATGTTGAGCGCCGCGACGATGGCACCTGCTCCCATCGATGCGAGCAGCACCGTGAACGTGCCTGCCTGTCCGCCGGGCAGGCTGCGTGCCAGCAACGGCAGCAGGGCCAGCAAGGCGGTCGAGTGAAGAAAGAAAAGCGCGATACGGATGAGCACTGCGCGCATGCGCCCGGACTGCCAGACGTATTGAACGCCGACCCGCATCGCGCTGGTGAGACGTTCGCGCCCGAGCGGACTCTCCTTGTGTTCGCGTTTCCATCGCATGATGACGATGCCTGCGCCGATGGACAGGATGGCGTTCAACCCGAACACCCAGGCCGGATTGGCGAAGCTCGCAATCAACGCGCCCGCCACCAGCGGCCCGATGATGCGCGACGCATTCATCGAGACGCCGTTGAGCGCCAGCGCCTGCGGTAACTGCGTGCGTGAAACGACCTCGGGCACCACGGCCGCAAACACCGGCCAGCGCAGCGCCAGCCCCACGCCATTGGCGAATGTGAGAGCCAGCAAAAGGCCTGGCGTCATCCAGCCCATCACGAGGACCGTGCAGGTGATGGTGGCAATGGTTGCGACCCAGAACTGGGTCAGCATCAGGAATCGCCTGCGGTCCAGGATGTCCGCGAGCGCGCCGCTGGGCAGGCCCAGAAGAAAAACGGGCAGTGTCGATGCCGACTGAACCAATGCCACCCACAAGGGCGATGGAGCAAGCGACGTCATCAGCCACGCGCTGGCCACGTCGTTCATCCACATCGTGGTGTTGGCTGCCAGCCAGGTCAGCCACAACATGCGAAATACCGGTGAGCGCAGCGGACCGAACGCGGTGATCTTGTCGTCGGCGGACCGGGCCTTGGGTGTTTCTGGATTGACTTCGGGCATCAGGGTTCAACAGTGAGCGGCTAGTAGCGCCGCTCCAGCACCATCTGGTCGTTGCTGCGCGTCATCTGGAAACGCGACAGGAAGCTGTTGCCCAGCAGCACGTACGGCATGCTGGTCGGCAGGATGGCCGCTTCGACACCGCGGACTTCCACGTCACCGACCCGAACCGAATCGAGCTGGACGCGCCAGACGTTCACCACGCCATTGGCCGTGCCCACGCGGCCCTGTTGCCCGGAGGCCTTGTAGTTGATGCCCAGGCGATCCGCGTCCGATGCCCCGAGCGCGATGGTGGTCGCGCCGGTATCGACGACGAAATAAACGGCCTTGCCGTTGACCGCGCCTTGCGAGTAGAAGTGCCCACCGTTGCCCGCCGTCAGGACGATCTTTGAACCCGTGGCACGACTGGGGCCTGTGCCGCCGACGCTGGCCGGCGCTTCACCGACTCGCAGCGTCCGGCGCTGCCCCTTGATGTCCACCACGGCTTCATCGCCGGAAGTGGAAATCACCTTCACGCCCATGTGCGTGTCACCGGGTGCCACTGACCTGGGCGCTGCGCCATCGACGATCAGCAGCGCCTTGTTGCCGAGCATGCCCTGCAGCGCAACGGCCTGGGCGAACGCGCCGGTGCAGACCATGCCGGTCATGCATGCGAAGGTGGCCGCTGCGGCGCGGAGCCGTTTCATGGGTGCGATCTTCTAGTCGCGGAAGTTGTCGAAGGAAAGCGGCACATCGTCGATTTCCGAGCGGATGAGCGCCATGGCCGCCTGCAGGTCGTCGCGCTTGGCGCCGGTGATGCGCACCGCGTCGCCCTGGATGGCGGCCTGCACCTTCATCTTGCTGTCCTTGATGAGCCGGGTGATCTTCTTGGCCTGCTCGGTCTCGATGCCGCTGCGCACCTTGAGCACCTGCTTGACCTTGTCGCCGCCGATCTTCTGGACGTCGCCCTTGTCCAGGAAGCGCACATCGACGTTGCGCTTGACCAGCTTGGCCGTGAGGATGTCCTGCACCTGGCTGAGCTGGAAGTCGGCGTCGCCAAAGACGGTGATGTCTTTTTCTTTCAGTTCGAGCGCGGCGGAGGTTCCCTTGAAGTCGAAACGCGTGGCGATCTCTTTGGCGGCGTTCTCCACCGCGTTCTTCACTTCCACCATGTTGGGTTCGCAGACTGTGTCAAAAGATGGCATGTTCTTACTCGTTTTGCTCTCTGTGCAGATGCGACAATTCTCCCATGATCGTGGAGCAAAACGTACCCCTGCAGGCGCACAACAGCTTTGGCATTGTCGCGAAAGCGCGCGCGCTGGTGCGAGTGCGCAGCCAGGACGATGTCCAGCAGCTGCTGGCCGACCCCGAGCATGGTCCGGCGCCCAAGTTTGTGCTGGGCGGGGGCAGCAACATCGTCATCACCGGCGATGTGAAGCCCGTGGTGCTCAAGGTTGAGGTGCTGGGCCGCCGCCTGGTCGATGAATCGCCGCGTGCCTTCATCGTGGAAGCTGGTGCGGGCGAAAATTGGCACGATTTCGTGACCTGGACGCTGGAGCAGGGCTTCGACGGCCTGGAGAACCTGGCCCTCATTCCCGGCACGGTGGGTGCATCGCCGGTGCAGAACGTGGGCGCGTACGGGGTCGAGCTGCAGGACCGCTTCGAGTCGCTGGACGCCATCGACCTGGTGACTGGCAAGACATTCACCCTGGACGCCGCGCAGTGCGCATTCGGCTACCGGGATTCGGTGTTCAAGCACGTCGCGGCCAAGGAGGGCGATTTCGGCCTGGCTGGCCGCGCGATGATCCTGCGGGTGCGGTTTCGGTTGCCGCGTCCCTGGAAGCCGGTGCTCGGGTACGCCGACATCGAACGAAAGATGCAGGAAACCGGCATCCAGGAGCCGTCCGCCCGTCAGGTCTATGAGTGGGTCTGCGCCGTTCGCGCTGCCAAGCTGCCCGACCCGCGCGTCATCGGCAACGCAGGCAGCTTCTTCAAGAACCCCACGGTCTCGCCCGACCAGTGCCAGGACATCATCGCGCGCGAGCCCAATATCGTTCATTACCCGATGGCCGACGGCACGGTGAAGCTGGCGGCGGGCTGGCTGATCGATGCCTGCGGCTGGAAAGGCAAATCGGTGGGCAATGCGGGTGTTTACGAGCGGCAGGCGCTGGTGCTGGTCAACCGGGGCGGCGCGACCGGCGGTGAGGTCGTGACGCTGGCGCGGGCCATCCAGACCAGCGTGTATGAACGCTTTGGCATTCGACTGGAGCCTGAACCTGTCGTGGTCTAGGCCGTCCGCATGAGGCTCCAGCTGCACTGGGCGCAGTCGTGCGTTGTCGCGTTGGGCCTGTCGCTGTCGCTGGTGGGCGCAGCCCATTCGCAGGCCTCCAGCGAAGCCGCCCGCCCTGCATTCGCTATCGACGTTCGCGCGCCTGCACCGATCAAGTCCCTGCTCGACCGCCACCTGGAGCTGCGCCGCTACCGCGAAGTGACCGACCTGGACGACACCGAGCTCGCGCGCCTGATCGTGATGGCCGAGCGCGATGTGCGCGAACTGGTGGGCACGCTCGGTTACTTCGACCCGAAGATCGTGGTCCGGCGCGATGAAGCAACGCGTGCCAGTCCGCTGATCGTGATCGAGGTCGAGCCCGGAAAGCTCACCCAGGTCAGCGAGGTGAAGATCGAATTCGAAGGCGATGTCGCGCAATCGGCCGACGCTGAAGTGACGCGCCAGCGCGATGAGATACGGGCCGGCTGGCGTTTGCCGATCGGTCAGCGGTTCACGCAGGAAAGCTGGGACCAGGCCAAGAGCACCGCCTTGCGCCAGTTGATGGCGCGCCGTTACCCGGTCAGCCGCATCAGCTACAGCCTGGCCGATATCGATGCGCCCAATTCACGCGCCGGGCTCGGCCTCAAGCTCGATTCGGGGCCGCCCTACCGTCTGGGCGAGATGGTGGTGACGGGCGTGGAGCGCTACGACCCGGTCCTCGTGCCGCGCCTGGCGCGCCTGCCCGTTGGAAGCATCTATGACCAGGAAGCGCTGGTTCAGGCGCAATTGCGACTGGCCGGCAGCGGCTATTTCGATTCCGCGTTCATCCTGCTGGATACCGAAGGCGACCCCAAGGCCGCGCCGGTGCAAGTCACGGTTCGGGAAGCGCCCCTGCACAAGCTCGTGCTGGGACTGGGTGTTTCGACCGACAGCGGGGCCCGGGGCTCGGTGGAGTACCGCAACAACCGCGTGCCGGTGATCGGCTGGCGTGCGGTCACCAAATTGCAGCTCGAACGCAAGTCGCCCTTCGTCGAAACGGAGTGGACGGCGGTACCGGATGCCGATGGCTGGCGCTGGGGTGTGCTGGCGCGGGCCGAGCGCGTGGATGACGGCGTGCTGGTCACCCACGGCCAGAAGCTGCGGGTCGGTCGCACCTGGGTGGGCGACCATATCGAACGCAATGTGTATGCGCAGTACGAGCGCGCCAATGTGCGGGCCGCTGCGGGCGCGGCCACGGCTATCCCGGACAACGGCGACGGCACGGCCATCAGCGCCAACTACGTCTGGACGGGGCGCTATTTCGACCGCATGCCGTATCCGACCCGCGGCTATGGCGTCGGTTTTGAATTGGGCGGTGGCCTGACGCTGACCGGAAGCCGCAGTCCCTTTCAGCGCACGCTGGTTCGCTGGCTGGGTGTGCGTCCCTTGCAGTCCGGGCGTTTGCAACTTCGGGCAGAGGCGGGGGCGGTGATTGCCAAATCGACAGCGAACGTGCCGGCGTCGCAGCTGTTTCGCACCGGCGGCGACACGACGGTGCGTGGCTACGGCTACCGCGAAATCGGCGTCGAGCGTCCGGGGAACGTCGTGGGGCCGGGGCGCTACATGGCAGTGGGCAGCGTCGAATGGCAGCAACCCATCAAGCGCGGCGGCCTGGCCACCGAATGGGAAAGCGCCGTTTTCATTGACGGTGGTGCTGTGAGCGATCGCATCGGCGGCATGAAACCGGTGTTCGGCGTGGGCGCAGGCGCGCGCTGGAAGAGCCCGTTGGGGCCGCTGCAAGTGGATCTGGCTTACGGCATCCAGCCAAAGAAATTCCGGCTGCACTTCAACCTGGGAGTGACGTTTTGAAGGGCGGAGTGCGCAAGGCGCTTCGCATCGCGCTGATGTCGCTCGCGGGCCTGTTTGGCTTGTTGGTGGCGGCAAGCGCGTTTCTGTGGTGGTGGGCCGGGACACCCGCTTCGCTCGACTGGGCGCTGGAGCGGGCCGCGCGCTGGCAGGCGTTGCAGATCGAGGGCGCCAGCGGATCGCTGCGCACCGGGCTGAAGGCCAGGCGCCTGCGTTGGGAGCGTGAAGGGCTGGTGCTGGAGGCGCGCGCTGCCGAACTGGCCTGGCAGCCGCTGTCGCTCATGCGCGGCACCCTGCGGCTGGACTACCTGCGCGCGGGTCATTTGCTCATCGATGACAAGCGCCCGCCAACGCCGCCCATCGTGCCGGTTTCGCTGGCCTTGCCGCTGCGGGTGGAGATCGCGCAGGTGCTGCTCGGCCAGCTTGAATTCAAGAGCGCCGCCAACACGATCGAGGTCTCTCACGTCACCGGCACCTACAGCTTCGACAACGTCTATCACCAGGTCAAGCTCGACCGGCTGCGGTGGCAGGGCGGCCTGTACTCGGGCGAGGGCCGGGTCGGGGCGCAGGGCAAGCTGCCGGTGCTCGCGCTGCTGCAAGGGCGGCTCGATGCCGCAGTGCCCGGCGGTCAGGCGCAGCTGCCTTTGTCCTTCAATGCGCGCATCGAAGGGCCGGTCGCGGACATGCGCGCGACGGCGCAACTGCAAACCGGTTCGGGTGCAAGCGCCGCAACCGGTGCTGCAGCTTCGGCTACGGCCCGGATCACGCCCTGGGGCGCGCAGCCCTTGCCAGAGGCGCACGCCGATTTCGCAAGGCTGGACCTGCGCCTGCTGTGGGCACAGGCACCGCACACGTCGCTGTCAGGCAAGCTCGATGTGCGTCCCGCCTCTGCGGGCACGTGGGCCATGGAGGTGGAGGCGACCAATACGCTGGCCGGCCCCTGGGACAAGGAGCGCGCACCGGTCGAGCGCATCGTGGCCAGCGGTGAATGGCGCAAGGGTGGGCAGGCGGTGATCCGTGCGCTGGAAGCGACCGTGGGTGGCGGCGAAGTGCGCGCCAAAGGCGCATGGGCCGGCGCCGATGGCTGGACCGTGGATGGCACGCTTTCCAGCGTCGATCCTGCTGCGCTTCATGGGGCGCTGGCGTCGTTGCCGGTCAGTGGCAAGGCAACGCTGACGGGCGAGGGCAAGGCGATCGGGTTTGATGTCTCGCTCGCGGCCGATGGCGCATCTTCGACCAGGAGCCGCGCGCGAAATGGCAGCGCCAAAGTCCCGGAAAAAGGACCCGACAAGGACGCCGTCAAAAGCAACGAGATCGCAGCGGCGGCGGCAGCGCTGGAGCTGCGTTCTGCTGCAGCCAGGGGGCGGTGGAACAGTGGCGCGCTTTCTTTGGCCTCGCTGGAAGTGGTTACGTCGGATGCCAGGCTACAGGCCAGCGGCGACATGGTGCTGGAAAGCCGCTCCGGTAGTGGGCGGGCCGAACTCAAGGTGCCAGGGCTGGTCGCGAGCGTGCAGGGCAAGCTGTCCGCGGCCAGCGGCGGCGGCACGATCAGCGCGAGCGCCGCCGATCTCGCGCAGGCGGCGCGATGGCTGCAACGGCTTCCAGGCGCTCCGGCCGTGCTGGCGCAGGTGGCCGCAGGCCGGGCCGAGGCACGGGCCGAGTGGCAGGGCGGCTGGCGCGATCCGGCGGTGCAGGCCAAGGTCGATATCGCGCAACTCGATTGGCGCAGCGCGCAGACGGCTTCGTCCTCAACCGCGCCGCCTGCCACCTCACCCACCACGCCACCCACCGGCTGGACCGTGCGCGACACGACGGCCACGCTCAACGGCCGGCTCGCCGACGCGGCCCTGCAGGTACGCGGGCGTGCTGAATCGGGACAGAGACGCATCAGTCTCGAGCTGTCAGGTCGCGGCGGCAAGCGTGGCGCACCGGGCGCGCCCGGCGATTGGTTTGCACAGGTCGCATCACTGGGTGTGGTGGGCAGCGACCCGGCAGCGGGCGCGGGCAACTGGACCTTGAAGACGGCCCGTCCGTTCGATGTGCGGTGGTCGCAGGGAACGCTGGATGCGAGCGCAGGCGAAGCATTGCTAGGCGCACCTCGAAGCGTCGGCGGCGTGGGCTCGGCGACGATCACCTGGGACCCCGTTCGCTACGGGCGCGGCGAGCTCAAGACGACAGGGCGCATCAAGGGCCTGCCGCTTGCATGGATCGAACTGGTCGGCGGACCCCAGCTGCAGGGAACAGCGTTGGCCGGCGACATGGTGTTCGACGGGTCGTGGGACGCCGCGCTCGGGGCGACGCCTCGCATTCGCGCGTCGCTGGAGCGCGCCAGCGGTGACCTCACGGTGCTGGCCGAGACCGTCGATGGGGCTGCCACGCGGGTCAAGGCCGGCGTGCGCGAGGCGCGGTTGTCGGTTGAGAGTCAGGGCGAAATCGTGACTGCCGTGCTGCGCTGGGACAGCGAGCGCGGCGGCACCGCTGATGCGCGGCTGCAAAGCCGCCTGTCGCAAGGCGGTGCGGCCGGATGGTCGTGGCCCGCGGAGGCACCGGTCAGCGGCACGGTTCGCGCGCAGCTTCCGCGTATTGGCGTGTGGTCATTGCTCGCGCCGCCTGGCTGGCGACTGCGTGGCTCACTCGGTGCGGACCTGACGGTGAGCGGCACGCGGTCGGCTCCCCAGATGGCCGGCACGCTGGCCGCCGACGATCTGGCGCTTCGCTCGGTGGTGGACGGAATCGAGCTGCAGGGTGGACGTCTGCGCGCGCACTTCGAGGGGACCCGGCTGGTCGTCGACGAATTCCGTCTTCGCGGACCCGGCGACAACGGCGGGACCCTGGTGGCCACCGGCGAGGGCCGTTGGACCAGCGAGGGCTTGCAGACACAGCTCACCGCCGAAGTGACCCGGCTGCGCGCGAGCATCCGGTCGGATCGGCAGGTGACAGTGTCGGGAAAGATCACCGCCTCGCGCGATGCCAAAGGCACGATCGTCAACGGAACATTGAAGGTCGATCAGGCGCTCATCGTGCTGCCGGATGAGACAGCGCCACGCCTGGGCGACGACGTGGTGGTGCGCGGGGCAGGGGGGCCGATTCTTCGCGCCGAGGCGCGCGCCCTGCAGCAGCCCACCGGCGCAAAGCCGCCCTCGCAGGAGCTGACGCTGGACGTCAATCTGGAGCTGGGCGACAACCTTCGCGTGCAGGGCCTGGGCATTGACACGCGGCTGCGTGGGCAGTTGAAGCTCACCGGCCGTTCGGTGGTGCAGCCGCGCCTGACAGGTGTGATCACCACCTCTGGCGGCGAGTACCAGGCGTACGGCCAGCGACTGAACATCGAGCGGGGCGTCATCAGGTTCACCGGCGCTGCCGACAATCCGTCGCTCGACATTCTGGCGATCCGGCCTAACCTGGTGCAGCGTGTCGGGGTGTTGATTTCGGGCTCGGCGCTTTCACCGTTCGTGCGTCTTTATGCAGAGCCCGATTTGCCCGAAGCTGAAAAATTGTCGTGGCTCGTGACGGGCCGCGCTGCGCCTTCGTCGGGCGCGGAGACGGCGCTGGTGCAGCAAGCCGCGATCGCGTTGCTGGCCAATCGTGCGGGCGGCAAGAAGGGATTGGCGGCGTCGCTGGGGCTGGATGAAGTTTCGTTTCGCCGTGATGCAGCGGGCGCACCTGCGATCGCGCTGGGCCGTCGGTTCGGGACCAACTTCTATGCAGCGTATGAACGCAGCATTTCGGGGGCGCTCGGCACGCTGTTCATCTTCTACGACATCACGCGCCGGATCACCGTGCGCGCGGAGGCGGGCGAGCGCACGGCAGTGGATTTGATCTTGACGTTCTCGTTCGATTGAGCCCGCGCCTGCTTGTCATTGCGGGCTTGACCCGCAATCCACCGCGCACCGGCGACGGCTGTTGAAGTCATGGATTGCGGATCAAGTCCGCAATGACAGTGCAAGAAGGGCTGTCATGCCGGACTCGATCCGGCATCCACCGCGAAGCGGCGACTGCGCTCGATCCACGATGGATTGCGGATCAAGTCCGCAATGACAGCCGAGTCACTTCGTCTTGTGCTCGAGGTTCGGAATCGGCGTACCTTCGCCAGACGTCAGCAGTCCGGCGCGCGAATAGATCCCCAGCTTCTGGCGCGTATCGACGATATCGAGGTTGCGCATCGTGAGTTGCCCGATGCGATCCTTCGGCGAGAACGGTGCGTTCTCTACTTTTTCCATCGAGAGGCGCTCCGGTGCGTATGTCAGGTTGGGAGACTCGGTATTGAGCAGCGAGTAGTCGTTGCCACGACGCAGCTCCAGCGTGACTTCGCCAGTGACAGCGCGCGCGACCCAGCGTTGCGCGGTCTCGCGCAGCATGATGGCTTGCGGGTCGAACCAGCGGCCCTGGTACAGCAGGCGGCCGAGCTTGCGGCCGTTGTCGCGATACTGCTCGATAGTGTCTTCGTTGTGGATGCCCGTCACCAGGCGCTCATACGCAATGAACAGCAGCGCGAGGCCGGGTGCCTCATAGATGCCGCGGCTCTTGGCTTCGATGATGCGGTTTTCGATCTGGTCGCTCATGCCCAGGCCGTGCCGCCCGCCGATGGCGTTGGCTTCCAGGATGAGGTCGACAGGCGAATCGAAGGTCTTGCCGTTCAGGGCCGTCGGCTGGCCTTCTTCAAAGCGCACGGTGACTGTCTCTGCCTTCACCACAACATCGTCCTTCCAGAACGCCACACCCATGATCGGGTTCACGATCTTCATGCCCGTCGCCAGGCTCTCCAGGTCCTTGGCTTCGTGCGTGGCGCCCAGCATGTTGGAGTCGGTCGAGTACGCCTTCTCGGCGGACATCTTGTAGCCAAACCCCGCCTTGGTCATGAACGCTGACATCTCAGCGCGACCGCCCAGCTCGTCGATGAACAGCTGGTCGAGCCACGGCTTGTAGATGCGCAGGGACGGATTGGTGAGCAGGCCGTAGCGATAGAAGCGCTCGATGTCGTTGCCCTTGAACGTGCTGCCGTCACCCCAGATGTTGACGTCGTCTTCCTTCATCGCGGCCACCAGCATCGTGCCGGTGACTGCGCGGCCCAGCGGCGTGGTGTTGAAGTAGGTCAGGCCGCCAGTGGAGATGTGGAACGCGCCGGCCTGCAGGGCTGCGATGCCTTCGTGCGCGAGCTGCAGGCGGCAGTCGATCAGGCGGGCCTGCTCGGCGCCGTATTGCATGGCCTTGCGCGGAATGTCTTCATAGTCGGGCTCGTCGGGCTGCCCGAGATTGGCCGTGTAGGCGTACGGGACCGCGCCCTTCAGGCGCATCCAGTGCAATGCGGCGCTGGTGTCCAGGCCGCCTGAAAAGGCGATGCCGACTTTTTGGCCGGTGGGGAGGTTTTCGAGGATGGTGGACATGGGGGGAGTGCGCCTGGAGCCGATGAAGCAGGGAGTCGTTGAATCGATGGGCCGATGACCGGACTAACCGAAGTGACAGATGTAGTGATAGGCCTGTGCGACCTTGATGTCGAAGCTGCTGTTGGCCGGGACGCTGAACTTGTCGCCGGGGCCGGAACTGAGCCAGTTGTCGGAGCCCGCCAGCTTGTATTCGCAGGCACCTGCCACGCATTCCATGATCTCGGCCGCGCCGGTCTTGAAGGTCAGCTGCGAGGGGAGCACGACGCCGACAGATTTTTTGGTGCCGTCAGCCAGCGTGATGCTGTGGCTGACGCACTTGCCGTCGAAGTACACGTTGGCCTGGGTGGAAATCTCGGCCTGGGCAATAGTCGATGTAGTCATCGGCCAATTTTAGCTGTCGCCCCGCGAGGGCCTTCACTCCTGCCGCCCCCATGCAAAACGGGCGACCGAAGCCGCCCGTCATGTGTCCCGCGCTGCGCGGTGCCGCCCTGGCTTAGCGCCAGTGACGATGGCGGCTGCCGCCGTAGTAGCCCAGTCCCAGGGAAATACCGATGGGTGCGATGTAAGGCGCATAGGAGGGGGCGTAAGCGGGGTAGGCAGGCGCGTAGTAAGGCCGCGAGTAGCCCGACGAGTAAACCGGGTAGTCGACCATCGGCTGCGCGATGACTTCCGAAGAGATGATGGTCGCGCGCGGCGTCCAGTTTGCGCCGCCGTCGCCCTGCAGCGTCGTGGCTCCCACGGGCGTGACTTGCAGCTGGATGGTCGGGCCTGGGTCGTTGGCCATTTGCGTCGTGTACTGACGGCCCTGGTACTCATAGGTCACGTTGTAGGCGACCGTGCGGTTCTCGTAGGTCGATTCGGTCGTGCAGTACTGGCCGCTGCGGGCGTAGCCGTTGTTGCCCTCGACGCTGTTGCCAATCGCCGCACCGGCGACCATGCCGATGCCGGTCGCTGCAAAACGGCCGCCGCCGTGCCCGATCGTGTTGCCGAGCAATCCACCGGCAATCGCGCCGATCACCGCGCCCGCGCCGGAAGGTTGCGCTGCCATGGGTTGCACCTGGCAGACCTGGCGCGGCACCGGCACTTGCTGGACCACCGGCGTGGAGGAGATCACGCGGCCGACGTCCTGCTGCGCATGGGCGACGCCTGCGGTCGCGGCGAGCATGCCGATCGCGGAAAACATTGCAAATTTTTTCATGGGTGACTCCTTCGGATACCTGTTTGCACAAATTCTAGGCAATCCACCCGGCAGTGCTGTTGCGCTTCGGTAAAGCGCCGGTAAACGCGCGGCTCACTGTGCAATCGTTGACGCCCAGGTGTCTGGACTGAAGCCCACTGTTGTCTGGTCGCCCCAATCGACGACCGGGCGCTTGATGACGCTTGGGTATTGGTTCATCACCGCCTTGGCGCTTTCGGCGTCTTTCACCGAGGCCTGCACTTGCGCATCGAGCTTGCGCCAGGTGTTGCCCTGGCGATTGACCAGCTTTTCCCAGCCGACCTGTGCGATCCAGTCGTCCAGGCGATCAGCCGGTACGCCCAGCTTCTTGAAGTCATGGAATGTGTAGTCGATGCCGCGTTCGGTCAGCCACGCACGGGCCTTCTTGACGGTGTCGCAGTTGGGGATGCCATGCAAAACGGGAGTCATGCCGCGATCATAGTGTTGCGTAACAAGGGTACATCGCCGTGCTGGGACAATGCGGGCATGGATACTTTGCAAGACTGGCTGGCGCATTGCGACAGCCTGCACCCCAAAACGATAGAGCTGGGCCTGGATCGCGTGCGGGCCGTGGCCGACCGCATGGACCTGAAGTTCGACTGCCCGGTGATCACGGTCGCCGGCACCAACGGCAAGGGCTCGACCTGCGCCATGCTCGAAGCCATCTTGCTGCAGTCAGGCTACAAGACCGGCGTTTACACCTCGCCTCATCTGGTGCACTTCGAGGAGCGCTGCCGCATTCACGGCGAGATCGTCAAGCCCGACGCGCTGGTGCCGCATTTCGCCAGGGTCGAAGCTGCGCGCAGTGATGTCACGCTCACGTATTTCGAGTTCACCACGCTGGCGATCATGAGCCTGATGGCGGCCAGCGGGCTGGAGGTCGCGATCCTGGAGGTGGGGCTGGGCGGCCGGCTCGACGCCGTCAACATCATCGACACCGATTGCGCCGTGATCACCAGCATCGACCTCGATCACATGGAGTTTCTGGGGAGCGACCGTGAAACCATCGGCCGCGAAAAGGCGGGAATCCTGCGAACCGGTAAGCCGGCCATCGTGAGCGACCCGGTGCCCCCGCAAAGCGTGATCGACCGGGCCACTGAAATCGACGCGGACCTGTGGTTGCCGGGACGTGACTTCAATTTCTCCGGCGACAAGCAGCAGTGGGCCTGGGCCGGGCGCGGACGGCGCTATGCGGGGCTGGCGTACCCGGCGCTTCGTGGCGCGAACCAGTTGGTCAATGCGTCGGGGGTGCTGGCCGCGCTGGAATCGCTCAGGCCTCAGTTGCCTGTGACCGCACAGGCCGTGCGCAACGGGCTGGCGATGGTGGAGTTGCCGGGCCGGTTCCAGATCGTGCCGGGACAACCCATGCTGGTACTCGACGTGGCGCACAACCCGCATTCGGTGTCGGCTCTTGCCGCCAACCTGGATGCAATGGGGTTTTATCCGACCACGCATGCCGTGTTCGGGGCAATGGCAGACAAGGACCTGGACACCATGTTCGCCAGACTCGGCCCGATCATCGACCGCTGGTATTTCACGGATTTGCCCGCTGGCCGCGCCGAGTCCGCGGTGAACCTGCTCGAAAAATGGCGCACGCAGGAAAAGCGTACCGATGTCGCCGGCAGCACCCATCACGACCCCATGGAAGCGCTTGCGGCTGCGGTGGCCGCAGCGACCCCCACTGATAGAATCGTCGTGTTCGGATCCTTCTACACAGTAGGGGGCGTCCTGCAGCACGGATTGCCCCGCCTCCACGCCAAACATCTCGCCTGATGCCCTTTTTCAAGTTTCGTAAAAGTGGCGACGAGCCCGCAGCCACCCAGCAACCCGCCGAGAGTGTCGAGGCCATGCGCAGGCGCGCCAGGCACCGGCTGATCGGCGCCGGCTTGCTCGTGCTGATCGGCGTTGTCGGGTTCCCGATGCTCTTCGATACGCAGCCTCGTCCGATCGCCGTCGATATCCCGATCGAGATTCCCGATCGCAACAAGGCCAGGCCGCTCGCGGTGCCCGCCCAGCCTGCCAGCGTCGCAACTGCGGCAGCAGCCGCGTCCGGCCAGGTCACCACGACCCCTGTGGCTGCCGTGCCGGTCGCTCCCCAAGCAGAAACGCCAGCGCCATTGCCCATGCCCAAGGCAGAGGCTCCTGTCGAGCCCAAGCCGGAGCCCAAGGTGGCCGCAGTCAAGCCTGAAGCCAAACCTGAAGTTGCCAAGTCGGAGCCCAAGCCGGAAGCCCCCAAGGCACAGGCGAAAGCGGACGACGGGGCCAAGGCCCGAGCCCTGCTGGAAGGCAAATCGCCGGAAGCCGCATCCAGTGGCAGATACGTGGTGCAGGTCGGCGCCTTTGCTGATGCGACGATCGCCCGTGAAGCCCGGATGAAGCTTGAAAGAGCAGGCCTCAAGACATATACCAACGTGGCCGAAACCAAGGACGGCAAGCGCACGCGTGTGCGTGTCGGGCCGTTTGCCACGAAGGAAGAGGCCACCAGGGCGGCGGACAAGATCAAGGGGCTGGATTTACCGGCCGCCATCCTCACCTTGTAGATGGCAACGCTGGATTGGGTTTTCGTCGCCGTCTTGCTGATTTCGCTGTTGATCGGCGCATGGCGGGGTCTGGTTTACGAAGTGCTGTCGGTGTTCGCATGGATCGCCGCGTTCTTCGTGGCGCAGTGGCTGGCGCCGGACGCAGCGGTGTGGCTGCCGATGGGCAAGGCGGCGGAGCCTTTGCGCTATGCCGCAGGATTTGCAGTTGTTTTTATCGCAGTCGTGTTTTCTGGTGCCCTGGTGGCCTGGCTCCTGAAGAAGCTCATGGAGTCGGTGGGCTTGCGGCCGGTGGACCGGACGCTAGGCGCGATTTTCGGGCTGGTGCGCGGCGGGGTGCTGGTGCTGGCCTTTGCAGTGGTGGTCAATTTCACCGCGATGAAAAATGAAGAGTGGTGGACACAGTCGTCGGGTGCGGGCGTTTCGACGACCGTGCTCAAGGGTTTGAAGCCGGTATTGCCCGAACAGTTCTGGCAATACCTACCGGGGTAGCACATGTGTGGAATCGTCGGCGTTGTCTCCAACGCGCCAGTCAACCAGCTGATCTATGACGGCTTGCTGCTTTTGCAGCATCGCGGTCAGGACGCAGCGGGCATCGTCACCCAGCAGGAACGCAAGTTCTTCATGCACAAGGCCAAGGGCATGGTGCGCGACGTGTTTCGCACGCGCAACATGCGTGCGCTGCCGGGCAATGCGGGCCTGGGGCAGGTGCGTTATCCAACCGCGGGCAACGCCTACAGCGAGGAAGAAGCGCAGCCCTTCTACGTGAACGCGCCTTACGGCATCGTGCTCGTGCACAACGGCAACCTCACCAACGCGCAGGCGCTCAAGAGCGAACTGTTCACCACCGATCACCGGCACATCAACACAGAGAGCGATTCGGAAGTGCTGCTCAACGTGTTCGCGCACGAACTTGAAAAGTCCACGCGTGGCGCCACGCTGCAGCCCGAGGACGTGTTCAAGGCGGTGGCTGCAGTGCATAAGCGCGTGCGCGGCTCGTACGCTGTCATCGCGCTGATTGCGGGCCACGGCGTGCTGGCATTTCGCGACCCGTTCGGCATCCGGCCGCTGTCGATCGGTCGCGGCACGGAAGGCGCCGTCATGGTCGCCAGCGAAACCGTTGCACTCGAAGGGACCGGCCATGTGTTCGAGCGCCATGTCGCGCCCGGAGAGGCCGTCTTCATCGACCTGGAAGGCGCCGTCCATTCGAAGCAATGCGCCGACAATCCCAAGCTTTTTCCGTGCATCTTCGAGTACGTGTACCTCGCGCGGCCGGACTCGGTGCTCGATGGCATCTCGGTTTACCAGGCGCGTCTGAACCTGGGCGAAACGCTCGCCAAGCGCGTGGTGTCCACCGTGCCTCCCAACGAGATCGACGTAATCATCCCGATCCCCGAGTCGAGCCGTCCGAGTGCCACGCAGCTGGCGCACCTGCTGGGCATTCCTTACCGCGAAGGCTTCGTGAAAAACCGCTATGTCGGGCGCACCTTCATCATGCCGGGGCAGGGCGTGCGCAAGAAGTCGGTACGCCAGAAGCTCAACGTCATCGCCAGTGAATTCAAGGGCCGCAACGTGATGCTGGTGGATGACTCCATCGTGCGCGGCACCACGAGCCGCGAGATCGTGCAGATGGCGCGTGACGCCGGCGCGAAGAAGGTGTACCTCGCCAGCGCTGCGCCGCCGGTGCGATATCCGAATGTTTATGGCATCGACATGCCGACATCGACCGAGCTGGTGGCGCATGGCCGCACGATTGAAGAGATTCGCGAAATCATCGGCTGCGACGCGCTGATCTACCAGGACGTAGAGGGCATGAAGCGCGCCATCGGTTCGCTCAATACCAAACTCGACGGCTTTGATGCTTCGTGCTTCGATGGTGTTTATGTGACTGGCGACATCAACCCTGACGACATCGCGCGCATCAATGAAGCGCGCCTGGGGCAGGAAGACGCGCTCGAAGAAGATACCTCCCGCCTGGCACTGCCCAACGCACAGGACGCCTAGATAGTCCTTGTCAGCCACAGCGCGCTATCGTCGATGGATTGCGGGTCAGGCCCGCAATGACAGCCATGAACCAGAATCCAGCCATGCAAGTACGCACACGTTTCGCTCCTTCGCCCACCGGCTTCATCCATCTGGGCAACATTCGCTCGGCTCTTTATCCCTGGGCCTTCGCGCGGTCGAAAAAGGGTGTCTTCATACTTCGTATCGAAGACACCGACGTTGAACGTTCGTCGCAAGAAGCGGTGGACGTCATCGTCGAGGGCATGGACTGGCTCGGCCTGACTCACGACGAAGGCCCGTTCTTCCAGATGCAGCGCATGGATCGCTACAAGGAGGTCCTCGCGCAGATGAAGGAGCAGGGCCTCGTGTACCCGTGCTACATGAGCGTGGAGGCCCTGGATGCCTTGCGCGAACAGCAAAAGGCCGACAAGGAAAAGCCGCGCTATGACGGCACCTGGCGACCCGAGCCCGGCAAGACATTGCCGCCGATTCCCGAAGGTGTGAAGCCGGTGATGCGGTTCAAGAACCCGGTGGGCGGATCGGTGGTCTGGGAAGACAAGGTCAAGGGCCGCATCGAGATCAGCAATGACGAACTCGACGACCTGGTCATCGCCCGGCCGGACGGCACACCGACGTACAACTTCTGCGTGGTGGTCGATGACCTCGACATGAACATCACGCACGTGATTCGCGGCGACGACCATGTGAACAACACGCCTCGCCAGATCAATATCTTTCGCGCGCTGGGCAAAGAGCCCCCGGTGTACGCGCACTTGCCGACGGTGCTCAACGAGCAGGGCGAGAAGATGAGCAAGCGCGGCGGCGCGAAGCCCGTCACGCAGTACCGCGATGAGGGCTACCTGCCCGATGCGATGGTGAACTACCTCGCACGTCTGGGCTGGAGCCACGGCGACGAAGAAATCTTCAGCCGCGAGCAGTTTTTGCAGTGGTTCGATCTCGATCACCTGGGCAAGAGCGCTGCGCAGTTCGACGAGGCGAAGCTGCGCTGGGTGAATGCACAGCACATCAAGTCGACGCCGGACGAGCAACTCGTCGGGCATCTGCGCGCCGTTCGGCCTGCGCTCGTTGATGGACATGATCGCGCACACCTCGCCCGCATCTGCGCGCTCTTCAAGGACCGCTGTGACACTACAGTCGCCCTGGCTGATTGGGCTGAGAAGTTCTACCAGCCCGTCGAGGCGAATTCACAAGAGCTGGCTAAGCATGTGACTGACGGTGTGCGTCCCGCCATCAGCATGCTCGCAAAGTTGCTGGAGACCTGCGCGTGGGACAAGGCGGCGATCACCGAATCCATCAAGGAAGTGTTGCGCGCAACTGGCCTGAAAATGCCGCAACTTGCGATGCCTGTTCGTGTGCTTTTGCTGGGCACGGCGCAGACGCCGTCACTCGATTCCGTCATCGAATTGTGTGGACGCGAAACTGTATTGGCACGACTGCGATTGGAGTGATAGAAAATCTGGCTATAATTCGAGGCTCGGAAATTGACGGGCTGCGGTAACAGGCAAACAGTCAGTTTTTGGGGGTATAGCTCAGCTGGGAGAGCGCTTGCATGGCATGCAAGAGGTCATCGGTTCGATCCCGTTTACCTCCACCATCCGAAGGCAGCAAAAGGTTTTTGACCCTATCGTCTAGAGGCCTAGGACATTACCCTTTCACGGTAAGTACCGGGGTTCGAATCCCCGTAGGGTCGCCAAATTCACCACCCGGTGGTTGAGGCTCAAGTCGTTTGCACTTGGCTCGAAAGAGCGAACGCAATCTACCAGGAGTGGTAGTTCAGTTGGTTAGAATACCGGCCTGTCACGCCGGGGGTCGCGGGTTCGAGTCCCGTCCACTCCGCCAGTATCATTGCGGTTTTCCGCCGAAACGCCCACTGCACGTGGGCGTTTCTTATTCCAGGTCGGAACACTCGTTTCAATGAGTCTCCTTCGCTCTGCCAAACCGCCTGCATGATGCGTGTAGGGCGCGTTGTCGGTCGCGGCAAGTTCATGTCGACTGCGCACGGCTTGCCACCCCGGTGGCGCGAAGCTAGTTCCCAAAAGATCAACGCACCTGCTTCAGCGCATTCAGTGCGTAGTATTGAATCCACCCAATGAGTTTGCTTGCTGCCGGCGTCAGTGGCAGGTCGTGCCTGCGCACCACGGAGACAGTTGGGCTGGGCAGGCGGTCTGCCACGGGCACTTCGCAGAGCTCGGGGCGAAAGCTGTTCATCTCGAAAAGCATGCGCGGGAGTGTCGCCATCATGTTGGAACGCGCGACGATCCCGGGCAGGGCCAGGAATGACTCGCACACCAGACCGCGCCGAGGTTTGCCAAGGCCGGCGGTTGCAAAGGTTTCCTCGATCAGGGCGCCAGGTCCGCGAGGCGCACTGGAGAACACCCAGTCGCAATCGGCCAACTCGGACATCTTCGTGGCAGCGCGCAGAGGGTGGTCGCGGTTGCAGGCGATTACGATTTCAGACGTGAACAGGGGTTCGGCCAGCAGATCCAGCTCCAGTTCAGGCTTGTCCACCGGCGTCAGGCCGAAATCGAGCGTGCCATCGCGCAATGCGGGCGTGATGCCAGGATAAAGTCCATCGCGCACATTCACCTGCACCTCGGGATGTGCAAGGGCGAACTGTTGCAGGGCCAGGGGCAGGATCGACAGCGCCGCGGCAGGTGACGTGGAGAAGCGGATGCTTCCCTCCCAATGACCTCGCAACTGGTCGATCTCCTCCTTGGCCCGCCTGCTCTCAGCGACGATCAGTCTCGCATGCCCCATGAAGGCGCGGCCGAAGGCTGTCAGCGTTGCGCCCTGCCGGGTGCGCACCAGCAAGGGAGCGCGCAGCTCTTCTTCCAGCTGCTGGATGGCGGCGGTGAGCGCCGGTTGCGACAAAGCCACCGCCTGCGCTGCGGCGCGGATGCTGCCCAGTTCCTCCACATGGATCAAGGCTTGCAAGGTTTGGAGCTTCATTCAAAAGAACTCAGGGTTAACGCGGTGATCCGGATTTTGGATCGAACCCGGCCATTTCCGATTTCACGTTTGCACTGAGTGCCTCCTACAGTCTGCGCCAAGGTCGATGCAAGGAGACACTCATATGTTCATCAAGAATTGCTGGTACGTTGCTGCGTGGGACATCGAAGTGCCGTCGGAAGGGATGCTGGCCCGCACCCTGCTGAATGAGCCGGTGCTGTTGTATCGCGACACGCAAGGTCGCGTTGTAGCCCTGGAGGACCGCTGCTGCCACCGCGCGGCGCCGCTGTCGCTGGGGAAAAAGGAAGGCGATTGCATCCGCTGCATGTATCACGGGATGAAGTTCGACGCCAGCGGCACCTGCGTTGAGATACCCGGCCAGGACACCATTCCCCCCAAGGCTTGCGTACGCGCTTACCCCATTGTCGAGCGCGATCGGCTGGTCTGGATCTGGATGGGCGAGCCAGCGCGCGCCAACGCCGACGACATCGCGGACTTTTTCTGGCACGCGTCGCCGCAATGGCGGATGAAGCCCGGCTATCTTCACTACCAGGCCAACTACCAGCTCATCGTCGACAACCTGCTGGATTTCAGCCACCTGGCCTTCGTGCACCCTACAACCCTGGGCACGCAAAGCGCAGCGGAACTCAAGCCCACCATCGCCCGCGACACCAAAGGCAATGGCATGCTGACCATCAGCCGCTGGTATCTCAACGACGACATGCCCAACCTGCACAAGCGGGTAGCCAGCTTTGATGGCAAGGTCGACCGCTGGCAGGTTTACCAGTGGTCACCCCCGGCGCTGCTGCGCATGGACGCCGGCTCCGCACCCACCGGCACTGGCGCGCCCGAAGGTACCCGGGTACCTGAAGCCTTGCAGTTCCGTCATACCTCGATCCAGACGCCGGAGACCGAGGCCACCAGCCACTACTGGTTCTGCCAGGCACGCAACTTCCAGCTGGAAAACGCAGCCATGACCGAGCAGATCTTCGCCGACGTGGTGGTGGCGTTTGAAGAGGACCGGCGCATGATCGAAGGACAGCAGAAGGTCCTCACACGATTGCCCGGCCGGACAATGATCCCGATCGCTGCCGACGCGGGCTTGAATCAGGCACGCTGGCTGTTGGATCGCATGGCCAGGGCAGAGGCCGCGGCCGATGGCGCTTCGGCATGACTGCGCGCATCGAAGTCGTCGTCTCCGCCGTGCGCGCGATCGCGCGTGACGTGGTGCAGGTTGACCTGAAGGCGCGAAGCGGGGTGGCCCTTGCGGGCGCCGAGGCTGGCGCGCACATCGACCTGCACCTGCCGCATGGCCCGGTGCGCCAGTACTCGCTGGTCAATGCCCAGCCGGAAAGTGCGCCGATGGATCACTGGCGCATTGCGATCGGCTGGGACGCCAACAGCCGCGGCGGTTCGCACTGGATTCACGAGAAGCTGCGTGTCGGACAGGTACTGCAGGCCAGCAGTCCCCGCAACCAGTTCCGCCTGGACCCCGCGCATCGGCGTGTGCTCCTGGTGGCTGGCGGCATCGGCATGACCCCCATCTACGCCATGGCCCGGCATTGCGCCGCGATGGGCATTGACTGGCAACTCATTGCCTGCGCCCGCTCCGCCACGCGGCAGGTCTATGCCGAAGAACTGAAGGCGCTGGGTGCCGACCGCGTCGAGACCTGGTGCGACGCTGACCGCGGCGCGCCGATCGACCTGTCCGCACGGCTCGCCCACCAGCGCTGGGATGGCGTGTACGCCTGCGGTCCCGCGCCGATGCTCAACGCGCTTGAGCAGGCCGCATCCCATTGGACAGCGGGGAGCGTGCGCGTGGAACGATTCAAGGCCGGGCAGCCTGTCGCCAGTGAGCGCAAGGTGTTTGAACTCGTGCTCGCACAAAGCGGCCTCGCAACCCAGGTGAGCGCCGAAGAGTCCGTCCTCGATGCGATCGAGCGTTTGGGCATGGACCATCCATCGTCGTGCCGCGAGGGCCTGTGCGGCACGTGCGAGGCCCCCGTTCTCGACGGGCAGGTCGAGCACCACGACAGTGTTCTCAGCGCCGCCGAGAAAGCAACGAACGAGCGTCTCATGGTGTGCGTGTCACGCTGCGCAGGCGCGCGATTGGTGCTGGATCTCTGAAGACTTCAAATCTCCATTAACGACACATCCTCATGCAAACGACTGACAAGAGTAAGGTGGCCATCGTCACCGGAGGCGCCTCCGGTTTCGGCGCATCGATCGCCAGGCGGCTCAGCCAGGCCGGCGTGGCCGTCATGATTGCCGACCTCAATGTGCAAGGCGCACAGGGCGTGGCTGACGAGATCAACGGACTTGGCGGGCGTGCGCGCGCCATGCGTTGCGACGTTGCCAGCGAAGCTGATTTCCAGGCACTGGTCGAGACCACGAAACTGGAGCTCGGTGGCCTGCAAATCATGGTGAACAATGCCGGCGCGACCCACCGCAACAAGCCTGCGCTGCAGGTGACGGAGGAGGAATTCGACCGGGTCTATCGCGTCAATCTCAAGAGCCTGTTCTGGTCGACGCGCACTGTCATGCCCGGATTCATCGAGCAGGGCGGCGGCTGCGTTGTCAATGTCGCTTCAACCACCGGTGTTCGCCCGGGTCCGGGCCTGGTCTGGTACAGCGGCAGCAAAGCCGCAATGATCAACCTCACCAAAGGCCTCGCGCTGGAACATGCGAAGCACGGCGTACGCGTGAACGCAGTGAACCCCATGATTGGCGAGACCGCCATGCTGGGTGACTTCATGGGCGTAGAGGACACACCGGCCAACCGTGAACGTTTCCTGGCCCGCATTCCGCTGGGGCGATTCACGCTTCCCTCCGACGTCGCATCCGCAGTGGCCTTCCTCGCTTCTGACGAAGCGAGCTATCTCACCGGCGTGAGCCTGGACGTGGACGGCGGGCGCAATATATGAGCGCGAGTCCCTACCGGGCACCGGGCCTGCTGATCGACGGCCAGTGGCGCCGCGGCCGAAGCGGCCAGGTGCTGACCGTCGTCAACCCTGCCGACGGCCAGCCGCTCGATACGCTGGGATTGGCATGCGCCAGGGACCTCGAGGACGTACTGGCGTCGGCCCAGCGCGGATTCGACACATGGAGGCAGGTTCCCGCGCACGAGCGCTGCGCCCGGCTGGAGCGGGCCGTGGTCCGCATGCGCGAGCGCACCGAGCACATTGCCGCGCTGCTCACGCTCGAGCAAGGCAAGCCGCTTGCCGAAGCGCGCATGGAATGCGGCATGGCGGCGGACCTGATCAAGTGGTATGCCGAAGAGGCCCGCCGCACCTATGGACGCATCATCCCGGCGCGCGCGCCCTGCAGCAGGATGGATGTCCTCAAGGCACCGGTCGGCCCTGTGGCTGCATTCTCACCCTGGAATTTCCCGCTGGTTCTTTCGGCGCGCAAGCTGGGTGGCGCGTTGGCCGCGGGCTGCTCCATCGTGCTGAAGGCGGCCGAGGAGACGCCCGCCAGCGTAGCGGCAATGGTTGAGTGTCTGGCTGAAGAACTGCCTGCCGGCGCCGTGCAGCTCGTCTATGGTGATCCGGCCGAAGTCTCGCAGGCGCTGATCGCGTCGCCCGTGATCCGCAAGGTCACCTTCACCGGCTCGGTGCCGGTGGGTCGGCACCTGGCGCAACTCGCCGGCCAGCACCTCAAGCGGATCACATTGGAGCTGGGTGGGCACGCGCCCGTCATCATCTGCGCAGACGCCGACCTGGCCCGCGTGGTGCCGATGATCGTTGCCCATAAATTCCGCAATGCCGGGCAGGCCTGCCTGGCGCCCACGCGCTTCTTCGTCGCGCGTGCGCTGTACGGCGATTTCACCGATGCGTTTGCCGCCGCGGCGCGTGCGCTGCGACTGGGTGCGGGGCTGGAGGCAGCAACCCAGATGGGGCCGGTGGCCAATGCCAGACGCCAGGCTGCCGTGCGCGACCTGATCGGCAGGACTGTGGGCCAGGGCGCTCGCATGATCGCCGGCCCGGCGCCGGACAAAGGGTTCTTCGTCGCCCCCACGCTGCTGGCCGATATGGCCGACACCGCGCCTGCCATGCAGGAGGAACCCTTCGGCCCGGTGGCATGCGTAACGCCCTTCGATACGCTTGAAGAAGCGATCGATCGCGCCAATGCAAATCCTTATGGGCTGGCAGGGTACCTGTTCACCGATTCGGCTCGCAGCATCCATTCGGTGTCGGCGCGGCTCGAAGTAGGCAGCCTGGCCGTCAATGGAGTGGGCGTCTCTGTGCCCGAGGCGCCATTTGGCGGCGTCAAGGACAGCGGCCACGGCAGCGAATCGGGGACGGAAGGCATGGAAGCCTTTCTCGACAGCAAGTTCATGCACTACACCGCCTGATTTCAGGCCAACACGAGGAGACAACATGACAACGATGATGATGAAGCGACGTGTGCTGATGGCGGCTGCCGCCGCCACGGTTGCGGGCGGTTTGCTGGCCCCTGGCCATGCGTTCGCCCAGAATGACAAGCCCTTGCGCGTGATCGTGGGTTTTCCGGCCGGGGTGTCGATCGACGTGGTGTCGCGCATTCTTGCCGAGAAGCTCAGGGACGAACTCAAGCGCCCGGTGATCATCGACAACCGCGCCGGGGCGGGCGGGCGCCTGGCCGCCGAACTGCTCAAGGCGGCGCCGCCCGATGGAAACACGGTGATGGTCACGCCCGTGGTGGTGCCGGTGCTGGCACCGCTGGTCTTCAGCAAGCTCCCCTACAACCCCGACACTGATTTCGCCCCCGTCGTGCGACTGTGTGATTTCAGCTTCGGGCTTGCCGTTGGCCCCGGCACGCCGGCAAAGAACCTGAAAGAGTACGTGGCCTGGCTCAGGGCCAATCCGCAAAAGGCCAACTTCGGCTCTCCTGCGGCCGGTAGCCTGCCGCATTTCTTTGGAGAAATGATCGGCAACGCCCTGGGCATGGAGATGATCCACGTTCCCTTCAACGGCGGCGCCGCCCTGCAATCGGCGGTACTGGGGGGGCATTCCCCCGCCGGCATCGATGTCGTCATGGAGTGGCAGCAGAACGCCAAGGCCGGCAAGGTGATCATGCTCGCCACGTCCGGATCAACTCGAAGCAAGGTCATGCCAGACGTGCCCACGTTCAAGGAGCAGGGCTATCCGGACATGGTGGGCCAGGGATGGTTTGGCATGTATGCACCCGCCAGGACACCGGCCGATCAGATCGATGTGATCAACCGTGCGGTGAACAAGGTGCTGGGCATGCCGGACGTCCGGGAGCGCTTCGCGGCGCTGGGGCTCGAGGCAGGCGGCGGCACGGCAGCCGACCTGCAGCGCACCATGCAGGAGGACACCAGACGGTGGGGGCCCATCGTCAAGAAGTCAGGCTTTCGCGCAGATTGACCCCCGGCTGATGAGGAGTGCCCGATGCAACCGAACCTGATCTATATCGTCGCTGACGACCTTGGCTTTGCCGACCTGGGCTGCTATGGAGCACGCAGCGGCTCGTGCGGCCCGGTCTCTCCCAACATCGATGCGCTTGCAGCCGGTGGGCTGCGCCTGACCGAGGGCTACGCCAATTCGCCGGTGTGCTCGCCTACCCGCTTCGCCCTGATGACCATGCGCTATCAGTATCGCGTGCGTGGCGGCATGGAGGAGCCGATCAGCAGTCGCAGCAAGGGCAGTACCACGCTTGGCCTGCACCCGGAGATCCCCACATTGCCCTCGCTGCTGCGCGACGCTGGCTATGCGACTGCGCTCATCGGCAAGTGGCATCTGGGCTATCCGCCCGCGTTCGGTCCGCTTCGGTCCGGCTACGACGAATTCTTCGGGATCATGGCCGGCGGTGTCGACTACTTCACGCACTGCTCGGGCCGGGGCGATCACGACCTGTACGAGGGCGAACAGCCGCACCACGAGGTGGGCTATCTCACGGACGTCCTGTCAGGTCGTGCAATCCAATATGTGGAAAAAATGGCCGGGCCCGCAAAGGCTGGCCGGCCGTTCTTCCTGAGCCTGCACTACACGGCGCCGCATTGGCCCTGGGAGACCCGGGACGACGCGCCCGTGGCAGAGCAGGTCGCGCAGAACCTGTTTCATCTCGACGGCGGCAACATCCACACCTATCGCCGCATGATCCAGCACATGGACGAAGGCATCGGCAACCTGGTCAGCGCGCTGCGGCAGCAGGGCTTGCTGGAGAACACGCTGATTGTCTTTACCAGCGACAACGGAGGCGAGCGCTTTTCGGACAACTGGCCCCTGGTTGGCGGGAAGATGGACCTCACCGAAGGCGGAATCCGCGTGCCCTGGATCGCACACTGGCCAGAGGTGATTCCCCCCGGCAGCACCAGCCGTCAGCACTGCATGACCATGGACTGGTCGGCCACGCTGCTGGAGTTGGGCGGAGGCCGCCCCCATCCCGAGTTCCCGCCCGATGGCGTTTCGCTCGCGAAAGTGCTGCGCGATCCCTCGACCACTTTCGAACGCTCGCTGTACTGGCGCATGAACCACCGGCACCAGCGCGCACTGCGCCGCGGCGACTGGAAGTACCTGATGGTCGATGACCATGAATACCTCTTCGACTTGACCGCTGATGAACGCGAGAGGGCCAATCTCGGACATCGGTACCCAGAGCGCCTGGAAGAAATGCGGGCGAGCTGGCTCGCCTGGAACGCGTCGGTTCCGCCCATCGCCCAGGACGCTGGCGTGAGCGTGGGCTATTCGTCAAAAGACATGCCGCAGCGCTGATTCCTTTACACCCAAGCTACTGGAGCACGACCCATGAGTGAACAAGAGGGCCGCCTGTGGCGTCCCCGGTGGCAACGCGAGGGCCAGGCGCCGGACTACCGGTTTTCGTTGGCCAATGAGCGGACGTTCCTGGCCTGGATGCGCACGGCGCTGGCCTTGCTCGCTGGTGGGGTGGTGCTGGACCAGTTCGCATCGACGCTTCGTCCGCGGTGGGCCGTCGTAGGCGTGGCCATCTTCATTGCCGCCTGGTCCGGGCTGTTGTGCGTGCTGGCATACCGTCGCTGGCGGGACAACGAAATCGCCATGCGCAGCGAACAGCCCCTGCCCAGTGCCAGCATCGTGCCTCTGACGGGCGCTTTCGCCTGTCTGGTCTGTGTCCTGTTGCTCACGCTGCTTCTGTGGCGATGACCCCGCCTCCCCAGAAGCCACGGCGCGACCCCGGTCTGCAGGTCGAACGTACTGTGCTGGCGTGGCGGCGAACCGCCCTGGCACTGGCCGCCAATGCATTGCTCATCCTGCGCGCGGGCGCGGTCCGCGACCAGAAGCTGGTTCTGGCGCTGGGCGTCGTGCTCGTCGCCGCGGCGGTGCTCGCCACGGCTTTGGCGGCCAAACGGAGCCGGCAGCTGGCATTCGAGCCCGAGACGTCGCAGCCAGATGCCGCAACGATGCTGACCATGGCGCTGCTGGGGGGCGCCGGAGCGCTCTTCGCAGCCATCGCCACGGTGCTGGCCTTTCCGGACCGTTGAAGTTCGGCGGCGATCGGGTTCAAGAATGCGTGTCGATAGGGGAGACTGGCCTCTCCAGAGGCAGAGCGGCGCATAGCCGAGCATCGTCACGCGTGATGGCTGCACGCGGCGGCTTGTCTAGGAAGCCTCAAGCGCGTGCTTCATCTCGTCGTCGTCCAGCGGCTGCGCGACGCTGCGCAACTGTGCAAGCACGTTCCCATCGGCCTCTGACGCATCGCCCTGGCGTAGCCGCAGCCGCTCCTCCAACACCGACGGCGGGGCCTGACAGACGACGATGCTGAAGCGGACATTCATCGAATCGGCCAATGCGCGGGCCGCTGCCCTTTCACCCCGAAGCAGGAACGCGGCGTCGATCACCACCGGATAGCCCGCTGCCAATACCGAACGTGCCGTCGCCAGCAAATGTGCATAGGTACGAGCGGTTGCCTGCGCGCTGTAGATATCCAGCCCCTTCGCGTGAGAGTCGTCCAGCGCGCCGAGCCCGAACAGACGCTTGCGCTCTACGTCCGAGCGCAGGCGGATGGCCCCTTCGCGTTCGAGCAAGCGCTGCGACTGAAAAGTTTTTCCCGAGCCGGGCAGGCCGTTCGTGATGTACAGATGCGGCTGGCGTGGCTGCGCCCAGGACAGCGCAGCCTCTGCGTATTGGCGTGCCATCGGCACGCGGCCGCGCATGTGCTCGACCTGTGCCCGCACCAGCGCACGATAGACGCAGGCAAAGGCCAGGCAATCCAGCCCCGCGTGATCGCCCGTACGGTCCAGCCAGGCGTTGAGCAGCCGGAATGCGAAGTCGCGGCGACCGCGAGCGGCCAGATCCATTACCGCAAATGCGATGTCGTCGATGACGTCGATCCAGCTCAAGGCCGGGTCGAACTCGATGCAGTCAAAGGCAGCCACACCCTCATCGAGCAGGACGACGTTGTCAAGGTGAAGGTCGCCGTGGCATTGGCGCACGTGGCCTTGTGCCAGGCGTTGATCCCACCTGGGCGTCAGCGCAGCCGCGCTGGTTTCTATCCAGGTGTGCAGGCTCTCCAGCGCCGAGGGCAAAAAGAGCGGCGCTGCGCCGTCCAATGCCGCCAGAGCCACGGCGCGCCGATGCTTCGCTGTTGCGAATGCCTCTGCCGCCGGACTGGATCCAAGGTGGAACTGCGCCAGCAGTGCGGCCAGCGCGTCCAGTTCAGTGTGGCCCAGCGTCTGGCGTTCCAGGCGTTCGCTGAACAGGGAACCATGCGGAAAGCGGCGCATTCGCACCGCGTATTCGATGGGAGCGCCAGGTCCGTCAAGCGTCGGCGACAGACAGGTGCCCGTGATGCGGGTGACGCCCAGGTACAGCGAAGGCGCGAGCCGCCGGTTCAGGCGGACCTCTTCCTCGCAAAAGTGCCGCCGCGCGGCCAGGGTCGAGTAGTCCACGAATGGCAGGTGCACCGGCTTCTTGATCTTGTAGGCCGTCTCGCCTGCCAGAAGCACCCACGAGATGTGGGTCTCGATGAGTTCGGCGCGCAGCTGGCGTGCAAGGGCTTGTACCAAAGTCAGCGCTTCTTCCATGTGAGATTCGGCGTTGTGCATCAATCAACTTTACGCGCCATGTGATGCGCGAACTTGATCAGCCGCAAGCGGCTGCGCGAGCTGGCCGCGCCAATGCCCGGTTTGCATCGTGCCAGCGGTGCACCCAAAGCACTGGCGTTTGCGCTTCGTCAATTTGCGGATGAGCTGGAGGGCTATAAATCAGCGAAAGCCCTGACCGTCAGGCAATCGAAACGCAAGGGCCAAGGAGAACTGAAAGATGAAAGCCGCTCACACACTCGTCGGGCTCGCCTGGCTCCTCGCGGCCGCTCTGGCCGGCGTTGGCCTTCACGCGCAGGCGCAGACTGGTGGGGGCAGCAGTGCCCAGCCAGCGGCGCCAGACGCAGCCCGGTCGCCGGGCAAGGCGGCGCACGATGCGGCGCAGGCGGCTCGCGCAACGGTAGCGTCGGTCGAGTCCGCCGCTCGCCATGCCGAAGAGGCTGCGCAGGACACTTCGGCGGAGACGGCACGCACGATTCGCCGGCTGGTGCGCAAGGCGGCTGACGCCGCACGCAACGCACAGCGCCGGTTTGTGACGGCCAGCGCGAGCGCCTCCACAGACGCGCGGGAGCTCGCCAGGAAAGCCGAAGAGGCCGGCCGCAAGGCAGATGCAGCCATGCACGAAGCGCGGCAGCAGGCCGAACACGCGGCGCGCGCGGCCGGCCGCGCCAGCAAGGAAGATGCCGCGAAGGCAGCACAAGCCACGCGGGCAGCGTTGAAGCATGGGGCGCAGGCTGCGCGCGAAGCAGCCGATGCCGCCAAAGCGGCTGCCGACAAGGGTCGCTGACGGCTCACGATGGCCTTTATCGCCATGGATTGCGCTGCGACGAGTCCCCGCGCGCGCGCTGACGACGAAAGTGGCCGCACATTGCATGCGCTGGCGCGCGTGTGCCTGGCCGCTGCAGCCCTGGTCACTGCCTGCGGCGGTTCAGGCAGCGACCCGCCCACTGCCAGGTCTTCCCCCCTGGCGCAACAAAAGGACAGGGGTCCCCTGGCGATGCCGGCAACGACGAGTGCGATCGACGCAGGGGCAAAGGGCATGTTCGGCCCCGTGCGTGGCTGGCCGCTGATTCCGGTTCACGCGGTGCTGTTGTCTGACGGCCGCGTCATGAGCTACGGCACGCAGGCCGACGGCACACAAACCGGCTTCTTCATCTACGACGTCTGGGACCCGGCCGACGACAGTCACCTCACGCTCGACAACGGCACAGGCACCGACCTGTTTTGCAGCAGCCAGCTGATGCTCCCCGGCGGCGGCAGCGTCGTCATCAGTGGCGGCGACAACTGGGCCGGCACGACGACCACGGCCGCCGGCAACAGCGACAGCAATGTCTTCGGTGTCGCCAGCCGCGCCCTGGTTTCCGCAAGCAAGATGAACCGCGCGCGCTGGTACAGCACGACCACGATGCTGTTGAACGGCGAGCTCTACGTGCAGGGCGGCACCGGCGGGACCGACCGGCCCGAAGTACGTGGCGAGAACGGAACCTATCGGTTGCTGGGTGGTGCCGACACCAGCGGACTGGCTCCCTACTACCCGCGTAATTTCATCGCGCCCGATGGCCGGCTTTTTGGTTTCGATGGCGCGGGGCGCATGTACTGGGTCGACGCCTCCGGCGCGGGCAGCGTCACGATGGCGGGCCAGTTCCCAGCGGCGACCTCGGGCAATGACGCAACGGCGGCGATGTACCAGCCCGGCAAGATCCTGCAGGCCGGCGGCAATTCCAGTGGTGCCATCGTCATCGACATCACGGGTGCGAAGCCGGCGGTGACCACCACCGCGTCGATGCTGCGCCAGCGGCGGCTGGCCACAGCCACCGTGATGGCGGACGGCCGTGTGCTGGTGACCGGCGGCAGCCGCAACTGGAACGAGATGACCGACGTGAGTTACGAGGCAGAGACGTGGAACCCTGCCAGTGGAAAGTGGACGGCGGGCGCCGTGATGCAGCGCGCGCGGCTGTATCACAGCGTGGCGCTGTTGCTGCCGGATGCCTCGGTGCTGGTTGCTGGCGGCGGCGCACCCGGCCCGCAGAACAACACCAATGGCGAGATCTTCTATCCGCCTTACCTGTTCACCGCAACTGGCGAGCAGGCCGCAAGGCCCGCCATCGCCACTGCGCCCCCGGTGGTCGATCCGGGTCGTACCGTGCAGGTGGGTGTGAGCAGCAACAGGCCAATCAGCCGCGTGACCTTCGTTGCGACCGGCTCGGTGACGCACGGGTTCAACATGGGCCAACGCTTTGTCGAGTTGCCCTTCCAGGCGCAAGGTTCGCAGCTGTCGGTGCAGATCCCGGCGCGCGCATCCGATGTGCCGCCCGGCACCTGGATGATGTTCGTCTTTGACGATGCCGGTGTGCCTTCGGTGGCGAAGTTCATTCGCGTCAACGTGGCGTCGGCGCCCGATAGCGCTGTCGCGCCGGTGATCGCCCAGATCGCGGACCTGGCTGATGCGGCCGGCACCGCGATCGACCGCGTGCTCGCAGGCGCCGACCCGAACGCAGATTCGCTCTCGTGGTCGGCCAGCGGCTTGCCGCCGGGCCTGGTGATCGACCGGGCGACGGGTCGCATCACGGGCACGGTCAACATGCCCGGCACTTACCACGTGAGCGTGGCCGCAACCGACGGCGTCAACAGCACCAGCGCATCGTTTATCTGGACGGTGGGCGGCGCCGCCCCCAGGCTGGTGCTCGGTGAGCCCCCGGCGCCTGCACCCGCAGTGGTGGGTGGCATTGCCGCATTCACGGCATCAGCCACGGGTAGCGACGTGCACTACCGCTGGGAGTTCGGCGACGGCACTGCGCCCAGCGCATGGTCCGCCAGTGCAGATGGCAGCCATGTGTATGCGGCTCCCGGCGTCTATTTCGTGACCGTGACCGCGCGCGACGGTGGCGGCAACGAGCAGCGCAAGACGGTCATGCATCGCGCCCACCTGCCGCTGCAGCAACAGGCCCCGGTGCAATCGACGTCCCTGCTGCTGGAGCCGCGCGGCGCTTTTGCTGCACGGCTCTGGGTGGTCAATCCCGACAACGACAGTGTGACGGTTTTCGACACGGGCAGCCACGCCCGGCTGGTCGAGATTGCGGTTGGCGCCTCGCCGCGCACCCTGGCGCTGGCGCCGGACGGCAAGGTGTGGGTGGTGAACAAGGGCGCAGCCACCTTGAGCGTGATCGACCCCGCAACCCTGGCCGTCTCACGCACGGTGCAATTGCCGCGCGCGTCGCAGCCGCATGCGATCGCGATGGCGCGCGGCATCGGCAGTGCGCTCGTCACGCTGGAAGCAACCGGCCAGCTCCTGAAGATCAACACCAGCACCTACGCCATCGCAGCCGCATTGGCCCTGGGCAGCAATCCGCGCCATCTATCGGTGGCCGCCGATGGGCGCACGGCCTGGGTGTCGCGCTTCGTCACGCCGCCCTTGCCCGGGGAAAGCACGGTCTCGGTCAACCCCGGTGCCGCAGGCGGCGAGGTGGTGGTGGTCAACGGCGCCACCATGGCCAAAAAGCGCACCGTGGTGCTCGCGCACAGCAACGCCCCCGACAGCGAGACACAGGGCAGGGGCATACCCAACTACCTGGGCGCAGCGGCGATCTCGCCTGACGGCACACAGGCGTTCGTGCCCAGCAAGCAGGACAACGTCAGGCGCGGCGTGCTGCGTGACGGCCTTGCGTTGAATTTCCAGCACACGGTGCGCGCTGTCAGCTCGCGCATCGTACTGGCCAGCCAGACCGAGGACCTCGGCGCCCGGATCGATCACGACAACGCCGGGTTTGCCAGTGCCGCTGCGTTTGACCGCCTGGGCGTTTTCCTGTTTGTTGCGCTGGAGACCAGCCGCGAGGTGGCAGTGCTCGATGCGCACCGGCGCAATCAATTCATGCGTATCGACGTGGGCCGCGCGCCGCAAGCTGTGGCAGTCGCACCCGACGGCCTGACGCTGTATGTCCACAACTTCATGGACCGCACGGTGGATGTGTTCGACTTGCGTCCGCTGGTGCAGCAGTCCATGTCGCAGGCCAGCCTGGTAGTCACACTGAACGCAGTCACCACCGAAAAGCTCGCCCCCAACGTGCTGCGCGGCAAGCAGCTTTTCCATGACGCGCGCGACGTGCGGCTCGCGCGCGACCGCTACATGAGCTGCGCGAGCTGCCACAACGAAGGCGCTGGTGACGGCCGTGTGTGGGACCTGCGCGCGCAGGGCGAAGGCTTGCGCAATACCGTCAGCCTGCTCGGGCGCGCCGGGGGCCACGGCAACCTGCACTGGAGCAACAACTTCAACGAGGTCCAGGACTTCGAGGACCAGATCCGCAACCTGGCGGGCGGCACCGGCTTGATGAGCGATGAGGCATATGGCGTCGGCACTCGCAACCAGCCGCTGGGTGACAACAAGGCCGGCGTCTCGCAAGACCTCGATGCGCTGGCCGCGTACGTGAAATCGCTGGACACCTTCGCGCCGGCCCCAGCGCGCCCGAGCGCCTTGGCGCTTGGCAGCACGGCGTCCAAAGGTCGCACGGCTTTCATCAGCATGGGCTGCGCCACCTGTCATGGTGGTGCCAGTTTCACGCGCAGCGCCATGAACAACCCGGCCGACATCGGCACCTTGAAACCCGGCAGCGGCATGCGCCTGGGCGGCCCTCTCACTGGCATCGATGTTCCGACCTTGCGCGATGTGTGGGCCACCGCGCCATACCTTCACGACGGCTCGGCACCTACGCTGGAAAAGGCGATCAGCGCACACAAGGGACTGGCGGCGACCAGCACACAGCTCAAGCAACTGGCCCAGTACCTGCGCGAGATCGGCAGCGAGGAGCCTGCTGCGCCTGCACCGGCTGGATCACCCCTTGTCCAGCTTCCTACCAGCCCAGCGCAGCCCCGTCACTACGCGGATCGCTTGCGCCTTCGGTGATGCCATCCGCACCGAGCACGATGGCGCCCGCGTGGCCCATGGTCTCGTCGTAGTCGTCCAGCAGGTCCACCGCATGCCCCATCGCCCGCAGCGCGTCCTGCGTCGCCTTCGGAAAGCGCGCTTCGAGCTTGAGCGAATCGCTCTCCTGGCCCCAGGTGCGCCCCAGCAGCCAGCGCGGCGCGGCAATCGCGGCCTGCGGGTTCATGCCGAAATTCACGATGCGCGAGAACACCGCGCTTTGCGACTGCGGCTGGCCGTCGCCGCCCATGTTTCCGTACACCAGCGTGCGGCCATCGCCCAGCCGCGCGAGAGCGGGGTTGAGCGTGTGAAACGGCTTGCGTCCGGGCATCAGCGGATTGAGGGACATGGGGTCCAGCGAGAAACTGCAGCCGCGGTTTTGCCAGTTCACGCCGGTTGCGGGCAACACCACGCCGCTGCCGAACTCGTGATAGATGCTCTGGATGAAACTGACGGCCACGCCCTGTGCGTCCACCACGCCCATCCACACGGTGTCGGCCGGACCCTGTCCGCCGCCCCAGGCGCTGGCGCGGGTCGGATCGATGCGGGCAGCCATCGCGTCGAGATTGGCAGGGGTCAGCAGGCTCTGGGCATCGACCGTCATGTGCACCGGATCGGTGATGTGCGCATCGCGAATCGCGAAGGCTTGCTTGGTTGCTTCGACGCAGGCGTGGACAAACGCCGCGCCGAGTGGGTCGGTGCAGTCACTGCCCAGCACGCGGTCGAGCTGCCCCAGGATCAGGAGCGACACCAGACCCTGGGTCGGCGGCGGTGTGTTGTAGAGCGTGCCGCGCGAGTGGGCCATCGCCAATGCCGTGCGCCAGACAGGCTCGTGCGCCTGCAGGTCAGCGAGCGTGAGGGGACTGCCTGCCGCAGCCAGGTCGCGGGCCATGCTTTGCGCCAGGTCGCCCCGGTAGAAATCGCCCAGGCCGCAGCGCACCAATTGCTCAAGCGTTGCGGCCATGCGCGGATGGCGCCAGCGCGCGCCGACCGCTGGCGCTTCGCCGCCCGGCGCGAAGGTCGCGGCAAAGCCGGTGATGCCGCCAAGTTCAGCCAGGCGCGTGGCCGTGCAGGCTGACTGGCTGCGCGTCACCGAAATGCCGTCCCGCGCGTGGGCAATCGCATCGTCCAGCAGACGCGCCAGTGGCAGCCGCCCAGCGAGCGCATCGCGTGACCACTGCAGCGCTGCGTCCCAGCCCGAGATGGTGCCCGCCACTGTGTTCGCCGCCACCCCACCGCGAAAAGGGATGCGCTCCAGGCCCTGCGCGCGCAGGCTCTCGATGCTTGCCGACTGCGCCGCAGCGCCGCAGCTTTCCAGTGCGAGTGGCGTCTCGCCCGGACGCGCAATCAGCCAGAAGCTGTCGCCACCGATGCCGTTCATGTGCGGGTAGGTCACCGCGATGGTGGCCGCAGCGGCAACCATCGCCTCCACTGCGTTGCCGCCGTCGCGCAAGACGCCGATGGCGCTCTGCGCGGCCAGGGCATTCGGCGCCACGGCCATGCCGCGGGCGCTGCGGGCCGGGTTGGGTGTATGGACGCGGCTCATGCTGCCACCGCCAATGGATGCAGGCAGGCCACGTGGCGCCTGCCGTCCAGCAGCGACTGCACCGGGTCGGTGAGTGCGCAGTCGGCACGCGCTTCATCGCAGCGCGTTCGGAAGCGGCACCCCGAGGGCAGGTTGGCCGGGCTCGGGATCTCGCCTTGCAGGCTGACAGCCAGCGGTGAGTCGAATCGCGGAAACGCTTTCATCAGTGCCCGCGTGTAGGGATGGCGCGGCGCCTGGAGGATCTGCGCCGTGGGACCCATCTCGACGATGCGTCCCAGGTACATCACGGCCACCTCTTCGCACAGGTAGGCGGCCACGCCCAGGTCGTGCGTGACGAACACCATCGCGATACCGCTGGTGCGCTGCAGGTCGCGCAGCAGATTCAGCAACTGCGCCTGCACCGACACATCGAGACCGGCCACGGATTCATCGGCGACGATCACGCGCGGCTCGCAGGCCAACGCGCGCGCGACGGCGACGCGCCGGACCTGCCCACCCGAGAGTTCAGTGGCGAACTTGTGGCGCAAGGCGCGAGGCAGGCCCACCTGCGCCAGCAATTCGTCCACCCGGCCGTCGATCTCGCGCTCGGCGCGCAACGCATGCAGGCGGATGGGTTCGGCCAGCAGCGCTGCGACATCCATGCGCGGATTGAGCGAGCCCCGGGCGTCCTGGTAGATGTAGGCGACGTCGCGCGCAAAGCCGCGGCGCTGCGCGGTGTCCATGCTGCCCAGTTCGGCCGAGCCGACCAGCACGCGGCCGTTGGTCGGCGCCTCCAGACCCAGCATCACGCGCACCAGCGTCGATTTGCCCGAGCCGCTCTCGCCCACCAGCGCCAGCGACTGGCCGGGCAGCAGGTTCAGGCGGATGCCGTCAAGGGCCTTGATCTCGCGGCGGCCTCCTTCAATCGGGAAGGCCTTCTCGACATCGAGAAGAGAAAACAGGGGCAGGGTTGTTTCAGGTGTCATCGCAGGTGCTTCATGCATGCCAGCAGGCAATGGAGATGTCGCCGCGCGTCACGCGAGGCGGTCGTTCGGCGCATTGGGCTGATGCACGTTCGCAGCGCGCGGCAAAGCGGCAGCCGCCCGGCATGGCCGACAGGGCTGGTACCACGCCGGGAATGGGCATCAGCCGCTCGGCTCCGAACTCGATGGCGCTGGCCCGCAGGCCCTGTGTATAGGGATGCTGCGGCTCTTGCAGCACTTGCGCGGCGGGGCCCTCTTCAACGATCTGGCCCGCATACATCACGGCCACGCGGTCGGCCACCTGCGCGGCCAGCGCCAGGTCGTGCAGCACAAAGATCGCCGACGCCCCGAGTGCCCGGACCCGTTCGAGAATGAGCGTCATGATCTGCGCCTGTATGGTCACGTCCAGCGCGCTGGTGGGTTCATCGGCGATCAGCAGTTCGGGCTCGCAGGCCAGTGCGATGGCGATCATCACGCGCTGCTGCATGCCGCCCGACAGTTCGTGCGGGTAGGCCGCCAGGCGCGCCTGCGGATCGGCGATGCCGACGCTGTCGAGCAACGCGATGGATCGTGCACGGCATGCGGCCTTGTCCAGCCCCTTGTGCCGGCGCAGGGGCTCCGACAGGTGCTGCAGCACGGTAAAGCACGGGTTCAGCGCCGCAGCCGCGTCCTGGAACACCAGGCCCATGCGAGGGCCGCGCAGTGCCTGCAACTCACGTTCGCTGGCGCGCACGATGTCGGTGCCGCTGACCATGAGCTCGCCTTCGAGCACGACCTCGGGAGGGCGCAGCAAGCCCATCGCCGCGAATGCAAAAGTCGATTTGCCGGCGCCCGATTCGCCGATCAGCGCCAGTGTGCTGCCGGTGGGCAGTTCGATCGACACGTCGTCGAGCACGGCCACGCCGCGTCGGCGCAGCGTGAGGTGACGCGCGGACAGCAGCGGTGCGGTGGAAGTGTTCATGTCAGTCTCCCCGCGTGCCTGGGTCGAGCGCATCGCGCAGGCCCTCGGCCAGCAGGTTCAGCCCCACCAGCAACACCGCCAGCGCGATGCCGGGCACGCCCGAAATCCACGGGGCCATCGTGATGAAGCCGCGGCCCTCGGAAATCATCAGGCCCCAGTCGGCCGTTGGCGGCACGACACCCAGCCCCAGGAACGACAGGCCCGAGCCCAGCAGGATTGCGATGGACACGCGCATGCCGGCCTGGATCAGGATGGGCGATGCGATGTTGGGCAGCACATGGCGCAGCACCACTTCGCGCGCAGGCACACCCATCAGGCGTGCAGCCTCGACGAACGGCCGCGCCTTGACCTGCAGCACGTCGGCGCGCACGGTCCGCGCGAACGGCCCCACGAATGACAGGCCGAGCGCGAGCATCACGTTGCCCAGGCCCAGGCCGAGCACCGCCATGAAGGCCATCGCCATGATCAGTTCCGGGAACGCCAGCAGGCCGTCAACCACACGCATCAGCGCCCACTCGGTGCGCCCGCCGCGAAGGCCTGCAAGAAGCCCCAGCGGCACGCCGACCGCCAGGCCGAGCGCCACCGAGCCGAAGCCCACCGCCAATGCAGATCGCGCGCCGTAGAAGAGCCGCGACAGGATGTCCTGCCCGAATGAATCGGTCCCTAGCCAGTGTGCAGCCGAGGGCGGCTTCATCGAGGCGAGAAAGTTCTGCTCGGTGGGCGGATAGGGCGCGAGCACTGGCGCGAACACGGCGGCCGCGAGAAACATGAGCACGATGGTGCCGCCGACCATGGCCTTGCGTTGCGCGCGCAGCAGATGCCATGCACGCATCCACGGGCCGGGGCGGGGCGCCGCTTCGGCAGCGCCGATGGGGGCAATGAGTACTTCAGCGGCCATGTTTGCGCAACCTCGGATCAAGCAGCACATAGGTGCGGTCCACGATGAAGTTCACCGCGACGAAGAGAAGGGCGGTGATCATGATTCCGGCCTGCACCACCGGGTATTCGCGCGTCTGCACGGCGTTGGTGATCATCATTCCAAGACCGGGCAGCGTGAACACCACTTCGGTCATGACGGCGCCTCGCAGCATGCCGCCCAGTTGCAGGCCGATCACCGTGACCAGTGGCATGAGCACATTGCGCATGCCGTGCACCCACACCACGCGCCATGCAGGTTCGCCTCGCGCCCGCGCTGCAGCCATGTACGGCTGGGCCAGCACTTCGAGCAGGCTGGAGCGGGTGATGGTGGCAATCAGGCCCACATACCAGGCGCCCAGCGTGACGGAAGGCAAGGCCAGGTGCCACAAGCCGCCGGCCAGGTTGTCCCAGGGGGCGACGTAACCCATGGTCGGAAACCAGCCCAGCGTGACACCAAAGATCCAGATCAGGACCACGCCCAGGAAGTAGCTCGGAAACGCGTTGCCCCCAATCGCGATGGCGCTGGCGGTGAGGTCGATCCAGCTGTTGCGGCGCAGCGCCGCCAGCACACCCAGCGGAATGCCCACCAGCAGTGCGATTGCCAGCGACAGCCCGGCAAGCACGAGTGTCACGGGCAGTGCCTGCTGCACAGCCTGCTCGAAGATGTCCTGCCGGCTGATGTACGACTGTCCCCAGTCGCCCTGCACGAAGCGCACCAGCCAACGGCCGTACTGCACCGCAATGGGCTGGTCGAGCCCGAGCTCGCTGTGCAGCTTGTCGTAAGACTCCTTCGAGAAATCGGAACCCAGCACCACCGCCACTGGATCGCCCGGCGTGAGCTTCAGAAAACCGAAGCTCACGACCGATACGACCAGCAGCACCAGAAGGGTCTGGGCGATGGCGCCCAGCGCCCGGCCGATGACGGCCGGGCCAGGCCCGCGGGCCCAGGTTGCAGCAAGCATTTCCCTGGTGTCCTTCAGGCCAGTGAAACCGTGTGCAGGTTCAACAGGTCCGCCGGGATGTACTCGAAGCCCTGCACCTTCTTGGCCATGATCTTGAACACCTTCATGTGCGCAAGCACTGCCAGTGGCGCATCGGCCATCAGCGTGTTTTCGGCTTCGAGGTAGAGCTTGCGGCGCGTGGCCAGGTCGGTGGTCTCGCCGGCTGCGGCTGCGGCCTTGTCGAACACCGGGTTGCTGTAGCCGACAAAGTTCCACGGCTTGCCGGTGGACCACTCGGGCGTGATGGTTTCGTCAGGGTCCAGGTCGGCAATCCATGCTTCGTCGTACATGTCGAAGTCGCTGGCGTTGCGCCGCTGCGTCCAGACCGCGCGGTCCACCAGTTCGATCTTGGGCTTGATGCCGATCTGGGCCAGCATCGGCGCGAGCAATTGCGCATTGCGGGTGCCCATGCCGCCCGAGCCGGTGAAACCTTCGGTGACGATGTAGACCGGGTTGATCTCGCCTTGCACCTTGGCCTTGGCCCGCAGCGCGCGCGCCTTGGCCATGTCGAAGTACTGGCCGCGACCCGACTTGGCAATGTTGGGGTCGTAGAAGTTGGTCATCGGCGGCGAGATGCAGGTGTACGCAGGGATCGCCTCGCCAAAGTAGCTTTGCTGCACGATCACATCGCGGTCGATGGCAAACGACACCGCCTGGCGCAGCATGGGGTCGTTGAACGGCGCGCGCTTGTTGTTCATGCCGACGAAGGAATAGTTGCCCTCCACCTGGCCGTAAACCGACAGGTTGGCGTTCTTGCGCAGGTCGGGAATGAACTGGAAAGGGCACGCCGACATGCCATCGACCTGGCCCGACATCATGGCTGCCACGCCCGCGCTGGGCTCCTTGATGAGGCGGATCACGACCTTGTCCAGGTACGGCAGGCCGGCCTGGAAGTAATCGGGGTTGCGCACCAGCTCGATGGAATCGTTTTCCCTCCAGCTTGCGAACTTGAAGGGACCGGTGCCTACCGGGTTGCGCCCGAAGCCCTTGCCAGATTGCTCGACGGCGCGCTTGCTGACGATGGTGCCCGCGCGTCCGGTGCTGCCGGTGAGCGCCACCGGCAAAAATGCGAAGGGCTTCTTGAAGCGCAGGCGCACCGTCAACGGGTCCACGATGTCCACACCGGCGAGCTGCTCGAACTTCCATGCGTGGGGCGACTTCACCTCGGGGTCGGCCACGCGTTCGACGCTCCATTTCACGGCAGCGGCGTCGCAGGCATCGCCGTTGTGGAACTTGACGCCGGGGCGCAGCTTGAAGACGTGCGTCTTCTCATCGACCATGTCCCATTTGGCGGCGAGGTCGGGCGTGAAGCTGACTTTCTTGCCGTCATAGGAAACCTTGAGCAGGCCGTTGAAGATGTTGTTGATGACCTTGATCGAACCGCCCGAAGCGGTGAAGTGCGGATCGAGCGTGTCGATGGCGTCGAGCCACGCGAGCGTGAGCGTTCCGCCCTTCTTGGGCGCTGCGTGGGCCGAGTTCATCCCGACGGCCGAAGCGGCGACCAGCCCGAGGCCTGCGCCGGTGGTCTTCAGGAAGTCGCGGCGGCCAAAGCCGGCGGCAAGACGTGCCGCGAGCGCGGCCTTGTGGTCGATGTCAGACATGGTTACTCCAGCAGGTTGAAAAAAATGGAAAGGCTTGGTGGGTGATCAGGAGTCGCGCTCTTGCAGGTACTTCATGACGTCGGGCACGGTCACCATCACGTGCTCGCGCACGGCGGCTTCGCAGCGCTGCGCATCGGCGCTGCGCAGTGCATCTATCAGTTCCTGGTGGTGCACGCGCGCCGTCGTGGGGCGGTCGGCCAGCACCCACAGGCGCATGTGAGGCTCCACCAGCGAGTGCAGCGAGGCGATCTGTTTGATCAGGCGCGCACGCCCACTCAAGCCGCACAGGGTTTCGTGGAATGCGCGGTGCGCGGCAGTCCAGTCCGGCTGCACGCCGTCGCGGTCGTCGAGCGGGTCGATCAGGGCTTCGAGCCGCTTGAGTGCGGCCGGCGTGATGTTGGGAAGCGCTAGCCGCACCGCCAGGCCTTCGAGCACCGCGCGCATCTCGAAGATTTCCTGCATGTCGTCCATGTTCAGGCCGCTGACGGTGACGCCGCGGTTCGGGCGTATCGTCACCAGCCCCTCGGTCGCGAGCCGGCGGAAGGCTTCGCGCACCGGCATCCGGCTGGTACCGATCTCGGTGGCAATGACCTCTGGCACCAGCCGCTCGCCGCCCACGTAGCGGCCCAGCCGGATCGCAGCGTGGATGTGCCGGTAGGCCTCGTCTTCGGCGGTGATCGCCTGGTCGATCGGATACAGGCCGGGGCTGAGGTGCGCGTTCATGGTGCGGTGGACTGGATCAGTGGATACACAGATGCATTCCATGCAACGAGCGTGCCATTAGCCCGAACGTGTTAGTTGTTCCATGCGCTGTCGGCGCCGTGGGTTTGGAGCACAATCCGCGCTATGACGAAGTCCTCCTCCCATTTGCGTGCGTCCAGGATCCTCACCAAGGCGATCGAGAAGACCGACAAGGTCCAGGAAGAACTGAGCGTCGCTGCAGACAACCTCGAGCAAGCCAACGCGGTGCTGACCCACCCCGAAGCCATCACGCAGGTCGCCAATGTGGTGGCCGATGCGGTTGCCCTGAACGTGGCAACAGAGGCCAAGGTGCAGGACGCGGTAGAAGAACTCGAGACGGTCAAGGAACTGATCAAAAACGCGCAGGTGGAACAGTCCTCGGACAAGACGGCCGGCCGTATGGGTGAGGGCTCGGCCAGTCTCCTGAAGTACATCGAAGCGCGCGCGCAACCGGCGCTCGACGACGACAAGCCCACAGGCAGCTGAGCGCGCGAAGGCCCTGTGCGAATCACTCGCAGGCAAACCCTGATGGGGGCGGCGGGGTTCGCCGCTGCGGCGACATGGCCTGCCCTGGGCCATGCGCAGTCCTTTCCTGCCAGACCCATTCGAATCGTCGTGCCCTTCGGTGCAGGCGGCATCGCTGACCTGACCGCGCGGGCGGTCGCAGCCCGACTGGCTGACGAGTTCAAGCAGGCGGTTGTCATCGAGAACAAGCCCGGCGCGGGCGGTGTGGTGGCCGGAGACCTCGTGGCCAAAGCCGCACCCGACGGCCACGTCCTGCTGCTCATGAGCAACGCGACGGCCGTGAGCGCGGGGCTCTTCAATTCGTTGCCGTTCGATGCGCTGAAAGACTTTGCGCCGGTGGGCACCATTGGGACCTTCGACCTCGCGGTCCTGACCCAGGCGGGTTCGCGCTGGAAGACCATGAAAGACCTGCTGGCCTGGTCGCGCGCCAACCCGGGCAAGCTCAACGTTGGAACGATCAATGTGGGGAGCACGCAGCACCTGTCTGCCGAGCTGCTCAAGACCCGTGCCGAGGTTGATTTCCAGGTCGTGCCGTTCAATGGCTCGCCTGCGGTGTTGACGGCACTGCGCGGGGGGCAGATCGATGCGGCGGTCGAGATTCTCGGGCCGATGCTGCCGCAGATTTCGGCGGGCGTGGTGCATCCACTGGCCGTCATGGGGTCGCGGCGTGCGTCGGCCCTCGCGCACGTCCCGACGCTGGCTGAAAGCGGCGTCACCGGGTTCGACGTCACCTCATGGAACGCACTGGCCGCGCCGGCCGGCACGCCGCAGGCAGTCATCGCCACCTTGAACCGCGCGCTGAACCAGGCGCTGGCTGATGCGCAACTGCGCAGGCAGCTCGCCGACCTGAATGTCACACCGCGAGGCGGCACGCCGCAAGCGCTGCGCGCCTTGCTGGCCTCGGAGATGGCGCGCTGGTCCGAGGTGATCGATCGCGCGAAAGTGCCAAAGCAGTAGCCTGGCAGCTGGGGCGGGGAAGTGCGGCAATCAGGTGCGGCAATCAACTGCAGCGAGGAAGTGCGGTAAAAAGGCGGTCGGGCGCCATGCCCGTCGAGAGGCACAAGCGATATGTATTCGTTCGATTACCAGAGGCCGCGCACGCCGGCCGATGCGGTGAAAGCGGCGCAGGGCGATGCGCGCTACCTGGCCGGTGGGCAAAGCCTGGTGCAGGCCATGCGGCTGCGGCTTTCGTCATCGGAAACCCTGGTCGACCTGGGAGGCGTCGCCGGCATGTCCGGCATCACGGTCGATGCTGCATCGGTCACGATTGGCGCGATGACCACGCATGCGGCAGTCGCTGCGTCTGCACAGGTCCAGCGCGCGATCCCGGCGCTGGCGAAGCTGGCCGGCGACATTGGCGATCCGTCGGTGCGCAACATGGGTACGCTGGGCGGTGCGGTCGCCAATGCCGACCCGGCGGCGGATTACCCGGCCGCCCTGGTGGCGCTCGGCGCGACGGTTCACACCGACCAGCGCGAGATCGCCGCCGAAGACTTTTTCACCGGCCTCTATGAGACTGCGCTGCGCCCGGGCGAATTGCTCACGGCGGTGCGTTTTCCGGTCCCGAAACGGGCCGCCTACGAGAAGTTCAAGCAACCGGCTTCGCGCTTTGCGATGGTCGGCGTGTTTGTGAGCGAAGGCGCGCAGGGCGTGAAGGTTGCCGTGACAGGCGCAGGCGCGAGCGTGTTTCGCGTCAAGCCCATGGAAGATGCGCTGGCAAAAAGCTTCACAGCCGATGCCATCAAGGGCGTTGTCGTTGCGGCCGACGGCCTGAACAGCGACATGCATGCAACGGCCGCCTACCGCGCGGCCATGATTACCGTGATGGCGCAGCGCGCTGTCGCGAAAGCGAGCTGACCTATGGAACTCCAAGGCGAACGCCTCATTCCCGCCAACATCGACCGCACCTGGGAAGCGCTCAACGATCCGGAAACGCTCAAGGCGTGCATACCCGGTTGCGAGTCGGTCACACGCACCGGTGACAACAGTTTTGAATCGGTGGTTGCCGTCAAGATCGGCCCGGTCAGCGCGCGCTTCAAGGGCAAGCTGCAGATGACCAATGTCGAGCCGCCGCGCGCCTACACGATCAACTTCGACGGGCAGGGCGGCGCGGCCGGGTTCGGCAAGGGATCGGCCGACGTGTCGCTCGCACCCGAAGGCGATGGCACGCGATTGAAATTCGCGGCCAAGGCGCAGGTCGGCGGCAAGATGGCGCAGATCGGCTCGCGGCTGGTGGATGCAACGGCGCAAAAACTCACCGAGCAGTTCTTCACCGCATTCGAAGAACACCTGCGGCCTGCGGCTGTCGAAGGCGGGGCCGACGACCAGACCGCTGCCATCGTGCCACCGGCGCCAGCCCCCGCCGGCATCAAGACCAGCTGGCTGATCGCAGGCGCCGTGATCATCGTGGCCCTCATCTATTTCATGGCGCGCTGAAGCTGCGCCAGCCAAGAACTCCACGAACGCCAAGAATTCCAGGAACACATTTCATGACCGTGATGAAGATTTCAGTCAACGGCCGCTCCATCGAAACCGATGTGGCGCCCACGACATTGCTGATCGACCTGCTGCGGGGCGACCTCGCGCTCACCGGCACGCACATGGGTTGCGATACGGCGCAGTGCGGCGCCTGCACCGTGCTCATCGACGGCAGTGCCGTCAAGAGCTGCAGCGTGCTCGCGCTGCAGGTGCAGGACAAGTCGGTGACGACCGTCGAGGGCCTGGCAAACCAGCAGGGGACCGATGCACTGCACCCGTTGCAAGAGGCATTCATCGCCTGCCACGGCCTGCAGTGCGGGTTCTGCACACCCGGCATGATGATGGCCGCTGCCGGACTGCTCGCCGCCAATCCGTCGCCGACCGAAGACGAGATCGTGCGCGCGCTCGACGGCAATATCTGCCGTTGCACCGGCTACACCAACATCGTCGCCGCGGTGAAGCAGGCTGCTGGCGCAATGGCGGGAGCCAAGGCATGAGCGCCCCCATCGAAGCAACCCGGTTTGGCAGCGGCAAGACGGTTCGCCGCATCGAAGATCCGGCACTGGTCACCGGCAAGGGCCGCTACACCGACGACATCACGCTACCCAACCAGGCGCACATGGCCTTCGTGCGTTCGCCCTATGCGCATGCGCGCATCAACTCGGTCGATACCAGCGCAGCTGCGTCCATGCCCGGCGTGGTCGCGGCATTCAGTGGTGCGGACCTGGTGCAGGCGGGGGTCAAGGGCCTGTCGCAGCCGCTGCCGTTCCCCAGGCCCGACGGCAAGCCGGGCGCGACAGCCATGCGCCGGGTGCTGGCGCACGAGATGGTGCGGTATGTCGGCGAAGCCGTTGCCGCCGTGGTGGCCGACACGCGCGAAGCAGCGATCAACGCTGCCGAAGCCGTGATGGTCGACTACGAAGAGCTGCAAAGCGTCGTCGATGCCATGACTGCGATGAAGCCCGGCGCGCCCGTGCTGTGCGAGCAGGCGCCCGACAACATCGCATCGCACATGCGCCACGGCAATGCGGGCGCGGTCGATGCCGCCTTCGCCAAAGCGGCCGTGCGTGTGTCGGTGGACATCGAGAACCAGCGCCTTGCGCCCAGCCCGATCGAGCCGCGCGTGGCGATTGCAGAACCCGAAGCAGGCAGCGACCGCATCGTGATCCGCGTCTCCAGCCAGATGCCCACGGCGGTGCGCGATGGCGTCGCCAATGCGCTGGGCATGAAGCCCGACCAGGTTCGTGTGCTGGTGAGCGATGTTGGTGGCGGCTTCGGCATGAAGACCGGCGCCTACCCTGAAGATGTTGCAGTCGCCTATGCTGCGCGCCTCTTGCAGCGCCCCGTGAAGTGGTGCTCGCAACGCATCGAGGAATTCCAGGCCTCCACCCACGGACGCGATGCCAGCTCGCACGCCGAACTGGCGCTCGATGCGAACGGCAAGGTGCTCGCGCTGCGCGTGCGTGCGGTCGCCAACGTCGGCGCGTATGCATCGACCACCGGCGTGGTCATCGCGCTGCTGATCGGCCCCTGGGTCACGACCAGCATCTACGACATACAGACCATCGACCTGCACCTGACGGCCGTCATGACCAACACGATGCCCGTCGGCGCGTATCGCGGCGCTGGACGCCCCGAGGCGATCTACATCACCGAGCGGCTGATGGACGCGGCCGCGCGCGAGATGAAGATGGACCCGGCCGAGCTGCGCCGCCGCAACATGATCCGGCCCGACCAGATGCCCTACACCAACCCGATGGCGCAGGTGTACGACGTGGGCGAGTTTGAAAAGATCATGGACCAGGCGCTGGTGCTGGCCGACTGGAACGGCTTTGAATCGCGCCGTGCTGCGTCGACCGCCAACGGCAAGCTGCGCGGCCGTGGCATTGCGACCTTCCTGGAGTGGACCGGCGGCAACGCGCTGGTTGAAGAAGTGAAGGTCAACGTCCTGCCCGAAGGCATCATCGAACTCACGTCCGCGACGCAGGCCATGGGCCAGGGCATCGCCACCAGCTACGCGCAACTGGCCGTCGATGTGTTCGGCGTGCCGATAGAGAGCATTCGCGTGCTGCAGGGCGACACCGATCGCGCCAATGGTTTTGGCAGCGCGGGCTCGCGCTCACTCTTTACCGGCGGCTCGGCAGTGCAGGTGGCGTCCGAAAACACAGTCGATGCGGCCAGGGCACTGGCTGCGCAGGCACTCGAAGCATCCGCCGCCGACATTGAGTACACAGCGGGCCGCTTCAGCGTCAAGGGCACCGACGTGGGCATCGGCCTGTTCGAGCTTGCCGGCAAGCAGGGCGAGGGCAGCATCAAGGCGCAAGGCACTGCGACGGCCGCTGCGCCGAGCTGGCCCAACGGCTGCCACATCTGCGAAGTCGAAGTCGATCCGCAGACCGGCGTCGTTGAACTGGTCGCCTACGCGTCGGTCAATGACATCGGGCGCGTGGTGAGCCCGGGCATCGTGCGCGGCCAGATCGATGGCGGCGCGATGCAGGGCATCGGCCAGGCGCTGTGCGAAAAGGTGGTGTACGACAGCGAGTCGGGCCAGCTGCTCACGGCCAGCTTCATGGACTACGCCATGCCCCGCGCCGATGTGTTTCGCGATTTCAAGACGCAGTTCGACACCTCGGTGCCCTGCAAGACGAACACGCTGGGCGTCAAGGGGGTGGGGGAGCTGGGCACGATTGGCGCGACGCCTGCCGTGGTCAATGCAGTGATCGACGCCCTGGCGGCGACCGGCCTGGGGCGCGATGCCGAGCGGGTGCAGATGCCACTCACGGCCGAGCACGTCTGGCGCGCCCTTGCGGGCCAGTTCGAACCGGCGCCGGTCGGCCCGGCCTGAACCCCAAAAAAAACTGGCCCGTCATGCGGGCCAGTTGTGTGGAGAACTGGAGGCAGAAAACTGCCTGGTTGCTCAGGTAGGGGTCTTGCCTTGCTCAGGAGCCTTCTTGACCTTGCGCTTGGCTTTCTTGGTCTCGGCAGCCTTTTGCGACTTGGTTTCGGGGGCCACGGTGGAGCCGGCAGCTGCGGCAGCGGCGCCGCCAGGAGCTGGCGTTGCCTTGGGGGCCGTGTCAGGCTTGGCTTCCTTGCGGGCTTCGACCTTGGCTTCAGCCTTGGCTTGCGGCTTGGTGGTTGGCGTAGCGCCAGGGGTGTCCTTGGGGACGCCAGCGCCAGGGGCCTGGGCAAACGCACCGGCAGAGAACAAGCCTGCGATCAGGACGGCGAGAAGTTTGGTCATGAAGTTTCCTTTGGTGAGGTGATTTGCCTTGTCCTGCCAAAAGGCCGGTGGCCGCTTCATAACGACTGTGCAGGAGCCTGGGTTGACGCCGGCTACGCAATATTTCGGCGAACCCACGCTCCTGGCCATTTGCAGGCGACCGCAGCCGCCTGGCTGGTCGGCTTCAGGCTTCCAGGTACTCCAGGCCGGTCGACATCACGCCGGTCATGCGAATGTCCACGGCTTCGTGTTCCATGGCGATCAGCGTCATGCCGGCCTTGGTGATAGCGCCGCTGTCGAGCAAGCCGACCAGGTAGTTGAAGTCGGCATTGGACGGAGGGCCGCCGGCGAGGTTGGTGTACATCTCGGTCACGTAAGCCGCATTGGAGGAGCCACCTGCGAACGATTGCCACTGCGCGTTGTCCAGGATGCCGCCGGCAAGGGCCTCTGCAGACAGGCCCTGGTCGAGGTAGCCGATGAACAGGCCCGCGAGGCTCTCGTCTTCCAGGAACTCCTGGCCCAGCAGCGTGATCAGCAACTTGGCGGCCACACCGGCATTGCCGTCCATGTCGATGGCCAGCATCTTGTCGCTGAAGTCCAGGCGCTCGACGCTGCCGAAGTAGGTGGTCGTGCCGCCCGAGGTCGGCGTCGCTGAAAAGCCGGTGGCAGTGTGGCCGACGTTGTAGCTGGCGCGCGCGCCGGAGAACGTGACGGTATCCATGCCCAGGCCGGTGTCGATCAGCGTGGCGCCGCCAGGACCGGCGACTGCAGTGGTGACCAGCGAGCCGGTCCAGGTCAGCTCACCGCCCCAGTTCATGTCGGACTGGCCGTCGATGGTCGCGCCGTTTTCCGCGTTGTGCGGGCCGGTGTAACCGTCGCGGGTATAGATCGCCGATGTGACGGGCAGGTCGGTGCCGTTGAGCGTCGCCTTGTGGATGATCAGATTGCGGTCCAGCCGGTAATCGTCGTCTTGCGGATCGTTCGTGTAGTCAACCTGCACGCTGTTGATCGGGCCGGCGGGCAGCGCAACATAGACCTGCTGCGTTTCGTTGCCGAAATAGTCTGCCGTGGCGACGATCGACGAACGGACGATGACGCCGTTGATCAGTACGTTGAACATGGGAAGCTGGTTCTCCCCGATCGTGCCTGCGACGGTGAGCACCAGGCTGCCGTTGCTGGTGCCAGAAGCGGTTGCTGCGATGGTGTCGTTGCCGGCTGTGCCGTAGATAACTGTGTCTGCCATGATTGCCTTTCGGGTATTCGAGTCGAGAAATTTCGTGATCTCACTTTAGGATTTCAGGTGGGACGGGTCCATAGCGCATCCGGACTATTCGCCCCTGCCCGGTACGCGGACAGACCGGCGTAGCGCAGGTCCGCACCGTTCAGGCTCACGGCCATGCGATCACCGGCATCGAATGCGCCGAGCCAGAGCGCGAGGTGCGATGCGAGCGCGTTCAGGGTTTCAGCACTGAACACACTGTCGTTCGATCGCACTTCGAGCTGGCCGTTCGCATCGCATGCCAGCAGCAGATCGAAGCCACTCGCATCGTCGACGGGCGCCAGTGCCAGGCCGATTCGCAATGGGGGCACCTGGCGCTCGCCCAGCCGAAGGCGCAGATCGCGCGGGCACGGCCCTGCAACGCGGCATGCGGCGATCTCGCTGCTCACTGCGTTCACCAGAGCGGCCTGCGATGCGCCGCGCGCTATGTCTGCGCTGAGTGGCACCATCACCGACAGCCAGCTTTCCAGGCCGCCGGCCTGCGCAACCAGTTCTGCATCGCTGTAGGCGAGCGACACACGCGGCTGGCCGGTGAGTTCCGCAAGCCAGGCCATGAACGCTGCTGCGGTCACGCTGGCCTCGGGCGCAGTGCCCAGGGCGGCTCGCAGCTCTGAAGGCGCGGCTTGCACTTCGCATGGCAACTCGCGTGGATACGGCAGCTCCACCGGGGCGAGCTCGCTCCATGCGCGCCGCCACCTGATCTCGCCCCTGGCGATGGATGTGATGCGATCGGCAAACCGCTGCCGCACAGCCGGTGGCAGCGTGGGCAACACCTGGCCTGCCGCGATGCCGCGCACCCCGGCGTTGCCATCGGCGTCGGTGCAGCCGCCCAGGCTCAGGTCGCCCAGAGCTGTGGCGACATGCAGCGTGTCGCCGTCGACTCGCAGCACGGTTCCGGGCTCTGCGTAAGAAGGCCGCAGCAGGGGGCTGGCGGTTCGTATCAGCACAATGCCGGTTCCGGTCCAGACCTTGGGCAATGCCAGTGGATTGGGGCAGTGGCCGTAGTCGAGCCCGCGCACCAGTGCGGCCAGTTCAGTGGCCGCCTGATGCCAGTCGAGTGTGCCCAGCGCGCCCGGCCGCAGGTCGCGTGAGAAGTACCTCCGCTCGTTCGATTGCGCGGCAAGCGCCAGCGGGCCGCGAGCAATGTCCTGGGCCATGTCCTCGAACGCGGCCAGCCCTGCTTCATGGCAACGCGTCATGAGGCCCAGCGCGGTTTCGTTGACGGCGATGTCAAAGGTCACCTGCCGCACGATGCGGCCGGCATGGACCCTGGCCGTCATCTCGTGCCAGGTGATGCCATGGGTGTACTCGCGGGCCATCAGCGCCCAGCTCGTCACATGCAGGCCGGCGTAGCGCGGCAGCGGGCCATCGTGAAAGTTGATTGCCATCACGCGCGCCCTGGCGATGAGATCGGGCCTGAGCACCTGCAGGTTGGACACGCTGAAGAGATAGTCGAACGCAGTGCCCGCCAGCGCCAGCGGCGCATCTGCGTCGGCGTTGACCACGCTGACCCCGTTTTCCCGCGCCCACCGGAGCACCGGGTCGCTGCGGGTTGCGATGCGTTCAATGCGGTGACCCGCAGCAAGCCATGCCTGCGCGCAACGCAGCAGCAGGCTGCCGTCGCCTGTGAAGACAGCGCTGCTGCTCATCGCTGTTCCTCCAGGCATGTACTGCGTTGCCTTCATGGTTGTTCAGTCGAGCAACGCGCGGCGGATCGGTTCAACCCAGGTGCCGCTGGCGGGGGAATAGACGCCGAACGAGGATGCGAATTCCCAGTAGGCCCAGCTGATGGCGCGTCGCTCGGCCTCGTCGCGCACCATGCGGGTGTAGGTCTCGCGCGATTTCATGTCGGCTTTTTCGTAGGCGCCGAACTCGCCCAGGTGCAGCGGGTATCCGCTGGCCTTGCTCCAGCGTTGCGCCGAGTCCAGCGCATCGACCAGCGACTTGCGCTGGCCCGCATCGCAACAGGTGGTGCCCACGGGGAACGGCTTGGCCAGGTGATCGACGCCCTGGTGCGTGAAAGCAAAGGGGTCGTAGTTGTGGATGGTGACGATGAGGTGGCGGTCCTGCGGCAGTTTCAGCCGGGGCAACTCGCTGACGTTGTTCCATTCGCCCGGGCCGATCAGCACCACGCGAGTCGGGTTGCTCGGCCGCACGGCTGCGAGCGTACGGGCGGCAAGATCGTTCCAGGTGTCCCCGCCGAGCCGTCCATGCGGTTCGTTGAGCAGTTCGAACACGAGCCGCGGCGATCGATCCTTGTAACGCACCGCCAGCTGCCGCCACATGCTGACCAGGCGGGCATCGAGCACGGCCGCATCGACGGCGGACTCGTTGGGATGCAGCGGGTCGCCATGGATCTGGCTGTAATGGTGCATGTTGAGGATGACGTAGAGGCCACGGGCAAGCAGTGCGTCGATGACCTTGTCCACGCGGGCGGCGAATGCCTCGTCGAGCTTTGCATCTGCAGTGGCAGCGGCGTGGTTGCTCCAGCGAACCGGAAGCCGCACGGCATCAAACCGGCCTGCAATTTTTTCCACATAGTCCGGCTCGAAGCGCACGCCCCAGTCGCCTTCGCGCGGGGCGTCGAGCATGTTGCCCAGGTTGATGCCGCGGCCCAGCGCCCGGGCCGTCGCGCAGGTCTGCGCAGAAACGGCGGCGCACGATGGCGCAGCCTTGCCCGCACCAGGCGGCGTCTGTGCAATGGAAGGGGTGATAACGAATGCGAGCAGGGTATGCAACAGCGTCAACAGCAAGCGCATGTTTTTCATTGCGCCCATTCTGCGGTTTGGACCGCGCTGCTGGGGCGCTGCCACGCGTGTCACGGTGCCGTCCTACACCTGTTGTAGCGGGCGTGTGAACCGCCGGTGAAGCTCATCAAAGGGAGCGCGCGAGCGTCCTACAGGGGGTGCCCGAAGTCTCCGACACGGCCGTGCTTCATGGCGTTCTTACATTGTCGGACACCGCCGCAAGGCAATGTCAAATTCCACCTGGGAACTTTCATGTCAGTCCTGATGAGCGCACCCGAAAACGACCCGGCGCATTTTCTGAAGATCGCCAGCCAGGGCGCGGGCATCAGCACGCATCAGGACTTGTGGCGCTGGTTGCAAGGTGATGTGCAGCAGTGGTTGCAGCATGACGTGATGCTGGTGGGCTGGGGTGACTTTCGCACATCGGCGCTTCACTTCGACATCATCTCCAGCCAGCCGGGCATGCGCTCGCATGACTGGACCCTGCACGCGCTCGCGCCATTGATTAGCTACTTTCGCGACTGCTGGATCGCCGCGCAGCAGCAGCCCTGTGAACTCGATGTCGGCGCGTGCGCCAACCTGGTGGCCGACGCCAGGCGCAATGCATTTGCGCTCGACAAGATCCCATGCATGAGCCGTGCCCTCGTGCATGGCATCGCGGGATCGCGCCATGGAAGCGAGCGCATCTTCGCCGCCGTTTCGCGCGAGCCGTTCACGCGCCGTGGCGCCGGCACCGCGCTGAAACTGCTGCTGCCTTTCATGGACTCGGCCATGCGCCGCATGCCATCAGCGCCGTCTCGCATCGGCCAGGGCGACACGGCGCAGGCCGATGCGGCGCGGCTTGCTGCCTTGAGCGGACGCGAGCGTCAGATCATGGGGTGGGTCGCGATGGGCAAGACCAATCCGGAGATTGGCTCCATCCTGTCCATCAGCGAATTCACGGTGAAAAATCACCTGAAGAACATCTTCTGCAAGCTGGACGTCTCCAATCGCGCACAAGCGGTTTCCACGCTCTCGCTTCTTGTCGCGCACGCCTGACAACCAGCGGCCTGTGCTTACAGCCTGTGCAAGCCGTGTCCCACAAAAACCCGGCTGATCGGTACTTACATTGATCTTTTATTTCTCACCTCCCGTTGCGTTTGCTAATCAACCTCGTGCGGCACATCCATGACTGAACCCCGTTCCGCGCTCCAGATACCGCATGTGCCCGCGCACACATCTGTCGCCAGTGCAGCCGCACTGGCCCAGAGCCGCCTGCTCGCGGCAGTCGAGGCGATCCTCGAGCCTGTGTGCATCGTGCTGTCACTGTGGGTGCTGGTGCTGATGTTCGAAGGCACCATCGGCTCGTCATGGCTGGTTGCCTCGGTGGTTGCCTTCGCGCTGGCCTTTCCGGGACGCCGGCTATTGCGGTCTGCGCCCCGGAAGGTACTGGGCAGCATCCTGATGGCCTGGGCATGGACCGCCGGCTTGCTGCTGGCAATGGGTTTTGCGACCGACCAGATTCATCTGTTCTCGACCGAAGTGATCGTGCACTGGCTGTGGCTCGCGCCTGCATCGCAACTGGTGACGCACTGGGCCTTGCGGTCGGTGGCACCGCACCTGGTGCGACTGCAAGGGCCGGCGCAGCGTGCCGTCGTCGTGGGTCTCAACGAACAGGGTTCCATGCTGGCCGACAGGCTCTCCGACACGCCTTACACCGGGGTGAAGCTGCTGGGCTTTTTCGATGACCGTGAACCCGAGCGGCAGGTGGGCCACGAGCGTCACCGCATGCTGGGCCGGATTCCCGAACTCGCTGCCTACGTCAAGGCCAACCGGGTTCAGCTGATTTATCTGTCGCTGCCCATGGCATCGCAAAAGCGCATCAAGGAATTGCTCGATGCGCTGAAGGACACGACAGCGTCGGTTTATTTCGTGCCCGACATGTTCGTCACCGACCTGATACAGGGTCGGCCCGACATGGTCTGCGGCATGCCGGTCATCTCGGTTTGCGAGACACCGTTTCGCGGTCCTGCTGGCGTGCTCAAGTGGATGAGCGACATCGTTTTGGCGTCCATCATCCTGGTGCTGATTTCGCCGATCCTCCTGGGGATTGCCATCGCGGTGAAACTCACTTCCAGGGGCCCGGCGATTTTCAGGCAACGCCGCTACGGGCTGGATGGCGAGCAAATCATTGTCTATAAATTCCGCTCGATGACCGTGGCCGAAGACGGCGACAAGGTGCAGCAGGCCACCAAGGGCGATGCACGCATCACACGCCTGGGTGCCTTCCTGCGCCGCACCTCGCTCGACGAGCTGCCCCAGTTCATCAATGTTCTTCAGGGCCGCATGAGCATCGTCGGACCACGGCCCCATGCCGTGTCCCACAACGAGATGTATCGCGGACTCATCAAGAGCTACATGGTTCGCCACAAGGTTCGCCCCGGCATCACCGGATGGGCACAGGTCAATGGCTTTCGCGGTGAAACCGATTCGCTCGACAAGATGGAAGGGCGCATCCGCATGGACCTGGACTACTTGCGCAGCTGGTCGCTTCGGCTGGACATGCGCATCATTCTTCGCACCATCCGGCTGGTGTTCAAGGACTCGTCCGCATATTGAAACGCTTGTCAAAGCGCGAGGCCAACTTGAACATTTCCAAGATTCCACTCATCGCCGTCGCCGCCCTCTCATTACCCGCAGCAGTGCTGGGACAGGAGGTGCCGCAGCCGTTGCAATGGCGCGCATTTGGCGGCGTCGAGCACGACTCCAATGTCTTGCGAACGGCCAGCGGCCAGGCGTCTGACACGGTCACGTCGGCGGGGCTGGGGCTGAAGTTCGACAAGCGCGTGGGGCTGCAGCGGTTTCACGGCGACGTCGAGGCGACCGCCTATCGCTACGGCGATCTGTCCAACCTCAACTACGACACCATCAATTACGCAGCAGCCTGGGACTGGCGGCTCGGCTCTGCGCTTCACGGCGTGGCGAGCGCCGACCGGCGGCAGTTTCGCGAGGTGACCACCGATTCGCTCACCGGAGGCAACCGCATCGGGCGGCGAACCGAACGCAGCGAGGTGCTCGATGCGGTGTACGACATCGATGGCGCATGGCGCGCGCTGGCCGGTGTCGCGCACACGCGCGCCAGCAGCACCGATCCCAACAGCTACGACGCGAGCCCTTCCGTCCGCACGGTTCACATCGGCGGTGGATACGAGTTCGCCTCGGGCACCACCATGCAGCTGCGCTACAAGAACGGCGACGGGCACTACACGGCTTTGACGACGCCCGGGCCCACCGACTTTCGCGACCAGGAGCTTGAATTCCTGTTGCACTGGCCCAGTGCGACCGGCAAGACGGCTGTGCAGGCGCGGCTGGCCCACATCGACAGGACCAATGCGGGCGCGCCGCTGCGTGACTTCAGCGGGCTTGTCGGCGGGGTGACCGTGGCGTGGGACGTCACCGGCAAGACACGGCTCGTGGCCGCCGCGTCGCGCGACATCAGCGGCGTCGGCCAGTCGCCAGGCGGTCATCTGGTGAGCAACCGCATCCAGATCACACCGGTGTGGAAAGCCACCGCCAAGACCGCATTCAATCTGCGGCTGGAGCACACGCGACGCGAGTGGCGCGACACCCCGGCGGGCTCACCCGATCAGGGCCGCTCGGAAACCATCCAGGTGTTCGGCGCTGGTGTTGACTGGGAACCGGTTCGCAACCTCACGGTCACTGGCGGTGTGCGGCGCGAGCGGCTGAACTCCAGCATCGTCACAGCGGGCTATCGGGCCACCGTTTATTCGGTAGGGCTCAAGGCCAGTTTCTGAAAATTATCAAACGGTAGAAATCTCATGCGCAACACCCTCTTGAAGACGGCCCTTTCCATTGCCCTTGCAGCCAGCGCCTCGCTTGCCATCGGTCAGAGCGGCGGTGCGCCGGACTACCGGCTGGCCGCCGGCGACTCGATCAAGGTGCAGGTTTACCAGAACCCTGACCTGACCCTGGAGGCGCGCGTGTCCGAAAGCGGCACCGTCAACTACCCCCTGGTGGGCGGCGTGAACCTGGGCGGCCTGTCGATCGCCGAGGCAGAAAGCCGCATCGCCGCGGCCCTCAAGGCGAGGCAGATTCTCAAAGACCCCCAGGTCAACATCGTGCTGCAGCAGGTGCGCGGCAACCAGGTCTCCGTGCTCGGACAGGTGCAGCGGCCCGGCCGCTTTCCGTTGGAGACCATGAACGTGCGGGTCAGCGACATGCTCGCGGCTGCAGGCGGTGTCTCTGCGACGGGTGACGACCGTGTGGTGGTCACCGGCGTGCGCGACGGCAAGCCGTTTCGCCGCGAAGTGGATGTCAATGCCATCTTCAGCGGCACGCGCCCGCAGGACGACATCGTGCTGACCGGCGGTGACACGCTCTATGTGAGCAAGGCGCCGACTTATTACATCTATGGCGAGGCGCAGCGTCCCGGGCCCTACCGCGTCGAGCGCGGCATGACGGTGATGCAGGCGATCGCGGCCGGCGGCGGCGTTACGCCACGGGGCAGCGAGAACCGGCTGCGACTGCATAGGGCCGGTCCTGATGGCGCAGTGACACAGATCGTGCCCCGGCTGACCGATGTGGTGCAGCCGGGCGACGTGCTCTACGTGCGCGAAAGCATTTTTTAAAAGGTCGCTCCGATGAGCCTGCAACAGCTTCTTTCGATCCTGCGCGCGCGTCGAGCGGTCGCGGGCCTTATCCTGCTCGCGACGCTGGCACTGGCGCTGGCCTGGGTCCTCGTGCGGCCCGCCAGCTACACCGCGCGCGCGCCGGTCCTGGTGGACGTGCGCCTGGACCCGGTGGCGGGCAATCCCTACCAGGGCGGTCTCGCACCGAGCTTCATGACCACGCAGATCGACATCATCAGGAGCGAGCGCGTCGCACAAGCCGTCGCGCAGAAACTGCCCAGAGACCAGGCGCCCATGAAGGCCCTGTGGGAAGAGGCGAGCAAGCGTCCCGATGGCCAGGCCTGGTTGGCCGATGCGATCAGCCAGCGCCTGGACGTCAAGCCTGCGCGCGAGAGCAACATCATCAACATCTCGTGGACCGGACGCACGCCAGCCGAAGCGGCGCGCGTCGCCAACGCGTTTGCGCAGGCCTACCTGGACACCAGCCTGGAGATCAAGACCGATCCGGCGCGCAAATACGCGGTCTGGTTCGACGAGCAGGTCAAGCTCGCCCGCGAAAAGCTCGAACAGACCCAGGCCCGGCTGTCGGACTTCCAGCAAAAGGCCGGCCTGTTTTCGGCCGACGTGCAGGGCGACTTCGAGACCGAGCGGCTCAAGGAGCTTTCAAGCCAGGTCATGGCCTCGCAAGTGCGCGGCACTGGCGCCGCGGCCGGTGCAGACGGCAGCCCGCTGGTGAACAACCTGCGGGCCGAGGTCGCGCGCCTGGAGGCCAAGGTGCAAGAGAGCAGCGCCACGCTCGGCCCGGCGCATCCGACCATGCAGCAGTTGCAGGCGCAGGTCGGCTCCTTGCGCAGCAGGCTCGCCAGCGAGTCGCAGCGTGTGGGAGTCACGGCCGGAGCTTCCCGTGAGGCCGGACGTGGGCGCGTCGCTTCGCTGGAGCGTGCGCTGGCAGATCAGAAGACCCGGGTGCTCTCGCTCAACAGGCAGCGCGGCGAACTCAACGTGTTGCAGCGCGATGTCGATACGGCCCAGAAGGCATTCGAGACTGTCAGTGCAAGCGCTGCGCAGTCGCACCTGCAGAGCATGACCAACCAGACCAATGTGATGCGGCTGGCCCCTGCGGTCGAGCCGTTGTTCAAGAACGGACCTTCGGGCGTTCTCGTTTTGTTGGTCGCTGCGGTCGCAGGAGCGATTTTTGCGATTGTGGGTGCCTTGATGCTGGAACTGGTCAACCGCCGCGTCCGGTCCGAGCAAGACCTGTCGGTCATCACGCAGTTGCCGGTTCTGGCGAGCGTGCCCGGAGGCAGGCGCACGGCGGCGCCGATGCGGTTGCCGTTCGTGCCCCGGCTCAGATTGGCCAACCGGAGTGTCCCCGCATGAGCAGCCAGATCTACCCACTGCCTTCCCGGGCGGAGTTCGACATCGTTGCCGCCACGCACGACGCGGCGCTGCCCATAGGCGCGCTGCTGGTCAAGTCCAGCCGCCTGACCGAAGACAACGTGCAGCGCATCCTGGACTACCAGAAGAAATCGGGCCTTCTGTTTGGTGAGTCAGGCGTGGCGATGGGCCTCTTGACCGAAGACGATGTGCGGGCGGCGCTGGCGCTGCAGTTCGGCCAGCCCTACGTTGGGTCCGACTCGGGCCTGGCCAACGAGCTGGTTGCAGCTAACGATCCGGCCAGCGAGGCGGCGGAGCACCTGCGTGTGCTGCGCAGCCAGCTCATGCTGCGGTGGTTCGAAAGCGATACGCGGCAGGCGGCACTCGCTGTGGTCAGTGCCAGTGCAGGCGAGGGCCGCAGCTACATTGCGGCCAATCTTGCCGTGCTCTTTTCGCAGCTGGGCAAGCGCACGCTGCTCATCGACGCCGACATGCGCAAGCCCCGGCAGCACAAGATGTTTGCACTTGCCGGACGCGCCGGACTGTCCACCGTGCTGTCGGGTCGCGCGGGCTGGGACGCCATCCATGAAATCAAGGCGCTGCCCTCCTTGTCCCTGTTGCCGGCCGGCGCAGTGCCGCCCAATCCGCAGGAGCTGCTTGCAGGGCCCGGGTTTGCTCGGCTGATCACCGCACTGCGTTCGACCTATGAGGTCATCCTGATCGATACGCCGGCCGCCACCCAATGGGCTGATGCGACCACCATCGCCTCGCGCGCGGGTGCAGCCTTGATGGTGGCCTGCAGGGATGCGACTTCGGTGCCGCTCCTCACCAAGGTCGCGCAGGACATGCGCCAGATCGGCGTAAGCATGGTCGGCGCGGTGCTGAACAACGCGCAGCCGCAATGAGCGCCGCCGCATCCGGGTCCGCACCCGAGGTCGGCGGGTGGCAGCCGCGATGGCGCAGCCTGGCGCAGGGCGTCCTGCGCGTGAATAGCGACCAGGGCGAGCAGCAACTGCTGGACACGCTCACGCAGCCGAGCGAGCCGCTGATGGTGGCGTTCGTGAATGCGCACGCGATGAATTCAGTGGCGCACGATCCGCGTTTCTATCGCGCGCTGATGGAAGCGGACATCGTGCTGCGCGACGGAATAGGGATGGACATTCTGTTTCGCCTGCTCAAGCAGGTGCCGGGTCTCAACCTCAACGGCACCGACCTGATTCCCAAAATCATCCGTCGTTACGCCGGACGGCCGATCGCGCTGTTCGGCACCCAGGAGCCGTACCTCGCCAGGGCGGCCGGGCGGGTGACCGGTGAGCTTGCGCCTGGCGGTGAATGCATCACGGCGCACGGATTCCTGGAGACGGCCGACTACCTGCGGCTTGCCGCTGCCCACAAGAGCGAGCTGATCGTGCTGGGCATGGGCATGCCACGGCAGGAGGAAGTCGCGGTCATGCTGCGCGCCGCGCTGGACCATCCCTGCCTGATCGTGTGCGGCGGCGCCATCATCGATTTTCTGGGCGGCAAGACGACGCGCGCGCCCAGGTGGGTGCGTGGCATGCATCTCGAATGGGCCTGGCGCCTGGCACTTGAACCCAAGCGCCTCTTCCGGCGCTACGTGATGGGCAACCCGCTGTTTCTGGCGCGTGCCTTTACACTGGCCGCAACATCTTCCAGAGCCGATCGAACGTCCTCCTGAACGCATGAACATCCTTCTCACGGGCGGTGCGGGCTACATCGGCAGCCATACCTATGTTGCGCTGCTGGAAGCTGGCTACACGCCGGTCATCCTCGACAATTTTTCCAACAGCCATCCGGCAGTTCTGGGCCGTCTGCAACGTGTTACCGACCGCCAGGTGCTGTGCGAAACCGGCGACGTGCGGGACACCGCCTTCGTCCAGGATGTGCTGCGCAAGCACAGCATCCAGGCCGTCATTCACCTGGCCGGCGACAAGGCCGTCGGCGAGAGCGTGGCGAACCCGCTGAAGTACTACTTCAACAATCTGGGCGGCGCCATCAGCCTGATGCAGGCGATGCAAGCGGTTGACTGCAAGGTGCTGGTGTTCTCCAGCAGCGCCACCGTCTATGGCGATCCGGCCAGCGTGCCGATCGCGGAACACTTTCCGCGCAGCCACACCAATCCCTATGGGCACACCAAGCTGGTGATCGAAGACATGCTGGCCGCCCAGTCGGCGGCCCGGCCCGACTGGAAGGTCGCGGTGCTGCGCTACTTCAATCCGGTCGGTGCGCATGCCTGCGGTCTGATCGGCGAAGACCCGGCCGGAATTCCCAACAACCTCATGCCCTACATCTCGCGCGTGGCGCTGGGCCAGTTGCCCTTCCTGGAGGTTTTCGGCGGCGACTATCCCACGCCCGACGGTACGGGCGTGCGCGACTACATCCATGTGTGCGACCTGGCTGAAGGCCACGTCGCCGCAGTCAGGGCAATGCTGGGCGGCAGCTCAGGCATGCAAGTGAATCTGGGCACCGGGCGCGGCTACAGCGTGCTCGAAGTGGTGCGCGCCTTCGAGCAGGCCAGCGGTCGCACGGTCCGGCATCGCATCGCCCCGCGCCGCCCGGGCGATGTGGCGCAGTGCTACGCCAACCCCGGTCTCGCAAGGCAACAGCTGGGCTGGCAGGCCCGGCGCACGCTGGAGCAGATGTGCGCTGACGCCTGGCGCTGGCAGAGCGGCAATCCCAACGGCTATCGCGACGACGCCTGAGATCCTGCGCAAGTGGATCCTGCGCAAGTGGCTGCTGCGGCGACAATACGCGCCATGGAAGAAGCAACACCCCAACCATCGCGCCCGGCGCTGCCTGACCGCCTCTGCGCCGATGCGCGCAGTCCCCATCACATCGCCGCCTGCTTTGAGCACGACATCGGCATTCGTTTCAATGGCAAGGAACGCCATGACGTGCAGGAGTACTGCGTCAGCGAAGGCTGGATCAAGGTCCCTGCCGGCAAGACGGTGGACCGCAAGGGCTTCCCGGTGATGATCACGCTCAAGGGCGCGGTCGAGGCCTTCTACAAGTAAAAGACCGGTCCGCGTCCCTTTCAGGATTTCGCGGCAGCCGCCGAAATCCCGAAGCACCGCTCGTGCATCCGGGCAATGCCGGCGAAGTACCGGGCCAGCGAAAAGTGCTGGTCATACAGGGCGCGCCCGTTGCTGCCCAGCGTTTCCATGAGGGTGCCATCGGCAAGCACTGCCTGCAGCTCGCGGGCGATTCCCGCAACATCGCCGGGCTGGATGAATCGCGTGTTGAGGTTGTCGGTCAGCACGGCCGACACTTCGCCGACCGGTGTGCAGACGACCGCCACGCCATTGGCCAGGGCTTCCAGGATCACCAGTGGCAGCACTTCGTCGTAAGACGGCAGCACCAGCACATCGGCCTGTGAAAGCAGGTGGGCGACCTGTGCCTGATCGCACATGCCCTGGAACCTCACGATGCCATCCAGGCCCAGTGCGCGTGCCTGCGCCTCGTAGGGTGCAATGTCGCCGCCGCCTGCGATCTTCACGCACAGGCGCTCGCGGTCAAAGCCGGGTTGTGCCACTGCCTCGATGAGGTCGGCGACGCCCTTGAGCTTGTCCAGCCGACCCAGAAAGAGCACATGGCGCACAGCCTGCGGGTCGAACTCGCGGCGGGGCACCACCGGCTCAGGCACGCCGTTGTAGACCAGCTCGACGCGCTCGGGTGGCACGCCCAGATCCTGCAGCACGAACTTGTGCGCCGAAGGCCCCAGAACCACCACTGCGTCGGCTGCATTGAAGACCCAGCGCGCGAACCACTGGAACGGCCGCGGAATGCGGTGGTAGAAATTCTTCATCTGCGCGTGCAGGTGCACGACCACCGGCACGCCGATGGCTTTGCACAGCACCACGATCGACCCCTTGCGAATGAGGCTCAGGCGCTCGGCGACGTTGACATGCACGCCGGCCAGGCGGCCGCTGATGCGGCCCATGATGATCCGCAGCAGCGCGACAAAAAGAAACCACGCCGAAAAAACGGCAGGCCCGCCACTGCGCGTGTCCAGCGGGCGCAACTGCGCGGCAGTGGCAGGCGGCTGCTGGTCCTGCGACTGCACCAGGTAATCCACGACCTTGTAGATGCCGCCGCAGACCGGGGTCCAGGGACTGGCCAGGTAGATGTAGCGCTGGCTGCGTGCGGTCGCTACGGGCTGCGTGATGGGGTTTGTGTGCATGCTGGGGGCCTAGGTGTACTGCTGCTGGCGAGCGGGGGTCTGGATGGAAGTCGGCGTTGGACCCGCGGGTCCGCACGCCTGGGGTTCACGAACGATGTGGCACGGTATGGCAGCGTCGGCGCGCTTGCGCGGGGTCAGGAGCCCTCGCACCATCCCGGCCGCATGAAAGCACCATGAGGTCACCGAATACGCAGCGCGGGGCCACGACTTCTTGCGCCACGCCATGAGGGCGAAGGGCGCAACCAGCAGGCCGGCGAAAAGTGCCGCGCGCGCCGGGGCGGAAACCGGCCAGAAGGCGATCGTGGCAAGCGTGATCCACCATGCAATCACCACGCAGTAGATGCGTAGCTCGCGCATGTCGCGCAGCACCAGCTTCATGTGGGGCCGTCCGATCGCGCCGCGAAGCAGCTCGCCAAGCCCGTCCACGTAGCGCGTGCGCCAGCGGCGCCGCAGCAATGCGTAAGGTGGGGCATCGTGGCCGTAATGGGTGACCGCATCGGCCGGAATGCGACCGAGTTTCCAGCCCGCGGCGCGCAGGCGCACAGCAAGGTCGAACTCTTCGTAGCTGTGCAGATTGCGGTCCGACAGGAACCCCGCCTCTTCGATGGCCCGGCGCCGGTAGAGACCGCCGCCGTCCAGGCGATCGACATCACCGGGTGACATGTGAGGCGCTGCGCGAAGCGCACGCTCGCGGTATTCAAGGCTGGTGAGGTTCTGCTCCACGACACGGCCGCCCACCCCCGCCACTTCGGGATGCTGTGCCAGAAAGCCGAGCGCCTCTTCCAGGAAGCCGGGGATCATTTGCATGTCGCCATCGAGCAGGTACACATACTCGCCCAGCGAGTGCTGGTAGCCCAACTGCGGTCCGACGCCGCAGCATCGCTCGCCGGCATGGGCCAGTCGTGCAATCCGGATCGGGTAGCGGCCCGCGAGTTCCACCGTGCGGTCGGTCGAGTGGCCGTCTGCCAGCACGACTTCGCCGCCGACTTGGCTCACGGCACGCAGGCTGCTTTCGATCGCCGCGCAGATGTTGGCCTGCTCGTTGTAGGCCTTGATGATGATGGAGACGCGGCAGGGCGGCAGGCCATGATCGCGCGCCGACGGGTTGCCTGAAGTTGGGTTGCTCATGGCTGGGTTCCCTGCTGCGCAAACACGTCTGCACGGCGAATGCGCCACTGTTGCCATCGTCCGGCAAGTTCTGCGGGCAGGCACAGCGCCATCAGGGCCGTCAGCTGCCAGCGCCGCCCATAGGCTGCGTAGCGTGCCTTGTAGAGCCAGCCGAGCGCCGCGCGCCGGTTGCCCGCTGTCAGTTGTTCGCGCGCCATCGTGATTTCCTGTTGCGCCACGAACCAGAGCGCCGTGTGGCGGCGGTCTGGAGCAATGGCACCCTGTAGTGCCGCGCGCCGCATGCGCTGCAGATAAGGCGCAAGCGTTCCGGCGTGCGCGCCGGCCAGGCCCCCCGCGACAGCGACTCGATAGGCACCGAGCGCCACAGGCAGCAAGGCGATCGGCGACTGGTCAGAAAGCCTGAACCACAGGTCGAGGTCCTCGCCGTAGGACTCGCCTGGCGCAAAGCACGGCTGCATCCGTTGCAGCAGCTCGGTGCGGGCCGCCACGGTGCCGGTAAAAAAAGGCGGGCTCTTCATCCAGCGTGTTCGCAGGTCGGTGACCAGTTCTGCGTCAGGGGCTGCGGCGGGCACTTCCCATGCCTGGATTCGGGCGCCATCGGGCTCGTCCATGCAGCGAAACCCCGCCGCCAGCACCTGGGCCTGCGGGTGCGCTGCGTGGGCCTGGGCCAGGAAAGCCAGCAATTGAGGATGGTGCCAGTCGTCGGCATCGAGAAAGGCGACCCAGTCGCCCTGCGCAAGCGCGATGCCCTGATTGCGCGCGGCGGAGACGCCGGCGTTTTTCTGCGTGACGAGCCTGACGCGCTTGTCGCCGATGGCGCGCACGATGTCGGGACCGTTGTCTGACGAGCCGTCGTCCACCACGATGATCTCGTGAACCGGCATCGTCTGGGCCAGCGCGGAACGCACCGCGCCTTCGACGAAGCGCGCCTTGTTGTACAGGGGAATGACGACCGAAAACTTCATAGGGCGCCCTGGTAGAGGTGGGAATGCCGGGTTGCGATCTGCGGCTTACGCAGGCCCGCCGCAGCGGCAATGGATACCAGCAGCAGCAGGTGTGAAAACAGCTCGTAGCCGTAGCCGAGCAACAGCAGGGGCACTTCGGTCATTGAACGCAGCGCCAGCGCAATGAACAGTGCCAGGCTCAGGCCGCCCGTATCGGGCGCATACCGGATCGACAGGACCAGCAGTACGGCGGCGTAGAACACCAGGCCGAAGGCACCCACGGTGCCCGAGCGGGCCAGCGTGTCCATGAACTGGTTATGCGCATTGGTGGCGTTGGGCATGCCGATGCTGGCGCGGAAGGCGTCGTCCCACAGCAGTGGTCCGTAGCCGAAGACCGGGCTTGCACGCCATTCCTCCATGGCCACTTCCCAGATGCGGTCCCGACCGGTCATTGACATGAGTTGCGCGCCCTGGTCCGTGCTCAGGAATCCGTCGGCCAGCGAACCCGCCTCGCCGGAAATCAGCAGTGCGCCGACCAGGGTGACGACCACGATGATCCCCAGGCACACGGCCACTGCGAAGGCCCCTTCGCGAGGATCGCCCATGCGTCGCCAGAAACCGGCGCCATTGCGCACGATGAGAACGCAGGCACTGCACAGGAAAAATGCGATCCATGCGGTCTTGGACTGGGCCATGAACAGAACCCCCAGCCCCAGGATCCAGGCGCCGGCGGTGAGCCAGCGATTCCTGTAGGGACGGTTTTGCAGCAGCAGCAAACAGATCTGCGCGAACATTCCCAACGCAACCGGGTGAGGCGCGAGACCGCCGTGGCGCGGCAGGCCCGGTATGAGGCCTTGCGTATAAGACGCGTCCATGACGAGCGAGGGATTGACCGGAATCAGCAGCGCACCTGCGGCCAGCAGGATCACCAGCGCATCGCGCGCGGTGTCCAGGATGCGGTCGCGCTCGGCAGCCGTGGCCAGCAGGACTGCGCCTCCTATCGCGATGGTGTAGAGATACTCGTGCGACACCTGCGGGTGGGCGCTGAGCAGGGCCGTGGCGGCGACGGTGCACAGCCAGTACGTCACATAGGCTGCGGTGAGCAGCGCAGAGGGCATGCGACGGTGCAGCATGATGTGATTGGCGATGCGTTCCGCCACGGCGATCATCAGCAGCACCGACACCAGGCGCTGGAGCCAGGGGGTGATGGCATGCCGGCTGCCCGATCCTGCGCCACTGGCGAGGTCGAGAAACAGCGTCGACAGATCTCGCCCTGACAGCAGGACATCAATCGCGCCCAGCGCGATCATGGCCGCAATGATCCAGTGCAGGTACCCCGCCGGACTGCGCCGGATCATGGATCGATCCCCTGCGCCGTGACGGGCATGCCCGCGGACAGCCGGGACACAAGACGCGGCGATACGCGGCTGATGGCGATCAGCGCCTGGTCGCCCAGAAGCGCAGGGCGCACCAGCAGCACCATCAGCATGGTGAGGACCGCGCAAGTTGCGCCCACCACCAGACCCACGCCGGGAACCGTGACCGAGGACACCGCGAGCTGGCCGGCGATCACGGCCAGCGAGCAGGCGGCTGCCAGCACGGCTCCACGCGCCACGAACGGCATGACCTGGGTCCAGCGCAGTTGCAGTGCCGCAAGCGCAGCGCCGATGATGACCATCGCCCGGGCGTAGATCACCAGCGCGGAGATGACCGCAACGCCCTGTATGCCTGCGGGGGCCAGGTACCACCAGGCAGGCGCGGCAATCGCCAGCAGGGGCAGTTGCAGAAGGTATTCCTGGTGACGGCGGCCCGTGTTCCACAGGACGGGCGTTGACAGGCCCCAGCACGCCCATGCGGGCAGGCAAAGAAAGAGCACGCTCAGCACCCACGCCGAGTCGGCCCATGCGGGGCCGTACAGCAGTGCGACCAGGTCGGCAGAAAGCAGCGCGGCAACGAATGCCACTGGCGTCGCCAGCACCAGGATGCAGGCCAGGCCGAGCAGCCAACCCTCGCCCAGGCGACGCGGGTCGTCCTGCAGCCTGGCCCCGGTGGCCAGGAAGGCGGGTTGCAAGGCGCCCAGCAGGAGCTGGTTGGGGATCGAAGCGAGGTTGTAGGCCATCGAATACAGCCCGACGAATTGCGCGCTCAGCGCGCGCCCTATCACCACGCGGTCGAGATTCGAAAGAAGCCAGTTCACGATGTTGGTGAAGAACACGGTACGACCCGTCTGGAGCGCCTGGGCCCCGCCCTCGTGCCGCAGCAGCGGCTTGACCGGGTGGGGCCGGGCGATGTAAGCGGCGACCAGGACGACGGCCGCCTGCACCACACATGCGACGCCCAGCGACCATGCGCCATACCCGGCCAGCGCCATTGCAACGCCGACGCCCAGGTAGCCGATGGCATAGCTGGCCAGCTGGATCAGGCCGAGCGTGCGGAAATTCAGGTCACGCTGCAGCAGGCAGGTCGCCGGTGCGCTGGCTGCTCCCAGCAGGCATGCCAGCGACATCAGCTGCACCATGGCGCGCACGCGAGGTTCGTCGAAGAACACCGCAATCGCAGGCGCGGCCGCGAACATCGCGCAGGCGGTCAGCAGCCCCGCAATGAGCTGCCAGGTGAAAGAAAACCGCACGTCCTCATCGGTCACCCGTGGCAGCAGCATCAGGTTCCAGCTGAAGCTCGTGCCCGAGAGAAACGAAGCGAACGTCAGGACCGTGAGGGCGATGCCATAGACCCCGAAATTCTCGGGGCCCAACATGCGTGCCAGTGCGATCTGCGAGCCAAGCTGCAGCACGAAGCGAGCCACGGTCGTGACCGCACTCCACTTGAGCGCGCGCTGCGCAAGCGCCGCCAGAGAGCCAGAGGTCATCGGTCGGAGGTGAGGAGCCGTCGCACGGCGATGCCAACCATCAGTGCCAGCGCTGCCAGCATCATGGATGTGCTGTTTCCATGCTCCTGCTGCGCGGGGTCACCCGCCAGCGGTGCCGCGATGGTTGCGCGCGCAACCGAAGCGCCCTCGCGGACCGGCAAGCCAATATCACTGGTTGCTGCGCCCGCTGCAGCGATGATGCCTGGACGCGCTGGTGCGACCTGCGAGCGCCCTTCGGCAGCTGCGGCCCGGGTCTGGCTTGCCTGGACAGCAGCGCGATGCGGCGGGTCGGTCTGAGCTGTTTGCGTGACCGGCAGGGTGTGGGCGCCTGCCGTGGAGGCAACGATGCAAAGCGCGAACGCAACCATCTGACTTTGCATGTGGGATCTCCTCGAAATGAATTTGAAAAGCCTGCATCGGTGCACCAGTCCTGATGGACGGCAACTGCAGAACCTCGTTCATCCTAGGAACCAGATGCAACTCAATGTGTAGGACTTGGTCGAATGTTCAGGTGCGCTGCGGTGAAGCGACCGGCAGGGGTGCGGACGGCCGCATCCAGCGGCGGGTCCACTCGCGCCCCGGCACTTCGATCCACCGGTAGGTGATGGCGCTGAAAGCCAGGGTCAATCCAAGCACGGCAGCGTAGAACAGCGTGCCCTCGAGGGCATTGCGCCCGAATGCCAGCACGAACTGCCCGTTGTCCAGGGGCATGGCTGTCCACAAATCCTGTCCAGCCAGCCGCTTGGCGATACGCGGAAAAATCATGACGAAAAAGATGTGCGTCATGTAGATCGAATAAGACACCATGCCCAGCCATCGAAGCACGGGCGTGCGAAGCAGCCTGCTCACCACGCCATCCTCGGCGGCAAACACCAGCACCGCAGCTGCAAAGACGAACGGGGCCATGAATGACCACACCCCCATGTCGGCGCAGGATACGAAAACGATCACTGCAGTGACCACCACCGCTTCGAGCAAGCTCATGAATAGCGAGCTGGTGGCAGCGGGTGCTTGCGGCAGCGCGCGGTGCAGGCGAAAACAGGCGACGCCCAGGGCAAAGCCGAACACGCAGCGGATGAGGCCCCAGTCGTACGTGGTGTTCATGCCGGACGTCGACAGCAGCAGCAACAGCACCGGGGCGGCCAGTGCAGTGAGCATCAGCATCCAGTTGCGCATGCCCAGCGATAACGTGACCATCGCAAAGATCACGTAGGTCCACAACTCGGTGGAGATCGACCAGGCCGGACCATTCCAGGTGAGGCTGTCATGAATGTTCAGGCTCTGCACCAGCAGCAGGTTGCTGAGTATGGCCAGCGGTTGTGTCTCGCCCGCAAACACCGAGACGTCCGACGCGTCCGCAGCGCCCCGGTACAGCCGGAACACCTCGAAGGCGACAAGCAGCGCCAGCATGAACAGGTGCAGCGGATAGACGCGTCCGACACGAAGCACGAGAAAGCGTTTGAGCTCGTCCCAGGTGCCCAGCCGGGTCGAATAATTGCAGGCAATGACGAAGCCTGAAAGCACGAAGAAGAAGTCGACGAAGAGATAGCTGTTCTGAATGAGCCCTGATGTGTAGAGCGGGCTGAAGCCATGAAAATGGAACAGGACGACCAGGCATGCGCAGATGCCGCGCCAGCCATCAAGAGCTTCGAATCTGTTGCCGGTCGGGGGTAGGGAAGATGCCATGTCCAGCAAGATTTTCCCTGTGTTCCGGGCCCAACGGTGCTTGCTTTCGAGTGCTGTCTGGGTTGTCCTACAGCAGCGCCTGGAATGGGGCTCCTAGCATGTGACCCATGCGCTACAACTCCAGCGAACACTCGAAGGTCCAGGCTGTGCAGCCGGAGGTTTCACGCGCCGAGGCGGACTATCAGCGGCTGCGTGCGGCCTACCTTGAACTGATGCGTGTGGACCCCACGCATGAGGTGGCGTTGGCAATGATTGGCGCAGACATGGACCGGGCGCATGCGCGTCTGCAGACCGTGATCGGCCTGCCAGCGCTTGCGTTTACACACGAGCCCAGCGTTGTCCTGCGACGCGATGCCGACCGGATCACGACAGACCAGGAGTGATCGTGATCCCCTACGATCTTGATCCCACCCTGCATGCGCAGCATCCGCATCCGCAGCGGCTGGATGACGGCTACTCGCCGCCGGACCTCAGCGAGCAGCAGATGCATGCCAGAATCATCACTGCACATGCGGATACCCCCGAGCAACAGGCACCGGACGGCAAGGGTCTGGGCAACAAAAGTCTCTTTTGAACATGGCCACACATCCCGTCGAACCCGAGCCGCTGCAGCCCGGGGCTGAACCCGAGCAACCCAATCCGACCCAGCTGCCGGTGGAGCCCGAGTTCGGTATTGCGCTGCCGCCTGCGGAGCCAGAAGACCCGGGCGCCACGCCACCGGTTGTTTGAGGAGCCGCTCGTGAGCACGCCCGCTGCCTCACCGGTGCCCGCTGCGCCGACTGCACCGCCTGCACATCCTGCACATCCTGCCCCTCACCCACCCAAGCCCGTCGATCCCGAACCCAGGCAGGAGCCGGAAGACCCGGAAAAAGGAAGCGTGCCGAACCCGCCTCCCGGCAAGAGCGATCACCCGGCCGGTTGACCCGGGTCTGGCTGCGCATCGCCGAGCATGGCCTGCGCATCGCCATCCGCGCCGGACACCGGCGTGGCCTTGGCCAGCGCCATCCAGACGCCAAACGGCAGGGCACTGCGGGTGCGCCGCTGCGCCGCTCTGGCCACCACCAGGCGATCGCCTTCGACCACCATCACCCCGCATTCGGCCGGCACCTCCTCGGGCTTGCCGATGCACCGGCCCCTGGCATCGTTGCCCAGCACATACCAGCACTCGCCCAGGTCCAGGTAGGACGCGCGCTTGGCAGCGTGCTTCAGGTCGCCAAGCAGGTCCGCACGCCGGACCTTGACCTCGTGGACGATGGGCTCGACGTAGTTGGCAACCGAGGTGTTGCGAATCGAAAAGACATCGGGTTTGGCGATGCACCATTTCAGCGGCTTTGCCGGGTCATCGTGGGGCACCTGCGCGCGCAGGCTGAGGCCCCGCCACGCAATGCGACCATTGCGTGTCATCTCCTGTGCGACCCGGGCGACCAGCGCCTCGTGGGCCGAGAACGCAGCGCGGTTGCTCACCAGCGTTGCCGCCAGCAAACGCAGGCCTGCGTCTGTGACCCGCAGCGATTCGTGACCCGAAGGCGCATGGATGCGGTCCAGCAGGCCGGCCGCGAGCAGCTCGATTTCCAGGAGGTCCTGCGAAGGCCAACCTGCGGAACGGTAGATCTCGCGCAACCGCCGCGCGTGCGCCTTTCCCAGGGACAGGGCCTGCGCCTGCGGCTGGGTGGTGATGGGTTGGATGGGGTGACTGGGTTGGCTCATGCCGCATTCGTCTGCACGGGTACTGCTGCGTGGCTGGCCAGTTTAGCGCGCAGAAGGTGTGCAGTAGGTGCGCTCCGACGGGGGGTGGCGCTGTTGACTGATGCGCGTGGCAAGGCGCGTTCACACAATAGGCCCATGCTAGAAAACGCCAAATACGGAATCACCGCGGTGCGCTATGCGGGCGCTGAAGTCATTGGAGCCATGATGGGCCTCATGGGCGACAGCGAAACCTGCTGGGATTTCAGTCCGACACCCGCCCGTATCACGGACGTGGTCGACAGGCTGATGGAAGGCGACACCGTCATCAGCCTGTTCCCCGGCCGTGACGGACGCCTGGCCGCAGGCCCTGTGGTCCTGGTCGATGTGCTGCCCGAAGGCACCGAGACGCTGGCGCTCGATGACGAGCAACCCGGCCGCTGCCTGCGCGACTTGCCCCGGTTCTAGGTCGCCGCTCCAGGTCGCGTGTCAGGCGATCCTTGCAGGCGCGCGCCTGCCCAGGGCCAGCAGGCCGGTTGAAAGCGCGGTGCCCGAGACGATCACTGCGCCGCAGATGAGCATCCAGCCGGTGACATGCTCATCCAGAAATGCCACGCCGTAGATCACCGCAAATACCGGAAGAATGAAGGTGACAGCGAGCGCACGGGGTGCGCCGGCGCGTTCGATCAGGCGGAAGTAAAGGATGTACGCAACCCCGGTGCACAGCACGCCCACCGCGGTCAACGCAAGCCACGCGCGTAACCCCGGCATCTGGTTCGGCCAGAAGATCGCGGCGGGTACTGCCAGCGCGATCGTTGCGCCAAGCTGGCTGCCCGCAGCCGTGACCAGAGCCGGGACACCGCCCAGGTACTTCTTCGCGGCGTTGGCTGAAACCGCGTAGCAAACCGTCGCCAGCAAACACGCGAGCACCGCAAAGCCCGGTGCCACGCCAGCCGCATCGGGCTTGAAGGTCGCCTTGTCCCATGAGAGCAGGGCGATGCCGATGAAGCCGATGGCAAGACCGGCAAGCCGTGAGGGCGTGGGCCTGTCCTTCAACCACACCCACGCCACCAGCGCGCCAAAAAGCGGCACGGTCGCATTCAATATCGCGGACATGCCGGTGGTGATCGACAGCAGCGCGAATGCGAAGCACACGAACGGCACGGCAGAATTGAAAACACCGATCAGGCAAATCAGCCTGCCGTCCTTGCGCAGTTGCGAACCCAGTCCCCGCATCATCACCAGCGGCAACAAGAACGCAGTGGCAATCGCCACGCGCACGAATGCAGTGGGTATCGCGCCGAATTCGACGACGCCGATACGCGTGAAAAGAAACGAGGCGCCCCAGATCGCGCCCAGCAACAGAAACTCAACAATCCAGTGGTTCAATTCGCGCCTTCAGGTCACGGCGCCAACGCTGCGCCTTCGAGTTGCAGCAGTGCGCTCTTTCGCTCGAGCCCGCCAGCATAGCCCGTGAGCGACCCGTCGGCACCCAGCACGCGGTGGCAGGGCACGACGATGCTCACCGGGTTGCGTCCCACTGCCGCGCCGACGGCCCGCACCGCAGCCGGCTTGCCGATGGACTGGCTGAGCAAGCCATAACTCGTGGTGCCGCCGCTGGGAATGCGAAGCAGCGCCTGCCACACCGACTGCTGGAATGCGGTGCCGTGTTGCAGGTCGAGCGGCAAGTCGAATTGCGCGCGCCCGCCGTTGAAATATTCGTCCAGCTGCGCGATCGCCTGTGCGATGAGTGGGTGGTCTTGCTGCAACTTCCAGCCGCTGCAATCGGGCATGTGGCGCTGGCCCTCGAACCACACACCTGCGATGCCTTGCGCAGTCGCCGCAATCGTCATCGGACCCAGCGGGCTCTGGTAGTTCGCCCGCACGATGGACGTGTCGAATCTCATGTGTCACTCCGGTTTCAAAGCGTCGCCCATGCGCGGATGACGGCGTAGCTGCGCCACGGCTTCCAGGCTTGCGAGGCAGCCTCGGCAGCGCGCGCACGGTTGGGTGCATCGAGAACGCCCAGCGCTTTTTGCAGGGCGATGTCGCCTGCGGGAAACGCATCGGGCCAGCGAAGCGCGCGCATCGCGATGTATTGCGCAGTCCAGTCACCGATGCCGGGCAAGGCTTTCAATGCGGCGATGGTGGCCTGTACGTCGGCGCCGCCATGCAGCTCGATGCGCTTGTCGGCGACTGCTTGCGCGATTGCCACGATCGCCGCCTGCCGCTGCTTGACGATGCCCAGTTGACCCAACGCATCGCCACTGGCGCTGGCAAGCACTGCGGGCTCCGGAAACAGGCGTGTCAACCCGGCAAAGGGCGTTGCAATCGGCTCGCCAAACCGCTCGACCAGGCGTTGGGCCAGCGTGCGTGCGGCGGCAACGGTGATCTGCTGGCCCAGCACCGCGCGAGTCGCGAGTTCGTAGCCACTGACGGTGCCGGGTACGCGCAGTCCATCGCCGGCAGGAAAGCCTTGATGCAGTTGTTCATTGATGGCCTGCGGATCGGCATCGAGGTCCAGCATCGCGCGAACGCGGTGGATCACCAGCGGTAAGACTTCACGCAGCGAATCGGAAATGCGCAGCGTGACCTGGCTGCGGTCTTCGTCAAAGCGGGCATCGAGCCAGCCGCTGTGCCGCTTGCCCGATACATCGAGTGACCAGGTGCGTGCAACGCTGCGTTGTTCGAGGTTCACCTGTTCGATGCCGGTCATGGCGCGCTTGTGCAGAAATTGCAGCATCGCCTGCACGTCGTATGGCGGGCGGTAGCCCAGGCGGATGGCAAAGCCTTCTTCGCCGGGTTTTGCAGCGCCCGCGCGCCGAAGGGCCGTGGGGTTCAGGCCGTAGTGTTCGACGAACGCGGCATTGAATCGCCTGACGCTCGAATACCCACTGATGAGCGCGACCTGCGTGACCGGCAGGTTGGTGTCGGCCAGCAGTTGCTTGGCCGTGAGCAGGCGCCGGGTCTGCAGGTATTGAACGGGCGACACGCCGAACTGCGCCTCGAAGATGCGGCGCACATGGCGGTCGGTCACGCCAAGCCGCGCGGCGAGCAACTGGGCCGTGGGCGATTCGCCGCCCCATGCTTCGGGTTCGTCGAGCAGGCGCGCCGCCTGATGAGCCAGGATGTAGCTCGCGTCCTGTATCGACCATGTCACCGAATGCGGGGCCAGCTCGGGCCGGCAGCGCAGGCAGGGCCGAAACCCTGCGCTCTCGGCCTGCGCGGCATGGCCGAAGAACCGGCAGTTCTCGCGCCGGGGCGTGCGCACACGGCACACCGGCCGGCAGTAGATTCCGGTGGAGGTCACGCCGGTAAAAAAACGACCGTCGAATCGCGCGTCGCGTGTCTTCAGCGCGAGGTAGCACGCATCGGGCTGAAGGTTGGACACAGGCGACGTCATAGAGGGGATGATAGAGAGTCGGCGCTGTGCCACTAGCCGTTTTCGGACATATCCATCCACCCTACAATTTTCCAATGAAACTCACACCTGCAATCTTCAAGGCTTACGACATTCGCGGCATCGTTCCCGCGACATTGAATGAAGAGGTGGCGCAAGCGCTGGGCCGTGCGTTTGGCGCGGCGGCCCTTGCCGAAGGCGAGACCACAGTTGCTGTCGGCAGGGACGGCCGCATCAGCGGACCTTCGCTGAGCGCGGCGCTCATCCAGGGGCTGGTCCAGGCCGGCGTCGATGTGATCGACATCGGCCCCGCCACGACACCCATGCTTTACTTCGCGGCGAGCACCTTGTGCGCGAGCGGCATCCAGGTCACCGGCAGCCACAACCCCAAGGACTACAACGGCTTCAAGATGGTCCTGGCCGGTCGTGCGATCTACGGCGACGAAATCCAGGCCTTGCGCGCGGCGATGGAAGCCGGCGCAACAGCCGACTCGCAAGCCAGGCCGGGCACCATCCGCAACATCAACATCCTCGCGCCGTACCGCGCGCGCATCCTGCAGGACGTGAAGCTCGCGCGGCGCATGAAGATCGTGGTCGATTCGGGCAACGGCATCGCCGGTGCTTCGGCGCCCGGCATTCTTCGCGCACTCGGCTGCGATGTGATCGAGATCTTCAGCGAAGTCGACGGCACTTTTCCCAATCACCATCCTGATCCGAGCAAGCCCGAAAACCTCAAGGACCTGATCGCTGCCATCCAGGCGCACGGCGCCGAGCTGGGTCTGGCTTTCGATGGCGATGGCGACCGGCTGGGCATCGTCACGCGCGGCGGCAACAACATCTACCCCGACCGCCAGATGATGCTGTTCGCGCGCGATGTGCTGTCGCGCGAACCCGGCGGCACCATCATCTTCGACGTGAAGTGCACGCAGCGCCTGGCCCCTGCGATCCGCGAAGCCGGTGGAGTGCCGCTGATGTTCAAGACGGGTCATTCGCTGATCAAGGCGAAGATGAAGGAGGTCAATTCGCCGCTGGGCGGCGAGATGAGCGGCCACATCTTTTTCAAGGAACGCTGGTTCGGCTTTGATGACGGCACTTACGCAGGTGCGCGGCTTCTTGAGATCCTGTCGAGAAGCGAAGACCCGAGCGCCGTGCTCGATGGCTTGCCGACCAGTTTTTCGACGCCGGAGCTCAACGTGAAGTGCGAGGAGGGCGAGGCGCACACGCTGGTGAAAGAGCTGATCGCCACGGCGAAGTTCGATGCGCCTGCGCAGATATCCACCATCGATGGCGTGCGGGTCGATTGGCCTGATGGCTTCGGCTTGATCCGTGCGTCGAACACGACGCCTGTGCTCGTGCTCAGGTTCGAGGGGCACACGCCCGAGGCGATGCACCGGATCGAGGGGCAGATGCTGGCGCTGCTGCGCAGCGTGAAACCCGATGCGCAGATCGAGGCGGCCGCGCATTGAGCAAGGCTGTCATGCCGGCCCCGATCCGGCATCCACCGCGAAGCGGCTACTGCGCCTGTTCGTCGATGGATTGCGGATCAAGTCCGCAATGACAACCGGTATTGGCTGTCATGCCGGACCCGATCCGGCATCCACCGCGAAGCGGCAGCTGGGTCCCAACAGGCACAATCGCGCCCTGTGAAGATCCTGATCGTCAAACTGTCCTCGCTCGGGGATGTGGTCCACGCCATGCCGGCGATACAGGACATTCGCCTGGCGTTGCCCAACGCGCAGATCGACTGGGTCGTCGAGCGCGGCTTCGCGCCACTGGCGGCGCTGTGCACCGGCGTGCGGCGGGTCATCCCCTGCGAGCTCCGGCGCTGGCGCAAGTCGCCGATCAGCAGCAAGACGCGCAGCGAGTGGCGTGCCTTCAGGGATGATCTTCATCGCGAAGCCTATGACGCAGTCATCGACCTGCAGGGCCTGACCAAATCAGCGCTGGTGTCGCGCATGGCAAAGCTCGCGCCCCTTGGCAAGCGTTACGCCATGGCCAACCAGACCGACGGTTCCGGCTACGAAGCCCCCACGCGCTGGGTCGCAGACGTGGCGGTTCGCATCGAGCCGCACATTCACGCCGTGGCCCGTTCGCGCGAGTTGTGCGCCAGGGCGCTGGGTTATCCGATCGGCCCGGGCACTCGCTATGGCCTGGGTAAGCTGGTGCCATCGGCCAGGGCAGACAAGTGCATCGCGTTTGTCCACGGCACATCGCGCGCTGACAAGCTGTGGCCGGGCGCACGATGGGTGACGCTCGGCGAGCAGCTGATCGCGCAGGGATTCAGCATCGGCCTGCCCCAGGGCAGCGATGAAGAGCACGAACGCGCAAGCCGCATCGCCGCTGCCTTGGGGCGGCGTGCCCAGGTCTGGCCGCGTGAAGACCTGCGCTCGGTCACTGCGCGCCTGGCAGCGTGCACCGGTGTGATCGGCGTCGACAGCGGCTTGAGTCACATTGCTGTGGCACTCGATTTGCCGCACGTGCAGATCTACAACTTCGACACCGCCTGGCGCACCGGCCCAGCCGGATCGGCGCGGCAGCAAAGCGTGTTTGCATCACCCGCGCCATCGCTCGAAGACGTGTGGAACGCGTGGTTGCGCGTGCGGCCATGATGCGCGCGCTGTACTCGCTGGTCGTCACGGCGGCGCAGCCGTTCCTGCGGCGCAAGCTGGTGCGTCGCGGCGCCGCCGAGCCCGGCTATCTGCAGGCGATCGACGAGCGGTTCGGCCGGTATGCGAAGCCTGCGCAACCCGCAGCCATCTGGATTCATGCGGTGTCGCTCGGTGAGACGCGCGCAGCAGGAATCCTGATCGATGAGCTGCGCAGGCTCAAGCCTGACGTGCGCATCCTGCTCACGCACGGCACGGCGACTGGGCGTGCCGAAGGCGAGCGCTGGTTGCGCCCCGGCGACGAACAAAGCTGGCTGCCCTGGGACACGCCGCAAGCCGTGAAGCGATTCCTGTTGCACTACCAGCCGGCGATTGGCGTGCTGATGGAAACAGAGATCTGGCCCAACCTCGTGGCCTGCGCCCGTGCGCATGGCGTGCCGCTGGTGCTGGCCAATGCGCGGATGAGCGCGAAGTCGCTGGCGGGCACGCGCAGGCTCGCATGGCTGTCGCGCCCGGCCTATCAGGCGCTTGGCGCCGTGTGGGCACAAACCCAATCCGATGCGCAGCGGCTGGCGCAGGCCGGCGCAACCGTCACGGATATTTTTGGCAACCTCAAGTTCGATGCCGCGCCCGATGAAGCGATGCTCGAACGCGGGCGCAAGTGGCGCGCGACTTCGGATCGGCCCGTGGTGATGTTCGCGAGTTCGCGCGAGGGTGAAGAGGCTCAGCTGCTTCGTGCGTTGGCTGCGAGGAAGCCAAGCGGTCAGCAGGTGCAGTGGCTCATCGTTGCGCGCCATCCGCAGCGCTTCGATGAAGTCGCGGCATTGGTGAAGCAAGCCGGCCTGTCGGTGTCGCGCCGCAGCGAGTGGGGCGCGCAGCCGGCGCCCGCCGATGTGTGGATCGGAGACTCGCTGGGCGAGATGACGCTGTACTACGGCATGGCCGATGTCGCTTTGCTCGGCGGCAGTTTCGAGCCGCTGGGCGGACAGAACCTGATCGAAGCGGCGGCCTGCGGCTGCCCGGTGGTGATGGGGCTGCATACGTTCAACTTCGCGCAGGCCGCAGAACTTGCGCAGGAAGCAGGCGCCGCGTTGCGTGTGAATGACATGAATGAAGGTGTGGAGCGTGCCATCGCGCTGTGCCTGGACCCGGCGCAGCGCGCTCGCGTGGCGGTTGCCGCGCGTTCATTCGCAGCCAGTCACAAAGGCGCAGCCGGCAAGACCGCCGCTGCGGTGTTGGCGTTACTTCCGAGCTGATACACCGGCTGTCATGCCGGGCTTGACCCGGCATCCACCGCGAAGCGGCAGCGGCCGTTGAAGTCATGGGTTGCGGATCGAGTCCGCAATGACAGCCCCCCGGCTGTCATGCCGGGCTTCGCTCTCGGTCCGCAATGACAGCCCATTTGCTTGTCACCCCCATTGCTCATCCAGTGGATTTGCGCGATGCTGCATGTCGGTTGGTGACAAGAGGAGCAACAAACATGCGCAAGGGCAATCTGGCCTTCGGGCTTGCCGTCGTGCTGGCGGTGAGTGGGTGCGGCGGGGGCAAGACCAGTGTGGCGCCCGGCCCTTCGCCATCGAGCGGGCAGGTAGGCGCGGCCACGGCGCCCCTGGGCATGACGCGCTTCGCTGCGGCACGGGCGGCCGACCAGGTGAGTTTCGGCGCGACCCCGGCGCTGGTGGACAGCCTCGCGCAGCAGGGGCTCAACGCCTGGATCACGGACCAGATGGCGCTGCCACCCACGCAGATGTCGCCGCCGTCGTTCCTGCGCACCTACAACAGCAACGATTCGGCCGCTTCGACGCAGGCGTTCAACTGGCCGGTGAACCAGTTCATGACCAATGCGCTGTCAGGCCCGGACCAGCTGCGCCTGCGGGTGTCGTGGGCGCTGTTCCAGTTCATCCCGATCAACGGAAAGGTGCCCCCGTATTCGCACACCCAGTACTACAACCTGCTGCAAAGGCACGCGTTCGGCAACTACGGCGACTTCATCCGGGAGCTGACCATCCACCCTGCCATGGGCGCCTTCCTGGACAACGTGCAGAACAGGCCGACCTCCGAGCAGTGCCCCAGTTGCGCGCCCAACGAAAACTATGCGCGCGAGCTGATGCAGCTCTTCACGCTCGGCGTGGTCAAGTTGAATTCAGACGGCACCACGGTGCGCGACGGGCAGGGCAAGCCGGTCGAAACCTATTCGCAGGAGGATGTGGAAGAACTCGCCGCCGCACTGACCGGTTGGATGTTTTCTCAGGTGGGCGCGCCAACCCCCTCGCAGGACTGGCTCAACGCAGGCTATCCCATGGTTCCCGAATCGTGGCCGCCGCTGCACGACCGCAATCCCAAGACGATCATGGGAACGGCTTTCCCCGCCGGCAAGAGCGCGCCCGAAGAACTCGATGCGGTCGTTGCGTTGCTGATGGCGCATCCCAACATCGGGCCGTTCGTCAGCCAGCGCCTGATCCAGCACCTGGTCACGAGCAATCCAACCCCTGCCTATGTCGGCCGCGTGGCAGCCGTGTTCCGCAACAACGGGCAGGGCGTTGCGGGTGACATGAAGGCCACCATCCGCGCGATCCTGACGGACGTCGAAGCGCGACGGGGCGACGTGCCCGGCGCGGACACCACGCGTTTCGGCAAGTTTCGCGAGCCGATGCTCTGGTACACCGGAATGCTTCGCGGCCTGGGCTGCACCCAGAACCTCACCAATCCCAATGGGCCCTGGGCGATGGGGCCCAACAACCAGATGCCGTTCAATCCGGCCAGCGTGTTCAGCTACTACCTGCCGACCGACCGCGCGCCGGGCAGCAACCTGCTGGCACCCGAGCAGAAGATCGTGAATGCGAGCGAGTTGACGCAGCGGCTGGGCAGCATCGGCTGGCAGATGCAACAGGGCGCGGGTGTTGCGGCCGGATGCGACACCAATTCACTCGGGCAGGCATTCGCGCTGTCGCCGCGCACGCTCATCGACCAGATCAGCGTGCGATGGTTCCGTGGGGCGATGCCGCCGACGCTGCGCAGCAACCTGCAGACGCTGGCCACCACGCAGAACGTCGGCTCCGATGCCACCTCCAACGCGATGGTGCTCACCCAATACGCCCTGACCACGCCCTTCTACGGAGTCATCAAATGAAGCGCCGCGACTTCCTCAAATACGCCGCCGGCGTTCCGGCGCTTGGCGGCATCACGGCGGCGGGCCTGCTCGGCGCGTCGGGTGCGGGCGTTGCCGCTGGCAGCGACTACAAGGCGCTGGTCTGCGTCTTTCTCAATGGCGGCAACGACGGCAACAACGTGGTCATTCCCACTGACGGCGCCTACAACGACTACAGCGCGGGACGCTACGACCTGACATTGCCCAAGAACAGCCTGATCGCCTTGAACGGCAGCAGCGCCGGCCATACGCTGGGCGTGCATCCGGCCCTCGCGCCGCTGGCAACGCTCTACAACCAGCAGCGGCTCGCCTTCATCGCCAATGCCGGACCGCTCATCGCCCCAACGACTGCTGCGCAGGTGCTCGACCACACCGGCGCGCTGCCACCTTTTTTGCTGTCGCACAGCGACCAGGTCGCGATGCAGCAGGGCTGGGGCGGTGATGAAGATGGCAGCGGCTGGGCCGGACGTGCCCTCGAGATGCTTCCGCAGGCGCTTCGCAACAACCTCAACGCCGTCACCATGGACAACCAGCGCACGCTGGTGCTGGGCCGCCAGTCGCGGGTGGCGTTCATGAATGCAGGCGGTTTGCGCTACTGGGGCCCGGCCGACCTGGCACAGCCGTCGGCTGAATGGACGCAGACAGTCAACCGCATGGCCCAGTGGCAATTCGCCAATGAATACGAAGCCGAATATTCCAGCACCTTCGGCGGCGCCGTGCGCGACTCGACGCTCATCACGCAGGCCATGCTGCAGGCGCAGACGCCGCAGGGCAATTTCGGCAACACCTACCTGGGCACCAACCTCCGGTCGCTGGCGTCGGTGCTGCCGGTGTTTCGCAGCCAGGGTTTGCGCAGGCAGGTGTTCCTGGTCAACTGGGGCTCGTTCGATACCCATTCGGGCCAGCGTGGCAGCGGACCGATGACCCAGGACGCGCAGCTTGCGGAACTGGCCGGCGCACTGGCCGCATTCGACCAGGCCAACATCGCATCGGGCGTCGGGCAGGAGGTCACGACGCTGGTGATGTCGGATTTCGGCCGCACGCTCAAGCCGGCATCGGGCGGCGGCAGCGATCACTCCTGGGGCAACAACTGGTGGGTGATGGGCGGGGCGGTTGCGGGCGGCCAGGTCTACGGGCAGTTTCCGTCGATGGTGCTGGGCGGCATCGACGACTTCGACCGCGCGGGCGAGGGGCGCTTCGTGCCCACGACATCTTCCGACCAGGTGGGTGCGACGCTGATGCAGTGGCTCGGGCTGGAAGCGGCGAAGGTGCCGGACGTGTTTCCGAATCTCGCCAATTTCCAGCTGAAGAACCTCGGGTTCATGGCCTCATGACAACGGACAAGCACAACCGGAATCCACCATGAGCGATGTGAACGGAACTCCCCAGCCCGATGTCTACATCCAGTCAGCGCCGATCGACAACGACTGGATCAATTACTTCGGGCTCGCTGGCAACGACACCGTCAAGATGTACCAGGGCCAGGTCATCGGCGGCGCAGGCAATGACTACATCGAACAGTTGCCGTCTGACGACTGGTGGCGGTCACTGGCCGTCGCCTACTGGGATACGCAGAACGGCGCGACGGTCGACCTGCAGGCGGGCTATGCGTTCGACGGCTGGGGCGGCACCGACACGCTGGTCGGTGTGGACGATGCCCATGGCGGCAGCGGCAATGATCACTTCTACGGCACCGCACAAACCAACCGCTTCAGCGGCGGCGGCGGCCGCGACACGATAGACGGGCGCGGCGGCATCGACTACCTGGTGCTGCCGTGGGTCGCGGGCGGCCCGCGCTCGATCGAGGAGTTCGATATCCAGGTGTCCACCGATGGACGCACGGCGGTCATCACGTCGCCGCTGGATGCCAACTTCCGCATCGACCTGACCGATATAGAGCGCATCGCTTCCGACTGGAACCAGCCGTATCACGCCATCGGCGAGTTCATCGACCCGCTGGACCTGGCGCAGGTCGGGCTGACGGCAGCTGCGGCGCAGCGCTGGAACGCGCCGGGTGCAGTGGGCACTGCCGTCTCCGTGAGCTTCAGTTTCGTGGAACAGGCGCCAGCCCTGGGCATGGGCTCGGCGGGATTTCGCGCATTCACGCCGCAAGAGCGCGACACGGTGCGCGCGATCCTGGCGTCGGTCAGCGCTGTGACGCACATCAGCTTTGTGGAGACCAACGAAGCAAGCGGTCCCGCCGGCCAGATGCGCTTTGGCATCAGCCAGCAGGCTGCGACCAAGGGCGTGGCCTACGCGCCATCGGTGACGCCAGGAACGCCTGGCGACGTCTGGATGGACGTGGAGTCGATGGTGGTGCTCACCGCGGGCAGCGAAGGCTACGCCGCCCTGATGCACGAGATCGGCCATGCCCTGGGTCTGCGCCATCCGCGCAATGTGGATGTAGGCGATGCCTGGACCGCGCAGTGGCGCGAGGAAGACGACGTCTCCAGCCTGACCGTGATGTCCGATACACCGTCGGTCGACGGCCTTTTTCGCGCCGACTGGGGCGTGATGGACATAGCGGCCTTGCGCTACCTGTACGGCACGACCGCAGTGGCAACGGGCAACTCGGTGCACAGCGTGGGCGACGACGCATACGGCCAGCGCAGCCTGCTGGACGATGGCGGCATCGACACCCTCGATGCATCCGCTTCGTCGGTTGGTGTGGTGCTCGACCTCACGCCCGGCCATCGCAGCAGCGTGGGTGTCACGGCGCAGGGACTGGTCGCGGTCGATAACCTGTCGATCGGCCTGGGCACCTGGATAGAGCGGGCCGTCGGGTCCGACCACGATGACGTGCTGATCGGCAACTCACTCGCAAACCAGCTCACCGGCGGCCTGGGCAACGACGACATGAATGGCGGCGACGGCATCGACACGGCGGTGTTCGCGGGCCTGAAGTCAGCCTATGCGCTGACCGAGGCATTCGGCTATCGCTATGTGACGGCCCATGACGGCATCTCGGGCTTCGACACGCTGGCGAACATCGAGCGCATGCAGTTCGACGATTTGTCGGTGGCCTTCGATCTTGACGGCAATGCGGGCGATTGGGTCAAGGTGCTCGGTGCCGTGGGCGGCGCGTCGGTTGCAGCCAGCGAGCATTTCCGCGGCGTGGGCATCGGCTATCTGGATGGCGGCCTTCCGCTCGATGTGCTGACCGGCGGGGCGCTGGCGCTGATCCTGGGTGCCAACCCATCGGCGCAAGCCGTGGTGACGCTGGTGTACATGGGCATCGCCAGCGTTGCACCCAGCGCGAATGACCTCGCGTACTACTCGGGCCTGATCGACAGTGGCGCCGTGAGCCGCGAGCAGTTCGTGCTGCTCGCGTCCGAGCTTTCGTACAACCTGGACAACATCGGATTCACCGGCCTTGCGGCCAGCGGCATCGACTACCTGGTCTAGCGCGCGGGCGCGACCAGCGTGTTCAGGCGTGCGAGGTCTTCCGGCAGCAAGGTGCCATTGGCCTGCCGCAGGCGCAGGTGGCCCAGCAGCACGTTGTAGCGGGCCTGCGCCAGGTCGCGCTTGGTCTGGAACAGCTGGCTCTGCGAATTGAGCACATCGATGTTGATGCGCACGCCGACCTGGTAGCCCAGGCGGTTGGCCTCCAGCGCGCTCTGGCTGGATGCCTCGGCCGCTTCGAGTGCCTTGACCTGCCCCTGGCCCGAGACAAGGCCGAAGAACGCCGTGCGGGTGGCCTGCGCAATGGCGCGCCGGATGCCTTCGAGGTCTGCTTGCGCCTTTTCTTCCAGCGACAGCGTTTCGCGGATGCGGTTCTGTGTCGAAAAGCCTGCAAACAGCGGCACATTGAGCGCCAGCCCGATCGCGCCGTTGTTGCTGCGCGTGCCGGTGGGCACGCTGACATTGCCGCTCGGGTTGCGGGTGATGTTGTAGCTGGCCGTCAGGTCCAGCGTGGGAAGGTGGCCGGCCTTGGCCTTCTGGGTTTCGAGCTGCGCGATCTCAACGGCGGTCTTGGCCTGCTGGATCGCCGGGCTGCTTTCTTCGCCCTGTTGCACCCACACGTTCACGTCGGGCGGCACCGGGCCGGGCACATTGACCGGCAGCACCAGCGGATCGGGCTTCACGTCGGGCTTGCCGACCAGCGAGTCGAGCGCGAGCTTCTTGACGCGCAGGTCGTTCTCGGCGGCGATCTCCTGCGCAATCACCAGGTCGAAACGGGCCTGGGCTTCGCGGGTGTCGGTGATGGTGGACGTGCCGACCTCGAAGTTGCGCTTGGCCGACGCCAGCTGCTCGCCGACCGCAGACTTTTGCGCGCGAACGAAGGCCAGCGTATCGCCGGCTGCCAGCACATCGAAGTACGCCTGGCTCACGCGGATGATGAGGTCCTGGCTGGCGGTCGAAAGGACGGCCTGTGCCAGTTCCACCTGACGCTTGCCTTGTTCCCATGTCGCCACGTTGGCCGGGCGAAACAAGGGCTGCGAGGCGCTGATGGTTGCACTTTGCGTCCCGAAGCTGCGATCGATGGAAGGCACCGTGCTATCGAAATTGGAGCGCGTCACACCGGCGGAAAGACCTGCCGTGGGCAGCAGCGCGGCCTTGGCCTGCTCGGCCCGAAAGAGGTTGGCGTCATATTGCGCCTTGGCCGATTGCCAGGTGGCGTCGTAGGCGCGCGCCGATTCGTAGAGTTGCAGCAGGTTCTCGGCGTTGGCGGGTTGCGCGAATGCAGCCGCGAGTACAACAACGGCCATGGACCCCACGGCTGTCATGCCGGACTTGCTCCGGCATCCACCGCGAAGCGGCAACTGCGCCTGATCGAACATGGATTGCGGATCAGGTCCGCAATGACAGCCGGAGGCTGGAGAGGTGACCTTCGAGGTATCTGGAAAGAACCTGCGGTTCGGCCGCGACGATTTCATGGGGTGAGTCCTTGACCTGGGTTGGCTCGTTTGTCCGGATTCAGTAGCGGGCGACTGCCGCATCGAGTTCCTGTGACCAGGCATCGATACCGCCGGCGATGTTGGCAACGCTGGCGAAACCGTTGCCGGCCAGGAACATGGCCACGCGCTGGCTGCGCGCGCCATGGTGGCAGAGCACCGCTACTGGCTGTTCGGGATCGAGCTCGGCTAACCGGGCCGGCACGTCCATCATTGGAATTGTCTTGACGTTGAAGCCTTCGGTCGCAACGCGGGCCACCTGCAGCTCCGCGGGTTCGCGAACATCGAGCACCAGCGCAGTGCCGCCCTGGGAGGCGATCCAGTCGCGTAGCGATGCGGGCCTGACCTGCTCGATCATGTGGGGTGGTCCTAGAACTGGAACCGCGAAGGTTCGGGGAAATGCACGAGGCGCGGCGCGAGGGTGTCCCAGGGCTGGGTCGTCGTATAAGACGTCTCGCTGCCCCGGGTGATGAAGGTGGCGCGCATGACCGGCTCGTTGCCGACGATGGCTGCCAGGCGGCCGCCGATCTTCAGTTGCGCCAGCAGGGCAGGGGGCACTTCGGCGACCGAGCCGCTGAGCACGATCACGTCGAAGGGTGCTTCACCTGACAGACCCCGGGAGCCGTCGGCTTCGCGCACTTCGGCATTGGAAACGCCTGCGCGCTGCAGGTTTTCGCGGGCCATGCGGGCGAGTTCCGGGTTGATCTCCAGCGAGATGACGCGTTGGGCCCGAGCGGCCAGCAGCGAGGCCATGTAGCCGGAACCTGCGCCGACTTCCAGCACCTTGTCGGTCGGGCGGATGTGCAGGTCCTGCAGGATGCGCGCCTCGACCTTGGGCTCCAGCATGCTACGGCCTTGCTGCATGTCGGCATCGCCCGAACCCAGCAAGGGGATCTGCATGTCGACGAATGCCAGCGCCTTGTGGGCGAGCGGGACAAAGTTTTCGCGGCGGGATACGGCCAGCAAGGCCAGTATGTCGAGGTCCAGCACATCCCAGGGGCGGATCTGCTGCTCGATCATGTTGAAGCGTGCGCGTTCGAGGTCGGAAGGGGCGGTCATGGGCAATCCGGGACGGTTCAGGACAAACCGTCGATTTTAGAGGCGGGCAGGGGCCGGGCGCCGCTGCCGCCGGAACCGGTGCCGGCGGCCTGGGTGCCTGCGCGCCTGAAACGGCGCTTCGCCCACATCGCCAGGTCATCGAGGTAGCAATACACAACCGGCACCACCACCAGCGTCAGCAGCGATGAAGTGATGACACCGCCGATGACAGCTTGCCCCATGGGCGCGCGCTGCTCGGAGCCTTCGGTCAGCGCGAAGGCCAGTGGCACCATGCCGAAGATCATCGCCAGAGTCGTCATCAGGATGGGGCGCAGGCGCACCTTGGCGGCCATCAGCAGTGCCTCGGAGCGTTCCATGCCTTCATCCCTCATGCGGATCGCGAAGTCCACCAGCAAGATGGCGTTCTTGGTCACAAGCCCCATCAGCATGACAACGCCGATGATGGAGAACATCGACAGTGACGAGCGGAACATCAGCAGGGCCAGCACCACGCCGATCAGCGTCAGCGGCAGCGAGGTCATCAGCGCCAGCGGTTGCAAAAAGCTCCTGAACTGGCTGGCCAGGATCATGTAGATGAAGATCACGCCCATCGCCAGCGCCGAGACCGCGTAGCCGAACGACTCCGCCATGTTCTTGGTGGAGCCGCTGAACTGGTAGCGGTAGCCCGGCGGGAAGCTGATGGTGTCCAGCACCGCGCGCAGGTCGTTGGAGACTTCACCGGCCGAACGGTTGAACACGTTGGCGTTGATCGCGACTTCGCGCGTGAGGTCGCGGCGGTTGATCTGGTTGGGACCGGTTGATTCGCGCACGGTGGCGATCTGGTTGAGCCGCACGATGCGCGGTGATCCATCGGCGTTGGTGCCGGTGGCAAACGGCAGCCGCTCCAGGTCCTCGGGTGAGTTGCGTGCATCGGGCGACAGGCGCACGTTCACGTCGTAGGTCTGGTCGTCGGGCGCGCGCCAGTTGCCCACGGTCTGGCCTGCGACCAGTGTCCGCAGCGGACCCGCGATCTGCGCAACCGACAAGCCCAGGTCAGACGCTGCATCGCGCTTGACATCGATGTCCAGTACCGGCTTGTTGGGCTTGACGCTGGAGTCGAGATCGACCAGGCCGGGCACGGTGCGGATGCGCTCATTGACCAGTGCCGTCAGCCGCTCCAGTTCCTTCAGGTCCGGGCCTTGCAGCGAGAACTCGACCTGCTTGTTGCCGCCCACCGCATCGGTCAGGCCGACGTGCGTCACGGTGATGCCCGGCACCTGCTTGAGCCTCTCGCGAAGCACACCCGACATCTGATCGACGCTGAGTTTTCTATCCTTGCGATCGACCATGCGCACATAGATCGACGCGTACATCTTTCCCTGCGCGTTGCCGGTGTTCAGGGTCGACAGCGTGTACCTCACCTCGGGGAATTCACGCACGATGGATTCGACCTGGCGCGCCTTGGCTTCGGTGGTCTCCAGCGACGAACCCACGGGTGTGTAGAAGCTGATGGACGTTTCGGAGAAGTCCGCCTTGGGGACGAACTCGGTGCCCAGCAGCGGCACCATGAAGATGCTCACGACGAAGACGGCAATCGCCATCAGCACTGTCACCAGCTTGTGTCCGAGCGACCACCGCAGGATGGATTGATAGCCATCGGCGAGCGATTCGGTGGAGCGATCGAACCAGCCGGTCACGCGGCCGATGGTGCGGTCGTAGAAGGACTGCTTGCGGTTGGGATCGGTCTTGCCGTGTTGCTCGACTTCCGGGTCGTGCCAGATCGACGACAGCATCGGGTCGAGCGTGAAGCTCACAAACATCGAGATCAGCACAGCCGCCACGATGGTGATGCCGAACTCATGGAAGAACTTGCCGATGATGCCGCCCATGAAGCCGATCGGCAGGAACACCGCGACGATGGAGAAGGTGGTCGCCAGCACCGCGAGCCCGATCTCCTGCGTGCCGTCGAGCGACGCCTGGAAGGGCGACTTGCCCATCTGCACATGGCGCACGATGTTCTCGCGAACCACGATGGCGTCGTCGATCAACAGGCCCACGCACAGCGACAGCGCCATCAGCGTGATCATGTTGATCGTGAAGCCGAACATGTTCATGAACAGGAAGGTGCCGATGATCGAGATCGGAAGCGTCAGCCCGGTGATGACTGTCGAGCGCCATGAGTTCAGGAACAGAAAGACGATCAGCACCGTGAGCAGGGCGCCTTCGATCAGCGTGCGGCGCACGTTTTCGACTGAGACGCGGATGGGGCGCGAACCATCGGCAATGGGTTCGAGCTTCACGCCGGGCGGCAGCTGCGCCGCCATTTCGTCGAGTGTCTTCTTCAGGCCGTCGACCACCTGGATGGTGTTTTCGTCCTGCGATTTCTGCACGGACAGCAGCAGCGTGCGGCCGCCGTTGTAGAGCGCGAGACTCTCGACTTCCTGGGCGCCATCGGCCACGCGCGCCACCTGGTCGACCCGCACCGGCGCCGAGCCCTTGCGCGCGATGATGATGCGGCCGAAGTCCTCGGGCCGCTGCATGCGGGCATCGATCTGCACCACGCGCTCCTGCGTGAGCGATCGGATCGAGCCGACGGGCAGGTCCTGGTTCTCGTTGCGCACGGCAGCGACCACCTGGTCGGCCGTGATGCCCAGCGATTCCATGGCCGCCGGGTTGAGATAGATGTTGATCTCGCGCTTGGTGCCGCCCACCAGCGTGACCGAGCCGACGCCGCGCACGTTCTCCAGCCGCTTCTTGAGCACCTGGTCGGCCCAGTTCGTCAGCTCGATCGCCGTCATGCCAGCGGTACCTGCGGTTCGCCCTGAGCCTGTCGAAGGGGCCGGCAGCACCGCCACCGACCACACCGCGCGGCTGGACGGATCGAAGCGCAGCACGCGTGGCTCTTTCACTTCGGTGCGAAACAAGGGCCGGATCGCTGCAATCTTTTCGCGCACATCTTCAGCCGCCTTGCGCCCGTCGATGTGGAGCTGGAACTCGATGATGACGACCGACTGGCCCTCATAGCTGCGCGAGGTGAGCGCGTTGATGCCGGCTATGGAATTGACGCCTTCCTCGATCTTCTTGGTGACTTCGCTCTCGACGATCTCGGGTGCTGCGCCGGGGTACTCGGCGGTCACCACGACAACCGGAAAGTCGATGTTGGGAAACTGGTCGACCTTCAGGCGCTGGAGCGAAAACAGGCCCAGCACCACGATGGCGAGCATCACCATCGTCGCAAAGACGGGATTCTTGAGGCTGACGCGCGTGAACCACATATGACTGGGCGCTCAGGGGCTAGGGACTTTGCCCCCTCTCCCGCTTGCGGGAGAGGG
>NZ_JANU01000003.1 GCF_001044395.1 Caenimonas sp. SL110
CGCCTGTTCGCGAGCGAGGCACGCCTGTTCGCGAGCGAGGCACGCCTGTTTCCGAGCGAGCCGCGAGTTCACCGCAAGACCCAGTCTCAGACGCGCCCCGCGCACCCAGGCGCAGAAGGCGGCGTCCGCCCCAGCCCTGACAGGGAGCGCAGTCATTGCGGACCGTGAATGGCTGTCATGCCGGACTCGATCCGGCATCCACCGCGAAGCGGAGACTGCGCCTGATCAGGCATGGATTGCGGGTCGAGCCCGCAATGACAGAAAGAACTCGCTGTCATGCCGGACTTGATCCGGCATCCACCACGAAGCAGAGACTGCGCCTGATCAGGCATGGATTGCGGATCAAGTCCGCAATGACAGCCGGTTTGGGTCCGCAATGACAGCCGGTTTGGAATCTGCAATGACAGCCAATTTCAGTCCAGCGTGACATCCATTCAGGAAACGATGTACGCCCCTGCCCCGGTCGACATCAGCGTCCCGTCAGCCCCATAGAACTCCATGCGAGTCGATGCCACACGCGAGCCCACGCGCATCACTTCGGCCCGCAATTCAAAACTTTCGCCCAGCGCGGGCCGCAGGTAATCGATGCGCAGGTCGATGGTCCCGAGCTTGCCGAATCGATGCAGGCGTTGCTCCGGCGTTTCGTCCATGTGCCGCGCGCCGACGGCGGCCAGCACCGCGAGACCACCCAATGCGTCCAGCGCAGCGCTGATCACCCCACCATGCAACCGCGCATGCGAAAAGTGACCGACCAGTTCGGGCTTCATCACGATGCGGCCAATCACCTGCTCGGGTTTCAGGCTGGTGATCTTCAAGCCCAGGACGCGGTTGAACACGATCTTGTTCTCGAAAATGTCCTTCAACCCATCAATGAACTCAGGTTCGAACTCGATCGGCTTGTTGGTGCTGGGTTTGCTCTTCATAGGCCAAATTGTCGCGCTGCGAGGTCCTTCATCACTTCCTGCGCGCCGCCGCCGATCATCATCACCTTGACTTCGCGGTAGATGCGCTCGCTCTTCGTGCCGCGCATGAATCCCATGCCGCCCAGGATCTGCACGGCCTGGTCGGCGCAGAACTGCATGGTTTGCGTGGAATGATTCTTGAGCATGCACACCTGCGCCACGCAATCAGCGTCGGATTCGAGCTTGCCGTCGTCGGCCATCTGCGTCACCTCGCGCAGCCACGCACGGGTCGAAGCAATGCGCATCTGCATGTCCACGAGCGCGTGGCGGATCACCTGTTTCTCGACCAGCGCGTTGCCAAAGGTCTGCCGCTGGCGGGCCCAGTCCAGCGCCTCGTCGTAGCAGGCCTGCGCAAAGCCCAGCGCCATCGCCGACATGCCCAGCCGCTCGCCATTGAAGTTGGTCATGATGATCCGAAAGCCGCTGCCCGCTTCGCCCAGCAGGTTGCGAGACGGCACGCGCACACCGTCCATGCGCAGGTGCGCAGTGTCCGAACACCACCAGCCCATCTTGTCCAGGCGCGTGCGCGAAAGCCCCGCTGCGTCGCCCGGCACGACGATGAGCGAGAGGCCGCTGGCGCCCTTGCTTTCGCCGGTTCGCACCGCCATCGTGATCCAGTCGGCCCGCATGCCCGAGGTGATGAACACCTTCTCGCCGTGAATGACCCACTCGTCGCCGTCCCGTCGCGCTGTCGTGCGCAAGCTCGCCACATCGGAGCCGGCACCCGGCTCGGTGATGGCGAGCGCAGCGATCCTGTCGCCTGCCAGAACCGGCCCAATCACCTCCTGCTGCAACGCGTCGCAACCGTAGCGCAGCACCGGCGGCAGGCCGATGTTGAGCGAGAACAGGCTTGCGAGCAGTCCGCCGCTGCCGCTGTACCGGGCCATGGTTTCGGAGACCGCATTGCGCAAGGCATAGGGCGCTGGCGTACCACCCAGCGCCTCTGGATAACCCATGCCCAGCAAGCCCATCGCCGCCGCTTCACGGTACAACTCGCGCGGAAATTCGCCCGCCTCGTCCCATTTCGAAATGTGTGGCGCGATGCGGTCGAGCGTGAATCGGCGCACCGAATCGGTCAGCGCTTCAAGGTCGCTGGCTTCCTCGCTGGTCACGACGCGGCCTCGAAACTCACCAGCAACTGCGACGTGCCCGCCTGCTGGCCGGGCTCCACATGCACAGCCTTGACGACGCAATCCCTGGAAGCCGCCAGCGCATGCTCCAGCTTCATCGACTCCACAATGACCAAGGTGTCGCCGCGCGAAACGCTCATGCCCGCCTGCGCCTTCACCGCCACAACCTTGCCGTTGAAGGGCGCGCGCAATTCGAGCGCGGCCGCCCTGCGACCCCCGCGATTGGAAGGCTCGAACGAGGCGTCTTCCACCACCAGATCGACCGCACCGGCCTGCACGTGCCAGCCACCCCCGGCCAGCGCAACCGCCGACACGCGCATGGGCCGCTCGCCATGCTGCGCCGGTGGCAGTTCGGCCACTTCACCACGATGACGAAATCGCACAGGACGCGGGAAAGGACACGCGAGCGAAGACGCCGAACCCGCGAACTGCGCCGCACGAAATGCCTCGGCCACCACCGCGCGCTCCTGGGCGGCCAGTTGCTCGCGCAGTTCGCTGGCGTGTTCTTCGAGAAACGGAATCAATGCGTGACCGGAGCGAAAGACTTCATGACGCAGGCACGCAGCAAGCAGGCGCCGGTTCGTGGGCACGCCCAGGATTTCGAGACGGTCGAGCGCGTTGGCAAGTTGGTCGATGGCGCCTTCGCGCGTCGGTGCATGGGCGATGAGTTTGCCGAGCATGGAGTCGTAGTGAGGGGTGATCTCCATGCCTTTGAAGATGGCGTGATCGAAGCGCGTGCCTCCACCCCAGCCCTCCCCCAAGGGAGGAGGGAGAAAATGCGAGACCGTGCCGGTGCGAGGGACAAAGTTTTCGTCTTCGGCGCAGATGCGCACTTCAATCGCATGGCCCTGCAGCTTCACCTGGTAGTGCTTGAGCGGCAGCGGCTCACCCTGCGCGACGCGCAGTTGCCACTCGACCAGATCGAGGCCCGTCACCGCTTCGGTCACCGGGTGTTCAACCTGCAGGCGCGTATTCATTTCCATCAGGAAAAATTCGGACGCACCGGTTTCTGCCGACGTCTCCACCAGAAACTCCACCGTGCCCGCGCCCACATAGCCTGCCGACTGTGCAAGCTCTGCGGCACTGCGGCTCATGCGTTCGCGCATGGGCGCATCGACTGCGGGACTGGGCGATTCCTCGATCAATTTCTGGTGCCTGCGCTGCACCGAACAATCGCGCTCGCCCAGCGTGATGCAGTTGCCGTGCGTATCGGCAAACACCTGCAACTCCACATGACGCGGCCGCAGCAATGCGCGCTCCAGCAGCAATTCGCCGGAGCCGAATGCGGCCTGCGCTTCGGAACGCGCGCTTTGAATGGCCGCCAGCAACTGCGAAGGCTGCGTCACCAGCCGCATGCCGCGACCGCCTCCGCCTGCAGCGGCTTTCACCATCAACGGATAGCCGATAGCCGTCGCTTCCGCTTCAAGACGTTCATCGGACTGGTCTTGCCCGAAGTAGCCGGGCAGGCAGGGCACGCCCCTTGTCTGCGCGAGCTGCTTGGCTGACGACTTGCTGCCCAGCGCGCGAATCGCCGCCGGCGGCGGTCCCACCCAGACCAGGCCTGCGTCGATCACGGCTTGCGCGAAGTCCGCGTTCTCGCTCAAAAAGCCATAACCGGGATGCACGGCATCGGCGCCGCTCGCCTTTGCCGCATCGATGATCCTGTCGATGCGCAAGTACGAATCGGCCGATGCGTTGCCCCCCAGCGCAATCGACTGCGTGGCTTCGCGCACATGCAAGGCATGAGCGTCTGCATCGGAGTACACCGCGACGGTCTGCAGGCCCAGACGATGCGCAGTGCGAATGATGCGCCGCGCGATTTCGCCGCGATTGGCGATGAGCAGTTTGTTGAATTTCACTGGGGACGCGGCTTCTTGGCGACGCCCATGATTCGCGCGAGGATGCCCAGCATCACTTCATCCGCGCCGCCTCCGATGGAGCCCAGGCGTCCGTCGCGGAACATGCGGGAAACCTTGTTTTCCCATGTGTAGCCCATGCCGCCCCAAAACTGCAGGCAACCGTCGGGCACGATGCGATTGAGCCGCCCCGCTTTCAGCTTGGCCATCGAGGCGAGTTCCAGCACATCCTCACCCGCCACGTACAACTCGCCCGCACGATAGGTGAGCGCGCGAAGGCTCTCCACTTCGGTCTTCATCTCGGCCAGCTTGAACTGCACCCACTGCTGGTCGGCCAGGGTCGCTCCAAACAGCTTGCGCTCTTGCGCCCATTCGATCGTCCACTGGATGCAGTTGGTGAGCGACTGCAGGCAACTCGCCGCGGCCCACAGGCGCTCTTCCTGGAACTGCTGCATCTGGTAGATGAAGCCCTGGCCTTCGGTGCCGATGAGGTTGCGCTGCGGCACGCGCACTTCGTCGAAGTAGATGAGGCCGGTGTCCGACGAGTTCATGCCGATCTTGCGGATCTTCTGCGCGACCGATATGCCCTTGGTGAGCTTGCCGTTGGGTCCATCGCGCATGGGCACGATCACAAGCGATTTGTTCTTGTGCACCGGGCCCTCGCCGGTGTTGACCAGCATGCACATCCAGTCGGCCTGCAAGCTGTTGGTGATCCACATCTTTTGCCCGGTGATGAGGTAGTCATCGCCGTCCTTGACCGCGCGGCTCTTGATGCCCGCGACATCGCTTCCCGCGCCCGGCTCGCTCACGCCGATGCATGCAACCATGTCACCCGCAATCGCAGGCGCGAGAAACTCCTTGCGCAGTTCGTCGCTGCCGAAGCGCGCAAGCGCTGGCGTTGCCATGTCGGTCTGCACGCCAATCGCCATCGGCACGCCCCCGCATTCGATGTGCCCAAGCGATTCGGCCATCGCCATCGCATAGGAATAATCCAGGCCCGCGCCGCCATAGGCCTCGGGCTTGGTCAGACCCAGCAGGCCCAGGTCTCCCAGGCGCTTGAAGACCTGGTGCGCGGGGAAGATTTCGGCTGCTTCCCATTCATCGACATGCGGATTGATTTCCTCGTCGATAAACCGCTTGAGGGTTTTCTGGATCTCGTGATGCTCGTGCGTGAATTTCATTCCAGGTCTCCGTTGTTCTTTCGTTGGCTGTCCTACCCCGGCTGTCATTGCGGACTTGATCCGCAATCCATCTCTGCTCGGGCGCCGCGTCCGCTTCGCGGTGGATGCCGGATCGAGTCCGGCATGACAACCCTAAACGAGGCACGCTTGACGTGCGACGCTTGCCAGCCTCACATCCGCGCCACCCCAAACTGCATCGGCCGCAACTTCTTCACTTGCGCTTCGGCACACATCGCCAGACACTGCGCCAGCACGTCCCGCGTATCGCGTGGATCGATCACGCCGTCGTCCAGCAGCAGCGCGGACGTATGGAACGCATCGGACTGCGACTCGAAGATCGCCACGATCTGGTCGAACTGCGCTTTCGATTTTTCCGGGTCCGGTTCAATCCCTTTGCGAACGAGCGCGGCCTCGGTGACGATCTGCATGGTGCGCGCCGCCTGTTCGCCGCCCATCACCGCCGTCTTCGCGCCCGGCCAGCTAAAGAGAAATCTCGGCGCATAGCCGCGTCCGCACATCCCGTAGTTGCCTGCGCCGAACGACGCGCCACACTGGATCGTGATCTGGGGCACATTCGCGTTGGTCACGGCCTGGATCATCTTGCTGCCATGCTTGATCATCCCGCCCTGCTCGCTTTCCTTGCCGACCATGTAGCCGGTCGTGTTCTGCAGGTAGATGATCGGGTGGCCCAGCTGGCACATCCACTGGATGAAGTGCGCTGCCTTGTTGGCGCCAGCGACATCGATGGGGCCGTTGTTGGTGATGATGCCGACGCCGCGGCCTTCGATACGCGCCTGCACGCAGACGGTGGCCGCGCCGTAGAGCGGCTTGAATTCGAGCAGCTGCGATCCGTCAACGATGCGCGCGATGACTTCACGCATGTCGATGGGTTCGCGCAGGTTGACGGGCATGAGGGTGAGGAGTTCTTCCTTGTCGAACAGGGGCATGCCCCCACACCAACCCTCCCCCAGCGGGGGAGAGAGAAAGTCAGGTCCCATCCCCCGCTGGGGGAGGGCCAGGGTGGGGGCTAGCTGCGCCACGATTTCACGCGCAATACCGAGTGCCTCACGGTCATCCTCGGCCAGATACTCCCCCAGCCCCGACACCGAGGTGTGCATCTCGGCGCCGCCCAGCTCCTCCTCGGTTGCAGCCTCCCCTGTCGCTGCCATCAGCAGCGGCGGCCCCGCAAGAAACGCACGCGAGCGATTGCGAACCATCACCACCACGTCCGACAGCCCCGGCATGTACGCACCGCCTGCAGTACCCGACCCATGCTGCACGGTGATGACGGGAATGCCCGCAGCAGACAGCCGCGCGAGGTTGCGAAACAGCGCGCCGCCCTGCACAAAACCTTCGACGCGATAGCGCATCAGGTTGGCGCCCGCGCTTTCCACCAGGTGCACGAAGGGCAGCTTGTTTTCCAGTGCGATCTCCTGCACGCGCAAGATCTTTTCCAGCCCCATCGGCTGTATCGCACCCGCGTCAATTCCAGAATCGCTGGCGACCACCATGCATCGAACGCCGCTCACGAAACCGATGCCCGCGACGATGCCGCCGCCGGGCACCGAGATCGCCTGGTCCTTGATGTCATGCATGTACCCCGCCATGGTGCACAGGGGTATCCACGGCGCGCCTGCATCGAGCACCAGCGCCACGCGTTCACGCGGCAACAACTGCCCGCGCTTGTCGAAGACCGGCTTCGATCGCGCCGAAGCCTGCGCCGAGCGCTCCTCCAGTTTGCGCAAGCGGTCCACGCGCGCAAGCATCGCCGCGCGCCGCTCCTGTGCGACAGCGCCCATCGCATTCCAGCTTGATTCGTATGCGGTCACTTCTGGAACACCTTTGGCACTGTCGCGCGATGAAATCCATTGAACGGGCGGATGGCCTCGCGCTGCATCGCGCTGTCATCGGGCATCTGCATCGGCCAGCCCTGGCGAACCTGCGGCCTCGCGCCGTCGACACGCATGGTCGCGCCGCTGATGAACGATGCAGCCGGACTGAGCAGGAACACCACCATCGCCGACGTCTCGGCCTCGGTGCCGAACCGGCCCAGCGGCACCGTCTTGCTCATCTCGCGCAGCATGGGCCCGGCGTCCTCGGGGTAGTGATCCATGCCGCTCGATGCGATGTAGCCGGGTGCCACTGCGTTCACCCGCACGCCGCTGTGCGCCCATTCGGCGGCAGCTGTCTCCGTCAGGCTCACCATGCCGGCGCGTGCAGCCCCGCTGTGGCCCATGCTGGGCATCGAACCCCAGATGTCGGCAACGATGTTCACGATGCTGCCGCCCTGCGCCTGCATGGACTGCAGGTAGCACTCACGCGCCATCAGGAAGCCGCCGGTGAGGTTGGTTGCGATCACCGCGTCCCAGCCCTTGGCGCTGATTTTTTCCAGGGGCGTGATGTACTGGCCGCCTGCGTTGTTGACGAGGCCGTCGATCTTTCCGTGCACGGCGAGAGCGGCCGTCACTGTTGTCCTGACGGCCGCCTCATCGCGAATGTCGCACGCATGGAAACTGGCGCGGCCGCCGTCGGCCACGATCTCACTGGCCACGTCATGCAATTTCTCCAGCTTGCGGCCCACCAGCACCACATGTGCGCCCAGGGATGCCAGCTCGTGCGCAATGCAGCGGCCTATGCCCGAGCCGCCGCCGGTGACCATGACGATCTTGCTGTGGAAGATTCCCGGCGCAAAAACCGAGCGGTAGTGCTCGCTCATGATTCATCTCCAATAAAGAGTTTGACCGCGCTGTCGGCCAGCTCGTCGAGTGTGGCCCCTTTGCGCCTGTCGTACCACTGCGCCGACCAGTTCAGGGCACCGAACATCAGAAGGCGCGCGAGCTTGACCTCGGCGCGCAGCCGGCCACTGTCGTGCAGCGCCTGGAGCACCGGCATCCACGGCGCTTCGTATTGGCCCTGCAACGCGGCAATGGTCGTGCGCTGGCGCGGCGTGATGGACCTCGCCTCGTACAGCAGGACCGGAATGAAATCGCTGCCTGGGCCGAGCAACACGTCGAAGTGATTGCGGATGAGCAGGCGCAGCAGCTGCGCGCTGTCGGGTTGCAGCGCGGCAGCAAGTTCGATTGCCTTGCCCTGCCGCGCAATGGCCGAGCGCATGCCCTCATCCATCACCGCGAACAGCAGCGCGCCCTTGCTCTTGAAGTGATAGAACGGCGAGCCGCTGCGCATGCCGGCGGCCGCGGCGATGTCGCGGGTGCTGGTGGCGTCGAATCCTTTTCGGCGAAACAGGCGCGCTGCTGTTCGCAGCAGCTCACCGCGCCGGTTGCCGTCACCTTGCTCTTCCGGTGTCTTGCGCGGCCGGCCCCGAGGGCGCTTGGGCAGCGCAGCAGGTTCGGTGATGGCGGCTTGCATACGAAAGACGTTAGCAGAGGCCTTTATTTTTAGCAAGCATGCGCTTGGTAAAATTACCATCGCCCCCACGCGCGCCCAGCGCCTTTTATACTGGGGCGCACTTGAACACCACACCCTTGACTGCCGCGCGACCTGCTCATCCTTGGCCTGCGGCCGCGCTGCTTCGCATGGCGGCGATTGTCCTGCTTGCCTTTGTCGTGGCCGCGCAGGAGTCGTGGTCGCAGGCGACAGCATCGCCGCGCGAAAGCAGCATCAAGGCGGCCTTCCTGGTCAAGTTCGCAAGCTTTGTCGAATGGCCCGCCAGCGCATTCGCGCGCCCCGGCCAGCCGCTGGTGATCGGCGTGTCGGACGACGATGAATTTCAGGCCGACCTGGAGCAACTGGTCACCGGACGAACCGTGGACGAGCGGCCCGTGGTCGTGCGCAAGATCGCCGAAGGCGCAGTCCCGGCAGGGGTGCATGTGCTCTACCTGGGCCCGCGCCGCGATTCGCGCCTGCGCGAACTCATCCAGAGCATCAGGGGTCCGGTGCTGATCGTGACCAGCCAGGCGCAGGGCTTGCAGGCCGGCAGCGTCATCAACTTTTCGTCGGAGGGCGGCAGGGTGCGTTTTTCGGCATCGCTCGCAGCAGCCGAAAGGCACCAGCTGCGGCTCAGTGCGCGCCTGCTTGCCGTGGCGCAATTCATCGATGGGGGGCTGCGTTGAAATTCCCCGCCATCCGTTCGATACGGCAAAAGCTCAACCTGATCCTCACATCGACCACGATGCTCGCGCTGATGATTGCCGGCATCGCGCTGGTGGTCTTCGACACCCGCAGCCAGATGATTGCGATGGAAACCGACCTGATCACGCAGGCCGACATCATGGGACTGGTCAGCGGGCCCGCGCTCGCCTTCGACGACTCGAAAGTGGCTTCGGAAAACCTGCGCGTGCTGCGCGCGAAACCCAATGTCACGGCGGCCGTGCTGTTTGGCGCCAGGGGCGATGTGTTCGCCGCCTACCAGGCCCCCGAAGCCGTGGGCAGCGCCCTGCCCGCCCAGGCGCAACCGATTGGCCTGGCCTTCGACCGGACCTGGGTCCATGTGTGGCGCCCGGTGCTTTCCAATCGCGAGCAGGTGGGCATGGTCTACCTGCAGGCGCGCCATGACCTGCTGGACCGCGCGCTGGAATATCTGGGTGTTCTCACCTTGATATTGACCATGGCCCTGGCAGGAGCGCTGGTCTGGTCCAACCGCATGCAGCGCATGGTGACCGAGCCCATCCTGCAGATCAGCGACGTGGCGCGCCGCATCCAGCGGGGACCCAACTTCGACCTGCGTGCGGAGCGCACCAGCGAAGACGAGATCGGCGACCTGGTGAACGTGTTCAATTCCATGCTCGACGAGCTCGGGCGGCGTGCGCAAACGCTGGAAGCAGCCGTGGCCGCACTGCGTGCCAGCGACGAGCGCTACCAGCTTGCCGTGCGTGGGTCGAGCGCGGGTCTCTGGGACTGGGACATGCTGGCCCATACGATGTTCTACTCGCCGCGTCTGCGGCAGTTGCTTGGCTACACCGCGCTGGAATTTCCAGACCTGCCGTCTTCGCTCGCGAATGTCATGAACGAGCAAGACCTGGAGATCGCGCGCGAGGCGCTGCGGCTGCACCTGAGCGACGAGCAGCCCTACCAGGTCGAGTGCCGCCTGCGCCTGAAGTCGGGCGAGTGGCGCTGGTTTCTCATCAACGGCATGGCGCAAAAGAACGCGCTCGGACAGGCGTTTCGAATGGCAGGCTCGGTCATCGACGTGAGCGAGCGCAAGCGGGCCGAGCAGGTCCTGCAAGAGGCCAATCGCGCCAAGGATGAATTCATTGCAACGCTCGCGCACGAACTGCGCAATCCGCTCGCCCCCATCCGCACCGGCCTGGAGATCCTGAAGAAGGACAAGGCCAACGGCCCTGCGTCGGCACGCGCCCGGGAGACGATGGAGCGGCAGCTGGTTCACATGATCCGGCTCATCGACGACCTGCTCGATATCTCGCGCATCAACAGCGGCAAGATCCGGCTGGAGACTTCGCGCATGAGTCTGGCCACGGCGGTGGAAAGCGCGGTGGAGATCAGCCGGCCCGCCATCGAGGCGCGCGGCCATGCGCTCACGGTGGAACTGTCGCCGTCGCCGATCGAGCTGATGGCCGACGCCACGCGCCTGGCACAGGCTCTGGGAAACCTGCTGAACAACGCGGCCAAGTACACGCCGTCCGGCGGCCATATCCGCGTGGCGGCGCACCAGGAAGCCAACCTGGCCGTCATCGAGGTCTCGGACAACGGCGTGGGCATTCCTGCGCAGATGCAGGAGAAGGTGTTCGCACTTTTCACGCAGGTGGGGCGCACGCTCGATCGCTCGCAAGGCGGCCTGGGGATTGGTCTGTACCTGGTGCGCAGCCTGGTGGAGATGCACGGCGGCACGGTGACCGCCGCGAGCGATGGACCTGGCAAGGGGAGCACGTTCACGGTTCGCATTCCGTGTCTGCTTCAGCCGGCGCCGCAGGCTGCGCCGCGCATGACGGAGCCCGAGACGCCGGTGAACTCCGGCTTGAAGGTGCTGGTGGTGGACGACAACGTCGATGCCGCCGAGACCCTGGCCACCGTGCTCGAAATGACGGGCCGCCGCACGCGCGCCGTGTTCGATGGACGTGCAGTGCTCGACGCCGCGCGTGCGTTCGAACCCGATGTGATCCTGCTCGATATCGGCCTGCCGGGGCTGACCGGCTATGAAGTGGCAAAGTTGCTGCGCGCCGACCCGAGGTTCAGCCGCACGTTGCTGGTGGCCCTGACCGGCTGGGGCGGCGAGGAAGACCGCCGCAAGTCGCGCGAGGCGGGGTTCGACGAACACCTGACGAAGCCGGTGGACCTGTCGGCGATCGAGCCTTTGCTGGCGAGGCTGGCGGATGCGGTGAAGTGAGTGGCTCGCGTTGCCAGCGCGATGCGGCGCCTGAAATCCGGCTGTCATGCCGGGCTTGACCCGGCATCCACCGCGCAGCGGCAACGGCCCTCGAAGACATGGACTGCGGATCAAATGCGCAATGACAGCCATTCACCGACAGCCGCCGCAATTCCCACCCCGCAGCACCCCATCCCCGATTGCCTCAAAATAGCTTCTTTCGCCCGCTCCCCGAGGACTCTTCCCATGACCTACCCCAACACACAACTCTTCATCGACGGCAAGTGGCAGGACGCTGCCGGCGGCAAATCGCTCGCCGTGTTCAACCCGGCCACCGGCGCTGAAATCGGTCGCGTCGCGCACGCCGAAATCGCCGACCTGGACCGCGCACTGGCAGCTGCGCAAAAGGGCTTCGAGAAGTGGCGCGACATGCCCCCGATCGAGCGCAACAAGATCATGCGCAAGGCCGCTGCGCTGATGCGTGAACGCGCCGGCGCGATCGGTCTGCTGCTCACCCAGGAACAGGGCAAGCCACTGGTCGAGGCCAAGGGCGAAGCCATGGCTGCCGCCGACATCATCGAATGGTTCGCCGACGAAGGCCTGCGTGTCTACGGCCGCATCGTGCCGGGGCGCTTCAACCTCACGACGCGCCAGATGGTGCTCAAGGACCCGGTCGGCCCCGTGGCTGCTTTCACGCCGTGGAACTTCCCGATCAACCAGGTCGTTCGCAAGATGGCCGCAGCGCTCGCCACCGGCTGTTCGATGATCGTCAAGGCCCCGGAAGAAACCCCGGCAGCCCCCGCAGAACTCATACGCGCATTTGCAGATGCAGGCCTGCCCGATGGCGTGCTGGGCCTGGTCTACGGCAACCCGGCTGATATCTCCAACTACCTCATCCCGCACCCGATCATCCGCAAGATCACCTTCACCGGCTCCACGCCCGTGGGCAAGCAGCTGGCCGCGCTGGCCGGCAAGCACATGAAGCGCGTGACGATGGAGCTCGGCGGCCACGCCCCCGTGATCGTTGCAGAAGACGCCGATGTCGCACTGGCGGTCAAGTCTGCAGGCGCGGCCAAGTTCCGCAATGCCGGCCAGGTCTGCATTTCGCCCACTCGATTCCTGGTGCATGAAAGCATCAAGAACGATTTCGCTGCGGCGCTCATCAAGTACACGCAGGGCCTGAAGGTAGGCGACGGCGCTGCCGAAGGCACCACGATGGGCCCGCTGGCCAATCCGCGCCGCGTGACCGCGATGGCCGAGTTCACCGCCGATGCCGTCAAGCACGGCGCCACGGTGGCCCACGGCGGCGAACGCATCGGCAGCGAAGGCAACTTCTGGCAGCCCACGATCCTGACCGACGTGCCGCTGCACGCCAAGGTGTTCAACGACGAGCCGTTCGGCCCGATGGCCGCGATTCGCAGCTTCAACGTGCTGGAAGACGCGATTGCCGAAGCCAATCGCCTGCCGTTTGGCCTGGCCGGTTATGCGTTCACGCGCTCGCTGAAGAACTCGGACCTGCTGGCCCGCCGCATGGAAGTCGGCATGCTCTGGATCAACATGCCCGCCCTGCCATCGGCCGAAATGCCGTTCGGCGGCGTGAAGGATTCGGGCTACGGCTCCGAAGGCGGACCGGAAGCCATGGACGCTTACCTGAACGCGCGGGCTGTGTCGATCAACAACGTCTGATCGAGCGCAGTATCCGCTTCGCGGTGGATGCCGGGTCGAGCCCGGCATGACAGCCCTTTGACTGTCATTGCGGACTTGATCCGCAATCCATCTGTGATCTGGCGCGGTCGCCGCTTCGCGGTGGATGCCGGATCGAGCCCGGCATGACAAGCCCCCCGATTTGCGGGCAATCCACCCGTTACTGTCGCGCTCGCGTCCTACACCCCTGAACCGGTGCGCCGCCTAAATTGTCAGGCGCACCATGAAAACATTTTTCCTCAACGTCTGGGCGCGACTTCAAGCGCTTGTACTGGCGCTCTACGGCAAGCTCCGGCGCCGCCCCGCATGGCTGCTGGTCATCGTGCCGGCATTCTTCGCCACAGCGGTCGCGGCCTACATCCTGGTGCTGATCCCGTTCACGCCCAGCATCGCCGACATCAAGAAGGTTCGCGCCGACAAGCCCACCGTCGTGCTGAGCGCCGACGGCAAGGAGCTCGCGCAGTTCAAGCGCATCAACCGCGAATGGGTCAAGCTCGATGCCATTTCGCCAACCGTCGTCAACGCACTGCTGGCCACCGAAGACCATCGCTTCTACAAGCATGGCGGACTTGACCTGCGCCGCACCGCATCGGCTGTCTACCAGACCATGACCGGCTCGGTGCAGGGCGGCTCGACCATCACGCAGCAGCTCGCGCGCAACATGTTTCCCGAGGACATTGGCCGCTCCCAGACCGTGACCCGCAAGGTCAAGGAAGCGATCACAGCGCTGAAGATCGAACGCATCTACTCCAAGGACGAGATCCTGGAGATGTACCTGAACACGGTGCCCTTCCTCTACAACGCGTATGGCATCGAGATGGCGGCGCAGACGTATTTCGACAAGCCGGCCAGGCAGCTCGACGTGCTGGAAGGCGCGACGCTGATCGGCATGCTCAAGGGCACGAGCTACTACAACCCGGTGCTCAACCCCGAGCGCGCGGTCGCACGCCGCAACACGGTGATGCAGCAGCTCGTGAAGTTCGACAAGATCAAGCAGGCCGAGTTCGACACGCTCAAGGCGCGACCGCTGGGCCTGAACTTCGAGCGCCAGAACGAGGACCTGGGCCTGGCGCCTCACCTCACGCAGCAGCTGCGCCGCTGGCTGATCTCATGGGCTGACGAGAAGGGCTACAACATCTACGCCGACGGGCTGGTCGTGCGCACGACCATCGACTCACGCTTGCAGCAACTGGCCACCGAGGCCGTCACACGCCAGTCGGACAAGCTGCAGGTTTTTGCGGACAACGCCTGGGGCAAGCGCATGGGCGCGAACAAGCAGTTGCTCGACACCTTCACACGCGAAAGCGCGCAGTACCGTGAAGCCCGCGAAGCGGGGCTCGCCGATGCCGAAGCACTCAAGCGCGTGCAGGGCGATGCCGAGGTGATGAAGGCACTCTGGACGTCCAAGACCACCCTGCAATCCGCCTTCCTGGCGATGGACCCCAGCAGCGGCCAGATCCGCGCATGGGTCGGCAGCCGCGACTTTCGCAAGGACCAGTTCGACCATGTCCAGCAGGCCCGGCGCCAGCCCGGCTCCACCTTCAAGCCGTTCGTGTACGGCGCGGCATTCGAGCAGGGCATGAGCTCGCAGCAGACATTCATGGATGGCCCGGTCGAAATACGCATCGACGCGCGCACGGTCTGGAAGCCCACCGACATGCACGGCTCGACCAACGCGCCGATGACCGTTCGCGACGGCCTGGCGCAGTCCAAGAACACCATCACCGCCCAGGTCATGCAACAGGTCGGGCCGTCCCGGGTCGCCAAGGTGGCCTACGACATGGGTGTGCGCGAGAGCAAGCTCGATGTGGTTCCATCGCTGGCGCTGGGCACCAGCCCCGTGACGCTCAAGGAAATGGTCAGCGCCTACAGCACGATCGCCAACAACGGCCAGTATGTGGAACCGTTCCTGGTGGTGAGCGTCGGCGATCGCGACAACAACGTCATCGAAGCCTTCAACCCCAAGGGGGCGCAACAGGGCCTGGCGACCGCCGCGGCGCAGACGCTGCTGGATGTCTTGCGCAGCGCCATCGACAAGGGCACGGGCATCGGTATCCGCGCGCGCTTCGGCATACAGGGGGACGTGGCGGGCAAGACCGGCACCACCCAGGACAACACCGACGGCTGGTTCATCCTGATGCACCCGAACATTGTGTCGGGCGCATGGGTCGGGTTCAACGACAACCGCATCACGATGGGCGACGAATGGGGACAGGGCTCGCGCAACGCGCTCAATATCGTGGGTGATTTTGTGCAGCAGTCGATGAAGGCGAAGATCGTGGACACGAAGGCGGTGTTCGCAGCACCCAAGGAAACCAACGTGCTGGACCGGATGAACGACTGGCTGAACAGCGTGTTCCAGGCACCGGTGGAGCAGCCGACCATCACGGTTGATTCGGTGCCGGTTCAGCAACCCGCGAGAGAGTCTGGCGAATCGACGGTCGTCGTGGTGCCGCCGCTGTCGCAGGGGCAAGGTGAGCTGATCCAGCCGTCGCAGCGCGTGCCTGTCGCGGAGCCGCGCGAATATGTGATCCGCGAGTACAGCAACGCGCCGCGCGAAGCTCGCGACTATCCGCAGCGCGGTGAGTACCAGCCGCGAGGTGAGTACCAGCAGCGCGAGATCCAGCGCGACCCGAGGGACCAGCGCAGCTTTCCGCGTCCGGGCGATGCACCGCCTTCCGGCGACTACCGTCGCTTCACCCCGCCTGACGGCACGGCCCGTGTCGAGCGACCTGCACAGGTGGTTGTCGTGCCGCCGCTGCAGCCGTCGCAGCCCATCGACACACGCCCGGCAGAGACGCGCCCGGTTGAGAGGCCGGTTCCACCGAGCTACTCATCGCCGCAGCCCATCCAGACGATTCCGTCGCCCTCTTCCGGCTTGACGCAGGTGGTCCCCGCATCGCGAGACAGCCAGCGCATCATTGCCGAGCCGGACGGCCCGGTCGCGCCGCGCTAGCCCGATCTGACTCGTTGAAGACATGGATTGCGGATCAAGTCCGCAATGACAGCCGGGAACAGCTCAGCCCTTCTTCGTGCCCAGCACCAGCAGCGCCGCACCCGCGACGATGGAGACGATGCCCGCCCACAAGGGAATGTTGACGGTCTCTTTTTCCTTGACGGAAAGCTCGATCGGTCCGAGCTTCACGGCGGTGGTTTCCTTGGTGTAGCTGAACCCGCCGTAGACAAGTGCGAGCGCGCCCGCTGCGATGAGGATGATCGCGATCAGCTTGGTGCTGGACATGGATGGGCTCCTGGAATGAAAACCCATTGTGCTCGCAAGCTAGGCAGTGGCGGGTGCTCCGCCGAGAACCGGGCCGGATTGCGCACCGGTGATCTCGCCCAGCTTGTCCCCATCGAGCTGGCCGCGCGCATAGGCGTACCCCGCCTTGACGATGCGGTCGAACTTGCTCCAGTCGAGCATGCCGAACCCGTACACGCCCGGCGAGAAGTACAGGTCAACCAGGCGCCGCGATTCAGCCTGGCGGGCATAGCTGTTCATGATGCTGGCGTTGAGCAGCAGGGGGATCAGGCCGGGCAGGCGGTGGCGCTTGCCGCGAAGCTTGTCCACCGCGAGTTGCCAGCCACCGGGCAGTTCGTCCATGCTGTACTTTCGCCCGGCGTCGCGCAGCAGGTTCACGCCGATGATGCGGGCAGCCCCCATCCGGGCCATGACATCGGTCGGGAAATTGTTGAAGGTGCCGCCATCGATGTGGAGCTCGCCGTCCAGAATCACCGGCGGCAGTGCGCCGGGGATCGCCACCGACGCGCGGATGCTCTTGGCCAGGGGGCCGCGTGTCAGCACCGCCTCGCGCGCCGCCGAATAGTTGCTGCTGACGCAGAAGTAGCCCTTCCAGAGGTCCTCGATGCCGCAGCCCTCGCCCATGATGGAGTGCACGCCATCATCGATCGCACGGCGCAGGCGCTTGCCCCCGATCAGCGACACCACGGGAAGCACGTTGTAGTCCCCCGTTGGATTGGTGCGAAAGACCGCTCTGGCGCGCTCGATCGCCTCGTCGATGGGCACGTCCATCGCGCCGAAGACGGCCATCGCCGAACCGATGCTGGTCCCTCCGGCCAGGTCGTAGCCGATGCCGGCCTCGTCCAGCGCCTTCATCACGCCCAGATGGGCGAACCCGCGCGCGCCCCCGCCGGACAGCACCAGGCCTGTGGAAGTGCCGCTCACGACGCGCGCCAGCCGCGCCCAGTCCCTGGGCTGGTCCCTGCGCAGGTGGAAATGACTGGTTGCCTTGCGCGGCGCGAGCCAGCGCGCAGTGCCGCTGGGCGCGCGCGTGCCCGGCGGGTGAAACAGCACCAGCACGCAGGCCGGCTGCTGGTCGGGCGATACGCTGGACAGGCACTCGGTTTCGATCGCGCCTGGCGCCGGGTCGCGCGTCGCGTCCGCCAGCAGCAGCACCTTGTCGCAATGCCGCAGGCACCGCCGCGTCCACTCCGTCGGGCCGTCATCGGCCACGAAGAGCACGTACTTGTTATCGATCTCCACCTGTTCCAGTTTCTGCACCAGGCGCGCCGAGCCGTCGATGTCGTCGCGCGGCGTCTGTGACGCCCCGGGCTGTCCCAGCCACTGGTCCAGCTGCGTCGACGTGACGATCTGCGTCGCGCCGGTCTCGCCCAGGCACTGCGCAAGGCGGTCGGCGGCTTCGCGCACGTCGATGTCCGGCGTCGCCGCAATGAGGCCGAGCGTCACCGGCTTGGGGCCGCTCTTGTGGACCCCGCTGCGCTTCATGCGGTCGATCACCAGCCGCGTGAGGTTCAGCGAGACCAGCGGGTAAGCGAGCAGCAGCTCCCTGAAAACATCGCTGCTCACGCGCGCCAGCAGGGTCTCGCGCACGGCCACGATCGTTGCGATGCGGGGCTCCCCGGTGAAGAAGGCCAGTTCGCCCACCGTCTCGCCCTTGGCTATCTCGCCCAGCACGGTGCGCTCGCCCTCTTCGCCAGCTTGAACCGCACGCAAGCGCCCGCTGATCACGAAATACAGGCTCTCGTCCCGCTCGCCTTGCCGGAACAGCACCTGCCCGCCCGACAGCTCGATCCACTCGAACCGCGGCAACACTCGATCGAGCATCTCCTGGTTGAAGTCTCCGAAGATTTTCCTGAGGCCTTCCACCAGCAGTTCGCGGTGGGAAATCAACATTTCGTGCTGCGGCAACGTCTGCTCCTCGTTTGTTCTTGGCACTTCGGCGGGAACTGCTTCGTACCTTTGGGGAGCGGCTATTGTGCTGTACTCAGCCGTAGTTTGACCTGCGGCACTTTGGCTATTGACAAGCCGACTCAGACTCTTGAGAAATCGGGCTTTCGCTTTTCCATGAAGGCGCCGAACGCTTCCTTCGCCGCGGGCTCGCCGAGCATGCGACCGAAGCTCTGGCCTTCATCGGCCATCTGCTGCAGCACCAGTTGCTGCTGGCCCTTCTTCATCAGGCGCTTGGTTTCCACCAGCGAGCTCAGGGGCTTGGCAGCCAGCTTGCGGGCCACGCCTTGCGCAACCGAGTTCGCCTCGGTGGGCGGCACCACGCGATTGACGAGGCCGACTTCGAGCGCGGCCTCGGCCATGAACGGCTCGCCCAGCAGCAACGCCTCTGCAGCGCGGTGATAGCCGAGCATCTGCGGCACGAGCAGGCTGGAAGCGGCTTCGGGGCACAGGCCCAGGTTCACGAACGGCATCGAGAACGCTGCGTTGTCACCGGCATAAACCAGGTCGCAGTGAAACAACATGGTCGTGCCCACACCGACGGCCGGACCGCACACTGCAGCCACAAGCGGCTTGGTGAATGTCGCGATGCCGTGCAGGAACCGGAAGACGGGCGAGTTCATGCCGGCCGGGGGTTTGTCCAGGAAGTCGCCGATGTCGTTGCCTGCGCTGAACACCGTCTCGTGCCCCTGGAACACGACGACGCGAATCGCCGCATCGTCCTGCGCTGTCGCCAGCGCATCGGCCATCGCGCCGTACATGTCGGCGGTGATCGAGTTCTTGCGCTCCAGGCGGTTGAGGGTGATGGTCATCACGCCGGCTTCGGCGTGGGTGAGGATGTCGCTCATGAATGGCCTTCCAGTTGTTCCTTGACGAAATCGAGACGGTCCTGGCCCCAGTACATGCGGCCATCGACGAAGAATGTGGGTGCGCCGAACACGCCGCGCGAGACAGCTTCCTGCGTGACGGTCTTCAGGCGCTCTTTCACCTGCGGGTCCGACGCCAGCGCAAGCAGCGCCTGCGGATCGAAGCCGGCGTCTTGCAGCACCGCGCCGACAACAGCCGGATCGTTCATGTCCTTGCCATCGACCCAGATCGCCTTGTAGATCGCATCGGTGAGTTCGGCAAAGCGCGCGCTCTCGTGCTGTTGCACGCCGGTGATGGCGCGCATCAAGGTGAGTGTGTTGATCGGGAAGTGCGGGTTGTGCCGGAAGCCCACGCCGTATCGCTTTGCGTAGCGCGCGAGGTCGTCCATCATGTACGCGCCCTTGGCAGGCACGGTGGTGGGCGAGTGGTTACCCGTGGCCTGGAACACCCCGCCCAGCAGCATCGGCTTGAAATCGATCTGCCCTGCGGCCTGGCTGCAGATGTGGGGCAGCTGAGTCCACGCAATGTAGGCGGCGGGGCTGCCCACATCGAAGAAGAATTCGACGGTCTTGTTCGCTGCAGTCATCAGAATTTCTCCATCCAGGGTCTGAGGTCCAGCTCGTGCGTCCACGCATCGCGCGGCTGCGTGTGGAGCATCCAGTACAGGTCGGCGATGTGATCCGGGTTGACGATGCCATCCTCGCCCTTCAATGCATAGCGCTGCGGAAAATTCTCGCGGATGAACTCGGTATCGATCGCGCCATCGATGATGGTGTGCGCAACGTGGATGCCGCGCGGACCGAGCTCCCTGGCCATGCTCTGCGCGAGTGCGCGCAGCGCGTGCTTGGCACCCGCGAAAGCGGCGAAGTTGGCGGCGCCGCGCAAGGATGCGGTCGCGCCGGTGAAGATGATGGTGCCGTGCTCGCGCGCAACCATCCGCCGGGCAACTTCGCGCCCGTTGAGAAAGCCCCCCAGGCACGCCATTTCCCAGATCTTGAAATACTTGCGCGCCGTTTCATCGAGGATGCTGCAGGGCACATTGGCACCGATGTTGAACACCATCACTTCGATCGGGCCGATGGTCGCTTCAATCTCGTCGACGAGTTGCACCACCTCTTCTTCCTTGCGCGCATCCGAAGAAAAGCCGTGCGCCTTGCCGCCCTCCGCCTCGATCCGCGCGAGGACCGGCTGCAGCTTGTCGAGGTTGCGGCGCGTCGCGCACACGGTGTAGCCGCCCTTGGCGAAGCGGCGCGCGATGGCACCGCCGGTTGCATCACCCGCGCCCACGATGAGCGCGACCGGATTCCTGCCTGAGCTGCCGGGCGAGGTGTCCATGGCTACTCCTTGAAGTACATGATCTGGTGGGAGGTTGCGACGAGCTGGCCCGCCTCGCTCCACAGTTGCGCCTTCTGGTCGAGGTAGCCGTTGTGGAATCCCTGGCCCTCGGCCTGGCCGAACAGGAAGCCTTCACCGATGGCTTGCAGCTCTGCGGCGCTCGCATGGAAGTACACCGTCATCGAGACGGTGCCGACGGGGACAAACAACGATCGTCGCAGCCAGATGCGCGGAAAAAACACGTCCGCGATGCCAGTGAGCGACGCAAAGTCCAGGACGCGCGGCGGACTGTCGCGCATCCACACGCGCGTGCGGCTGTGGCCGAGGTCCGAGCCGTCCCAGGTCGATGGAAGACCGCCTTCCAGGAAGCGCGTCTCGTAACGGTTGACCCACTCCACGCCGCTCCTGCTCAAGGGCAAGGGGACGTCGTGCGGACGCGCGACCTCGGGCATGGGCGGATCGGGCGGGCTCCATGTCTCGCGACGGACCGCCGTCACTGCGGTGGCTGTGAGCACCGTTGCGCCGCCTTGCCGCATCTCGATGATCCAGTGCTGCGTGGACCTGTTCGTGCGTGCCGGTCGCGCCGTGACTTCAAACTCGCCGTCGGCCAGTGCGGCGGCGAAGTTGACTGTGAGTGCGATGGGTTCGCCTAGCAGTTCAGGATGCTGCAGGACTGCGTTGAGCGCCTGCGCAGCGGTGATGCCGCCAAACGGTCCGATCATGTTGGCGTAGGCCGCGCTGGTGCGGCCGCGCGACGTGTGTTCGCCCTGCGGCGAAAGCGCGATGGCGGCGTCTAGCGGGTGGTCGCTCATGCGATCAGTGTCTCAGCTTGCACGTTGATCTCTCCTTCTTTTTGTTCCCTCTCCCGCGAGCGGGAGAGGGTTAGGGTGAGGGTGAGGGGCAATTCATCAAACCCGCTCGAAAATCCCGGCCGCGCCCTGCCCCATCCCCACGCACATCGTCACCATGCCGTACTTCAGATTCTTGCGTTGCAGCGCGTGAATCACTGTCGCGGAGCGGATAGCGCCGGTGGCACCCAGCGGATGGCCCAGCGCGATCGCGCCGCCCATCGGGTTGACCTTGCTGGCGTCCAGGCCCAGCGTGTTTATCACGGCCAGCGACTGCGCGGCGAACGCTTCGTTCAGTTCGATCCAGTCCATGTCCTCCTGCTTCAAGCCGGCGTAACGCAGCGCAGCAGGAATCGCCTCGATGGGCCCTATGCCCATGATGTGCGGCGGCACACCGCGGCTGGCGTAGCTCACGAATCGGGCGAGCGGCTTCAGGCCGAATCGCTTGACCGCCGACTCGCTCGCCAGGATCAATGCACCTGCGCCGTCCGAGGTCTGCGAGCTGTTGCCTGCGGTCACCGATCCACGCGCGGCAAACACGGTCCTGAGTTTGGCGAGGCCTTCAACGGTGGTGTCGGGGCGCGCGCCTTCATCGAGGTTCACCATGCGCGTGGCCAGCGTGACCTCTGCGGAGTCGAGGTCGACGCTGCGATCGGTCACTTCCACCGGCGTGATCTCGCTGGTGAACTCGCCTGCCTTCATCGCAGCGATCGCCTTCATGTGCGAGTGGTAGGCGAACTCGTCCTGCGCATCGCGGCTGACCTTCCACTGCTGCGCCACCTTCTCTGCAGTGAGGCCCATGCCGTACGCAATGCCGTAGCTTTCGATGTCGTCGGGGTTGGAAAAGATGGCGGGTGACAGCGACGGCGAGTTGCCCATCATCGGCACCATGCTCATGCTCTCGGTGCCCGCAGCGATCATCACGTCGGCTTCGCCCACGCGGATGCGGTCGGCAGCCATCTGCACCGCTGACAGGCCCGATGCGCAAAAGCGATTGACGGTGATGCCGCCCACACTCTTGGGCAGACCCGCCAGCACCGCGCCTATGCGCGCGACGTTCAGGCCCTGCTGCGCCTCGGTGATCGCGCAGCCGCAGATCACGTCTTCAATGGCCGCAGGATCGAGCCCCGGTACTTGCGCCAGCGCTGCGCGCAAGGTCGTGGCGAGCAGGTCGTCGGGCCGCGTGTTGCGAAAGAACCCGCGATGGGAACGCCCAATGGGCGTGCGGGTGGCGGCGACGATGTAGGCGTCCTGGATTTGTTTCATGCGTGGCTCCTGTCTTGCTCCCTCTCCCGCAGGCGGGAGAGGGTTGGGGTGAGGGTGCTGGCGATCTGCCAGATCTTCTCCATCACCGATTCGGTTTCAGTCAGTACCTCGTGATTCCAGAAGCGAAGCACCTGGAAGCCAGAGGCGGTCAGTTGGGCGGTACGGTCCGCGTCATAGGTTGGTGCGTCGCCGTGGGCGTGTTGGCCACCATCGAGTTCGACGATCAGTCCGATCTCGATGCATGCGAAGTCGGCGAAGAACTTGCCGACCGGGCGCTGGCGGCGGAATTTGAGGTCGAGCAATTGGCGGTTGCGCAGCTTCGACCAGAGAAGGGCTTCTGCATCGGTTTGCTCCTGTCGCAAGGCCCTTGCCCTCACCCTAGCCCTCTCCCGCTCGCGGGAGAGGGGACTTGAATCCCCAGATGTTCGGGCAGATGTCGCTGCCACGTCCTGCCCCCTCTCCCGCATGCGGGAGAGGGTTGGGGTGAGGGTCTGATCTTGCATCACCGGCCTCAATTGCGCACCGGCTTGCCCGTCGACAGCATCCCCATGATCCGCTCCTGCGTCTTCTCGCTGACGAGCAGCGCGCAGAACGCCTGGCGCTCCAGCGTCATGAGGTATTCCTCGGTCACCAACGTGCCGGTATCCACATCACCGCCGGTGACCACATTTGCAATCAGCGAAGCGATATGGAAATCGTGCGCGCTGATGAAACCACCATCGCGCATGTTCACCAGCTGGCCCTGTATCGTCGCCTTGCCGCTGCGCCCGGCCACCGGGAACTGGCGCTTGAGCGGCGCGCGATAGCCGCCCGCAAACATCGCCTTGGCCTCATTGATCGCCACGAACAGCAACTCGTCCTTGTTGGGCACGATGATGTCGCTGTCCAACAGGTAGCCCAGCTCGCGCGACTCGATCGCGCTGGTGCCGACCTTGGCCATCGCAGCTGCGGTGAAGCCTTCGGTCAGGAACGGCAGCAGGTCCTTGTGGGTGGAAAGCGCCTGCATCTCGGCCGCGCGGCGGGCGATGTAGGTAAGACCACCCGCGCCAGGCACCAGACCCACGCCGACTTCAACCAGCCCGATATAGCTTTCCATCGCCGCCACACGGCGCGAGCAATGCACCGCGATTTCGCAGCCGCCGCCCAGCGCCATGCCGCGAATCGCTGCGATGACCGGCACGTTCGCATAACGCAAGCGCAGCATCGTGTGTTGCAGGTGTCCTTCGGCCTCATCGATCGCGCTGATACCGACGGCCACGAACGCGGGCAGCATCGCCTGCAGGTCCGCGCCCACCGAGAACGGCTCGTCGCCCGACCAGATGACGATGCCCTGGTAATCCTTCTCGGCCATCTCGACCGCCATCTGCAGCCCCTCGGCCACTTCGGGGCTGATGGCGTGCATCTTGGTCTTGATGCTGGCGATCAACACCTCGTCATCGAGCGTCCACAAGCGGATCGCATCATCTTCATGCAGCGTCTTGCCTGCGCTTGTGTAGCTCGGTGCGTTGCTTCCCAGAACTGCCTCGGGAAAGTGCTGGCGCGAATACACCGGCAGCACACGGCGCGGCTCGAACTGACCCGTCGTCGGGTTCCACGAGCCTTGTGGCGTGTGCACACCACCTGCCTCTGCGACCGGACCCTTGAATACCCACTCGGGCAGCGGCGCATTCGACAGCGTCTTGCCCGCTGCGATGTCTTCGTTGATCCACTGGGCGACCTGCAACCAGCCGGCGTCTTGCCAAAGCTCGAAGGGCCCCTGGCTCATGCCGAAGCCCCATCGCATCGCAAAGTCCACATCGCGTGCGGTCTCGGCGATGGACGCGAGGTGCACGGCTGCGTAATGAAAGCTGTTGCGCAGGATCGCCCAGAGGAATTGGCCCTGCGCGCCTTCGGCGTTGCGCAGCAGCCTGAGCCTTTCGCCCGCGGGCTTTTTGAGCATGCGGCCATAGACCTCGTCGGCCTTCTCGCCGCCTGCCACGTACTCCCTGGACTCCAGGTCGAAACGCATCACATCGCGCCCGACCTTCTTGTAGAAACCGGCCTTGCTCTTTTGGCCGAGATTGCCCATCTCCAGCAGCGTCTTGAGAACTTCCGGCGTCGCAAAGCTCGGATAGAAAGGATCGCTCTTTTCGTCGAGGTTGTCCTGCAGGGTCTTCACGACGTGCGCCATCGTGTCCAGGCCCACCACGTCGGCCGTGCGGAAGGTGCCGCTCGATGCGCGACCCAGCTTCTTGCCGGTGAGGTCATCGACCACGTCGTAGGTCAGGCCGAATTTTTCGACTTCCTTCATCGTGGCCAACATGCCCGCGATGCCGATCCGGTTGGCGATGAAGTTGGGGGAATCTTTCGCACGAACCACGCCCTTGCCCAGGCCACTCGTGACGAAAGTTTCCAGGTCGTCCAGGATCTGCGGATTGGTCGTCGGTGTGTTGATCAGTTCGACCAGGTACATGTACCGGGGCGGATTGAAGAAGTGAATGCCGCAAAAGCGCGGCTTGATTTCTTCGGGCAGCGCTTCGGACAGCTTCGTGATCGACAGCCCCGAGGTGTTCGACGCGACGATGGCGTGCGGCGCGATGAAGGGGGCAATCTTTTTGTAGAGATCGAGCTTCCAGTCCATGCGCTCGGCGATGGCCTCGATGATGAGGTCGCAGTCGCGCAGCTGCTCCATGTGCTCTTCGTAGTTGGCCTGCATGATGAGCGCTGCGTCTTCGGCAACGCCCAGCGGTGAGGGCTTGAGTTTCTTCAGGCTTTCTACGGCTTTGGTGACGATGCCGTTTTTCGGGCCCTCTTTGGCTGGAAGGTCGAACAGAACTACGGGCACCTTGACGTTGACGAGATGCGCGGCGATCTGCGCACCCATCACACCTGCGCCGAGCACGGCGACTTTTTTTACCTGGAAGCGTGACATGGTCGGTTGCCTTTCACTGGTCGAGACCGGCTCTGCGTGAGCCCGGTCCTGGTGGTCTTTGTACATTCTCTGTCCTCTTGTCTTATCCCCTCTCCCGCCTGCGGGAGAGGGTTAGGGTGAGGGCGTGGGCCGTTTCAACGCACCCTCACCCCCGCCCTCTCCCGCCCGCGGGAGAGGGAGTCAGTCATCAATTCACGCGCACCCACGTCTGCGTCCGCCCAAACGGCCCGATCGAGCCGCGAACTTCCAGCCGCTTGCCGCCTTCGATCGGTGTGAGGCGCAGCCTGTATTCGCGGCCGTTCTCGGGGTCGAGGATCTTGCCGTCTTCCCACACGTCCTTTCCCTCGGCCTTCTTGGCACCGCGAATGATTTCAAGACCGTCGATCGGTTGCTCCTTTCGATCGTCCTTGCACTCGGTGCAGGTGGCGCCAGGCTTCGCGTCTTTGGACAGGCGCCGCACGATCTTTCCGCTGATGACACCGGCGTCTTCGACGATGCGCAGCTCGGCTTTCGCTTCACCCGTCTTGTCATCGATGTTGCGCCACAGGCCCACGGGGGAGACCTGCGCGAATGCGCTCGTCACCGCCATTAACACAGCGGTTGTCATTGCATAGCGAACGGCTGTCATTGCGGGCTTGACCCGCAATCCATGTTCGATCAAGCGCAGTCTCCGCTTCGCGGTGGATGCCGGATCAAGTCCGGCATGACATCCACTAATTGGGGTCAGATTCCAATTAATCGGATTCCAATTAATCGACGCATCAGATCCGATGTGACAGCTTGCGACGCTCATGCCAGCGCGAGATCCGTATCCATCAACACCTTGCTGCCCGAACGGGCCGTGCGCATCAGCGTCGCGGTTTCCGGGAACAGCTTGGCAAAGTAGAAGCGAGCTGTCTGCAGCTTCGCCTGATAGAACGGATCGGTGTTGCCCGCTGCGATTTCGCGCAGCGCAACCTGCGCCATGCGGGCCCAGAAGTAGCCGTGCACCAGATGCCCCGCAACCCGCAAGTAATCCACAGCGGCAGCGCCAACCTCATCCGGATTCTGGAAGCCCTTGAAGCCGAGCTCGGTAGTGAACTTGGTCATCTGGTCGCCCAGCATCGCGATCGGGTTGATGAACTCGGCCATCTTCTCGTTCACGCCCTCTTCTTCGACCAGTTGCCCCACCAGCTTGCCGAACTTTTTAAGCGTCGCGCCGTTGTTGCCCAGGACCTTGCGGCCCAGCAGGTCCAGCGACTGGATCGTGTTGGTGCCTTCATAGATCATGTTGATGCGGTTGTCGCGCACGAACTGCTCCATGCCCCATTCCTTGATGAAGCCGTGGCCGCCGAACACCTGCATGCACGCGTTGGTCGCGATGTGGCCGTTGTCGGTGCTGAAGGCCTTCACGATGGGCGTGAGCAGTGACAGCATTTCGTCGCTGTCCTTGCGCACCTTCTCGTCAGGGTGGTAGTGCGCCTTGTCCAGCAGCACTGCGCAATAAATCGCCAGCGCGCGGCCGCCTTCTGCATAGGCCTTGGCCGTGAGCAGCATCTTGCGCACGTCAGGGTGCACGATGATCGGATCGGCCGGCTTGTCCTTGGCTTTGACACCGGAGAGCGATCGCATCTGGATGCGGTCCTTGGCGTAGGCCAACGCGTTTTGATACGCGACTTCGGTCAGGCCCAGGGACTGGTTGCCAACGCCCAGGCGCGCCGCATTCATCATCACGAACATCGCCTGCATGCCCTTGTTGGGCTGGCCGACCATGTAGCCGCGCGCGCCGTCGATCACGATCTGCGCGGTGGCGTTGCCGTGAATGCCCATCTTGTGTTCGAGGCCGCCGCAATGGATCGCGTTGCGCGCGCCGAGCGTGCCGTCTTTTTCGACGATGAACTTGGGCACGATGAACAGGCTCACGCCCTTGATGCCGGGAGGCGCGTCGACCAGTCGCGCAAGCACCAGGTGAATGATGTTCGACGTCATGTCGTGTTCACCCGCGCTGATGAAAATCTTGTTGCCGGTAATCAGGTAGCTGCCGTCGGCTTGCGGTTCGGCCTTGGTGCGCATGAGGCCCAGGTCGGTGCCGCAATGCGCTTCGGTCAGGCACATCGTGCCGGTCCATTCGCCGCTCGTCATCTTTGGCAGGTAAGTCTGCTTCTGCTCGTCGGTGCCGTGGGTGCTGAGCGCCGCATACGCGCCGTGCGTGAGGCCGGGGTACATCGTCCAGGCCTGGTTGGCGCTGTTGAGCATTTCGTAGAAGCACTGGTTGACCACCAGTGGGAGGCCCTGGCCGCCATAGGCTGGATCACAGCTCAATGCAGGCCATCCACCCTCGACGTACTTGTGATACGCCTCCTTGAAACCCCGGGGCGTGGTGACCTCATGGGTTTCCTTGTTCAATGTGCAGCCTTCTTCATCGCCCGACATGTTGAGCGGGAAGGTCACTTCGCTGGCGAACTTGCCGGCTTCTTCGAGCACGGCGTCGATGGTTTCGGCATCGGCTTCGGCGTACTTCGGGATGGCCTGGAAGTCGGCGCTGACGTTCAGGACTTCGTGCATCACGAATTGCATGTCGCGCAGCGGTGGGGTGTAGGTAGGCATGGGGGGTTACTCCTTGATTCTTGATTTCAACGGTGTGGGATGGCTTGCCGGCAGCGAGTCTTGCGCGCCGTACAGCCTCAGGATGTTGTCGAACCCGGCGTTCGCCCTGTCGAGCGAGCCGGGGTTTTTCAGAAAGCGCGCTTCGTAATGAAGCCCGAGGATCAGGCCGTGGATTTCGAACAGCATCTGGTCCGCATCGACATCGGGACGCAGGTGCCCTTCTTCCTTTGCGGAGATGACGGCCCGGTGCATGGCCGCGAGCCAGGTCTTGACCGAGCCGACCAGCGCGTCGCGCACCGGCCCGGTCCGGTCGTCGAACTCGACCGCGCCGCTGATGTAGATGCAGCCCGAGTCGATTTCGATGGAGGTGCGCTTCATCCAGTTGGCAAACAGGGCGCGCAAGCGTGGCAGGCCGCGCGCTTCCTGCATGGCCGGATAGAAAACTTCTTCTTCAAAGCGTGCGTGGTATTCGCGCACCACCGAGATCTGCAGTTCTTCGCGCGAGCCGAAGTGGGCAAAGACGCCCGACTTGCTCATCTGCGTGACTTCGGCCAGCGCGCCTATCGAAAGCCCTTCCAGGCCGATCTGGGTGGCCAGGCCCAGCGCTGCATCGACGATGGCCGCCTTGGTCTGCTGGCCCTTGTGCAGGGCTCGGCCGGGCGTGGGGCCGCGGCCGGGCTTGAGGGGCAAATCGGAGACGGACATGGGTGGTGGGCCTGATGCAAAGGAATAAAACGAACGGTCGTTCTATTTTGCATGAAACCGTGGAACGCAGGCGTACCAGAGGCGCCTGTTTTAGAGGGTGATTCCTAGGGAAACTGCGGGTTAACCCGCCCCTTCGACGCTACCGCTCAGCTACCGGCGACTGGATGAGTTCGGGCGTTGCGCGCGCGGAAACCGGCGCCGACAGATGCTTGGGCGCCGCCTTGGGCTTGCCCTTGAACCGCTTGTAGATGTTGTAGAACGGCAGGCCCTGTTGCACGAAGTAATTCACCGGGTACGACGGCTCGCCGAACACGGTGGGGATCTTGCCTTCGGGGTAGTACGCGGTGCCGAACAGCCAGTCCATGAACGAGAAGTCGCGCGAGAAATTCTTGTTGCGCGCTTCCGGATGGTTGGAGTGGTGCCACGAATGGAAGGTCGGGTTGGAGAAGATGTAACCCGTAAAGCGTGGCGGCTTGATGTTGCCGTGGACGTACCGGTCCGAGAAACCCTGGAACACCGACATGGCCATCAGCGCCTCGCCGCGCACACCCAGGTAGGCGGCGACCAGCACGTAGGGAATTGCGAACAGGCACGCATCCAGCACGTGAAAGCGCGAGGTCATGAGCGAGTAGTAGGTGCTGGAGCTGTGGTGGACGCGGTGGAATTCCCACAGGAGCGGGTACTTGTGCGTGGCGCGGTGCACCGCGTAGAAGGTCGATTCGCTGACGACGATGAGCACCAGGAAGTTGAACCAGATGCTCTTGCTGGCCATGACGCCTGCAAACGGGAGCGCCTTGAGGTAGGGGGTGAGCAGCAGTGCTGCCGCGCCGATGATGAACGAGCGGATCCACGGGTCGTACATGTGGATCAGGTCGTAACCCCAGCCGCGATTGAGCATCTTGCCCGGCCGGGCGGGGAACAGGCGTTCGAGCACGATGACCAGCACCAGCCAGCCGAACATGTTCCATTTGTCGAGGTACCAGACCCAGTCTTGCATCGCGGTTTCCCTGTTGAGGCGCGATTATAAAAGCCGGGGTCTATTTCCGGTTGTCGCGGCGGGCATGGCCCGGCAGCGGGCGCGGCGCTTGATCAACGATGGATTGCGGATCAAGTCCGCAATGACAGCCAAGAGGCTGTCATGCCGGGCTTGACCCGGCATCCACCGCGAAGCGGAAGCGGCCTCAGAGCTTGAACGGCACCACCAGTTGCCGCTGTTCGCCCAGCCCCTGGATGCCCAGGGTCATCACGTCGCCCTTCTTGAGGTACGAAGGCGGCTTCATGCCCAGGCCCACGCCCGGTGGCGTGCCGGTGGTGATGATGTCGCCGGGCATCAGCGTCATGAACTGGCTGACATAGCTCACGAGCGTGGCGACGCCAAAAATCATGGTGCGGGTGTTGCCGGTCTGCACGCGTTTGCCGTTGAGGTCCAGCCACATGTCCAGGCGCTGCACGTTGTCGATTTCGTCGGGCGTCACGAGCCAGGGGCCGATAGGGCCGAAAGTGTCGCAACCCTTGCCCTTGTCCCACTGCGGACCGCGCTCGAGCTGGTATTCGCGCTCGCTCACGTCGTTGATGACGCAGTAGCCGGCGACGTGGGCCAGTGCATCCTTCTTGGTGACGTAGCGCGCACGGGTGCCGATGACCACGCCGAGCTCCACTTCCCAATCGGACTTGACCGAGCCGCGCGGCAGCATCACGTTGTCGTTCGGGCCCTGGATGCAGCTGGTGGCCTTCATGAAGACCACGGGCTCCTTGGGGATAGGCACGCCGGATTCTTCGGCGTGGTCTGCGAAGTTCAGGCCGATGGCGACGAACTTGCCCACGCCCGTAACGGGGCAGCCAAAGCGCGGTGTTCCGCGAACCAGCGGCAGCTTGGCCGGGTTGGCCTTGCGGATGCGCGCCATGCCAGTGCCGCCGAGTTGCGCGGGGCCGATGTCGGGCACGACACCCGAGAGGTCGCGCAGCTTGCCGTCTGCGTCGATGAGGCCGGGCTTTTCCTTGCCGGGGTTGCCGTAACGTACGAGTTTCATTGCATTGCCTTTCGTTGTTCTGGGAAAGCTTCGATGATGTCAGTAAGGTCAGTAAGTGGAGCGCCCGCCCGACAGGTCGAACACCGCACCGGTTGAGAACGAGCATTCTTCGGTGCAGAGCCAGCCGACCAGCGAGGCGACTTCTTCCGGTGTGCCGAATCGGCCCATCGGAATCTTGGACAGCATGAACGCAATGTGCTGCTCGCTCATCTGGTCGAAGATCGCGGTCTTCACCGCCGCCGGGGTCACGCAGTTCACCCGCACGCCGGTGTCGGCCAGTTCCTTGCCGAGTGATTTGGTCAACGCCATCACTGCAGCCTTGCTCGCGCTGTACGCGCTGGCGTTCGGGTTGCCGTCCTTGCCTGCGACCGAGGCGATGTTGACGATGCGGCCATAGCCGGCTTCGCGCATGACCGGCACCACTTCGCGGCAGCACAGGAACAAGCCGGTGAGGTTCACTTCCATCACCTGGCGCCATTCATCGACCGGGTATTCCCACACCTTGGTGTTCGGGCCGGTGATACCGGCGCTGTTGACCAGCGCATCGATGCGCGGGCTGTGCGCGAGCGTGGCCTTGACGGCTGCCTGCACCGACTCGTGGCTGGCGACGTTGACCGCGACGGATGATGCCTTCGCACCCAATGCAGACGCGGCCTTGGCGGCGCCCGCTTCATCGCGATCCCACAAAGTGACGCTGCCGCCCGACGCAATCAGCCGCTGCGCAATCGCGTAGCCCAGGCCGGTGGCACCGCCGGTGATGACGGCATGGCGACCGTTGAAATCAAGCTGGTTCATGGAGTTGGTTGGTCCCTAGATGGTCATGCCGCCATCGGCGGCGTAGGTCTGCCCGGTCACGAAAACCGATTCATCGCTGGCAAGAAAGACGACAAGCGGCGCCATCTCGTGCGCCTGCGCAAGACGGCCCATCGGCTGGCGTGCGACAAAAGCTGCGCGCGCTGCAACCGGGTCGGGGTTGGCGTTGATGCGGTCGTGCAGCGATGGCGTATCGACCGTGCCCGGTGCGATCGCGTTGCACCGTATGCCCTGGCCGATGAAGTCCGCGGCCACACTCTTGGTCAGGCCGATCACAGCCGCCTTGGACATGCCGTAGATGAAGCGGTTGGGCAGGCCCCGGATGCTGCTGCAGACGCTTGCCATGTTGATGATGCTGCCGCCGCCCGCTGCGATCATGCGGGGCAAGACCGCCTGTATGGTCCAGAACTGCGAGCGCGCATTGAGGTTGAGCGCGAAGTTCCAGTCGTCATCGGTGGCCTGCAGGATGGTGCCGCTGTGCACGTAGCCCGCGCAGTTGAAGACCGCGTTGACGGCCGGCATCTGCGCGACCAGCGCGGTGATGGCGGCCTTGTCGAGCACGTCCAGGCGCAGCGCCTTCACGCCGACCACGCCTTGATAGGCACCGAGCAGCGATTCATTGACATCGGTAGCCCACACCTGCGCGCCCTGCGCAGCCATGGCCAGCGCACACGCGCGGCCGATGCCCTGCCCGGCGGCGGTCACAAGCACGGTCTTGCCCTGCAGGCGCGTGCCGGTGGGAGGCTGGAATTCTTGCGGTGCGGGGGAAGATGTCATGAGCGGGCGGGAGGGGATGAATGAAGGACGGAGTGGGGATGGGGTTTTGCCGGATGCGGCGAACCGGGCCAGACCGCATATTAATTGGTCTGACCACTTAACCAATTACTGGAAACCCTAGTTTCTCCACCGGGGCTGTCATGCCGGACTCGATCCGGCATCCACCGCGAAGCGGCGACTGCGCCTGATCGAAGATGGATTGCGGATCGAGTCCGCAATGACAGCCAAATACCTGACACCTGACACCTGACCCTGATCCTGATTTCAGTCATGCCCCTGCAAACCGTCGAACCGCAGCGCCTCTACCGGCAGATCGCCGAGCAGCTGCGTGCGCTGATGAAGTCCGGCGAGTTCGAGCCGGGCTCGCGCTTGCCTGCGGAAAGGGACCTGGCCAAACAACTGGGCGTGAGTCGTCCGTCGGTGCGCGAGGCGCTGATTGCGCTTGAAGTCGAAGGCTGGGTCGAGGTTCGAACCGGGTCCGGCGTCTATGTGCTCAAGCGCAGCGGACGCACCCATGCAAGCGACCGAAAAATTCCCGCATCCGAATGGGGGCCGCTGGAGCTGATTCGCGCGCGGCGCGTGGTCGAAGGCGAGATCGCTTCGCTCGCGGCGCAGCAGGCCAAACGCAAGGACGTGCAGGCGATTCGCGCCGCCATCGACCAGATGACCGAAGACGCCGACCAGGGTGTCGCGCCGCTGGCCGGTGACCGCGCGTTCCACACCGCCATCGCGCAGGCCTGCGGCAACGTCGTGTTGCTGGAAACCGTGCAGACCTTCTGGGATGCGCGCAACGGCCCGCTGTTCGAACGCCTGGGCGATTACTTCGAATCGGTGCCGTCATGGCGCAAGGCCATCACCGAACATGAATCCGTTCTCGAATCCATCCGGGCGCACGACGCCGACGGCGCCCGCGCCGCGATGCAGCAGCACATGGACAAATCCCACGGCCGCTTCAACGCCAGCTGGCGACGCGCCAACAGTTCCTGATTTCCACAGCCCCCACCCACCAGCCACAACCATTCAACCAGGAGACGACATGAAGACTTTCAAACTCACGCTCACAGCCTGCGCATTCGCCGCAGCAGCACTTGCGCCGTTCGGCCTCGCGCAGGCGCAGACCAAGCTCAAATGGGCGCACGTCTATGAGACCTCGGAGCCCTACCACAAGTGGTCGGTATGGGCCGGTGAAGAGTTCAAGAAGCGCACCAACGGCAAGTTCGAAATCCAGGTGTTCCCGGCCTCCAGCCTGGGCAAGGAAAGCGACATCAACCAGGGCCTGCAGCTGGGCACGGTGGACATCATCCTGACCGGCGCATCGTTTGCCTCCAACTCGTATCCGCGCCTGGCCGTGAGCTACTACCCGTTCACCTTCCGCGATGCGGATCACGTGATCAAGTACGGCAAGAGCGATGTGTTCAAGGAACTGACCGAAGGCTACAAGAAGGCCACCGGCAACACCGTCACGGCGCTCACCTACTACGGCGCGCGTCACGCCACCAGCAACAAGCTGTTCACCAACTGCGACCAGATGAAGGGCATCAAGATGCGGGTGCCTGATTCGCCGGCCTACACCGCCTTGCCGCGCGCCTGCGGTGCCAACCCGACGCCGATCGCGTTTGCCGAGGTGTACCTCGCGCTGCAAAACGGCACCGTCGATGCGCAGGAAAATCCGCTGCCCACCATCGAAGCCAAGAAGTTCTATGAAGTGCAGAAGAACATCATCCTGACGGGTCACATCTCCGATGCACTGCTCACCGTGATCTCGCCGACCACGCTGGCCAAGATGACGCCTGCCGAGCAGAAGATCCTGTCGGACGTCACACAGGAAGCCGCGGTCAACGCCACCAACGACATCCGCAAGCGCGAAGGCGAGCTGGTCGATGAGTTCAAGAAGAAGGGCGTGAATGTGGTCACCGTGGACCGCGCCGACTTCCAGCAACGCGTGCTCAAGGCCATCACCTTCGAATCCATGAAACTGGACAAGAAGGACTGGGACCGCATCATCTCCATCAAATAAGCGCGGCACGTGACGACGTCTATCGACGACATGCCCCAGGTGATGGGGGCGGACGGGGAGTTCCACGCGCAGGATGAAGCGGTGGATCTTTCCGGCACGCCCCTTGAAGCCTGGGTCGCGCTCGGCTTCTTCTGGCTCCTGGGCGCGACGGTCTTCTACCAGTTCTTCACGCGCTATGTGATGAACGATTCCGCCGCGTGGACCGAAGAGATCGCGCGCTACCTGCTGATCGCCGTGGTGTTCACCGGCGCGACCATCGGTGTCATCAAGAACAACCACATCCAGGTGGATTTCTTCTATCGCTTCATGCCCAAGGCCATGTCGCGTGCCATGTCCACGCTGATCGATGGGATGCGCATCGCGTTCTTCGTCGCAGCCACTGTGCTCACCGTGATGATGATGCTCAAGCTGGGCAGCAACTCGCGCATGACGATGGTGGACCTGCCGATGAACTGGGTGTACGGCGTTTGCCTGCTCGGCTTTGCAGCGATGGCGTTTCGCTCGGTGCAAGTCGCCATCACCCATTACCGGCGCGGCTACAGCGTGCTGGAGCGTCCCGAAACAACGATGGAAGACCGATAAGGTCCCGTCAACGACACCAGTCCATACGCATGCTCAAGATCATCTTCCTGCTCCTGATGAGCGGCGGCATCCCCGTGGCGATTGCCATGGCCGGGTCGTCGCTCATCTACATCCTGTTCACGGGCAACCTGCCGCCCTTTGTCGTGATCCACCGCATGGTGAGCGGCATCGACAGCTTTCCGCTGCTGGCCGTGCCCTTTTTCATCCTGGCCGGCAACCTGATGAACAACGCCGGCATCACCAACCGCATCTACAACTACGCGCTCGCGCTGGTGGGCTGGATGAAGGGTGGTCTGGGTCACGTCAACGTCGTCGGCTCGGTTGTGTTTGCGGGCATGAGCGGCACCGCGATTGCCGATGCGGCCGGCCTGGGCACGATTGAAATCAAGGCGATGACCGATCACGGTTACGACAAGGAATTTGCGGTCGGAGTAACCGCAGCATCCGCCACGCTGGGCCCGATCATTCCGCCTAGCCTGCCGTTCGTGATCTACGGGATGATGGCCAACGTGAGCGTGGGCGCGCTGTTTCTTGCAGGCATCCTGCCGGGCGTGCTGATGGCCGGATTGATGATGCTCACCGTCGGGTACTTCGCGCACAAGAACGGCTGGGGCGGCGATGTGAAGTTCGAGTGGCCGCGCGTCATCAAGGCGATCTTCGAGACCGCCGTCGTCATCGGGTGGCCTGTCGTGTTGTGGCTGCTCATCACCAAGCTGCAGTTTCCCCCGCGCACCACGGTGCTGCTGGGCATTGCGTCCCTGTTCGTGGCCGACCGCATCTTCAAGTTCCAGGCGGTGCTGCCGATCATGACGCCGGTGCTGCTGATTGGTGGCATGACCACAGGCATCTTCACGCCGACCGAAGGCGCAATTGCTGCATGCCTGTGGGCCATCATCCTGGGCTTCGTCTGGTACAAGACCCTGAACTGGAAGATGTTCGTCAAGGTGTGCCTGGACACCGTCGAGACGACCGCCACCGTGCTCTTCATCGTCGCGGCCGCCAGCATCTTCGGCTGGATGCTCACGGCGACTGGCGTGACAGCCGCCATCTCTTCGTGGGTGCTCGGCTTCACCAAGGAGGCCTGGGTGTTCCTGATCCTGGCGAACCTGCTGATGCTGTTTGTCGGTTGCTTCCTGGAGCCCACCGCCGCCATCACCATCCTGGTTCCCATCCTCGTGCCGATCTGCCAGCAGCTGGGCATTGACCTGGTTCACTTCGGACTGGTGATGGTGCTCAACCTGATGATCGGCCTCTTGCATCCGCCGATGGGGCTGGTGCTGTTCGTGCTGGCGCGGGTCGCCAAACTATCTGTCGAACGAACGACCATCGCCATCCTGCCGTGGCTGGTGCCGCTGCTCGGATCGCTCATCATCATCACGTACTTTCCACGGCTGGTTCTGTGGCTGCCACGGACCTTCATGACATGACACCTTTCATCCGACTGCATCCCGCCGACGACGTTCTCATCGCGCGCTCACAACTCGTGGGCGGCGCAACCGCAGAGGGCGTCGTCGTCAAGGGATTGATTCCGCCCGGCCACAAGGTCGCGACGCGCGCCATCGCCGCTGGCGAACCGGTGCGGCGCTACAACCAGATCATCGGGTTCGCAAGCAAGCCGATTGCTGCCGGTGAGCATGTGCACACGCACAACCTGGAGATGGGCAACTTCGAGCGCGACTACGCTTTCGGGGCAGACGTGAAGCCCGATGCGCCGCGGCGTGAAGCGAGCTTCATGGGCATCAAGCGCGCCGATGGACGCGTCGCCACGCGCAACTACATCGGCATCCTGTCGAGCGTGAATTGCTCGGCAACAGCGGCGCGCGCGATTGCCGATCACTTCTCGCGGCAGAACCATCCGGAGGTGCTCGCGGCATTTCCGAAAATCGACGGTGTCGTGGCCCTCACGCACGGCACCGGTTGCGGCATGGACACCGTGGGCCTGGGCATGCAGATCCTGGAGCGAACGCTCGCGGGCTATGCAACGCACGCCAATTTCTGGGGCGTCGTTGTCGTGGGCCTGGGGTGCGAGTCGAACCAGATCAATGCCTGGCTCGCGCATTCCAGCCTGCGCGAAGGCGAGACGCTCAAGGTGTTCAACATCCAGGACACGGGCGGCACACGCAAGACGGTGGAGCGCGGCATTGCGCTGGTCAAGGAAATGCTGCCCAAGGCCAACGATGTGAAGCGCGAACCCTGCAGCGCATCGCACATCACCATCGGTTTGCAGTGCGGCGGCTCCGACGGCTATTCGGGCATCAGCGCGAACCCTGCGCTGGGTGCTGCAGTGGACCTGCTCGTGGCGCACGGCGGCACGGCCATCCTGTCTGAGACGCCAGAGATTTATGGTGCGGAGCATCTGCTCACGCGCCGCGCCGTCAAGCGCGAAGTCGGCGAAAAACTCGTGAGCCGGGTGAAGTGGTGGGAGCACTACACCGAGATCAATGAAGGCGAGATGAACAACAATCCGTCGCCGGGCAACAAGGCGGGCGGCCTGACAACCATCCTTGAAAAGTCATTGGGTGCAGTCGCCAAGGGCGGAACGACCAACCTGCAGGCCGTGTACGAATACGCAGAGCCCGTCACCGAACACGGCTTTGTGTACATGGACACGCCCGGCTACGACCCGGTGAGCGCAACGGGGCAAGTCGCAGGCGGAGCGAACGTGATCTGCTTTACCACCGGCCGTGGTTCTGCCTACGGCTGCGCGCCGACGCCATCGCTCAAGCTCGCGACCAATTCGGCGCTGTGGCAGCGGCAGGAAGAAGACATGGACATCAATTGCGGCGAGGTCATCGACGGCAAGATGTCGGTGCAGGAAATGGGTCAGCGCATCTTTGAGCTGGTGCTGGCCACGGCATCGGGTGATGCGACCAAGAGCGAGAAGCATGGCTACGGCCAGAACGAATTCGTGCCGTGGCAAGTCGGCGCAACGATGTGAGCGAACAACCGATGACCAAGCCCTCGAAGACCCTGCAGGCGGCAGACCTGCGCGCCAAGGTAGCCGCGCTGCTGACAGCGGCTGGCAGCACCGCCACCGAAGCCGTGCGCGTCGCCGACAACCTCGTGTACGCAAATTTGAGCGGCCACGATTCGCATGGCGTGGGCATGGTGCCGCGCTACATCGACGCCGTGCTGGAAGGCGGCCTCAACCCGAATGCCAGCGCCAAGGTATTGCTCGACGCAGGCAGCATGATCTCGCTGGACGGCCAGCGCGGCTACGGCCAGATCGTCGGCGAGGAAGCGATGCAGCTGGGCATGGACCGCGCCAAGGACACCGGCAGCTGCATCCTCGCGCTGGCCAACGCGCATCACCTGGGGCGCATTGGTCACTTTGCCGAGATGGCGGTTGCGCGCGGGCTGGTGTCGATTCACTTCGTCAATGTGCAGTCGCGTCCGGTGGTGGCTCCATTCGCAGGAGGCGACGGGCGCTACGGGACCAATCCGTGCTGCATCGGCGTGCCGCTGGCAGGCCGCGATCCGTTCGTGCTCGACTTTGCAACCAGCCGTGTTGCGCAGGGCAAGATGCGCGTCGCGCACAACGAGGGACGGCAGGTCGAAGCGGGTTATCTCATCGACGAACAGGGCCGCCCGACAACCGACCCGGGCGTTGTCGTTGTTCCGCAGGCCAATGGTTTGTTCGGCGCGCTGATGGCCTTTGGCGAGCACAAGGGTTACGGCATGGCGGTCGCGTGCGAGTTGCTGGGTGGCGCCCTGACGGGCAGTGGCACATGGCACCGGCCTGCCGATTCCGCGCGTTCGGTCATCAACGGAATGCTGACGATCCTGATCGACCCATCGAAGCTGGGGACGCGCGCGTCATTCGAATCGGAGGCGCTGGCGTTTGTCGATTGGCTGCGTCAGAGTCCGCCAGCACCCGGCGCCGACAAGGTGCGCATTGCGGGTGAGCCCGAGCGTGAAGCGCGTGCACGGCGCGAGGCGGCAGGCATCGAGATCGACGGCACGACCTGGGGCGAGATCGTGGAGGCGGGGCGCAAGGTGGGGCACCTGGTGCCGGCTTAGTGTTTCAGATCCGGCCGGTGTGCCACGCCGAAGCGCTGCGCAACTTCGACAAGCCTTCGATCGAATGACCACAAGCTTGCTCCGGGCGTCACGAGTGTCGAGGCGAGGAGCGCCAGATCGACGAGGCCGCATCCCAGGCCGTAGAGCTTCTCGCGCTCCGCGAACTGCGTGACCTCCTCAAGCGTTGCCTGTTCCGCAGTCTTGAGCAGCGCCAGGTCTCCCAAGGTCTGCGCCCGGGGTTCAGGTGGGGTGCCACACGCCAGTTCGAGCAGGACCATGGGGTGAATCAAGGCCATGTCGAGGCTCATCAAATTCATCAGATTTTCGTTGCGGCGCCGAAAGTGGTCGACCCACACCGAGGTGTCAACGAGCACGCTCATTGCGCGCTGGAGGCACCACGGGCTGCACGCCCTTCGCGCCGGCGAGGCACGTCTTTCATTGCGGGCGCCCGCCCGCCGAGTGCGGCGAGCCGCTTGGCCGCCTGAACCCTGACAAACGTCTGGATGGCTTCGCGAAAGAGGTCCGCCTTGTCCATGTTTGGATCGGCCAGTTCGATGGCCTTCGCATAGAGCGAGTCTTCGATGGTGACGGTGGTTCGCAAGGGGTACTCCTGAGTCAATTTTTGATGCACTATGTCATCATATATCGCATCAGATATAGCATCCGATTGCTGCGAACTCAACCCAGCGGCAAGGCCGCAAGCGCCCGCACCACATCCCCTGTCACCGGAAATATCCTGTCCCCCGCCCTCGGCTCGATGCGGTGCATGCCGGTGAAACTGCCAAACGCGGGCAGCACACCGACTGCGTTCTCGTTCAGCGTTCCGCTGTCGTCGCCGAACCAGAAGCACGGCAGGCGCAGGCGCTCGAAAGCGCGGCCCTTCACGCTGATGCACGGATGCCAGTGGCCGCACAGCACATAGGCGCCTTCAACCGGTCGCGGGTGATGGCACAAGGCATAGGGCCCGAGCCGAAGCGGCTCATCAACCACATGGATCGCAAGCGATGACGGCGGGTCGCCCGCGCGGTCATCGTGGTTGCCGCGCACCAGGGTGAGTTCGAGTGCTGCGTTGTTGGCTCGCCAACCGGCAATCACATCCAGCGTGCCCCTGGCATGCGACCGCACCGAGTGCAGGAAGTCGCCCAGGAACACCACGCGGGTCGCCCCGGTATCCGCAATCGCGCGCGACAGCACTTCGAGGTTCGCCGTCGTCGTGCCGCTGGGCACCGGCACGCCCAGCTTGCGAAAACTCACCGCCTTGCCGAAGTGCGCATCGGCAATCAGCAAGGTGTGTTCCGAAGGGATGTAAGCCGCGCCGCTGGGATGAAGGACCAGGTCGGTGCCGGCAACCTTGACTCGTAGCAACCGGGCCCCTAAAGCATCCGTGCGAGGCTGGCTTCGAGGTGTTCCGATGGCGCGCGGCGAAAACCCGAGCGCGCAAACCGCTGCAGCCGTCCGACAACGAATGCGGTGAGCATGGAAGCGCGGACCTGCGCATCGAGGCTGGGCGTGGCCGAGCCATCGCCGTCGGCGGCAGTGCGCAGGCTTTGCTTGAGCGACGATTCGATCTTGTCGAAGAACTGGTTCATGCGTTGCTGCAGGCGTTCGTTTTCGAACACCAGCGCATCGCCGACCATGACGCGCGTCATGCCGGGATTTTTTTCTGCGAACTGCAGCAGCATGCCGACCGTCCGTGCGGCCTGCGCCGTGCCGGCCTGTTCGCGCTCGGCGATCTGGTTGACCAGGGTGAAGACGGTCTGCTCGATGAACTCGATCAGGCCCTCGAACATCTGCGCCTTGCTGGCGAAGTGGCGGTACAGCGCGGCTTCGCTCACGTCGAGCTTTGCAGCGAGTGCCGCAGTGGTGATGCGCTCTGCGCCGGGTTGCTCCAACATGGCGGCGAGCGCCTGCAGGATCTGCACGCGGCGCTCACCGGGCTTGGGGCGCTTGCGGGCAGGGGCCTGCGGCTGTTCAGCGGCTGAGCCGGGGGCTTCGTCTGGCATACTGATTTGCGCTTCGGCCATGGGTGTTCAATTGTGTGTGTCGACAAATTCTCGCACAGCTCATCCTAGGGGTTTTCGCCACTGGCGTTACGTTTCTAGCGGCCTGCAAGCCAAGTGCGTACTTACCCCGCGAAGGTCATTGTTACCCTGAGGCCTTGATCTTGCGCGCCTGGGTTGAGCTCCAGGTGGCCGTGATGCACATGCGCGATTTCATCGGCGATCGCCAGTCCCAGGCCATTGCCTTCGCCTTGCGTTCCGCGCACCCGGTAGAACCGTTCAAGCACGCGATTGCGTTCGGCCGGCGCAATGCCGGGGCCGTCGTCCTCGACTTCAAGAAATGCATTTCCCGCCCGATGGCCGCATCGGATCGTCACGGTGCCGCCGTCGTGGGTGTACTTCACCGCGTTGTCCACCAGATTGCCGAGCAGCTCGCGCAGCAGCCATTCGTGCGCCAGTACATGCACCGGTTGCGCGTCCAGGCCCAGGTCGATCTGCCTGGCGGTCGCCGCATCCAGATGCGACTCGAGCATGGCTTCGCACACCTGCTTCAGATCGACCCGTTCCATCGGCTGTGACTGCAGCGTGTGAACGTCGGCACGGGACAGGGCCAGCAACTGGTTGGCCAACTGCGAGGTGCGCCGCGTCGCGCCCTGCAGCTTCATAACCTGGTCGGCCCGAAGCTGCACGGTTGCCTGCGAAGGGTCGGCTTTCGCTGCCTGCGCCCACGCTTCCACCTGCGCCTGCAATCCGGCCAGTGGCGTGCGCAACTGGTGCGCCGCGTCGGCAATGAAACGGCGCTGGCTCTCGGCCTGCGCATTGACCAGGCCGAACAGGCGATTGAGCGAGTTGACCAACGGCCGCACTTCTTCGGGCGAAGCCGCCTCGTCGATCGCCGTGAGGTCCTTGGGCGAGCGCCGCTCCACCGCATCGCGCAATTCGGTCAGGGGGCGCAGGGCCCGCTCCACGGCCCATCCCACTGCGAACGCGGCCAGCGCCACCAGCAGCAGATTGGGAAGCAACACCTTGAGCAGGATGGAGCGCGCCCATTGCTGGCGCGGATCGGAGCCGTCCGCCAGGGTGACGATCACCTCGCCCAGCACCGATTGCTGGCGCTGGCGGACGATGCGCCAGGTGACGCCGCCATTTTCTTCACTGTGGATCTCGGGCTCGGCCGTGGTGGGCGGCAATGCGCCCAGCCAGGTTTCGCCGGCCAGCACCGTGCCGTCGGGATCGACGATGGCGTAGGCGGCCGTTTGCGGGTTCTCCAGGAATTCCTGTACCGCAGGGGCGAGCAGCAGCACCGGCTTGTCGGTCTTGCTGTCGCCTCGGGTGATGATCGAATCGGCCAGCAACGGAACCAGGCTGAGCAGCCGCTGGTCCTGCTGGATGGCGACGTTGTCGGCAGAGCGGTAATCCAGCCATGAATTGAGCAGGGCCAGCAGGACCAGCGGCGCGATCAACATCACCAGCAGGCGCCTGCGCAGGCCCGACGCCATGCCCAGGGCAGCACCTGCGCCGGGGCCAAGGACGCGCTGCCACGCGCGCCGGATTCCCGAGGGCCCGGGCTTCACGGCGTGCCCGGTGCCGCCATTTCAAGCCGGTAACCAAAGCCGCGTATCGAGCGCAGCGCCACCCCATGCGGCTCCAGCTTGCCGCGCAACCGCGAGATGTACACCTCGACCGCGTTCGGTGTAATTTCCTTGTCCCAGCCGGTGAGCGCCTGCAGCAGCTTTTCCTTGCTGGCGGGCTTGGGGGCATTGATCAGCAGGTATTCCAGCACCGTCCACTCACGCGGGCCGAGCTCGATCGGCACAGGCACCCCGAGCGCGGGCCGCGCGACGGCGCGGCGGTTGGCTGTGTCCAGCTCGATCGGGCCGAAGCTCAGGACAGCCGTCGTGGCCGCCTGCGAACGGCGCAGCAAGGCACGCAGGCGCGCCAGCAGTTCCGGCAGTTCGTAGGGCTTGATCATGTAGTCGTCGGCGCCCAGGTCCAGGCCCTGCACGCGGTCGTGCAACGCGTCGCGGGCGGTCAGGATCAGCACCGGCATGGCAGGGTTGGCCATTTCGGGGCGGCGCAGGCGGCGCGTGAGTTCAAGCCCGTCCATCTGCGGCAGTCCGATGTCGATGATCGCGGCGTCGAATACTTCAGCGCGCAGCACGTCCTCGGCCCGCTCGCCGTTGCCGACCCAATCCACCGCGTATCCCGCGTCGGTCAGGCCCAGCTTGATGCCGCTGGCGACCATGACGTCGTCTTCCACCAATAACAGCCGCATGGGCTTGTCTCCCGTTTCCAGGGCGTATTTTGCTTGAGGGCGCGCCCGATCGGCACGGGGCATGCGTGGCCCACCCTACAATTCGCGGTCCATGTCCTCGCCCTACCCATCGACCGACCGGCCCATTGCAGTCGTCATCCCCTGCTACAAGGTCAAGCGCCACATCCTGGGCGTGATCGAACTCATCCCGCCTACCGTCGCCCAGATCTGGGTTGTCGACGACGCTTGCCCCGAGGGCACGGCCGATCACGTCGAGGCGCACTGCCGCGACCCGCGCGTCAAGATCGTGCGTCAGGCAAAAAACGGCGGTGTGGGCGCTGCGGTGATGGCCGGCTACCGCGCTGCGCTCGGAGCCGGCGCGGGCATCATGGTCAAGATCGATGGCGACGGCCAGATGCCGCCGTCGCGCATCGTCCAGTTCGTGACACCCATCCAGCAGGGACTGGCCGACTACACCAAGGGCAACCGTTTCTTCGATCCCGAAAGCCTCGCGGAAATGCCGGGTCTGCGCTTGTTCGGCAACCTGATGCTGTCGTTCCTGACCAAGATTTCCAGCGGCTACTGGCATGTCGTCGATCCGACCAACGGCTTCACCGCGATTGATGCGCGACTGGTGGCGCGGCTTCGCATGGACAAGATCGCCAACCGCTATTTCTTCGAGTCGGACCTGCTGTTCCGGTTGGGCACGTTGCGTGCCGTGGTGCTGGACGTGCCGATGAAGGCCGAGTATCCGCACGAGGACTCGTCGCTGTCGATCAAGCGCGTGATCGGACCGTTCCTGGTGGGCAACATCCGCAACTTCTTCAAGCGCATCGTTTACATGTACTACCTGCGCGACTTTTCGCTGGGCTCGGTGCTGTTGCCGCTGGGCCTGGGCCTGACGACGTTCGGCCTGGTGTTTGGCAGTCTCAAGTGGGCTCACCTGACCTCGGTTGGCACGATTGCGTCGGCCGGCACCGTCATGCTGGCCGCACTGCCGTTGATCCTGGGCATCCAGATGCTGCTGACCTTCGTGCAGTTCGATGTATCGAACGTGCCACGCGTGCCGGTGGGCCCGCTATTGGGCGCTATCGACGACGCCGAGTGGCGGTCCAAGCGCGACGCCGATGCCAACGCTGGCGCGGACACCGGCGCCTGACCCTATTTCCGGTAGTAAGACCTGAACCAGCGGGCAAATTGCGCGAGCCCGTCCTTCAGCGGCGTTGACGGGCTGAACCCGACCCAGGCCTGCAACGCGCTGGTGTCGGCATAGGTCGCAACCACATCACCCGGCTGCATGGGCAACAGGCGCTTTTGCGCCGTGCCCCCTAGCGCATCTTCCAGCGTGGCGATGAATTCGAGCAAGGGCACTGGCGCGTGGTTGCCGATATTGAAGATGCGCGCTGGCGCGGGTGCTTCACCTGCCGCAACCGGCGGCTTGTCGAGCACCCGCAGCACCCCCTCCACGACATCGTCGATGTAGGTGAAGTCGCGCGACATGGCGCCGTGGTTGTACACGTCGATGGCGCGGCCTTCGACGATGGCCTGCGCGAATAGCTGGGTTGCCATGTCGGGGCGGCCCCAGGGACCGTAGACCGTGAAAAAGCGCAAACCCGTCGTCGGCAACGCATAGAGATGGCTGTACGTGTGCGCCATCAGTTCGTTGGACTTCTTGGTCGCAGCGTAAAGGCTCACCGGGTGATCGACCGGATCGGATTCTGAAAAGGGCAGCTTGGTGTTGCCGCCATAGACGCTGGAACTGCTGGCGTACACCAGGTGCTCGATGCGCGCCTGCCTGCAACCTTCCAGGATGTTGGCGAAGCCCACGATGTTGCTGTCGATGTAGGCCTGCGGATTGACCAGCGAATACCGCACGCCGGCCTGGGCCGCCAGATGCACGACCCGGTCGAAGCGGCCGCTTGCGAACAGCGCGCGCATGGGTTCGCGGTCCACGATGTCGGCGGCTTCGAAATGGAAGTTGGCGTGCCTGGCGTGACCGGCGAGTATTTCGATACGCGCCTGCTTGAGCGTCGGGTCGTAGTAGTCGTTGAGGTTGTCCAGTCCCGTCACCTGGTCGCCGCGCGCCAGCAGGGCCGCGCAGGTGTGCATGCCGATGAAGCCGGCCGCGCCTGTGACGAGTACGCGCATGGCCCTTGCGCCTTCAGCGCCCGATGGCGTGGTATTCGAAGCCGCGGGCGCGCAGCATCACCGGGTCGTAGAGGTTGCGCCCGTCGAATATGACGGGCGTGCGCAGCGCGGCGGCAATCGCGTCGAAGTCGGGACTGCGAAATTCCTTCCACTCGGTCACGATCACCAGCGCATCCGCATCCTGCACGGCGGACATGGCATCGCTGGTGTAGCCCAGGCCGTGCAAGGGACCGAAGGCCCGCTGCGCCGACTCCATCGCGGCGGGATCGTACGCCCTGACCTGCGCGCCAGCTCCCAGCAGCGACTCGATGATGGCGGCGCTGGGCGCCTCGCGCATGTCGTCGGTATTGGCCTTGAATGCGAGGCCCCACACCGCAAATCGGCGCCCGGTGAGGCGGTCACCGAAGCGCGCGCGAATCTTGGCCGGCAGCACGCGCTTTTGGTGGTGATTCGCCATCTCGACGGCAGCCAGCACCTTCAGGTCCATGTCTGCGTCGTCACGCGCGGTGCGCAAGAGCGCCTGCACATCCTTGGGAAAGCATGAGCCGCCGTAGCCGCAACCGGCATAGAGAAAGTCATAGCCGATGCGTGGATCGGAGCCGATGCCCTTGCGCACCGACTCGATGTCGGCGCCCATCCGCTCGGCCAGGTTGGCCAGCTCGTTCATGAAACTGATGCGGGTCGCGAGCATGGCATTGGCCGCGTACTTGGTCAGTTCGGCGCTGCGTGCATCCATCAACACAAACCGGTCGTGGTTGCGCTGGAAGGGGGCATACAGCTCGCGCATGACGCTGATCGCATGGTCGTCGTCTGAGCCCACGATGATGCGGTCGGGCCGCATGAAATCCTCAACGGCCGCGCCTTCCTTAAGGAATTCCGGATTGGAGACGACGCTGAATGCAATCGGCGCGCCGCGATGCCCGAGTTCATCGGCAATGGCAGCCCGAACCTTGTCGGCCGTGCCCACGGGTACGGTGCTCTTGTTGACCACCACGCGGTAGTCGCTCATGTGGCGCCCGATCGAGCGCGCCGCTGCCAGGACATATTGCAGGTCGGCCGAGCCGTCTTCGCCCGGCGGGGTGCCCACGGCGATGAACTGCAGCAGGCCGAAATCAGCCGCTTCCTTTGCATCGGTGGTGAACGACAGGCGACCGGCCTTCACATTGCGCTGCACGATCGCTTCGAGCCCCGGCTCGAAGATGTGGATCTGGCCGCTGCGCAGCATGGCGACCTTGCGCTCGTCGGTATCGAAGCACAACACATCGTTGCCCACATCGGCCAGGCAGGCGCCGCTGACCAGGCCGACGTAGCCTGTGCCGATGACCGTGATTTTCATGGGGTGTTTTCGGGGCCGAGGCTAGTGCGAACGAATCATGGTGCCGTAGGCCTGATCGGTGAGGATTTCAAGCAGCATGGCGTGGGGCACGCGTCCATCGATGATGTGTACCGAATTCACACCGCTCTTGGCCGCGTCGAGTGCGCCAGCGATCTTGGGCAGCATGCCGCCGGAGATGGTGCCGTCGGCGAACAGCTCGTCGATCTCGCGCGCAGACAGGTTGGTCAGCAGCTTGCCGGACTTGTCGAGCACACCGGAAGTGTTCGTCAGCAGCATGAGCTTTTCGGCCTTGAGCACGGTGGCGAGCTTGCTGGCGACAACGTCGGCATTGATGTTGTAGCTCTCGTTGTTGGCGCCAAAACCGATCGGCGAAATCACGGGAATGAACTGGTCGTCCTGCAACGCCTTCACCACGCTCGGGTCGATGGACACGATGTCGCCGACCTGGCCCACGTCGTGTTCCTTGGACGGATCGGCGCTGTCGAGCATCTTGAGTTTCTGTGCACGGATCAGGCCGCCGTCGCGCCCTGTGAGGCCCACCGCCTTGCCGCCGGCCTGGTTGATCAGGCCCACGATGTCCTGCTGCACCTGGCCTGCCAGCACCCACTCCACGACTTCCATCGTTTCATCGTCGGTCACACGCATGCCCTGGATGAATTCACCCTTCTTGCCCAGGCGGCTGAGCGCCGACTCGATCTGCGGACCGCCGCCATGCACCACCACCGGGTTCATGCCAACCAGTTTGAGCAGCACCACGTCTTCGGCAAAGTCGGCCTGCAGCTCGGGGTCTGTCATGGCGTTGCCGCCGTACTTGATCACGAGGGTCTTGCCGTGGAATCGCCTGATGTAGGGCAGTGCCTGCGCCAGAATTTCGGCCTTGTCACGGGGAGCGATGTTGAGGAGGTCGGTCATTGCGCAAATTGTGCCATCGCTGCAGCAGCGCGCGTCATCTGCGTATCCAGCGGGGCACCTTGAACCGGATGATCGATGTGTAGGCCCAGATATAGGAGATCGCGAACAGCGCCGAAAAAAGCATCAGCACGGGCGTGTTGTGCCAGAACAGCACGGCGGGCAGCACCGTGAGGATGGTGAACCCCCACAGATAAGGCGAGGTGCGGTTGTTGCGCATCAGCATGCGGCGCGCCTCGTCATCATCGAACACACGACGCACGATGCGCCGGTAGATGAGCTGGTGAAAGTGCAAGGCGTCAGCCACACCGGGCGACTGTCCCCGCATGGCCTTGCGCCAGATCGAGAACATCGTCTCCCAGACCGGATAGATCAGCAGCAGCAGCGGAAACCAGGGCGAAACCTCGGGGTGGCGTTTGACCAGCATGACGCACGCGATGGCAATGACGATGCCCCAGAGGTAGGCGCCACAGTCCCCCGCAAAGATCAGCCCTCGCGGGTAGTTCCAGACCAGAAAGCCCGCGGTGCCCCCGGCCAGCGCAAGCACGATGCCCGCCAGCTGGCGGTCGCCGGCCTGGAGCGCGACGTAGGCCAGCGCGCAGCAAACCACCAGGGCCACGGTTCCCGCCAGTCCGTTGTAGCCGTCGATGAGGTTGAATGCGTGCGGCAGGCCGCTGATCGCGAAAACTGCAAGGCCAACCCCCAGCCACGGATAGTGCAGCATCACCGTATCGATGACAGGCAGCCCCAGCCGAGGCACCGACAGGTCGAGCAGGCCGACGGCAAGTATTGCGGCGGACACCGTGAGCAGCAGCCGGTAGAACGCCGATAGCCGCTGCGTGAGGTCTTCGACCGCGCCTGCGGCGACGGTGAGCACCGCGACCAGCCAGAGGTAAACGGCGGTGACAAGGTCGATCCGGATGTTGTTGGGAATGTTCAGCTTGCCGGAGATGACCATCCAGCCCCAGCCAACCGTGCAGGCGGCCAGCATGCCCAGGCCGCCGACGCGCGGAACGTGGCCGGCGTGAAACCGCTGCACCATTTCGGCGCCGTAGGTCTGGGGCCTGCCCTTCGCAAATCGCAACAGGACGGCCGTGGTCAGGAAGGCGGCAGCACCGCAAAGAATCAGCAAAAAAAGCATGCGGCGCTATTGTCGCGTTTTGTTACGCATGGCGAGGCCCTAACGAGGGCTGACGACCCCGGGCGGTACTAAGTCGCACGAAGTGGCACTAAGTCGCGATTGCGGCGAGGTAGCGGCGCAACACCGGGCCCGTCCACAGCCTCCACAGGCTCTGAAGATGCCAGACCAGGTGCCTGACTTCGCGGCCGCTTCCGCGCATGGCCTGGTGCACCACAGGCACCTCGACCCGACGCAGCGTAAGCCCTGCCAGCCGCAGGCGAAGGCAAAAGTCGGTGTCTTCGCAGTACATGAAAAAGCGTTCGTCGAAGCCGCCGAGACGGCGGTAGATCGACGCGGGCACCAGCCAGAATGCCGCGCTGACCCAGTCGACGTCGCGCTGCGGCTGCTTGAGCAACCGGCGGCGCAGCAATGCGGTGGGCGTCACGGCCTCTCGCTCGTTGTCCTGCAGGCTGCCGTCGGGATTGAGCAGCACCGGATAGGCCAGACCCGCCCCGGCTTCACAGGCCTGCGCCACCAGCGAGCGCCACAGCTCGGGGCCGGGCAGTTCGACGTCGGGATTGAGCACGCAGAAGAACTCTGAATAGCAATGGGCGAAGGCGCGGTTGTGGTTGGCCCCAAAGCCGGCAGGGCGATCGTTGTAAAGCTCGGTGAAACGAAAGGGCCAGCCGCCGGGCGGAGCCTGCAGCGGAGGCTCACCCACGTTGTGCGTCACGATCACGTGCTCGATCCAGCCGCCGTGCCCGTCGCACAACTCCGCGAGCAGGCCCTGCACCATGTCGGTGTGGCGATGGCTCACGATCGACACAGCGACACGGCCTCTTGATGAGGCGTGTACTGAATTTGGGGCACTTACAATGGAGGCGGTCAATTCAAGGCTTCGGCTAAATTCGGGACAAACCATGATTCTAGTGACTGGCGGGTGCGGCTTCATTGGTTCCGCTTTCCTGCTGAGTTGGTTTCGCAACACGGATGAGCCGGTTGTGAACCTGGACCTTCTCACCTACGCAGGGCATCCGGGCAACCTCCAGGCCCTCTCCGGCGATCCGCGGCATATTTTTGTAAAGGGCGATATCGCCGACTCCGCGCTGGTCGCCAGGCTCCTGGAAGAGCACAAGCCGCGCGCCATTATCAATTTCGCAGCCGAGAGCCATGTGGACCGGTCGATTGACGGCCCGCTGGCGTTTGCGCAAACCAACGTGGTGGGAACCTTGCTCCTGCTGGAAACCACGCACGCCTGGTGGCGGACCCTGCCGCCGGGTGTGGCCGCTGAATTCCGGTTCCTGCATGTATCGACCGACGAAGTGTTCGGCTCGCTGGACGCCAATGCGGCGGCATTCACGGAAACGCACCGTTATGAGCCCAACAGCCCCTATTCGGCGTCCAAGGCTGCGTCGGACCATTTCGTCAGGGCGTGGCACCACACCTTCGGCCTGCCCACGCTCACCACGAACTGCTCCAATAACTATGGCCCACGGCAGTTCCCGGAAAAGCTCATCCCGCTGATGATCCTCAATGCGCTGGGTGGCAAACCCTTGCCGGTGTATGGCGATGGCATGCAGGTGCGCGACTGGCTGCATGTGGACGATCACTGCGCCGCACTGCGCGCGGTTCTGGCCAAGGGCAAGCCCGGCGAGTGCTACAACATCGGCGGCCGCTCCGAGCGCACCAACCTGGCGGTGGTCGATGCGATCTGCAAGGCGCTCGATACGCTCAGGCCCAACACAGACGGTGCAAGGTACGCTGACCTGGTGACCCATGTCAGGGACAGGCCCGGCCACGATCGCCGCTATGCCATCGACGACTCCAAGATCGCGCATCAACTTGGCTGGCAACCGGAAATCGAATTCCAGCACGGCATCCGGTCCACCGTCGAGTGGTATCTCTCCAACCAGGAATGGGTCCGGTCGGTGACAAGCGGCAGCTACCGTCAGTGGGTTGAGCGGCAATACGAGAGCCTGGCGCGCGCTGCATGAAGATTTTGCTGCTCGGCGCGCAGGGCCAGGTCGGCTGGCAGTTGCGGCGCAGCCTCTCGGTCGTGGGCGAGGTTGTTGCGCTGCACCGCGAGAGCCCCGGCATGGCGATCGATCTGTTGCGCCCCCAGACACTGGTGGATGCAGTCCGGGCGGTGCGCCCCGACGTGATCGTCAACGCCGCAGCCTACACGGCGGTCGATCGCGCCGAGACCGAACGCGAGGCTGCCTTCGCCATCAATGCCCACGCGTGCGAGGTGCTGGCCGGCGAGGCTCGCGCGTGCGGCGCATGGCTGGTGCACTACTCCACCGACTACGTTTTTGACGGCAGCGGCACCACGCCCTGGCGAGAGACCGACGCAACCGCGCCGATCAACACCTATGGCGCGAGCAAGCTGGCAGGCGAGCAGGCCGTCGTGACGGGCACCGAACGCCACATCGTGCTTCGTTGCAGCTGGGTGTTCGACACCTGGGGCCAGAATTTCCTGAAGTCCATCCTGCGCGCCGCTGCGCACAAGGACAGCCTGAACATCGTTTGCGACCAATGGGGTGCGCCGACCCGCGCGGGCCTGATCGCGGACGTCACGGCGCATATCGTTGCCCGGCTCCAGACTTCACCTTCGAATGGCCCGGCGGGCCTGTATCACCTCGCCCCCACAGGCGAGACAAACTGGCACGAATACGCGAGTTTTGCCATTGCGCACGCGCTGGCGTGCGGCATGCCGCTGAAGGCGACCCCGGCGACGGTGCTGCCCATCCTTGCGGCGCAGTATCCTGTGGCGGCGCCCCGCCCCAGCAATTCGCGGCTCGACACGACGCGGCTTCGGGCAACATTCGCTCTGGCGCTTGCGCCCTGGCAGGACGGCGTACGGCAAGTCGTGGCAGAGCTTGCAGCGGCAGGCAGCTAGAACAAACACAGCTGGAAGAGACTGACAGGGAACCAACAGATGGCCGCAGCACAGAACAAACCCCGCAAGGGAATCATCCTCGCCGGAGGCGCCGGCACGCGTCTGCACCCGGCAACCCTCGCAATTTCCAAGCAGCTGCTGCCGGTCTACGACAAGCCCATGATCTATTACCCGCTGGCAGCATTGATGCTCGCCGGAATCCGGGAAGTGCTCGTCATCAGCACGCCGCAGGACACCCCGCGCTTCGAGCAGTTGCTGGGCGACGGCAAGGCCTGGGGCATGCAGTTCGAGTACGCGGTGCAGCCCAGGCCCGAAGGCCTCGCGCAGGCATTCATCATCGGGCGCGAGTTCCTGGATGGCGCGCCGAGTGCCCTGGTGCTGGGCGACAATATCTTCTACGGCCACGACCTGGTCAAGCTCCTGCAGGAAGCCGATGCGCAGCAGTCGGGCGCGACCGTCTTCGCCTATCACGTCAAGGACCCCGAGCGCTATGGCGTGGTGGCGTTCGACGACCAGGGCAAGGCCACATCCATCGAAGAAAAGCCGGTGTCGCCGCGCAGCCACTTCGCGGTGACCGGTCTCTACTTCTACGACGAGCAGGTGTGCGAAATTGCCGCTTCAGTGAAACCGTCTGCAAGGGGGGAACTTGAGATCACCACGGTGAACCAAGCCTACCTGGACCGCGGCCAACTCAGCGTCCAGACCATGGGCCGTGGCCTGGCCTGGCTGGACACCGGAACACACGAAAGCATGCTGGAAGCTTCGCAATTCATTCATACGCTTGAAAGCCGGCAGGGCCTGAAAGTCGCCTGCCCGGAAGAAATTGCGTGGCGCAATGGCTGGATCGACCGCGACCAGCTGCTCGCGCTGGCCGAGCCGCTGGTCAAAAGCACCTACGGCACCTACCTGCGCGACATCGCGTTGGGTACGCTTTAGGCCGGCCCATGCTCAAGGCCACGCCAACCGCACTGCCCGAGGTGCTGGTGCTCGAACCGCGCGTGTTCGGTGACGATCGCGGGTTCTTCATGGAAAGCTGGAATGAAGCTGCGTTCCACCAGGCCACCGGCACGCAGGTGCGTTTCGTGCAGGACAACCATTCGCGCTCTGCGCAGGGTGTGTTGCGCGGCCTGCACTACCAGATCCGCAATCCGCAGGGCAAGCTGGTTCGTGTCACCAGCGGCCGTGTGTTCGATGTGGCAGTGGACATGCGCAGGAGTTCGCCCAACCTGGGTCGCTGGGCCGGCGTCGAGTTGAGCGCGGAGAACAAAAAGCAGCTCTGGGTTCCCGCCGGTTTCGCGCATGGATTTGTGGTGCTATCGGACCATGCTGATTTTCTGTACAAGACCACCGAGTACTACGCGCCCGAGCACGAGCGCGCGCTCGCGTGGAACGACCCCGACGTGGCGATCGACTGGCCGCTAGCCACGCTCGCCGGCGAACCGATTCTCTCGGGAAAGGACGCCGCCGCGCCGCGGTGGTCACAAGCCGAATTCTTTGATTGAAACCTTCATGCAGTACGACAGTTTCGAATCATTCGAGGGTGAGAGCAGCCCAGTTGCAGATGCGCCGTATGCAGCTGGCGGTCCGTGGGGGACAACTTACCCCACGGTCATCGCCTTTTCATACACAGGTAACTACCGGATCGATGTCCTGCTTGACGACAACGATCCTTACGCCGGACCGATAGCCGACCGCCGCTGGAACTACCAGCAGGACATGGGCTCGAAGGTCACGGTCTCCTACAGCTTCATGAGCGATGTGCCTGTGTATGGGGGCAATGAAGACATCGGTGGCTTTGGCTTCCAGCCGTTCAGCGAGGCACAAAAGACAGCGACGCGCGAGATCATGGCCCGGTTGAGTTCGGAGCTTGGCATCACGCTGATCGAGACCAGCGATTCGGCCTATGACTATGGGCAGATCCGGCTAGGCAACAGCAACCAGAGCTGGATCCAGACCGCCGGTTATGCGTGGCTGCCTAATCACGACGGCGAAAAGTCTGGCGACGTCTGGCTGGATTTCACCTTCTTGACGAATTTGTCCCCAGCGCCTGGGAATATCGGATATTCAACGCTGCTTCACGAGATCGGGCATGCGCTAGGCCTGAAGCATCCCGGCAACTACAACGCAGGCGACCCGACCAGCCAGGAACCCGGCAACTACCTGGGCACGGCCGAAGACAACTACGCGTACACCGTGATGTCGTATGAGTCCGTCGCCGCCTTTCAGGAACGCGACTGGTACGGCATCTATGACCTGCTCGCATTGAAAGCCCTGTATGGCCGGGGCTCGTGGAATGCAGGCAACACGACCCACGCATTCACGAACGCCGATGGCGACATCCTCAAGGTGATCGATGACACCTCGGGTGTCGACACGATTGACCTGTCGGCGGTGACGACGGGTGCAAAGCTCGACATGCGCCCCGGCACGTTCAGTTCGGTGGGTCTGGACTTCCGGGGCAATCCCGCAGTGGACAACCTGTCGATCGACTTCGACACCTCCATCGAAAACTTCATCGGCACCAGCCAGGCAGACACATTCATCGTCGGCAATACGCCCGTCAGCGGCAATGGCAGCGGCGGCCTGGATACCGTGGTGTTCACATCGGCGCGCGGCGCGTATCAGGCCAGCGCTTCAGGTGTCACCGTTTCGGTCACCGGCAGCGCAACCAACGACAGCTTCACCAACGTCGAGCGGCTTGCATTTGCCGACATCAACCTCGCATTCGACTTCACCGGAAACGCCGGCGAGGCTGCGCGCATTCTCGGCACGATCTTCGGCCAGGGGGACAACCCCAACCCTGCATATGCCAGCGTGCTGCTGTCGTATCTGGACAATGGCCTGGCCTATGAACAACTGATGGACGGCGCGATCGACTTCCACTTCGGTGTCAATCACACCGTGACGCAACTGGTGTCCACGATCTACACCAACCTCGCAGGCGCGGCGCCCACGCCGCAGGCGCTCGATTACTACAGCGGCTTCATCACGCGTGGTGAATACACCGAAGCGCAGTTCGCCGTCGAGGCATCCAACACGGTTTTCGCCGACTGGATCATCGACTTCGCGGGGCAATCGGTAACGGGGCTCGCGTACGACCGGGTCATGGACGGCGGATCGGGTTCGGCGTGAGAAGTCGCCAGCCCTGCTGACGGTTAACGAGGCTGTCATTGCAGGCTTGACCCGCAACCCATCTGTGATCAGGCACCGTCGCCGCTGCGCGGTGGATGCCGGATCGAGTCCGGCATGACAGCCTCCTTGACTGTCATTGCGGGCTTGACCCGCAATCCATCTGCGATCAGGCGCGTGTCAGCCCCTCGCTTCAGGGCTTCAACCACCCATTGGCCTGCTCGATCGCCTGCTCGTCGGCGATTCCAGCCAGGGCCTTCAGCCGGATGTGCGAAATCATGAACACGTAGCGGGCGTTCGACAGGTCGCGCAGTGCCTGCACGCGCGATTCTTCCGCGTTCAGGATGTCCACCAGCGTACGTGAGCCGCCTTCGAACGATCGGCGGTTCGACGTCACCATCACGTCGGCCGACCGCACGGCCTGCTCCAGCGCACGGATGCTCAGCACGCCTTCGGTGATGCCGCGATATTCTTTCTCCACCCGCAACGCGAGGTCGCGGCGCGTGGCTTCGAGCGCCTGCTCGGTGCGCTCGATTTCAGCCAGCGCCTGGCGGCTTTGCGAGTTGACCAGGCCACCCGCAAAGATCGGCACGTTCAGCTGCAAGCCGATGGACTTGTTGTTGAATTTCGAGCTGATCCGCGTCGGGTTGTCGCTGTCACTCACGCTCCACTGCGCGATCGCGTCCAGCGTCGGCAAGTGGCCCGAGCGGGCCTTGGCGTATTCGTGGCGCGCTGCATCGCGCTGCGCCTGCAGCGACCGCAGCTCCGGGCTCATCAGCTCGGCGCGCTCGACCCAGTCCTGCAGCGTGCCCGGCGCTGGCGCCTGCCGCAGCTTCGCATCGTCAACCGACGCGAGGCTCGTGACCGGGACATTGATGATCACCTGCAACTGGCGGCGCGTGTACTGCACATGCTGGCGCGCTTCCAGTTCTTTTGCCAATGACATGTCGAGCCGGGCCTGCGCTTCGTCGATGTCGGTGCGCACCCCCGCGCCACCGGCGAAGCGCTTGCGTGCCGCGTCGAGCTGCGTGGTGTAGGCCGCTTTCTGTGCGGCGACGAGATTGACCTGGTCCTGCGCATACAGGGCTTCCAGGTACGCACTGGTCACGCGAACGGCCAGGTTCATCGTCTCTTTATCGAGGATCGCGTTCGCATCTGCGACTTGCGCCTGGGCCTGGCGGTATTCGGCTATCTGGAACGGCCGGAAGATCGACTGGCGCAGCACGAGCGAACGGCTGCTGCTCGCGTATTCGATGTTGTTGGTGACCGGCGCACCCGTGGGGCCGGGCTCCGTTCTCGTGAGGTCGTTCTTGTTGCGCGTGGCCTGGGCGGAAATGTTGGGCAGCAGTGCCGCGCGCGCCTGGGGCAAACGCTCACGGCGACCATCGGCGGCGGCGCGCGCCACGCGGATCACGGAATCCTGTTCGATGGCCAGGCGGTAGGCCTGCGCCAGGGTCAGCGGTGTGCCGACGGGTTGTGTGGATGCAGCAACGGGGATCGCAGCCGTGGCTGGAGCCTGCACTGCCGGTGACACCTGGGATTGCGCCATTGCCACCGATGCGCCCCACAGCGGCGACGCGGCCAGCATGCAGGCTGCAGCGACGCGCGACAGGTCCGCGCGCAAAACCGCGTGCGATTGAAATCGATTCATCATTCTTCCTTCATGGCAGCTGCCAGGCGCTTGGTCAGCGGGTGCAGCATGTAGGCAAGCAGCGAGCGCTCACCGGTTTTCAGCACCACCTCCACCGGCATACCGGGCTGGAGCTGGCGCTTGCCGAGTTTCTTGAAACCATCGGGCGTCACGGAGACGCGCGAAAGATAGTACTGGACGCCATTGGCCGGATCGGTCAACAGGTCACCCGAAATTGAAACAACCTTGCCCTCGACCACCAGCGTGGGCGAATTGGCAAACGAGTTGAACCGGATATCAACCGGCAAGCCGGCATGCACCTTGTCGATGAGGTTGGGCGCAACACGGGTCTCGATCAACAGCGTTTCGTTGTCGGGCACGATGTCCATGATCTTCTGGCCGGCCTGGACCACACCGCCCACGGTCTGCACGGCCAGGCCGACCACCTGCCCGGCCGCCGGCGACTTGATCTCCACCCGCGCCAGGTCGTCGCCGAGCGCACGGAACTTGTGCTCATCGGACTGCACCTGCTGCGTCACGTCGGTCAGCTGGCTTTCGACTTCCTTGCGGTACTCCTGCTGGCGCGCAATCATCTTCTGCTTGAGTTCCAGGATGGATCGCTGCGCGCGGGTGATGCTGCCCAGCAGTTCGGCGATCGCTCCGTTGGCTTCCGACACCATGCGCTCGAGTTCGAGCTGGCGATTGCGCGGCGTGTAGCCTTCCTTGACCAGCTCGCGTGTCTGGGTCAGCTCTTCGTTGACCAGCTTGAGCGACTGGCGACGGCTTTCGAGCACGCCCTTGTAAGAGCCAATCAGCGCTTCCTGCCCCTGAATGCTTTCCTGCACCGCCTGCAGCTCGGCCTTGAGGCCCGCCTTGCGCGATTCGAACAGCTGCTGCTGCGTGACGATCTGCGACTGGATCAGCGGATCGGTGGATGCTGCCTGCAGGTCCGGGTGGAACACGATCTTCGGGGCGCCGGTCTGCTCGGCGATCAGCCGGCCCTGCGACGCGCGAAACGACAGGTAGTGCTGGCGAACCGACTCGTAGTTGGCTTTGGTCGCCGCTTCGTCGAGCTTCATCAGCAACTGGCCTTCTTTCACCCGGGAGCCTTCGCCCACCAGCACCTGCGTCACGATGCCACCACTGGGATGCTGCACCGCCTTGCGCTTGGTGTCGATGGCGATCATCCCCTGGCTGGGCACGCCTTCGTCGAGCGGCGCAAACGCGGCCCACAACAGGAAGCCGCCGAATCCCACGCCGAGCGCCCAGAGGCCGACCCTTGCGGCGCGCATGGCGTCACCCGACGGGGCGGGCGAAAGCGGGGATATCTCGTTTTTGTCTTGCACCACCAACGCGTCGGAATCAGCGTTCTGTGGGTTCAGGCGGGTCAGCAAATCGGGTTTGGCCATGTCAGGACTCTGGTGAAATTGGGGGTTGGGGCGCGGTTGGTGCGATGCGGGGCATCAGGCCGGCAGGGGCGTGCCCAGGTCGGGCGCGGGGGGTTGTTGGGGCGCAGGGGACTGGGACGCAGGCGGGCGCAGCGAAGCCAGCACCGCATCACGCGGCCCATCGGAGACGATCACGCCGTCTTTCAGCAGGATGATGCGGTCGGCAACGCCCACCGCGCCGGTGCGGTGGGTGATGAGGAACACGGTCTTGCCCTGTTCCTTGAGCTGCCGGAGTGTGCGCACGAGTGCGGCTTCGCCTGCGTCGTCCAGGTTGGCGTTGGGCTCGTCCAGCACGATCAGCGCAGGGTTGCCGTAGACCGCACGGGCCAGGCCGATGCGCTGGCGCTGGCCGCCCGAAAGCAAGCCGCCCGCCTCGCCGATGGGCGTGTCGTAGCCCTTGGGAAAGCGCAGGATCATCTCGTGCAGCCCGGCGCAGCGCGCAGCCTCGATCACCTTTTCAGGATTGGCCTGGCCGAAGCGGGCGATGTTCTCGGCAATCGAGCCCTCGAACAGCTCGATGTCTTGCGGCAGGTAGCCCAGGTGGGGCCCAAGCTCGATGCGGTTCCATCCGTTGATCGGCAAGCCGTCGAGCAGCACTTCACCCGAGACTGCGGGCCAGATGCCGACCATGACGCGTGCCAGCGTGGACTTGCCCGAACCCGAAGGCCCGAGCACGGCAGTGATGGTGCCGGCTGGCACTTCAAAGCCGATGCCCTTCAGGATGGGTTCCTGGCGCCCTGCCGCTGTGGCCACCACATCGCGCAGTGTCACCTGGCCCTGTGGCGCCACGCGGCGCAGGTTCTCGTCGCGATCGGGGTATTCGTTGAGCAGGCTCTCCAGCCGCTCGAACGCAGCACGGGTAAGGGCCAGCTGGCGCCAGGCGCTCACGAGCTGGTCGATGGGCGCCAGCGCGCGCGACATCAGCAGGTTGGCCGCAATCATGCCGCCGGGCGACAGCTCGCCATGGATCACCATGATGGCGCCGGCGCCCAGCGAGATCGACTGCTGGCTGTAGCGCAGCATCTTGCTCCACGCGGTGACCTTGTTGATGATGGTCTGCGACGAGGCGCTGCGATGGAGAAATTCGTTTTGCCACTTGCGCCACCGCGTGCGCAGGTTGCCAATCATGCCCATCGACTCGATCACTTCCGAATTGCGCAGCTTGCTCTGGATGTAGGCGTTGACGTCCTGGCCGGCGCGCTGCGCCGCTTCGGCAGGCACCACCGTCTGGCGATGGCCGAACCACGCGAGCAGGCCCTGCACGATCGCAAAGAAGATGGCGAGCATGCCCAGGTACGGCTGCAGGAAGAAGATCACCACGATGTAGATCGGCGACCAGGGCGCATCGAAGAACGCGAAGATGCCCTGCCCCGTCAGGAACTGGCGGATCTGGATCAGGTCGCCAAAGGCACGCGACGGGCTGGCCGTGGACTGGCTCAGGTACGACTCGAAGCTCGCATTGAAGACACGCGTGGACAGGTGCTCGTCAAAGCGCACACCGGCGCGAACCAGCACGCGCGAGCGCGACCACTCCGACACGGCCATGATGCCGAACAGGAACAGCGTGATGAGCGAGACCGCCACCAGCGTCAGCTCGCTCTGGCTCACCATCACGCGGTCAAAGATCTGCAGCATGTAGATCGTGGGGGCCAGCATCAGCAGGTTGGCCACGAAGCTGAAGATGCCGACGATCACGAATTCGCGCCGGAACGCCCACAGGGCTGCCGTGAGTTCGCTGCGCTCGAAGAACTTGGGTTTGTTCATTTTTTTGTTCTCGTCGGATCAGGGTGCCGCAGCCAGGCGCGGTGCGCCCTGGCCGCCGGCCTTGCGTTGCTGTGCGGCTTGCTGCGCTTCCTTGGCGGCCTTCGCCATCGCAGCCAATATCTCGTCACGCGGACCGAAGCCCTGGACCTGGCCGTCCTTGAGCACGAGCAGCTTGTCCACCACCGCCAGCACGCTGGTGCGGTGTGTGTTCACGACGAACGTGGTGCCGCGTGCCTTCATTTCCTTGATGGCCGCAGCCAGCGCGGCATCACCCTCTTCGTCCAGGCTTGAATTGGGCTCATCGAGCACGACGAACACCGGGTCTCCGTACAGCGCGCGGGCCAGGCCGATGCGCTGGCGCTGGCCGCCCGAGAGGATGGCTCCCTCGCGCCCCACCGGGCTGTCGTAGCCCTGCGGCAGGCCCATGATGAGTTCGTGCAGTCCCACTGCGCGTGCGGCCGCCTGCACCTTGGCGGGCTCGGCCTCGCCGAAGCGTGCGATGTTTTCGGCAACCGTGCCTTCGAACAGCTCGACGTCCTGCGGCAGGTAGCCCACGTGCGGGCCAAGCTCTGCCTTGTCCCAGGCAAACACATCGACGCCATCGAGCCGAACCTTGCCGCTTGCTGCAGGCCACAGGCCCACCAGCAGCCGCGCCAGCGTGGTCTTGCCCGATGCAGAAGGCCCGATCACCGCGAGCACCTCACCAGGCGACACGCCGAATGCAACGCCGCGAAGAATCGTGGTCGACGTTCCCGGCGCTGTGGCGACCACATGCTCGACGGTCAGCAGACCCTTGGGTGCCGGCAGCGCCATCGTCTCGCCCTTGGCCGGAATCGCCGCCAGCAATGCATCGAGGCGTCCCCATGAATCACGCGCGCTGACCACGCCACGCCACTGCGCAATGATCACGACCAGCGGCGACAGGATGCGGCCGCCGAGGATGGAGGCAACGATCATCATGCCGCTGCCCCCGTTGAGCGCGTTGTGCAGCAAGAGCCACGCGGCGACGCCCATGAGCGCAGAGCCCAAGGTGGTCTGGATGAACTTGGTCACGGCCTGGAAACCACCGGCGCGTTCGGATGCGATGGCCTGCAGGCCCAGGAATTCGCGCTGCTTCTCGATCCAGCGGCGATGGATGTCCTTTTGCATGCCCATCGACTCGATCACCTGCGCATTGCGAAGCACGCCGTCGGCGTACTGCTGCGCGCCGAATGCCATGCGGTTGGCAGCGATGAGCGGCGGCCGGGTCGAGCGTTCGTTCATCCAGCCCACCCCGGTCTGGACGATGGCACCGACCACCGAGACCCATCCGAGCACCGGGCTGATCGCGAACACGATGACGATGAAGACCAGCGCGATGGGCGACTCCATCAGTGCGTTGATGACCGGCGAGATGAAGAACTCGCGCACGGTGCGAAAGTCGCTCATGGTCTGCGAGGTGCCGCCCGGCATCTTGCGCAGGTTCGCGGTGAACATCGCCGAGAAAATGCGGTCACCCATCTTCGCGTCGAACTCGCCGCCTGCGGCCTGCAGCAACTGGGCACGCGACCATTCGAGCAGCTCCATCACCGCATACGCAAACAGCACCAGCAGCAGCAGCATGCCCAGCGTGAGGTAGTTGCGACTGGTGACCACGCGGTCGTAGACCTCCAGCATGTAGCCGGTTGGCGCGAGCACCAAAAGCGCGGCGATCAGGCTAAAGAGCAGGGCCTTCCTGAAATACGGCCTCAGGTCTTCCAGGGCCTGCGACATCTCGGACTTTTGCGGGCCTGCTGCCGCGAGCGCGGCCGCAGCTGCTGGGGATGGTGGTTTCGCCGGAGTCATTGCAGTGCCTCTACCTTCACGTAATCGGGGATCTGCCCCTTGTCCTGGCTCGCGTGCGCAACGCGCGCGGCCGCTGTTTCATCCTGCTGCGAATCCTCAACCAGGAAGGTCAGGGATAGCTCGAATTTTTCGTCCTTGCGGCGCGACAGCACCACTTCAAGCAGCTTGCGCTCATGAAACTGCGCTTCATCTGCGGGCCGCATCGCGAGCTTCATGCGCATGCGCCCGTCCAGCGTGTAAAGCGACAGGATGCCTGCCTTGAGGCTGAGTGTGTGGCGGTCGAAATAGACCGGATTGCTGTCCGCGAAATGCATCAGCGGCAACGGCTTGTCGCCCAGCCGGCTGAGGTGAAACGGGCTGCCCGGATTCTGGAACACCTGCCGCGCCGTGCGCGACACCGCATAGATCGCATTGCAGACCATCTGGGAGCCCACCAAAGGAAACTGCTGGCGCAGCGACCGGTACGCCAGGTGGTGCAACGTCACGCGATTCCAGTTGCGGTTTTGCTGGACCGTGGGCGCGAGCGCATTGCACAGCTGCGCGAAGGCAACCTGCAATTCAACGAGTTTGCGGGCCTGCTCCGGCGTGGCGTTCAGCGCAATGCGCAGGGAATCCCTGCGCGGCGAAATTTTCATATAGGAGATTGTACAAGAGTCCTATATGAAGTTTCAATGGGTGACTCCCAGCACACACAGGGGCCCTCAAGCCAGCCAGTTGCTGCTGAACCCCGACACCCCGGTCATCTGGATCTCGAAGTCCGCGAGCCCGTCGCCATCGGTGTCGCCGGCGAGCACGCCCTTGGCAAACTTCAGGTCACCCGCGCGCCCGGTGAAAGCCGAGCCGACGTACCGGAAATCCTGCATGCCATCGGCCTGCTCATTGGCGTCCCAGCCATTGAGGTCGATGCGGTCCTTTTGCGAGCCCCTGAAGTCGGTGATGACGTCGCGCCCGGTCGAGCCTGTGCCTGTATCGCCGAAATTGAACACGAACACATCGGCCCCCGTGCCACCAGTCAGCTTGTCCACGCCCGCCCCACCGGCCAACGTGTCGTTGCCACCGGCGCCGCCCAGGGTGTTCCTGCCTTCATTGCCTGTCAGCACATTGGCCGCCGAATTGCCGGTTCCCGCGATAGAGGCCGTTCCCACGAGCACCAGGTTTTCGACGCTCGCGCCCAGCGTGTAGGCCACCGTGGTGCGAACCGTGTCAATGCCCTGCGCCGTGACCTCGACCACGCGGTCGTTCACGCTGTCGATGACGTAGGTGTCATCGCCTGCGCCGCCAGTCATGGTGTCGCTTCCAAACCCGCCATCGAGCCAGTTGCCCACCGCGTTGCCCATCAGCGTGTCGTTGCCGCTGCCTCCGGTGGCGTTCTCGATCACGGCTCCGCTCGCGATCGTGTAGCCGCCGGCAATGCCCGCGTCACGCGACACATAGCCACCGGCATTGGCGCCTTCCAGCGTCGCCGCGCGCAGGTCGATGGTGCAGGCCAGCGTGCCGCCGGCATTGCTGATCGTGTCGGAGCCGCCCGCATCCCAGATGCAGGAAAAAAACGTGCCCTGCGCATTGGCCGTGGGCAGCAGGTACTCATCGTCGCCGGTGCGGGTTGTCATGTTCGCGCCGTACAGCGCCTGCAGCGCGGCGATGTCCAGCGCCATCACCGTTCCCTGGTAGCCGAACGCCTTGGACGAGTGGGGCGCCTGGCTCCAGCCATCGTTGTAGCTCATGGTCGTCCAGATGCCCTGGTTCATGCCATAGGTGCCCGTGCTGTAGGCCCCGCGCACGCCTGCGAACCTGGTGGCATCGGCTTCGCTGCCGCCATCGTGCGGGTGCGCCAGGCCCATGCCGTGGCCCAGTTCGTGAATGATGGTCACGAATCCGAAGCTGCCCTGCGCGAGGTTGCCCCAGGTCGAATGGTCGCCATTGAAGTAGCCGTAGGTTTGCGGATAACTCGCGTCGGGCACCTCGTGCATGCCCAGCATGTTGCTTCCGATGTCGGCCGAGGGAGCCAGCCACCAGACGATGTTGGCCTGCGCTGCGCTCGCGGCCTCGGTGAATTCGAGATTGCACACCGATGAATAGATGGCCAGCGCATTGCTGAATGCAGCCTTCTCGGAGTCCATCCACGACTGGCCGGTGAACTGGCCGATGGCACTGTCATCTGCTGCAACGTCACCCGCGCCGAAGTAATAGGTGACCGGCCCGCCTGTCCAGGCGCATCCCCACACCAGCGAGTCCACATACGAACTGCCGTATCCGGCCCCCGGAACATCTGTCGTTTGTGTTGCCACTTGGTCTCCCCTCTTGTCAGGCGCACATCAGGCGTACGTTCAGGCGATAGGCGGGTATTGGAGTGTCGGATCACCCAATGCCACAAAGTACCTGTTCAGCACCGGTAAGTCCAGCCCGTACGCAAGCGGCTTGCCGTCCGCATCGAGTACGCATCCGCCGGCCTCCTGCAAAACGGCCTGCGCGGCAGCGGTGTCCCACTGGCTCGTGGGTCCGTGGCGCGGGTAGATGTCAGCTTTGCCTTCGGCGATGCGGCAGAACTTGAGCGAGCTGCCCGCCGCGACGAATTCATGCGGCTGCGAAAGCTTTGCCAGCCATGCGGCCAGCGCGTCGCCGCCGTGCGACCGGCTGCCGATCACGCGCAGGGTGCTGGTGGAACTGCAGACCTGCGTGGCCAGCGGCACGGCGTTCGCGCCCTCGCCTTTCCACGCGCCAAGGCCGCGGGCAGCGCAGTACATCTCGCCGAGCGCAGGCGCGAACACCACGCCTGCGACAGCTTCGCCTTCGTGGATCAGCGCGATGTTCACCGTGAACTCGCCATTGCGTTTGATGAACTCCTTGGTGCCATCGAGCGGGTCCACCAGGAAGAACGTGCGCGTGCCGCCGGGGTCGGCTGCGACCGCCTCTTCGGACTGGATGAATACGCCCGCAAACGCGGCCTGGAGCCCGCGGCGGATCACTGCGTCGGAGCGCAGGTCGGCCTGCGTGAGCGGCGAGGTGTCTTCTTTCGTGATGGCGACGATGGTGTCGTTGCCATAAACGTCCATGATTTCGCGGCCTGCCTCGGTGGCGAGCGCGCAGAGCGTGTCGAGTTGTTGTCGGGTGAGTTGCATGACCGGTTATTCCATCGCGTCGAGGACGCCCTTGGGCCACAGGGGTTCCAGCCACCCGTTTTTCTGGCTCTTTCGATGCAGGATGCCCAGCCACTTGCGCAGCTTGAGCGAATCCATTTCCATGAAGGACTTTCGTCCGTCCGCACCCCTGAACAGGAACACGATCGCCGGGGAGCGAAACTTGATGTCCACGCCTTCAATCAGCCACTCGGCCGACGGCTCTATGGTTGCCACCGGCGGGCCGGACTTGCCGCTGACCTTGTGGATCAGTTCCACATAGCTGCGGCGCGCGACCTGTTCGGCTGAGGGCGGCTTTGTCTTTTCGAAGAAGCCGGCCAGTGGCACGAGTGAAAGGCGCAGCAGGCGCTGGGTAAGCCACAGGACATGGACCTCACCGTCGTCCATCTCGGCGGCGATGCGAAGCCGGTCCTGCTCAGGCACATAGCGCGTGCTCATGCGCTTGATCTTGGAGCCGTGGTCGGGTTCGTCGCTCATGTCGCGGCCGGCAAAGGTCCGGCTCCTATCAGCTCACGGAACTGCGCAATCATGGGGTCGTTGTCCACGCCCTGCTTCCTGATGCCGGGCGCCTGCTTGGCCTTGTCGGGGTCGAGTCCGAGCACCCGCAGCAGCTTGCGGCTTTCACCTGCAAAGTCGGCGACGAGGTCCTCATAGGCCAACACCACGTATGGCAATTTGAAATTGTCCAGCAACGCGCGCCAGCTTTCTTCCTGCACGATGAGATCGGACAGGCAGCGTGCGATCTTGTGGGCGCTGAACGCCGGCTTGATCTTCAGGCGCGGATCGTCCGGCTCCAGGAACTTGTAGTCGATCGAGGCCCAGATCTGCGTTTCGCGCGCCTTGTGCAGCGACACGGCCTGCGCGATCTTGTCGCGCCGTGTGAGCAGCACGAACTGGTTGTAGATGCTCAGGTACTTCGCCATTTCAGCGAACTGCTGCTTCCACAGCGACTCCATGTGCTCGAAGTGGATCTTGATGCCGAACACGCCGTTGGGTGAGGTGCGGCGGGACTCCATGTCGCCCTGGTAGGCCGTCAGGTCGAACGGGCCGCCATCCCTGCCCATCGAGCGGTTGTAGCCGGCCATGTACCGGGTGTTGAGGTACTCCTGCGGATTGCCTGCCAGTCCGGTATCGAACAGCATGTCGCCCACCATGTTCGAGCCGCAGCGCGGTGTCGAGCACAGCGCGTAACGGTAGGTGGCCGGCTGCGAGCGCCGCGGGAAGTCACGCTCGGGCGACATCAGGAAATCGATCTTCCTGACGTTTCCCACGTTGCGGTTTTGCCCCGGGTTGCGAGTGGCCATCAGTCGGCCTTGCTCGCGCGCCACTGGGCAAAGCCCTCTGCGTCCGCGTAGAAGTTGCGATAGAGCGCGCGCTCCTTGCTGAAAAGCATCGCCTTGACATCGGCCTCCACGGGCACTTCCTGGGCCTGGGTGATGGACTCGGAGACATTGATGCGCGGCGTCTCGCCAATCCATGCGAGCGCCTCGGGCACGCTCTTGACCTGCCTGGACAGCTGGTTCTGCACGACGTGGCTCAGGTCTTCACGCAATGATTCCTGCTTGAGCACTGCATTCATGAAGAAGTGCTCCTTGACGTACTGGTTGACGGCCTGGCGGCTCGATAGCGTGGGCGCAGCGTTTTCGAAGCCGAGCGCGGCCAGCCGATAGAAGCGCCACGTCATCAGCCCGGTGTGGGCGGCGAACGCGGGCAGGTACGCATCGGAGAGCAGCGGCGCGTTGGCAGGGGCCAGCACAAAGCGCAGCCACTGCGAAAAGCCGGCCTTGCCGTTGGCGTAAAGCGCCTCGTGGCCCATTCGCCGCAGGCGAAGAAAGACCGTGCCCTTGCCGTCGAGCCCGTAGGCATAGAGCGACCGGTAGAGCTCCAGCGGCTCACGCACATTGATGAAATAGAACTTGGCCGGATCGCGACGCTCGGCCACCGCATGCTTGTTGTAGGCCAGCAGCGGCTCGGACGAGAACTCGCGCAAAAACGATTCGACGAAAGTGCATCCCGTCTTCTGGTTTTGCATGTAGCAAAAGGAGCTGTATTCAAGCATGGGTTCGACCGGGTTTTTTTCAGGGGCGCGAGACAAAGGCAATGGCCTTCGCCCGGCTGGCTTCATCGATCGTCATGCCGCAAAACGCAGCCATCGCATCGAGGCTGGCGCCCGGTTGCGCGAGCACCTCGCTGTAGCGCAGCACCATGAACGGCGTTGCCGCGCGCACGATGTGGCCGAAGACTTCGCGATAGACGATACGTGCACCGGCTGCGCCGAGGTTCGCCCTCCACTGCCGCCTGATGCGCGTGGCTTCGATCGCCTCGACCGGTCGCACCACCGCGATGAGCCGCATATCGAACACTTCGCTGATCTGCGGCAGCATCAAGGAGGTGAGCGCGTGCTTGAGCATCACCGGGCGATGGGCAGCCTGCGGGCCTGCCGCTGCCAGCGCATCGCGAAGCGGGCCGTCACGGAACTTGCGCAGCGCCTGCACGATTTCTTCGGGCGAAGCCGTGAGCTTCATCGTTTCTTCGGATGCCAGGCCCTTCAGCGTCGCCTGGAACGCCTTCATTTCATAGGTCGCCGGTGTCCTGGGATCGTTGACTGCGACGTAGGGACCGGGCGCCGGCAGGCCTGCGTTGGCAAGCATCCCGGCTACTGCCGACGTGCCGCTGCTCCACGGCCCGCAGACCAGGACCAGCGGGATGCGACCGGCATCGCCCTGGGTCGAAGCTGGCTTGGGCGATGCCGCCGGCGCGGCGGGTGCGACGGGCGCGGCGGGCACGGCGGGTGCAGCAAGCGCTGCGACCGGTGCCGCCGGTGCCGTCCCTGCCGCTGCACGTGCAGCGGCAGCCTTCGCTGCGCCTTTGACCGGCGGCTGGAACGTGATGTGCTTGGCAGGCTTGCCTTCCACCTTGCGCTGGTAGGCGTCGCGATAAGCGGTTTCCATTTGCCGCGTCTTGTGCTTTGCATCGAAGACATCGGTCTGCCCGATCTTTTCCTTGATGAACGCCTTGACCCGTGCGAGTTCAACCGGGTCGCGAAGCAGCTTCACCGCGACCCGGACATAGCCCTCGATCGTGGATTGCACCAGCGCTTCCATGCCCGCTGCGCGCAACAGCCCGCCACTGACCCGGCTGGCAAAGTTGGTGCCCGCCACCGCGACAACCGGCACGCCGGCAAAAAGCGCGTCGCTGGTGGACGTGTGGCCGCCGTAGGGCCAGGGGTCAACCATGATGTCGCATGCCTGCAGGCGTGCGAGGTGCGCATCCTGCTTGGCCGGCGGCGCCGCGATGATGCGCTTGGGGTTGACGCCGTGCTTTCTGGTGATCGCCCCGATGTTCTTGCGCGCAACCGGTCCGGGATCGAGGATCCAGAGCACCGCTTCGGGCACCTCTTTCATGATCCTCATCCACACGTCCCACACCTCGTTGTGGACCTTGTTGATGGCGTTGAACATACCGATCACCGGCACGCCCAGGGGCAGGCCGAGTTTCTCGCGCGAGGGCCCCTGCGGCATTTCGCGCGCTGCATAGTCATTGACCTGGTAGGTCTTGTGCAGGCGGATCACCTTTTCGACATAAAGCTCTTGCGCACCCTCCGGCACGCAGTACGAGTCGCCGATCACGTAATCGACCACACGACCGCCCACGCTGCCCGGCCATCCCAGGTAATCGATCTGTACCGGTGCGGGCCAGTACTTGAGCACGCCCATGCGGTTGGCCCGGGTGGGCCCGTTGAGTTCGACCAGCACATCGATGCCATGCGAGCGAATCAGCTTGGCCCCATCGGCATCGCTCAGCCCGGCCACCGAATGAATGTGATCGAAGTGCGACACCACTTCGGCCCGCATGGGCGACTTGTCGTCCCAGCCGCTGTCATACATGAACAGCTCGAACTTTTCATGGTCGTGGTGGCGAAGCAGCCCGTTGATCAGGCGCGAGGTGGGATGGTCGCGAAAGTCGCTCGACAGATAACCCACCCGCAGCCGCCGGCCGTCCAGGGGCCTGGCCACGGGCGGTGTGCCGAGCTCGCCCGGTATCGCCGCAAGCGACCAGGCCTTGAGCACCTCGATGTTCATCGCCTCGTCGTCGCACCACAGCAAGTTGGTGCGCGGGCTCTCTCTGGCCTCGGTGCTCTTGCCATCCTTGTGGGCCTGGCGCAACTGGGCGCTGAGCTGGTCCACGAGTTCCCAGTCGGCCACCTTCTGCGCGATGTAGAGCAGCGCCGAGGCCCAGCCCAGCGGACGCCCCAGCTCTTCGAATGCCTTCTTCGAAAACTCGATCGCGATCTTGTCTTCCTTGTAGCGCACGAGCAGGTTGCACGCCGACAGCACCTGGTCCGGTGTTGCCTTTGGCGAATTCACCACCTTCAGGCAAGCTTGCTTGGCCTCTGTCAGTTCACCGAGCCGGTCGCACAGGCCCGACAGCATGATCCACGCAGTGGTCAGTTCAGGATCACGATTGACGGCTTCGCGGGCGAGCTTCGCAGCAGCGGCGGGATAGTGTCCCCGCAACCGCGCGGCCGCCTGCACCAGCAGGCTATCGGTTGTCGGCTGGTCCCTGCCCTGCGGCGGCTTGTAGTTGCGCGCTGCCTCGTCGAGCAGGGAGATGGAATCCTTGATGCGGCCTTCCGCCGCGAGCTTGCCCGCCTGGTCGAGCACCACGCTCAAGCTGACCTTGCGCGAGCCGGACGCGGAAACGGTGCCGGGACCCCCTGTCACCTTGACCTGGTTGTTCCTGGCGCCTCCCGTGACGGAAACTTTCAGCGGAGACTTGCCGCCGGAGGGGGTGGGCGGCTTGCCGCGTGGCTTGGGAGGAGTCATGTAATTTGTGTTCGCTACGGTGTGCTGGGCGAGTGACCGATTCTAGGTGCGGTGTCTTTCGTCGGCCGCGATCATCGCACCGAAGACGGCATCCACCAGCCCTGCGGCCGGCACGTTTTGCAAGACCTCGCCGTCACACGCAAGTGTCAGCGAAGCCTTCAGTCGTGCCAGTTGTTGCGCTTGCGGGTCAGCAGGTGCGCTCGCGGGGTCGGGTTGCTGCGCATCGGCCATCACCAGCACGTCGAAGCGGGCAAAAGGAAGGCCGGTGTTCAATTGGGCAGCAGAACTCAGGAACAGCAGCAAAGCGCCGACCCTCTGGTCCGACATCAGGGCCAGGCCGTGGTGGAACGACGAAAGGGCACCGGTGGAGACCTGCTCCTGCCCGACCATTGCGCGATCACGCGTGGCCCAACCGGTGACGATGCCCTCCAGCGCCAGCCGCGCGGAAAGCGCCGTGGCAAGGCCCTGCGGGTCTTGCGCGCCGACAATGACGGCAATCGGGATGCGGCCGTTACCCTGAACGAGCTGCCCGATGATCTGCGGATACAGGTGCGTTCCGGTAATACCGATGCTGGGCTGGCTGTTGACCTCGCAAATGAGCGCGCCTGTCTCCAGCCACGACTTGGCGAGATCGGGAATAACAAAGTCCACCCCACCGAAATCCAGCCGCAGCGCGGCAGTGGCGCGAATGGCCAGATCGCGGTTGTCGGGATGCACCTGGTCGAACACTGGATGCGGCGTGCCGCCGACAGCGACGTTCGAAGCGCGTCGCAGACGCACGAAGCGACCGGCCTCGGGCACGGCGTCCACCGTCAGCTGCTGGCCTTGCAGCAGCAGGTCTGCTTCCTCGTCCATGTCCAGGATCTTCATGAGCGCGTGCGAACTCCTGCCGCGCCGCGGATCGGCGTTGAGTTGACGCACCAGTTGCCCGACCGTTTGCTGGCCGTCGCCCGTGACGCCGCCGGGGATTCGTTCGACGGCCCAGATCATGCGTCCGTTGAACACGGTCACGCGGTAATCGCGGCCCTGGAAGTGCTTCTCGACCAGCACATTCCTGCTCGACTTGTAGGCTTCGGCGAAAGCGGCCTTGACCTCTTGTTCGGTCTGCAGGCCCGCCGCGACAGCAGTGCCCCGATCGAGGTCCGCTGGCTTGACCACCACCGGGTAGCCCAGCTTGCGCGCGGCCTGGAGCGCCTGCGCTTCGTCCGCAGCCAGCACATGAACCGGCCCGGGCATGCCAGCCCGGCGAAGGATGGAGGCGGTGTGCATCTTGTTGCGCGCCAGCCTGGCGGCCATCTGGGAGGTCTGGTCCGTCAGGGTGCTGTCGATCCAGCGTGAGCGATGGCCCTGCCCCATCTGGTAGATCGGCAATTCGACAACCGAGAGCGGCACCTGCAGGTCCCACGCGGCGCGCAGGTACGGCGGGGAGTTGCCGGGCAGGCCGACCAGGCGGGTGATGCGTCGCAGGATATTCGGTAAGTGAGCGATTGCCGCCGGCTCTTGTCCGGCAGCGGCCTGGTTGAATACTTCCAGCACCCAGGTCAGTGCAATCTCGGCTGCGCCAGGCGCCCGGTCGGCGCAGGCAATCAGGAGCTGATAGGCATGAGCTACTCGTGTGTTGGGCTTGAAGGCGCCTTGCTCATAGACGGGAAGGCGGCACGCATGGTGGGCCTGGAACACCCAGTAGATGATGCTGGCGACAAGGTAGGCCTCATCGGATTTTCCGTCGGCGCTCGGCCTGCCTGGAGCGGCGCCAGGCGGCTCGGAGAACGCCTGTGTGAGCGCGGATTCGAGCTGCGGTAACCAGCTGGCCAGGGGAGCGCCAATGGCGATGGTGAGGTTGAGGTACAGGGCCTTGTGGCGAAGGCCGTCGAGGTAGCCCGGTACTGAGATGGGGGAGCCGAGCAGCGCGATGGCTGCGGACCCGGATGTCGTTGGCGATGATGAAGTCGTTAGAGGAGCGATAGGGCTGTTCACTGAGATCCCTGGGCATGAAGTCCGGGTATCGGCTTCTACAAATAAAAAAAGGGGGCCGAAGCCCCCTTTTTGAGATCGCCTAAGTTGCTCAGGCAACTGCGGTGAACTGGATGCTGGCTTGCACCAGGTCCGTTGCATTGCCGTATTCCGCAGCCACGCCAACCAGCGTGATGGAACCGTAGTCAGGATCGACGAAGTCGATCACGACGTCAGCGCCAACCACATCGAACGTCATGTCTTCCAGGGAAGTAACGCCGTCGAGTTCGCTGAAGTTCAGGCGGTCAGACCAGACCACATCGTAGCCGTCGCCGTTCGGGCCGACGTTGGCTGCGAATGCGCCCGGACGGAAGTTCTCGATGACCACGTCGCCGACGCCTTCTTCAGCACCCGTACCGAACACGAACAGCTCGCGCGATTCGTCCGTGACGCCATCGCTGTCGCTGCCGGAGTTCACCAGGTCGTTGTAGTACATGACATCGCCAGCGCCGAGCATGATCGTGTTGAGCGCGCCCGAGCTATCGAAGTCAGCCTCGCTCGCGTCAACCGTCGCTTGACCGTCAACTTCAGCGATGTTCAGCGTGAACGTCGAGTCGCTGACCCAGTTGATTTCAACGTCGGCGTAGCCGGCAGCTGCAATCGTCAGGCTTTCGAGGTCCACGTCGGAGACCAGCGCATCCACATCTTCGAACGTCGAGCTCAAGGAGACAACTTCGCCACCCTGGCCAACACTGATCAGGTCGAAGTCGATGTCTTCGCCAGCGGTGATCGTGATGTCACCAACCGACTCAACTTCTTCCATGTAGAAGTCAACGTCGTCATCAGCGTGGATCACGATGTCGCCTTCGATGTCGATCTCGCCGTCATCGTTGTTCACGCCAGAGATCGTGAATTCCACGTCATCCTGAGCGTCGATGTTGAAGCTGGCGATCGAGATCATCGAGTCGGAGTTCGAACCTTCGCTGATGCTGACGTTGACGTCGCCACCGTACGAGTTGTCGCTGAAGCTGACCGTGGACAGGTCAACCGCACCGATGGTGATGTCCGAGTACGTGTTGTCGCTGATGTCGAACCAGACGTTGTCGCTGGCGACCACGGTGACATCGCCAACCTGGACGTCGGTGTCGCTGTTGTCGTAGACCGAGAACCAGGCGTCATAGCCGCTGGTGATCTCGACGTCGCCGACTTCAACCGATGCGTTGTCCTGCAGGGCAACCATCAGGAAGGCACCGTCGCTCCAGGAGCCGCCGCCGTCGATCGTCACGTTGCCGACAGTGACATCAGCCGCGTCGTTATCGGAGATCAGCATGAACGCACGAGCGCCGTAGCCGGACTCGATCGTCACGTCGCCGATGTCAACCGTTGCTTCGCTGTTTCCATCGACAACCACGGAGGCGTCGCTGAACATCGAAGTAACCGAGACGTCGAGCATCGTGATGGCCGAGTCAGAGTTGTACTGGATCACGAGCGAGGCATCCGAAGCAGCAGCGACGGTCACATTGCCCATGTTGATGATGGCGTCTGCACCAGCTTCGTTGTCCTTGTTTTCGTAGATGGTCAAGGAAGCCGACTCCGAACGCGAATCCAGCGAAATGTCGCCGAAGTCGATGGTCGTGTGGTTGTTGTACGAAACGCTCATGTCGACGTCGCCGTCAGCCGTTGCGGTGATTGCACCGATCGTCATCATCGAGAAGTCGTTGTCGCTGACTTCGATGTCGATGGTCGAGCCGCCGTCGGCTTCGTAATCGTCCGAGAACGCGATTGCGTTGTCGTTGATGTCGATGGTGCCGACCACGACGGTGGACTCGAACGTGCCGTTGATATCCAGTTCTGCGGAAGCGCCGTCGGAACCGAAGTCCACGGTGACATTGCCAACTTCAGCGTCGGAGATGCTGATGTAGACGTCGCTGTCATCGGAGGTGGTCGCCACAACCAGCGAGAAGCCGCTGCGAGCATTCTGGATCTCAACATCAACGTCGCTGCCTTCCAGCGTCACGGTTTCGAGAGCTTCCAGCTGGTCGATCACGTCGTCGCTGTTGGTGTCGCCGTCGATGACGAGGCTGAGGTCTTCACCGGTGTAAACGTCGAGGTTCACGAGGTCGTCGCCCATGATCTGGATATCAGCGTCTTCTTCGACTTCGATGTCCAGGTCAGTCACGCCAACTGCTTCGAACACCAGCGTGCCGCCCATGTCGCCGCCGAAGTCGTCGGACGAGTAGATGGACAGTTCCGGGCCCGTGCCGTCGATGGTCAGGGAAGCAACGTCGCCGTTGACATCCACGTCGCCGAAGCCGATGAAGCTGACTGGGCCGTCAAGGCCGCCAACATCCAGCGTGCTTTCGCTGTCGTCAGACAGATCAACCTGGGCTGCGAACCACAGGGACTGGACCGTGCCGGACAGGGGCAGCGGGGTCTCGTCGAATGCGTCGAGGTCTTCGTCAGTGATCGGGTCGAACGAGCGCAGGCGCAGCGTGTTGTCGCCGCCGCCGATGGCAACGAAGCTGCCTTCGTTGGCCAGTGCGTCGAGGTTGACCGTCACGTCGTCGTCGCCTTCACCAGTGGTGATGACCACAACGCCGTTCTGGTTGACGTCAACGTAGTTGTCGCCTTCGCCTGCGTCAACGGAGACGTCTTCGTCGCTACCGCCGCCAACGATGACGTAGTCGTCGCCGGTGCCGGACGTGACATCGATCGCGCCCAGGGCGTACAGCGTGAGGTCACCCGTGAAGTCGCCGCCGTTGATGGTGGTCAGAACACCTTCCACGTCTTCGATGTCGAGATACAGGTCAGCGGCACCGGTCAGGTTGACCGTTTCCACGGTGGTGTCGCCGTCAACAACGATGTAGCTGCCGTCGTCACTGACGCTGTCACTGCCGGTGGACACCAGGTTCAGTTCGGTCGTTGCCTGGTCGATCGTCAGGGTGTCGATGTACGAATCGCTCACCGTGAGGTCAAGGCTCGTGTCCGAGTACTGGCTGATGGTCACGGATTCGTAGTTGTCAACAGCGGTCAGCGAAACGCTGCCGATCTCGCCAGCAATGATCGTGACTTCGTCGCCACCGGTTACATCGACCGAGTCGATCGTGCCAGCGGAAACATCGACGTCGCCGTCTTCGCCGATATCGATGTTGACATCGTCGTCCATCATCAATTCGTTGTCGGAAGCCCATTCGACTGCATCGACAACGGTCACGGTAGCCGACTGGCCATCGAGGTTGCCCGTTGCAGTGATCTCGCCGATCGTGTCAGCTTCGATGGAAACCCACTCGTCTGCGGTCACGTCGCCGGAGCCGATGGTGTCGGCAACGACGTCAACCCAGCCGCCAGACTCAACGCTCAGCGTGGCTGCGTCGCCAACGTCCACCTCTGCACTGCCGCCAGCTTCAACCGTGAAGTTGCCGTCATCTGCGTGAACCTGGACGTAGCCATTACCGATGGCGGTGATGTCTGCGTCGGAAGCGTCAACGTGGACGTCTTCGCCCATGGCTTCGATCGACGTTGCCGAGTAAGCCTGGATGTAAACGTCGCCGCTGTCGTCCGCGTCAACAATGACTTCATCGACCGTGTTGTCGGACAGCGTGACGTTGCCACCCATCGTGGTGATGACGACGGAGCCGGATGCGTTGGATTCCACATTGACGTCAGCATTGCCGGCGGTGCGGATGTTGATTTCTTCAACGCCAACCCAGTCGCTCATGTCAAAGGTGTTGCCACCATCTTCACCAACGCTCAGGTCGGAGGTGATCTCGACGCTTTCGACGTCCGAGACTTCGATGAACGGAGCCAGGATGACTGCGGGGGTGAGCACACCATCAGGACCGTCAAACACGAGCTTGAGGGTGTCGAAGCCGTCTCCGCCGTCGATTTCATCGCCCAGCGTGAACGTGAGTTCGGTGCCGTTGATGACGTCGTCGAACGGGCTGGTCGTCAGATCGTCGAGTTCAGGCGTCAGGTCGAAGTCGGTGTCGTCGTTCAGGACCGTGCCGGTGCCGGTGACAGCTGCATTGAGCTGGGCGCCGGTCAGGGTCAGGGCGAGCGTTTCAGCGAGCTCAGGCGTCATGTCGCCGTTGATGACGACGGAAACAGTCGCCGAAGTCTGGCCGGCCACGAAGGACACGGTGCCGGAGGTGGCAATGTAGTCGTCGCCTGCGGTAGCAACGCCAGCGCCAGCGGCGTTGACAGTAGCGTAGGTGAACGAAACAGGGCGGGTAGGCGTCGAGCCAAGGGTAATCACGAAGCTCATCAGCGTCGTGCCGGCATCACCTTCGGTGACGCTTGGCGACGTGATGGATGCGCTGAACATCTGCAGGACGTCGTTGTTGACGATCGTGCCGGTGCCCTGTGCAGGCGCAACCAGCGTTGCGCCGGTGACGTTCAGCAGGATGGTTTCATTGGTCTCAACCGTCTCGTCGCCCAGGATGGTGACGGACACAGTGGCTTGCGTCTGGCCCGGCGCGAACGTGACCTGGCCGGCTGCGGCCTGGTAGTCGTCGCCGGAAGAAGCGGTTCCATTGGCGGTGGAGTAGTTCACCGTGGTGGAACCAACAGTGGCGTCGCCCTGCAGGTCCAGCAGCGTGAGCGTGAACGTCAGGATCTTGGTGCCGGCGTCGCCTTCGGTGACGGTCGGTGCATCGATCGTGAGGTTGAACGACTGTGGGTCGTACTGGACGTCGATTGCGTCTTGAGCAGCGTCAACGCTTGCATCGGTCTCGTCCACACCGTCCAGGGCGCCTTGCAACTCGGCCAGGTTGGTCGAAGCGATGCCCTTGGTGACCGAGAAATAGATCGCGACGTCGGCCTTGTTGTCAAGGATTTCGGCTGCTTTGATGTACTGGGGGCCGTACGTAGCTTCTGCCTCCGGGTCTGCGAGGACCATGTTCAGGAACTGGTACAGGGCAAAGGTGATGTCGCCCTTGCTGATGCCGTCGTTGAGGGCATTGATGATTCGATCGGTCGCTTCAGGATCGTCCTGGAGCTCCACCGTTGCGAGCAGGTCGTATGTCCACTCTGCGTCAGTGTCGATGCTGGTGTGCACTGCGGCGTAGTTGGGATGATCCGCAACCAGGTCCGTCAGGGTGTCAAGGTTGTTGCCAACCGATTGATACGCCGAAATCAGTTGCGCCAGATATGTCGCGCCGGGCGCGGCGTCGAACATCAGAACAATGATTTCTGCGATCTCGTGGCGCTCAGCTGCTGTAATTGCCATTCATTTTCTCCACAAAGGATTGAAGGTGACCAGGGACCCATGTACCCGATTCAGGGCGCAAGTATAGACAACCACCTACAGGGTCCGGTGTGATTGTCGTCACAGGCCCAGCCGGAAGATACCCCCGTTGTTTTCTCACATCAACTCCCAGCGCACTCCGAGGTACAGGCTGCGCTGGTTGCTTTCGAAAATTGTGAGGTTGCTGCGCTGGCGACCGGCCTCGAAAGCACCGATCAGGGATAACCCTGATACGACCGGCCAGCTGCCGTCGATCTGCAGGCCGGTACGACGGACTTTGCGCGGTACATTGCCCAGCAACGGGCTGTACGGTTCACTGTCGGTCTGGATCGTGGCAGACAGCTGCACCCCCAGGCGGCCCTTTGACAGCACGGGTCCTTCCCATTGGGCACGGACCTCGCTCTTTCGGTAAGTGCCGCCGGCGCGGCCCGACTCGGACGGATGGTCCGACCCGGATCGCAGTTGCAGATTGAAATTGCCGTCCGGCAGGAATCCAATTCCGGCCGAACGCGCCTGGTCGGTGCGATCGGGGTCGGCGCGGCACAGCAGGCCTGCCGCCAGCCCGGCGAGTTGCCCGTCTAGCGACGCGCTGGACGGGTACCGGCGATGCTCCCACTCGAACGCGACCGACGGACGGCAGGACCAGATGTCCTGGAGGGTTGCCGGCACCAGTGGAAGCGGAAAACTCTCCCACTGGTGCTGCAGCGATGCGCGGTAGGCCTGCAGCAAGGTCTGTCCGCCGAAGCGCAAATAACTGGCGCTGGTGCGTGCCACCCACTGGCGCGGTGCGGCAGGCGATTCGAGCCACGAGGCGGAGAAATCGCCCTGCTGGTAACTCGTCTCGCTGTCGCCGGTCTGCCGGGCGCGCAGGTCGCCTTGCAGCACCCAGACCGCATCGCCCCGCGCCTTCAGCCCTTGCCACAGGGCCGTCGTCAGCAACGCCGAACCTTTGCGCGGCCTGCCGGCGGGGTCCAGCGGTAGAGTGACATTGCCTTGCGGCAGGGTCAGGGTGACTTCGGAGCCGGACGGCGCGTTGTTCAGGTTGGTGTCGGAGCCACCCATCGTCGCAATTTGCCAGCGGGATTGCCAGCCGTTGCCGTCGACAGCGGGGTTGGCCGGGCCGGCCTGCTGGGCGATTGCCGCCGTTCGCCTGTCGATCGCATTGCGGATGGCCGGCGGCAGGTCAGAACGTTCACGCAACGGTGCCAGCAAGGCGGTGGCCGACGCCTGATCGCCCTGTAGCGCCAGCGCCTGGGCAAGATCCAGCGTAGCGCCCGGCAGGTCGGGGGCTATGAGAAGCGCGCGCTCCAGCGGCTCGACCGCTTCCGCGGCGCGCCCCAGGGCGACCAGCACAGCACCTCGCCATGCATGAAACGACGCATCGGGCAGGCATGCGCGGTTGATGGCCAGGGCGTCCAGTTGATCGGCGAGCTCGCGCAACCGCGCCGGCTCGGCTGGAAGTGGATAGGTGGGTTGGGCGGGACAGCCCGCAACCTGCGAGCCTGCCGAAGCTGTCTCACTGCGCGTTCCTACGCCGCTCGCCCCCTGCTGCCCGTAGGCCAGGGACGAACATAAAGAAAGGGTCCAGAGCCCCAGGCGCAGGCTCGAAAGAGATGTGACAGCCACGAGCTAACAGGTCGGCGCGTTCGGTTCGCGCGTTTTTGAGTTGTCGACAGCCCGAACTGCGCCGGCGATCAAGCCAGTGGTTGGCTTTGCTGCTTGAGGTAACGCAGGGATTGCCGTTCGGCGTCGCCCCCGGGCTGCATCAAGCTGCGCAGTGTAAATACTTTGCTGCTGTGCCGCAACCCGGGAAGCAGGAAGCTGCCCAGCGGTTTGAGCACGAGTTCGGTTCGCTCAAATGGCACGCCGATTCGTTCGGCTGCGTGCGCCCCGATGAGCACCGGACAGGCGAGTTCTTCGGTCAGGTCCTGCAGGCGGATCGCTACCGTGACGACCTGCCCCAGAACTGAGTGCACGCGCCTTTGCGCCGGGCCGAAACTGCCCAGCAGCGCGATGCCGCTTTCAACGCCAACTCCCAATGCCAGCGGCTCCAGCCCCTGCGGCGGCACATTGGGCAGTTCTTCGCTGCAGCGCAGCCAGAGTTCGCGCGCAGCATCGATGGCCTGCATCGTGTGGTCGGCGCACGGACGGGATCCGTTGAATACCGCGATCAGGCTGTCGCCGACCATTTCTTCGACGGCGCCGCCATAGGATGCAACGATGGCGCTGGCCGTCGTGTAGAAACGGTGCAGGACACGGGCTGCGTCCTCCGGGCTTCGCGCTTCGCAATAAGCCGAGAAATTGCGCACGTCCGCCACCACCACTGTGACTTCGCGACGCTCCGCCTCGATCTCGCCCGTGGGCTCCACCATCGCGATTTTTTCGGCCACCGATGCGGGCAGGTAGCTCGACAGGTTGCGAAACAGCCTTCCCTGTTCTGCGAGGCTGCGCGCGTGTTCGGCCAAACCCAGGCTCAAGCCGATGAACGCGATCGCGAGGGCAGCGTGGGACCAACCCAGCCACCACCCCTGAAACACCAGGGCTCCCGCATGAAGCGCAAAGCCCCCCAGCGCCAGCGCGAGTGACGCAAGCGGAATCCACAGCACGCGCGACGAGGCCCTGCGGCCATCGGCCCTGCGCATCACCACCGGGCGTGTCCAGCTGAGTGCGAGCAGGGCCAGCGCTGCAGCCAGGGCCCACCCGAGCTGCACCGTCAGGGCAGCGCGAGGCGTGAACGGAATGTTCTGGTCGAGCATCGCCGTCAGCAACTGGGCATGCACTTCGACTCCGCTGACTGCGCCACCCTGGGCCGTCGGCACCGTATCGCCGAGACCGAAAGCAGAAGCTCCGATGAGCACCCATGCGCCCTTGAGCAACTCAGGCCGCTCGACCCGGCCCTGGAGCACATCGGCCGCCGGTATCGACGTGATGGCCGAGCGCGCCTTGAGATAAGGCACGCGGATGTCGCCATGGGTGTCCAGTGGAATTCGCAGCCCGGGCATGGCGCCCAGCGTCACCATCCATGCCGGGTCCCAGGGCCCCTGCCCCGGTTCAGCACGCAGCGGCGTTGCAGTTCCTGCTGTATCGAGCGCCAGCAGGCCGGCGATTGCGAGTGTCGGGTAATTGCGCTGGTCGTAACAGACGATGGCCGGCACCTTGCGCACAGTACCGTCTGGATCGATCCGGGGGGTGATATGGCCCGCCGGGATACCCGGCAGGTCGGCGTTTGCCACATACCCGCGTGCCGGCGCGGCGGGTGGCATGCAGGCCTGGCCGGGCAACGCCCCTGCCAGTTGACCCGACGTCTGGCGGCTCTCATCGTTCAGTGCAAAGACCTGGGCCACCACAGCCGGTGCGCTCGCCTGCCCGTTGGCCAGCGCCCTGGCGAGGTCGGCGGTGCCCGGCCTTGAATCCGCGTAAACCAGATCGTGCATCTGGAGCGCAACGCCATATTCGCGCAGCTTGTCGACCAGCTGGGCCTGCGTCTGGCGCGGCCACGGCCAGGGACCGATGCGGGCCACGCTCGCATCGTCCACATCGACCACGATCACTCGGCGTTCGGCAGCCGGGTCGGCCTGCAACTGCCACACCAGGTCGGTTGCCCGCTCGTCGGCCTGGTGAAAAGCTGCCGGCGCCAGCACGACGAGTCCCGCCCAGGCCAGCAGGGCGACCAACACCGCCGCCACGCGCAGGCGCCAGGGAGTGAACGCCATGATGCCGACGCTTGCCATCAGCGCGACCAGAGGGTGATGCCTGACAGGACGCCGCTACCGATCGTCTTGTCAAATTTGTAGCCCACCGACTTGCCGTCCAGCGAGGTCGCCCCGGAGATGAGCTGATTGGCCGTCGAGCGATCCAGGAAGAGCCCGTCAGCAGTGACCGATCCGGCCCCTGAAATGGTGACGCCGCCCGTCAACGCGCTGGAGACACGCAGGTCCGTGGCGAACTTCCGGTTGACGAAATCGACCGAGAGGTTGCCCCCATCGACCGAAGCAGCAGAAACAATGCCCGACAGCGAATATTGCGCATAGCCCTGATCCAGTTTGAACTGGTAGGCGCCGAGGTTGCGGTCGAGCGCAGGCAACGCACCTTGCGTGCGATACAGGCTGAATTGCGAGTTGCCCACGGTCGATTTCCGGCCGACAGAGGCCACGCCCACCTGCTCGCTGAAGTCCGTCGGGCCGGCCGGATTGGCCGCCCACCGGCCCCACGCCAGTGATGAAGGTGGTGGCGGCGGCGCTGGCGGCAAAGGCGCCGGCGGGGAAGTAGGCGCTGGCGCAGGCGGTGGTGGTGCCGGCGGCACCGGAGCCGGCGAGGGCGCAGGCGGCGAAGGCGCGGGCGGTTCAACCGCTGGTGGCGCAGGCGTGGAAGGTGCAGGCGAAGGCGTAGGTGCCGGAGGTACCTGTGCCACGGCATTGCCTGCGATCAATTCCTTGACCACGCCTTCGACCATCGCGGTGGTCGCCAGGGATTCGGGCTCGCCATGACCCGGAGCGAGCGATTGCGGCGTCGCCGGACCTCCCGAAGAACCGTGCGGCTGCAACCCGGACTCCGCCGGACGGGGCGCTGCGGCGATCATGGTGGGTCCATTGATCGCTTTCAGCTCGGGCTGGGCCAGTTGCGCGCGGAACTCAAGAAAGAGCCTGCCCATATCCGCAGACAGCAGACGCTCGGCCGACGATCCGCACGGCCCCAGCCCCTGGGCGCTGCAAGCCTCATCGAGCGGTGCCATGACGATCGCGCCCTGATTGACCTGGGCGCTGGTGCCGCCCTCGCCAGAACGCACGACAAAGTCAGTGCCCCGCACGCCGATGGCGACCAGCGGGGTGTTCAGCCGGAAACGCTCCCGGGCACCTTCGGCTGCGGCACCGGAAATCGCGCGCGCAACGCCGTATTCGAGCTTGAAGCGAACGGCGGACTGGGCAACCTGTTTGGGGTCGTAACGGTAGTCTTCGATCCAGAGCCGGCTGCCGGGGCGCACGCTGACCAGGGCGCCGTCGATGAACCGCACATGGATATGGCCGCCTTCTGCCGTATCCAGCCGGTCGCCCGGCAAGATCGTCGCGCCCTTTTGCACCGCCTCGGGAATGCCAAGCGCCGATGTCTTCATCACCGGTCCCACGCTCATCGTCACTTCGCCCACCGCACGGGACCGCGCCGGTACATCGGCGCGGACCTGGGCCGTCCAGGCAGCCAATGCGCACAGCACCGCCGCAGGCAGGCAGGCCAGGCCAGGGTGATTAAAGGTTGATGGGCGTTTCATTGCGCAGACGACTTGGACTCGGGACAACCCGATGGATGTGTAATTTATCAAGCCCGACCGTCCGGCGATGTGCGTACGGTCACATTTCAAGAACTTGCGGCTTCGGGGCAGTCTCGTACGGACCCGTATCATTGGGATTTTGTACAGCCCAACGGTCCAGACACCCTGCCGCTTCCTATAACCCCATGCCCGTGCCCGTCAATGAGCTAACCCGGCTGCCGCTTCTGGCGGGCCTGCCGCAGGTGACTCTGGGGCATCTGGCCCAGCACGCGACCGAGCGCACGTTTGCCAAGCGGGAGGTGGTTCTTCAAAAAGGCGGGGACGGACTTTCATTCTGCTTCCTGCTCGATGGGCGCCTGCAGGGCGTCGATTTCACCGCTGACGGCCGGGAGGTCGGGCTTTACTTCGTTGGCGCAGGCGACTACTTCGGGGACCTGTCGGTCATCGACAGCCAGCCGCAACCGGTCTACGTGACCGCCGTGTCCCGCTCACGCGTCATCTTCGTACCCCGCGACCTGATTCGCCCCATCCTGTTTGCGCATCCGAAGGTTGCCGAAATCCTGTGCACCGGCCTGTCGCTGCGGCTGCGGCAGGTTTCCGGCCAGCGGCGAATCCTGGGCCTGGCCAATCCGCTGCAACGTGTCTGCGCCCAACTCGAACTGCTCTTCGTGAAGACGGCCGAGGGGAAGGTGCAGGTGCCCAACGCGCCCACCCACCAGGAGATCGCGATCATGATCAACGCCAGCCGCGAGACCGTGACGCGTGTCTTCCAGTTCCTGCAAAGCCGCGGCATTGTTGAGCGCAACGGCAACAATATCAACGTGGAAGACGCGAGCTTTCTCGAAGACGTCGCCGCAGGGCGCAGGCAGCCCGACTAGGGCCCGGCCAGCGGACCCGTGCGATAGAATCGCCCCGCCCGACAGGTGCCTCGCCCACAGGCGGCAACGGGCGACCGGCGGCCCGAGTGCCCCATCCAAATTCCCCATGTCATCCCAAATCCCACCCTATCTGCCGTCCGGCGAGGCCCCGCTCGCCAGCATCGTCATCCGCAGCATGGACCGGCCGACGCTCACCCGGGCCCTGGCATGCATTGCCGTGCAGACCTGGCCGGCGATCGAAGTCGTCCTGGTGAACGCGAAAGGCGAGGGACACGCCCCCGTTGGCGACAAGTGCGGACCCTTTCCCGTGCAGACCGTATCCAAGGGTGGGCGTCTGTCACGGTCCCAGGCAGCCAACGCCGGCATCGCGGCGGCGCGCGGCCAGTGGATCTGCTTTCTGGACGACGACGACTGGTTCAGCCCCACCCACATTGAGGCGCTGGCATTGCGCCTGCTGCGTGAGCCGCAGGCGGTCGCCGCGTACTCCGGAGTGAGCTGCGTGGAAATGGACGAGTCGGGCGAGCCGCGCGAGGTCATGCGCTACAACTTCGAGTTCGATGCGGCCCGGCTCATCCTGGAGAACTACCTGCCGATCCACGCCGTGCTGTTCCAGCGTGCGGCGGCCCTGCGCGTGGCCGGCTTCGACGAGGCACTGCCGATCTTCGAAGACTGGGATTTCTGGATACAGCTGTCGCGCGGCACCCGCTTTGAACATGTCGACCAGGTGAGCGCCACCTATCGGCTGGGTTCCGGCGACTCCGGGCTCTACGGCAACACAGCCCTTCAAGAAGAATATGCGCAGCGCATCCTGCGCAAGTGGCTGCCTGAGATTCGACAGGAAGACTGGGCTGCGATCTGGGACAAGACCCGGCGCGGCTTTCGTGTGCAAGACGCGCTCAACCGGGATATCAAGAGGCTGACCGCCGAAACCGCGACCTGGCAAGGCGAGGTCCTCAGGCTCAACCAGGACCTGCAGGCCCGTCACGTCGAGCTCGCGCAGCTCGGTCAGGTTTTTGCCACTGCCGAACAGGCGTGGCGCTCGCAGCTGTTGCAACAGGAACAGGTCCGGCTTGCGGCGATTGCGGCGCTGGAACAGACCATCGAAGCCGAGCGCCAGCAGGCGGCCCAGGCAGCGGCCAGTTCCGCGGCTCTTGCGCAAGGATGGGAAGCCGAAGCCAGGCGCAGCGCGCAAGCCGCGGCGGATACGCTGGCACAAGCCGAAGCCGCGCGGCTGGAGGCAACCGCATCGGCGATGCGCGTGGGCGAAGCGCTGCATCGCGCGATGAATGAGTACAACTCGACCGCCGCAATGCTTCGCGAGGAACAGTTCACCGTCTGGCGCCCCCTGATGCGCAAGGCCAAGCGATCGGTCAAGGGCGTCTGGCGACAGCTCCCCACGCCCGTGCAGAAAGTGGTCCGACAGGCGTTGGGCCGGCCCTTGCCGCCCATGCACCTCGCACCTGCGGCAGAAGTTCCGGGCACGGGCCAGGCCTGCGACTGGCGCGCCGCGCTGGCTGGCGGCACGCCAGGCGCATTCACGGTGATCCTGTTCCCGGTCATCGACTGGCATTTCCGCATCCAGCGGCCGCAGCACATGGCGCGCGAACTCGGCCGCCAGGGGCATCGCGTGCTCTACGTGAGCACCACGTTCGTGGACGGCTCAGGGCCCGCCGACTGCCGCCTGATCGAATCGCCCGCGCCCAACATCTTCCTGCTGCAGCTCGCGCTGCCGCATCCGGTGCCCAACATCTATGAAGGCGCGCTGTCCGTCGAGCAGGCACAGCAACTGGCGGACACATTCGTGTGGCTGCAACAGACCGCCGATCTCGGCCCGCTGGTGTCGCTGATCGATCTTCCGTTCTGGAGACCGGTCGCGGCCCGCCTGCCTGCGAACCTGGTGGTCTATGACTGCATGGACTACCACGCAGGCTTTTCCAACAACATCGGCGCTTCACTCGGTGAAGAGCACCTGCTGCTGAAAACCTGCGACCTGCTGGTCACGACATCCAGCCGCCTGGCCGACATGATGCAGGCGCGCGCGCCGGGCAAGCCGCATGCGCTCGTGCGAAACGGCACCGAAGTCGCCCACTTCGCCAACGTCCCGTCCGAGCTGAAGATCGCAAGGGACGAGCGCCCTGTCGTCGGCTACTTCGGCGCGATTTCCGAGTGGTTCGATATCCAGCTGGTGATCGACCTGGCGCAAAGCCGTCCCCAGTGGCGCTTCATCCTGGTGGGCTCGACCTTCGGCTGCGACATCTCGCAGGCCCAGAAGGTCGACAACATCGAGTTCGTCGGCGAAGTGCCTTACAACGAGTTGCCAGGCTGGGTCCACGCGTTCGACGTGTGCCTGATCCCCTTCCTCATCAACGAACTCACCAGCTGCACCAATCCGGTCAAGGTCTACGAGTACCTGAGCGCTGGCAAGCCAGTCGTGGCCACCCGCATGCCGGAGCTCGAAGCCATCGCCGACCAGGTGCAGATCGCCGACGACGCTGTTGGTTTTGCAAGGGCCATCGAGCTGGCATTCGAAGAAAACAAGGACCCGCAGGCGGTTACGGCACGGCGAAGCTGGGCGTCCGGCCATTCGTGGGAAGCGCGCGCAGAGCAGTTCTCGAAGGCGGTGGCCGACTGCCTGCCCAGGGTGAGCCTGATCGTGCTTTGCTACAACAACCTCGAACTCACCAAGGCCTGCGTCGAGTCGGTGGAAAAGCACAGCCTCTGGCCCAACCTGGAGCTGATCCTGGTCGACAACGCCTCCAGTGATGACACGCCCGCCTGGCTGACCCAATACGCCAAAGGCCGTTCGTGGGTCAAGCCGGTCCTCAACAGCAAGAACCTGGGCTTTGCGGCCGGCAACAACGTCGGACTCAAGGTCGCAACGGGCGACTACCTGATCATGCTCAACAACGACACCGAGGTGTCGCCCGGCTGGATTCACGGCCTGCGTCGCCACTTCGTCAGCGACCCGGGGCTCGGCATGGTCGGCCCGGTCACCGACAACATCGGTAATGAAGCCAAGATCGACGTGGGCTATACCGACAAGGCCGACATGCCGGCCTGGGCTGCGGCTCGCGCGGTTCATCACGCAGGCGAGCGAATCGACAACCGCGTGCTGGCGTTCTTCTGCGTCGCGCTCAGGCGCAAGGTCTACGAAGAAGTCGGCGGGCTCGATGAAGCCTTCGGCCTGGGCTTTTTTGAAGACGACGACTACTGCAACCGCGCGCGTGCTGCCGGCTGGCGGCTGGCGATTGCCGAGGACGTGTTCGTGCATCACCACCTGTCGGCCAGCTTCGACAAGCTCAAGAGCTCGACACGGCAGGCGCTGTTTGAAAAGAACAAGGAAATCTACGAGCGCAAATGGGGTCCCTGGGTGCCTCACGTCTACCGCGAACCGAAGCCAACAACATGAAGAAGTGCAAGATCGTCTGCGTGGTGGGCACGCGGCCCGAAGCGGTGAAGATGGCCCCGGTGATCCTGGCGCTGCAGGCGCAGGAATGGGCGCAAGTGCGCGTGCTCGCGACAGCGCAGCACCGCCACATGCTCGACCAGGTGCTGCAGGTGTTCGGCATCACGCCCGACATCGACCTGGACATGATGCAGCCCAACCAGGACCTCACCGCACTGACCGCGCGCATGCTGCTGGCGATGGACAGCGTGCTCAAGACAGAAAAGCCCGACGCCGTGCTGGCCCAGGGCGACACGACCACGGTGATGGTGTCGGCGCTCGCGAGCTTCTACCTCAACATCCCGTTCGGCCATGTGGAAGCCGGCCTGCGCACCGGTGACATGCGCCGGCCATTCCCGGAAGAAATGAATCGCGTGCTCGCCGGTCACATGGCCCGCTGGCATTTCGCGCCGACCACCAGCTCGCGCGACAACCTGCTGCGTGAAGGCATATCCGCCGATGCGGTTCACGTCACTGGCAACACCGTGATCGACGCCTTGCAGACGATGGCGGCGCGCACCCCAGCACTCGAACCCACGCCCGGCCGGCGACTGATTCTCGTCACCGCCCACCGCCGCGAAAGCTTTGGCGCGCCGCTGGTCGAAATCTGCAACGCGATCCGCACGCTGGTGGCCAACAACCCCGACGTCGAAGTGCTCTACCCAGTGCACCCGAACCCGAATGTGCAACAGACCGTCCAAGAAATGCTGGGCGGCAATCCGCGCATCACGCTCACCACACCGCTGGACTACCAGCCGTTCGTCGCCGCGATGAAGGGCGCGCACCTGATCCTCACCGACTCGGGCGGCGTGCAGGAAGAGGCGCCTGCGCTGGGCAAGCCCGTGCTCGTGCTGCGCGAAGAGACCGAGCGCCCCGAAGCCGTCGCGTTCGGCGTCGTGCAGCTGATCGGCACGGACAGCGCAAAGATCATCGCGGCTGCGCAAAAGCTGCTCGATGACGATGCGGCCTGGCGCGCTATGGCCAAGGGTGTGTCGCCCTATGGCGACGGCCATGCATCCGAACGCATCGTGGACGTGTTGCAGCGATTCCACGCCTCGTGCAGCTGATCTATTTCTCGGCGGTTCCGTGGGCCAGCTTTCAGCAGCGGCCCCATGAATTCGCGGGATGGGCGCACCGACGACTGGGCGCTCGCGTTTTGTGGGTGGAGCCCTACCCGGTTCGGCTGCCGATGCTGCAGGACTTGCGCAGGCCTGCCAGCACCTTGCCCATTGCGGACAAGCTGCCCGATTGGCTGGAAGTGATCACGCCAAGGGCATTGCCGGTGGAGCCGCTCGGCCTGGGTCGCGTGCTCAACCAGACGGTTTTCTGGCCGAACATCATTTCGAAACTGCGCGAATTCTCCCAGCGTGACCCGCAGACCCTCATCGTGGTGGGCAAGCCATCCCATCTCGCGCTCTCCGCGATGCAAGCCATGCCGGGTGCACGCTGCTTCTACGATGCGATGGACGACTTCCCCGCATTCCATCGCGGGGCCGCGCGAACGACCAATGCGCAGATCGAGCGGGCGATTGTCGAACGCTGCTTTGCCTGCAGCACCTCATCGACCTATCTGGCCGAGCGTCTGCGCAAGGCAAATGGCAACGTCCACCTCGTGCCCAACGGCCTTGCAGCCGAACGCATGCCCGACGCCAGCGCCCCCCATTCACCCGGCAGCAGCTTCGGCTACGTCGGCACGCTGGGCGCATGGTTCGATTGGGAGTGGGTGGCCGCGCTGGCAACTGCGTGGCCTGACCGCGCCGTCGAAATCCACGGACCCATGTACCGGCAACCCACGGTGAAGCTGCCGTCCAACGTGCACTTGCACCCTGCACTGCCCCATGCGCAGGCCCTGCGGACGATGGCGGGTTTCGGCGCGGGGCTCATTCCATTCCTGCAAAACGAGCTCACCGAATCGGTCGATCCGGTGAAGTATTACGAATACCGCGCGCTCGGGCTGCCCGTGATCTCGACGCCGTTTGGCGAAATGCGCCAGCACGCCGATGCGCCGCGCGTGCTTCTCACATCCAGCCCCGGCGAGGCCCGCGCACAAATCGACGCACTTCTTGCCAGCCGCGATACGGCAGAATCAGTGTCCGCATTTCGCGGGGCCCATGCGTGGGATACACGCTTCGAACCCCTGGCTGCGGTACTCGCACCTGCCTCATGAACACCACTGTCCAAAGTCTTTCGAGCGGTCCAAAGGCACTCTTGCGCCGCGCTTACCCGCTGGTGCCTGTTCTGCACCGATACCTCGTGATGCAGCTCATCCGCCGCGACATCCGCTCGCGCTACCAGGGCTCCATCATCGGCCTGGGCTGGACCATGCTGTATCCGCTGCTCATCCTGGGCGCATACACCTTTGTTTTTCGCTCTGTCTTCAAGGCGAAGTGGCCCGGCGGCGGCGACAGCACGGCCGAATTCGCGCTGCAGGTCTTCGCGGGCCTGGTGATCTTCAACCTGTTCGGTGAACTGATCGGGCGTGCGCCCCGCCTCGTCCTGGAGCAGCCCAACCTCGTCAAGCGCGTCGTCTTCCCGCTTGAAGTGCTGGCGTGGGTGGGCGTCGGCACGGCCATGTTCCATGCGGTGCTTGCGCTCGCAGTACTGTTGATGGCGCTGGTCTGGACCGGGGCACCCATCACGCCCTGGATCCTCACGACGCCGCTGGTGTTCGCAGCCTGCGTGCCGGTTCTGCTGGGGCTGGCATGGCTGCTTGCGGCGTTCGGCGTGTTCATCCGCGACATCGCGCATGCCGTCGGTCCGGCAGTGAGCATGCTGCTGTTCCTGTCGCCCGTTCTGTTCCCGGCCAAGGCGCTGCCCGCGTATCTCGCAGCAGCGCTGTGGATGAACCCGCTCACCATGCCCATCGAAAACCTGCGCCGTGTGCTGATTGAAGGCCGCGCGCCCGATTGGCAGACGCTGGGGATCTACACGCTCGCGGGGCTGGTGTTCGCCTGGCTTTCCTACCGCCTGTTCGAACGGCTGCGCCCCGCATTTGCCGACGAGCTTTGAGGCCGGCGCGCAGCAGCAACAAGGCCCGCAAGCCAATGCACCGCACCACATGACGCAGCACGTCCCACAAGAAGTCAGGCTCTTCGAAGCCCTGCAAGCGCGCAGCCGCGACGGCGCACCAGGCGATGTGGCCGACCTCTCCGATATCGAGCAACTCGACCGGCTCGGCGCCGCCACTTTCGAGGCACTTGCACAGCGGTTCGGCTGGAAGCGGCAAGACAGCGGCTGGCTGCGCGAACGCGTGCCGCGCTGGACACCCGGCTGGGTCGAGCACCGGCATTTCGAGCAGTGGATGGCGCTGTTTGAAGCCGCTTTCGGCTACCGGATGGCGACCGACCTGTGGCGCTGGAAATACCGGCACAACCCGCTGCCCGGCATGGGCGCGTGGCGCAACGGCGAACTCGTGGCGTTCTATGGCGGCATGACGCGCGAGGTGCTGCGCTTTGGCGGCGCACCCGAACCCGTCATGCAGATCGGCGATGTGATGACCAGGCCCGACGAGCGCGCGGTCATCACGCGCACCGGCCCATTCCAGCTCGCCGCATCGACCTACATGGAACGCAACGGCGGCCACGACCTGCCTGCTTTGCTCGGCTATGGGTTTCCGACGGACAAGGCCCTCAAGGTCGCGCAGCGGCTGGGCCTTTACGAGCAGATCGACCAGATGATGGAGCTGGCATGGGAGCCGGATGACACGCCTGAAAGCTGGTTCACCCAGCTGGTGCCGGTCAACGCATCGCATCGCGCCGCCGTCGACGGGCTCTGGTCTTCAATGAAAGCGCAGTTCGCAGCGAGCCTGATCGGCCAGCGGCATTGGGCTTACCTGACCGAACGCTACGGCACGCATCCGGTCAACCACTATGAGCTCTTGCTGGTGCGCAATCGCATCACGCGCAAGGCCGCAGGCGTCGTCGCCATCCGCGACCGCGACGAAGGCGGCGTCGAAGTGCTCGACCTCGTCGGTGATCCGCAGGACTGGCCGCATCTGGTTCGCGCCATTCGCCGCTGGACGGCGCGCAAGGGCCGTCAACGCGCGTTCATGTGGGTGACCAAGAGCCACGCACCCCTGCTCGATCCGACGCAACCACGGGTTGCGCCCATGGAGCTGATGGTGCCTGCCAACATCTGGACGCCGGCCGCCACCGTCGATGAGCTTCAGGGCCGCTGGTGGCTCACCGGTGGCGACACCGATTTCCGATGAGGAGCCGCCTGTGCGCGTGATGATGGTGACCCGCGAGACGGGGCCCGATCGACGCTACGGCCTGGGGCGCAGCCTGATGCCGGTGGTCGAAGCCATGCAAGCACGCGGAATCGCGGTTCGCTACCTGTGCCAGGACGACATCACGCCGGGGCAACTCCAGTACCGCGAGGACATGATCCGGCGCTTTTCAAGATGGCCGGGCCTGCGCATGCGGGCCGACTGGATGGCGATCGTGCGCGCCTGGGTCGAGCGGCTGCAAGTGGGCGTCACAGCAGCGCGCATCGCGCGCGATGAGCACTACACGCATGTTCACGCGCACGATCCGTGGCTCGCGCTGGGCGTGTGGTTCGGCCTGATCGGATCGGGCAAGCAGGTGCGCTGGGGCGTGACCGAGCATGGCTTCGGCAGCTACAGCATGGCCACGCACCAGGACGGCCTGACGCAGGGCCCGTGGATGCAACGCCTGATGCGCCGCATCGAGACCACCGTGCTGTCGCATGCCCACTGGGTGATCGCGCCCACCAAAGCCTGCCTTGTCGAGCTGGCGCGCGACCTGTGCGTGGGAGCGCCGCCTGCCCATTGGCACGCGGTTCCTCACGCGAAGCCCGCTGTCGGGTTGACGAGCGATGACAGTCGCAGTCAAGCGCGCGCGCAGCTGGGTTGGCAAGCAGATGAGTTTGTCGTGCTGGGCGTGGGCAGGCTGGTGCCGCTCAAATGTTTCGATCGCGTGATCGAAGCCTGCGCCGAGGTGGTGCGCGAGGTGCCTGCATTGCGCGTCGTGCTGCTGGGTGGCGGCGATCCGGCTGAACTCAAGGCCGTGGCTGCGCGCTGCGGCATGGATGAGCGAGTCGAGTTCGCGTTCGTCGATGAGGTCACCCCCTACCTGCATGCAGCCGACATCTACGTGAGCGCCAGCAGCACCGAATCATTTGGCCTGGCCAACCTTGAAGCCCTGTGCGCCGGACTGACTTCGATCTGCAGCCCGGTCGGCGGTGTGGCAGAGGTTGTCGGCGACGGCGCATGGCTGGTACCCAATGACACAGCTGCGCTCGCAAAATCAATTGCCGCGCTCGCACGCGATCCTTCGTTGAGGCACGATTGGGCCCGGCGCGCCGCCGGCCGTTCTGGCAGCTGGCCCGCCGCAGAGGAAATCACACAACGCTATGTTGAAATTTATCAAGCGCCGCGCGCCTGAAGTGCCTGCCGGAAACGCCCTGCCACCTGCGCTCGATCTGTCCGGCGCGCAGCGCGTGCTCGTGATCGCGCCGCATCCGGACGACGAGACGCTGGGCTGCGGCGGCACGCTCGCGCAACTCGCTCCCTTTGCCGAAATCAGCGTGCTGCTGGTGACCAACGGCGACGGAGCCGGCGACCTGCCAGAAGGTGCGAGCGACACGCGCAAGGCCGAGATGGCCGAAGCGCTCAAGCTGCTCGGCGTGAACCGCCCCATCACCTGCTTCGATGAGCCGGACGGCGCATTCACCGACACACCCGCCTATCGCAAACGACTTGCCGCCTTGCTGGAGCAGGTCAAGCCCAACTGGGTGTTCATGCCCTGGCTGCTCGATTCGCACTCGGACCATTCACGCATCGCACGCGCCAGCTGCGACGTGCTGGCCCGCGCCAAGGGCGTGGACAAGGTGCTGTTCTATGAAATCTGGACGCCGGTGCCGGCCACGCATGTCGTGGACATCACGGCGACCGCGCTGGTCAAGCGACAGGCGCTGCTGTGTCATCGCACCGTGCTGCCGCATGGCAACTATGTCGATGCGAGCTTCGGGCTGGCGCAATACCGCGCGATCTATGTGCCGTCGCGTGAAGCCAGGTTCGCCGAAGTATTCACCGTGCGCAGCGCCGCAGACTGCGCGAAGGCAGCCTGACCTTCGCAGGCGCGTTCAGGTGATGACGCGCCGCTGGTGACCGCGCGCGGTCTCCCAGGTGCGTGGCAAATCCACCGCGCCGGGCTCGGGCCTTGAATCGGTCACGGTGAGCACCGCGACACCCTGAGCCGCCGAATAAAAGTGCAGCCCGTCTGCAGTGCCCAGATAGGCATTGATGAGGTACTCGCCCTTACGCAGCGGCAACTTGTCAAATGACATCGTGACGCGGCCGCGTCCATTGGCATCGCGCTCCAGCACGATGCCGTCGCTCTTGGAGCTCACGCTCGACAGGAACATCACCGTCCCGATCTCGATGCTGATGCCGGCGGCGGGCGGCGCAAGCGCCGGGTCCGATTCGAACTCGATGGCCACGCGCAGGCACCCCTGGCCCGATTCGCAGGCCAGGCGATCCGAAATCACGCCATCCATCGAGCACTCGACACGCGAGATCGCGCCATGTCCGGGTGTTGCGGTAGGCCGGTCGATTTCTTCCATCGCCTGCTCGCCATCCACATGCGTTCCGTGGTGCACGGGCAGACCGCCTTCCACGATGCCGGGAGGGGCAGGCGGCTGGCCGGGCGAGCTTTGCTCGGCGAGATAGCGCGAATACTCACCGACCACGCGGCTGGGCGAGCCGATCGCCTGCGCCTTGCCGTGATGCAGCCAGACCACTCGCGTGCAGAACGCTTCGACCTGGTACAGCGCGTGCGAGCAGAACAGGATGGTCGTGCCCCGGTCCTTCATCTGCAGGATGCGGTCGAACGACTTGCGGGCGAACTCGCCGTCGCCCACCGACAGCGCCTCATCGACGACCAGGATGTCGGGGTCGACACTGGTTGCCAGCGAGAACGCCAGCCGCACGAACATGCCGCTCGAATAGGTCTTGACGGGCTGGTCGATGAACGCACCTATGCCAGAGAACTCGATGATCTCGGGCATGCGCTCGTGCAACTGTTCGCGGGTGAGCCCCAGCAGCGGGCCATTGAGCAGCAGGTTGTCGCGTCCGGTGAATTCCGGGTTGAAGCCCGCGCCGAGTTCGAGCAGCGCCGCGATGCGGCCGTGCGATTCAAGCGTGCCGGTGGTGGGATTGAGCGTGCCGCACAGCAGCTGCAGCAGCGTCGATTTGCCCGCGCCGTTCTGGCCGACGACACCGAGCACTTCGCCCTGGTGAACCTCCAGGCTGAAGTCCTGCAGCGCCCAGAATTTTTCCTGCGCGAGGTCGCGCCCGAACAGCACGGACTGCAGGCGCTGCAACGGACTGGAGAACGAGGTGTAGGCCTTGCCAAGTCCAGTTGCGCGAATGACCACCGGCCGGTCCTCCCAGCCATCTTGCGATCGCTTCGCCTGCGCAGCCTGCGCCCCCTGCTCCTGCACCACCTCATCCATGACTTTGCCTAACTGCGGAAAGGAGGAATTTTCCCACAGGGATGTAAGTGCGGCTCAACAGGCTGTCATTGCGGACTTGATCCGCAATCCATGTCTTGGACGGCTGTCGCCGCTGCGCGGTGGATGCCGGATCGAGTCCGGCATGACAACCTTAGAAGTGAATACCCCGCATCATCTGCTGCATCGCCATCGCTTCAGGTGACAGCGTCGACTTCGCGTTCTTGTCGCCCTTGGCCGCTGACGAATCCGGGAACATGCGAAAGCTGGTGTTCATCGCGATCTGGGCAATGCGCGGCATCAGCGCATGCATCACCTGCCCGGTGATACCCAGGCGCGTTGCAATGCGCACCGGCTTGCCGATGCACGCCTCGGCAATCATGTCGGCGGCCTCTTCGGGCGCGAGCGTCGGCACGTTCTTGTAGATGTTGGTCGGCGCGATCATCGGCGTGCGAACCAGCGGCATGTTGATGGTGGTGAAGCTGATGCCGCGATCGGCGAACTCGCTCGATGCACAACGGGTCCACGCATCGAGCGCCGCCTTGGACGCCACGTAAGCAGAAAAGCGCGGTGCATTGGTCAGCACACCGATCGAGCTGATGTTGACGACGTGACCCTTCTTGCGCTCGGACATGCCGGGCAACAGGCCCATCGTCACCCGCAGGCATCCGAAGTAGTTCAGCTGCATGGTCCGCTCGAAATCGTGGAAGCGGTCGTAGCTCGACTCGATGGCGCGGCGGATCGAACGGCCCGCGTTGTTGATCAGGAAATCGACGCCACCATGATCGGCAATCAGCTGCGCGATGAAGCGGTCGCAATCGGCCATGTCCGCGATGTCGGCGGAATACGCGATGAACTCATAGCCCTTGGCCTTGGCTTCCTTGCACGCTTCGTCGAGCTTGTCCTGGTCGCGCCCGCAGATGATCGTGGTGGCACCGGCTTCCGCGAACTTGTGTGCAGCCGCCAGGCCGATGCCCGACGAGCCACCGGTGACCAGCACGACCTTGCCGCCCACGGTGCCGCGCAGCGAACGGTCGATGTGCAGGTCGGGATCGAGGTTGCGCTCCCAGTAGTCCCACAGGCGCCACGCATAGTCCTTCAGGTTGGGCACGGTGATGCCCGAACCCTTGAGCGCAGCAGCCGTATCGCGGCTGTCGAAACGCGTCGGGTAGTTCACGAACGTGAGGATGTCTTCTGGCAGTGCCAGGTCCTTGAGGATCGCACTGCGGATGCGGCGCACCGGCGCCACCGCCATCAGTCCCTTCTTGATGCCCTTGGGAATGAAGCCGAGCAAGGCCGCATTGATGAACAGGTTCATGCGCGGCGCATGGGCAGCGCGGCTGAAAATATCCAGCACATCGCCCACGCGATAGCCCACCGGGTCCACCAGATGGAAGCAGCGCTTGCCAATGCCTGTCTTGTGGCTCAAAAAGTCCAGCGCATTGACCACGAAGTCCACCGGCACGATGTTCACGCGCCCGCCTTCCAGGCCCACCGCAGGCATCCACGGCGGCAGGATCTGGCGCATGCGCTGGATCAGCTTGAAGAAGTAATACGGGCCGTCGATCTTGTCCATCTCGCCGGTCTGGCTGTCGCCCACCACCATCGCGGGGCGGTACACCGTCCAGGGCACCTTGCATTCCTTGCGCACGATCTTTTCGCTCTCGTGCTTGGTCAGGAAGTACGGATGCTCGTAGTTCTCGGCCTCCTCGAACATGTCTTCGCGAAACACGCCTTCGTACAGGCCGGCCGCAGCAATCGACGACACATGGTGAAAGTGCCCGGCATCGATCGCCTTGGCAAACTCGACCGTGTTGCGCGTGCCTTCGATGTTGACGGCGATCTGGCTTTCTTCATCGGCGCTGAGGTCATACACGGCAGCCAGGTGATGGAAGTGGTCGATCTGGCCCTTGAGCTTCTTGATGTCTTCGGACGACACGCCCAGCTTCTTGCCGGTGAGGTCGCCAAACACCGGATGCGCGCGCGTCGCGCCCACGCCCCAGTACTCGCGCAGGCCCGCGACCTTGCCTTCGCTTTCCTTTCGGATCAGGAAGTGAACGACCGAGCCCTTGCGCTCCAGCAGTTTCTTGACGAGGCGCTTGCCGATAAAGCCCGTTGCGCCGGTGACGAAATACTGCATGGGTTGACCTCCAGGGATTGAATTGGGTTTGCGTGGGGATTCGCTTTGCGGTCATTCTTGCGCAAAGAAGCCGCCGCATCATTGCGCACAAACCCGCGCGACGGAAGAGCTCTCAGGGTTGACCGCCAGCCCGTTTAGGAACGCGGCCCTAATTCCCCGGTCGCGTGCGGGCTTAAAGTCGTGGCATCCATTCATTCGTCAGGAGTCACTGCCCATGGTCACCAAGACAAAGAAGCCCGATTCGTCGTCTTCCACTTCTTCCGTCTCTTTCAAGGACGCCGCGCACCTGTCCGGCACCGTCAAGGAATCGGCGCAGCAGATCTGGCTCGCAGGCCTGGGCGCCTTTGCCAAGGCCCAGGAAGAAGGCGGCAAGGTGTTCGAGGCACTGGTCAAGGAAGGCACTTCCATCCAGCGCAAGACGCAGGCCGCCGCAGAAGAAAAAATCTCCGAGGCCACCAACCGCATGGCCAACATGGCGACCGATATTTCGTCCAAGGCATCGGGCCAGTGGGACAAGCTGGAAACCATCTTTGAAGACCGCGTCTCCAAGGCACTGAACAAGCTCGGCGTGCCATCTGCAAAAGACATCGATGTGCTGATCGCGCGCATCGACGAGCTCAATGCCAGCGTCGCGAAGATGAGCGCGCGCGGCAGTGCGGCGGTCAAGTCGGCAGCGACTCGCAAGACGGCCGCCAAACCGGCAGCCAAGCGTGCGAGCAAGACCGCATCGGCCCGCAAGTCGGCGTGATCGCTCTCAACCCCATCTGACAAAGGGCGCTTCGGCGCCCTTTGCTTTGGTGATTGCTGCATCGCAACAAGTCCGGCGGTGCAAGCCCCCTACACTGATCATTGATGACACGCCAAAAATCGAACAAACCCAGGATCGCGCTGGCCCTGGCCGGCGGTGGTCCGCTGGGCGCCATTTATGAAATCGGCGCCTTGTGCGCGCTCGACGAATCGCTCAAGGGCGTGGACTTCACGAAGCTCGATCACTACGTGGGTGTGTCGGCTGGCGGCTTCATCGCAGCGGGTCTCGCCAACGGCATCACGCCGCGCGCACTGTGCGCCTCATTCATCGAAAACGATGACGGTGCCTCCGACGTGTTCGACCCCTCCTGGCTGCTCGTGCCCGCATACAGCGAATTCGCCCGCCGCGCGATCATGTTTCCGGGCCTGGCCGCATCGGCGCTGTGGCGTGCAACCGTTGGCCGCCGCACACTCACGCACTCGCTGGAACGCCTGGGCAAGAGCCTGCCCACCGGCATCTTCTCCAACGACCTGGTCGATACGCGCCTGGCCGAATTGTTCTCGCGCAATGGCCGCACCAACGACTTTCGCAAGCTCAAGACCCGGCTGACGCTGGTCGCCACCAATCTGGACACCGGCGACGCCGCACCGTTCGGCCGGCCGGGCTGGGACCACATCACCATCTCCAAGGCCGTGCAGGCCAGCAGCGCGTTGCCCGGCCTGTTCCCGCCGGTTGAGATCGACGACCAGTACTTCGTCGATGGCGCACTCAAGAAGACGATGCACGCCTCGGTCGCGCTCGATGACGGCGTGGACCTCATGCTGTGCGTGAACCCGCTGGTGCCGTTCAATTCGACCAAGGCCGCCAACGCACGCGTGATGCAGCGCGGCCTCACGCAAGAGCAGCGCGCCATTCCGCGCATCGCCGATGGCGGCCTGCCCGCCGTGCTGTCGCAGACCTTCCGCTCGATGATCCATTCACGAATGGAGCTGGGCATGAAGCACTACGAACGCGCCTACCCCCACACCGACATCGTGCTGGTCGAAGCAGACCACCGCGACCCCGAGCTGTACCTGGCCAACACCTTCAGCTACAGCCAGCGCCGACAGCTTGCCGAGCATGCCTACCAGCAGACACGCGCGTTGCTGCGTTCGCGCCGCACGACGCTCTCTGCCAAATTCGCGCGGCACGGCATTGAACTCGACGCCGAGGTGCTGGACGACCCGAGGCGCCACCTCGTTGCGCGCCGCGCGCCGCCGACTCGCATCGGCCGCGCGATTGTCTCGTTGCAGGAAGCGATGGACGACCTCGGTTACGCCATTGCCCAGCCCGCCACCCCAACGGCCACCGCCGCCTGAAACCCATGGCCAAGAAAGCGCCCCGCCGTACCGCAGAGCGCATCCTGGAGGTGACGCTCGAGCTGTTCAATCGCTTTGGCGAGCCGAATGTTTCGACCACGCTGATTTCGGCCGAACTCAACATCAGCCCCGGCAACCTCTACTACCACTACCCGGCCAAAGACGAACTCATCAACTCGCTGTTCGACCGCTACGAGAAATCGCTGGGCGAATTGCTCAATGCAAGCGATGGCGTGCGCGACGTGGAAGACGCCTGGTTCTTCATGCACACGCTGTTCGAGCTGATCTGGCAATACCGTTTTCTGTACCGCGACCTGAACGACCTGCTGTCCAAGAACCGCCGGCTCGAAACGCATTTCCAGTGGGTGCTCAAGAACAAGACACGCGCGATCCGCGCACTGCTGGACGGCATGAACCGCTCCGGCGCGCTGTCGATGGACACGCGCGAAATGGAGCCGACCGCCACGAGCATGGTGGTCGTGCTGACCTATTGGCTGAGCTACGAATATGTGCGCGACCCGCGCCGTGCGCTGGAGCCCGAAAGCGCGCAGCTCGCATTGCTGCGCGGGGCCCATCACGTCCTCAATCTGCTGGTACCCTATCTCGAACAGGGGCAGCGCATGCATCTGCTTGGGCTGGTATCGGCCTATAGCAACCCGGCGTCCTGACACCTGACACAAAAAGAAGACGGGAGACTAGACGACATGGCGAAGTGGACAGCCTTCCCCCAACTGGGTGAATACGATTTCGACGCGACCGGTGTGAAAAAGCACTGGTCTCGCCTGCACGCAGGCGACGCCGAACCCTTGCCCCTCGATGCGGCCGTGCTCGATGCATGGGTGCTCTTTCACAACGGTGACTACCAGCGCGCCGCCGAAGCAGGCTTGAAGGCAGGCGCAGACGGCATCACGGTGGCCAACAAGGCCACGGCCGTCTACGCCAACTACCTGGAGAAGAAAGAAAAGATCAAGCTCGACCTCTTCATGGAAGTCGCGCAGCGTGCCGAGGCTCTCGCGGTGCAGGACGCCAAGAACGCTAACGCCTGGTATTGGCAGGCCTACGCACTGGGCCGCTACAGCCAGGGCATCAGTGTGGCCAAGGCGCTCGCGCAGGGCCTGGGCGGCAAGGTCAAGGAAGCGCTGGAGCGCTGCATCAAGCTGCAGCCCAAGCATGCCGATGCGCACATTGCGCTGGGCGCGTTCCACGCCGAGGTGATCGACAAGGTCGGCACGCTCATTGGCGGCATGACCTACGGCGCCAAGAAAGACATCGGCCTGAAGCTCTTCCAGGATGCGCTCAAGCTCAATCCCGCGTCTCCCATCGGCATGATCGAATACGCCAACGGCCTGGTCATGCTGGAAGGCGACAAGAAGCTCAAGGACGCCACACGGCTCTATGAGCAAGCCGCCGCGAGCAAGCCGGCGGATGCGACCGAGCACCTCGATGTGGCGCTGGCCCGGGCGGAGCTGGACGATTAGGGCTTGACTGCGGGTGTTCCCGGCGACGTCTCATCCCGAAGCAGTCGCGCCCGGTCACCGACAAATGCACGGATCGCCTCGCTGTCCTGCGACGTGAGGGTGCCGGCCCAGTTGGGCATGCCACGGGCTTCGAGCGCGCCGCCCAGGACCACGGCTTCCCACGCCCCGCGCGCCGTCAACATCGGGGAGCGGCGCAGGTCGGGGATCGTGTTGTGGCCGTATGCGCCCTGGCCGTGGCAGGTACCGCAGTAGCTGTAGAGCGTGCGCCCCCTTGCGATGACAGCGTCTGACCAGGTCTGGTCCGGCACATTGGGCGGCGGGTGCGGACGGCTGTTGTCGGGTGCGCTTGCCTGCCCGTCGAGCTTGAAGACCAGCACCCTTCCGTTCAAGCCGACCCTGGGCGTCTCGATGAACGGAAAGTACAGCGCGTTCGACCCCCCAAAACCGCTCAGCACCGCCACGTACTGCTCGCCCTTGACCTCGTAGGTCATCGCCCCGGCGATGATGCCGTCAAAGCCCTGCCAGCTCCACAGCCGCTCGCCGGTGTCGGCCCGGTAAGCATTGAAACGGCCGTCGGGTCCGCCCTGGAACACGAGGTTGCCCGCCGTCGCCAGCACGCCGGCAGCCGAGATGCCGGGGTGGCGGACGCGCCACGCCTCCTTCTGGTTGACGGGGTCCCAGGCCAGCAGGAATCCGCGGGTCTTCAGGGCCATCGACTTGCGATCAGCCTCATTTTTCGGGCCTGCAAAGGTCAGCGAACTGATGCCCAGATTCTGCGAATTCGACTGATAGCCGTAGCCGTCGTCGGCGGCATAGTCGATGGGCACGTCCTGCGCCGGGATGTAGGTGAGTCCCGTCTTCGGGCTGAAGGCCATCGGGTGCCAGTTGTGCGAGCCGAAGGCACCGGGCATGGCGACGAATCGCTCACCGGTCCTGGCGTAGCGCGCAGCCGGATTTTCAACCGGCCTTCCGGTTTCGAGGTCGATGCGCGAAGCCCAGTTGACCGAGGTGAACTTCTCGGCGGAAACCAGCTTCCCATCGCGCCGGTCGATCACGTAGAAGAACCCGTTCTTGGGCGCGTGCAACAACACCTTTCGCGTCGCCCCCTTGATCGTGAGGTCGGTCAGGATGATGGGCTGGGTGGAGGTGAAGTCCCAGTCATCTGCGGGCGTCTGCTGGTAGTGCCACTTGTACGCGCCCGTGTCCGGGTCGAGCGCCAGTATCGAGGCGACGAACAGGTTGTCGCCCGCACCGCGCGCCTTCGAACTCCACGGGCTTGAATTGCCGGTCCCGACGATGATCTGGTCGAACTCCTGGTCGTAGACGATGGTGTCCCAGGGCGTCGCGCCCCCGCCCGTCTGCTTCCAGCCGCCATCGCCCCAGGTCGGGAACGCCTTGTCCATCAGCACCTTGTCGGATGCGGCGCCATCGGGCTTGTTTTGCGGGTTGGGCGTCATGTAGAAGCGCCACGCGGGCTTGCCGGTCTCGGCGTCGTACGCACCCAGGAAACCGCGCACACCAAAATCGGCGCCGCCCTGTCCGATGAGCACCTTGCCCTTGACCACGCGTGGCGCGCCGGTGATGGTATTGACCGACTTCGCATCGAAGGTTCGCGTGGACCAGACCCGCTGGCCGGTTGCCGCATCGAGCGCTTCGAGGCGTCCGTCCAGCGTGGCCACATAGATCTTGCCGTTCCATGCAGCAATGCCCCGGCTGACCACATCGCAGCAGGCATGAACGGCCTTGGCGCCGGGCACCTTGGGGTCGTAATGCCACAGCTGCCTGCCGGTGGCAGCGTCGTAGGCGTACACATGGGACCAGCTGGTGCTGGTGTAGAGCACGCCATCGACCACGAGCGGTGTTGCTTCCTGCCCGCGATTGGTCTCGAAGTCGCCCCACCAGGCGAGCTTGAGGCGAGGCACCGTGGACACGTTGATCCTGTCGAGCGCGCTGTAGCGGGCTTCGGCGTATGTGCCGCCCACGGTCATCCAGTTGGCGGGGTCCTGGGCAGCGCTCGCCAGGCGGCTGGCGTTGACCGGCGTCGGCGCTTTTTGCGCGAGCGTGCTGGTCAACATCGTGGAAAGCAAGACCAGCGAAATCAACGATACCGTTGCACGCCAGCCAACCAGATTGAACTTCATGGGGGTCGATTGTGCCGCCGTGCAAATAGACCCGTTCCGATGGGTTCATGCGGCCAGCGCCTACAGCACTGTTGAGCCTTCGCCCGCAACATCTGCGCATGAACATTTTTGAAGCCCTGCGCATTTCGCACGACACGCAGCGTGCCCTGGCAACGCAGATCCTGCAAACGCAGGGCGATTCGCCCGAGCGCAACCGGCTGTACCGCGAGCTCAAGCACGAACTCGCCGCGCACGCCGCAGCCGAGGAGCGCTGGTTCTACAGCCCGCTCATCGACCACGACGAATCGATGGCGCAATCGCGGCACGGCATGGCCGAGCACCATGAGATGGACAAGCTGGTCGACGAGCTCAATTCGATGGAGATGAGTTCATCCGGCTGGCTCGCGCATTTCAAGAAGCTGCACCACAAGGTCTATCACCACCTCGAAGACGAAGAGCACGCGATCTTCCAGCTGGCCGGCAAGGTGCTGACCGAAAAGCAGAAGACGGATCTTGCGAAGTCTTACGAAGAAGAGTTCGTGAACTTCCGGCTTGGCCAGATGCCTATCAGTTCGGCAGAAAGCTGATCAGGTTTTGCTGAAGACCAGCCGCGCATAACCGTAGCGGCCGTCGCGATATTTTTCGCGGTACGCCAGGTTCGAGGCGTTCAGACCGTCTATCTGCCCGGTGGTCGCGCCCACCTGTTCAATCAGTTCATCGCGCAATTCATCGGCCGACTTGAGCATGTGATCGACTGTGGGCGCTGCGAGCTTGGACAAGTCCAGGTGCTCGTCCAGCGTGAAGCCATTGGCAGCGCTGGCCGCCATGTAATCGGACAGCAGGTTCAGGCCCTGCTCGCCTTCATAAGCGCGACGCAGGCCCACCTCATCGAGGATGAGCAGCTTGCCACCGGGCTTGAGCGCGCGGGCTGCGCCACCAAAAATATCAGCCGGTGCGATGTACTGCGCCGATTCCTGGAACAGGACCTGGTCCCATTGCCGGTCGGGCACGAAATCTTCCCAGCGCGAGCAGATGATTTTTTCGCCAGTGCCAAATCGCTCATTGGCATACGCAATCTGTCCCGCGTCCGGGTTCACGCCTGTCACGTCGTAGCCGCGCGCCAGCAGCATGGACATCGTCGCGCCCATGCCGGTGCCCACTTCCAGCACGCTCGCAGGCGCCGGGACCAGCCGCTCCAGCAACAGTTCAGTGGAATGCGCCTGCGCCTGCGCGAAGCTGTCACTCGCGTTGGCGAACAGGCCGTAGTGCAACCAGTCCAGGTTGCAGCCGCTGCGAACCAGCAGGTGTGCGTAAACGTTCAGTGGAAACGGAAAGTGCCGGTAGCGTTCGATCATTGTCGTGGCGGTGCGGATTCAAATGAGCGGGCAATGATGCCACGCTGGGAGGTCACGCCCGCATCACTGTGGCGTCACTCGCCCCAGGGCAGCATCAGCGTGACGATCGACAGCTTCGCAAACTCCGGCGTGAACTCATCGATGATCTTTTGCGGCTGCGGACACAGCGTGGTGTCGGTGATCACACCGAACTGCACGCCGCCGCCGTAACTCAGAATTGAAACGCCCAGCCCGATATCGCCGGACTGCGGCACCCAGAACATCGATTGCTCCAGCGTGGAGCCCAGCAGCTTGAGCTTCTCGCGCGGACCGGGCACGTTGGTCATGACGGCGGTGGTCTTCTTGCCGAACAGATTGAGCATCGCGTCCTGCGCGGGCTTGATCAACAGGCCAGCTACTGCCAGCAACCCGAACGCCAGCAGCGGCTGCGTGCTGCCCTTGAGCGCATTCATGCGCCTTCGCACTTCGTAAACGCGCTCGATCGGGTTTTCCATGCCGATCGGCAGCACCAGCGGCACGAGGCCGAAGCGGTTGCCCAGCTTGTAGGCCTGGTCCAGCGGCCGCAGGTTCACCGGAATCATGGCGCGGATTTCCTGGCCGGTGACGTCATCGCCCAGATGGCGCAGGTACTCACCGATGGCGCCGGCCACGCATGACAGCAGCACGTCGTTGATGGAGCAGTTGAGCGCCTTGCCCACTGCCTTGACTTCTTCCAGCGGCAGCGGCTCGCACCAGGCCACGCGTTTAGCCAGGCCCGGCTTGCCCTTCAGGCGCGTTTTCGAATCGTCGGGCATCAAGGCGAGCGCCGCTGCATCCGACAGGACCTGATACGCGAGCTTGGCGATATCGAGCGATCCGGCCATGCCCTTTTGCGGATCGCGCAGCATGCCCAGCGATTTGACGGCGCCCTCGCCTGCCGCACCCAAGGCCTTCACTGTCATGTCGGTGAATGGCTTGATCAGCGTGTCGGCGATCCAGTCTTCCGCGTTCTCGGCCACATGCTTGCGTTTGCGCTCGGGCGGCGGCGCGCCGCCATCGACCAGCGACATGGTGACCGAGATCAGCGCGATGCCATCGGCAATGCAGTGATGGATGCGAACCAGCATCGCACTGCCGCCCTGGTAGTCCTCGATCAGGTGAATCTGCCAGAGCGGATGCTGGTGATCGAGCGGCTGCATTGCCAGTTCGCCCACACGATCCTGCAGCGCCTGTTGTTCGTGGCCTTTGGCGTGCCGGGGGAGCTTTTCGCGCACGACGTGGCGCTCGATGTCGAAATCCTCGTCTTCGATCCAGGTCGCGCCCGCGGTGTCTTGTTCGACGCGCTGGCGAAAGCGTGCGTACTTGAGCAGCCGCTCCTGGACGCGCTGGCACAGGTCCTGGTAGCGGATGCCCGGCTGTATGGTCCAGACGCCCACGATCATCATCAGGTTGCTGGGTGTGTCCATGCGCAGCCACGCGGTATCGACCTTGGTCATGCGCTCGCCGGACATGCCCAGCATGCCGGTCGCAGCGCGCGACGCATTGCGCTGCACGTTGCGCACGGCCTTGCGCGCGGACTTGCCGGCTTTCTTCGCCACTTGCTGGGCCACTTGCTGGGCGACGATGCGGGTGACCATTCGGGGAGTCTCCGGGGGGTTGGGTGCTAGCCCCCTATTCTGGGCGCGCGGCTGGCCGTAAGATACCGCGAAGTTACCCGCACTGACTCATTGGAGGAACAATCACATGGCCGATCTCAATGCCGCATTCCAGGCAGCCGTTGCCAACTCGAAGAACCTCAGCGAGCGTCCAGACAACGCGACGCTGCTGAAAATCTACGGGTTGTACAAGCAGGCAACGGCCGGCGACAACTCCGAGAAGAAGCCGGGCTTTGGCGACATGGTCGGTCGCGCCAAGTGGGATGCATGGAACGGCTTGAAGGGCACGTCCAGCGACGACGCAATGCAGCAGTACGTGGATCTGATCGAGTCGCTGAGCTAGTTGGCTGTCATGCCGGGCTTGACCCGGCATCCACCGCGCAGCGGCTACGGCCGTCGAAATTCATGGATTGCCGGGTCGAGCCTCAGCCGGGTCTTGGGCCACAATCCCCCGCGCCTTCAACGCCTCGATCTGCTGCGCTGTCAACCCGATCTCGCGCAGCACATCGTCAGTGTCCTGACCCAGCGTCGGTGCGTTGCGCCTGTGGCCGCCGGGCGTGAGCGAGAGCTTGGGCACGATGCCCGGCACCGATAGCGTGCTGCCGTCGTCCATCGTCACCTGCGAGATCATCCCGCGCGCCAGGTAATGCGGGTCCGCCGCGATATCGGCAATCGTGTAGATCTTGCCGCTGGGCACCGATGCTGCGGCCAGCACCGAGAGCACGTCATCGACCGTGCGCGTGGCGGTCCACTGGCCGATCGCAGCATCAATTTCATCGACCCGCAGCACGCGGCCCGCGTTGTCGGCAAGGGCCGGGTCGGCTCCAAGATCGGCACGCCCGATCGCCGCCATCAGGCGCTTGAAAATGCTGTCACCGTTGCCTGCCACCAGCGCGTAACCATCCACGCAGCGATAAGCGTTTGTCGGGGCAATGCCAGGCAGCGCACTGCCGCTGGGCTGGCGCACCGCTCCAAACTCGCTGTACTCGGGCAGCAGGCTTTCCATGCAGTTGAACACTGCCTCGTACAAGGCCATGTCGATCACCTGGCCCTTGCCGCTTGCATGGCGATGGTGCAGGGCCAGCAGGATGCCGATCACGCCATGCAGCGCGGCCAGCGTGTCGCCGATGCTCACGCCGACTCGCACCGGCACGCGGCCCGGCTCGGCAGTGAGATGGCGCAGGCCGCCCATCGCCTCGGCCACGACACCGAATCCGGGCCGGTCCCGATAAGGCCCCGTCTGCCCGTAGCCACTGATGCGCAGCATGATGAGGCGCGGGTTCAGCGCCAGCAATGCATCCGGCCCCAGGCCCCAGCCTTCCATCGCACCGGGCCTGAAGTTTTCGATCAGCACATCGGCCTCGACGACCAGCTGCCGCACGATCTCCTGCGCCTGGCTGTCCTTCAAATCGAGGACCACCGATCGCTTGTTGCGCGACTGCACCTGCCACCACACCGACGTGCCGTCCTTGAGCAAGCGCCACTTTCGCAAAGGGTCGCCGCCGCCGGTGGATTCAATCTTGATGACGTCCGCGCCGAAGTCACCCAGCGTCTTGGCGGCAAAGGGGCCGGCGATCAGCTGGCCAAGTTCGACGACCTTCAGGCCGTCGAGCGGGCCGGGGCCGGGACCGGGACTGGCAGGGGTTGGCGAACTCACCGGGTCAGGCTTTCTTCTTTGGGGCGGATTTTTTCTCGGGCACCGCCTTGGCCGCCGCAGTCTTCGCCTCCTTCTTGCCTGCCGTGCGGCGCGCGACTTCCTCGTCGAACGCTTTCAGCGGTTCTTCCTGTGCAAGAAGCAGGTCGAGGTTCTTCACGATCTCGCTTTCGATCCGCTCGCGAAACGCGCCCAGCAGAAAGCCCAGGCGCGCATCGAGCGCGAAGTGGTCCTTGGTCACCTTCAGTTCGCCATTCACACCCGAGCGCGTGAAGCTCACGAGATCGGACGTCTTGCCCTCTTCATAGGTGCATTCCATGTCGAACCGCTCTTCGGCGAGTTCCGCCCAGCGGAAGGCGAGCTTGCGAGCTTCCGGCAAGCCCAGCGCGTGTTTTCGAGTGATGTGGATATCTGGCAACTCGAGTCTCCTGGTGTGTGTTGTTGTGGATCGCTATTGGGGCGTCTTCAATCGTGCGTGCCGCTGGTCCTTGCCCAGGGCCGCCAGCGACTTCGCCGCATCATAGAACCGCGTCCAGTCGCGGCCTTCGCGCGCGAACAGCGCCTCCAGTCCCGGGACGAGTTCATCGTAGGCGGCCTGTGTGCCGAACGCCGCGTTGTTCGCGCGCTCCACCCAGTGGTCGTAGCCGCGAAAGCGCGCGGGGTCTCCTCCCCAGCTGTCACGCAGCTTCGCGTACTGCTGGCGGAACTCGTCCATCGCAGCCTTTTTCTGCCGCTCACGCTCGTCGCCCTGCGTGGATTCGTAGATGGATTCGAGGCGCTTGCGGGTTGCGAGCGTGAGCTTGCGAAACTCAGTGCGGCGGCCGTCGTACTGCAGGTAGTCCTGCCGCGCAGGCGCTTGCGCCTGCGTCTCCAGCCAGCGTGCACCGCCCAGCCGCTCGACCGCAGTGGCGAACGACTCGTTGAACATCGTGTCGTTCTTTGCGTACACCACCTGGTGGGCCAGTTCATGAAAGATGATGCGGGCGAGTTCACCCTCGGGGTAGTTGATGAAGGTGTTGAGCAGCGGATCGCCGCCCGCCCAGTTCATCCACCCGAGCGTCGAATAGGCGGGCACCGGATACACCGCGGCCTCGAGGCCTTCGGCCCTGGCCTTGTCTGCTTCGGCACGCGCCTGCGCCTCGTCGAAGTAGCCCTTGTAGCCCACACATCCCGTCACCGGAAAGCACCACTGGCGCAGTGTCATGGAATAGGCCGGCGCGGCCACCACGTTCCACACCACCGCGTTGCGCTGCAGGTCCGCGTAGCGGCGATAGCTGGGGTTGTCGGGCAGTTTCAGTTCCTGCACCGCGAACGTGCGGATGCGCTGGCTGAGTGCGAGGCGCGCTTTCAGGCGCTCGGGCGCTTCCTTGTCGGCGATCCAGTCATCAACCGGCCGGGCCGCGCTCATCACCTTGAGATGGCCGCTGGCCGATTGCCAGTAATAGCCCAGGTTGGCGCAGCCCGTCATGCAAACCGTTGCCGCCAGCGCCGCCACCAATCCAGAACCCGCGATGGCCATGACGATCTTCTTCCTCACGCCGCCTGCACTTGAACGAGGCAGTCGTAGAACACCGGGCCACGCCCGATGTCGGTGAGCTTCTGGCTCGTGAGTTCATTGACGTTGGTGCCGTTCAGGCCGAGCTTGCGCCACCACACACCCAGGCCGTTGACGACGCCGGGCCGGGCGCGATCGGACACCTGCGCCCTGCACCGGTATTCGCCGCGGTCGTTGAAGACGCGAACCACTGCGCCGTTGTCGATGCCTCGGGCCGCTGCGTCAACCGCATGGATCTCCAGCAGCGGCTCGACTTCTGCCGCCTGCAGGCTCTTCACGTTGACGAAGGTTGAATTGAGAAAGTTGCGCGCCGGCGGCGAGATCATGGCCAGGGGGTACAGGGCCGAGCTTCCCGCTGTCTCGTAGTTCGGCAAATGGTCGGGCAAGCCATCCAGTCCCAGTTTCACGAGCCGCTCGCTGAAAAACTCGCACTTGCCCGATGGCGTTGGAAAGCGGCCTTCGGCGAACGGCGCGTCCGGGCCCGGCAAGCTGGCGTAGCCGGTCTCCAGCAGTGCATCGAAGCTCACCACATCGCCAAAGGCCGCGCGACAGATCGTGAGGTCGTCGTCTGCAAAGCACGGCTCCTCGTAGCCCATGCGCTGCGCCAGTTCGCGAAATATCTGCGTGTTGGTCTTTGATTCACCCACCGGCGCTATCGCAGGCCGGTTCAGCAGCACGTCGGTGTGGCCGTAGGCCGAGTGAATGTCCCAATGCTCCAGCTGTGTCGTTGCGGGCAAGACGTAGTCGGCGTAGTCAGCCGTGTCGGTCTGGAAGTGTTCGAGTACCACGGTGAACAGGTCTTCACGCGAAAAACCCGCCACCACCTTCGATGACTCGGGCGCGACCGCAACCGGGTTGCTGTTGTACACAACGAGCGCCTCGATCTTCGGCCCGAACTGCGCGGACGACTCACGCAGCAGGTCGTCGCCGATGGTGATCATGTTGATCGTGCGGGGGGTTCGCCCGGCCAGCAGGTCGGGGCGCTGCAAGGCCGCTTTTTCAGTCGGGAATTGTCCCGAGCTCGATAGCAGCAGGCCGCCCGCGCGATGGCGCCATGCACCGGTGAGCGCGGGCAGGCACGCGATCGCGCGAACCGCGTTCCCGCCGCCGCGCACACGCTGCATGCCGTAGTTCAAGCGAATCGCGGCAGGCTGTGTCGTGCCCCACGCGCGCGCGAGCATCCGCACCTGCTCGACCGGCACGCCGCAGGTCTGCGCGGCCCGCTCGGGCGTCCATGTGAGAGCGCGCTCGCGCAGCGCTTCCCACCCCAGCGTGTGCTGCGCAATGAAGTCGTGGTCGAGCCAGTCGTTTGCGATCAGCTCATGCATCACTGCGAGCGCAAGCGCCGCATCAGTTCCCGGTTTCAGCTGGATGTGCTCGTGGCACTTCTGCGCGGTTTCGGTGCGGCGCGGATCGATGCAGATCAGCGTGGCACCCGCGCGCTTGGCGATCTGTGCCTGCCGCCAGAAATGCAGGTTGCTGGTGATCGAGTTGCTGCCCCAGATCACGATCAGCTTCGACTCGGCGAAAAACTCGACGCGGGTTCCACCCTTGATGCCCAGCGTGTACAGCAGCGCTTCGCCGCCCGCGGTGGCGCAGATGGTGCGGTCCAGCAATGACGCACCGAGCTTGTGAAAAAAGCGCGCCGAAATGCTCTCGCCCTGAACGAGTCCCATGGTCCCGGCATAGCTGTAGGGAACGATCGCTTGCGGGTTGCGCGCGGCAATGGCCTTCAGGCGCGATGCGATGTCGTCGAGTGCAGATTCCCAACTCACCGGCTCGAACCGGCCCGACCCCTTGGGCCCGACGCGCCTGAGCGGATGCAGCAGGCGCTGCGGGTCATAGGTGCGCTCGGTGTAGCGCGAAACCTTGTTGCACAGCACGCCTTGCGTGTGGGCGTGGTCGGGGTTGCCCTGCACCTTCAGCGCGACGCCGTCCTGCACCGTCGTGATCAATGCGCAGGTGTCGGGGCAATCGTGGGGGCAGGCGCCGCGTACCTGCACCAGGCCGGTCGGCGTACCGGCGCTAGGGGAGATGCTGATGGCGCCGCTCATGTGGTAACCCTATAGTTCAAGCGAACAGCCATCGCATTTGAAAACGGCTGCGGGAGACAAGACATGCAGTTGATTCGTTCGTTGGCACAAGTTGCGATGGTAGCGGCCCTCGCGCTGGTTGGTGGGCACGGGGTGGCCCAGGAGGGCGTCACCAAAACCAGCATCGTGATCGGCCAGTCCACCGCGCTCATCGGTCCCGGCTCGGCATTGGCCGCGCCCTTTCACCAGGGCGCCAAGCTCTACTTTGACCGCGTCAACGCGGCCGGCGGCGTCGGCGGCCGCAAGATCGAACTGGTCGTGATGGACGACCGTGGCAACCCTGCCCTGACCGAAGCCAACACGAAGAAATTGCTGGAACAAGGGGTGCTGGCCCTGTTCGGCTATTACGGCTCTCCGCAAGTCACCAGGGCCTATCCGCTCATCAAGGACACCGAGGTCCTGATGTTCGCGCCGATGTCGGCTGCCGATGAGTTTCGCGGTGCCATGTATGCCAATGTGTTCTCGATCCGCCCAGGCTATGCCGAGGAATCCGCTGCCATCACGCGCCATGCGGAGACGCTGGGCGCGCGCAAGCTCGCCATCATTCATGCGGGCGACGGCGAGTCAATGGCTGCGCTGGACTCTGCCGAGCGGACCATGTCCAGCCTGGGCGCCAACCTGGTGGCCAAGGCTGCATTGGGCAGCGGCAGTTTTGCCAACAGCGTGGACAAGGCCATGGCCGCGAAGCCTGAATCGCTGCTGGTGATTGCCGATCCGAATGGCGCGGCGAACGTCATCCGCGACGCGCGCGCCAAGGGATTTCGCGGTCCGATCTATGCGTACTCCAACACCGGAGAGAGCTTGCTAGCAGAAGAACTTGGCGCAGCCGGGGCGGGCGTGGTGGTGGTGCGTGTGGTGCCCAAGAGCGACAACCCCAAGACGGCAGTCGTGCGCGAGTTGCTCGCAGACGCCGCGGCGGCCAAAGTCCCGAAAATCAATGTCTACATGGTCGAGGGCTACATCGCCGCGCGCATCTTCACCGAGGCGCTGCGCCGCATCCCGCGCGACCCGACGCGCGCTCGCCTGCGCAAGGCGATCGAAGGCCTGGACAACGTCAGCATCGGCGGCTTTCGCGTGCACTTCGCAGAAGACCGCGCGGGCTCCAGGCTGGTGGAACTGAGCCTGATCGACTCGCAGGGCAAGGTGCGCGAGTGAGGTTTCAACCGATTTCGCGACTCGCAGCCAGCCCTGCCATGAACTGCTCGCACTTCGCGAGCTGATCGAGGCTGACAAACTCATCGGGCTGGTGCGCCTGGTTGATGCTGCCGGGGCCGCAAACAACCGTCTTGATGCCAGACGCCTTGAACAGGCCCGCCTCGGTGCCGAAGGCGACTTCGGTCGTGCCCGCTGCGCCCGACAGCCGCAGCGCCAGCCGGGTTACGTCGTCATCAGCGGAACCCATGAAGCTGGGGATTTCGCAGATCGGCTCGAAGCTGAATCCGGCGTCGGGCGCCACACGCTTCATCGCAGGTTCCAGCGCGCGCGCATGGGCCAGCATCTCCTGCTGCATCGCGTGGGCATCGGCGGTCGGCAGGTTGCGAAATTCGTAGCGAAAGAACGCATCGCGCGGCACGACGTTGTCGGCGATGCCGCCATGGAACTGGCCGACGCTCGCGGTGGAAAACGGCACGTCGAAGCCTTCGTAGCGCGGCTCGCTGCGCTCGAAGCCTTCGGCCATGTCGCGCAGTTTGCCAACCAGCCGCGCGGCCATCTCGATCGCATTGACCGACTGCGGTGTGAGCGATGAGTGCGCCTCCTTGCCGCGCACGCAGCAGTGGTAGCGATAGACGCCCTTGTGCGCAATTGCAGGCACCATGCTGGTCGGCTCGCCGATGATGCAGGCCAGCGGCGACACGCCGGCATCGCGCATGTCGGCGATCAGGTCGCGCACGCCAAAGCAGCCGACTTCTTCGTCGTAGCTGAATGCGAAGTGGACCGCGAAGGGCGAGGGGCTGTTCAGGAATCTCTCGGCATTGGCCAGCGCAACGGCAATGAAGCTCTTCATGTCCGCCGAGCCGCGACCAAAGAGCTTGCCGTCACGAACGACTGCATCGGTCGGCCCTGTGGACCACTCCTGCCCGTCCCATGGCACCGTGTCCGTGTGACCAGAAAGTATCACTCCGGCAGGCTTGCCCTCGCCCAGGGTAGCGAACAGGTTCGCTTTTGTGCGCCCGGCGTCGTATGTCAGCCGGCTCTTGACGCCCACCCGCGCCAGCTCATCGCGGATGAAATGGATCAGTTCAAGGTTGGAATTGGCGCTGACCGTGTTCATGCGCACGAAGGTTTGCGCGAGTTCGAGGGCGCGCGGGGACACGGTGTTCTGTGTGAGGTCCATCACGCCATTCTCGCGGATTCATTGCCGCCTGAATGCGCTGCCATGCAGTGGCGCGAGGACGCGCGCGCGACTAGACTGGCGGACCCGATGCTTCCCAAGTTTCACCTGCCATGAACATCCTCGACTCTGTCGTCACGCAGGCTGCGGCCATCACCGCCATCCGACGTGACATCCACGCGCATCCCGAACTCTGCTTCCAGGAAAATCGCACCGCCGACGTGGTGGCCGCCAAACTCACAGAGTGGGGCATTCCCGTGCATCGCGGCATGGGCACGACCGGCGTTGTCGGCATCGTGAAGAACGGCACCAGTTCGCGCGCCGTGGGCCTTCGCGCCGACATGGACGCCCTGCCGATGCAGGAATTCAACACCTTCACCCACGCCAGCAAGCACGCCGGCAAGATGCATGCGTGCGGCCACGATGGGCACGTTGCCATGCTGCTGGCGGCTGCGCAGCACTTCGCCAAGAACCGCGACTTCGACGGTACCGTGTACCTGATCTTCCAGCCGGCTGAAGAAGGCGGCGGTGGCGCTCGCGAGATGATCAAGGACGGCCTCTTCGAGAAGTTTCCGATGGAAGCCGTGTTCGGCATGCACAACTGGCCGGGCTATGAGGTCGGCAAGTTTGCAGTGAGCGCAGGCCCGGTCATGGCATCGAGCAATGAATTCAAGATCACGATTCGCGGCAAGGGCAGCCACGCCGCATTGCCGCACAACGGCATCGACCCGGTGCCAATTGCCTGCGAGATGGTGCAGGCGTTCCAGACCATCATCAGCCGCAACAAGAAGCCGATCGACGCGGGTGTCGTGTCGGTCACGATGATCCACGCCGGCGAAGCGACCAATGTCGTTCCCGACAGCTGCGAGCTGCAAGGCACCGTGCGCACATTCACCATCGAGGTGCTGGACCTGATCGAGCGGCGCATGAAGCAGATCGCCGAACACCTGTGCGCCGCGCACGATGCGCAGTGCGAGTTCGAGTTCCATCGCAACTACCCGCCGACCATCAACTCGGCGGCCGAAGCGCAGTTCTCGCGCGAAGTGCTGGCATCCATCGTCGGTGCGCACAACGTGGTGGAGCAGGAGCCCACGATGGGCGCCGAAGACTTCGCGTACATGCTGCAAGCCAAGCCGGGTGCCTACTGCTTCATCGCCAATGGCGACGGCGCGCATCGCGAGATGGGTCATGGTGCGGGCCCCTGCATGCTGCACAACCCCAGCTACGACTTCAATGACGAACTGATCCCGCTGGGCGCGACCTACTGGGTTCGCCTGGCGCAAGAGTGGCTCGCGCGAGAGCGCACATGATGGGCGCGAAGGCACGCGACGCATTCTCATCTTCCTACGCGCAAGCTCGCACGCGGTTTCTCGAAGCAGCCGCCGCCGCGGGCCTGCGTGTCGAGAGCAGGATCCATCCTGAAAAGGGCCGCGATGGCGAAGAACTCGCGATGGACATTGCGCGAGATGGTGAGGCCGATACATCAAACCTGCTGGTGCTGTCCAGCGCCTGTCATGGCGCCGAGGGCTATTGCGGCAGCGGTGTGCAGGTGGCCGCGCTGGCCGATGCGCAGTGGCGCGAGCACGCCAGGAGCAAAGGTGTCGCGGTGCTTTACGTGCACGCGCTCAATCCGTATGGGTTCTCGCACGTCAGCCGTGTGACGCACGAGAACATCGACCTGAACCGCAACTTCCAGGACTTCAGCCAGCCGCTGCCGGTCAACAAGGCGTACCGGGAGATCCATCCACTGCTGCTGCCCCCCGAATGGCCGCCGAGCGCCCAAAACGAATCGGCGCTGCAGGCCTATATCGACAAGGTCGGCGTGCCTGCCTACCAGGCTGCGGTCTCGCAGGGACAGCATGAATTTCCGGACGGCATGTTCTTTGGTGGCACCGCGCCGTCATGGAGCAACACAGCGCTGCGCGATGTGCTGCGCGCCAACGGCAAGCGCGCCTCACGTATCGGCTGGATCGACATCCACACAGGGCTGGGTCCCAGCGGGCACGGCGAGCGCATCTTTGCCGGTCCCGATGACGAGGCCGCAGTCGCGCGTGCCAGGCGTTGGTGGGGCGGCGGCGGCCAGACGCCTGTCACCTCGATCTATGACGGCTCGTCGACTTCTGCCTTTCTCACAGGCCTGATGTGGAACGCCGCCCGCGAAGAATGCCCACGGGCCGAGTTCACGAGCATCGCGATGGAATATGGAACCGTGCCGGTGCTGGAAACCTTGCAGCGGCTGCGCGCGGACCACTGGCTGCGGCTGCATCCGCAAGCACCCGACGCACTGCGCAAGAAGATCAAGCAGGATGTGCTCGATGCGTTCTACACGGACACCGATACCTGGAAAGAACAGGTGCTCACGCAGGCGCGCGAAGCGATGGTGCAGGCGGTCGATGGATTGGCTTCGGCCTGATTCCGGACACTCCCGGCTGTCATGCCGGCTACCCCCCGGCAGCGCGGCGGTGCGCAATCTCCAGCAGCCCGTCGAATATCAATCCCTCGACCAGCTCGAAGTTCATGGAGATATGCGGTGACATCTTCCAGCCGGCGCCGCCCGTCATGTAACGCGCCGGCTCCTCGCCGCAGTGCGCCCGCAAGTGCTGCACCATGCGCTCGATCGCACCTGCAATCGCAAACGTGCCGCCGCTGGTGAGGGCGTCGCTGGTGTTGGTGGGAAACTCGCGGACCTCGCCCGTCGGCACGTGCAGCCCCGCCGTGCCCGACTCCAGCGCGCGCAGCATGATCCCGTGGCCCGGCAGGATCAATCCGCCCAGAAACCTGCCCTGGGTATCGACAGCTTCCACCGTGACTGCGGTGCCGACCATCACGACCACCATGGGTCGCGCGGGCCCGTGCGCCAACATGCGGTGACGTGCGCCGATCATCGCCACCCAGCGGTCGGCGCCCAGACGCGTGGGATGGTCATAGCCGTTGGACAGGCCCGCCTCGAACGGGCTGGCAACCACCCATTGGGTCGGCACGTCCCAAAGCTCCTCCATCTGCTCCTCGACCCGGCGCCGGATCGCATCGGCCGCAACGCAGCAGCCGATCATGCGGGTTGGCACTGGCAACGAGGCCCACGCACCCTCGGACAGCTGGTCGATGTTTTCCAGGAACTCGGCCCCGTTGGCAACCGGTACAGCGCCCGGCGTGGCCGACTCGTACAGCGCCCACTTCAGGCGCGTGTTGCCCACATCGATCGCAAGAAATGTCATGGAAGGTGCCGCGCCATCAGGCCGTGTTGACCTGGGCCGCCTGCAACTGCCGGCGCAGCGCGCTCAGGCTTTCGGCGAGCGTCTTTTCCTGGGAATGGAGCTGCGCGCAGTCGGCTGAAGCTTCCTTCATGGCGATTTGCAGTTCGCGGTGACTCTCCATCGCGGCATCGAGTGTGAAAGGCTGGGACTCCTGCGCGGCTGTCACTGCTTCCTGGACCGTCGCGCTCCAGTTGCGCAGCCGCGCGCTCACGCCTTGCTGCAGCGATTGGGCCAGCGCAGCGCGCCGGGCGGCAGCCGCTTGCCCGTGCTGATGCACCTGCTGCGCAGCTGCACTCACCTCCCGCAGCGCCTTCAGGCGCGACACCAGGATCTCGCAGCGTACCTCATCGTCGCGAATGAGCTTGCGCGCTTCTTCGTCGCTGGCTTGCGCCTCACGCGCCTTGAGCTGGTTGCGCATGTCCTGCAACCAGCGCGTGCCCTGGTCCTGCACTTTTTCGATCGCCTTGTATTCGACTTCAAGCTCGAGCAGGGCCAGGTCGGACGCCGGCGCTTTCTCCTGTTGCAGCTTCTGGGCTTTCTGTATTTCGTCGGCCAGCGGCCCGCATGCTTCCTGCAGGCGTGAAAAACGGGATGCGAACTCTTCGGTCGCCGACTTTGCCTTGCCGGTCACGCGGGCCCACAGTCCGTGGTTTTGCAGCAGGCCGAAATCCAGTTTGGGAAGCGATTTCGCCACCCGCGCCAGCTCGGACGTCATCGCCGAATAGTCACGATCCTTGCCTTGCTCCTTGAGGTCGTTTCGCAACTCCGCAATGCGCTTGACATGCTGGTGCGCTGCATCCGCGGCCATCTGGTTGAGCCACGCAGCCGGTGATGCAGCCGCCTTCGGCTTGACCTGCGCCAGCTTGGCTGGGGTCATGAGGGAGGCGGTGCGGTCGTGGTCTTCCATGGGCAGCCAAACTGTTGGACGTGCTGCAATATAGCCCGTTAAATTGCGCCCAGCCAGCAGGCGCGCTGGATGGCGGCCATCTTGTTGTCGACCTTGAGCTTGCCCATCGCATTGGCCAGGTGGTAGTTGACCGTTCGCTCGGTGCACTTCAGGAGCACCGAACTCTCACGCGCCGTGAGCCCCTGGAACGCAAGCACCAGGCATTCGCGCTCGCGCGGACTGAGGGTGGACCGCGCAGTGGCAATGCCGCGCTTGACCAGCGGCCAGATGTTCAGCGCCGACCAGGCCAGCGACGCCGCTTCGGCGCGGTCATTGAGTTCGCGCGGGCTGAACATGAAGCACTCGAATGCGCGGCCCGCCGGCAGCGAGAACTCAACGCGCACCACGGTCTGGAAGCCGTGCGCAAGCCACAGCAGGCGCCACCGGCTTGCGCCCAGGTGGTCCGACTTGGCGATGTGCTGCCATGCCACCAGCGGCGCGTCGGAATCGCGCCAGGGCGCGCCGAAGTCCCGGCTCTCGGCCAGGGCCTGCGCCGCATCTGCGACAAGGGGCGGATGGACCGCGACCACGTGCCTGTCCTCGCTGCTACCAAAGGGGTCGGGACCGAGTACGGCGACAGCTTCAACCGAAAACTCACGCAGCGCGCCAACCCAATCACTGAGCAGTCCATCCAGGCTGACGCTGTCAAAGTTAACAGGTAGCTGCATCGACGTGTTTTGAAAGAACCGGGACAATAGCACGCTCCTTCACACCCACATGATGCACCCCACGTGTCCCAAGAAAGCACTCGCGACGCCCGCGCGGGGATGATCGCCTCACCACAGGCGGCGCCCTCGCAGCCGTCGGCGTGGAGGCAATTGAGGCGATGGCTGCACGAGGAGGTGGTGGTGGCGCCGCTGGTGCCGGTGCTTCACCCGTCCCCGCTGCGCATGAAGGGGCTGGGCCTTTTCACGCTGATCGGGCACCCCCTTTTCTGGTTTGTCTGGGCCGTCTGGCTGCCCCAGCCCTACGAAAACCTGCCGCTGCGCATCTTCACGGCCGCAACCGGCCTCTTGCTCATCAGCAACCGCATCAGCAGCGACCCCACGAGTCGGGTCTCGGGCCAGGTGTTCACGGTGGTGTTCTGGTTCGAGCTGCCTTTTCTGTTTTGCTACATGTACCTGTGCAACAGTGGCAATCACGCGTGGCTCGCGAGCATGGCCGCGATGATCCTCACCTACTACTTCTGCACCGATTGGCGCATTGCGACGGTGGGCATTGCCCTGGGGGCCGTTGTCGCGAGGCTTTGCTTTGCAATCTGGGGACCGGATGTGCCGCCCATCACCGGCGACCTGCTGTGGACCAATCTCATGGTCATTGCTTTTTGCGTCAGCATGGGAATGCTGCTGGGCGTGTCGTCGGCGAACCTGCGGCGCGAACATCTGGCCCACACGCTGACCACCATGGGCATCATGGCGCACGAATTGCGAACCCCGCTGGCAACCATGGCCCTCATCGGCGATGCGGTTCGAGGCAGTGACCTGGACGGACAGTCCCGGGCGAGCGAGCAGCTCGACCAGCTGTCCGCGCGACTGCACATGCTGGTTCGCAACATGAACCACCAGATCGACATGCAGATCGCCAATGCGCGCCTCATGCGCTTGCCGGGCCACAAGGAAGCCGTCTCGGCCGCCGGCCTGGTTCGTGATGCGGTAGGCGGCTATCCGTTCAGGAGCATCCGCGAGCGGGAGTCGGTTGACCTGCACATCGCCGATGACTTCCGGTTCCAGGGTTCCCAGGCACTGTTCTCGCAGGTGCTGGACAACCTGATGAAGAACGCGCTCAGGTCGCTCGCCGCCGCCAGCAATGCGAGCAGGCCCGGAGACCTCACAATCGAAGTCCGTGCCGCCGGCGACAAGGGCCGGATCACCTTTTCGGACAAGGGGGTGGGCATCGCCCACGACATGCAGCCTCGAATTTTCGAGCCGTTTTTTTCGACTTACAGCGGTACCGGCCACGGCCTTGGGCTTGCCTTCTGCCATCAGGTTATTCACAGTGCGCGAGGCACCATCCGCGTCAGGTCCGAACCAGGGCAAGGCGCAACGTTCATCATCGAATTACCAATTCTCCCCTAGCATGAACACCCCACCTGCGCCCGAACTGCGGACTTCCCCATGAGCTTTCCCCTCTTCCATCGTCCCGGCACTGTCGTCTTTCTGGACGACGATCCGGACTACCTCGAAATGCTGTCGATGGTGCTGCCGCGCCAGTGGCACGTGAAGCTCTTCCTGCGGCCCGTCGAATGCATCAATTACCTCCAGCAGGAGCCGCCGTTCTGGGAAGCGGACGCGTGGAACCAGCAGCAATTGATTGACCAGTGGCGCGCCGGCAAGCCCCTGATTCCCCAGGTGCTGGGGTATTGGTCCAGGTACACCGAACGCTACGCGCTCACACGCGTGTGCGTGGTGGACTACTCGATGCCGGCGATGGACGGACTCACCGCCCTGGGCGAGCTGGTCGAATGGCCGGGCTCTCGCGTGCTGCTCACGGGCCAGGCCGATGAACAGGTCGCGGTGCGCGCCTTCAATCGCGGCCTGATCGACCAGTTCATCGCCAAGCAGACGCCCGACATCTCCCGCCGCCTGATCGATGCGGTGGAACACCTGCTGGGCACCCCCAACGCCCGTCATGCCCAGACCTGGCGCGTCACCCTCAGTCCCCAGCAGAACGCCCTTTTGCGGGTGCCCTCGGTGAGCCGCGACCTGCTCGCCATCGCGACCAAGAACTGGGTGGAGCACGTCGTCATCGGCGTACCGTTCGGCGTGCTCGGGATGGATGCTGCGGGCAAGGTGAGCTGGCTCCAGCTGGAAGCCCCCGATAGCCTGGCCGCGTTGGGTGAACTCGCTGAACTCGAAGGGCTGAGCCCGTCCCAGCTCGCAGACATCCGGTCGGGCCGCAAGCTCGCGGACCTTGAATTGCGCCAGGCCCTGGGCCGCACCGAGCCGCTTGAACTGGCGACCACGTTCCCGGTCGGGCAGGACAACGCGCTGCTCGGGGCGATGTTCAATGTGGACCCATCGCACTGCCCGGATCCGGCCAACGGATACACCGGATGGCTGGCCCGCCAGGACAAGCGCAAGGTGCAAGGCTGAGGGTTCGACGCCCCCTTACTCCGCCAGCGATGTCCGTTGACGCGCAGCGCGCCCACGGCGCGCAATCGGCCAGTCCCACGGCTTGACCAGCGCGGCGACTTCGCGCGCGGCCTGCTCCACATGGTCGAGCTCCGCTTCAGTGAGCCCTGCGCTCAATGTGAGTCGCACCATCGCGCGGTTCTTGCTGGTGGCTGGCGCGCAGAAAATGGATCCCACCACGCCCCGCTCTTCCAGGTGGTCGCGCAGCACCATCGCCGCCGATTCGGTTCCGGCTTCCAGTGAAATGATCTGCTCCGTCCCCTGATGAATCGGATAGCCCGCGTCAGCCAGGCTCGTGCGCAGGCGCTTCGTATTGGCGCGCAGGCGCGCACGGTCTTCGTCCGCCCTGCGGATCACACCCAGCGTCGCGGCCAGCCCGGCGATTTCATGGGGCAGCAGCGACGAGCTGAAGATGTTGGGGAAGGCAGAGATGAGCACGTAGTAACGCATGCTCGCAGGCGCTGTGAAAAAGCCCGCGCGGCCGGCGAATGCCTTGGCAAGGCTCGCGGTGATGAAGTGCACGCGGTGCGTGAGTCCCAGCTGCGCGCACAGGCCCGCGCCTTCAGGGCCATGGGTGCCCAGCGAATGGGACTCATCAACGACGATGGTCGCACCGTGCTTCTCGGCCACCTCGACAACCTCCAGCAGGGGGCATAACGCACCTGTCGTGCTGTAGACAGAGTCCACCACCACCACGCCAGGGCCGTGGGTTGCAAGCATCCGGTCGAGGTGCACAGGGTCGTTGTGGCGAAATGCATGGGCCGGTGCCTTCGCCGCCCTCGCCCCTTCCCAGAGCGACATGTGCGCGAGGCTGTCGAGGTAAACCGGGGTCTGCTCATCCGCAATGATTTGCAGCAGGCCGATATTGGCCGCGTAGCCCGACTGGCACAGAAATCCATCCTCCTTGCAAAGCCAGGCGGCCATGGCTTTTTCGAATGCATGCGCAGGATGGCCGTCCAGCAGGAAGACGCCCGACTGCACCACCGCTTCGGTGTCGTGGCGCAGTGCGCTGACCTGGGCCGCGACGATTTCAGGATGGCCGGTCACACCGAGGTAGTCGTTTCCATCCAGGCGGACGGCGCCGGGGCCGGTCTGCTTGCCGTGCAGGACGAATTTGCCGCCCCACTGCTCCTTCCAGCGCGCGCTGAACTCGCGGTCGATACGGCTTCTAAGACCCGCAGGCAGGGCGGGTTCACGGACCGGGTGAGAGGTTGCAACAGGGGCGGGGGACGGCTCCTTGCCAACGACGACTTCCATGGGGCACCTTTTTAGTAATACTGGTGCCTTGATTGAAGAGGTAATCGCGCAATGGCGCGGTCGAACCCCTGTCAACATTGACAGGGGTCATTTGTAAAGGCGTCAGCTTGTAGCAGGAATACTACAAGAAAATGAACACTTATTACCTATAAAAAATGAATTTGTGGAAGCTCAAACAAGCTTGCCGTGGCATTGTTTGTATTTCTTGCCACTTCCGCATGGGCATGGATCATTGCGACCCACACGCGGCAAATCGGCGGCGGCCGCAGCCAGGCCCATCAGCCCGCCAGCCGGTGGAAGGCGAGTCGTGGACGCATCCACAACGGTCTCGACCTCACCGGTTTCCGTCGGCGCGGTGTAGGTCACATTCGAAATGCGTTCAGCCCGGCTTTCAAGGTCTTCAGCGGCTTGCTCGAGCTGCTCGCCCGACTGCACCTGAACTGTCATCAAGGTCTTGGTGACTTCGTTCTTGACCGAGTCGAGCAGCTGGCCGAACAGCTCGAACGCCTCGCGCTTGTATTCCTGCTTGGGCTGCTTCTGCGCGTAGCCACGCAGGTGAATGCCCTGGCGCAGGTAATCGAGCGCAGCCAGATGCTCGCGCCAATGGGTGTCGATGCTTTGCAGCAGGACGATCCGCTCGAACTGCGTGAAGTTCTCAGGGCCCACCTGCTCGACCTTCGAGTCGAATGCTTCGTTAGCGGCCTTGAGCACGGTTTCCAGGATCTCTTCGTCGGTGATGCTGCTGGACTCCTGCACGGCCTTTTGCAGCTGCAGGTCGATCTTCCACTCCTCGGCCAGGACCTTCTCCAGGCCCGGCAGGTCCCACTGCTCTTCCACTGTCTCGACGGGCACGTACTGATGTGCGAGATCGGTGAAGCAGCCTTCGCGCAGCGATGCGATCTGCGCGCCGAGATTGGTTGCGTCCAGGATGTCGTTGCGCTGCTGGTAGATCACCTTGCGCTGGTCGTTGGACACGTCGTCGTATTCGAGCAACTGCTTGCGAATGTCGAAGTTGCGCGCTTCCACCTTGCGCTGGGCGCTTTCGATGCTGCGCGTCACGATGCCCGCTTCGATGGCTTCGCCATCGGGCATCTTCAGCCGTTCCATGATCGCCTTGACCCTGTCCCCTGCGAAGATGCGCATCAGCGGATCGTCCAGGCTCAGGTAGAAGCGCGAAGACCCCGGGTCGCCCTGGCGCGCTGAGCGCCCGCGCAGCTGGTTGTCGATGCGCCGGCTTTCGTGGCGCTCGGTTGCGATGATGCGCAGGCCGCCGACGGCCTTGACCGCCTCGTGCTCTTTCTGCCAGTCGGCGCGCAGCTGCGCAATGCGCGAGGCTTTGGTGCCTGCGTCGAGGGACTCATCGAATTCGATCGCCTCGATGGCCTTGGAAATATTGCCGCCGAGCACGATGTCGGTGCCGCGACCCGCCATGTTGGTGGCGATGGTGATCATCTTCGGGCGGCCCGCCTGCGCCACGATCTCGGCTTCGCGCGCATGCTGCTTCGCGTTAAGGACCTGGTGCGGCAGGTTCGCCTTGTTGAGCAGCTCGTCAATGATTTCGGAGTTCTCGATCGACGTCGTGCCCACCAGCACCGGCTGGCCGCGGTCGTAGCACTCGCGGATGTCCGTGATCGCCGCCTCGTATTTTTCGCGGTTCGTCTTGTACACCCGGTCGAGCTGGTCCTGGCGCAGGTTCGGCCTGTTCTGCGGAATCACCATGGTTTCCAGGCCGTAGATTTCCTGGAACTCGTACGCCTCGGTATCAGCAGTGCCGGTCATGCCGGAGAGCTTGCGGTACAGGCGGAAGTAATTCTGGAACGTGATCGATGCGAGCGTCTGGTTCTCGGGCTGGATCGAGACACCTTCCTTGGCTTCAACAGCCTGGTGCAGGCCATCGCTCCAGCGGCGGCCGGTCATCAGGCGGCCGGTGAATTCATCAACGATGACGACTTCGCCGTCCTGCACGACATAGTGCTGGTCGCGGTGATACAGGTGATTGGCACGCAGCGCTGCATTGAGGTGATGCATCAGCGTGATGTTGGCCGGGTCGTACAGCGACGCGCCTTCGGGAATCAGTCCCAGGTTGAAGAGGATGCGCTCGGCGTTCTCGTGTCCCTGCTCGGTCAGAAACACCTGGTGGGTCTTCTCGTCCACTGTGAAATCACCGGCGCGAATGATGCCCTCGCCCGTGCGCGGATCGGCTTCGCCTTCCTGCTTGGACAACAGCGGCACCACGCGATTGATGGCAATGTAGAGGTCGGTATGGTCCTCGGCCTGGCCGCTGATGATGAGCGGCGTGCGGGCTTCGTCGATCAGGATGGAATCGACCTCATCGACGATCGCGTAGTTCAGGCCGCGCTGCACGCGGTCGGCAACTTCGTAGACCATGTTGTCGCGCAGGTAGTCGAAGCCAAATTCATTGTTGGTGCCGTACGTGATGTCCGAGCGATAGGCCGCCTGCTTTTCCTCGCGCGACATGTTCGGCAGGTTCACCCCGACAGTCATGCCCAGGAAGTTGTAGAGCTTGGCCATCCACTGCGCATCGCGATTGGCGAGGTAGTCATTGACCGTGACGACGTGAACGCCGTTGCCTGTGAGTGCATTGAGGTAGACGGGCAGCGTGGCGGTGAGCGTCTTGCCTTCACCCGTTCCCATTTCGGCGATCTTGCCGTTATGCAGCGCCATGCCGCCTTGCATCTGCACGTCGAAGTGGCGCATCTTCATTGCGCGCCGCGAGGCTTCGCGCACCACGGCGAACGCATCTTCAAGGAGATCGTCCAGCGTTTCGCCCTTGGCAAGGCGTGCCTTGAACTCGTCTGTCTTGCCCCGGAGCTCGTCGTCGCTCAACTTCTCGACTTGCGGCTCCATGGCGTTGATGCGGTCGACGGCCTTGCGGTATTGCTTGAGCAGGCGGTCGTTGCGGGAACCGAAAATTTGTGTGAGGAGGTTCTTGGCCATCGATGCGAAGCGGCTTGCCGCGGCCACGGGTGGTGCGGCAGGACAGCGCGATTCCCTATTTGTTGTCAGGAGTCAAGGTGGGGGCGCCTTCAGCCAATCCAAGGCCGAAGGCAGCGCGGAACCGGCAATTTTACCTGCCGATGGCAGCCTGTTGGGGCACGCGGGAAGACGACGGCGCCAACTTCGCCAGCTGGGTGCCCTGTGCATGGGTCAAGTTGTTGCCAGCCATCAGGAATTTTTGCGGGTCCTGCGGGATACCTTGCACCATCACCTCGAAATGCAGGTGAGGTCCGGTGGAGCGGCCGGTGGTGCCGACCTCGGCGATCTTCTGGCCACGCTTGACGAGGTCACCGGTCTTGACCCAGGTACGCGACGCGTGGGCATAGCGGGTCACGAGGTTGTTGCCGTGGTCGATTTCGACCATGTTTCCATATGCGGGATGGGCTTCCTGCGTGACCACGACACCCCCTGCGGCAGCCAGGATCGGCGTGCCGGGGTCTGCCTGGAAGTCGAGCCCCGTGTGCAACGCAGAACGGCCGGTGAACGGGTCCAGGCGCCAGCCGAACGAAGAGCCCAGATGGCTGCCCTTGACCGGCTGCTGCGTGGGAATCATCTTGTTGCGGATGTGCTGGTCAAAGAGCCGCGACTCCATCACCGTCATCACGTCGGTGTGGCGGCCGGTGAGCTTTTCGAGGTCGTCCAGCGTGGCTTGCAACTCCACCATGGAAAGCGGGCGACCCGAGACCAGCGCGCCGCCCTGGCCAGCCGGCACCTTCAGGTCGGCGGTGTTGATGCCGGCGAGACCCGATACGCGCTCGCCCAATGCTTCGAGCTGCACCATGCGCGCCTGCATTTCGCCCAGCTTGCGGGCCATGACATCGAGGTTCTCGCGCATGAACCTGTCACGCTGCTCGAACTCATCCTTGACCACCAGCTTCACGAGCGTGCCAACGATGGGCCAGCCTTCGCGCGCACCCTTGAGAAACACCCAGTGATACATGCCTGCGGCCAGCATCATCATGAGCAGCGAAAGCCCGACCACCGCGACAACCAGCTTGGTGCCGCTCAGGTGCACGGCGCGGCTTTTGGCCAGCCATGCATCCGTGATAATGAAATGCACTGTTTATCCCCTCACGTCATCTCGTCAGCTTTTTAGAATTCATCCCACCGACTCATGGACCGCCGCCCTTTGGACCGCCGCCTGCATCCCGTCTCGCTCCAGCAGGCCGCCGGAGAGTCGCCGATGCTCGCGCAACTCGCGCAACTCGCTCGCGAATCCGGTGAACGGCTCAAGGCGGTGGAACAGCTGATACCAGCACCGCTGCGGTCCGCCATCCGGCCCGGCCCCATCGATGGCGAGGCCTGGTGCCTGCTGGTGGACACCAGCGCCGGGGCCGCAAAACTCAGGCAGGTGGTGCCTGCCTTGATAGCTCATCTGCGAGCCCGGGGGACGCAGGTTACCTCAATTCGCCTGAAGGTCGAAGTACGCTAAAAGCAATCATTTCGCCCGCCTATCTCAGGGTGTCGCCCTGCCCCTCGATCACACCGCGATATTCCAGCTTGCCTCGCACCTTGGCTCGTGGATGGATGTCCAGCACATCGTCGTAGCTTGCATCGCCCAGCAGCGTTCCGGAACCGGTGATTTCGAGCGACTTGCGCGCGACCACAGACCCGCTGACCTTGCCCTCGATGTAGATGTAATCGGCCTCCAGCCGGGTGTTGTGCACCACGCCCGTCGCGCCGATATGGATCGTGCCGCCTTCTCCGAACATGATGTTGCCTTCCAGCACGCCGTCGATCTTGATGCCCAGGTCGAGCGGCGACTGGAAGTGCCCCGTGAACACCGCCCCTTCGGCCACCAGGCTGGAAATCGCCGAAAGCTTGTCCACGGGCACCAGGCGGGGCGTGGTCGGTTGCGGTTTGCTGCTCATTTCTTCTCCTGTGGAGGTAGGTTTGGAGTCAATGACGGTTTCAGGACGATACCTTCAGGCGCGACCTGCACGAACGACCGATCGGGTTGCAGGCTTGACGGGACATGTCCCAGCAGGGCCGCCGCCAGCACCGGCAGGCACCACCGCGTGAGCAGCCACTCGACCCATCGCCAGGCGCGGCGCCGAAGACCCACGCGCATGTCGCGGCGCCAGCTCGCCTGCAGCGCAGCCTGGCGCAACACTTCGCTTGAAGGAACGGCCTGCACGGCGGTTGTCAGCGCGCAAGGCAAAAGCCCGGGGCAACGGCGACAGGGCCATGCGCGCTCACGGCATCACCCCGGTTTCTGGATCTGCTTGCGGTGGTTGAGTGGGCTGCGGCGCGACTGGCGCAATTGGCGCAGACGCGGTGGACGCGGCGGTCGCTCTTGCAGGCGCTCGCTCCAGTGTTGCGTTCAGGTCGCTGCCATTGACCTGCAAGCGGAAGTAGCGAACGTGACCGGACACGTTGGCCGAGTCGTGCAGCGACACGGAACCTCCGGTCGCATCGAGCAGCCCTTCGGTTCGGCCCATCACGGAAATCTGGTCGGCAACGATGTCGCCTTTGACATGTCCGGTCTCTGTGACGACAACCGTGATCTTTGCTTCGGGCGCCTGGGTCAGGTTGCCCTGCACACGGCCCTTGACGGTGCAAACCCCGGTGAGAACGGCATTGCCCTCGAAGTTCAGGCCGTCTGCAATTTCGCTTTTTGAAAGGCCCGACTCGTCCGTTCGTTCGGAAGATCGGCCTTCAACCGGCGCACCTCCGAGCACGGGCATCTTCCTGGCTTGACCCGGCATCTTGCTGCCCAGCGGCACCTGTGAAGGGCTGCCCTGGCGGTCCGGGCTGTCATCGGGGCTGTCGTCATGGTTCGAGTTGCGCGTGTCGGACATGGCGGGAACCCCTTTTTGTCAATTTCAAAAATTGCCGGACTGAAATCCTGCGGACGACGCCGCCGGTGAAGCCGGGTGCAAAGGCGCGACCCGGTCATCGAGCACCGGCAGAGACCTTTCCGAACGCAATGTCGTGAAGGGTCCTCGCAAGTCTGCACCTTCGTAAAGCATCAGGTGATGCGCGGTCAGGATGCCCGTGGTCACGCCGGTGTTGGCAACATACAGCGTGCCAAGGCATTCGACCATGGTTTCGCCAGGATCTGCCCCGAGCTCGCCCAGTTGCCCGAAGACATACATGTCGCCCAGCACCCGGATCTTTCCCCTGATGACACCGCCTGTCCAGACGATGACGCGGCCGTTCACCTGCACATCTCCGCCCAGCCGGCCTTGCACCAGCACACCGCCTTCGAACAGCAGGTTGCCCGCCAGGTTCGTGCCACAGGCAATGCGATTGACCACGTTCATCGCGACCGGGTCGATCGTGAGGACGTCTTCGGATGACTTCATGCGGATCGCCTGACTCTGGCTCAGAGATAAAAGAAAGTCCAAGCCAGCGCAGCAGCGACTTCCAGTGCGAGCAGGCCCAGAGCGGTGACCGCCAGCACCAACCCATGGCGTTCGAGCCACAGCCTCGCTGCAGAGGGCCGCTTGCGCACGCGGCCAACCCACTCACCTTCATTGCGAAGAAGCACCCACTCCATCCAGTTGCGACCGGGGATACGGCGGGAGTCGCGCATGTCGATGCTCAGGCCGGTCGATGCGTAGTCGCGCGGCTGCATGCGCGTGCCCAGCACGACGCTCATCGGAGGGCCAACGATGGAGTAAGTGAAATTCAGGTCGGTCGGGTCCAAAACGCGCCTTCCTTACCGATCAGTCCGGCGTGCAGCGGGTGTCTCGATCAGCCCGGCGCCAGGCCTGGTGCGCGCGACAGGCGCCGCGCATCGAGCAGCTGTCGCTCGATGGGCACCAGCTCGTCGTCGATCTTGCGAATTTCGCTGTAGTAGCGAAACCGCTGTACGCGATCGGTCTCGGAGGCGAGCTGGGTGCGGATGGCATCGGCCTCGGACCGCAGGCGCATGGCCTGGTCACGCAGGGCGACCGCTTCGTCCGGGCTCATTTCCACCGGCGGATTGGGGCGCTTGCCGATCTGGTCAAGCCAGGAGCCGTACTCGACCGAGGCGCAGGCCGGAAGGAGGGCCACGAAGGAAAGCAGGAGAAGTAGTTTCTTCATGGTGCGCCTGGTTGACTGGTGCCGATTATCGGATTCGAACTGATGACCTACCGCTTACAAGGCGGTTGCTCTACCAACTGAGCTAAATCGGCGATGGAAAAGATTCTAAAGCGCTCGCGAGGGAAACTGCGCGAGCACGCTGGGTTGCGTCGTTACTTCACGCGCTTCAAGGCAGGCCGCGGGCCGGTCGGCGGTCTCGGCGGATCGGTGTCGTGGCCTTCGTCTCCTGCAGCGGAATGATCCGGCGAAACAAGCTGGACCACCTTGGCGTCGTCGCTTGCCTGCGTAATGCCGGCAGCGGGCACGCTGGAAAGCGGCGACGGTTTGGCCGCCTCTTGGCCACCGCTTGCCGCCACCGGTACGGGGAACGCCATGCCCTGGCCGTTCTCGCGTGCATAGATGGCGATGACACGGCTCACCGGAACCATGATGTCGCGCGCACTGCCAGCGAAACGGGCCTTGAACTCGATGAAATCGTTGCCCAGCTTGAGCGAACTCGTCGCATCGAAGCTGATGTTGAGCACGATCTCGCCATTCTTCACGTACTCGCGCGGCACCTGCACCGTGTCATCGACCAGCACGGCGACATACGGCGTCAGGCCGTTGTCGGTGCACCAGTCGTACAGGGCGCGGATGAGGTACGGACGTGTCGAAGTGGATTCGAGGGCGTTCATGAGCTGCTACCGGCTGAAAGCTGGAACGCTTACTTGCGCATGACCTTTTCGGACGGCGTGAGCGCTTCGATGTAAGCCGGGCGCGAGAAGATGCGCTCCGCGTATTTCAGCAACGGCGCCGCATTCTTGGAGAGTTCGATGCCGTAGTAATCCAGGCGCCACAGCAAAGGGGCGATCGCGACGTCGAGCATCGAGAAGTTGTCACCCAGCATGTACTTGTTCTTGAGGAACACCGGGGCGAGCTGCGTCAGGCGATCGCGAATGTGCGCGCGCGCTTTCTCCAGCATCTTCTCGTTGCCCTTGGATGCCCGCGACTCCAGCGTGCTCACATGAACGAACAGTTCCTTCTCGAAGTTGAGCAGGAACAGGCGCACGCGTGCACGGTCAACCGGGTCGCCGGGCATCAGCTGGGGATGCGGGAAACGCTCGTCGATGTACTCGTTGATGATGTTCGACTCATACAGGATCAGGTCACGCTCGACCAGGATGGGCACCTGCCCATACGGGTTCATGACGTTGATGTCTTCCGGCTTGTTGTACAGGTCGACGTCACGGATCTCGAAGTCCATGCCCTTTTCGAACAGCACGAAACGGCAACGGTGGGAGAAGGGGCAGGTGGTTCCCGAATACAGCACCATCATGATGGAGGCTCCTAAATCAAAGTGAAAACACGGTCGGGCGAAAGCCGGACCGTGCTCATGGGCGCGAAACCGGCTTTATGGGCCGGACCGCGTTGTCAGTGGATATCTTTCCAGAAGGCCGCGTTCAGTCTCCAGGCGATCACAGTAAAGATGCCGAGGAAGATCAGCACCCAGACGCCAACACGCACACGCGTGTTCTGCGACGGCTCGGCCATCCATTGCATGTAGCCGACGAGGTCGCCCACTGCCTGGTCGTATTGCAGGGGGGTCATGGTGCCAGGCGTGATCTGCTTCCAGCCCGTGAGAACCTTGGTGTCGTGGCCATGGACCTTTTGCGTCTCGAAAATCGGTTGGCGCTCACCCTGGAGCTCCCACAGGACGTGCGGCATGCCGACGCTGGGGAAGGCCAGGTTGTTCCAGCCCGTGGCTTTTTCCGGGTCGCGGTAGTAGGTGCGAAGGTAGGTGTAGAGGTAATCAGCGCCGGTGCCACCGTGACCCGCACGCGAGCGCGCAACCAGCGTCAGGTCTGGCGGATTCGCGCCGAACCATTCCTTGGCCTGCTTCGGGTCGATCGCGGCTTTCATGGTTTCGCCAACCTTGTCGGTCGCGAACAACATGTTTTCCTTGATCTGCTGCTCGGTCAGGCCGATGTCCGTCAACCGGTTGTAGCGCATGAACGCTGCAGAGTGGCAGTTCAGGCAATAGTTCATGAACAGCTTGGCACCGTTTTGCAGCGCAGGCAGGTCATTGGTCTTTTGCGGCGCCTTGTCCCAGACGACGGTGTCACCGCCTGCAGCTTGAGCGCCGGCGGCAAATCCGAATGCCACGAGGAGAGTGAGGATGATTTTTTTCATTGTCATGTCTCGCTGCTTCAGTGACCAGCGAAGGTGATGCGATCAGGCACGGTCTTGAACGTGCCCTTGCTGCTCCACCACGGCATCAGCAGGAAGAAGCCGAAATAGAAGATCGTGCCGGCCTGCGAGATGCGCGTGCCCAGATCGGTCACCGGCTGCACGCCGTAGTAGGCGAGCACGATGAAGTTGACGACGAAGACGCCGTAAACCCACTTGTGCCAGTCGGGACGGTAGCGGATCGACTTCACCGGGCTCTTGTCCAGCCAGGGCAGGAAGAACAGGATGATGACCGCGCCACCCATCACCAGCACGCCCCAGAACTTGGCGTCAATGCCTTCGAGCAGACGCACACCGGTGAAACCGAAGGCGCCGAACATCCACAGGAACGCGAATGCGACCACCAGCAGCGCGGCCTTGATGGCCGCTGCAGCTCGCGTCTTGAGCAGAACGAAGCCCACCGACACCACCAGGATCGCCGAGAGGACATACATCATCTCGGTGGTGATGGCACGCAGCATCGAATAGAACGGCGTGAAGTACCAGACCGGTGCGATGTGCGCTGGCGTCTTGAGCGGGTCGGCCGGGATGAAGTTGTTGTACTCCAGGAAATAGCCGCCCAGCTCAGGCGCGAAGAAGATGATGGCGGTGAAGACCATCAGGAACACGCCGACGCCGAAGATATCGTGCACCGAGTAGTACGGATGGAAAGGGATGCCGTCCATCGGCGTGCCGTCCGGGTTGCGAGGCGCGTTCGGACCCTTGATCTCGACACCGTCAGGATTGTTGGAGCCGACATCATGCAAAGCCAGGATGTGCGCGGCCACCAGGCCCAGCAGCACCAGCGGCACGGCGATGACGTGGAAGCTGAAGAAGCGGTTCAGCGTGGCGTCGCTCACCACATAGTCACCGCGAATCAGCAGTGCGAGGTCAGGGCCGACGAACGGGATGGCCGAGAACAGGTTCACGATGACCTGGGCGCCCCAGTACGACATCTGGCCCCATGGCAGCAGGTAGCCCATGAAGGCTTCGGCCATCAGCACCAGGAAAATCGCGCAGCCGAAGACCCAGACCAGTTCACGCGGCTTGCGATAGCTGCCGTAGATCAGGCCCCGGTACATGTGCAGGTACACGACCACGAAGAATGCCGAGGCCCCGGTCGAGTGCATATAGCGCACCAGCCAGCCCCAGGGCACGTCCCGCATGATGTACTCGACCGACTCGAACGCCTTGGCGGCGTCCGGCTTGTAGTGCATCACCAGGAAAATGCCGGTGACGATCTGGATCACCAGCACCAGCAGTGCGAGCGAGCCGAAGAAGTACCAGAAGTTGAAATTTTTCGGAGCGTAGTACTCCGACAGGTGGTTCCTGTAAGCGGCCCCGGCCGAAGGGAACCGGTTGTCGAACCAGTTCGCCAGTTTGGCGCTGGCGCTCGCGTTGGGAGAGATTTCCTTGAATTCAGCCATGTGACCCTCAAGCCTTCGAGTTCTTGTCTTCGCCGATCAGCAGGCGGGTGTCCGAAAGGTACATGTGCGCAGGCACTTCCAGGTTGTCGGGCGCGGGCTTGTTCTTGAACACGCGGCCGGCGACGTCGAACGTGGAACCGTGGCATGGGCACAGGAAGCCGCCTTGCCAGTCATCGGGCACCGAAGGTTGCGGGCCGGGCTGGAGCTTGTCGGAAGGCGAGCACCCCAGATGCGAGCAGATGCCGACGCCAACCCAGATTTCGGGTTTGATCGAGCGATGCTGGTTGCGCGCGTATTCGGGAGTGGGATAGGCCTTGCGCTCGGAATTGGGGTCCGCCAGCTGCGGCTCGGTCTTGGCGAGCGACGCCAGCTGCTCGGGCGTGCGCTTCATGATCCAGACGGGTTTTCCGCGCCATTCGACGGTGACCTTCTCGCCCGGCTTGAGGGCCGAGATGTCCACTTCCACCGCGGCGCCGGCGGCCTTGGCTTTTTCGGAGGGCAGGAAGCTGCTGACAAAAGGAGTGGCGACGAAAGGGGCCGCAACTGCGCCGGCACAACCAGACGCAATCAGCCACGTCCGTTTGCTGGCGTCCACTGGGGTGTCACTCATGGGGGTCCTCGAGGAATCGCTTATTGGAGTCAACCGTCGATTGTAGCGGAGCGCTTCTCGCCCATTCAAATGCACAGCACGCTACCGGTCGGTTCTGGCTTGACGCATACTCCGCTCCACTGATGAGGAGACCAACATGGGAATGATGCAGGAGTTCAAGGAATTCGCCGTCAAGGGCAACGTGATGGATCTCGCCGTCGGCGTGATCATAGGCGCGGCCTTTGGCAAGATCGTCGATTCGCTCGTGGGCGACATCATCATGCCGATCATTGGTTCGATCTTCGGCAAGCTCGATTTTTCCAGCCTGTTTGTCGTGCTCGGCCAGGTGCCCGCAGGCACAGCCATGACACTCGACGCGCTGAAGAAAGCGGGCGTTCCGGTGCTGGCCTACGGCAGCTTCATCACGGTCGCGGTGAACTTCATCATCCTGGCGTTCGTGATCTTCATGATGGTCAAGCAGGTCAACCGCCTGCGCCGTACCGAACCGGTTGCGCCGGCCCCGGTCGTGACGCCCGAAGACGTCGTGCTGCTGCGCGAAATCCGCGACAGCCTGCGCGGCCGCGCCAGCTAGCCAGCCTGCGACCGGGCGCACATCCGGCGCGCCATCCGGAGCGCCTCGATGAGGCTGGACGCATCGCCTTTGCCGGTACCGGCGATATCGAAAGCGGTGCCGTGGTCGGGGCTGGTCCGAACCAGCGGCAGCCCGAGCGTGACGTTGACGCCCTTTTCCACACCCAGGTACTTCACCGGGATCAGGCCCTGGTCGTGATACATCGCGACCACCACATCGAACTCGCCTGTTGAGCCCGGCCTGGCGCGCGCCCGCATGAACACCGTGTCGGGGGCAAAGGGGCCGCTTGCGTCGATTCCCTCGGCGCGGGCCGCCTCGATGGCAGGCGCGATCACCTCGATCTCTTCACGGCCGAAGAGCCCGCCCTCACCGGCATGGGGGTTGAGCCCCGCCACACCGATCCTCGGCGCATGTCCGAGTTCGCGCGTGAGCGCTGCATGCGTGATGCGAATCGTCTGCAGCACATTCTGCGTCGACACCGCCGCAATCGCATCGCGAAGCGACACGTGAATGCTCACGAGCACCGTGCGCAGCTCGTCATTGGCCAGCATCATCCGCACCGGCACGTCCTGCACCGGTTTGCCCAGAAATTGCGCCGCCTCGTACTGAAGCAGTTCGGTATGGCCGGGGAACGTCACACCCGCAGCGAAGAGGGCTTCCTTGTGCAGGGGCGCCGTCACCAATGCGGCAATCTCACCGCGCAGGGCCGCGCGCGTGGCCCATGTCACGCACTGCGCGGCCATGCGGCCCGCTTGCGCACTGACCACACCAAGGGCCGGCAGCGATGACAAGGCATCAGCGGCCTGCAGCAGTCCGATGCAGTGCGGCGGCAAGTGCAGCGCCTCGCCTGGGTCGTCGATCACGGCAATGGGAATCTCGACTTTTCCCGGGCTGCAAACAGCGTTGGCCCCACGCCTGAGCGCTGCCAGGTCACCCGCAACGAACGCACCGCGCGTTGCATCCGGCGCGGCCCGAAAAGCCTTGACGATGATCTCGGGGCCGATTCCTGCAGGATCGCCCAGGGTGATTGCAATGGGCTTCATGCGGGATTGTCGATCTCGATGTAGGCGTGTTCGATGCCCAGTTGCGCGGCAACGTGTCCGGCGACGGCGGGCGCGCCAAAGCGCTCGCTGGCATGGTGGCCGCAGGCCAGAAAAGCAACACCACACTCCCGCGCGTAGTGCGCCTGCGGCTCCGACATTTCGCCGGTGATGAAGGCGTCGGCACCCGCCGCAATCGCGGACTCGAAATAGCCCTGCGCGCCGCCAGTGCACCAGGCGATGCGGCGAATCGGCTTGTTGCCTTGCGCCACCCACCGCACGGGCGCCCCCAGCAAGGCCTCGACGTGCGAGGCAAGCGCGGCGGCATCGGCAAATGCGCCTGCATCGCCACGCTGGCCGATGAAGCCCAGGTCCTGCTCGCCGAATCGGGCATCGGCCACCCATCCCAACTTCTGCCCGAGCTGCGCGTTGTTGCCCAGTTCGGGATGGGCATCGAGCGGCAGGTGATAGGCGAACAGGTTGATATTGTGAGCCAGGAGCAGCGACAGGCGCTGCTTCATCCAGCCGGTGATGCGTCCGTCCTGCCCGCGCCAGAACAGGCCGTGGTGCACGAAGATCGCATCGGCTTGCTGCGCGATGGCCGCTTCGATCAAGGCTCGGCTCGCCGTGACACCCGAGACGATCCGGCGCACGTCGTCGCGGCCTTCGACCTGCAGGCCGTTGGGCCCGTAATCCTTGAACCGCGCAGGCTGGAGCAGGCCGTCGAATGCCTGCAGGAGCTGTTGTGAACTTGCCATTGTTCAATTGTGTCGCACAAGCCAATAATGATTTCCAGAAGTCGGCCATCGGGAGGTTTTCGTCGTGACAGCGCTCGAACTCATGATCTGGAGCATGGCTCTGGGCGCAATCGCGTCTGTGGCGCTGGCGCGCATCGCCGATCTGATTGCACGCCCGGGTCGCGGTCAACTCCTGGGCGTGGCCTATCACCTGGTCGTCCTGCTGGGCGCACTGGTCCTGAGCAACATCACCAGTCATGTCGGCCTCACCGCAGATGGGCGTGTGACCCAGGCCCTTCAGGTGCTGGTGGGGCCGGTCTGCGTAGCACTGTCCAATTTCTGGATCCGGTCGTGGCTCAAGGCATCGCAACGCGACCGCGTCATGTCCGCCGTGCTGCGCGGCTCGGCGCTGGTGCTTCCCGTGGGTGGGGTCGCCTGCCTGGCGCTGCCGGTCCACAACCAGCTGGCAGCCGCTGCTGCGCTCTCGCTGGTTGGCGCGGCTGCCACGTTGTGGCTCACGGTTCGCGCCTGGATGCTGGGCGACCGGCTGGCCTCTGTCATGGCAGTCGGATGCTTTTTTGTGCTGCCGGCCATTGCGGGCCTGTACACCGTGGCGGCGAAAGTGGATGCAATGAGCCCGTGGCTGCACGCGCTGTTCGCGCTGAGCGCTGTCCTGGCCAACGGTTTCATCGGCTTCGTGCTGTGGCAGCGCAACCGGCAGGAGCGGCAGACCCGGCGCGAAGCCGGCAGCAGCGCATCCTCCCAGTTCGACCCTGTGACCAAGCTGCACAGCGGCATCGGCCTGGTGCAGAAACTGTTGAAGGCGCAACGCCGCCGCCGCAGGACCAGGCGCGACGGTGCGGTGATCGCCATCATGGTCTTCGACGTCGATCGCATCGCCGCGCAGCTCGGGCCTGCCGCGGTCAACGACATGTACATCGCCATCGCCAGTCGCATCCAGCGGCAGGTCGGCGTGGTCAACACGGTGGGGCGGTATTACGACCGCTGCTTCATCTCGCTGGTGGAAACCATTCCGTCACCCTCGTGGCTGCGCACGCTGGGCCTGCGGGTGGCCAGCAGCGTGCGCAAGCCCATCGAGCTGACCGGCGCCGGTGGCGAGCGGGTCCAGGTCCGGGCAGATATCGGCGTGGGTGTGGTGCACCTGTCGGGCGGCCCTGAACCGGTGGAGGATCTGCTGCACGACGCGCAGCGAATGGCAGAGGCTGCGCGCAAGGTGCTGTCGCGCGCAGCCATGCTCGACCCTGCGACCGGTGAAGTCGTGGCGGTCGAGCAAGCCAACCTCGGGCCGCGTCGGCACAGGCAGGCCCACATGGTGCCGCACGTCCTCTGAGCCGCCGCATGGCTTGCGCCATGGCCCGCGTGCGCCCCCGATCCGCGCGCGAGCCTTACACTTGCCGCAACTCATTTTTCTCCCCTCACCATGCGTCGCATCTGGCTGCTGTTTGCCCAGGCCGTTACGGTCCTGCTGGCCGCTTATTTCGTCGTCGGAACCTTGAAGCCCGAGTGGCTCGGCCGCACGCCACCCGGCATGGGCCGGGTTTCGCTGGTGGAGGCGCCCGCAGCCACTGTCTCGGGGCCGCCCCCTGCCGGCAGCTTCCGGCAGGCAGCGCAGCGCGCGTCGGCCGCCGTCGTGAGCATCAACACCAGCAAGGCGGCCGACCGCAGCCCCAAATCGAACGATCCGTGGTTCCGCTTTTTCTTCGGCGAGCAGGGCAGCCAGCCGCAGGCGGGCCTGGGCAGCGGCGTCATCATCAGCAACGACGGCTACATCCTCACCAACAACCACGTCGTTGAAGGCGCGGACGAGATCGAGGTGGTGCTGGCCGACAGCCGCAAGGTGAACGCCAAGGTGATGGGGACCGATCCTGATACCGACCTGGCCATTCTCAAGATTTCGATTGACCGCCTGCCGGTCATCACCCTGGGTAATTCAGACGCACTGCAAGTGGGCGACCAGGTGCTGGCCATCGGCAACCCGTTCGGCGTCGGGCAGACAGTCACGAGCGGCATCGTGAGCGCGCTGGGCCGCAACCAGCTGGGCATCAACACCTTCGAGAACTTCATCCAGACCGATGCGGCCATCAACCCCGGCAACTCGGGCGGCGCACTGGTGGACGTGAACGGACACCTCATGGGCATCAACACCGCCATCTATTCGCGGTCCGGCGGCAGCATGGGAATCGGCTTCGCGATTCCGGTGTCAACGGCCAAGCTGGTGCTCGAAGGCATCGTGAAAGACGGCGTCGTGCGTCGGGGCTGGATCGGCGTTGAGCCGGCGGACCTGTCGCCCGAGCTGATGGAAACGTTTGGCGTGAAGGCCAGGCGCGGCGTGCTGATCACCGGCGTGCTGCAAAACGGCCCTGCCGCCCAGGCCGGCGTGCGCCCGGGCGACGTGATCGTCGAAGTCGCGGGCAAGGAGATCGCCAATGTGTCGGAGCTGCTTTCCAGCGTGGCCGCGCTCAAGCCGGGGACTCCTTCCAGGTTCAAGGTGCTGCGCAAGGACAACGCCGAAGACCTGAACGTGACACCGGGCCTGAGGCCCAAGCCGCAGCGGCCGCCGCAATTGCAGCAGCGCTAGAGTGATGCGCCAGGGCGGATGCGCTGGCTTCAGGGCGACCCGACCGAGCCGCCTTTCGGCTCTTCCCGCTCCCACAGCCTGAAGGCCACGACAAAGCCGTGAGTTCCCTGGGGCGCTGGCTCCAGGCGCAGCGAACCGTGGTGGGCCTGCGCCACCAGGTGTGCCAGCTTCAGGCCGAGCCCGGACTGCGACTCGCCGTCCATTTCTGCCAGGCTGGCCTGCAGCACGGCGCGCCGTTCGTCACTGACGCCGGGACCATCGTCCTGAAGAATCAGGCACTGGACCCTGCCCTCTGCCTGCAGGCTCAGCCAGGCCGTGCGGGCGCCGTGCCGTACCGAGTTGTCCAGCAGGTTTGCGAGCGCGGCACTCAGCAGTCCGACATCCGCTCGAAGCAAACCCGAGCCGCGCACCTGCAGGTCAATGTCGTCCATCGGCAGGCGCGCGGCCAGGTCGGACAGCAACACAGGCGCCAGCTCCAGCTCAGTGCCGGTTCTAAACAGGGCCAGCAAGGAGGCAACGACACGTTTGAGCCGCTGCACCTCGGCGCGTGCCTTGACGATGCGGGGTCGGGCGTCATCGCCGACCTCGCGCTGGGCCAGCGCAAGTTGCGCATCCATGCCTGCCAGCGGCGTGCGCAGGGCATGCGCAGCGTGCGCACCGAAGGCCTGTTCGTTGAGCACACGCCGGGCCAGGCGCGCACCGAGATCCCGGGTGGCCGCGCGCACATCGGCTGTTTCGGCTCGCGTGGACTCTGGCAGCGCGGTTGCCGCAAGCAGCGGATCGTAGGTCTTGATCTGCCGCGTCAAATCACGCAGCGGACGCAGGCCTGCCTCAACGCGGTTGCGCATGACCAGGATGAACAGCAGGCTCACGCCCAGGGCGCTGAGGGCCACGAAGATGGCGGCCTCATAGCGCGACTCGGCCCGCTCTGACCGCGTTTGCGCCACGTACAGGACCTGCTGGGGCTCCGGCAGGGCCATGGCGTAAGCCCGCCAGCCGTCGGGCGTGTCGGACAGGCCCGGCACGAACACAGGCATGAGCGGCGTCGATGGGGCCATGTGCGATCGGCGCATCACCAGCCCCTGCGCGCCAACGACCTGCCAGATCATGTGTTCGACATGGGGCGGCGCCGGCAGCACGCCGTCCTGCGCCTCGTCGGGCAGCAAGGCATGCACCGAAATCATCCCGTAGACCACCTCGGCCGACTCGCGCAGCGCGTCGTCCATCAGCTCTTGCACCTCATGCTGGACGCCCCAGACAACGACCAGCACGATCGCCAGAAGCCAGCCCACGCTGACCAGGGTGAGCGTGCGCGAGAGTTCGCCCTGCAGCGTTGGCAACGGGCGCGTCATCGAGGCACCCTGTAGCCCAGGCCGCGCAGGGTTTCAATCACGGTGCGACCCAGCTTGCGTCGCAGGTTGAAGACATGGACCTCCAGCACGTTGCTTGCCAACTCCCCTTCCACCCCGCACGAAAGGGCCTCAAGGTCGGACTTGGAGACGACCCGGCCCGCCCGCGCGGCCAGCGCCTCCAGCAGCAGCCACTCACGGGCCGTCAGCTCGACCCGAACGCCATTGCGCCAGGCACATCTGGCGCTCATGTCCAGTTCGACTTCATCGTTCAGGCGAACGCGCGGCGCACCCTGGCAAACCGCGCGCCGGCGAAGCGCCCGCAGCCGGGCAGCCAGCTCCTCGGGCTGGAACGGCTTGACCATGTAGTCGTCGGCGCCACAGTCCAGGCCCTTGATCCGGTCCCCGAGCAGGTCGCGCGCCGTCAGCATGATGATGGGCGTCACGCAGCCCTGCTCGCGCATCTGCCGTATCCAGTCGACACCCGATGCATCGGGCAACTGCCAGTCCACCAGCAGCGCGTCGTACGGCTCGCCCAGGACCGTCCGGCAGTCGGGCAGGCGCGTGAACCAGTCGACCAGATGACCTTCGAGGCGCAGGAACCCGCCCAGCGCCTCACCCAGCGTCTCGTCATCTTCGAGCAAAAGCAGTCGCATCATTTCTCCTGCGGCAACGCTATCACCCCCACCTTTCACCGGACTTGATCCTGCGCAAGCGCGCCCCTTAACGCCCGGTTCAGTTTCGCGTGGCACGATAGTCCGATGAACATGGAGTACCTGCTCCTGTATGGCGCAATCGCCGGTGCGGCAATCGGCGCGCACCTGCTGCTGCGTGCGCGGCGCGAGCGTGGCAACGCCGCCGCGCAGATCGAGGCCCGGCAAGCGGGCCTGAACGAGCCCGCCTCCCTGCATCCGGTCGTCAATCCGGCCCGCTGCATCGGCTCGGGCGGATGCGTCAGCGCTTGCCCCGAAGGGGCACTGGGCATCATCAATGGCCGCGCAACCCTGATCAATGCGTCTTCCTGCATCGGCCATGGGGCCTGCGCAGCGGCGTGTCCGGTTGAGGCGATCACGCTGGTGTTCGGCACCGAGCGTCGCGGCATCGACATCCCGCGGGTCTCACCGGACTTCGAGAGCAATGTGCCGGGTCTGTTCATAGCAGGCGAACTCGGCGGCATGGGCCTGATACGCAAGGCGGCCAGCCAGGGTGTGCAGGCCATCGACGCCGTGCGCCGTCGCAAGGCGGCTTCGCCCGATGAACTCGACGTGCTGATCGTCGGCGCGGGACCGGCTGGTATCGCGGCAGGGCTGGCGGCCATCGAGCACAAGCTGCGCTATCGGCTGATCGAGCAGGAGGACTCGATGGGCGGCGCGGTCTATCACTACCCGCGCGCCAAGATCGCCATGACCGCGCCGGTCAAGCTGCCGCTGGTGGGCACGGTGCGGATGACCGAGGTGTCCAAGGAGCGCCTGCTCGAGTTCTGGCACGACATCGTGCGCAAGACCGGCCTGAAGCTGCATTTTCGCGAACGTATGGAACGCATCGAGCCTGATGCCGGGAGCTTTGTCGTGCATACCTCGGCAGGCACCCATCGGGCGCGATCGGTGCTGCTGGCCATCGGTCGGCGCGGGTCGCCCCGCAAGCTGGACGTGCCCGGCGAGGAACTGCCCAAAGTCGTTTACCGGCTAGTCGATGCCGAGCAGTATCGCGGTCAGCATGTGCTGGTGGTGGGAGGTGGGGACAGCGCACTTGAAGCGGCATTGCAGTTGTCGCAGCAGCCCGGCACGACGGTGCAGCTGTCCTATCGCAGCGACGCCTTCAGCCGCGTCAAGCAGAAGAACCGCAGCGCACTGCAGCAGGCAGCCGACGACGGTCGGATCGAGCTGCTGCTGGAATCGCAGGTCGAGGCCATCGAGCCGTCACGCGTGGTGTTGAAAGGCAAGGCGGGACGCATGGCCCGGCCCAATGACGCAGTGATCGTCTGCGCCGGTGGCATCCTGCCCACGCCGCTGCTGCAGGAGATGGGCATCGAGTTCGACACCCGGCACGGCCAGGCCTAGCGGCGCCTGGCGAGGTCTGCCAAGGCTCAGGGCACCGCCCGCTCGATCACCAGCTTGAGGCCCGTGGCACCCACCGCCACCGGCTCGCTGGCGCCTTCCAGATCGCCCGGTTGCGGCTGCGCCTGACCACTCCTGCTCACCCGCGCGCTGACGATCACGCGCTGCGCCGATGACAGCTTCGCCTGCGGGCTCATGGCCAGGGTGTCGTCGAGCTCGAAGTTCATCGGAAGATCCTTCACCTGACGCCTGAGCAGCGCCAGCGGCATGCGCGCGCCATCGGCCGGCCGCGCGAAGATGAACACGGTGTCTCCGGGCTGCGCCTTTGCCATCAGCGCCGGTGCCATGCTGACGCTGCCGCTCACGCGCGCGCCCGTTGCAGCGGCAACCACCGGCGCGGGACTGGCAGGTGACACGGGGGCCGCGGGCGACACGGGAGCTGCGGGCGCAGCGCCTTGCAGTTGCCGCACATCGTCGAGCCCCGCCTGCGCCTGCTTGACCAGCGCGCTCTCGGGCGGGCCGCTCCTGACTGCCGTTTCCCAGAATCGGGCCGCCTGCGGATAGTCCTTGCGATTGAACGCCTCGGTGCCCGCCAGCAGCAGTGCCTTGGGCTGGTTGGCATCCAGGGCCAGCGCGCGCTTGACCCATTCCAACGGCGCACCGGCCAGTTTGCGGTCCTGTTGCAGTGCGAGCGCATCGGCGTAGTCGGCCATCAGGGTGGCGTCGCCGGGGCTGAGCGCGAGCGCGCGGGCATAAGCCGGCAACGATTCGGCATGCCGGCCCAAGGTGGCGTAAGAGCGGGCCAGCATGCCCCAGCCCTCGGCGTCTTCGGGCTTCGCCTTGAGCCGGTCGGCCAGCGCCTCGACCATGGCCAGCATCTGTTCATTGCCCAGGGCGTGCGGCGCTTGCGGTGCCTGCGCCTGTTGCGTGGCAGCCGTGCCTGACGCATTCGAGGCAACGGGCGCGGTCAAGGCGCCCGGTGACCCGGCCCACCAGTAGCCTGCGCCTCCGATGATGAGAATGCCGGCACCCACCGCCGACCAGAGCCCGATCGATGACCGGTCAACCGGCGCCTGGGTCACGGCTGCAACCAGCGGTCCGGCAAGCACCTGCTCGACCAGCTCGCGCTCAAGTCTCGCGCGGGTCTCCGAGTGCAGCTGGTCGGACACCATGCCGTCCTTGTGGAGTTGGTCGATATCGCCGATTTGCTGGCGCAGTCGCTGAAGTGGATGGGTCATTGCAGGTTCTCGTTGTCATCTTCAAAGGCGCCGTCGCCCAGCGCGGCGCGGCGGCGCAGGTGCCACAGCATGGCGGCCACGCCAGCCAAAAGCAGCACGATCGGCCCGAACCACAGCGGCCAGGTACTGGGACGCACGGGCGGGCGGTAGAGCACGAAGTCGCCATAGCGCGTGGTCATGAATTCAATGATCTGTGCCTCGCTGTCGCCGCGCCTGAGCATCTGGCGCACCTGCTCGCGCAGGTCGATGGCCAGGCCCGCATGCGAATCGGCAATGGTCTGGTTCTGGCAGACCAGGCAGCGCAGTTCAGCCGAGACGGCCAGCACGCGCGCCTCCAGTTGGGGGTCTGCGGCAGTCGGCGGTGCTTCGGCGGCGCGAGCGCCTGCTCCCGTCAACAGGACCAGGCACAGGGCAAGGACGACGGTGTGAATCATCTTCATCTCAGGGCCGCAGTTTCTTGAGCAGGGGCTCGATGCGTGTGGCAATCACTTCTTCGGTGAGCGCGCCGACATGCTTGAAACGCACACGGCCCTGCGCATCGATCACGAATGTCTCGGGTACCCCATAGACACCCCAGTCGATGCCGGCGCTTCCCTTTTCGTCGAAGGCCGAGGCGGTGTACGGATTGCCGAACCGGCGCAGCCATGCCTGGCCGGCAACCCGCGTGTCCTTGTAGTTGAGCCCGTAGATCGGCAGCAGCTTGCGCTGGGACAGCGCGACCAGCGTGGCGTGCTCTTCACGGCAGGCTGCGCACCAGCTGGCCCAGACGTTGAGCATCCACACCTGGCCGAGCAGGTCGTCGCGGCGCAGCATCACCTGTGCATCGTCCAGGCGGGGCAGCGCCAGTGCCGGTGCGGGCTTGTCGATGAAGGGACTGGGCACCTCGCGCGGATCGCGTCCGAGGCCCAGCCCGAGAAAGACCGCCATCACCAGGAACAGCACCAGCGGCACGACCACCTTCCATTGCTTCATCAGCGTCATGCAGCGACCCCCTGCCCCGCATCCGCGGGCACGGCTGACTTCTCGCGCACGCGACGCCGATAGCGCGCATCGCTCGCAGCCAGCGCACCACCCAGACCCATCAGGAGGCATCCACCCCAGATCCAGTCCACAAACGGCTTGATGTAGACCCGAAGGGTCCAGGAGCCATCGTCCAGCGACTCACCGAGCGCGACGTACAGGTCGCGCGTGAGTCCCGTGTCGATGGCCGCCTCGGTCATCGGGTTCTGCTGAACGCGGTACACGCGCTTTTCGGGATGCATGGTGGCCAGCAACCTGTCACCGCGCCGCACTTCAACCGTGGCACGTGCCGCCTGGTAGTTGGGGCCCTGCACGTCCTGCACACCCACAAAGCGGAACTGATAGCCCGACAAGGTCACCGTGTCGCCAGCTCGAGCCTGCACATCGCGCTCCTGCTCGTAGTTCTTGACCATGACCACGCCGATGATGAACACCGCGATGCCGCCATGGGCCAGCCACATCCCCCACTCGGCCCGCGAACGTGCACGCAGGCGTCGCCAGCGCTCGGGCCACGAGGCGCCCGGCGGCATCCACTCGGCCAGCATCGAAAAGACGATCCAGTAGGCTGCGGCAAACCCCAGCACGGCCTGCCAGCCGATACGACCTGCAGCCCACGCGCTCAACACCGCCACCATGACCGCGACGGCAAGCGCCCATCGCAGCCGCCTGACCAGCGGGGGCAGCTCGCCCTGCTTCCATCGCACCATCGGCCCGACCGCCATCAGGAACAGCGCAGGCGCCATCAGCGGCGCGAACACGGCTTCGAAGTACGGCACGCCGACCGAAATCTTGCCCAGGCCCAAAGCATCAAGCGCCAGCGGGTAGAGCGTGCCGAGCAACACGGCCGCAGTAGCGACCAGCAGCAGCACGTTGTTGACCAGCAGCAGGGTCTCGCGCGAGAACATCGCAAAGCGTCCACCCAGACCCACACGCGGCGCGCGCCACGCATACAGGCACAGCGCACCACCGACGGTCACACAGAGAAACGCCAGGATGAACAGGCCGCGCTTGGGGTCCGACGCAAACGCATGCACCGAACTCAGCACGCCCGAGCGAACCAGGAAGGTCCCCAGCAGCGACAGCGAAAAAGCAAGGATGGCAAGCAGCACAGTCCAGGCCTTGAACGCCCCGCGCTTTTCGGTGACGGCCAGCGAGTGGATCAGGGCCGTGCCCACCAGCCACGGCATGAACGATGCGTTTTCGACCGGGTCCCAGAACCACCAGCCGCCCCAGCCCAGTTCGTAGTACGCCCACCAGCTGCCCAGCGCGATGCCGAAGGTGAGGAACACCCAGGCCGCCGTGGTCCAGGGCCGCGTCCAGCGGGCCCAGCGCGAATCGAGCTCACCGCCCAGCAAGGCCGCGATGGCAAAGGCAAACGCGACCGAGAAACCCACATAACCCATGTAGAGCATCGGCGGGTGAATCACCATGCCGGGGTCCTGTAGCAGCGGGTTCAGGTCACGCCCATCGACCGGTACCGGCCAGAGCCGCTCGAACGGGTTGGAGGTGAGCAGCATGAACAGCAGGAACCCCGTCGCGACCCAGGCCAGCACGCTCAAAAGACGCACCACCATCGCGTGCGGCAAGTGACGACTGAAGCGCGCCACGCCCACCGTCCAGACCTGCAGCATGAACAGCCACAGCAACAGCGATCCCTCGTGTCCGCCCCACACCCCGGCCACCTTGTAGGCCACCGGCAGCGCAGTGTTGGAGTGCTCGGCGACATACAGCACCGAGAAGTCATCGCGCACAAAACTCGCTGCCAGCGCCACGAATGAAACAGCGACCAGCACCGCAATCACATGCGCCATCGGTCGCGCCATCGCCGCCCAGTCCGTACGCCCGCGCGCCAGCCCGACCAGCGGCAGCACGCCCTGCACCAGCGTGGCCGCCAACGCCAGCCAGAGCACCAGGTGTCCGAGCTCCGCGATCATGTGCCCGCCCCGGTGGTCTTGATCGGGCCGGCCTTGCGTGCCCGCTCCAGTGCTTCTGCGGCTTCGGGCGGCATGTAGTTCTCGTCGTGCTTGGCCAGCACTTCCTGCGCGCGAAACACGCCGTCCTTGATGCTGCCCTGGGCCACGACGCCCTTGCCTTCCTTGAACAGGTCGGGAAGGATGCCCTGGTATTCGACGGTCATCGCCTGCACGGTGTCGCTCACCCGGAAGCGAACCTGCACGCCCTCGCGGCGCACGCTGCCGGCTTCGACAAGACCGCCGACCCGAAACACCCGGCCTTTGGGCGCCTCGCCGCCATGCACCTGCGTGGGCGTGTAGAAAAACACCAGGTTGCTGCGAAAGGCATTCATCACCAGCGCCGCAGCCACACCCAGGCCCAACAGCAGGCCCGCGGCGAGCAACAGTCGTTTGTTTCGTAATTTCATGGAAGGTCGATCTCAGGATTCTTCAGGGTTGGCGGCCTGCGCCTGGCGCAATGCGCGTGCGAGCCGGCGGCGCAGCAGCCAGGGTTCGACCAGCATCAGGCCCAGCGTCAGGCCATAGGCCGGCCAGACGTAGCGGCCGTAGCCGCCGAGCTCGATCAGTGCGCCAAGGGTGGTGTAGTTCATGGCTTGCTGCGCAAGACGCCAGGTTGGGTGGTCCAGTGGTGGCCGGCCTCACGCTCGATGGCGATGGCGCGCGCGCGGGCAAACACCACCGCAAAGGCGTAAGCCCAGAACGCCAGCGTCATCAGCAGCATGGCCGTGAGCATGGTGCTGGCCATCTTGGGTGCGGCTGTCATGCTGACGGTGGCGCCCTGGTGCAAGGTGTTCCACCAGCGCACCGAAAAGTAGATCACCGGGACATTGATCGCACCCAGCAGGGCCAGCAGCGCGCCCGCATGGTCGCCGCGGCGAACATCGTCGATGCTCTCCACCAGCCCGATGTAGCCCAGGTACAAAAAAAGCAGGATCAGCTCGCTGGTCAGGCGCGCGTCCCACACCCACCACGCGCCCCAGGTCGGCTTGCCCCAGCAGGCACCCGTCCACAGCGCGACCACGGTGAACATCGCGCCGGTTGGTGCAATGGCACGTGCGAGCATCGAAGCCATGCGCACCTTCCAGGCCCAGCCCAGCACCGCCCAGAACGCCATGGCCAGGTACAGCACCATCGACAGCCACGCGGCCGGCACATGGATGAAGATGATCCGGTAGGCCTCGCCCTGCGTCGCATCGGTGGGCGCGACGACGAATCCCATCCACAGGCCCGCAACCGTGAGCGCGAACACGAGCGCCCACAACACGGGTTCGATGCTTCGCGTGACCCGGTAAAAGCGCGCAGGCGCAGCGAGGCTGAAGAAGCTCCACGGTGATCTTGCAAGTACGGCAGTCATGCGCTGGTTACTCCACGGCGATGCGCAGCGCATGTGCGATCAGCACCGGCGCCACCATCAGGGTGAGGACGAGCTGGGCACCAAGCAACGACAGGTGCGGCGCGGCCGATTGCCCCGCCTGCGAAGCCTGCACCGCACCGGTCCCAAAAATCAGAACCGGCACGCACAGCGGCAGCACCAGCAGCAAGATGAGGCTGCCAGCACTGCGCAATCCGGTTGTGAGCGCCGCGCCGATCGTGCCGACGAGGCTGAGCACCGGCGTGCCGATCGCAAGCCCCAGCGCCAGGACCGCCAGCGCCGTTTCGTCCAGGCCATACATCAGCCCCAGCAGCGGCGCGAGCACGACCAGCGGTGCACCACTGGTGAGCCAATGCGCGGCCACCTTGGACATCGCGAGCATCCACAGCGGCGTTTGCGCCAGCACCATCAGCTCCAGCGTCCCGTCTGCATGGTCCACGGCAAACAGCGCGGGCAAGGGCAGCAGCGCGGCCAGCAAGGCAGCCATCCAGACCACGCCGGGTCCGATCTCGCGCAGCAGATTGGGCTGCGGGTTCACGCCCAGCGGCTGCAATGCTGCAACCACCACAAAAAAGCCCAGCGGCAGTGCGGCCTCTCCGCGCCGGCGCAGGGCCAGGCGCAGGTCGCGCTGCAAGAGGGTCACGGCGATGGATGCAGTGGTCACGATGCGTCATCGCCTTGCAGCCAGTGCTCTCGCCGCGGCCGCTGGTCGTCGGCCCACACCAGGTGGCTGGTGAGGACGCAGGCACCGCCGCGTGCCCGGTGGTGTTCCAGCCCGATGCGCAGCTGGTTCACGCCCTCGTCGTCGAGCGCGTCGAACGGCTCGTCCAGCAGCCACAGCGGCTGGTGCTCCGCCAGGGCGAGGCGGGCCAGCGCCACTCGTCGTCGCAGGCCCTGTGACAGCGTTCGCGCAGGCCGGTGGCGGCGACTCCACAGACCCCATTGGCGCAACGCCTGTTCATGACGTGTCGCAGAAGTTTCCAGGCCGCAAAGGCGCGCCAGAAAGCCCAGGTTCTCCGCCACGGTCAGGTCGTCCTTGAGCGCATTGGCATGACCGATGTAAAGGGTCCTGAGCCCCGGTGCGCGCCACAACTCGCCTTCTTGCGGCGCAGCCAGCCCTGCCAGCACACGCAGCAAGCTGGTCTTTCCGCTGCCGTTGCGCCCGCGCAGCCAGACCGCGTCGCCGGGTGTCAGTGACAGATCCTGTCCGCTGCAGACGCGCTGGCCGCCCCGGTCGCAGCCGAGCCCGCTGGCTCGAAGCAACACGCGCTCAGAGGTCATAGCGCACGCCCAGGTAGTAGAAGCTGCGGTTGGACGATTCCTGGCGGGCGGGGCCGCTGACCTTGCTGAACTCCATGCTCAGTTCCGCTTCGAGTACCAGCTTGGCAGTGGCGCGCTTGCTCACGCGCAGGCCCGGCGCCCAGCGGCGGCTGCGCGTGCCGGTGTCATCGTTTTGTGTGTAGAAGCGCAGCGACGGCTCCAGCTGCCAGCCCTCGCCCACCTGCGATGAGTTGTTGTAGGTCAGCAGCTGGCCGCGATAGGTCGGGCCCTTGAGCAAGGTCGCCAGCAGCACGTGGGTGTCCCGGCTCGAATACAGGTTGGTGCCAATCAGCTGCAGGCCGCTGCTCCAGATGTTGCCGGTGCCCGGCTGGCCGTTGGGCAGGATGTCCACCACTGGCGCGAGCGGTCCGACATTGGTCAGCCGCACATCGAAGCCCACCTGCCAGTTGGCACTGATGGGGCGGGTGATGCTGACCATGCCCTGGGTGCTGAACGCGGTGGTGTCGCGCACCTGGTCGCGCAGCACCGGGAGCGACTGCGCCTGCAACACCTCATGAAGATTGCGCGCCTGCACTGCCAGCACCGGGTTCTGGAAGAACAGGCTGTTGCCCAGCATGAGCATCGGGGTGGACCGGCGGTCGTACAGCGCGTTGATGACCGTGTTGTCTTCCCATTGCCAGGTGGCCTGGAGCGAGGCGATGTTCAGGCCCTTGAGCAGCACGTCGTAGTCGAACATGCCCAGTGCCGTCACCGGTCCTGCCAGCAGGCGCAGCTCGGTGCCGATCGCGCGCCGGTCGGTCTCGCCGTCGATGCGCTGCTCGATCACATACACGCTGCCGCCGAAGCCCTTGAGCAGTTCATCGGCCTCGATCGATGTCCCGACAAAGCTGCGCCTGGCATCGAGCAACGAATCCGAAGGCTGGCCCGCGACTGCGTTGATGCGCCACTTGGGCATGAACCGGTAGCCGGCCTGCACGCCGTCGAATCGCCCCATCACGCCCCCGCCGGTGGGTGATTGGCGCCCCACCCTGACGTTGATGCCCTGCTGCAGCAGCTTGTAGTCGGCGTACAGCGCCGAGAGCTTGTTGCGGCTCTTGTCAGAGCGCAGCATGTCGGCGCTGTAGGTATCGCGCAGCACCAGGCGCAGTTCGCTGTCGGCGTCGCGCCTGCGCCAGTTGAGATCGACGCTGGAGATCAGCTGGCGCTGGTCGGTGCCCGACAAGGTGGCATCGCTGATCAGTTCTGGCAGGCCACTGAGCGGTGAGTCCTGGAACTCCTGGGTGCGGACTCTGGACTGCCCGCCGTAATAGAAGCTGGAGACCGACCCGCTCAGGGTCGTGGTCACGCCGGGCTTGCCCCCCTCAGCCACTGCCGGCTGCTGCGGCGCGGCAGGTGCGAGCGTCATGAGTGCCTCGCGTGCCCGCGTAGCGCCGGGCGTGCCGGGATAGAGCTTGAGATAGAGCTCGTACTCGGCGCGCGCGCGCTCCGGGTCACCCTGGCGCCAGCGGGCCAGCGCGATCAGTTCCTGCGCCTCGGCGGACTTGTCGTGGACCGGCAGTGCAAGCACCTCCTCCAGCCGCGCGATCGCAGTTGTGTGTTCACCCTGGTCGATCAGGCGGCGGGCCTGCGTCATCAGTGCAGCCGAGCGTGCCTGGTCCTCAGGCTTGAGCGGACCGGTGGAGGCCGGCGGCTGCGGCAGGGACGGTGACGGCGTCGTGCTTGCGGCCGGCACTGCGGTCCCGTCCAGCAGCGCGCCTTTGCCGCGCAGCACCAGTTCGATGCTGCGATTGCCCTGGCCGGCGCGCGCGGTGAAGGCCGTGTCCCCGAAGAATCGGAGCACCAGCTTGCGACTGCGATCGACCGTGCCGGCCGCTTCGTCGGTGACGATGAGGATGGGCGAACCCGAAGCCCCGGTGAGCCGCCGCTCGGCGGTGACCAGGCTGAGCGCATCACGGGTTGGCAGCAGGTCGTAGTACACCTGCCCCAGATCACCCGTGCGGGCAGTGACGCTGCGCAGGTACTGCACCGGCGTGACAAACCGGATCGAGACCAGTGCGTCATCACCCACGCGCCGCAGCTCGACATCGTCGATCACTTGCGCCTGCGCCCAATGGGCAAGCAGGGCAAGCGACAGGGCGGCGAGGCGGGGAAGCTTGAACAGGGTGTGGTGCTTTGGCATGGGGTGCGCTGTTGATGTGAGTGACGGGTTTCAGTCCCACTTGGAATAGGCCGCGCCTTTGGTGCCCAGCGGGCGGTGGCAGCCGGACTGGGAGCAGTCCGTGGGTACCGGCGTCGTGGTGCGGTGCGTGAGCGCCATGCGCTCCATGCCGCCGGAATAGTTGGTGCCTGTGGCATGGCACGACTTGCACCATCCGGCACCGCTACCCAGGCTCGCGTTGTGATTCATCTTGGGCGACCAGCTCGTGGTGGTGGTGTGGCAAGAGACGCAATCCATCGCGGCGCCATTGAGCAGCTGCGATTCCGGGATGTGGTTGCTCGGCTTGGCCACCGCACCCTGCGACGTGTAGCTGCCGCTGTGGCAGGTCTTGCACTGCCCGGTCACTGCCACGCTGGTGTGCAGGCGCGCGCCCGACCAGCTTGCGTAGCCGCTGCGGTGGCAGGTGCTGCAATTGGCAATGACCACGCCGGTGAGCGACTGGTAGGGGATGTGCTGCGCCGGCCTGCCGTCTGCGGGCGGGTAAGCGCCGTTGTGGCAACTCGCGCAGTCCAGCACCGGTAGCTGCGTGTGGTTCCACTTGGTGGGCTTCCAGGCGGTCGTGCCGTGGCAGGCGATGCAGTTGGTCGCGCCCACCGGGATGTGGACCGCAGGCCTGCCAGTCGCTGCGCTGCCGTTGTGGCAACTGGAGCAATTGGTGGCCACGGTGAAGGTCGCGTGATCGACCCTGGCGCCCGTCCAGGTGCTGGTGCTCTTGTGGCAGTTCTCGCACAGGGTCTGCCCGAGGTGGATGGTGGTGACCGGCCGGATCGCCAGGTGGCAGCTCGCGCATTGGTTGCTCACCGACACGCTGGCGTGCAGGCGCGCCGGGGTCCAGCTGGCAAATCCAGCCTTGTGGCAGCTGTCGCAGTTCAAGCCCGCGAGCGTGCCCACGAGCTGGTAAGGCGTGTGCGTGGCGGGCTTGCCGTCGGCGGGCGGATACGCACCGTTGTGGCAGCTGGCGCACTGGTTCACCACGGTGCTTTGCGTGTGGTTCCACTTGGTCGGCTTCCAGGCGGTCGTGCCGTGGCAGGCAATGCAGTTGGTCGCGACCACCGGGATGTGGACGGCGGGCTTGCCGGTGGCGCTGCTGCCGTTGTGGCAACTGGAGCAGTTGGTCGCAACCGTGAAGGTGCTGTGATCGACCCTGGCACCCGTCCAGGTGCTGGTGCTCTTGTGGCAGCTCTCGCATAGGGTCTGCCCGACGTGGATGGTGGTGACCGGCCGGATCGCCAGGTGGCAGCTCGCGCATTGACTGCTGACCGACACGCTCGCATGCAGGCGCGCCGGGGTCCACGACGAGTAGCCGGCCTTGTGGCAGCTGTCGCAGTTCAGTCCCGCGAGCGTGCCCACCAGCTGGTACGGCGTGTGCGTGGCGGTCTTGCCATCGGCCGGCGGAAATGCGCCACTGTGGCAGCTGGCGCACTGGTTCACCACGTTGGTTTGGGTGTGGTTCCACTTGGTCGGCTTCCAGCCGCTGGTGCCGTGGCAGGCGATGCAGTTGGTCGCGCCCACCGGGATGTGAACACCCGGCTTGCCCGTCGCAGCGCTGCCGTTGTGGCAGCTGGCGCAATTGGTGGCGGCGGTGAAGGCGGAGTGATCGACCTTGGCCGTGTTCCAGCTGCTGGTGCTGTTGTGGCAACTCTCGCAGACGGTCTGGCCCGCATGGATGGCCGTGTTCGGTTTGATGGCGGCATGGCAGCTCGCGCACTGGTTGCTCACCGACACGCTGGCATGCACGCGCGCAGGCGTCCATGACGAATAGCCCGCCTTGTGGCAGCTGTCGCAGTTCAGGCCCGCAAGCGTCCCCACCAGCTGGTACGGTGTGTGCGCAGCAGGTTTGCCATCAGCGGGGGGATAGGCGCCACTGTGGCAGCTCGCGCACTGGTTCACCACGGTGGCCTGCGTGTGGTTCCACTTGGTCGGCTTCCACCCGCTGGT
>NZ_JANU01000030.1 GCF_001044395.1 Caenimonas sp. SL110
GGCTGTTCGGGAAAATTACCGGACAGTAGTGGACTTGATCCGCAATCCATCTTCGACACCTTCAATCCATCATTTACCAAATAGCCACCGGTCATGAGCCGTGGGAGACAATCGCCCCATGTCCATTGCGCACTACATCAAGGAGATCGGCCGCGGCAAGCAAGGCGCCAGGCCGCTGGATCGCGCGCAGGCAGCGGACCTGTTCGGCCAGGTGCTCGATGGCACGGTGACTGATCTTGAAATCGGCGCTTTCTGTCTTGCCATGCGGATCAAAGGCGAGACGGCGCAAGAGATGGCCGGCTTTCTCGATGCCACGGCCGCACGCACAAACAGGATCCCGGCCTGCGAAAAGCCGCTGGTGGTCTTGCCCAGCTACAACGGTGCGCGCAAGCTTCCTGTCCTCACGCCACTGCTCGCGCTGCTCGTCGCGCAACGCGGCCTGCCGGTGCTCATCCATGGCACGGCAACGGAATCCAATCGCGTCTTCGTGCACGATGTGCTGCAAGCCCTGGGCATCCACGCGCTGGAAAGCATTCGCGCCATCGCGCCGGGCGAGGCTGCTTTTGTCCCCACCGAATTGCTATGCCCCGGATTGAAGCGCCTGCTGGACGTGCGCCGCACCGTCGGATTGCGCAATTCGAGCCACAGCCTGGTCAAGCTCATGAACCCGTGCGACGGCCCGGCCGTCATCGTGAGCAGCTACACCCATCCCGAATACGCGATCTCGATGGGCGAGGTGTTCGAGCTCATGCATTCCACCGCCTTGCTCCTGCGCGGCACCGAAGGCGAGGTCGTGGCCGATGCGCGGCGCCTGCCGCAGATGGATGGGTTCATCGCGGGGAAGCGGATCGCACTCGAAGAAGGCCGCAAGGGCACGATCACCGACATGCCTTTTCTGCCGAAGGAAATCGATGCGAAATCCACTGCCGCGTACATCCAGAGTGTGATGAGCGGTAACACTCCCATACCAGCGTCTTTGGGGCTGCAGGTGGAACACATATTGCGTCTTGCGTCCACACAATCACAATGACGCGAGGCGACATGAACACGAATAACTTCAACGCAAAGGTGACCCTGGTGGGCGCTGGTCCGGGCGATCCCGAGTTGCTCACCATCAAGGCCCTGAAAGCGATCCAGGCTGCAACCGTGCTGCTGGTCGATGACCTCGTCAATGCAGATGTCGTTGCGTTCGCATCACCCACAGCGCGCATCGTGCATGTCGGCAAGCGCGGCGGCTGCAAGAGCACACCGCAGGCTTTCATCGAAAAGCTGATGGTGATGGCCGCACGCGAAGGCGAGAACGTCGTTCGGCTCAAAGGCGGTGACCCGTTCATCTTTGGGCGAGGCGGTGAAGAAGTGGAGCATCTGCTGGCAGCAGATGTAGAAGTTGAAGTCATCAATGGCATCACCTCCGGCCTTGCTGCGGTCACCTCGCTGCGCGTTCCACTGACACATCGGGAACACGCGCACGGCGTGGTCTTTGTCACCGGGCACTCGCATCCCGGCTCGCAAGGCGCCGACTGGCGATCGCTGGCCGTGGCTGTGCGCGAAGCAAAGCTCACACTGGTGATTTACATGGGTGTCAGCGGGGCGGCGCGCATTCAGGAGCAACTGCTCACCGCGCTGCCCGCGGCTACCCCCTGCGTGATCGTGCAGCGCGCCAGCTTGCCCGATCAGCGCCAGGCCGTGACCACACTCGGCGACCTCACACAGACCATCGCGCGCGAAAAGCTCGCCAGCCCTTGCGTCATCGTCATCGGCGATGTCGTCAAGGGTGTGGCCGCAGCAAGCTGCGCTCCTGCTGTCCGCGTTGCCTGATGCAGGAAGGGTCCGCACGCTTTGATGCAGTGATCATCGGAGCCGGTGCGGCGGGGCTTTTTTGCGCGGCGCTGGCCGGGCAGAAAGGCCTCAAGGTCCTGCTGGTGGATCACAGCGAAAAGGTGGCAGAGAAAGTGCGCATCGCTGGAGGCGGGCGGTGTAACTTCACCAACCGCGACCTCGACATCAAGGCACCCCACAAGCACTTCCTGGGAGAAAACCAGAACTTCTGCCGCTCGGCCCTATCGCGCTACACACCATCTGATTTCATCGCGATGGTGCAAAAGCACGGCATCCCGTTTCATGAAAAGCACAAGGGACAGCTTTTTGGCGACCGCTCGTCCGAAGACTTCATCCAGATGCTGCTGCGCGAATGCGATGCCGGTGGTGTTACCCGATGGCAGCCGTGCAGTGTTGACGGCGTTGCTTCGTCGCCGGACGGGTATGAACTCAAGACATCCAGGGGCGCCGTCAGCTCGCGCTTCCTGGTCATTGCAACGGGCGGGCTCTCGATTCCCAAGATCGGCGCGACCGATTTCGGCTACCGGATCGCCAGGCAATTCGGCCTGCGCATGGCAGCAACCCGGCCTGCCCTGGTCCCGATGACATTCGACGGTGAAGGCTGGGCTCCCTACTCCCAGCTTGCGGGGTTGGCGCTACCGGTGGTGATCGAGACGGGTGGCCCTTCGACTGGCTCAGGACGATCGGCCAAGGTGACTTTTCACGAAGACCTGCTGTTCACCCACCGCGGCCTGAGCGGGCCGGCGGTGCTCCAGATCTCCAGTTACTGGCGCGAGGGTGAGCCGATCCGCATCAATCTGGCTCCCGATATCCATGTCCCCCAGGCGCTGGCGCATGCCAAGGCCACATCCCGCAAGCTCGTCGCCAACGAACTCGCCCAGATCGTGCCTTCGCGGCTGGCCGATGCCTGGGTTGCGCAGGATCCCGCCCTGCAGCGCCCGATCAACGAGGCGAGCGACAAGGCGCTGGCACAGCTGGCCGAGCGCCTCACGCGCTGGACGCTAACACCATCGGGCACCGAGGGCTACAAAAAGGCAGAGGTCACAGCCGGTGGGGTCGACACGCGCGACCTGTCGTCGCAGACGATGGAATCGACCCAGCCGGGCCTGTATTTCATTGGCGAAGTGGTCGATGTGACGGGCTGGCTGGGCGGATACAACTTCCAATGGGCATGGGCCAGCGCCGCGGCTTGCGCAAACGCCATGGCAGAGGTAGCGGCCTAGCCACTTGCTGCACCCCGGATCAGGGCTATAATCTCAGGCTTTGCTGGCAAACCCCAACGGCCTGATCATCCCTAGTTGGGGAACATCGCCGACCAAGGCGCCTGGGCCCGATCTCCCTGGCACCCTCTGGCGGCACATCTGGAATTCACGAGCTGATGACGACCATCCGAGTTAAAGAAAACGAACCTTTTGACGTGGCACTTCGCCGCTTCAAGCGCACCATCGAAAAGCTGGGCCTGCTGACCGAACTTCGCGCACGCGAGTTCTACGAAAAGCCCACCGCAGAGCGCAAGCGCAAGAAGGCAGCTGCCGTCAAGCGCCATTACAAGCGCGTTCGCAGCATGCAGCTTCCCAAGAAGCTGTACTGACCGCGAAAGACACCCTTACCGGTGTCACCAAAGCCCGACTTGGGGACGCTCAAGCGGGCTTTGTCGTTTCTGGCCCATTTTCGAACAGGACAAACCTCATGACCACCCTCAAGGAACGCATCACCGAAGAGATGAAGGCCGCCATGCGCGCCAAGGACAGCGAGCGGCTCGGCACGATCCGCCTGCTGACGGCAGCCATGAAGCAAAAGGAAGTCGATGAGCGCATCGAGCTGGACGACGTGGCCGTGATCGCCATCGTCGACAAGATGCTCAAGCAGCGCAAGGACAGCATCGAAGCGTTCGAGAAGGCCGGTCGCCAGGACCTTGCCGACAAGGAAAAATCGGAAGTGCTCGTGTTGCAGGCCTACCTGCCTGCACGCCTTTCGGCGGACGAAGTGACCGCCGAGGTGAAGGCTATCGTTGCTGAGCTGGGCGCCACCGGCCCTGGCGATATGGGCAAGGTCATGGGCGCAGTGAAGTCGCGCCTGGCCGGCAAGGCGGACATGGGTCAGGTCAGCGCCGCGGTGAAGGCGGCTTTGGCTGGCTAGTGTTTCATTGCGAGCTTGAATTGGCTGTCACTGCGGCCTTGAGCCGCAGTCCATGCCTTCGACGGCCGTAGCCGCTGCGCGGTGGATACCGGGTCGAGCCCGGTATGACAGCCCTTTTTTAGCTGCCAGCCACCTTCATCTTGTTGACCAGCACCGACCCGACCGTCTTCGCGCCGTAGTTGTAGGTGTCGGCGCCAACGGCCTGAATCCCGGCCAGCATGGTCTTGAGATTGCCGGCGATCGTGATCTCTTGCACCGGATAGGCGATCTCGCCGTTTTCCACCCAGAAGCCACTTGCGCCTCGCGAGTAGTCGCCCGTCACGTAGTTCACGCCCTGGCCCATCAGTTCAATCACAAACAAGCCCGTGCCCAGCTTGCGCAGCATGGCGTCAAGGTCGTCTTGCGGCTTGGTCAGGCGTGATGTCAGCGTCAGGTTGTGCGACCCGCCCGCATTGCCTGTGGTCTTCATGCCCAGCTTGCGCGCCGAATAACTGCTGAGGAAATAGCCCTGAACAACGCCCTGGTCCACGACCTTGCGCGCCTTGGTACGAACACCTTCCTCGTCGAAAGGCGCGCTGCCCTTGCCGCGCTTGACGTGAGGGTCTTCCAGAATGTCGATATGGGCCGGCAACACCTTCTTGCCCAGCGAATCGGTCAGGAACGTGCTCTTGCGATACAAGGCCCCGCCGCTCGTGGCCTGCACGTAGCCTCCGAGCAGTCCGGCGGCCAGCGGCGACTCGAACAACACCGGGCATTCGCGCGTGCTGATCTTGCGCGACTTCAGCCGCGACAAGGCTCTCTGCGCCGCATAGCGCCCGATGGATTCCGGCGATGACAGCTCCGATGCGTTGCGCATCGAGCTGTACCACGCATCGCGCTGCATGCCGTCGCCCTTGCCTGCAATCGGCGCCACGGACACCGAGTGCCGCGAGCTGGCGTAGCCCCCTCGAAAGCCGCCGGTGTGAGAACTGAAGAAGTGGCTCTGCTGGGCCGAAACGCCTGCGCCTTCGCTGTTGGTGATCTTCTTGCTGGTGGCAAACGCCGCAGCTTCGCAGGCCAGTGCAATCTGCGCCGCCTCTTCGCTATTGATGCTCCACGGGTGGAACATGTCCAGGTCGGGCTGTTCAGCGGGCTGCGCGATTTCGTCGGGGTCGGGAAGGCCCGCGAAGGAGTCTTCGGCGGTGAAGCTGGCGATGTCATACGCCGCGCGAACGGTCTGCTCGATCGCGGCTTTGGAGAAATCAGAGGTGCTCGCATTGCCGCGGCGCTTGCCGACGTACACCGTCACGCCGAGCGACTTGTCCCGATTGCGCTCGACGTTTTCAAGCTCGCCCAGCCGGGCCGAGACGCTCAGGCCGCAACCTTCGGAGGCTTCAGCGCCGGCCGCGGTAGCACCGAGTTTTTTGGCGTGGGCCAGCGCCGTATCGACGAGTTCCTCGAAAGTGGCGCGGCTATAAGCGAAGCCATCTTGCGCGCTTGAATCTTTGTTCTTCATGTGGCAGCTATGATAGCTGCCCCCATGTCACGCAAACCCAAAAAAGGCTATTTCGTCCGCGGCCAGTTCGTCGCCGAAGGCAGCGAGCTCGACCTCGAACTCAAGGCGGAGCTCAAAGGCACGAATGAGGCGAGCCGTACGGACCTCAAACGCGAGAGCGACCAGCTGCAAAAGCTGGGCGAGGCTTTGCTGACACTGCGCGCCGATCTGTTCGAAGGCTTGCCGCTGTCCGAAAAGCTGGCCGACGCCATCGCCGAAGCCAAGCGCATCACCAACTTCGAAGGCAAGCGCCGCCAGATGCAATTCATCGGCAAGCTGATGCGCCTGCTCGACCCGGACGCGATCGCGGCTGTGAAAGAAGCCCTCGAAGCACAGCAAAAGGGATCAGCGCGTGAGTCCCAGTCACTGCACGAAGCGGAAAAGTGGCGCGATGACCTCATCGCGCGCGATGAAGCCTTCGAGGCCTGGCTCACCGCCAATCCCAAAACCGACACGCAGCAGCTGCGCGCCCTGATCCGGCAGGCACGCAAGGATGTGCAGCCCACGCCTGATCAGGTATCAAAGGGCCTGGTCCCCCGACACGGCCGCGCCTACCGCGAGATCTTCCAGCTGGTGCGAGACGGCCTGGACAGCGCCCACGATGCGCCGGAAAACGACGACGACTCGTACGACCCCCGCGATTCATAGCCGCCGCTCATGACACCCACCCATGACCCCGTAACGATTGGCATCGTCTCCATCAGCGACCGCGCCTCCAGCGGCGTCTATGAAGACAAGGGACTGCCCGCCTTGAAAGACTGGCTCACACGCGCGCTGAAGAATCCGATCACATTCGCGCCGCGCCTGATTCCTGATGAGCAGGCCGGCATCAGCGCCGCGTTGATCGAACTGGTGGATGCCGGTTGCTCACTCGTGCTCACAACGGGAGGCACCGGCCCCGCACTGCGCGATGTCACACCCGAGGCGACCCTTGCCGTCGCAGACAAGGAGATGCCCGGTTTCGGTGAGCAGATGCGCCAGATCAGCCTGCGTTTCGTGCCCACCGCCATCCTGTCGCGCCAGGTCGCGGTGATTCGCGGCAAGAGCCTGATCATCAACCTGCCCGGCCAGCCCAAGTCGATCCAGGAAACGCTGGAAGGCCTCAAGGGACCGGACGGCGCACAGCTCGTGAACGGCATTTTTGCGGCCGTGCCTTACTGCATCGACCTGATCGGCGGGCCTTACTTTGAAACCGACGAATTGGTCTGCAAGGCGTTTCGCCCCAAATCGGCCTTGCGTGCCGCAAGCGCTGCCTGAAGCGACTGATGAACGGTCTGCGGATCCGCAGGCTTGACCAGGTGCCCCGCAAAGCCAGCCAGAGCCGACCGCCGCAGGTCCGGTGCCGCGCCGTAACCACTGAGCGCCACCACCGGCATCCGGTCGCTGAGCGCCTGCCCCACGTCGATGCCGCTGCCATCGGGCAGGCCCAGATCGGTCAGGACCGCATCGAAGTCGTGTGAGCGCGCCAGCTCAAGCGCCTTCGCGCAGGTATCGGCATGCGTGACCCGATACCCGTAGAACTCCAGCAACTGCGCGAGCGTTTCAGCCGCATCGATGTTGTCTTCGACCAGCAGCAGCCGGCAGCCCTGCGAGGCACGCAGTTCGGAGCCGGCCTGCACCCCATCACCAGTGTCGGGTGAATCCAGGGCTTGACTGGGGAGGTCGAGCCTGAACGTTGCGCCCGTGCCGGGACCATCACTGTGCGCCGACAGTGTGCCGCCATGGTCCGCCGCCAGTCCGCGCGCAATCGCCAGGCCCAGGCCCAGGCTGCCCAATGGCCGCGGCACCTCGGGGCTGGCCTGTTCGAAAGCCGAGAATATCCGCTCGATGTCATCGGGGTGAATACCCACGCCCGAGTCGGTGCAAACGAATTTCACACGCTGCCCATCGAGCGCGGTGCGCAGCGTGATCCGCCCCCCATGCGGCGTGAACTTGACGGCGTTGCGAACCACGTTCCACACCACCTGCTGCAGCCGGGCTTCATCACCTTCCACGCGCGCGTTACCCGACGCCAGATCCTGCGTGACGATGACGCCCGCTTCCTCGATTTGCCCGGCCAGCATGTCCACGACATTGGCGATCACGCGATGCATGTCAACGCTCGCTTTCTTGAGCGACACCTTTCCGCACGAGATGGCCGTGACATCGAGCAAGTCGTCGATCAGCCTGGCTTCGAGGGCGACGTTGCGCCGGATCATCGGCAGCAGGTTGCTCTGCTGCTCGGGCACCACGGCGAGTCGTTCCAGCAAATGGGTTGCGGTGAGGATGGGCGTGAGCGGCGTGCGCAGTTCATGCGACAGGACCGCCAGGAACCGGTCCTTGGCCTGGTTGGCGCGCTCGGCCTGTTCCTTGGCCGCACGCAGCGCCTCGGCATTTCGGTATTGCTCGGTGGCATCGCGCACGATCTTGCAATAGCCATTGAGCTCGCGGTCGTCACCGTACAGGGGCGTCAGCACGCCTTCGGCCCACAGTCGCAGGCCGTCGCTTCGCATCATCCAGCGGTCGTCATTGGCCTTGCCGCGCTCGCGTGCGTCACGCAGCTCCTGCTCGAGAACACCCGCCTCGCGGTCTTCAGGCGTGAACAGCAACCGCGCAGATCGGCCGATGACGCCCGAACGCTCAAGCCCGAATATCTGCTGCGCGGCACCGTTCCACGAGCGGATTGCGCCCTGCTCGTCCATCAGGATCACCGCGTAATCGCGAAGGGCTTCCACGACCCTGGCGAACACCGCATCTGCCTCGCGCAGGCGTGCTTCCGCGCTCCAGCGCGCATCTTGCGCGGCTACTTCGCGCAGCGCCCGTTCGATCACCAGTGCCAGCCGTGACAGCCTGCCCTTGCTGACGTAATCGGTTGCGCCGCGCTTGAGCATCTCGACTGCGTTGTCTTCGCCGATCACGCCCGACACGAAAATGAAAGGCGTTGCAGGCAGGCGCTCGCGTGCTTCTTTCAGTGCCTGGGTCCCGCTGAAACCCGGCAGCTCATAGTCCGACAGGATCAGGTCCCAGCCGCCCTCGATCAGCGCGTCCACAAACGATTCCTCATCGGAGACGGTGACCACGCTTGCGCGTGGATGGCTGCGGGCCAGGCTCTCGCGCAGCAGTTCCGCGTCAAAGCGCGAGTCCTCCAGCAGCAGCAATTTCAGCGGCGTGGCCGAAAACAGGGTCGAGGTCGCGGTGTCATTCATAACGGCGGCTCGACTTCAGGGAGCCGGGCGGGGGCTCATTGAGAACGGCCCAGAAGATTCCCAGGTCTGCGATGGCGGCCACGAATTGCTTGAACTCCACCGGCTTGACCACGTACGCATTCACGCCCAGTTCGTAGCTTTGCACCACATCGGACTCTTCATGCGACGACGTGAGCATCACCACCGGCACGCTTCGCAGCGATGGGGTCGCGCGCACCGTCTGCAGCACTTCCAGTCCATTGACCTTGGGCAGCTTGAGGTCGAGCATGATCACCGCCGGATTGCCCTCTTCCCGGGTGCGAAAGTCGCCGTCGCGCAAGAGGTAATCGAGCGCCTGCGCGCCGTCGCGCACGACGATGACTTCGTTGGAGAGCTTGCTGCGCTCCAGTGCGACAAGGGTCAGTTCGAGGTCGCGCTTGTCGTCCTCGACAAGCAAGATGGGCTTGAGCATCTTTAAGGTTCCGGGTTGGGAAGGAAAAAACCAAACGTGGCGCCCTGGCCGGGTTCGCCGCGCGCCCAGACAGTGCCGCCGTGTCGCTCGACGATGCGCCGCACATTGGCCAGGCCGATGCCGGTTCCTTCGAACTCCTCGGCCTGGTGCAGGCGCTGGAACACGCCGAACAGCTTGTTCACGTATTTCATCTGGAAGCCGACGCCGTTGTCGGACACCTCGATGCCGACACCCGCAGGCGAGCGGATGCCGCGAATCGCAATTCGTGCCGGCGTGCGGCCGCGCGTGTATTTGACGGCGTTGGACAGCAGGTTGCGCACGGCGACCTGCAGCAGGAACGGATCGGCGCGAAGGGACGGCAACGGATGCTCGACCTCCCACTCGATGGAACGGTCCTTTTCATGCAACGCGGCCTCTCTCGTCAGCTCGCGCACGAGCGACGACACATTGACTTCCGACAGCTTGAGCGCCGATCGCCCCATGCGCGAAAAATCAAGCAGCGCATCGACCAGCTGCCCCGCATAGGCCGACGCTTCCTTCACATGCGAAAGATAGCGCCGTGATGTGTCGCCCAGCTGTTTGCCGTCCAGATCGAGTACGAGATCGACGTAGCCGGCGATGTGGCGCATGGGTGCCCGAAGGTCGTGCGAGACGGTGTACGAGAACGCTTCAAGTTCCTTGTTGACCCGGCCCAGCTCGGTAGCCACTTCGGCCATCTCTTCGGCACGCCGCAAGACGATGCCTATCAACGCCTGCCGCAACTCGTCGGCCGCGTCAATTTCCGAAGGCGACCACGGTGCAGACCGTCCTCGCACCTGCTCGCGCCAGCTCGCAAAGCTTCGCCGCGGATGAATGCGCCCGTCGCTGCCGCGTATCTCCTTGCGCGGATCGCCCGCCCACTGGATGGTTTGCACCAGCTCCGGCCGGAACCACATGACCAGATGACGGTGGACCTGCGAAATCGAAATGGCCAGCAGGCCCGCAGGCGCGTCCGGCTGATCGCCAGATCGGGCGAAACCGGCGAAATCCGCAGGCAGCCGGTCCGTCGAAAAGACAGCACGCCCTCGCGCCACCACCCACGACGCGAGCGCCTGCAAAGTCTCTGTCGGCGGCGTACGGCCCACCGTCCAGCATTCGTCATCGAGCACCACGGCGGCGCCTGTTGCAGACGCCAGCCGCAGCAACGGCACCGGCTCGCTCACCAGCCGCTGCAGCGTGGCGTCGCTTTCGGCCAGGTGCGACACGATCTCCAGCGTGAGCTTGCGAAGATCGCCGGCCACCGACACTTCGGCCTTGTCCTGCTTGGCCTCCACCTGCAACGACATCAGCTGGCCCAGGTGCTCGCAAGCGGCACGCACGGGATACGGCAGCATCAGCGGTTCATGGTGATGGCACGAGATCAGGCCCCAGAGCTGCCCGCGCACCACGATGGATACCGACATCGATGCCAGCGTGCGCATGTTCACCATGTATTCGAGATGCACCGGTGAGACGCTGCGAAGGCTCGCCCAGCCCAGGTCGATCGAACGAGGATCGAATCCCGGCTGGGCGCCTACCAGCGCAACCGGTTGATAGCTCGCGTCGGGAATCAGCCGGATGCGATTGATGCGGTAGAGCTCACGGGCCTGGGCAGGAATGTCCGCGCCGGGAAAGTGATGGCCCTCGTAGGAGTCGTAGTCCTGCTCGATGCGCTCGGCCAGCACCTCGCCATGACCATTCTCGTCAAAGCGATAAACCAGGCAACGCCCGAACCCGGTCAGGCGCTTCATTTCACGCGCTGCCAGTTGCGCCAGCTCGATGACGCCGGGGGCTTGCTGCAGCTCCTGCAGGAACCGGCGCGCAAGCGAATAGATCGGCGCCTGCGTGCCACTGCCCGCGACTGCAGGCTCGAACTCGAAGACGAGGAACTCGCCGCTTCGGTGGGCCAGAACGTCGCACGCCCCGCTCGAAAGCTCGACCGGCGGCAATGGCGTGGGCGCATCGGCTGGGGGCAATCGGGCGAATTCCCCGAACGCCAGGGCCTGCACCGCCGCGAGCGCCGATCCGGCCGCCTCGCGCGCACCCCAGTTCTCGCTCCAGGCGACGAGCTGCAACTGCCGATCGGCCACGACCAGACGGCCATGCGGCTGAATCGCTCCGGGCACGCGGATAGGCTCGTCAGCGCAATGCTGGATGTCCGGCACTGGCGACGAAGCTAGGGGGTCCTGAAAATCCAAGGTCCGGCGTAATTCGGGGTGGAGGGGAATACGTGCGTCCGCGCAAGTGCTGCGGACAATCGGCCAATATGCCAAAAGTCAGGCTGATCGAATGTAGGAATCGGCTGACGCGCAAGTCAGCGCAAACCGACTCAGGCCTGAATCACTTGCCCACCAGCTGGGTCAGCTTCTCGGCCTCGAAGCATTCCTTGAGCGCCGCGTCGCAAGGCACGCAGTCGCGACCGCCTTTGCCGGCGGCGGACGCCTCGGACAGCTTTTCGATCGCCTGCCACAGCAAGGCAATCTGGTGCTCCTGGGACGAAGCGTTGTCGATCAGCCCCTTCATGGCCTGCGACAGCGGATCGTCTTCCAGCGTGATGCCGTAAGCGGAGAACTTCGACGATGCCGTGGTGACATCAGCGCTGGTGCCCTCCTTCGAGGGAATGATCCGCGCCGGGATTCCCACCGCCGTCGCACCCGCAGGCACCGGCTTGATCACCACCGCATTGCTGCCGATCTTGGCGCCATCACCGACCAGGAAGCCGCCGAGCACCTTGGCGCCTGCGCTCACCACCACGTCGCGTCCCAGCGTCGGGTGGCGTTTCTCGCCCTTGTAGAGCGATGTGCCGCCCAGCGTGACACCCTGGTAGATGGTGCAGCCGTCGCCAATCTCGGCCGTCTCGCCGACGACGACGCCCATCGCATGGTCGAAGAACACGCGGTTGCCGATGATCGCGCCGGGATGGATTTCAATGCCGGTCAGCCAGCGCGACACCATCGACACAAAACGGCCCAGCCATTTCAGGCCGTGCGTCCAGAACCAGTGCGCAAGCCGGTGCATCACGATGGCATGCAGGCCCGGATAACACGTGAGCACTTCCCACTTGCTGCGCGCGGCAGGATCGCGGTCGAGGATGCACTGGATATCGGAACGCAGGCGGCTGAACATGACTCGTGGCTATGAGGTTATGCAGGCAGTCTATCGTTTAACTTTTGCGGCTGCTTGCGACATGGCCTTGGCAACACCACGCAGGATGTGGATTTCTTCGGGGGTCAGGTTCGCCCGGTTGAAAAGCGCGTTCAGGCGCGGCATGAGTTTCTTGGGCGCGGCAGGGTCGAGGAAGTCGATGTCGATGAGGGATTGCTCCCAGTGCGCGAGCATGCCGGCGACGGATTTGGCGTCGGCAATCGGCTCGGAGGCTGTCATTGCGGACTCGATCCGCAATCCATCTTCGACAGGGTCACTGCCTTGCGCAGCGAACCCTCCCAACGCCCCACGCCACTCATACGCGATCACCTGGATCGCCGCCGCGAGATTGAGCGAGCCGAACTTCGGGTTGGTCGGTATCTGCAGCGCTGCGTGGCACCGGTACACGTCGTCGTTGCTCATCCCGAACCGCTCCGAGCCAAAGAGAAAGGCGACGCCCTGATGGCCCTGCACCCTGGCCAACCCAGGCAAATGCTCGCGCGGCGAAAAAGTGGGTGGGCCGAAATCGCGCGGCACCATCGCGGTGGCGCACAGGTAGCTCATGTCGTCGAGCGCTTCGTCCAGGGTTTCGACGATACGCGCGTTCTGCAGCACATCGAGCGCGCCGCTCGCACGCTGGATGGTCTCTTCGCGCCTGAGCACGTTGGGCCAGCGCGGCGCGACGAGCACCAGATCATCGAACCCCATGACCTTCATCGCGCGTGCCGCCCCGCCGACATTGCCTGCATGGCTGGTATGGATGAGGATAAAACGGGTCTTCACGTGTGGGACAGGCCCATGTCAGGCCCCGGCTGTAAAATCACGCCATTGTCGCCGCCTGCATCGCCGGGCCGCGGTTCCGCCCTCACGGCGCCTGCTCCTCGATTAACAACATGTCGTCTCCCAATCTCCACCCCATGCTCAACGTGGCCGTCAAGGCCGCACGCGCCGCCGGCGCCATCATCAACCGCGCAGCGCTGGACGTCGAATCGGTCCGCATCTCGCAAAAGCAGGTCAACGATTTCGTCACCGAAGTCGACCATGCCAGCGAAGACACCATCATCGAGACGCTGCTCACGGCGTATCCACACCACGGCATCTGGGCTGAAGAATCGGGCAAGACGCATGGCGCCAAGGATGCCGACCACATCTGGATCATCGATCCGCTGGACGGCACCACCAATTTCATCCACGGCTTTCCGGTCTACTGCGTGAGCATCGCCTTGCAGGTGCGCGGCAAGATCGAGCAAGCAGTCATCTACGACCCGAGCCGAAACGACCTCTTCACCGCGACCAAGGGCCGCGGCGCCTACATGAACGACAGGCGCATCCGCGTGTCCAAGCGCATCGACCTGCGCCAGTGCCTGATCTCCACCGGCTTTCCGTTCCGTCCGGGCGACAACTTCAACAACTACCTGCGCATGATGGCCGACGTCATGCAGCGCACCGCCGGCCTGCGCAGGCCCGGCGCCGCAGCGCTCGACCTGGCGTATGTGGCGGCAGGTTTCACGGATGGATTTTTCGAGACCGGCCTGTCTGCATGGGACGTGGCCGCGGGCTCGCTGCTGGTGACTGAAGCTGGCGGTCTCATCGGCAATTTCACCGGCGAATCCGAATTTCTGGAGCAACGCGAATGCGTGGCAGGCAGCCCCAAGATTTATGGACAGCTCGTCGCGATCCTGTCGAAGTACAGCAAATTTGCGACGGCAGGCGAGAAGGCTGCATTGCGCCAGTCAACGCCAGAGCTGGTGCCCGCCGACACCACGCCCAGCGCCAAGCCCGACCCGGACGCCGAGCCTGATCTGGACGCCGAGCCTGCTGCCTGAGGCGCGGATTCCAATTGCCGGTCATTGCAGCCTTGAGAAAGCCGCGAACACAGCTGCCTCCCCCGGCTGTCATGCCGGACTTGATCCGGCATCCACCGCGAAGCGGCGACTGCGCCTGATCAGAGATGGATTGCGGATCGAGTCCGCAATGACAGCCTTTGGTTATCCGCAATGACAGCCTTTGGTCATTCGCAATCACGGCGTCTGGTCAGCCGCACTCACAGTCCTCGTGAAAGTTCAGCGCGTGATCCCCGTCGCGCGCGCCAGTGCGGCGCTCAGGACTTCCGCCGAACAGGGCTTGGGCAGCACCTCAAAGCCCAGCGCCGCAATCGATTCCAGCTGCTCGGCATAACCGGTCATCAGCACCAGCGGCAAATCCGGCCGCTCCTGGCGCAACGCCTTCGCCAGTCCGATGCCGTCCAGCTCGCCGGGCATGACCACATCGGTCAGGACGACGTCGGGCAACCGTTCCTGCGCAGCCAGCCATCCGCGCGCAGCGTCAGCACGGTCCAGCCGCGTGACCGTACAGCCGAGCGCCTCCAGCAAGGGAATGAGCGCGCCCGCAACCTGGTTGTTGTCTTCGACCAGCAGCACCGACTTGCCCAGGTCGCGATTGATGGGCGCCAGAACGCGAGCCGCCGCGCTTTCGGTGCCACCGGCCGGCGGGAAAAAGAGGCATACCCGCGTGCCCACGCCCACCGTGCTGTGAATCTCCGCGACACCGCCTGCGCGGTCGCAAAGCGCGTACACCTGCGCGAGCCCCAGGCCGGTGCCCTCACCCACCGGCTTGGTGGTGAAGAACGGTTCAAACACCTTGGCGAGCGCCGCCGGCTCGATGCCAACGCCGGTGTCCGCCGCTTCGATGAGGACCGCTTCCCGGCCCAACTTTTCCGGCACCTTTTCAAGGGCGTTGCGCGCGCTGATCGAGAACTTGCCGCCACCCGGCATGGCATCGCGTGCATTGATTCCCAGGTTGAGCAGAGCCAGTTCGAGCTCGGCCCAATCAACCATGACCGGCTTCGTATCGGGCGCCACCGCGACCGACAAGGCAATCTGGCTGCCCAGCACCGGGCCGATCAGATCCACCACTGAAGGCAGGCGCTCCTGCAACTGGACCCGCTCGGGTACCAGGGCCTGCCGCCGCGAAAACGCGAGCAATTGCCGGGTCAGCTTGGTGGCCGAATCCACGGCCCTCATGATCGAGCCGAGCTGCTTTTGTCCCGGCTCGGCCACATGCCGCTTGAGCAGGAACGAGTTGTTGCTGATGACCATCAATGCGTTGTTGAAGTCGTGCGCGACACCCCCTGTCAGACGCCCGAGCGCCTCCAGCTTTTGCGCCTGGCGCAAGGCGTCCTCGGCCCGCTGCCGGGTTGCGGTTTCGGTCCTCAGCCGCTCGGCCGATTCCAGCGCGTCGCGCGTGCGGCGGTAGGCGACCTGCGCCGTGTAGAACAGTGCAGCAAAGGGGACGAGTCCCAGCGCCAGCAGCAACGCGAGTTCCTTGCCGAGCTCGTAGCGCTGGATCGACAGGTTCATTCCGGTGCCCACATAAATCGGATACGCGCCCACACGCCGGAAAGACAGCAGCCTGTCGGCACCATCGATCGACGAGATGCCGCGAAACTGCGCGAACGATTCACCGTTCAAGACTCGCTTGAGCACGGGACTGTTCGGGCCCAGGCGATCCGGGGCCTTGTCCACCAGCGGCCAGCGCGTGTAGATGGCACCGTCCTGGTGAAACAGGTTCACCGCGAGCCCCGGCTCATCGGAGACGAGGTCGGCATAAAAGCGTTCGAAATAGGAGGCGTAAAGGCTGATGTTGACCACGCCACCGAACTGCCCCTGCGGCCCGTTGAAGCGCGCGCTGATGTCGATGATCTTCTCGCCGGTCGTGCGCGACACGAACGGGGCCGAGACAAAGCGGCCGCCCTGCCCCGATTTGTGGAACTGGAAATACGCGCGGTCCTGGAAGTCCAGCGCCTGCACCGGCAAGAACCTGCTGGTCGCGATCGGCGCGCCGTCGGCACCGATGATCCAGATCGACTGGATCTGCGGCCGGTCTTTCATGTAGGCCAGCAACAGGCTGTGCAGGCTCTCCTGCGAATCGCGCAGTTCCCCCAGCGTCTTGCCCGAGACCTGGTCGAGCAGGCGGTCCTGGGAGGCTTCAGCGCTCTTGAGGACGTTGGTTGCATGGTCATACGCGACCCGCAGCGACCGGGTCACGCGTTTTTCGGCCAGCACGTTCGAATCAAAATAACGAAACGCACCGAATGCGGCATAGATCAGCAACGGGATCGCCAGGCTGAGCACCCCGAGCAAACGAAGCGTGCGAAGCGGCTTTGCGGGCGAAACCTCTTCCATCAGCCGGCCTGCACGGGCGCCGAGTACCCGCCGCTGAGAGAGTCTGTACGGCCAGGGACAAGCAGGATCGGTTTCATCGCCGCGATTTTGCCGCATCGCCATGCCGCTCGCATGACGCGCAACGGTTGAGCTGCGCCGCAAAGCATCCGGATACGGGCTGCCGGGAAAACCATTAATAGTCCGCCGTGTCGGTTTATTATATGATCCGCAAATGACCCGACCGACGTCCTTCGACGACCCTCGCATCGTCCAGCTTCAAGGTGCCGCGAGGCGTCACGTGCGGGAACACATCACGCCTCACGGCGATGCCTGGGAAGAAGCCGGCACCACGCCGCACTCGGCGTTCCGCGCGCTCGGTGCTGCGGGCCTGCTGGGGGTGTGCCATCGCACAGAAGACGGCGGCACGGACCTGGGGCCTATCGGCTCGGTGGTGTTCTCGCAGGAGATCTCTGCCTCGTCGTACGGGGGCGTCGCCGAGGCGGTGCTGATCCACACCGACATGTCATCTACCCACATCGCGCATCGCGGCACCCCCGAGCAGCGCAAACGCTTTCTGCCCGGCATGCTCGCTGGCGACCTGATCTGCGGCATCGCGGTTTCGGAGCCCGAAGCCGGCTCGGACCTCGCCGCGATGCGAACGACCGCGCGCCGCGAGGGCGATGGCTGGGTGCTCGATGGCGTGAAGACCTATGCAACTAACGCCGTCCACGGCGACGTGATGGTGGTCGCGGCGCGCACCGACATGCAGGCCAAACCCACTCGCGGCATCTCATTGTTCATCGTGCAGCCGGACACGCCCGGCCTGCAGATCAGGCCGATGCCGCGCAAGCTGGGGCTGCATTCCTCGGACATCGCCGACATGGTGTTCACCCAGGCGAAGTTGCCCGCAGATTGCCTGCTCGGCGAAGAGAACGCGGGCTTCCAGGCCATCCTGCAGAACTTTCAAAACGAGCGCCTGGTGCTCGGCGCGATGGCGGTGGGCCTGGGGCGAAAAGCCCTGCAGGTCACGCTGTCGCACGTCAAGTCACGTCGCGCTTTCGGCGGCACCTTGTGGGACCTGCAGGCGACGCGCCAGCGGCTTGCCATGCTGGCCGCGCGCCACGAGGCCGTGCGGTCGCTGGTGCAAGCAACCGCCGTGCGCGTGGCGCAGGGCCATGACTGCGTGCGCGAAGTGTCGATGGTCAAGGCACTGGCCGGCGAGACCGTGCAGGACGTCATGCGCGAGTGCCTGCAACTGCACGGCGGCGCGGGCTACATGGCCGACTGCCCGATGGAGCGCATGACGCGCGACGCCCGCATCCTGACCATTGGCGGCGGTGCGACCGAAGTGATGCTGGAAGAAGTGGCGAAACGCCTGACCGAGGAGTCCTTTGAATGAACGACAACGAACGGGTTTCAGTACAGGTCGATGGTGACGGGGTGGCCCGCGTGACGCTGGTGCGCATCGACAAATCCAATGCCCTGGATGGGCCGATGTTCGACGCCCTGATTGCGGCGGGCGAACGCCTGCGAGCAGACCGCACCGTGCGCGCCGTTGTGCTGGCGGGCGAAGGCAAGGGCTTTTGCGCAGGCATCGACATGCAGGTGCTCGCCGACATGAAAGATGGTTCGATCGCCGGGACGCGCGACCTTGTCGAGCGCACGCACGGCCTGTGCAACCGCTTCCAGTATGCGGCTTGGATCTGGCGCGAACTGCCGGTGCCAGTGATTGCGGCCGTGCACGGCTTTGCGCTGGGGGGCGGGCTCGAACTGGCCCTGGGCGCCGACTTTCGCTACGCAACGCCCGACGCGCGCATGTCCATCATGGAAGTCAATTGGGGCCTGGTGCCCGACATGGGCGGCACGGTGCGGTTCTACGACCTGATGCGCGACGACGTGGTGCGCGAACTGGCCTTCACAGGCCGCACCTTCGAGGCCGTCGAAGCACAGGGCTACGGCCTGGTCACGCGCGTGGTTGCCGATCCGAAGGCGCTCGCGCTGAACACTGCGCGCGAGATCGCCAGCAAAAGCCCTGAAGCCGTGCGCGCGATGAAGCGATTGCTGGGCGCCCAGAGCGCTACAGCCGCAGCGCCGGGCCTCCTGGCCGAATGCGTGGAGCAGCAAAAGCTGCTGGGCACGCCCAACCAGGTCGAGACCGTGCGTGCATCGCGCGAGAAACGCATCGCTGTTTTCAACGACTGAATTCCCCCGGAGTGACTTCATGCTGAACCTTGACGAGACCTACCTGTCGCACGAACTGCGCGAGTTCCGCGAACAGCTGCGCCGATTCATTGCGCGTGAGGTCGTTCCTCGCGCGCACGAATGGGAAGCCGCATGCATGCTGCCGCGCGAGCTCTACCGGCAGATGGGCGAGCTCGGCTTTCTCGGGCTGGCGATTCCCTCGGAGTTCGGCGGCACTGAACTTGATGCCAGGGGCGCGCTGGTGTTCGGCGAAGAAATCGGCCGCTCCAGCTTCGGCGGCTTCGCAGCGTCGATCTCGGACCATGCAGACATGGCCGCCCCCGTGATCGTGCGGGCCGGCACGCAAGCACAAAAGAATCGCTACCTGCCCGACATCGCATCGGGCAAGCGAATCCTGGGATTTGCAGTGACCGAGCCCGGCGGCGGGTCTGACCTCACGCGAATGAAAACATCCGCCGTGAGAAAGGGCGACCACTGGATCCTGAACGGCCAGAAGACCTTCATCACCAACGCGCACTCGGCAGACCTGTTCATCACCATCGCCCGCACCGATCCCGAATCGAAAGGGGCCAGCGGCTACTCCATCTTCCTCATCGAAAAAGGCGGCGCGGGTTTCACCACCGGCAAGCAGTTCGAGAAAACCGGCTGGTGCGCCTCCGACATGAGCGAGCTGTTCTTCGACAACTTCGCTGTGCCCGCCGACAACATGCTCGGCGAAGAAGGCCGGGGCTTCTACATGCTGATGCAGGGACTGGAGCGCGAACGCATGAGCATGTGCGCGCAGTGCGTTGGCATGATGGAGCGCGCACTCGTCATCACGCTCGAACACGCGAAGACGCGCGCCGCATACGGCCGCACGCTGTGGGACCTGCAGGCCATCCGCCACGAACTGGCCGGCTACGCATCCGAACTCAGTGCCGCCAAGCTGCTGCTCTATCACGCTGCGCAAAAGAAGGACAAGGGCGAAAGCGTCCGCCTGGAGACATCCATGCTCAAGGCAAAGATCCCCGACATGCTCAAGCGCATGGCCGATGGCTGCGTGCAGATCCATGGCGCGGCCGGCTACATGCGCGGCACCGAAATCGAGCGCATCTTCCGCGATGCACGCCCCTTCTCGCTGGGCGGCGGCGCGAGCGCCGTGATGCTCGACGAAGTCGCCAAGCTGCTTTGAACCACACAACACGCATCCGACCATCCACGCACCCATGAACGCCACATTCGAGCTGACCGACCCGCCCTGCATCACCGAGGAGTTGCGCATGCTGCGCGACCAGATCCGTCGCTTCGTCGTGCAGGAAGTCATACCCGCTGCCGATGCCTGGGAGAAGGAAGGCTGCATACCGCGCCCCATCTTTCGCCGCCTCGGTGAACTCGGCCTGCTGGGCATGCGCCACCCCGTCGAGCATGGCGGCACCGACATGGGGCCGGTCGCTTCCGTGCTCTGGGCCGAAGAGCTCGGGCGCAGCGGCTACGGCGGCGTGCCCGCATCGGTGCTTGTACACACTGACATGTCATCCACGCACATCAGCCGACGCGGCAATGAGGAGCAAAAGCGCAAGTACCTGCCGGCGATCATTCGCGGCGAAAGCATCGTCGCCATCGCAGTCACCGAAGCGGGAGCCGGCTCGGATGTGGCCGGCATGAAGACGCGCGCAGTGCCAGACGGCGACCATTGGGTGATCAATGGCTCCAAGCTGTACATCACCAACGGGGTGTACGGCGATATCTACATCGTGGCTGCGCGCACCGATCCGCAGGCCAAGGGCAGCCGCGGCATTTCGCTGTTCATCGTCGAGAAGGGCACGCCGGGCCTGGTGGTCGCGCGCGAACTTGAAAAACACGGCGACCTGTGTTCGGACACCGCCGAGCTTTACTTCGACAACCTGCGCGTGCCGGCGGCCAACATGCTGGGCGAGTTGAACAAGGGCTTCTACGCCGTGATGGACAACTTCCAGAACGAGCGCCTGGTCATGGCCGGTTGCAGCATAGGTGCGAGTGCGCGTGCGATCGAAATCACGCTGGACCACGTTCGCACGCGCCAGGCTTTTGGCGCAACGCTGTGGGACCTGCAGGCCACGCGGCAGAAACTGTCGATGCTGGCCACCAAGGTCGCAGCAGCGCGAGCGCTCACCTACTCGGCAGCCGAACTGGAAGCGCAAGGCAAGGACTGCGTGCGCGAAATCTCGATGGCCAAGATCTTTGCGTGCGAGGTCAACGTCGAAGTGGTCAACAGCTGCCTGCAACTGCACGGCGGCAGCGGCTTCATGCGCGGCATGGCGATCGAGCGGATGACCCGCGATGCACGCATACAGACCATAGGCGGCGGCGCCACCGAAGTCATGCTCGAAGAAGTGGGCAAGCGCCTTTGACGGCAGGCCCGGTGGTGGGCGGCGGCCTTCAGCGGCCGCGAAACACGGGCTTGCGCCGTTCCACGAACGCGCGCACGCCTTCCCCAAAGCTCTCACCGTCGATGAGGACCTGCTGGCGCTGGCGCTCGAGCTCCAGGTGCTCTGCAAACGTGTTGGTCTCGGCGGCGTCGAACAAGGCGCGCGTCTCGTCAATCGCATGGCCCGGCAACGCGGCCATCCGGCGGGCGACGCGCATCGCTTCGGCCTGCAGTTCGTCGTCGGCAACGCTGGCCCAGATCATTCCCCACTCGGCGGCCTTGTCGGCTGACAACTTGTCGCCGCACAGGGCAAGGCCCATGCCACGAGCCCGTCCGACAGACCGCAGCAGCGTCCACGTCGCGCCCATGTCCGGCACCACGCCCAGCGCCGGCACGAAGGGCAAATAGAAGATCGCGGAACGCGCGGCAATGACGATGTCGCATGCCAATGCGAGCCCGAATCCGCCACCCGCAGCCGCGCCATTGACGGCGCACACCACAGGCACCGGCATCGTGGCCAGGCCGTTGGCGATGGGGTTGCCGGTCGTCTCCATCATGCGGCCCACGTATGCGCCCAGCGAGTCGCCGGGCTGCAGTTCAGCGCTGCGCTGGCTGAAGTCTTTCAGGTCCGCGCCCGAACAAAAGCCCCGCCCACGCGCGGTGAACAGCATTGCGCGCACCGAGGTGTCTGCGCGAATGCGGTCCATGGCGTCCAGCAGGCCCGCCTGCAGTGATTCCGAGAGCGCATTCATGCGCTCGGCTTCATTGAGTGTGACGATGGCGACGCCATCGTTCACCTCGTACAGGACGGACGCTTGTGTCACTCAACGGCCTTGTAGGTCGCCGACGCCGTATCTGCCTTCAGCAGGAACAGCTTGGGCGCGGCCAGATGGTTGGTAGGGCTGAAGCTGATGGGGGTCATCGCGCCGGTTTCCAGGTTGCGGACTTTCTCCAGTTCGGCCTTGGTGCAATCCCAGGTCAGGGCCTTGCCGCACCGACCGATCGCATCGAACAAGGCACGCGTTGCCGAGTAGCCGGTGAACGAATAGCGGTTCACCCGCGGCAGTTCTTCTGCCGCGAGAAATTTGGCCAGCTTCTCCTGGAACACCTTGGCCTGCGGTGTGCCTTCCAGGTACACGTAGTCCACCGTGTAGACGTTCTCGGCGGCCGAACCCATCAGCTTGGCGCTGGCAGGCACGCGAGACACATACGTCACGCCCGTCGGAATCTTGTGGCCGATGCGCTCCAGCTCCTTGGTCATGGCGACGTTTTCGCCAAGCACACCACCGGCCATCAACGCATCCGCGCCCGACTGCTTGACCTTCAGGACTTCAGACGAGAAGTCCTGCTGGCCCTTCTTGTAGATCTGCGTGGAGACGACCTGCAGCTTCTTGTCCTTCACGGCGCGCTCGAAGCCCGCACGGACATTCTCGCCATAGTCATCGTCCTGCGAGATCAATGCCCACTTCTTGCCGGGGTAGCGCTCGGCCATGCGCGACACCAGTTCGTGGACCGCATCGGCCATGTCGTAACCCACCGCAAACACGTTCTTGACCACAGGCTTGTACAGGCCCTCATAGGTGGTGAGCGGCGCCATCGCGGGAATGCCCGATTGCTGGATCAGCGGCATGGCCGCCTGCGCCTGCGCAGTGCCCGACACCGAAGTGAGCGCGAAAACCTTGTCGCTGTTGATCAGCTTGCGAATGCCCTGCACAGTGCGCGACGGCACGTATCCATCGTCCTCGGAGATCAGGCGTACCTTGCGGCCATTGATGCCGCCGCTGGCGTTGACCTCGGCCACTGCGGCCTTGACGCCCAGGTTGTGCGCGACGCCCAGCAGCGCCGGCGGACCGGTCAGCGGCAGGATGTCGCCAATCAGGATCTCGGTGTCGGTGACGCCCTGCTGCGCCGCTGCAGGCCCGAAGGCACAGGCGGCCAACAACGCCACCGACGTGAGTTTGAAAAGTGTCCGGTTCATGCTGGCTCCTGGTGTGGATGGTAGATCAAATAGACCGTCGCGTCGGTCTTTAATCAGAGCGGATTATCGGAGGGTTGGCCGGCGCGGTGCCAGCTAGGACTTACCCGCAACGGGAGCCGGCGGGACTGTGCGCTGGAGGCAGGTGGGGCGGCACCCGTCACCCACCGCCTCGAGGCAGTCCACTCATCTGGGGGAAGCCTCCCGCGCTCCGAATCGTCTTTAACCCTTTACCAACCCAAGCCGTTGGGTTATTCTGAGTTCTATAACCCAAACAGTTGGGTTTTCGGACATCATCTTGGGGACCATCGCAAAGATACCGGGCACCGTCCTATTCATCCGAACGGCGGATCACTGCCCTGCGCACGTTCACGCCGCTAATGCGCAGCAGGGGTGGGAGATTCGCGTGTTCTTCTCATACGCCTCTGACGAACTGGACTGGCAGATCAAGTGCGGCCAGCCAGCCAAGAGCGAGATCGAAGACTGCATGGCTGAGGTCTGGGCTCGTATTGAAGACTGTCGTGCGCAGTGGTGGAGAGACCTGAAAAAACTCTGCCTCGACAACAAGCAAGTTGAGCTCAATGGCGCAATCCTCCGGACGGTGCCGCCTCAAAAATCGGTGAAGACTGCGAAACCAACGATGCCCGCCAGAGGGCCCAAGGGAAAGGCGAAGATGGTCAAGTCGGTCATCTCGCCGGCCGTGTTGACGGTTAAGCCGAAGTCGGCGACCTACGACCCTGCAACGAAATCCGTCGAATTCACGGCGCTTGGAAGCGATGTCATACACACGGGCAAGTGCCCTTAGGAGCAAACATGGCCACGCGCAGGAAATTTGAGATCAGCGATGAGAAGTATGAAGCAGAGCTTCGTCGGGCCAAGGTCGCTCCGCGCACGGGATTGAACTCGGTTGAGTACGACCGCGCACATCGGCAGCTCGTTCTCTTTTTCGCCCAAGGCGGCAGCATTGGCTTGCCATTGGCGGATGTCAGCGAGCTAAGTGGTGCCACCTCCAAGGACCTTCAATCCCTCTACCTGACACCTTCAGGCGACACGATCGTGGCCGAGCGTCTGGATAGGTTCATCAATGTCGAAGCTTTGATGAATGGATTCGCCGCCAAGAACCTGGCGAAAGCGGTAGCACGAGTTTTTGGCGCGGCAGGCGGCGCACGCACCTCAGAGCGCAAGAAGGCAGCCGCAGTCGCCAATGGCATCAAAGGTGGAAGGCCGAAGAAGGAGATTGCTCACGCAGCAGCGTCGCCCGCAGACAAGTCCGCAAGAAATCGATGATCGAGCGCAGCCCCGATTAACCTCGCAACTGCGGACTTTTTCAGTTTCATTGATACGGCGGTAGGGGTCGGTCACTGTTAATACGGGCAGAACGCACCGTCACATGCCTCAGCCTGAAGACCTCTGCGAAGCAAGCGCATAAAGCCGTCCCAAACCTGTGCGACACAAGATGTCGCCTCAATACCGACACTGCGATGCTCCCCAGACTGAGGCAGCATCGATGACCAGACGACACCCGACGCGCCATTCGCACCGGCATCAGTGGACCCCCGAATCGAAAGACATCGTCAGTATCGCCAACAACCGGGTGTGCCTGAGCCTTCTGCGAATCTACCGATACATACCCTATAGCGCCGACGAAGTGGACCTTCATGAGTTGCTTACGCCGTTCTGGCCGCTCATTCGCAGGCAGCCAAAACTGCTGCGCCAGGCGCTGATGGAACATGCACGCCGAAGCGCACCGCGTTCGACCCAGAAGCTTGAAGCACCAGAAGCCAACCTGCTCCCGCCATGGGTCACGTCGCGAGCCACTGCAAAGAACCCCATCCCCGAGGACACACCCGATCTCGATGTGATGACATTGCTGGCCGAGGGCCTGGTCTTCGCAAGGCCGATCTTCAGGCCGCTCTTCAACGCCGTCGAAGAACAGCTTCAGGGCTTCGTCGAAACGCAACACGCTCCCTCTGACGCCAACGTGTCGCTTCTCACCGACTTGCTGGGGCTATCGAATACTGAACGCGCCATGCTCGCACTCAGTAGTGCGATCGAGACGAGCACGATCGGGTCTTCGCCCTTCGCACGATTCACTCGACCGTCGCGCCAGGTTCAGGCATTGTCCGCCGCACTCGAGGTGCCATGCGATCGGGAAGCCCGGGCATGCCTTGGCTCACAGAACAACCTGAGACGCAGCGGCCTGCTGGGCCGATTGGCGCTGAGCGAGCGTGACCTCGAAGAGGCGCTGAGGCTCACCCGACAGGGCTCCACGCTCCTTGGCAGCAGGGTGCATCGCATGGAAGACATGGCGGCGCTGATTCTCAAGCCGCTGTCGCAGCAGCGCTGCTCCATCCCACTGGCGTGGCCCCATCTCGAAGAGCGAAGCCAACTCCTCACCGCACTGCTCACCAACACACTCAAGACAGGTGCTTCCGGCGTCAACATCCTGCTGTACGGTGCGCCGGGGACCGGCAAGACCGCTTATGCAGCCGACCTCATTGCCAGAGCAGGTGCCCAGGGATTCAGCGTGACCGACACCGACGCGGACGATGCCGCTGCCTCACGCAATGAGCGTCTGGCCAATATGGCCCTGACGCAAACCTTTGCACCCGCGCAGCGCAGCATCGTGGTCCTGGATGAGGCTGAAGATATCTTCGAAGCCGACTACAACAGTCCGCTGGCGCGCGTGTTCGGAAAGAAGGAAGGCAGCAAGGCGTGGATGAATGGATTGCTCGAAGGCAACCTGAACCCGGTGATCTGGATCAGCAACCAGATCGATCATATCGATCCAGCCTACCTGCGCCGTTTCACCTACTGCATGCAGTTTCCAACGACGCCGCGCGGTGTTCGCCAGGCAATTGCACATGCTCATCTCGATCCGATCGGGTGCTCACCGGACCTCGTGAGTTCGATTGCCAGTCATGAACATGTGAGCCCTGCCATCCTGGCCACGAGCGCCCGATTTGCCACGCTCGCTGGCGTGACAGGTCCTGCTATCGATACCGCCGTGCGCCACATGCTCACAGACAACCTGCTCGCATTGGGCAAAGACATTGCTGCGTCCGTGCCTGTGCGGGCAACCCGCTTCGATCTGCGTTACATCAACGTCAAGGAAAAACTCGATCCTGAAGCGATCCTGGGCGGCCTGCAAAGACTGGGGAGGGGAACATTGCTCCTGAGCGGTCCACCAGGCACCGGCAAGACGCAACTCGCAGCCGAGATCGCGCAGCGCCTGGGCAGGGAGTTGGTTTACAAGACCGCCGCCGATATCAACACCATGTGGTTCGGCGAGAGCGAACGAAACGTGGCGCGCATGTTCACCGAATGCGACGCGCAGCGCGAGGTGCTGTTTCTCGATGAAGCCGACACGCTCCTGAGCGAGCGCGATGCAGCCAACCACCGTGGTGATCTGGCTGTGACTGCCGAATTTCTGCGGCGCGTCGAAGCGTTCGACGGCGTCTTCGTCTGCGCAACCAATCACGCGCGCAGACTCGACCCAGCCCTCATGCGACGCTTCACATTTCGGCTGGGGTTCCTGCCATTAAGCGAGCAGCAGCGCCTCGAAATGCTGTACGAAACCGCGCTCGGATGGCAGCCGACGTCAGACGGCGCGGCTCCCCGACCAAGTCACGAGGTTCTGCGGCGAATGAACAGGCTGGATCAGCTCACACCCGGCGACTTTGCCAATGTCGTGAAGCGAGTCCGGGCGCTTGAACTCACGCTCGACATCGATGAATGGGTGACCGAACTGGAATCAGAGCACGATGTGAAGCCCGAGGGTTCCAGGGCTGCGATGGGCTTTATCTGACGCTTGCGTATTTCGCTGACATCACTACCATCAGGGCGGTATTCCATGCGACACATTCTGTCGTTGCATTCCATAGAGTGGAGACATGCGAACTCTCTCGAAATCCAAGCTGATTGCCTTCAGGCAATGCCCCAAGCGCCTCTGGCTGGAAGTGCACCAGCCCGAATTGAGGTCTGACTCTGCGGGTACGCAGGCGTCTTTCGCGGTGGGCCACTCGGTCGGCGGCATCGCCAGGAAACTCTATGACACCACGGGCACCGGCGTTGAACTGGACCTGGGTGTTATCGGCATGTCCGCACTGTTGAACCAGACACGCGAGCTGCTGACGGGGAGACAGCCGATCTTTGAGGCGGGGTTCTCGGTAACCATAGCGACGGAACAGGCAGCGCTCGCGCTTGCTGATGTTCTGCTGCCCGACACCCATGGCAATGCCACAAGCTGGCGGATGGTCGAGGTCAAGTCCTCGACCAGGGTGAAGGACTATCACCGCGACGACGCAGCCATCCAGCACTACGTCGCCACACAGGCCGGCGTACCCCTGTCTGCCATAGCCGTAGCCCACATCGACAGCAGCTGGACCTATCCTGGCGATGACGACTACCAGGGCCTGCTGGTGGAGGTGGACCTGACAGAAGAAGCAAGCTCGCGGGCGGATGAAGTGAACGAGTGGATCAGGCAGGCCCATGAGGTGGCGGCCCGCGCAGAACCACCGGCGGTGGACACGAGCGACCACTGCGACGATCCATTTGAATGCGGCTTCATGACGCACTGCCGCGAGCAGGACGAAGCGCTGCGCGGGGTCGTCCAGTACCCGGTGCACTGGTTGCCGCGCGTTCAGGCGAAAGCGCTCAAGGCACATGTCGCATCGCGCGACGTGCGCAGCCTGTCAGATGTACCAGACAACCTGCTCAACGCAACGCAGCAGAGGGTCAAGGCGCACACCTTGCGCAACGAGATCTACTTCGATGCAGCGGGTGCCGCAGCTGACATTGCGGCGCACAGCCTGCCTGCGCTCTTCCTGGACTTCGAGACGATCAACTATGCGGTGCCTCGGTGGGCCGGCACGCGGCCTTACCAGCAAATCCCCTTTCAGTTTTCAGTGCATAGGCTCCTGCCTGACGGAAGCCTCCAGCACGCCGGATTCCTCGATCTCACCGGGAACGACCCGCGCCTGGCATTTGCCGACGCACTACTGAGATGCGCGCAAGGCACCGGGCCCATCTTCGTCTACAACAGAGGCTTCGAAGGCGCACGGTTGCGGGAGCTGGCTGCGCAACTCCCCCATCTGGCCGCAGGACTGCACGCAATCGATGCGCGACTGGTTGACCTGCTGCCCATTGCTCAGGCCCGCTACTACCACCCTTCGCAGCAGGGCAGCTGGAGCATCAAGGCGGTGCTGCCTGCCATTGCCCCGGAGTTGCGATACGGTGACCTTGCGGGCGTGCAGGATGGCGGCGGCGCACAGGTTGCGTTCGTGGAGGCATCGGACCCGACCACGTCCCCTGATCGCAGGCTGGAGCTTCGAGAGCAGCTCTGGCGGTATTGCCGTCTCGACACCTTCGCGATGATTCGCGTGTGGGCGCACTTCGCGGGAAGCAGCCACTCGATCAACCCAGTCGATGACGCGCCAAGCATCGACGCGGCGCGCCAGTAGTTCAGGATGCCGCGCAAGCCAAACACATTGGAGACAGTGCATTTCGCACTGGAGTTGCTCAAGCGAATTCCGCGTCAGAGAAAAATCTCTGCTGCCGAACTCCACCAGCAGATGACCGAGGCCGGTTGGCAGCGCGACCTGCGCACCGTGCAACGCCAACTGGACGAACTGTCCCAGAACTTCGAGATTGACCGGGACGATCGCACGCGGCCTTACGGTTACCAATGGAAAGATCAGGCCAAGGGCCTTTCGGTGCCGGGGCTCAATGAACGGGAGTCGCTGATGCTGGCCCTTGCCGAACAGCATCTGCGCAATCTGCTTCCTGCCGAGGTGATGAAGTCCATGTCACCCTTCTTTGCGCAGGCACGAACCAGGCTCGCGCCACACAACGACGGCCACGCGCAGACCCGTGCAGCCCGGGACTGGATGAAGAAGGTTCGCGTGGTGAGTACGACGCAGCCACTGCTTCCACCCGCGATCAAGCCCGGCGTGTTTGACGCCGTCAGCTCCGCGCTCTACGCCAATTGCTGGCTGGAGGTCGAGTATCAGAACTCGTCAAACCGCCGCGTGACGGCGAGTGTCATGCCGTTGGGCCTGGCCCAACAAGGCCCGCGCATGTATCTCGTTTGCCGATTCAAGGGCTACGACAACGAGCGCAGCTTGGCCCTACACCGCGTGATCAGCGCGTCGGCCACCACCCTTGAATTCGAGCGTCCGAAAGAATTCGATCTGCAGAAGTTCGACGACGACGGGCGATTCGGGTTCGGCGACGGGACGAAGATTCGACTCGTGATTCGGGTTGGCAAGGCAGCTGGATTGCATCTGCTTGAATCGCCGCTGTCGGCAGATCAGGTCCATCGCGAAGTGGCGGGGGACTATGAGATCTCTGCGACGGTCACACGGACGGAGCAGTTGAAATGGTGGCTGCGAGGGTTTGGGGATGAGCTACGCGTCGTATCGCCGAGGGGGCTGTTGGGGCGCTAGCGGCCGGGCTCACTGCTCGCACCTGCAGCTCATTCCGCTGGGTGGGACGAACTTCACTCCCGCCTTGTGGAGTCGTTCGAACACACAACCCTTCTCCCATTTCCAGTCTGCTGGCATCGAGTCCCGCAACCGCAAAGGTCCGTCGAGCCGTGCTGCATCCGTTTTCCGGATGACGACGATGGCCATGAGCGGCTCGATCCACCAAGCCATGTCGTCCACTGACCAGTTCGGGTCCAGCTGGAATCGTCGCTCGGCTTCTACAACGATTGCGCACTTGGGCACGACATGCTCGTTCCAGAGTTCACTACCCTCAAGGTCAGTTGCGCTGCCCATAGGGATCCACGCCCTCTGCACAAACCACTCCACCGCGCGGGTGTCCCTGGCCACAAAGCCCCGGAAATTAGCCTTCAAGTACCGCGCGTACCGCCAAACCGCGCGCGAATGCCGCTCTTCTCGCGTTGGTTCCGGGACAAGTATTGGCACCTGTGCCTCACCCGAACACATCTGCCTGATGCGGCCGACAAGGCCCTCTACGTCCGGGTCCGGAAGCTCGCTTACCGGGCAGTGCCGCACCATCTCCGCTGCTACTTCGGTCAGTGGGAGACCACGCTCACCGAACAACTGGTAGTTAACCAGCTTCTTGAAGGCCGTTGGGGTGGCGTTCCAGGGTCGCAGCATCTTGATGGCCTTGGTATGACCGCCCTCACCGATTTCAATGACATCCCGAAAGAAGATGGCGGTCTCCATGACGCGATTGAGGAATCTGTCGACGTCGTGCGCAAGATTTGCGCTGACTTCAGTGCCATTGTTTTCGGTGCTGATCATGGGATCCCTTTGCTGCATCTGGATGGGAGTTGAGTTCTCTTGAGGCCGGGACTCAGTGAAAGTGCGCTCTGCGTGTGCGGTGCGCCGCAGTAATCACTGCATGGTCGCACGACACGACTGCATAAACGTCGAAATATCGCTCGGCATCCGCATATTCGGTGCGCGACAAAACAGCCTGCAGCTTTCGGCGCGTTGCCTTGTTCACAGTCTTCAGCACAGCGCCGTGGCCGTCATGAATGGTCTTGCCATGCTGGACCAGGAGCGCGAGGTACCAGGCAGGGATGCCGCGCTGCTGCAGGCGAGCAGAAGCGTGTGTGGTCATGCGGTAGTTCGGCTTAATCGGGGGAACCGTGGATGCTGGAATCGTCATGGGTCGCTCCTGGTGAAGTGGAGTGGCCATGATGCAAGTCGACCATCTCGCCGCAAGACCTTGAAGCACTGGAACTTTCAACAGCGAGATGCGGACTCCCACAAGTTATTGAGGCTCATCCTGTGAGCCTGCGGGTACAAGCGCTATCGGATCGTTCAATCGGCTGAAATCCAGATACCTCCCATAGAGCTCAGCGACCCACGTCGCGGAAGTGGCGAGGCTCAGCACCCCTACCATCTCATCCAGGGTCCAGGTATCGAAGGTTGAGTCATCGAGCAGACATTGCCGATAGGCCCGGACGGCTGCCCGGCAATGCGGATTCGCCGCCGGATAAATGACGATGAAAGCACCTTCCGAATAACCAAGATCGCGGTCCTTCAACATGCTCCCCGCCAGCAGGTGATCGCGCCAAAGCTGTTGCAGCGGCGCTTCGCGCAGTTGTGGAAAGCATGAAGGCCTGAAACACTCCATCAGACCTGCAACTTCGTCATATCGCGGCTTGTGACTGGCAACCTTGTCCGATAGGTCCTCGTGATACTTGACCTCGATTCCGAGGAAGCCCTTTCCCCCGTCTATAGCTTCATACTCGACAAACACATCGAAGGCAGATCGGTCCTCGGTGAATCGTTTGCTCGAACGCTCGGGCGAGTGCTCGAACTCGATGTTGGAAACTCTTCGGATCTTGCCGGGACGCAAGGCGCTTATAACGCTGGTGGCCAGACCCAGGTCGCGCTTCAGCTCCCCAAAGAGGTTGAAGCAAAGGGGCTGGCTCGAAAGCAGGTTTGTGTAGATGCGTGGGGTGCCGTACAACTTGCCATTCGAACTTGCAGCCTTTAGCTCCGCGCTGACCTCTTCACGAATTCCAGGTGTGAGGTAGTTGAGCAGTTCGGCCTCGGCGATGTCTCGCGGTAGCTCAGAGCCCAAGGCAGCCGCAGCTTGCAGGTTCTGGCGTTGGCGCCAAATCGATTGCAGTGTTCGCGCCGCTCGCTGAAACCCCTGTCGGTCCCCTTCGTAATAGGCGGAATGCTGCCTGGCGATGGCATTGAAGTCATGAGTCATTGCTTTTCTCCCTTTTGAAAAACATTCCGCAGCACACCGTCGGGCAAAAGCAGCTCTCGCTGCTCAATGCAAAACGGCAGCACCCACAGCACGAGTCCGTTTGAGACGGGAAAACGAAACTCTGGAAGCGGCCCAGAAAAGGTCTCGGTCTTCGGGTAGATCAACACGATGTCGCCTGTGCCGTTCAGATAGTGGTGGCCGTAGGCGTACAGGTGGGCAATCAAGGTTAGTTATCGCGACATTGTGGCGGTTGCCCCCGAATGCCGAATCGGTCAGACATAGCGCGCAACAAGTGCCAGCCCTGCCTGCTGCACTTTCTTCCTCAGTTCCTTCGGCTCCATCACTGCCACATCCGCCCCATACCGCAAGATGTCCCCCAGAATCTCCCGATCATCCGAATACGGAACCGACAGCACGTAGCTGCCATCCGGCTCTTCCCGGCTCTCCTGCATCGGATGCCACTGCTCCCCCCTCACCCAGCGCGCACGCTCCGGCGTGAACTTCAAGACGGCCCATGCACTGGGTGCGCCACCGAAGATCCCGTAACTCACGCTCAACATCTCGTCCAGGCGCTTCGCCGCGATCTCTTTCGCACTGGTCTCCAGCACATGAGCATCGGTCAGCGCATCCACAGAAAAGCTTCGCAAGTCGTCACGCAGATGGCACCAGGCATCCAGGTACCAGTTGTCTCGATAGTGAACCAGCCGCTGCGGCGACACTTCACGTTCCACCGTGTCGCCTGTCTGCCGGTTGAAGTGCGCAACGCGCAGTTTCTTGCGGCCGATCGTTGCGGCAGCAACAGCCTCAAAGAACTGCGGCGTGACTCGCCGCTTGCCCGCATGAACAAGGCGAATGCGTTGGGCCACGTCTTCGGCAGCCAGCCCATGCTTTTCCATTAACTGGCTAAGCCGCCCTTGCAGCGGCTTGAGCTTGGAGCCGAGCAAGCCTGGCGCGAGCTGCGACAGCAGTTGCTGGATCGTCGTCAGCGCAAGGATCTCGCGGTCGTTGAACCAGAGTCCCGGCAACTCCGAGTCGGTGTGACCCTGGCCCTCTTCGATGACATACCCACCCTGATCGCGATCGAAACGGATCGGAACGCGAAGCTGGTCTCGCAGCTTGGCGATGTCGCGCTTCACCGTGGCGCGCGAAATCTCCAGGGCGGCCATCAGATCTTCGACTGATGTCGCACGCTTTGAGCCGAGCAAACTTTTGTATTGATAGAGACGTACTACTTCGCTCATTGGCGATTTCCCCTCCGCTTGCAGCTACAAAGTGTTTCACAGGACGCAGCGGTTGCATAGCGGAGTGAACCCTGCTTGCGGCTTCGTGAATCCGGGTGACCAGTGACTGCCGTCAGTGGCAGGTTGGAACGATCAAGATCATCTTGAGGGGCAGGCTCATCGTATGAGCTGGCACCACTGATGGTTTGCGCAGCTCGTGCGGCATCGCCAATGGCCCTCTGCGAAGCGGATCGCTCAGGAGAACTCGGTCACCATGTGCAGGGATGAGCGGGACGGCGGTCCATAGCTCACAAGTCGCACATCAAGGTCGTGCCCGGCGCAAAGTCGCAAAGCATTGCGAATAGCCTCGTCGATCCACGTGTCGTCGTTTCCGAAGGCGCCGCCACCCAGCCGCGTCAGCAGGACGACATTGGACGCCCCTCGCCTGGCATTAAGAATTGCCGCGAGCACAGTCGCCTCATAGGCGGCCTCCAACACGAGCGAGGCAAATGCCTTCCAGGCGGGCCTGCTGATGTCGCTGTATGCCACTGGAAGAGCCGAGCAATAGGCCTGGGAAACCACAGGTCGACTCGGTCCATCGGCATCGGTCACTTCAACATCCCAATGCAGCCCGATCCGAAGCAAGCCTGACAAGGCATTTCGCTCAGCACCAGGGATTGACGCCAGATGGCCGTCTATCGCCTGCAACCCTTGCCTGGAACATAGCGCGTATCCATTACGCATGGTCCAGAAAGTCTCTACAGGGCGGCGCAATGCAACGCTGAACGCATGACCCAAATCCGAGAGACCATCCAGCTGATGGCTGCTCGACTGACCCGTTGCACTCCCGACGGGCACAAAGTAGTTTCTATAAATCGTCGCAGCACCTGCGGCAATCGCACAAGCGGGGCCCTGTGTCCGGTCGTGTTCGTAACGGGTGACGCCCATCTCGGGGGTTACATGCGGCGACGTCATCTCCAGCAAGTTGAACTGCGAGGCAACCTGGAAGAGCGCACCTTCGAACTCGGGGGATCGGTGCAGCGCGCGAATATCACCGCTGATCGCTCCGACCCGCACGCACCCCTGCTCCATCCCAGCCCCCGCGACTCGATCACGCAAGGTCCGGAGTGAAACAAGCTCCAGGTGTCCGATGCCGTAGGTCTTTCCATTGACGAGGGACCGTAGTTGTTGGCCGTCAATTTCGAGCTGCGCTCGTGTCGCTTCATACGGCAACTCGCGAAATCCGGTGAGGCGTTCAAACCAGTCCATCGAGCATCTCCTTTTCAGTCCCGCGTGACTACATGAAAGTTGCCTGGCAACGCCTACGGTCAGTCCAACGACTGCACCTTCTCGATTCGCAGCTTCATGCCGGCGTCTTCCAGCTTCCGACGATGCACGTTCCAGGCGGCCTTGCTGCGCGTTGGAAGTTCGCGCGTGGGCAGCGCCACCAGCAAGCCCGGTTGATCGGCCAGCACCAGAGTTTTTCCACTTGCCAGCGCACGAAGCTCCGCGCCCAGCTGCTGCTCGGCGTGGATGGACTGAGCCAAAAGCTGCAGCACCTTCGCACATCGCTGGTATGCCGAGCAAACCTGGGTCGCACGGTGTGGATCGGACAGGAATTTCTGATACGTCTTCACCTGCCTCAAGATGCCGCTATCGGTAGGCAAAGGTCCGCTCGTACGGATGCGGGCGTCGTCGAACGTTTTCACTTCCCAGAACATCAGCCGTGTCGTGGCAGCGTCAACGTGCTCCAAAGACACCATGTCGATGCGAAGCGCAAACTTCTGGTCGCCGCTCGCCGGAAGACCCATCTCGAGGTCGATCACGTTGGCGTCGTGATCCAGGATTTCATCGATAGCGATCTTCTCCGCGCCGGCTTTGCCCTCGGCGGCCTTCACCCAGCGGGCAAGCTGGACGTCGGCAGGCGCAGTCAGATAACGGCGACCGGCGTCCATATCCCCACGCTCGGTGCGCTCGATGTACTTGCGGTGCAGTATCCATTGCATCTGACCAGCCCGGTTCTGGCGCACCTGGGCCACCGACTGCCCCTTGCGATAGAGATTCAAAGTGCCGTTGCGAATTGCCAGGCGCAAGCCCAAAGCGCCAGCGGGTGTTCCGGCGGGACACCAAAGCGAGAGCAATTCGGGCCACCAGGCCGGGGGGTTGTTCAGAGCGACGTCGAGGAATGAGAGTTCTCGCCCAAACGTTGTGGAGGAAGTGGAAGTGCTCATTGGGCCCTATTCGCAACAGAGTGATGTGCCGCTTCGATGCAAGCCCCGAGCACTCACTTCATCAAGACCAACTCGGGGACTGCGTCGCTGCCGCACCAGACAACAGCGTTCTGCTGATGTCGATCGCCAAGTGCCTTCGCTTCGTCGCGCGTCACGCAGATGATGAGAAAGCTCGCCTCGCCATAGTTGCTGATTGGATGTCGGCCCTCTCCTTGAACAAAAGCCAACCCGCGTGCCTGCAGTTCGGCAACGAGAGTCGCATTGCGCGCATTGTTTTCGCCAGGCTCCAGTTCACGGCTGAACGGATTCCATGCGGTTACGTAGGCACTGCAGTCAAGCCCTTGCGCTTCATGCAGCTTGAGCAACTCGGCCGAAGGTTCGCCGATCTTGAGGAAGAAAGGTGCGTCCGAAAACACGTGGTAATGGGTCTCCAGGTAGGCCTGGATCAGCCCCGGGTCGATGAGTGAGTCGGGTTTCATGGCTTCTCCTGGTGGGCGACAAGCGCTGCACGCAACGTGTTTCTGTGGAGGCGCAGCACCGGCGCTATGCCCCCAGTGTCATCCACCTGATAACCACCCGCCAGATTCCAGACCAGCGCGCGCCCTTGAAACTGAGTGAAGACCTCCGCATCGCGGCGCGACATTTCCGCCGTGGTCAAAAGCCCTCCGAGAGGATCGTCGATATGCGGATCCGCACCAGCCTGGTAGATCACGAGATCGGCTTCGCGGCAATCTTCAACCGCGGTTTGCAGCCAGCTGAAGAAGCCTCTTGCGCCAGGGCCTACGTCGGATCGGCTGCGAAAGCGATTGCCCATGGTGTGATGCTTGATCTGTTTCCTCACCCTCAACCGCCCAATGATGTCTTCTGTTCCATCGGCGAAGTGGACATCGCAGTCGATGATCCCGACTTGCCGGACTGCGCCCTCCTTCAACAACTTCATGGCGACAACCATCAACCCGTTGAAGGTGCAGTATCCGCCCGCCCGCGCGTAGCCCGCATGGTGGAAACCACTGGTAGGAGAGCAGGTGATTTCGTTCGCGCCAAGCGCCTGCCGGGACGCCGCAAGGAGCGAACCCGTGGTGTAGTAGAGCGAAGTGGTCAGCTCCGGATCTGTAGTTCCAAACCCATTCTCGATCTCCAGGTCCAGAATCCCCTGAACGAAATCCGGGTCGTGTGCGAGCGTGAGATCAGCTCGCGTCACCGGGGGGAAACTGTGGATGTCGCCCTGGGTGATCAGTCCACGCCGCAACCAGTCATGGACGACCAGCGCAGGCTTGCAGGCTGACGGCGAGAATGACGCCGGTTGGTTTGCGACCTGCTCATTGCGGAAGAAGATTTTCATTGCCCGCCTCCGACAACTCCAACCGGAGCACCGGTCTTCACCTCAAGGCTGTCTCGCGCCGGGTTCCCCCGGATGGGCCGCAGGCACTCATCCGGGATCGGTCCCTTGGTGCGCAGGAATATGCGCGAACCTATCGTCCAGGTCATTGCCTGTGGACAGGCAGCGAGCCATACCTGACCGCGGCCCATCATGGCGAGCTTGCCGCGGCCGCTATGCGGGCCGACGATCCGCACGATTCGACCAATGTTGGCCACGTTCTCAGCCATGACAACGACGGCAAGGTCACCGGGTCTGCAGTTTATTTTCATGAGCGTTCTCCTGGCCCAAAAAGGGGAGATCGCCGGCACGCAGGGCAAGGCGTGGCGCGACGGTTTAGCAGCATTTATGCGTCGCCCTGCAAGTGTCAAAAATCGGCGACAACTGACTATCGTTGATCAGAGGCTCACAGCGTGAGCCTGGTGCGGCGGAAAGGCGGCCAATTCGTTGGGCTCGATGTTGTCCTTCTCTTGCTTGCCGAACAGGAGCGCGGTTGTCCTCGAAGTCGAGCTTGGGCTTCTGGAAGATGCCCAAATGAGCATCAGCCGTCCCAGACTACATAATTTGGCCTATGGGCCGGCTTGCATCGAACGCCGATGCCAGGCACCTGACAAAGACAGACAAGAAAGCAAACGATTGAAATCCACGGACACTCTTGCGATTGACGAGAAAGCACGTCCGCAGCCTGCAGCTCACACCCCCATGATGGCGCAGTACCTCGCCATCAAGGCCGAGCATCCCGACACACTCGTTTTCTATCGCATGGGCGATTTTTACGAGCTGTTCTATGGCGATGCAGAAAAGGCAGCGCGGCTGCTCGACATCACCCTCACCCGGCGCGGCAACTCGGCAGGCGAGCCTGTCGTCATGGCGGGCGTTCCCTTCCACTCGATGGAAGGCTATCTCGCGCGCCTGATCCGGCACGGCGAATCGGTGGCGATCTGCGAGCAGGTTGGCGATGTCGCCACATCCAAAGGGCCGGTCGAACGCAAGGTGATGCGGGTCGTCACGCCCGGCACCCTCACCGACACCGAGCTGCTCAATGACAAGTCCGAAGCGATGCTGCTGGCCGTGCACCAGGGCTCGCGCCACAAGCTGGGCCTGGCATGGTTGAGCGTGACGCAAGGCGCGTTGCAGCTGGCAGAGTGCGCAGGCGATGAGCTCGAATCATGGGTGGCACGCATAGCCCCGAGCGAAGTGGTGTTCAGCTCGGGCGTCACACCCGTCTTTGCGCAACGCCTGAAGGCCATGAAGGCGGCGTCTTCGTTTTCACTGACCGAGCGTCCGGAGTTTCAGTTCGATTCAGGCCTGGGCTTGCGCAAGCTCCTGGGCCAGCTCAACAGCGCGACGCTCGCTGCATGGGGCGCCGATGAGATGCTGCACGCGCATGCCGCTGCGTCGGCCTTGCTCACCTTTGCCGAGCACACGCAGGGCCGCGCCCTGTCGCATGTGCAGAGTCTGCAGGTGCAGCGCGACGACGAGCTGATCGACCTGCCCGTCACCACGCGGCGCAACCTCGAACTGGTACAGACTCTGCGCGGCGAAGACTCACCCACCGTGTTCTCGCTGCTCGACACCTGCATGACCGGCATGGGCAGCCGCATGCTCAGGTGCTGGCTGCTGGAGCCGCGTCGCGAACGCACGCAGGCTGTGCTCCGGCATGAGGCGATCGACACGTTGCGCGGCGGTCTCTGGCAGCGCCTTCGTTCAGAGATGAAGGGTTGCAGCGATGTCGAGCGCATCACGGCGCGCATTGCGTTGCGGCAGGTCAAGCCGCGCGAACTGGTGGGCCTCAAGCAATCGCTGGAGAAGTCGGCGCAGCTCGCTTTGCAATTGCACGGCGTCGATGGGTTGCTGGGCGAAATCGCTGCGTCCATGTCGCCGCCTGCCGGGTGCACCGAATCGCTGGCACGCACCATCCACGCCGAGCCCGCTGCACTGGTGCGCGACGGCGGTGTGATTGCGACCGGCCTGGACGCCGAGCTCGACGAACTGCGTGCCATCCAGGACAACTGCGACGGCTTCCTGCTCGAACTCGAAGCGCGCGAGCGTGCGCGCACCGGCATCGCCAACCTGCGGGTGCAGTTCAACAAGGTGCATGGTTTCTACATCGAGATCACACAAGGGCAACTCGACAAGGTGCCGGCCGACTACCGCAGGCGCCAGACGCTCAAGAACGCCGAGCGGTTCATCACGCCCGAGCTCAAGGCCTTTGAAGACAAGGCGCTATCGGCCCAGGACCGCGCGCTGGCCCGGGAAAAGTGGCTGTACGAACAACTGCTCGATCAACTGCAGGCGCATGTGCCGGCACTCACGCGACTGGCGCGCGCGATGGCCTCGCTCGATGCACTGTGCGCGCTGGCCGAACGCTCGCTCACACTCAACTGGTGCCGCCCGCAATTCACGCGCGAACCCGGCATCGAGATCGTGCAGGGCCGACACCCCGTCGTTGAAAGCCGCCTCGCCGAAACGACTGGCGGCAGCTTCATCGCCAACGACACGCGCCTGGGGCCCAGGCAGCGGATGCAGGTCATCACCGGCCCCAACATGGGCGGCAAGTCGACCTACATGCGGCAGGTCGCCCTGGTGTGCCTGCTGGGTTCCATGGGCTCCTACGTGCCGGCCGCCTCGTGCAGGCTGGGGCCTATGGATGCAATCCATACCCGAATTGGTGCAGCCGACGACCTGGCCAATGCGCAATCGACCTTCATGCTGGAGATGACCGAAGCCGCGCAGATCCTGCATGCCGCTACAGCGAACTCACTGGTGCTGATGGATGAAATCGGCCGGGGCACTTCGACATTCGATGGGCTCGCTCTCGCATCGGGCATCGCCGCGCACCTGCATGACAAGACGCAGGCGTTCACGCTCTTTGCCACGCACTATTTTGAGCTGACGGAGTTTCCGGCCAGGCACCACTGCGCGGTGAACGTGCACGTGAGCGCTGCCGAATCGGGCAGCGACATCGTCTTTTTGCACGAAATCCAGCCCGGCCCCGCCAGCCGCAGCTATGGCATACAAGTTGCAAAACTGGCCGGTATGCCTGCTGCTGTAGTCAACCACGCGCGCCACGCATTGACGGCCCTTGAAAACCAGCAAACACTGGCTCGCGAGCAGGTAGACTTGTTTGAAGCGCCACCCGCCGCCGACGCGCCCATGCACAGCGCGGTTGAAGCGGCGGTCGGCGCGCTGAACCCCGATGCGATGAGCCCGCGTGAAGCACTCGACGCCCTGTACCAACTCAAGAAGCTGACTGAAAAAAAATGACCTACTGCGTCGGCATCAAGCTCAACGCCGGACTGGTGTTCCTCTCCGACTCACGCACCAATGCGGGCGTCGACAACATCAGCACCTTCCGCAAGATGATCGTGTACGAGCGCCCCGGCGATCGCTTCATGGTGCTGCTTTCTGCGGGCAACCTCAGCATTGCGCAGTCGGTGCGCGAGATGCTGCAGGTCGAGCAGCTGAAAGAAGGCAAGGATGGCGAGGCCATCACGATCTGGAACGCCACCAGCATGTTCGATGCCGCGCGCGTGCTGGGCAACGCCGTGCGCCACGTCTATGAGCGCGACGCCGAATCGCTCAAGAACTCGGGTGTGGACTTCAACGTCGGCCTGATCTTCGGCGGCCAGATTCGCGGTGAAGGCATGCGCTTGTTCCAGGTCTATTCGGCAGGCAACTTCATTGAAGCCACGCCCGAGACGCCCTACTTCCAGATCGGTGAATCCAAGTACGGCAAACCCGTGCTCGACCGCGTGATCGCACCCGACACGCCGCTCGATGAGGCCGCCAAGTGCGCGCTGGTTTCGATGGATTCCACGATGAAGTCGAACCTGTCGGTCGGCCCGCCGCTGGACCTGGTCGTGTATGAAGCCAACAACTTCCAGACCGAGAAGATCGTTTCCATCGACATGCAAAACCCCTACTACCGCATGCTGCACAGCAGCTGGGGGCAAAAGTTGCGCGAGGTGTTCGACAGCCTGGACGACCCGGTCTGGGACGACGCGCACACCGACACGCCGCTGAAGGTGGACACCGGGCGCAGCAAACCGCTCAAGAAGATCACGCGGCCTGATGAGCGGCTGATTTGACACCCATCGTTTTTTCGCACGCGAACAGTTTTCCGGCGGCGACCTATACCGCGCTTTTCAGCGAATTGCGATCGCGCAGTTTTCTGGTGAAAGCGGTGGAGAGTTTCGGCCATGACGAGCGGTATCCGGTCACCAACAACTGGCCCGGGCTTGTGCAGCAATTGCACGACTTCACGGTGCCTATCGTGGAAAAGCGCGGTGAGCCGGTGTTTCTCGTGGGGCATTCGCTGGGTGGATTTCTGAGCCTGATGTGCGCGGCTCGCCATCCGCATCTGGCGCGCGGGGTGTTGCTGCTGGATTCGCCTTTGCTGGGTGGATGGAAGGCGACTGCACTGGGGGCGATGAAGCGCACGCAGATGGTGGGCTCGGTGTCACCGGGGCGCGTGAGTCGCAAGCGCAAGAATCGCTGGCCGTCGGCCGATGACGCGCTGGAGCATTTCCGGCACAAGAAGGCATTTGCGAAATGGGAAGACCGCGTGCTGGCGGACTACATCAGGCATTGCACGCACGATGAAGACGGTGAGCGCGTCTTGAGTTTCGATCGCGACATCGAGACCGCGATCTACAACACGCTGCCGGACAATCTGGATCGTTTGCTCAAGCGCCATCCATTGAAGTGCAAGGTCGCTTTCATCGGCGGTCGTCAGTCTCAAGAGATGAAGCAGGTCGGCATGGCGATGACGCTTGAAGTCACGCAAGGCCGCACCATGATGCTCGACGGCAGCCACCTGTTTCCGATGGAAAAACCGGGTGCAACAGCGGCCGCGATCGAGGCGGCGCTGCGAGGTTTTGACTTCGACTGAGTTCTGCTGGCCCTGAGCCTGGGTCACAAGGGCTGTCATTGCGGGCTCGACCCGCAATCCATCTCAACTCAAGCGCCGCAGCCGCTTCGCGGTGGATGCCGGATCAAGTCCGGCATGACAGCCGGGGGAGATCTGTCATTGCGGGCTCGACCCGCAATCCATTTCAACTCAAACGCCGCAGCCGCTTCGCGGTGGATGCCGGATCGAGTCCGGCATGACAGCCGGGGGAGATCTGTCATTGCGGGCTCGACCCACTAGTGTCCGGAGATTTTTAGAGCAGCGGTAGTTGGAGGACCGGGC
>NZ_JANU01000031.1 GCF_001044395.1 Caenimonas sp. SL110
GCCGCGCAGCCCGTCACCGGCACGCTGGTGGTCACCGATGCCAACGGGCTGACCGACGGCAGTGTGTTTCTGGTGGAGGCGCAGCCTGCGCACGGACTAGCGAGCATCGACCCCGTGACAGGGGCCTGGAGCTACACGCCCCATGCCGACTTCAACGGCAGCGACGTCTTCACGATTTCCATCACCGACGACTTGGGCAACAAGACCTTGCAGGCGATCAGCCTGCTGACAACGGCGCAGGTCGATGTGGTGACCGACACCATCACCACAACCCAGGACACGATTGCAGCCTTCAACGTTCTGACCGGCTTGCCCGCCGGCAATGCGGACAACTTCGAAGACGCGGGCCGTGCAGTGACAGCCCACACCCATCCCTTGCACGGCAGCGTCGAGGTCGCTTCCGATGGAAGTGCGGTGTACACACCGGCCAGCGGCTATAGCGGCCCGGACTCGTTCACCTACACGGTCACATCGGGCGGTGTCACCGAAACAGCGGTGGTCAATGTTCAGGTCGAAAGCGCGCCTCCAGTCGATGTGCCCGCCATCGTCAGTGGCGCAACGACAGGCACAGGCACCGAAGATGCCGCGCAGCCCGTCACCGGCACGCTGGTGGTCACCGATGCCAACGGGCTGACCGACGGCAGTGTGTTTCTGGTGGAGGCACAGCCGGCTCACGGAGTAGCGAGCATCGACCCCGCGACCGGGGCCTGGAGCTACACGCCTCATGCCGACTTCAACGGCAGCGACGTCTTCACGATTTCCATCACGGACGACGCGGGCAACAAGACCTTGCCGGCGATCAACCTGCTGACAACGGCGCAGGTCGATGTGGTGACCGACACCATCACCACAACCCAGGACACGATTGCAGCCTTCAACGTGCTGACCGGCTTGCCCGCCGGGAATGCGGACAACTTCGAAGATGCGGGCCGTGCGGTGACAGCCCACACCCATCCCCTGCACGGCAGCGTCGAGGTCGCTTCCGATGGAAGTGCGGTGTACACACCGGCCAGCGGGTACAGCGGCCCGGATTCGTTCACCTACACGGTCACATCGGGCGGTGTCACCGAAACAGGATCGGTCGTCATCACGGTCACTGCAGACGCGCCGGAGCCGCAAAACGAGCCACCGTCCAACGTGTTCCTGGCCACCGTCGTTGCCACTGAAGACCTGGTCTTCAGCTTTACCGGCGTCAATGCGATTGGCGTAGCCGATGCAGACAACAACGTGACCCGCGTGGCATTGACCGTCACCCACGGCACGATCCAGGTGACGCCCGCAGGCGCTGCCGTCATATCTTCGGGCGCCAATGGCAGCGCGGCGTTTGCGATCAGCGGTAGCCAGGCCGATATCAACAGCACCCTGGCAAGCCTGGGGTATGCACCAGATGCCGATTACTACGGCATGGGCAGTGCGAGCGCCGCGCTTGTGATGACCACCACCGATTCAGCCAACGCGGCGGCGGTCAGTACGGTCAATATCGCGGTTGAACCGGTCACCGACATCGTCGCTGACACATTGGTCACCCAGTCGGGCGCACCCGTCACGGCCAACCTGCTGACGGGCGACAACGGATCAGGTGCCGATAGCTTCGAAGGCTCGCCGGTCATCAGCGCTGTCACGCAGGGCGCACATGGCGGCGTGACGATAGCGCAAGGCGGCGCAGTCACCTATACCCCTGAGCCCGGCTATAGCGGCGCGGACAGTTTCAGCTATACCGTGACCTCGGGCGGCGTCAGCGAGACGGCCCTGGTCGACGTCGCGGTGAATCCGCTTGTGCCATCGGTGCCGGTCAACAGTTCGCCAATCAACATCGTGGCGTTGGCAGTGGCCTCGAACGAAGACACGGCTTTCAATTTCATGCAGGCCCACACGATCCGGGTCGCCGACACCGACGGCAACGTGACGTCCGTGCGTCTGACCGTCACGCACGGCACGCTCGAGCTCACGCTGGCCGGCGGCGCGCGTGTCTCGGCCGGCAGCAGTGGCAGCGCCGTGCTCACCGTCAGCGGCACCCAGGGCGATATCAACGCCAGCCTGACCAGCCTTGGCTTTTTGCCGACCGCCGACGACAACCGCAACGCCACGCTGTCCATACTGACCACTGACGCCGGCGGCTTGACCGCCGAGAGCACCGTGGACATCGCGCTCGCACCAGTTGTCGATATCGCGCCCGATTCGCTATTGACCCCCGAGGGTGTCGCCATCGAGGCAAATCTGCTGCAGGGTGTGAACGGCGCGGGCGCAGACAGTTTTGAAGGCTCGCCGGTCGTCAGTGCGGTCACCCAGGGCGCTCATGGCAGCGTGACGACAGGCGAGGGCGGCAGTGTCATCTACACGCCCCATGCAGGCTTCAGCGGTGTCGACAGCTTCTCGTACACCGTGACCTCTGGTGGCGTGACCGAAACGACGACGGTCACTGTGACGGTCACTGTCAATTCCATCGCGCAGACAACAGCCACGGGCACAGGCACGGGCACGAGCCTTACCAGGTTGACGCCAGCCGGGACGGCAGCGCGCGCCGATCAACACCCCTTGCACAGCGGGTTGCACGGTGACCCGGTGCCCTTTGACCCGCAGCTGTTCGTGCTCCCTGCGGTCGAGCGTTCGCAGGAAGCCGCCATGCTGCAGGCGCAACACCAAAACGACGCGCTTGCGCCAGAGGCCGGCAGTCCGCTGGCCGATCCGTTTGGCCTGTCGGCACCGCAGACCTCGTTTGTCTCTCCTGTGCAGCAGGCCATGCAGGCGGCGATGGAGGCGTCAGAGAAATCCGCAGCAGAAAAATCCTCGCCAGTCGCGCGACCGCCTGCAACGCAGCTACCCGCGCATCGCGGGGCCGAAGGATTCACAACGCAATTGCGCAGCAGCAGCCAGTCGCTGCGAACCGCTGGTCATGCAAACGATTCAAAGTCGCAGCGAACGGTCCAGAACCTGACTGGCAGAAGTGAAAACACCATGAACATGCCTTCGAGGAAGCCGTAGCCGCGCTCTCAGGCACAACCTGTCATCTGTCAGCTCATTTCGGCGCGCATGCGCTCGCCAGCTTCACGCCCAGCGACATGCTCGAATTGGCCCTGGTGCAAGCGGCCATGTCGGCATAGTGGCCCACGACGTCCATGCCCGGCGGCTCGAATCGCAGGGTGGCTCGCGCCATCAATTGCGCCCCGGCCGAACTGGACTGGCAGCGCACATCGCCGGTCGCGATCGCCTCTGTCTTGCGGCAGAAATCCGCCGTCGGGTAGTCGAACTGCATGTAGGGTGCACCGGATGAGTTGCGATAGACCAGGTGCGTGCCTTCGCCCACTGGCTTGGTGGCACATCCGACGGCTGTAAATGCCGCTGCGACGCATGCAGCGACAAGGATCGATTGTTTGGACATGTCCAGGCTCCAGCTATGAATTCAGGATTGCGAATAAGTGGAACGACCATATCGCAGGTGTAAGCAAAGCAGGTGCCGGTGTAACTTTGTGTGGAGGAGGGCGGCGCGACCCTCGTGCTTCACGCGCCGTGCAGCGAAATGGTTCCGGGGAACAGTTGCATGAGCACGGTGGTCATGAAGAGATACCTGGCCGCCTTGCCCACCAGCATGTAGAGCGCGCATGGCCAGAACGGCAGGCGCAGCCAGCCCGCCACGGCGCAAAGCGGATCGCCGACCAGGGGAAGCCACGACAGCAGGCAGGCCTTCGGGCCCAGCCGCTCCAGCAGCTCGAGCGCCTTCAGCCGGGCGCGGCCCGCCGTCGCGCGCTGCGTGGCCACCTGCGCGCAACGGCCCATCCACCAGTCCACCATGCCGCCAACGGTGTTGCCCAGGGTCGCTACGGCGATCGCCGGCCAGAACAGGCTCGGATCGAGCTTGAGCAGCCCGAACAGGGCGGGCTCGGAGCCCACCGGCACGAGCGTTGCCGAAACGAACGAGACAATGAAAAGCGAAGACAAGCCAAACTCGGGAACGGCGAGTACGGTCAGCAGGGACGTTAACCAGGTTGGCAATGGGTTGGCTCAGGAAGTGAAGGGTGGTGACGGGTCCATCGGACCCAATTTAAAACGTCCATGCGCCGCGCTTTTGACATGGCGCAAAGGCGGCCCAAATTAACCGCGCGCCGCGCTTGATCTGGGTCAGCGCACGGCTTACCGTGTCTTTCCTGATTGGGTATTGATTCATTCGGAAAGAGACACCTGATGAAAAACGTTCATCAACATCAAGCCATGGCGCGGCGCGTCGCGCGCATCGCACGGGTTGCGCTGTGCCTGCTGGTGCCCGTGGCCGCGTGGGCGCAGACCACGGCCCCGGCATCGGCACCCAGCGGCGCCTCACTGCGCCAGCGCTATGCGACGCTGCAGCCCGCACTGGAGCGAAGCCAGTTTCGCGGGCCGGTGCACCTCGCATCGGTGGAGGGCGATCGCACGATACAGGGCGACGTCCACGCGGTCGTCGCGCAGCCGTTCGCCGCGGTGAGTGGGGCGCTTTCCAGGCCCGAGCAGTGGTGTGAAGTCTTGATCCTGCACCTCAATACCAAGTACTGCCGCGCCGCAAGCGATACCGGGGCGCCGCAGCTGGACTTGCGGCTGGGCAAGAAGTTCGACCAGCCGCTCAGCTCTGCAACGGCCGTCAAGTTCGCGTTTCGCACGGTGAGTTCAACGCCGGATTACCTCGCAGTGGAAATGCAGGCGCCCGATGGGCCATTCGACACCCGCGACTACCGCATCGTGCTGGAGGCGACGCCTCTGGACGGCGGGCGCACCTTCATCCACATGGGCTACTCGTTCACCTACGGCACGATGAGCCGGATGGCCATGCAGGTGTATCTCTCGACCATCGCGCGTGACAAGGTCGGGTTCACGCTGTCTGACAAGCAGGAGCCGGGCGCGACGCCGCGGCATATCGGCGGCATCCGGGGCCTGGTCGAACGCAACACGATGCGCTACTACCTGGCTATCGACAGCTATCTCGGCTCGCTGACATTGCCGCCCGCCGAGCAGCCTGAAAAGCGTTTTCGCAACTGGTTCGATGCCACGGAGAAATTTCCGGCGCAGCTGCACGAGATTGACCGCGAGCCGTATCTGGCGATGAAGCGGTCCGAGTACCAGCGCCAGCAGACGGCCCGTTGAACCGTTGTTGTCGACCGCATTCGTTTCAGTTGATTTGAATCAAGCCCGGAGCCCCAGCTCGATGAAATACTGCTCATCAGGATATGCAGTAACGATATCCCGCAACGAATGAAACCAACTTTCCAGGAGTAATTGCCATGTACAAGATCCTCGTTCCAGCCGGTATCGTGCTCGCACAAATGCTGGCCGTCGGCGCCTATGCACAACCCAAGGGCGAAGCCGATCCGGCCCAGTCCAAGGCAGCGCCTTCCAAGCCTGCTACGCCAGCTGAAAAGGCTGTGGCCAAGGCTGACCGCAAGGCCGAAGGCACTGCAGCTGCCAAATCCAAGCCAAGAGAAGATGCCGCCAACGCCAGCAAGGGCACTGCCAAGGCTGCCACGAAGGAAGAGCGCGCAGCAGCCAAGGCCAAGCGCAAGGCTGAAGCAGCGTCCGCCGTCAAGAAGGGCGAAATCAAGTCCGGCGAAAAGTGATCAGCAGGCAACTGCGAGACAAAGGCCCTTCGGGGCCTTTTTTTATGGGCGCGTGAACGCACGGTCGAGGTTTGATCGATTCCGTGTTCCGATGTTAGTTGACATAATATACATCGTATCAAGTGCAAAAGGCAGCAGAACAGAGACGTCTGTACAGATTGCCACGCCCCATCGTTGCGCATTTGATTCCTGCTCCCAACAATCGGCGGAGGCAATGCCATCGTGAAGTGCTGCAGGTCAAATAAGCCACCGGTGAAGCCACCGGTGCACCCGGTCGTTCAAGCAAATCAGGTGCTCGACAACATGGAACGCGGGGCGCTTCAATTGGGCCGGCCGAACACATCACCGCTGAATCAAGCACCGCCGCTGTCCCTTTCAACCGCACCGGCCACGCCGTATTACGGGCCGATGCGAAGCCGCGGCGCCCACGCAGAGCCGCGCGGGGACGCCATCTTGCTGGAGCAGCTTTTTTTGCAGCGATTCGAGATCCTGATGGACGAATGGGCCGAGGCCAATGCGGCCGCCTTGATCAGGATGATCCAGGCGTATCCAGGCATGCCCGACAAGGAAGCCGTTTTCCTGCGGCGACGGCATGTGGCGGGTGCCGCGCTCGAACGGATCAAGGACGACTTATGCCGCAAGGCCGATCCCCACCTTTTCAGCGTGTGCAAGGCGATCGAACAGACGCTGCTGGACCGACACGCACCGTTGGCCCCATCGCGCGAATCGGCGCACCTCGAATTCACCAGGAGGCTGGAAGCCCTGACCAGCGGGGCGAATCTCGATGAAGCGGTGGTCAATGCCAGAAAATCGCACCCGGACTGGAGCCGGGAGCAAGCCGTGAAATGCTGCGAGTGGTCGGCGACGTTCCACGCGTTAAAAGAAGTCAGGACCGCATGCTTGCTTCGCGGGGACCGCGAAGACCTTCGCAGCCTGGAAGCACTCGTCTTCCGTCAGATCGACTTGCATCCCCGCACCGATCCGTCCGTCACGTTCGCCTACGGCCTGCGGGTTGAATACGAGTGGTGCCATCGCTTCAGGCTGGGATGTCTCAAGCTGGTTCACGATCTCCATACGTCCAGGGAACAGGCCAACCCGGCCAGTGCTGAGGCCTACGACAGACTCGCCGCCGAGGGTCTCGTACGACTAAAACGGGACATCATCCGGACATTGCTGATCGAGGCGGGCGAAGACCAGGCGTTGCGGCAAGCGATCATGCGACATCCGCAGTAGTGAAGCGCCCTTTCAGCCGCTCAGCCGCCCAGCGGACTCGGCCGCGACCGGAGTCCCTCGGGCACCAGCCCGTCGAACAGCTGCGACACTTCGCCGATCAGCTCCCGCGCCACAGTCTCGCCGTGCAAATTGGCCAGCACTGCCATCAGTTCACCGCGAAGAAACCACAGGCCCTGGATTTCGCCGGCATACGCTATCCGGCGCCTGAGGCTGGGCACCCTCTCACCCTCCGCGCCGTCCAGCAGCGCCAGCATCTCTGCCCGAACGACTTCCATGTCGACCACATCGATGCGAGTCACTGACGGACCTTCCGGTAGCCCCGAGCCGAAGATCGCGTAGATGCTGCTCCTGAGGTTTGGTTTGAACCAACGCATGGGGTGCCTTTCAGATTCAAGCAGGGCTGGGACCGGCTGCGCGGTCGGTGTCCGGGACGCTGATCGCAATCAGCTCAGCGACCAGCGCGTCCGTGCCGCCGGCATATTCGACGCGCGCGAAAGTCGATGCCACCAGCACCATCTCGCCGGTTTCTGTTCGGTGACGCACGCCGAACTTCAGGCGCTCGCGGGTGGCGGCAGGTAGTTTTTCGACGAGGTTCTTGGTCAGCCAGACAGCGCCGTCCCGGGCAAATGCCGAGATTCGCAGCGCCCGGTGGACCGATTCGCCCAGCATCGAGAAGCCGGCGTCCGACCCTGCGCGAAGGCGCCCTCTCCACTCCTGGCCTTCGTCAATGCCGGTGTTCAGGTGCAGGTCGCGGACCCAGCCCTTGCGCAAGCGCCACTGACGGCTGATGTTCTCCACGGCAACGCGGATTTCCTGCGCTGCGGCGACCGCGCTCCAGAGGTGCGCGGGGCTCTCCTGCGCCAGGAAGTAGCAAACCAGACCCTCGCCGGGGTGCTTGCCGGTGGTGCCGCCATGCCTGCGAAAAATCGGCTCGACGGTGAGCCAGACCTCGTTGACCAGCTCGAAATATTCCCCGGCCGGAAGCTCGGCCCACAGGCCGCGTGCGTCCTGCAGATCGCAGGCCAGCACGGCCACATCGGTGAGCATCGGTGCGGCCTGGGCGGCAGGTTCCGGCGGTAGCCATTGCCCGAGGCTGAAGTGGCTGCCTTCGTCGGGCACATAAATGAAGAGCGTCGCCTTGGCGAAGGTCAGCGCGTACAGGTAAGCGTCACCGGGCGAGGGGCTTGTCGGTGCGGTCAGGTCGGCAGGGTCCACGCGGACACGCACGACCATGGGCAATTCCAGGGTGGTGGCCCTGTCGTACAGACTGGCGAGCAACGCGCCCTGCTCCGTCCGCACGCCCCGGCAGACATCGGCTACGGCCAAGCCACGCTGCCGGGCCAGGCCCAGGTGCAAGCCCAGGACCGCATCCGCAGCCTTGTCTGCCGCATCCCGCATCAGGAACTTGAAGACATTGGGCGCCTCCGGGCCGGCCGACAGCGGCACATGGTTCGGCCAGGTCCGGGCCCGCGCGCCTTCGTTGGCCCACACGACTTCAAACCGGCTGTTCACAAGGTAAGCCGGATGCGTGATCTCTTCCAGCGGCAAGGCCGGTGTGGCCGGGGCGGCGAATGAAATCGGTGCAGGCTGGCGCGGCGGGCGCGTCGGCTCGGGTGCGGGCTGTGCTGTCGGCAACGCAGTGGTCAGCGCAGGAACGGCCTGGGCGGGCTTGCCCGCAAACCGCGCGCTGATCTGGCTGATGCTCAGGCCGTCGCGCTTGAGCTGTTGAACCTGGGCGATCCGCTCGAGGATGTCGTCTGGAAAGTAACCGATGCGGGGCGCCGCCCCATCGTTGGCCTGGGGCGGCAAAACCTGTGGCTTCGGCACGAGCCCCCAACTGATGTAGTTGTTGAGCGTCGCGCGCGAAATCCCGGTTTTTTCCAATACCTCTTTGCTGGTGAACAAGTGGGCCTCGGCGTTTATCTGTCCAATCAATGTAATGGACAGACCGCCAGACTGTCTAATTTAAATTGGACATATGACCGCGAGCGCTGCAAATACGCCACACGAGAGCACTTAACAGATGGACAGACGACTTGGACAGTTATTTGGACAGTGGGTCCGAATCGCCGGGGTGCTCTACCACTTGCCCTTGGGTTGCCCTGCCCTGATGGCCGCCGCGACCAGCTCGGCCATGTCTTTTCGGTTCGCGCGATTGGCGAAATCCACAGCCGTCATGCCCAGCTGGTTCTTCAGCGACGGGTCAGCGCCGGCCTCCAGCAGGTGCTTGACCGCTTCCGCCGAGCCGTAATGCACCGCCATCATCAAGGGCGTCGTCTTGTTGGGCGACTCCGCATCGATGTACGCGTGATGCTCCAGCAACAACGCAATGATGGGCACATGCCCGCTCGTGGCGGCGTAATGAAGCGGTGTCCAGCCCGGTTTGTTGACATCGGCGCCCCGGTCGATCAGCTTGCGCACGACTTCCAGGTGGCCCCTGAGCGCCGCGATCATGAGCGGGCTCTCGTCCTGGGGCGTGCGCGACTCCACATTCGTCTTGGGCCAGTCGATCAGCGCCTGGGCGGCTTTCATGTTGGACTCTTGCAGCGCCAGGTAGAGGCCGTCCAGTTTCTCCGGATTGGGCGTATTGGGGTCGAATCCGCGGCTCAGCAGGGACGTGATGGTCTTGCCGTCATCGCGCTTGATCGCGGTGAAAAAGTCGTCATACGATCCGGCCTGAGCCACAGAAAAACCAATGGCGACAACCAGTAATGGGAGTTTCTTTATCCAGTTTCTCATCATCGAGCCTGCGGAAATAGTCGCTCGAAATTGGCGCTGGTGACGGCGGCGACCTCTTCCACCGGCAACTGGCGCAACTGCGCAATCTGCTTGGCCACGAACGGCACATACGACGGATTGTTGGTCTTGCCGCGATACGGCATGGGCGCCAGATAGGGACTGTCGGTCTCGATGAGCATCCGGTCCATGGGCACAAAAGCGGCCACATCCCGCAGGTCCTGTGCACTCTTGAAGGTCAGGATGCCCGAAAACGAAATGTAGAAACCCAGGTCCAGCGCCGCCCGTGCGACTGCGGCGGTTTCGGTGAAGCAGTGAAAAACACCGCCTGCGGAACCCGGCGAGCCGTCTTCACCCTCGTCCTTCAAGATGGCGACCGTGTCGGCGGATGACGCCCGCGTATGGATCACCATCGGCTTTTTCACCGCCTGCGCCGCACGGATGTGCGTGCGAAACCGGTCGCGCTGCCATTCCATGTCACTGATGGACCGTCCGCCCTTGCGCTCTTGCATCTGGTAGTAGTCCAGGCCGGTCTCGCCGATCGCCACCACGCGCGGCAATTTCGATCGCGACACCAGATCGTCAAAACTGGGCTCGGCGACGCCTTCGTTGTCGGGGTGGACACCGACCGTGCACCAGAAGTTGTCGTAAGAAGTGGCCAGCGCATGGACCGACTCGAACTCTTCGAGCGTGGTGCAGATGCAAAGGGCGCGGTCAACCTGCGCGTCGGCCATCGCCTGCCGGATTTCGGGCAGTCGCTCGGCGAGCTCAGGAAAACTCAGGTGGCAATGGGAATCGACAAACACTTCGAAAAGTGTAGCCGGTCCATCGCCTCAAATGGTCTGGGTAGGCCGCTCGGATGCGAGATGCGCGCCAAGAATCTCTTCGATCTTGATCTTGAGCAGGCGCGATTTCTCATCAGCAGGAAACCGGACGCCGACGCCTTGTGTGCGATTGGCAGCGGCACGCGCCGGTGTGACCCAGGCAACTTTGCCCGCCACCGGATAGCGTTGGGGATCGTCGGGCAAGGACAGCAGCACGTAGATGTCGTCGCCGATCTTGTATTCGCGTGTGGTGGGGATGAAGACGCCACCGTCGGCAAAAAGCGGGATGTACGCGGCGTACAGGGCCGCCTTCTCCTTGATGGCGAGCTGGATGACGCTCGGGCGTGGCGTGGAAGGCGCGGCAGTGCTCATGACTTCGAGTTTAGGGCTTGCCGAGCCTGGCTCACAAGCGACTCGTGCATGAGCCCGGCGTTGAGCGGATGCTCGGCAGTGCGCGCGGCACGCATGAGTTCGCGCGCCCATGCATTGAGCGCCTGGAACGTCGGCGGCACCGGCAAATCCCCCGGGCTGAAAAATCGCGGCTGCGCACCGGCTTTGACGGCCAGCAGGTCATGGCAGATCTTGGTCAGCGCGTCGATCGCCTGCGCCGGATGCCAGCCCGAGATCGCACCTCCATCGCCACGAGCAATCGCCTTGGGCAGCGACGCCCACATCTTCGGGTCGCCACCCGCGCGCGCAAAGCCCAACGCGTCTTCGGGCCGACCGCCTGCCGCCTGCAGCAGAGCGGGAATATCGGCACGAGGAACCTCCTGCGCCGCAAGCCACGCCGTCGCCTCCTCGTCGGACGGCCAGGCCATCGTGTGCGCGATGCACCGGCTGCGAATGGTTGGCAGCAGCAGATGCGCGGCGTCGGTGGCCAGCACAAACCGTGTGTCGCCGGCCGGCTCTTCCAGTGTCTTGAGCAAGGCGTTCGCCGTGACGTGGTTCATGCGCTCGGCCGGATAGACCAGCACCGCCTTGCCGCGCCCGCGTCCACTGGTGCGTTGCGCAAACTCGATCGCGTCGCGCATCGCCTCGACCCGGATCTCCTTGCTGGGCTTGCGCTTTTTGTCGTCGATTTCGGACTGGGCCTTTTCTGCCAGCGGCCAGCCGAGCTCCATCATCACCGTCTCGGGCATCAGCATGCACAGGTCGGTATGGGAGTGCACGTCGATCTGGTGGCAACTCTCGCAACTGCCGCAGGCACCTTGCGGCGTCGCCCGCTCGCACAGCCAGGCGCGAACGATATCCATCGCCAGCGTGAATTGGCCCAGGCCCGACGGCCCCTGCAGCAACCAGGCATGGCCGCGCTGGGCCAACAGTTGTTCGGCCTGTGCGGCGATCCAGGGCTGGGCACTCATGACAGCCATCCTCGTGCCCGCACGGCCGACAGCACTTCATCCCAGACGGACTCGCGCGGCTGGTCGGCGTGGATGCGTGCAAAGCGCCGGGGGTCTTGCAGGGCGCGCCTGTCATACCCCTGGGCGACTGCGCGAAAAAATTCAACGGGCTGCGACTCGAACTTGTCCGGCACACGGGCACCGGCAAGTCGCTCGGCAGCAATCGACGGGTCGAGTTCGAACAGCAGCGTCATGTCGGGTTGCCGGATGCCGACAGCGGTCTGCTGCACCCACTGCTCCAGTTGCGACAGCACGTTCCAGTCGAAGCCGCGGCCACCGCCCTGATACGCAAACGTGGCATCGGTGAAGCGGTCGCACAGCACCACATCACCGCGAGCCAGCGCAGGCTCGATGACCTGCACCAGGTGGTCGCGCCGTGCCGCAAACATCAGGAGTGCCTCGGTCAGCGGGTCCATGGCGTCATTGAGCGCCATGGCTCGCAGCTTCTCGGCCAGCGGGGTGCCGCCCGGCTCGCGGGTCATGGTCACCGACCTGCCGGCTGCGCGAAACTGCGCGGCCAGCGTCTCGATGTGACTGGACTTGCCCGCGCCGTCTATGCCTTCGAAGCTGATGAAAAGCGCACCCATGGTTGCCATGTTCTATTGCGTCTTCTCTATTGAGTCTTCGCAGAAGGGTCGGCCCTGCCGCGCTGGTACTTGTTCACGGCCCGGTTGTGCTCATCCAGGTTCGCGCTGAACTGGCTGGTGCCGTCGCCCCGCGCTACGAAGTACAGCGCCTTGCTGGGCGCCGGATTCACGGCGGCAAGAAGGGAGGCTTTTCCAGGCATCGCAATCGGCGTCGGCGGCAGGCCGGGGCGCATGTAGGTGTTCCAGGGCGTGTCGGTCTGCAGGTCTTTTTTGCGCAGGTTGCCGTCGAAAGAAGCGCCCATGCCGTAGATCACCGTGGGATCGGTCTGTAGCGGCATGCCGATGCGCAGCCGATTGCTGAATACCGAGCCGATCAGCGGCCTGTCCTCGGGCTTGCCAGTTTCCTTTTCGATGATGCTGGCGAGAACCAGCGCTTCATCAGGGGTCTTGACGACAGCGTCGGGCGACTTCTGCGTCCATGCAGCTGCGAGGCGTTTGTCCATGCCACGAAGCGCGCGCTTGAGCACCGCAACGTCGCTCGACCCCTTGGCATAGGTGTAGGTATCGGGAAAGAAGCGGCCTTCGGGATGCTGGCCTTCGCGGCCCAGCAGCTTCATCAGGGCCTCATCGGTGAGCGCCTTGGTGTCGGGCTTCAAGACGTCTTCCTTTGCCAGCGCCGCGCGAACCTGCCTGAAGTTCCAGCCTTCGACCAGCGTGACCGCGCGTAGCGATTCCTCGCCACGTGCGAGCTTGGCCATCAACCGGTGCGGGGTGATGCCGGTCTCGAGTTCGTAGCTGCCCGCCTTGATGAGCCTGTCCTGCCCGGACACACGAAACCACAGGTAAAGGAAGTCAGGTCGCACATCGACGCCCGCGTCCGCGACGGCCTGTGCCACACCACGCGGCAAGGTGCCGGGCTCGATGGAAAGATCGACTGTCGGGGTTGCAAGGCGCAATGGCTGGTACACCCACCAAAGCGCCCATCCACCCGCGCCAAGCGCCGCGCCAGAAAGAAGCAGGAAAACTGCCAGTAAGAATCGACGCACCCGTTCTCCGTCCCTAAGCCGCAAAGTGAATTGACCAATCATGATAATTGACCCATGACCGATCACACGAACGCATCTCTCAACGGCATCGCCGCATTGCAGCACCTGGGCGTGATTCGCGTCGAAGGCGATGATTCGGCGAGTTTTCTGCAGGGCCAGCTCACCCATGACTTCGTGTTGCTCAACCAGGACGAAGCCAGGCTGGCGGCCTACTGCACGCCCAAGGGCCGCATGCAGGCGAGCTTCATCGGGTTCAAGCTCGCGAGCAACGACATCGTGCTGGTGATGAGCCGGGACATCCTGGCGCCCACGCTCAAGCGGCTGTCGATGTTCGTGATGCGGGCGAAAGCCAAACTGCGCGATGCCACGGCTGAGTTCAATCTGTACGGGATCGCCGGAAGTGCAGTGGCGCAACTGGCACCCGGTCTGCAGGGTCCGTGGAGCCGCCGCACGGTTGGCGATGCGAGTGTCGTGGGCTTGTATCCGGCCGATGGCACGCCGCGCGCGTTGTGGGTTGCGCCTTCGGGCTCGGCCCCACCTGCCGGTGCCACACTCGATGAGGCCGCATGGCTGTGGAGCGAGGTGCGCAGCGGCATTGCGACGATCACGGCGCCGCTGGTCGAAGCATTGGTGCCGCAGATGCTCAACTACGAATCGGTAGACGGCGTGAATTTCAAGAAGGGTTGCTATCCCGGCCAGGAAGTCGTCGCCCGCAGCCAGTTTCGCGGAACGCTGAAACGCCGCGCTTATCTGGCGCAGGCCGACAGCGAAATGCGTGCCGGCGATGAAGTCTTCCATGAGTCGGATGCGACCCAGCCCTGCGGCATCGTTGCGCAGGCAGCGGCGAATCCGGACGGCGGTTGGGACGCGATCGTGTCGATGCAGATCGCGGCATCGCAGCAGGGCGCCCTGGCTGTTGGCAAAGCCGATGGTCCAGCGATTCGAGTCGAACCGCCGCCCTACCCCTTGCTCGCGGACATCTGAGGTGGGGAAGCCGCGGGTGCAGTGGGCTGTGCCATCTGCGGCCAGCCCTGCGCGCGAAGCCTGAATGCCTGTTGTGCCAGTTCCTGGTCGCCTGCACGCACGGCAATCGCGTAACCGAAATTGACCAGGTCGAAGTCGTAGTTGTTGTCTGCGATGGCGGTGCGCACCACGTCCAGCGCTCGCCGGTCCTGCCCCGTGTAGCCCAGCAGCAGCACTTGTAGCGACAGCACCGATTTGGCCTTGGGCTGGATCGCGAGCGCCTTGTCCAGCCAGGCCTGTGCCCGGTTGACGTTGCCCATGACGAGATGGCCGCGCGCCGCATTGGTCATGATCACGACGATGTTCGGGCGCGACGCGAGAACACTCTCCCAGATCGTCACGGCTTCGCGCCAGTGGCCCCAACGTCCCAGCTCGTCGCCAATCAGGGGCGTGATCTTGCGGTAGTGCGGATTGAGTGCAATGCCTTCCCGAGCCAGATTGAGCATCTCCTGCTTGCGCCCGTTCCAGCGCGCATCGTTGGGCGCGCCCGACGCTGATATCTCGAATGCAATCAGGGTTGCCGTGACCAGCTTTTGTTCTGCTTGCGCAGCACGCAGGCTGATGTAGGCCGCGAGAGCGGCGGCCAGTGACAGCGATGCGATCGCGCCATACGCCACGCCACGGGAAAGCACTTTCTCCCTGGGCACAAGCCCTATGCGAAGCCGGTTATCCGACGCCGCCAGCACGCCCAGGCAAATCGCAAACAGCGCACCCGTCGCCGCCATGCGCCATGGAAATCCAACCTGGCTCACCACCATGAACGACGCCAGGCTGCACAGGACCATCGAGCGCCACGGACCCTCTGCCGCGCCGGCTTCAGTGCGGTCCAGCACGCTTGATTTCAGCGCGAGATAGAACCATGCCAACAGCCCCGCCAGGAAGGCCCAACCGATGAGCCCGTACTCCGCGATGAGTTGCAGGAACTCGTTGTGGACATAGAAATCGGTCTCCAGTTGCGCGCCCGGCTCCTGGTACAGCGGCACTTCGCTTTCCCATGCGCCGGCACCGACACCCGACAGTGGGCGGGCTTCGATGACCCGCAGCGTCGCTTTCCACATGACCATCCGCAGCGCCAGCGAAGGATCGCCCGGCGCGATGGATGCGGTCCGGCCCAGTCCACGCTCCAGCGCCGTCAACCCGCGCCCTTCGCGCTCGATGGCCGGATTACCCGTGGGCAGCATGCCCAGCCCAAGCACGGTCGTGAAAAGAAGCCCGATGGCAACCACGCGCGACACATCGCTCCACTTGTCGAACGCAAACTGCTCGCGGAACCGGATCGCGACATACGGAAACAACACCAGCAGCTGCAACCAAAGCGCGATCAACGCCGCACGCGTGCCCGTCATCAACACCGCGACGATGACGACCGCATTGGCGACTGCCAGCAACGCAATCAGCTGGCTCTTGCGCGCGCGCGCCAGCAGCATTGCGCCGAACGGCAAGGTGCAGATCGCGAACTCGGCGAAGAAGTTGCGGTTGATGAATGTTGATGCAGGCGCAGGTCCTTGCGGGAACCAGGTCACATCGAACCAGAACTGCATCGCCGCCCAGACCGATGCGACCAGCCCACCGCCGAAGACGCCCCAGGCCAGCCACGGCAATCGCTCGCGCGTGAAGCTGTTGATGCCTACGAACACGATCAGTGCAAAGAGAAACCAGCGGATCGCTTCGACGCCTGCAAGATAGGTATGCGACCAGGTCATGCTGCCCAGCGCATACGCCATGAGGGCCAGTGGCAGCCACATCGCCGAGTGCCACTTCGGTGACTCGTGTCTGCGAGCGAACGGCCAGAAGCAAGCGATTCCCGCTGCCAGCGCGCCGAAGGCAACCACGATGGATTTCAGCGTGTCCTGCAGCATCAGCTCGTCGCGCGCGCCAAGCGCAGGTGCCAGGAAGATCGTGGCGGCCAGCATGGTCGCAGCAGCAACGGCTGCGTCGTTGCGCTCGCCCATGCCTGTCACGCGTTGCGCAACCGGTAACTCATCTCTATGTGTGGGATGCCGGCTTCTTCGAACTCATCACCGCTGATGGCATAGCCCAGACCCCGGTAGAACGATTCGGCGCTTCGCTGGGCGTGCAGCACGACCTCGTGATCGCCGCGTGCCCTGGCCTGATTCATCAGCGTCTGCAGCACCTGCGCGCCGACACCCGATCCGCGCAGCACACGGTCCACGGCCATGCGTCCGATCTTGCTCACGCCCGGCGCGTGCTGCAGCAAGCGTCCCGTTGCAATGGCCTGGCCCAGGCGGTTGTAGGCGACTGCATGGAGCGCGGTGGTATCGGCTTCGTCCCATTCAAGTTCGGCCGGAATCTTCTGTTCCTGCACAAATACTTCGGTGCGGATTTGCTGTGCGTCCTTGCCGAGCGTCGCCCAGTTGCCGGTTTCCACGCGCACCATAGCCTCGCCTGCTTCGAACCCCAGGAGGATGTCGCGTAGCGCCTGCGGCACCGGACGGGAGGTCTGGGTCGCCGGGTCGGCAAACACATAGACCAGCTCAACCGTCACCAGCAGCTCATCGCCCCGAAAAATGCCAGAGGTGAAGTTCATCGACGAATTGCCGATGCGCGAGCACTTCAGGCCAATATCGAGCTTGTCGTCGATGCGTGCGGATGCGTTGAATTCCACCGTGGCCTTGCGCGCGTACAGATCGCCGTCCAGCAAGTGCATCGCAGATTCATAAGGCATGGCCAGCGCGCGCCAATAGGCAGCGACCGCGGTATCGACGTACATCAGGTAATGCGCGTTGAAGACGATCTTCTGCATGTCGATCTCGGCCCAGCGGACACGCAGGCTGTGGAAGAAGCGGAAGTCGTTTCGTTTCATGGCGTCAGTGCGTTGAAAAAGCGGTTGAGAGGGCAAGAGCCGCATCGGCGTGAGCCTTGCGGGCTTCAGGGATGACGCGCCCCATCTTGATGAATTCGTGGGTGACGCCGCGATAGATTTCCAGATCGACCGCCACGCCGGCGGCCCTCAGTTTATCTGCGTAGGCCAGGCCGTCATCGACCAGCGGATCGCATTCGGCCAGGCCAAACCAGGCGGGCGCGACACCTTCGACATCGGGTGCATTCAGGGGCGCAAATCGCCAGTCCTGCCGCTGTTCGGCAGCGATGTAGTTCGAGAAGAAATATTCGATGTGCGCCTGCTCCAGCACCAGGCCTTCGCCGTAGCGCTTGTGGGATGGCGCGTCGGTGGTGGCTGCGCATCCGGGGTAGAACAGCAGTTGCAGTGCGATGGGCAGACCGGCGTCGCGTGCCTTGATTGCACAGACGGCCGCAAGCGTTCCGCCTGCGCTGTCGCCGCCCAATGCCAGGCGCATCGGGTCGAGCCCGAGGTCGCCGCCATGTTGTGCGAGCCACTGCGTTGCATCCCATGCGTCGTTCACGGCGACGGGAAACCGGTGCTCGGGTGCGAGGCGATAGTCCAGCGAGACCACCGCGCAGTCGCTCAGGCGACACAACTCGCGGCACAGGATGTCATGCGAGGCCACGCTGCCAATGGTGAATCCGCCGCCGTGGAAGTACAGCAGCACGGGTTGCCTTTCGTGGTCTGGCGCATAGAGCCGCGCTGGCAAGGCATGGCCGTCGCGCGCAGGGATGAGCAGGTCTTCGACTCGTGCGAGCTCGGCTTTGGGCACTTCGAGAACGCCGGCGCCGGCTTCGTAGGCGGCCTTGGCTTGCATCGGCGCGAGCGTATGCAGCGGCGGAAACTGCGCGCGCGCCATGCGATCGAGCACCGATCGCATCTGCGGGGTCAGCGCAATGGATGTCATTGCGGGCTCGATGCGCAATTCATGCGGCGCTTGATCGGAGATGGATGCCGGATCAAGTCCGGCATGACAGCCACGGTATTTGGCATCGCGCGCCTGATGTCCTCGTTATTTGTCATTGCAGGCTTGACCCGCAATCCAGACGGCGCTTGATCGGACATAAGTGTGTTTGCAAGTACAGTGTTGCTTTCAATCGTACCCCGGCAGGCGAGACATGGCATTCATCTACTACGTCACCCAGATCCAGTTCGACTTCGGAGCCGTCAAGCTGCTCAAGCAGGAATGCGAGCGCGTGGGCATCACCCGCCCGCTCATCGTCACCGACGCGGGCGTCAAGGCGGCAGGCGTGTTGCAAAAAGCGCTCGATGCGCTGCCCGCCATGCCGGTCGCCATCTTCGACCAGACGCCCTCCAACCCCACCGAAGCCGCAGTGCGCGCAGCCGTCGCGGTCTACAAGGCCAACAACTGCGACGGCCTCATCGCAGTGGGCGGCGGCTCGGCGATCGACTGCGCCAAAGGCGTCGCGATCGCCGCCACGCACGAAGGCCCCCTCACCCACTACGCCACCATCGAAGGCGGCTCACCCCGCATCACCGACAAGGTTGCGCCGCTCATCGCAGTACCCACCACCAGCGGCACCGGCAGCGAAGTTGCGCGCGGCGCGATCATCATCGTGGACGACCACCGCAAGCTCGGTTTCCACTCGTGGCACATCGTCCCCAAGGCCGCGATCTGCGATCCGGAACTCACGCTGGGCCTGCCGCCCAAACTCACCGCCGCCACCGGCATGGACGCGATCGCGCACTGCATGGAAACCTTCATGTCGGCCGCCTTCAATCCCCCGGCAGATGGCATCGCCCTCGACGGCCTGGAGCGCGGCTGGGCCAGCATAGAGCGCGCCACCAAACAGGGTGACGACCGCGAGGCTCGCTCCAACATGATGAGCGCTTCGATGCAAGGCGCGATGGCGTTCCAGAAGGGGCTGGGTGCTGTGCACTCGCTCAGTCACAGCCTGGGTGGCGTCGATCCGCGCCTGCATCACGGCACCTTGAACGCGATGTTCCTGCCCGCCATCGTCCGGTTCAACGCATCGGCTGAATCGGTGCAAAAAGATAGACGCCTGGAGCGCATGGCGCATGCGATGGGCTTGAAGTCGGCGGGTGATATTCCCGAAGCGATCAAGGACATGAACGCCCGCCTCGACCTGCCCACCGGACTGGCTGCCATGGGCGTGCAGCGCGACTGGTTCGACAACATCATCAAGGGTGCGATGGCCGATCATTGCCACAAGACCAATCCGCGGATTGCGACTGCGCAGGAATACGCGCAGATCCTTGAGCAATCGCTCTAGCAAGCGCATGACTGTGGGCGCCGCAGGCGCTGGAACGAATGGCTACGGGGGGTTACCAAATCTCCATGAAGCCCATCTCTCCAGCATCCTCGGTTCATCGCACTGCCCCGCTCTCGCCTCAGCCCGCAACCCTTCTTGAAAGCCTCCCGACGGAGCTCTTTTCACATGTGGCCGGATTTTTTGAACCCGCCGACTTTGGTGCCCTTGCGCCAAATTCCAGGGAGGTCCATGCACTGGCCGAGGCGGCTATCGAAGCGGACCCCGATCTCGCGCAGGTGGCTGCGAAGGCTGCAATCTTGCGTGCGCGCGACCTCGCAGGGCGCGCGGCCGCGACCTCCATCGACCGGATGGATGACCTGCATGTTCTAGTCGCAAACAGTTGCCTTGAAATCTGCGTCGCCATCTCCCGGCGTAGACAGGATGCGTGGCCCAACGCCCAGCGCCTGGCGAACCTGGCAGCCGACGCAGGCCATGCCCTGCGCGACTTTGAAAACAACCCCGGCGCGGCGCTTCAAGAGCTCGTTTCCGTCTCCATGAAGCTGGGACGCTGCGAGCAGGCTATCGAACTTGTGCGGTTGACCCCTGACGCGAATCCCGACCTGGAACCCCACTACAACAGCCGGGCGTTGGCACACCTGCAGCTCATGGCGAGGCAATTTCCCCAGGCCGTCGTTACCGCCACCCATGCGCTTGAAATCATCGGCGCCGATGACATCGATTCCCGTCGATTGTTCTTGCAGGTCATCGTCGCGGCCAACCTATGCCAGGGACAGTTTGCAGAAGCCAGAAAGTTCCTGGACCAGCTCACGGCCGATGGACAGCCTGCATTCGGGCTGCAGGCCATGCTCGCGCACTCCAGGGGCGACAAGCCGGCATGCGACAAGGCATTGGAAGCGTTCCTCGAAACCGACCCGCCACACGCGGAGCTGGCCGAGCTGTATGGCTGGCAGGGCCATGTTGACCTTGCCTTGCACCATTTGAAATTCGCGGTTGCTGACGAGGGCGAACAGATCGTTCACTCGCCGATGCTCGATCCGATCCGCCACAACGAGTACTTCCAGATGACGCTCAGGCAACTGAAGCTGTCGCCGGCGGACCTCGCAGGCATCACGTTCGACCTGCAACTGCCTGCGACCTGACTACAGCGTCTCGATCCGCGACAGGTCTGGCCGCGCAAGCCACTGCCCGAATTCATCGGCCAGCTGGCGGCTCGCGCTGGCCGCTTGGGTCCACGCCTTCACGCGTGACTGCAAGTCGGTGCCGTAGCGCGTGAAATCCGTTCGGTCTGGCAGCTTGCCGTTGGGCAGGCTCTTCACCCACTGCGGATCAGGCGCAAGCACGAGGGTGTTGTCCAGAAAGTGGGTTGAGCCGTGCCGCCACTTCAAGCCCTTGTCCAGCCATCCCGGCACCACGGATTTCTGGAAGTGCGGATAGACCACCAGCCCCTGGGTCATCGCGGCGTTGTAGTTCAGGTGCAGGTGATAGTCGGTGATGCCGCCATCCCAGTAGGCACCTCGCGGCGCGCCGGGAATGTCATGGATCGCATTGAGCACGAACGGGATCGAGCAACTCGCCTGCAGGGCCGCATAGAAGTTGTCATCGTGCAGGGCCACGCGGCGCGTGCGGTAGTCCGACGTGGCGAAGGGCAGCTCGCCTCCGCTGGAGAAAACCACCCGCTCCAGCCACGCGCCCATCGCCTTGCGATGAACCGAATTGGTCACAAAGGCACCGAGATAGCCCAGCGGCGTGGTGAAGCCGTGTTCGCGGCGCATCAGGTGGCGGCCGCGTGAAGTCAGGATGTGCAGCCGGTAACGCCGGTTGGCCAGCACCTGCGAAATGCGTCCGCCGTAAAAAGATTCGAGGTTCTGGCCGAACCGCTCGCTGACATGGGCGGCTGTCGGTGTCTTGCGGCCGGGCAGCAACTCGTAGTCCTGGGCGATGTAGTCGCGCTCCAGGCGCTCGAAGGCGGTCACAGCCTCATCAAGGCAGGCCGTCGCCATCCGCCACGCGCCAATCGATGCGCCGACCAGATGCACCGGCTGCGAACTTTGCGTGAGCCATTCACCGAAGATGAATCGATCGAGCGGCCCGAGGATCAGTCCCTTGGGACCACCGGCAGCGCCCGGCACCACGCCCACATCTTGCGCACGCAGTCCGTGTCGCTCGATGTGCGCGCGGGCCTTGGGTCCAGCGTAGAGGCGCAGCGCCGGCATCGCCATTACTTTCTCAGGCCCTGCAGCTTGGCGAATGCACCGGCCATCGCGGTGTTCACGGGTGCCGAATCACGAGCCACTCGTTGGCCGCGCGCCGCGCCTTCAAAGCGGTTCTGCCCAGCGCCACCCTGCCGGGGCGGCGCATCGCCAAGCTTCATCGACAGCGCGATCCGCTTTCTCGCGACGTCCACCTCGACCACCCTGACCTTCACGATGTCGCCGGCCTTTACCACCTCTCGCGCATCGTTCACGAACTTGTGCGCGAGCTGGCTCACGTGGACCAACCCGTCCTGGTGCACGCCCAGGTCAATGAACGCCCCGAATGCGGCGACGTTGCTCACGGTGCCTTCCAGCACCATGCCCTCGCGCAGGTCGGCGATGTCTTCGACACCGTCATTGAAGCGCGCGACCTTGAAGTCGGGGCGTGGATCGCGGCCCGGCTTTTCCAGCTCGGCCAGGATGTCCTTCACGGTGATGACGCCGAACTTTTCATTCGCGAAAAGTTCGGGCCGCAGCGTCTTGAGCATTTCGGCCCGACCCATGACTTCGGCAACCGGCTTGCCCGCGGTCGCGAGCATCTTCTCGACCACCGGATAAGTTTCTGGATGCACGCCTGTCATGTCGAGCGGGTTGGTCCCGCCGCGAATTCGCAGGAAGCCCGCGCTCTGCTCGAAGGTCTTGCCGCCCAGGCCGCTGACCTCCATCAGCTGCAGGCGGTTGTTGAAAGCACCGTTTGCCTCGCGCCAACGCACGATGGCCTTGGCCACACTGCCCGACAGACCAGACACGCGCGACAGCAGCGGCACGCTCGCCGTATTGAGGTCCACGCCGACCGAGTTCACGCAATCTTCGACGACCGCCTCCAGTGAGCGCGCCAGTTCGCTCTGGTTCACATCGTGCTGGTACTGGCCAACGCCAATGGACTTCGGATCGATCTTCACCAGCTCGGCCAACGGGTCCTGCAGCCGCCGCGCAATACTCGCAGCGCCGCGCAGGCTCACATCGACCGTCGGCATTTCCTGCGACGCGAATTCGCTGGCCGAATAGACCGATGCGCCCGCCTCGCTCACGACGACGCGTTGAATGGCATGACCCGGATCGACGGCCTCCAGCCGCTTCATCAGGTCGGCAGCCAGCTTGTCGGTCTCGCGGCTCGCTGTTCCGTTGCCAATCGCGATCAGGTCAACGCCATGCTTGCGGCACAAGAGGCCCAACTGGTGCAGCGATCCTTCCCAGTCGCGGCGGGGCTCGTGCGGGAACACCGTGGCGGTTTCGACCAGCTTGCCGGTCGCGTCGACCACTGCGACCTTCACGCCCGTACGAATGCCGGGGTCCAGGCCCATCACCACGCGCGGGCCGGCAGGAGCCGCCAGCAGCAGGTCGCGCACGTTGTCTGCAAAGACCTTGATCGCGACCTTCTCGGCTTCTTCGCGCAGACGGGCAAAGAGATCGCGCTCGGTAGAAAGGGACAGCTTCACGCGCCAGGTCCAGGCCACGCACTTGCGGATCAGGTCATCGGCGGCGCGCTTGGCGTGGCTCCATCCCAAATAGAGCGCGATCTTGCCCTCGGCCAGCGATGGTTGACCCGGCTCCGGCTCGACTGGCAAGACGAGCTTGGCATCCAGCACTTCGAGTTGCCTGCCGCGAAACACGGCGAGCGCACGATGCGAGGGCACGCGGCCAATCGGTTCGTCGTAGTCGAAGTAGTCGCGGAACTTGGCGACCTCCGGGTTGTTCTCGTCCTTGCCTGCCATGAGCTTGGAGCGAAAAAGCCCCTCGGTCCAAAGCCATTCACGCAGCTGCTGCACCAGCGCCGGCGTCTCGGCCCAGCGCTCCGACAGGATGTCGCGCACGCCGTCGAGCACCGCAGGCACGGTGGTGAAGTCTTCACCGCCCTCGCCCTTTTCTGCCTTGACGAAAGCCGCCGCTTCCTCGCTCGGGTTGAGGCTCGGATCGGCAAAGAGCTTGTCGGCCAGTGGCTCGATGCCGAACTCGCGCGCGATCTGGCCCTTGGTGCGGCGCTTGGGTTTGTAGGGCAGGTACAGGTCTTCAACCTCCTGCTTGGTCGGCGCGGCTTCGATGGCGGCGCGCAGCGCCGGTGTCAGCTTGCCCTGCTCCTCGATGCTCTTGAGCACGGCTTCACGGCGCTGCTCCAGCTCGCGGATATACGAAAGCCGCGCTTCCAGTTCGCGCAGCTGGATGTCATCCAGGCCATTGGTTGCTTCCTTGCGATAGCGCGCGATGAACGGCACGGTGGCACCGCCGTCGAGCAGGTCAATGGCAGCCTGTACCTGCTGTTCCTGAACCTTGAGTTCTGCGGCGATCTGCCGGGTAATCTTTTGCATGCTGAAACTGGAAATCCGTGGGTCTTTGAGGCGGTGCATGTGGCACGAAGGGCGCGAGTTTGCCACACGGGCGGACACCGTCTCGGCGCGTTCACTGACACAAGCTGGGCCGTGGCCTGCCCAGAATCGCATCAAGCCAAACACTCGGAGAAAAGCATATGCGCGGACGTCTCATCCTCATCATTGTCCTGAGCGCGCTCGCGTTCGGATTCGCAGGCCTGAACTGGTCGGAAGTCACCCGCACCGCCCCCTTGAGCTTCGGCCTGGTGGTGAGCGAAGGCTCGGTGGGCCTCGTGCTTCTGACACTGCTGGCAGTCACGCTGATCTGCTTTCTGATTTCCAGTGGCGCGCAGGAAACCCGTCACCAGATCGACTACGGCAAGAACCAGCGCACCTTGCAGGTCCAGCGCGATCTCGCCGACAAAGCTGAAACCTCGCGTTACATAGAACTTCAAAAACAGCTCGAAGCGATGAGTCAATCGCTGGCTACGCGTCTGCGCGACATCGAAACCCGTATCGATGATCGCGTCACAAGGGTGCAGGGTGTCCCCGTCGCCACAACTTACGACCCGGACGCAACCCGGCCTCACGTCAAACTGTAAGCGCCTGGGTCACGGCCTGGCTCGTCGAGTGCCGCGGGCTGATCGTCCAGCGAATCTGGGTCATCTGGGTCGCGCGCCGTTAACGTGATGGGCTCAGAGGCGACAAACACTGGCGTCAACTCAATCTGCCTGAACTCGCGCGCTGCATCGGCGCGAATTTGCAGCGCGTTTTGCAGCCCCGGCCGCGCAAGGTTCATTGCCTGTTGCGCATCGCCCAGCTCGATGCCGCGCCGTACGTGTTGCCGCAAGTTGGACCGCGCCTGGCACCAGGCCACCCAGCACATCGCATTGCACAGCAACGTCAATGCACACATGCTGTTGTAGACCAGGGCGCCGGCATGTTCTTCCGGGCTTGACGCGATGGCCGCGCCAATAAACCCCGGGATCGCGGTTATCACCAACCATGCCGTCAACACCTTCAGCAACTGGACGTCGTTATGGGCGGGGTTGTGCATGATTCGGTCGGCGGTTGTGAAGAAATCGAGCCGCACACGCAATCCCTGATCCAGTCGCGGCGCATAGTCACGCATTGCCTGCGTCGCCACACGATGGGCCGCCAGGTAAGTCATTGCAGGATGGCTGGCTCTGATGACCGCGAGAACCTGACGACTCGACGCTTCGAAACGCTGGAGGTCCGTTGCCGACAGAAAGCGCGACACATGCAGGACAGCGTCTTGCGGAAAGTGAAAGGCCTGCGCAGCACGGCAACGGGCTGCCGTATGCACAACGACTTCGGTGAGCGCATCTCGGTCGGCATCATCCTGGGTTTGCGGGCTGGAGATATCCGACGCGCTCAATGCGCAAAGCTGTGATCCGGGGACCAGCGGCCAGTGAGCCTGCCTGCCCAGGTGCAACGTCGTCGGTTGTTGAAGTTGCTCTGGCCGCTCGTCAACAGTCCCCGTTGAGGGTAATTTGCTGCTTTTGCGAATAGGTGCCTGATTGCCGATCATGTGTGCCTTGTCTGGATGACCGCAGCGTAAGGCGTGCATCGCAATTGGCGACAAGCATCGTGGTCTCGAAGACCTCTGTCTGATCCCTGGCCGCGCTCAGCCCACGGCTTCCACCGCGCGCAGTACGTAACCCACGCGCGGAAAGTGCACATGCACAGCGCCTGTGAGCGGACCTTCACGTCGAAGCGTGTAGTGCGTACGCGTGGCTGCCATCAGCGTGCCTTCGGTGGGCTCGGGTCCGAATGATTCGGCGGTGATCGTCACGCGCGAGCCCAGCGCGATACCGTGGTCGTCCTGGAATGCACTGTCGATCAACAGGTTGGCGCCTGGTGGCAGCGGCTCCGATTTGTTGGCGACGGTGATCGCGCTCTGCGAATCGAAGGCCTCCAGGCGGCCATGACCGATGGCCGCCATGCGATCCATCCATTCGAGCACTGCCGGCGTCGCATTGAGGATGTCGGCCAGCGGCTTGACCTGCACACGCGTGTACCAAAGCGCGTGATACGCCGCAAAGTCGGCGACGCAAGGCTCGATACCGAACAGGAAGTCGTGCTCCTCGGCCATGTGCGCGATGCGGCGCAGGTACGAGCGATAGGCCGATGTCGCATCGCCGGAGCGCAGGCGAATCATGTTGGCGCTCATGGCCTTGCGGTCTTCGCCGAAAGCCTTGCCCACCTCGGGCGGTGCGCTGCCGAAGACATGCGCAGCGCCCTTGGGCTGCAGGTTGTACGCCATCGCTGCCCAGAACAGCGTGGAGTCGGCCCATTGCGCAAAGACGCGCGAAACGCCCTTGAGGTGCGGCGGATACAAGGGCGGCTCGGGCTGCACGTGTTCGAGCACGTCGCAGATGAGCGCACTGTCGCAATAGATGTCGGCACCGACCTGCAGGAAAGGCGTCTTGCGATAGCCGCCCGTGAGCGTCAGCACATCGGGCTTGGGCATGATGGCGGGTATCACCACTGACTTCCATGCGAGCTTCTTGTTGCCCAGCACCAGCCGGATTTTTTCGGAGAACGGCGAGCGCGGATAGTGATGCAGGATGAGATCGGTGACGGGAGTCATTGGTTGTCTTTCTTGGTGTGTTCAGCGAGGCATCGCCCGCGCGATGATGGCGTCGAAATCGGTGGCCGCAGCTAGCGTGCCGAAGGCGTGGCCCCAATTGCCGGCCAGGCGCGAATCGCAGAATGCATTGAACACCGAAGCCGGTGCGCCCTGATGCAGCAAGGCAGCCTGCACGGCGAGCGCAACATCCTGCGCAAGCCGCCGTGCTTCGATCTCGCCGCTCAACTGCTCGATGCGCACCGGCAGCGCGGCGAGCATGCGGTCGAAAGCCGGGTGCGCGCCCCTGGCCGGTGCGAGTTCGTGCGCCAGGGCAGCAGCAACATCCGCCTTGCGAAGCGCACGCATCAGGTCCAGCGCCATGATGTTGCCTGCGCCCTCCCAGATGGAATTGAGCGGCATCTCGCGGTAGATGCGGGCCATGATGCCTTCGCCGCCCTCCTCCACGTAGCCGTTGCCGCCCAGGCACTCCATCGCCTCCTGCGCGAAGTGCGAGCCGCGCTTGCAGATCCAGAATTTGGCGATGGGGGTGAGTACGCGCGCCATGACGCGCTCATGCTCGTCGCCTGCACCATCAAAGGCGCGTGCGAGGCGAATCGCCAGTGCAGTTGCCGCTTCGGATTCGAGCGCGAGGTCGGCCAGCACATTGCGCATCAGCGGCTGGTCGATGAGGCGCTTGCCGAAAGCCTCGCGCTGCGAGCAGTGATCGAGCGCAATCGACAACGCCTGCCGCATGAGACCGCTGGTGCCCAGTGCGCAATCGAGGCGCGTCATCGTGCCCATCTCGAGAATCTGCGGAACGCCGCGGCCTTCGTCGCCCACGAGCCATGCCGTCGCCGAGTGAAACTCAACCTCGGAACTGGCATTGGCCTTGTTGCCCAGCTTGTCCTTGAGCCGCTGGATTTGGATGGCGTTGAGGCTGCCGTCGGGCAACACGCGCGGCAGGAAGAAGCATGAGAGCCCCGTTGGTGCCTGCGCGAGCACCAGGAACGCGTCGCACATCGGGGCGGAGAAAAACCACTTGTGGCCGGTGATGCGAAAACGCTGGCCCCAGTCGTCCTGACCCTCGGCGACGGCCAGCGTGGTGTTCGCGCGCACGTCCGAGCCGCCCTGCTTTTCGGTCATGCCCATGCCCATCGTCAGGCCGGACTTGTTGCTCCACAACCTGAGGGATGGGTCGTAGGCGCGGCTGGTGAGCCGGGGCGCCAGGTCCTTGAAGATGGCAGCGTTGCCGCGCAAGGCAGGCATCACCGCGTAGGTCATGGAGATCGGGCAGAGGATGGACGGCTCAAGCTCGGTAAACAGCATGAACCCGGCCGCGCGCAGCGTATGGCCGTGCGTACCCGCATGCAGCCCCGCCCCCACCGCAGCTTCCATCAGCGCGTGATAGCTGGGATGAAACTCGACACGATCCACTCGCCTGCCGAACCGGTCGTGCGACTGCAGTTGTGGCGGGTTGACGTTGGCGAGCCGCGCATGCGCCTGCATGTCCGCACTCCCGAGCTTGCGGCCCAAGGCCGAAAGCTCGGCCGTATCGAGCGACGGCGCATTGAACTTCAACGCATCGCGCAGCGCCTGGTTGCTATCAAACAGGTTGTAGTCCACCAGCGGCTGCGGCTGGTTGGTGACTTCGTGCGTGCTGTGCATGCTTTGTCTCCTGTGCGCACTTTAACGGCAACAGGGCCAACGGCATCACCTTCACGGTCAATCCCCAAGCAACTCCTGCTTCAAGGCCTGCAGTGCCGGCGTCTGCGGTTGGGTCCTGCGAATTGCAGGCATGAGCTGTTCCCTGAAAAGCGCTCTGGCAAATGACTTTGAATCGCTTTTGTTTTTGCGCGATGGAGTCTTCAAGCCATGGTAGATCCTGTCAAACGCGTTGAGCTGGGACTTTTGATCGGGCAGATGCGAAATCTCCCTGATGAGAGCGTAAAAACGGCCAGCGGTCTCGATGCTTTTCTTTTTGGCCTCACCTGACGCAAACTCGGCCAGGCAGTATTCGAGTTCCAGGTTCAAGGCCAGAGGCAGGCCGCCCTGCGGTTCGCGCGGGTACATCAATTGCAGTTCAGCGGCAGCGGGCGGTGGCGGTGGAATTTCGTCGTCCATTTCCGGAAGCACTGCGATGCCATCGATCAACCCACGCGCGGAAAGCTGGACCTGCACAAGCGATGACGGCGCGGCGCCAGCCGGCGGGACCGGATCTTCTTCATAGCAAGGTGGAGGCTCGTACGGCGGCGGATCACTTTCGCGCCTGACATCTGCGGCTCGTGATCCGGAATTGAGCAACTGCTCGCTATGTGGGACCGGAGGAACCGGGCGGGCGCTGTTTCGGGCCGATTCAAGCTTCATGATTTCCTTTCGTGGGGTTCTAAAGTGACGCCAGACCCATGTGTCAACGGTCTAGTTAAATAGCATTGTCTTCGTAACTTTATAGATCCAAAGGTTCAAATAACTGCACAGGCGTGTAGCGGCATTCAGCAGGGTGGAACCTTCTGGCTCGGGCTGTTCCCTAGGGTGTGGGGGGTACGACAGCTCAACGAGCAATTCCGGAGTTCCACGCATGAAGGTTTCTTCAAATCAAGCGCCCCGACCGCCTTCGCGGCCGGCGCCGACCCGCCCCACGACCATCGCGAACGCCGCCGTGAAATCCGGTGCAGAGCTCCCGTCCGGGGCTTCCCCAGTGCAAGCAGAAGAGCCGCCCCCACCCCCACCGCAGGACCACGGACCTTCCGACATGGGGCTGCATGACATGCGGCATGTCGTTGCACAAAGGTATGCGCAGGTGAGACAGGACGGACAGTTGAGGGGACGGGACACCGCATTTCCGATGGGAAACCCAGCTTGGGAGGGATGCCCAACGACTGGCGCGGGTATCGTTCCAGCCAACGACGGGAGCATCCAATGGGGATTTGTTGCGATCATGGGCGCGAGCCAGACTGGCAACACCGCCAGCATGAGCATTCAAAGATCCGTCGCCCACAAGGACACCCCTCGATTTCGGGCCGTCGTGGCCAAGTGGCTGGGCGTGAGCAAGGATCTGTCGAAGGAAGGTCTTCTCGGTGTCTTGTCAGGAAAAGCGAGTGATCCGAAGACAGCGGCCAAATACAGCATGGCGGCGCTCGAAAAACTGCTCGTTGCCAATAAGGTGCCCTTTACGGAGAAGGAGCTATAGCGGCAAAGTCCCTCAGACGCCGGATACGGCGCCTGGTTTTTGCTGTCAAACCAGCTTGACCAGCTGCTTGCCGAAGTTGCGCCCCTTCAACAGGCCCAGGAAGGCCTCGGGCGCAGCTTCGATCCCCTGCGCTACCGACTCGCGCGGACGCAGCTTGCCCGTACCCACCAGCGTGCCCAGTTCCTTGAGCGCCTCGGGCCACACTTCCATGTGCTCGCTGACGATGAAGCCCTGCAGCTTGAGGCGATTGGTGAGCAGCAATTGCGGGAATGCCATCGGCACCGGCTTGCCGTCATAGCCCGCGATCATTCCGCACAGGGCGATGCGCCCGAATGCATTCATGCGTGTCATCACCGCGTCCATCACCGCGCCGCCGACGTTCTCGAAGTAGCCGTCGATGCCATCGGGGCAAGCTTCTTTCAGCGCCTTCGACAGCGATCCCACATCCTTGTGCTGCTTGTAGTCGATGCAGGCGTCGAAGCCGAGTTCCTCGACTGCGTACTTGCACTTCTGTGCACCACCGGCAATGCCGACCGTGCGGCAGCCGCGCGCCTTTGCCAGCGCACCAAACGCGCTGCCCACGGCACCCGTGGCGGCGCTGACGACCATGGTTTCTCCTGCCTTGGGTTCGATGATCTTGACCAGGCCGTACCACGCGGTCACGCCTGGCATGCCGACCGCGCCCAGGTAATGAGACAGGGGCACATGCGTCGTGTCCACCTTGCGCAGCGCGCCGGGCTGTTCCACGTTCACAACCGAGTATTCCTGCCAGCCGCCCATGCCCACGACCTTGTCGCCCGGCTTGTATTTGTCTGACTTGCTTTCCACGATTTCACCGGCCGTGCCGCCACCCATCACCTGCCCGAGCGGCTGCGGCGCGGCGTAGCTTTTGGCGTCATTCATGCGGCCGCGCATGTAAGGGTCCAGGCTCATGAAGTGGTGCTTCACCAGTACCTGGCCGTCTTGCAGGGCCGGTGTTTCCACAGTCACGAGCTTGAAGTTGGATGCGGTCGCTTCGCCCTGCGGGCGGTTGTCCAGGTGGATCTGTTTGTTCTGGGGCATGGTGTTCTCCTGTTATCGGTATCGGTATTGGTTTCAGTCTGTCGAAATCACATTGAGCGGATTGGCGCTGGAAGGCCCGGTCGGCAATCGCTTCACGTATTTGAAAGTGCCGGTCGAGTGCGCGCAGGCACGGCCTTCGCTGTCGTAGACGGTGGCTTCAACGAATGCCATCGTCGCGGTGCGATGCATCAGCCGCCCCTTGCCCGACAGCTTGCCGCGCGACGGCTGCATGAAGGTCGTCTTCATCTCGATGGTGACCACGCCCATCTCTTTTTGCACGCTGCGCGCAGCCACGGCCATGGTCACGTCCATCAGCGTCATCACCGCACCGCCGTGCGTGACGTTGAACGAATTGAGGTGCTCGGGCCGGGTCAGGTAATCGATCTGTGACTCGCCGCCTTCAAACTTCACCAGCTCGAATCCGAGGTGGTGGACAAAGGGAATATCAACGCCGAATTCCATTGATGACCTTCTTCAGCCGCCCGTGATGACGCTGACCCCGCCATCGACCGCGATCCACTGCCCCGTGATGTGCTTGCCCGCGTCGCTGGCAAACAGGACGGTGATGCCCTTGAGGTCCTCGTCATCGCCCAGCCGCTTGAGCGGCGCGTGGCTGGCGAGCTTGTCTTGGCCGATGGTGTCGAGCGTGTGCTGCGTCATCTTGCTCGGAAAGAACCCCGGGCAGATCGCGTTCACGGTGATGTTGTACTTGCCCCATTCGCAACCGAGAGCTTCAGTGAAACTGATGACTGCGCCCTTGGACGTGTTGTAGGCCAGCGTCTGTATCTCGGGTGGATTGCCGCCCAGCCCGGCGATGGATGCGATGTTGATGATGCGGCCGTACTTGTTGGGGATCATCGACTTCTTGGCCAGATGCTGCGACAGGATGAAATAGCCGCGCACGTTCAGGTTCATGAGCTTGTCCCAGGCCTCGACCGGATGGTCTTCGGCCGGTGCCCCCCATGCAGCGCCTGCGTTGTTCACCAGGATGTGAACGTCGCCCATGCGCTCCAGCGTTTCATCGGCCAGGCGGCGAATGTCTTCTTCCTTGCCGCAATCGGCCGCGATCCAGCGCGCGTCGATGCCCGCCGACTGCAGATCGGCGACCGCCACTTCGAGGTCGGCTGCCTTGCGCGAGGTCAGCATGATGCGGGCGCCCTGCTCGCCCAGCGCGTGCGCCATCTGCAAGCCAAGCCCGCGCGAGCCGCCGGTGACGAGTGCAGTCTTGCCGGTGAGGTCGAACAGTTGCGGTGCGGTGCGAATCATTTGTCTGGGGTTCCTTGTGTTTTGTTATCGGGGATTTTGCTCTCGTCCATGCGCGACCGGACCCAGATCAGCACGACGCCTGTGACCACGAGGACGGTCCCCACCGCGATCAGTGTCCACGCGCCGGCGGGGCTGGCCTGACGCACTGCAACGCCAGTGATGGCCATGATCAGGCCGGCGTAGATGAGTATCCAGATCAGCCGCTCGATGCGTTCGATGGTTTGCGGCGCCGTCATTTAAAACGCATCCTCCGGCACATCGGCGCAGGTGGGGTCGCGCGAGACGACCACGTTGAGCCATGCGCCGATCTTGGGCAATTCGTAGCGGAAGAAAAATCGCGTCGCGGCCAGCCGTCCGACATGTGCGGGTTCGTGGGCGGCGTCGGCGGGAATCGACAACGCCACATCCAGCCATATCCACGCAATCACCATGTGACCGAAAGCCTGCATGTACGGCACGGCATTGGCCAGCGCCTCGCGCGCATCGCCGGTGGCCCATGCCGATTTGGTCGCCGAGCCGACCTGCTCCAGTGCCTTGCCCAGCGCGTTGGCGTCCTGCGCAAATTCCGGACGCTGTATGGCCCGTTCAATGGTGGCGTTGACGCGGGCAGCCAGCAGCTTCAGCCCTTCGCCACCCGACATGAGCACCTTGCGGCCCAGCAGGTCCGCAGCCTGTATGCCGTGCGTGCCTTCGTGGATCATGTTCAGGCGGTTGTCGCGCCAGTACTGCTCGACCGGAAAGTCGCGCGTGTAGCCGTAGCCGCCGTGAATCTGGATCGCCAGCGAATTCGCCTCCAGGCACCACTCGCTCGGCCAGCTCTTGGCGATCGGCGTCAGCACTTCGAGCAGCAGGCGCGCTTCGTTGGCCGAAGCGGGCTGGCCGGTGTGCTGCTCATCGACCAGGCGCGCGCAGTACAGCTCCAGTGCCAGTGCGCCTTCGCAGTAGGACTTCTGCGCGAGCAGCATGCGCTTGACGTCGGCGTGTTCGATGATGCGCACTTGCGGCTGCGCGGGGTCCTTGCCGGCGGGTCCCACCAGTCGCCCTTGCGGCCGGTTCTTCGCGTAATCGAGCGATGCGTGATAGCCCGCCATGCCCAGCATCGTCGCGGCCATGCCGACACCGATGCGGGCCTCGTTCATCATGTGGAACATGCACGACAGGCCCTCGTGCGGACGACCCACCAGGTAGCCGATGGCGCCAGGGGTTCCGTACTTGCCTTCGCCAAAGTTGAGCAAGGTATTGGTTGTGCCGCGCCATCCCAGCTTGTGGTTCAAGCCTGCCAGCGCCACATCGTTGCGCTCACCGGTCAGTTGCCCATCGGTATCGACCATGCGCTTGGGCACGATGAAAAGCGAGATCCCCCGAGTCCCCGGAATCAGCTTGCCATCGGGCCCCGGAATCTTCGCCAGCACCAGATGAATGATGTTCTCGGTGAGTTCATGCTCGCCCGCCGAGATCCACATCTTGTTGCCCTTGATGCGGTAGCGCGGCCCGAGCGGATCACTCTCGAAGTCAGCGCCATCGGGCACGGCGCGCGTCACGATGTCGGACAGCGATGACCCCGCCTGCGGCTCCGACAGGCACATCGTCCCCGACCATCGACCCGAAAATTCATTGAGCGCAAATACCTTCTTTTGCAGCTCGGTGCCATGCACCATCAAGAGGTTCGCATTGCCCACGGTGAGCATGCCCGAGCCCATGCTGACCGACGCCATCGCAAAAAAAGTATGAGCCGCCGACTCGACGGTGTACGGCAACTGCATGCCGCCAATGTCGTAGTCCTGCGCGGCGCTGAGCATGCCCGATGCGGCGAATGCGTCGTAGGCGTCCTTCGACGCCTTGGGCAGGATCACCTTCTCGCCGTCAAAGCGCGGCTCTTCGTTGTCCAGGGTGCGATTGAACGGCGCGTACTTTTCGCGCGCGATGCGCTCGCAGGTGTCGAACACCGCATCGAAGGTTTCACGCGAGTGATCGGCGAACCGGCTGCGAGCGGTCAGCTCATCGGCGTCGAGCCATTCGTAGAGAAGAAAAGCGAGCGTTTGGCGAAGACCCATGACGATGCGGTGCGCTTGGCGTTTGCTGAGATAGCGCAGCATACGCCAGCGACCCGCAGCCGGATGTCAATCATGCGACGCCACCGGCCGCGCCAGGCCTTGTCAGGCCGCCTCGCGCTCCAGAAAGCTGGCGTCACGCAAATCTTGCTCCAGGTTGCCCAGGCCCCAAATGAAAGCCGCTTTCACTTTGTCATCCGCCATCTTCAGTGAGAAGTCCAGCTCGCGCTTCACCTCGCGAGCGGCGCCCTGGACGAATCGGGCGATTTGCTCTTGCGAGCTCAGCGCATTGCGCACGCCGGTCATGTAGCTCAACAGGGTGGGGGTATGTCCATTGAGCAGCGCGAAATACAGGCCGGGGGTTTGACTGTCGTCCCGGGCCGCGACGATTTCCTGAAGCTGCGCCGGTTCCAGTCCGAGCGTGAGCAGTGCCTCCATGAACTTGCGAACGGCCTCTGCATTCCCCCGTGCGAGCGCGTGGTACAAGCCGCAGACCCTGAGTTCGCACCTGGCGGCAGCGATGGTCGCAAGCTGTGAGCGCGTGAAGCCGCGAAGCGCGGTGAGGTTCTTCATGAACGTTCCGATCACACGGGCATGTCCGTTCACCAGCGCGTGATAGAGGCCGTCGCCCAGGCGTTGAGCTGCAGCATCGCTGCTGAAGGGCCAGGGGCCCTGCCCCAGGTTTGAAAGGCACTTTTCTACTTCCCACGCGTTGCCGTCCGCAATCGCCTGGCACAGGCTCACGAATTGATCCAACGCGTCGGCCGCCACGAACGCGCCTGCGCAGCTGCGCGCCATCCAGGCGTCGTCCACCGCGAGCGACAGCACTTGCGGCGCATCGGAATCCTGCACGCTGTCGAAATGATCGAAGTCGAGTCGGGCCAGATGCTCGGGCAGCAGCGACAGATGATGGATATTGCCGGTGACGCCCGGATCGTAGTGGCCCACCCAGATGCGTCCGTTCGACTCTCGCCTGAGAAACAGGCGCATCGAATGCGACTCACGCGCCAGCCATCCCACGTAAAACGAACAGGCCTGTCCCGGTTCCAGGCGAAGCGCGAGGCGCTGCACCAGTGCGCCGAATCGGTCGCGGCTGAAATTGATGGTGGGCGCAACCGCAGCGTGACTCGCGTAACGCGCCTCGAGCGCATCGCGATCAAGGCCCGTCACATCGCTGCAAGTGATCCGGCGCAGGAACTGCTTGGTTGGCATCGCATCGGTCCCCGCGGCCGCCTGCTGCAAGTGCCGGCACTCCAGAACCTTTGCATTGGATGCGACGAGTTCACAGTTGCGATCTTCGAGGCTGTAACGCGTGCCGGCATAAAAGTACGGTACCCGCAGATGCCGGCCGTGGTCGTCATGCAAGCCATGCTTTTCGCACTTGAATTCCCAGTGGTCATCGTCAAGTTCGCGGCGCTCGCGCAGCAACTCCTGGACGTCCTCGCACATCGGTCCAGGCGCAAGTTCGAAGCCCGCCTCCAGATGGCACAGGGCGAGCGCCGCCTGCTGGCCGGGTTCGGCTGTCGCGCCGTGCCCGAGCAGGTCTGCCACTGCTTGCCGGACATTGCTGTTGACGTACAGGATGCGCTTGACCTGCTCGGGATGGTGCAGGGCGTGTGTCAGACAGAGCGACGCGACTTGCGCGGCCTGTTCGTCGTCAACCTGCCTGCATTCAAGCAGGGTGGATTTTCGCGAACAGATGAGGTCCTCCCAGGAATCCTCTCGCCATGCCCTTCGGGCCGTGGTGATGGATTTGGGTGGTGCCGTGGAGACCGGAGAGCGAGGAGCGTTGGTGACGCTGGAGGGAGTTACTACGGGTGATGGTGAAACGGAACGCGTGTGAAACCGGACTTGCATTTTCTTCTTGGGTGATGAACAACAGCGCACTTGGTAACCGTGCGCGCTGTATCTATCCCCAGGAATGCCATCTCAAGACGATGGTCTGCACCCGCCGCGGCAAGTCATGGATTGCGGGTCGAGCCCGCAATGACAGACACCGCCCGCTTTAGAGGACTTCGAACACCCCTGCCGCGCCCATGCCGCCACCGATGCACATCGTCACGCAGACCTTCTTCGCACCACGTCGCTTGCCTTCGATCAGGGCGTGGCCCGTCAGGCGCTGACCCGACACACCATATGGATGGCCCAGCGCAATCGCGCCGCCGTTCACATTGAGCCTGTCGTTCGGAATGCCCAGCGTGTCGCGGCTGTAAATCACCTGCACCGCGAAGGCTTCGTTCAGTTCCCACAGGTCGATGTCATCCACCGTCAGGCCGAGCTTCTTCAAGACCTTGGGCACGGCAAACACAGGGCCAATGCCCATCTCGTCAGGCTCGCAACCCGCGACCGCGAAGCCCAGGAACCGGCCGATCGGCTTCAAGTTGTTCCGGGCAGCGTATTGCTCGCTCACCACGACGCAGGCACCCGCGCCGTCGGAGAACTGGCTCGCGTTGCCCGCCGTGACGACACCGCCTGGAAGCGCCGGGCGAATGCCACTGATGCCTTCCTTGGTCGTGCCTTCGCGCGTGCCTTCGTCCTTGCTGCAGGTCACTTCCTTGGTGCGCAGACCCATCACCGCGTCGGCCACACCGGCCTTGACAGTGATCGGGGCGATTTCGTCATCGAAGCGCCCTGCTGCTTGTGCCGCGCAGGCCTTCTGCTGGCTGGCAGCGCCGTACTCGTCCATCACATCGCGGCCGATGTTGTAGCGCTTGGCGACCTGCTCGGCGGTCTGCAGCATCGACCAGTAGATCTCGGGCTTCATCTTGTCGAGGTCGGGGTCCTTCATCATGTGCGTGTTCATTTCCTGCTGCACGCAGGAGATGCTCTCGACACCACCGGCCACAAAAACCTCGGCCTCACCCGCAATCACGCGTTGCGCTGCCAGTGCAATCGTCTGCAGGCCCGACGAACAGAAGCGATTGACCGTGACGCCCGACACCGTGATCGGCAGGCCGGCCATCAGCGCGATCTGGCGCGCGATATTCGCACCGGTGGCGCCTTCGGGGTTGGCGCATCCCATGATGACGTCCTCGACCTCAGCGCCGTCGATGCCTGCGCGCATCAGTGCGTGCTTGACGGCGTGGCCGCCCAGCGTCGCGCCGTGGGTCATGTTGAAAGCGCCCTTCCAGCTTTTGGCCAGGGGTGTGCGGGCGGTAGAGACGATGACTGCATTGCTCATTTGAAATTCCTTGAATGGGGTTGCTGGCTCGGATCAGCTGAACGATTTGCCTTCGGCGGCCAGGCGCGCCAGCAGCGGTGCGGGCTCCCAGAAGCTCGCGTCGTCGCGCGGGTTCTGCTGGAAACGCTTCATTGCCTGCACGACGTTGAACAGGCCCACCTGGTCGGCGTAGAGCATGGGGCCGCCGCGGTGCATCGGGAAGCCATAGCCGGTGAGGTACACCATGTCGATATCGCTGGCACGCGATGCAATGCCGTCTTCGACGATATGCGCGCCTTCATTGACCAGCGAGAACACCAGGCGCTGCACGATTTCTTCATCGGAAATTTTGCGCGGCGTGATGCCGAGTTCCTTGCGATGGTCCTCGATCATCTTGTTGACCAGCTCCGACGGGATCGCATCGCGCTTGCCCGCCTGGTAGTCGTACCAGCCTGCTCCGGTCTTCTGGCCGAAGCGGCCCAGTTCGCACAGCTTGTCGGCGGTGCGGCTGTAGAGCATGTTGGGCCGCTCCAGCGCACGCCGCTTGCGGATCGCCCAGCCGATGTCGTTGCCGGCCAGGTCACCCATGCGAAACGGACCCATCGCGAAGCCGAATTTTTCGATCGCCCTGTCCACCTGCTGCGGCGTTGCGCCCTCGTCCAGCAAAAAGCCCGCCTGGCGGCTGTACTGCTCGATCATGCGGTTACCGATGAAGCCATCGCAGACGCCCGAGACGACGGCCGTCTTCTTGATCTTCTTGGCAACCGACATCACGGTGGCCATCACGTCCTTGCCGGTCTTGGCACCGCGAACGACTTCCAGCAGACGCATCACGTTGGCGGGGCTGAAGAAGTGCAGGCCCACCACGTCCTGCGGACGCTTGGTGAAAGACGCGATCTTGTCCACGTCGAGGGTCGAGGTGTTGGAAGCCAGGATCGCACCTGGCTTCATCACTTCGTCGAGCTTCTCGAACACCTTCTGCTTGACGCCCATCTCTTCGAACACCGCCTCGATCACGAGGTCCGCGTCTTTCAGGTCGTTGTAGTCGAGCGTGGTGGTGAGCAGCGCCATGCGCTGGTCGTACTTGTCCTGCTTGAGCTTGCCCTTTTTCAGCTGCGACTCGTAGTTCTTGCGAATGGTCGCAAGGCCTCGGTCGAGCGCTTCCTGCTTCATCTCGAGCATCTTGACGGGGATGCCGGCATTGAGGAAGTTCATCGCGATGCCACCGCCCATCGTGCCCGCACCGATCACGGCGACGGTCTTGATCTCGCGCTGCGGCGTGTCTTCCGGCACATCCGGAATCTTGGAGGCTGCGCGCTCGGCCACGAACAGGTGACGCAGTGCGCGGCTCTCGGGCGTGAACATCAGCGCGGTGAAAATTTCGCGCTCATAAGCCATGCCGTCGTCGAACTTCTTTTGGGTCGAGGCTTCGACCGCATCCACGCACTTCTCGGGCGCGGGGAAATTCTTCGACATGCCCTTGACCATGTTGCGGGCGAACTGGAAGTAGGCGTCGCCCAGCGGGTGGCTGGACGGCAGGTTGCGCACCAGCGGCAAGGGACGCGCGTCGGCGACCGAGCGGGCATAGGCCAGCGCTTCTTCAGCGAGGGCTTCTGGCGATGAGGCCATCTTGTCGAACAGTTTCTGGCCGGGTTGCTGCGCGAGCAATTCGCTCTTGACCGGCTCACCGCTCACGATCATGTTCAGTGCCGTCTCGACGCCCAGAACACGCGGCAGGCGCATGGTGCCGCCCGCGCCGGGGATCAGGCCCAGCTTGACTTCAGGCAGCGCGATGTTGGTGCCGGGCGCGGCAATGCGGTAGTGGCAGCCGAGCGCCAGCTCCAGGCCGCCGCCCATGGCCACGCTGTGCATGGCAGCCACGATGGGCTTGGGCGATGCTTCGAGCGCGAGGATGACCGACAGCAGGTTGGGTTCTGCGGTGGCCTTGGGCGAGCCGAACTCCTTGATGTCCGCGCCGCCCGAGAACGCCTTGCCGGCGCCGGTGATGACGATGGACTTGACGGCAGGATCGGCAATGGCTTTCGACAAGCCGTCGGTGATGCCGACGCGGGTGGCGTAACCCAGGCCATTGACAGGCGGGTTGTTCATCGTGATCACGGCGACATCGCCATGAACCTTGTATTCAGCGGTCATGCTGTTTGTCCTTGAATTGAGAGAGATGTTCGGGTGAACAGCCAGAAAAAGAACGGTCGTTCGATTTTGGATTGTAGGCAACTTATGTTGCGCCGGAACAGGCGATGTCGCGACAGGGACAACCCGGGAAGTGAAACGGTCACTGGCGACGGTACCGGTGCGCTCCACTCACCGACGCTCAACAAAGCCTGAGCATCTGCCCGATGCCAGACATTCATCCTTATAATTCTTTTGTACTACCAAAAAGAGACTGAATCGTAGATTCGGCAAGAAGATCTCGCTTCAGACGAATGCATTGTTGACCTCTTCGGGCACTGCTGCGTTCGACGAAATTCAAACCAACCCGATATCCCTTGATGAACATTTCCCGAACCGGCGGCGCCGCCCTGGTGATGCACATACCCGTCACGCAGCCTGTTGCAGCAGATCCCGAACCGCTGACCACCGACGAGCAAAACCTGCTGAAAACCATACGCGGCCTCGCGTCCACGGGTCAAAGCGGCGACCTGTGGGCTGCACTCAGCGCCGCAGGCGGATTCAAAAGACAGGCCAACGCCAAGTTCCGGGCACTGGCCGCCGAATTGATCGGCGTCATACCCGACAGGGCAATCGTCAACGACGGTACAGTCTGGCCGCACCTGGCGCAGTGCGTGGTCAACATTTCCGACTCCGAATCGATGGGCCGTCTGGTTGCTGCGCTGCTTCGCCGGGACGGCCGGGCTGTTGATGTTGCCATCGAGCTCATCGCAGCCATGTGGAAGCACAAGCCGCATGAAGCAGACTTGCCGACGCTGACAGACCTTGTCATCGACACGGCATGCCGGGGCGAACCCACTGCCGCAAGACTCCACAAAAGCATCGACCTGGTGCGAGTGATTGAAGACCCCGACTTCAGGTCGCGGACGGCTCAACCGCTGAAACTGCAGTTGTTCGCGCGAATCGAACAGGCTGCTCGCACCGCTGCGTCCGACTCGTCAGCGGAAGTCCAGTGGCACACGCAAGATCTGGTCTCCATCCTGGACCCACGCCTTGGCCGCAACGACGAACTGGTCGAGCGCTTGTTGCAGCTGCTGCCTGGACTCCTGGAACCCCCCGTCATTGCAGGCAACCTCCGCTTTTGCCACGGCAGCGCCGGCACGGTAGATGCGTTGTGCCTGGCCGCCCTTCGCCTGGCCGATCACCACAAGGCCCGGCTGGCGCAAACGCTGCTGTCCCTTACGTTGACCAGCGGCAACCTTTTGCAAATGGCGAAGATGGTCAGGTCCATTTCGGACGAGCAGATCCGCGATGGCGTGCAGGCGGCGCTGTATCCCCAACTCGTTGCCCGGGCCCGCCCCAAGCACGCCGGCGACAGCGTCACCGCACTTTTCGCCGAAGCCATCTACATCGACCAGGGGCAACACCCCGAATTGCTGGCGCCGATGCTGCAACAAGTCATCGAGGTACTTGGCCCGGGCGAGCAGGACCGGATTGCTCTGCTCACCTTGCAGATCGATCCCGATGGACTTGTTGTGCAACCGGGCACGCAGGTCAGGGATTCACAAAACGCACGGAACCCCGATCGACTCGTGGGCGGCAGGCTTTTCTTTTACATCTCTGAGCTGGCGCAAAGGAGAGAGTTCTTGCAAGAGGCGTGCAGGCGTCGGTCCGGGCCGCAGCAGCTGGACGCAATTTCTCAGGCGCTCGGCGGGGTGCGTGACCTTGCGCTCACGACCCAAGCCTACGTCGGTACTTCCATCCATCCGTCAGATTGGCTCCGGCTGCGTGAGATGTTGGACGCCGCCCGCAACCAGGCACCTGCGCTGCAGGGCAACCCGCCGCACTGCAACGCTTAACTACCGAGATCATCCGATGAACATGTCCCGAGCCGGCTGCGCCGCCCGAGTTGTACCCATGCCTGTGAGGCAGCCTGCGGCCACTGCCGCGCAAGCGCGCACTGCTGACGATCGACCTGAGCACAAGAGTACGAGCGAAGCCGTCGACCCTGCAGAAGATGAAGCAGATCCCGAAGGACCGCCGGTCATATTCCACTACGCAGTTCCCATCGGGGAATGGGATGGGACCACCGCAGCCGACTTGATGGACGCACTTGCGATGGCGGACATTGATGCGTGGCCAGAGGATGACGACTTTCCGCCAGTGAGCAGCACGTGGCCAATGACAGGCTCATTCGCGCAGTGCTGCGCCAGGTGGGGTCCGCAATGGGCCCATGCCGTTGCCCGCATTTCCGATTCGGACCCAGAGTCGCTGCACGGTGTTGTCCGGGCATTGCTTCGCTCTGATGATCGCACCGCGCACAAGGCGGCAATCCGCCTGGTCCAAACCATGTGGTGGTATCAGCTCCATGAAAATGACTTGCCGCAGCTGACAGCAGACGTCATCAACGCTGCATGCGGGCCAAGGCCGATTGCCGGGCTGCGCTGGGTGCTGCCCGAACTATTGGCCCGCATTGACGATGCCGACATCAGGGCGCGCGCGGCTCTCCCGATGAAGCTGATGTTGCTGAGCCAAGCCGAGCAATACCAGGCGCAGGGCCATGAAACAAGCTATGACTGTTCGCCCGTCGAGCAACTGATCGAAGCGCTGGATACATGCCCCGGCGAGGACGCGGCATTGGTGGAGCGGCTGTCTCGAAAGCTGCCCGGCATCCTGGCGACCCTGAGCGGCAATTTCACAGATGATGATTTACGCCAGAGCCTGGGGATGATTCGCCTCTTTTTCCATCACCCTGCCATCGCGCTTGATTTGAAGGAGCAATTGGCGAGTGCGCTTGCGCACACGTTCTGCAGCGCGGCTCTTGAGGCACGCAGAGCCGGTTGGGGTCAGATGCACGAATTTGTCCATCTGGTCTGCTTGTCCGCCCTCTATCTGTCCTGCGACACCGGTTTGAGGCGTCTCGCGCAGGTGCTGCCAGGGTTGGCGGCCGCCGAAGACCTTCTGATGGCACCCGGCATCGTCAGGTTGATCATCGAGGAGCAAGCCCAGGACCCTGAGCAAACGGGTTTGTTGCTCGCGAAAATTCTCAAACGCTACGGGATGAGTGTCAGAGGTCAGGACGATCGGACCGACAAAACGGCTCTGCTGACCTTTCTGATCGACCCTGATGGGCTCGCAGTGCAGCCGGACACGCAGGTGAGAGATAGCCAGAACGCGCTGAACCCCGATCGGCTGGTAGGCGGCGTGCCGGTCTCTTATCTCGCTGAGCTGGCCGCGCGGAGAGAGGTCTTGCACGATGCCTGTGCGCGCCAGACGACCCCGCCACATGCCCAAGCGACCGCTGCGGCGCTACCGCAAGTCTTGGCGCTGATTTCGCAGGGCTACGTGGGCACTTCGGTGCAGATGTCCGACTGGCCCGGGTTGCTTCAAACCCTGTTCGCCGCCCGTGCAGCCATGCCAGAAATACCGTGGAGGCTTCCCAGCTTCTAGATCCCCACCCGTCGGTCAATCGCAGGAGCGACCGACTTTGAATTGCTCAGCTGTGTTGGGCAGCCCTTAACTTGCGAGATCACACTGATGAACACTTCCCGATACGCACGATTTGTACCCATGCCTTCCCCGCACCATGCAGGCGTTGCGCCTGAATCGCGGGCTGTTGACGGGCGCCCTGAGCAGAACGTAACAAGCGAAGCCGTCCACCGAGAGGAAGCACAGGCCCAGTCAGTGGTGCTCCATTTAGGGCGTGAATTTGTTGATGAATACGATGCAATTGCTGCTTCGTTGATCGAAGCCTATCCGCGAAATGGGTGCTATTGCTGGCCAGGGGTCGATGACTTTCCGCTGGTTGACGGTATTCCCTGGCCAGTTCCTGGCTTTTCTGAACAGTGCGCCTATAAATGGGGGCCGGAGTGGGCGAAGTTAATTGTCCGATTAGCAGGTATGGATTCGGTTCGTGGCGTCCTCGCAGCCCTGCTTCGCAGGGACGGCATCGCACATGAGGTAGCAAGTCTTCTGATCGAAAACTTGTGTGACTACGAGCTGCACACAGGTGATTGCCCTGAGATGGCCAAAGACGTCATCAACGCCGCGTGCGTGGCTGGGCCGTCGGTTCGACCACCCTACAGCTTGCTCCCGACGCTGCAGCGCATTCGTGATGCAGACCTCAGAACGAGCGCTGCTCGCCCCCTGAAGCTTGCGCTGTTCGGAGAAATCGACAGCTATGTGCCTCGATTGGGTGAAATGAGCTACGACTGGGTTTCCAACCTCATCTTAGTCTTGGACACCTGTCCGGACACCGACCAGGAATTGGTCCGCCGCATGTTACAAAGACTGCCCCAGATCTTGGTCACCTTGGGTTCCAACTTCTCGCATGGTGAACTACGCAAAGTAATGGGGGAGATTCGCCTCTTCTTTCATCACACTGAAGTTCCGCACGATCAGAAACAGCAGTTGGCGGGCGCAGTTGCAACGAGTTTCAGTAAGGCGGCTCGTCAGCCTGAACTTGCGAATAGACATCAATGGCGTGAATTTGCCCACGTCACCTGCCTGTCCTTTCCATACCTGTCCTCCGACGATCAAAAAGGCTCACTCGGGGAAGTTCTCCCAAGTTTTGCAGCTGGGGACGATCTGCTCCTCGTTGCCCACATGGCCAATTCGATTTCTGCGAGACAAACTCGGACTGCGGTTCAAACTGGGCTCTACCCAAAGCTCCTTGCCGCTGCGGAACACGGATCTGCTCTGGAACTTCTCACCGAAGCAATTCGAATAAGGCCCGAGAAAAATGCTAATTTGTTGCCTGAAATTCTCAAAGCCTACGGGCACCTTTTCCCCGGCAACGTCGAGGACATTGACACTGCCGCTCTACTCACCTTCCAGATCGATCCGGATGGACATGCAATCGAGCCAGGCAGTCGGGTGGAACATGACCAAACCGCGCAGGGCGTTAATGAAACGCCCATTTGCTATCCGCCTCCATTGGCCGCGCGCAGAACAGTTTTGCAGGCTGCCTGGAAGCAGGCCTTCAGCAAACAGCGAGTGGATGCGATTTGGACCACTCTAGGCGGTGAGCGCGGTGTGGCGGCGCTGACTCGCGCACACGCTGGCACTTCCGTCCATCCGTCCGACTGGCCGCACCTGCATCAAGCGTTGGTTGCCGCTAGGGCGTCGTTCCCTCAGATTCCGGTTTTTTTCCCCTAAACCCTAAACCTCCAGCCACTCCTTGCGGATATACGCATCCGCACGGAGCGTGTCTGGCGTGCCCTGGAACACGATGGAGCCATGTCCCATCACCAGGGCGCGATCTGAAATCGCCATCGCAATGGTCAGCTTCTGCTCGATCAGCAGCACCGAGATGCCCTTTTCTTTCAGCTTCTGAAGGTACTGCGCGACCAGCTCGACGATCTTGGGTGCGAGGCCTTCGGTGGGCTCATCGATGATGATCAGTTCAGGGTCGCCCATCAGCGTGCGGCACAGCGTCAGCATCTGCTGCTCGCCCCCTGACAAGACGCCCGCCTCGGTGTGCTGGCGCTCCTTCAGGCGAGGGAACATTTCGTACATATCGTCGAACGACCAGCGTCCGGTTTGCTTGGCGCTCTTTTGCCCCAGCATCAGGTTCTGGTGCACCGTCAAATTCGGAAAGATGTCGCGGTTCTCGGGCACGTAGCCGATTCCCAGATGCGCGACTTCGTAGGGCTTCATGCCCAGGGTGTGCTTGCCCTTCCAGTCCACCGTGCCGGTGCATTCGACCATGCCCATGATGGCCTTGGCAGTGGTGGAACGGCCCGAGCCGTTGCGGCCCAGAAGCGCGACGATTTCGCCCTGCCCCACATCGAAGTGAACGCCGTGCAGCACATGGCTCTTGCCGTAGAAGGCGTGGAGATTTTCGACCTTCAGCATCAATGGCTCCCTGCCGCCTGGGCGTCCGCCACATGTGAGCCGAGATAGGCCTCCTGCACGCGCTGGTTGGCCCGCACCCGCTCGGGTGTATCAAATGCAATGACCTCGCCGTAGACCACCACGGCAATCTTGTCCGCGAGGCCGAACACCACGCCCATGTCGTGTTCGACGGTCAGCAGGGTCTTGCCCACGGTGACTTCCTTGATGAGTTCGATGAAGCGGCGCGTCTCGCTCTTACTCATGCCTGCTGTCGGCTCGTCGAGCAGGATCACGTTGGCGCCGCCCGCAATCGTGATGCCGATCTCCAGCGCGCGCTGTTCTGCGTAAGTGAGGTTGATGGCCAGCACGTCGCGCTTGCGGTCGAGCTTGATCATTTCCATCAACTGCTCGGCGCGCTCGTTGGCGTCGTCCAGATCAGCCAGAAATTTCAGGAAGGTGTACTTGTAGCCCAGGCTCCACAGCACGCCGCAGCGCAGGTTCTCGAACACCGACAGCTTGGGAAAGATGTTGGTGATCTGGAAGCTGCGCGACAGCCCCATGCGGTTGATCTCGAACGGCTTCTTGCCGTCGATGCGCTGGCCGCCCAGCAGCACTTCACCGCTGGTGGGCGCGAACCGGCCGCTGATCAGGTTGAAGAGCGTGGACTTGCCCGCCCCGTTCGGCCCGATCACGGCGATGCGCTCACCCGCATCGACTGCGAGGTTCACCCCGCGAATGATCTCGGTCTTGCCGAAGCTCTTGCGCAGGTCCTTGAGTTCTAGCGCGTAGGTCATAGCGTGGTCCTCCGACGGGCCGCCCCTAGGAGGACCGAGCCCCCTTGGGGGGCAGCGCGTACACGAAGTGATAAAGCGTGGGGGTTCACAGTGACTCCCTCCGCTTCACTTCTTTCTCGATGAATTCCTGGATGTCACCCCACTGGCGAACAAAGGTCCGGCGTGCAACCTCGAACAGGCCCAGACCGGTGAACATCACGAACGCGCAGCCGAACCAGCTGTCCAGGCCATGCGCGTTGAGTTTTGCGCCCAGGAATTTCAGCTCAGGGCCGAGCGCTGCATTGAGCTTGAGGTGATAGACCATCTCGATCATTCCGGCCGCACCCAGCAGCACGATCAGCGCGGTGACCGCCAGCGCAAGGTAACTCACCCACAGCTCTTTCAAGCGCCCGAAAGCCGCTACCCGCAGGTTCATCATGATCAGGCTGGCAAAACCGCCGGGCGCATACATCACCATGAACAGGAACACCAGGCCCAGGTATAGCAGCCAGGCCTTGGTGATTTCCGACAACAGCACAAAGGCCAGCACCATCAGGATGCCGCCCAGGATGGGGCCGAAGAAGAATGTTGCGCCACCCAGAAAGGTGAACAGCAGGTACGCGCCTGAACGCGGACCGCTCACCACTTCAGACGTGACGATCTCGAAATTCAAGGCAGCCAGGCCACCCGAGATGCCCGCAAAGAACGCCGCGATGATGAACGCGATGTAGCGCACCTTCTGCGTGTCGTAGCCCACGAACTCCACCCGCTCCGGGTTGTCACGCACGGCGTTCAACATGCGGCCCAGCGGCGTGCGCGTGAACGCGAACATCAACCCGGTGCAGATGAAGGTGTAGATCGCGATCAGGTAGTACAGCTGGATCTGCGGCCCGAAGGTGATGCCCAGCGGCTTGGGTCCCGCGACGCGATTGCTGGAGATGCCGCCTTCGCCGCCGAAGAATTCGGGGAACATCAGCGACATCGCCCACACCAGCTCGCCAATGCCCAGCGTGATCATGGCGAATGGCGTCGCGGCCTTCTTGGTGGTTACCCAGCCGAAAACAACGGCGAACAACATCGACGAGATGCCGCCGACGATGGGAATCAGGCTGACGGGTATCGGCCAGTTGCCCTTGCTCACCAGGTTGAGCGTGTGGATCGCCAGGAACGAACCCAGGCCCGAATACACCGCATGGCCGAAACTGAGCATGCCGCCCTGCCCCAGAAGCATGTTGTACGACAGGCACACGATGATGGCGATGCCCATCTGGCTGAGCATCGTCTGCGAAAGGCTGCTCTTGAAAAACAGCGGCGCAACGATCAGGATGATCGCGAAGACGCCCCACACGATGAACCGCCCGACGTTGAGCGGCTTGAACTGGTAGTAGCTGACTGGCGCAGCGCTGGAAGTTGTGTTGCTCATGTTCAGCCTTCCCGCGTTCCGAGGAGGCCCTTGGGCCGGAAGATCAGGATGAGCACCAGAAACAGGTACGGCAGGATCGGTGCGATCTGGCTGATCTTGAGTTTCCACAGCGCAAAGCCGAAGGTTTGCGGCGTGATGTTCAGGCCGAACATGGAAGCCGCGCCCATCAGCGAGCTGTCAACGCCCACCGCAAATGTCTGGATGATGCCGATCCCCAGAGACGCGACGAACGCGCCAGACAGCGACCCCATGCCCCCCACCACCACCACGACGAAGATCACCGACCCCACCGTTGCCGCCATGCCGGGTTCCGTCACGAAGGCGTTGCCGCCAATGACCCCCGCAAGTCCCGCCAGCGCAGCGCCTCCGCCAAACACGAGCATGAACACGCGCGGCACGTTGTGTCCGAGCGATTCGACCGTCTCGGGGTGCGTCAGCGCTGCCTGGATCACCAGGCCGATGCGGGTGCGTGTGAGCAGCAGCCAGATGGCAATCAGCATCAGGATCGCGACCAGCATCATGAAGCCGCGATACGCCGGGAACTGCGTGCCGAAAATCGTGAAGAGCGGCCCACTGAGTTCAGCAGGCACGCGGTAGTCAACCGAACTGGTGCCCCAGACCAGCTGCACCATCTCCAGGATGATGAAAGACAGGCCGAACGTGATGAGCAGCTCGGGCACGTGACCGAACTTGTGCACACGGCGCAGGCAATATTTTTCGAACCCGGCGCCCAGGGCTGCCACCAGCAGCGGCGCGACGATCAGGGCCGGCCAGAAGCCGATCAGCTGCGTGGTCGTGTACGCAAAGTAGGCGCCCAGCATGTAGAAGCTGGCGTGCGCGAAATTGAGCACACCCATCATGCTGAAAATCAGCGTGAGGCCAGAACTCAGCATGAACAGCAGCAGCCCGTAGCTGATGCCGTTCAGGAGCGAGATGGTGAAAAACTCCATTTGCTAACCCGTTCGATTTGGGGACTCACCCCGAAGAGAAGTCGCGCAAGGCACAAAAAAGCCGGGTGGCCCTGGAAAGCGTGACCCGGCTCTGGCTGTCGGTGGTTGGCTGTCGATTGGCGGCTGTTGGGTATTGGCCGTTGGCTGTTGGCTGTCATGCCGGACTCGATCCGGCATCGACCGCGAAGCGGCGACGGCCGTCGAAGTCATGGATTGCGGATCAAGTCCGCAATGACAACCAATACCCCCATCCGCACTCTTGACTTACCCCGGCCGCTTCATCTGGCAGCTGGTCGGCGTGCTGGCCACATACGGGTCCATCTGCTTGATCGGCACGAAGGTGTAGCCGGTCTTCTCGACGCTGTACTCGCCCTTCTTGGCCTTTTGCCACTTGGTGACGAACATCGACTGTTGCAGTTGGTGATCCGATGCGCGCATCGTGACGTCGCCGGCAAAGCTCTTGAACGACAGGCCTTCCAGCGCCTTGGCAACTGCCACCGGGTTGGTCGACTTGGCCTTGGCCATCGCAGCGCCTAGCAGGTTGATGCCGTTGTAGGTGGCGAAGGTGTAGTAGTCGTCGCTGAACTTCTTGAAGAAGTCCGCGCCGATGCCGCCGATCTCGCCGGTGTGGTTCGAATGGCCGTAGGCAATGACATACACCTCGCCTTCGCCGCCGGCAGCCAGTGCAGTGGGGGTGCCGGTCACGCCCGAGTAGTAGGTGTACATCGGAATCTTCAGGCCGGCGTCGTTCATGGCCTTGACCAGCAGCGTCAGGTCGGCGCCCCAGTTGCCGGTGACGATGGTGTCGGCGCCCGATTGCTTGATCTTGGCGACGTAGGGCGAAAAGTCCTTGACCTGGCCGATCGGGTGCAGGTCTTCACCGACGATCTTCACGTCGGGACGCTTGCGGGTCATGCCTTCCTTGAAATAGCGGGCAACCTGCTGGCCGTGCGAATAGTTCTGGTTGAGCAGGTACACCTTGCTCACCTTCGGCTGGTCCTTCATGAAGGTGGTCAGCGCTTCCATCTTCATGGTGGTGTCGGCGTCCAGGCGGAAGTGCCAGTAGTCGCACTTCTCGTTGGTCAGGGCGGGATCCACAGCCGCGTAGTTCAGGTAGATGACTTCCTTGCCGGGATTGCGCTCGTTGTGCTTGGCCACGGCGTCCAGGATGGCCATGGCGGCGCCCGATCCGTTGCCTTGGGTTACGTAGCGAAAGCCCTGGTCAATGGCGGCCTTGAGCGTGTTCAGGCTTTCCTGGGGCGAGCCCTTGTTGTCGAAACCGACAACCTCGAACTTCACGCCTGCAGGGTTCTTGGCGCCAGAAAAACGCTCGGCCACGAACTGCCAGCTCTTGAGCTGGTTCTGGCCGACGTTGGCGAACGGACCCGACAGCGGGTCCATGAATGCGATGCGGACGGTCTCGCCCTTTTGTGCGAATGCTGCGCCGGATGCAGCGACGATGGCTGCAACCGCGATGGACTTCATGGCGAATTTCATTGATGTCTCCAAGTAGAACGGACAGCGGCAGGGTAGCGTTTTTGTGCGCTGCAACGCTCAGGGATTGCACCTAAGGCAAGCCCTGCGTTATCGCAAAGGCGACAGCATCAGCCAGCAGGCCGCTTCATCTGGCAACTGGTGGGCGTGCTCGAAACATAAGGGTCCATTTGCTTGATCGGCACGAAGGTGTACCCGGTCTTCTCCACGGAGTACTCACCTGCCTTGGCCTTTTGCCACTTGGTCATGAACATCGACTGCTGCAACTGGTGATCGGATGCGCGCATCTTCACCTCACCGGCAAAGCTTTTGATCGTGAGGTCTTCCATCGCGCGCGCAACCCGCACGGGTTCGGTCGATTTCGCCTTGGTCATGGCAGCCGACAGCATGTGAATGGCGTTCCAGGTCGCGTAGCCGTAGTAGTCGTCCGAGAATTTCTTCTGGAAGTCGCGCGCGACTTCCCCGATCTCGCCCGTGTGGTTGGTGTGTCCGTAAGCGACCATGTACACGTCGCCATCGCCGCTGCCGGCCAGCGCGGTCGGCGTACCGGTCACCACCGCGTAGTAGGTGTACATGGGCAGCTTGAGACCTGCGTCGTTCATCGCCTTGACCAGCAGCGTGAGGTCCGCGCCCCAGTTGCCGGTCACGACCGAGTCCGCACCCGAAGCCTTGATCTTGGCGACATAGGGCGCAAAGTCCTTGACCTGCCCGATCGGATGCAGTTCGTCACCCACGATCTGCACGTCGGGCCGCTTGCGCTTGATGGCGTCCTTGAAGTAGCGCGACACCTGCTGGCCGTGCGAATAGTTCTGGCCGATGATGAAGACCTTCTTGACGGCCGGCTGCTCTTTCATGAAGGACGACAGCGCTTCCATCTTCATGGACGTATCGGCATCGAAGCGAAAGTGCCAGAAGCTGCACGAGGGCGTACCGTCTCTTTCGGGTGCGTTGGTGAGCGCCGGATCCACCGCGGCGTAGTTCAGGTAGATCAGTTCCTTGCCGGGATTGCGCTCGTTGTGCTTGTTGATCGCATCCAGGATGGCCCATGCTGCGCCGGAACCATTACCCTGCGTGACATAGCGAAAGCCCTGGTCGATGGCGGACTTCAGGGTATTGAGGCTCTCTTGAGGAGTGCCCTTGTTATCGAAGCCCACCACCTCGAATTTCACGCCGGCCGCATTTTTGGCGCCGGAGTATCGGTCGGCGACGAACTGCCAGCTGCGCAGCTGGTTTTGCCCCACGTTCGCAAAAGGCCCCGACAGCGGGTCCATGAATGCGATGCGGACTGTTTCGCCCTTTTGTGCAAAAGCAGCGCCTGCCGCAAGAAGCATCGCGGTCGCTGCGATTGCCTGAAGCTTGAAGCCCATTGCCGATCTCCCTTGGTTATGGATGAGCTAAAGCCTAGCGAGGATTTCACACGAGCTCATCAGGGCTTACCTCAGCAAACCTGCTCCCAGTGCCGATTGCGCAGTCGTCTGGCTACGAGTACGCTACTCAGCCATAGGCAACAACGAATTCATGCGACACCAACCCCTGGACCGTTCGGCTCTCGAAGACGCACGGCACGGTACGCGGGGGCGCGCCACCGTTGTTCGCAAAGTTCGCAAGCCGCTGGACGATGCCGGCAAGCCCGTCGTGCTCAAGCAGTTCCTGGGCGTCCACGCGGGAAACCTGTGCAGGCACGAGGCATTCATACTCGCGCGGCTTTCACATCTCGAAGGCGTTGCAAGGCTGGCCGGCCCGCAGGAAACCGATCACCAGCTGGCGTTGCATAACTGCGGCGGCCAGGCGCTGGCAGAGCTGATCGAGACCCGTTCATTCACCCCAGACGCAGTGGTGAGGTTTGCATGCCAGCTTGCCCGCATTCTTGCGGACGTGCATGGCGCCGGGGTGGTCCATCGCAACATCAATCCCGACGCGATCGTCTTGTCGCCAGACGGCGTTGCGGTGCTGACTGACTTTGAATTTGCAGACCTGGCCGAACACCATGCGGGTGATGCAGCCGCTGGCGACATGTCCGCCACCGTGCCTTACCTTGCACCAGAGCAGACTGGCCGCACCGGCAACGCCGTCGGCACGCGTGCAGACCTCTATTGCCTGGGAACGCTTCTTTATCGCATGGCCACCGGGCGCCTGCCATTCATGGCACCGGATCCGCTTCAGTTCATCCATGAACTCCTGGTGGTCGATCCGGTCGCACCGTCGCAACTCGATGCGGGTATACCCGCAGGCCTGTCGCTCATCATCCTGCGGTTGCTGGCCAAATCCCCGGCCCGGCGCTATCAGAGCGCCGAGGGGCTCTTGCACGATCTGCTTCGACTCGCTGCGGAGATGGATCACGGCGACGGTGTTTTCGTTCTGGGCGATCGCGACTTTCCTGCACGGCTGGTTGCGCCCGCTCGCGCTATCGGGCGCGGGGACCAGCTCGCCGTGCTGCGCGCGGCATTCGATCAGGCGCGGCTGGGGCGCGGCCACACCCTGCTGGTCGAAGGCCCCGCCGGTGTCGGCAAAACCGCGCTCATCGATGAGCTTCGGGCTGTCGCGGCCCGTTCGGGCGGCTGGTTCGTGCAGGGCAAGTTCGATCAATACCAGAAAGATTCGGCCACCGCTGGCGCGCTGACGCAGGCGCTTCGCGCATTGGGGCAACTGCTGCTTGCGCTGCCGCATGACGATCTGCTGCTCCAGCGAGCGCGTATCGTGAAGCGCCTGGGGCCGGGTGCAGGTCTCATCACGCGACTGCTGCCTGAATTTGCGGTGCTGCTGGGCCCGCAGCCCGAGGCCCCCGAGGTTGACCTGCGGCAGGCCGAACTCCAGCTGCAGGAAGCCACGCTAAGCCTGTTGCTGGCTGTCGCCTCCCGCGAGCGTCCGGTCGTCCTGGCCCTCGATGACCTGCAGTGGGCCGCAGCGCTGCACCTTCGCAGCTTCGAGCGGCTGATGATGGAGCCGGGACTGGAGGGCCTGCTCCTGGTGGGTGCCTGCCGCAGCGGCGATGCGCGGTCCGGGGACGCGTTGTGGCTGATGCTCGACAAGTGGCGCGAACGGTCCGCCCCGATCACGCGAGTTCCGGTCACGAACCTCGCTGTGCCCCAACTGGGCGAGATGGTCGGCCAGATGCTGCGCCTGGACGAGCAACCGGCCCAGGACCTCGCCGGTGAGCTGCATGCGATCACCGGCGGCAATCCACTGGACACGGTGGAACTGCTCAACGCGTTGCGCCGCGATGGCGTGCTGCGGCTCCTGGAGTCGGGATGGCACTGGGCAGAACTTGCCATTCGCCAGTTTGTCGGGCGCGGAAATGTGGTGGATTTGCTCGCCGTGCGCGTTGGGCGTCTGCCACCCGCGTCACGCGAAGTGATCGAGTGCATGAGCTGTCTGGGCAACTCCATCGAGATGGCGCTGCTGGAGGCTGCGATGGGCCAGCCTGGGCAGGTGCTGCGCGAGCGCATGGCCGCGCCGATGGACGACGGGCTTCTGGTCGAAATCGCATCAGGCGCGGGGCCGGCGTTTGCCTTTCGGCATGACCGGGTGCAGCAGGCGGTGATGGATGCGATGGGTGAGGCGCGGGTCCTGCACTGGCGCTCGCTCATCGCGAGAAAACTATCCCGGACACAGTCGTTTGGGGAGCCGGCAGCGCAGCAGTATCTGGAGTGCGCCCATTTACTCGACATCCAGGAAGAACGTCTGCAGGCGGCACGCCTCCTGGTGGCGCTGGGCGTCAAGCTCGCCCACACGGCCGACTACACGCTGGCTGACCGCTACCTGAGCACAGCCGATGCGCTCGTGTCAGATGCGGGCGATGCGCTCGATCACGAGTTGCGGCTGGCGATTGACACGGGGCGCCACGCGGTGTTGTACCCGCTGGGCCGGCTGGACGAGGCAGACCTGCTGTTCGAGGCCATGCAAACCTCGAGCGCGGAGCCCCTGGCCCTGGTGGATGCCACCTGTCGGCAGATGCGCAGCCTGGATGTGCGCGGCAGGATGGAAGATGCCAAGGCGCTGGGCCTGCTCATGCTGGGTCGCCTTGGGCTGCATGCACCGCCGGGTTTCCTGACCGATGACACGGACCAGCGCCTGGACGCACTGCAGCAATGGGTGCGCGAGGATCAGCAGCTCGATCCGGCCAGCCGCCAGCAGATGCAGGACCGCGGCCTTCTGGCCGTCGCCAAGCTGCTCGGGCGCACGGTGCGTTCTGCGCTGGTCAGGTTCGACGCGGACGCCATCGTGTGGCTGCTGCTGGAGAGTCATCGCCTGTGGGTTACTCATGGGCCTTGTCCGGAACTCGTCGCCAACCTCGGACGCATGAGTGCGATGCTGATCGCGCTCAGGGGCAACCACAAGGCTGCCTACGAGTTTTCGCGCCACATCCTTTCGGTGGGTGAGGCCCTGGGCTACGAGCAGCAGTCGTCTGAAGCGCGCTTTGTCTTCGTCACCTACGCGGCGCACTGGTTCGAGCCGCTGGAGACCGTTTTTCAGGACGGGAAACGTGCTTACGAAGAGATTCGCGCGCGCGGCGATGCGTCGTATGCGTGCTTCGTGCACATGAACATGATCCTGACGCAGCTGGAGATGGCCCCGACCGCCGAAGTGTGCCTGCTCGAGGTGGAATCGGGCATCGCCCTGTGCCATCGCACGGGGAACAAGCTTGCACACATGCACCACCTGGGCGAGCGGCAGCTGCTGCGCGCACTTCAGGGGCAGACCCGATCGGCCACCAGCTTCGACGACGCGCAGTACGACGAGCAGGCCATGCTTCCCCTGATAGAGAGCCTGCCCAACCTGGAGCAGACCCATCGGGCATGCCGTGCGGTCAACGGCCTTCTGATGGGCGATGCGTCGGTTCTCATTGCCAACGCCAATCGAGCCGTCGCGATCACCCGCAGCATCACAGGCTATTACCTCACCACTTATGCGTATCTGACCGGCGCTGTGGCGCGTGCATGGGAACTGCGGCAGGCGCTGGCAACACCAGGCCAGGACATGGCGGCGATCGAAGCCGGACTTGCGCATTGCCGTCAATGGCTTGCCGCACGCGCAGCCGACCAGCCGTACAACTTCATGCACCTGCTGGCACTGGTCGATGCCGAGAGCGCCTGGGCAAGAGGCGACATGAACGCGGCCGTGGAGACATTCGACCGCGCGCTTGTACTTGCGCAGACCCGCCAGCGACCGTGGCATTGCGCACTCATTACCGAGCGTGCCGGCATCTTTCATCTGGAGGCCGGCCTTCAGTACACCGGGCGCAAACTGCTGGCCGAGGCGCGCGACCGCTACGAGCGATGGGGTGCGAGCGCCAAGGTAGCCCGCATGGTTAGCGAGCATGCGTTCCTGCGCAGCGAGGAAGACTCGCAGGACCGCTGGGGCGGACAGAACCTGTCGCAGGGCAGCGATGGCAGCGCCCTGTCCGGCGAAGCACTGGACCTTCTGGGGCTGCTGCGCGCGTCGCAGGCCCTCAGCTCCGAGCGCAGCCTGCCCGCACTGATAGCGCGGGTGGTTCGGGTTCTGCAAGCGTTGAGCGGTGCAACCCAGGTGCGGGTGCTGTCGTGGCACGACGACGGGTGGCGGCTGCTGGGCGCCGACGACGCGGCACCCGCGTCTGGCTCGATCACGGCGGCGCAGGGAGTCGTTCCCATGTCGGCGGTGACCTATGTCGAGCGCACCGGCGAAACCGTGCTGGTTGACGACGCGTGCAGTGACGACAGATTTGCACGCGATCCGTACTTCAACGGGGTGCTGGTGTGTTCGCTGCTTGTGATGCCGATCGCGAGCCAGGGCACTGCCCAGGCCATGCTTGTTCTGGAAAACCGCCAGGGCCGCGCGGCTTTCAGCGCCAGGCGGCTCGATGCGGTGATGCTGATTGCCGGGCAGCTTGCTGTCTCGCTTTCCAACGTGCAGTTGTACGAGCAGCTGGAGGCGCGCGTCCGGTCGCGCACACATGAACTGGAACTGATGCAAGCCCAGCTCATGGACACGGCCAGGCGCGCCGGCAAGGCCGAGATCGCAAACAACGTGCTGCACAACGTCGGCAACCTGCTCAACAGCATCACGGTGCTGGCAAGCGTGGTGCGAAAAGCCCTGGCCGAGTCCCGTTCCGCAAGCCTGTCTCAAGCGGTCGGGCTTCTGAAGCAGCACCAGAGGGACCTGGGTGCATTCCTTGAAAGCGATCCTGCCGGGCAGCTGCTGCTGCCCTACCTCGACCAGGTGGTTGCCGCCATTGATGACGAACGGCAGGACGTGGTGAAAGACCTGGACCGGCTGATCCTGAGCGTGGACCACATCACCAACGTGCTGGCACGCCAGCAGTTGCATGCCGGTCCTTCCAGCGTCGTGGAGCCGGTGCTGCCCGACGAGATCGTCTCCGAAGCCCTGGTGGTGTGCGGTCAGATGATTCGCGAGTCCGATGTGGCTGTCGGCGTCGATGACTCCGGAACCCCCGCGCTCACGGTAGACAGGCAACGCATCCTGCTGATCCTGATGAACCTGATTCGCAACGCCGTCCAGGCAATGGCTGGCACGCCCCGCGCAGCGCGCCGGTTGCAGCTCAAATGCTCACTGGCCGAGGCCCACCATGACGGGCCATCCGGGCAAGCCAGCTTGTGCTTCGAGGTCAGCGACACCGGTGAAGGTATCGCTGACGAACATCTTGAACGGCTGTTCGCACATGGCTTCAGCACGCGCCGCGGGGGCCACGGCTTCGGGCTTCATAGCAGTGCGATTGCCGCCATGGAGATGGGCGGCCGGCTCTCGGTCCACAGTGAAGGTCCAGGCCGTGGCGCGACCTTCACCCTGGAGGTTCCGGTGACGACGCCGACGCTGGGGCTCCCCGGCTCCTAAGCCGAAGGCAAGCTGTAGTCCTTGAGCATTTCCCGCAACCGCGTCTTGAGCATCTTGCCGGTCGCGCCAAGAGGAATGGCATCGACGAACACCACATCATCGGGCACCTGCCATTTGGCGGTCTTGCCTTCGTAGAACTTCAGCAGTTCTTCGCGCGTCACCTCGGCGCCGGGCTTTTTAACCACCGCGACGATGGGGCGCTCGTCCCACTTCGGATGCCGCATGCCGATGCACGCCGCCATCGCGACCGCCGGATGGGCCACTGCAATGTTCTCGATGTCGATCGAGCTGATCCACTCGCCGCCCGACTTGATCACGTCCTTGCTGCGGTCGGTGATCTGCACATAGCCATCAGCGTCTATCGATGCGACGTCGCCGGTCGGGAACCAGCCATTGATGAGCGGATCGCCGCCCTCGCCCTTGAAATATTCACGCACCACCCACGGCCCTTTGACCAGCAGGTCGCCTGGCGTCTTGCCATCCCACGGCAAGGGCTCGCCGTTGTCGCCGGTGATCTTGAAGTCCACGCCGAAGATCGCGCGGCCCTGCTTCATGCGGATCTTCATCTGCTCTTCGGGCGACATGGCCAGGTGCTTGTTCTTGAGTGTGCAGAGCGTGCCCAGCGGGCTCATCTCGGTCATGCCCCAGGCATGCAGCACTTCGACGCCGTAGTCCTCGCGGAAGGCGTTGATCATGGCTGGCGGGCAGGCCGAGCCGCCGATGACGGTTCGCTTGAGGGTGGAAAAGCGCAGGTTGTCGGGCTTCATGTGGCCCAGCAGCATTTGCCAGACCGTCGGCACGCCCGCTGCGTAAGAGACTTTCTCGGACTCCATCAGCTCATAGATCGACTTGCCGTCCATGGCCGGGCCGGGGAACACCAGCTTGCAACCGGTGAGCGCCGCCGAGTAGGGAATGCCCCAGGCATTGACGTGGAACATCGGCACGACCGGCAGCACACAGTCGCGCGCCGACAGGCACATGACGTCAGGCAACGCGGCCGCGTACGCATGCAGGATCGTCGAGCGGTGGCTGTAGAGGGCCGCCTTCGGGTTGCCGGTAGTGCCACTCGTGTAGCACATGCTCGATGCAGAGTTTTCGTCGAACTTTGGCCATTCGTAGGTTGTGGGTTGACCGCCGATCCAGGACTCGTAGGCAACGAGATTGGGGATGCCGCTGTCGGCGGGCAGACGGTCTGCGTCGCACAGCGCCACGTACTGCTTGATGCTCGGGCTACGCGCATGAATCGCCTGCACCAGCGGCAGGAACGTCAGGTCGAAGCACAGGACCTGGTCTTCTGCGTGAGTGGCGATCCAGGCGATCTGGTCGGGGTGCAGGCGCGGGTTGATGGTGTGCAGGACGTGGCCCGAACCGCTGACGCCAAAGTAGAGCTCCAGGTGGCGGTAGCCGTTCCAGGCCAGCGTGGCGACCCGGTCAGAAAACAGCAGGTTGGAAGCGCCCAGGGCGTTGGCGACCTGACGCGATCGCTTGGCCACATCGGCCCAGGTGTAGCGATGGATATCGCCTTCCACGCGTCGCGAGACGATTTCGGCGTCCCCGTGGTGGCGTTCTGCGAACTCGATCAGCGACGAGATCAGCAGGGGTTGGTCTTGCATCAGGCCCAGCATCGTTTGCTCCTATGTTTTTGAAATGCGTTCGCCGGCCATCGTAGCGAGGTTTGCGGTGCATGCCCACCAGATGTCATGCCGGACTCGATCCGGCATCCACCGCGAAGCGGCTACGGCGGTCGAAGTCATGGATTGCGGATCAAGTCCGCAATGACAACCATGCATTGAGCTTGCGGGGACAATTGCGCGATGACACCTACACCCGTGTGGCGCAGCAGCTTTTCCTCGCTGGGTCCGGCGTTCTTTACTGAACTGCAGCCGACCCCGCTTCCCGAGCCCTATCTAGTCTCCGCGAACTCTGCCGTGGCGGACCAGCTGGGTCTTGATCTGAATTGGCTGGCGTCACCTGCAGGCATAGACGCCTTCACCGGCAACGTCGTCATGCCGGGCAGCAGGCCGCTCGCCAGTGTGTACAGCGGTCACCAGTTCGGCGTGTGGGCCGGGCAGCTGGGCGACGGCCGCGCCATCCTGCTGGGCGACCTGCCCTCTGCCGACGGACGGCAAGAGGTTCAACTCAAGGGCAGCGGCCTGACGCCGTACTCGCGCATGGGCGATGGCCGCGCGGTGCTGCGATCGAGCATCCGGGAATACCTGTGTTCCGAGGCGATGCACGGCCTGGGCGTTCCCACGACCCGCGCCCTGTGCGTGACGGGCTCCCCCCAACCCGTCCGGCGCGAAGAAATTGAAACGGCTGCCGTGGTCGCACGCGTGGCGCCCAGCTTTGTGCGCTTCGGTCACTTCGAGCATTTCGCGGCCAGGGGCCAGACTGCAGAACTCAAGCAGCTCGCGGATTTCGTCATCGACGGCTACTACCCGCAGTGCCGCACATCCGATCGCTACCACGGCAATCCGTATGCAGCATTGCTCGAAGCAGTGACCGCGCGCACGGCGGCGATGGTGGCGCAATGGCAGGCCGTCGGCTTTTGCCACGGCGTGATGAACACCGACAACATGAGCATCCTGGGCCTGACGATCGACTATGGCCCCTTCCAGTTCCTGGATGGGTTCGATCCCGGACACATCTGCAATCACAGCGACGAGCAGGGCCGATACGCGTTCAACCGGCAGCCCAACGTCGCTTACTGGAATCTGTTTTGCCTGGGCCAGGCGCTGCTGCCGTTGATCGGGGAGCAAGACGATGCGCTGGCGGCGCTTGAGACTTACAAGACTGTTTTTCCCCATGAGCTGCAAGCTTGCATGCTCGCCAAGCTGGGCCTGACGGATGCCCGCGAAGGCGACCGCGAACTGATTGAAAACACGCTGCAGCTGCTTGCGAAAAATCGCACCGACTTCACGATCTTCTGGCGCCGGCTGTCGCGCTTCGTCGAGGGAGCAGCCGTCGATACGGTGCGCGACCTGTTCCTGGAACCGAAGGATTTCGACGCGTGGCTGCCGCAATACCTGGACCGTCTGCCGGGCGACCGCGCGGCGATGACTGCCATTGCCGCAGCGATGCTGCGCACCAATCCCAAATTCATCTTGCGCAACCACCTCGCCGAAATCGCCATCCGGCAGGCCAAGCTCAAGGATTTTTCCGAAGTCGAGGCCTTGCTGGCTGTCTTGCAGGCGCCCTTTGATGAACATCCCGCGCATGAGGACAAGGCTGGCTTTCCGCCTGACTGGGCTTCGCAGATCGAGATCAGTTGTTCGTCGTGATGGCCATACGAAATTGGCTGATCGGATTTGCCTGACTCTGGGATATTCTTGAAGAGCCCATGACAGAGTCTGCAAAATCCCCCTCCCTCCACGCCCCCACTGCGGATTCGCAACCGCGTGAACTCCAGCTTCGCACAGCACGCGCCGCAATTGCGAAGACCCTGGGCGCCGACCAGCTCGCGAAGCTGCATGTAGAGAACCTGGCACTGGACCTCGCCGCGATCTTCGGCTCGATCGCCCTCTTCCTGCTTCTGGCTTGGCAGCTCGCAACGGGTTCTGCCAGTTCCGTGCTCTGGTGGCTGTGCCTGGCGCTGCAGGGCAACCTGATCGTGGTGATGGGCATCATCAACCATGACGTGTTCGTGCACCGCAAGCGGCTGCCCACGCCATGGCGCTGGATCGTGTCTTCGATGCTGGCCTGGCCTGCCCAGTTGCGCGCGTCGGTGTACGAAAGCCAGCACATGGCGCATCACAGGGGCCTGGGCACTGACAACGACACCGAGATGCACAAGCATGGGCTCGATTCGGCCATGCGGCGCGTGTTCTACGCCACACCGGCACTGCTCGTTTTTCGGGCGCTGTTCTACCGGGGGGTTTACGCCAAACCGCCAGCCAGGGCAGTCCACGGCGGCGACCAACGCGTGCGTATTGAAAGGAACACGCGATTCGTGCTCATCGGTCTGTCGCTGTTGACGCTTGCGTTTGACTGGCGCTTGCTGGTGCTGGGTTACCTGCTGCCCTTGCTGGTGGTGTCACCCATGATCAACACACTTCGCATCGTGCTCGAACACTTCGACCTGGATGCGCGCAACCCTTTTTGGGTCGGGACGTTCTATCGCACCGGCTTCATCACGCGTCCGATGTTCTGGTGGGGTGCGGGCGATTGCCACATGGTCCACCACTTCTACGCCAATATTCCCTTCTACCGGATGCCGGCGGCGCTGCGCCTGTTCCGGCCCATCCTGCAACGCGAAGGCGTGTACGAGCACCGGTCACTCGCGCCGCTGCTCGCCGACTGGTTCAAGGCGTCCCGGGGACACTGGTCCTTGCCAGCACACGCGCAGGAACAGGCGAATCGTCGGGCGCAGACGGCGGCGCCCTGAAGTACAGCGAGACCACTGTTCCGCTGCCGAGGTCAGACGACACTTCGACGCTTCCGTTGATCGACTCCATCACCCGGCGGCAAAACATGAGACCCATGCCGTTGCCACCCGAGCTGGCGCGTGAAGTGACCGGTTCACGCAGCAGCCGGCTGAGGATTTCGGGCGGAATCCCGGGGCCGTTGTCCTGGAAGCGGATCCACCTGGGCCGTGCCACATCGTTGCCCGTGCCGACGATGATCTTGAGCCTGTGCGAGCTTCCATGCTGGCCCCGCAGGGCGATCAAGGCATTCTTGGCGAGCGTGCACAGCACCAGGTACAAGAGATCGCGACGGCCGTCCAGCACAAAGTCGCCGACGATTTCGCTGGTGACCCAGCTGCGCTCGTCGTCCTCAAACGGAAACTCATCGAGTAGCGCTTCAACCAGGCCACGCGCACTCACTGTCTGGGGGACGGCTCCGGGGTAGGCATCCCTTGCGGACTGCACGAAGGTTGAAACCAGTGACTGGCAATAGAGCGCGCGTCGTTCGGCGCGCTCCAGGGCGGCCATCAACTGCCCCGGTTCGTCCTCGGTGAAACGCGCGACGCCGGCCTTGTCGCCATCTTCCGGCGGCAGGTAGCGCGCCGCCACACTGGCCACGCTGCCCCTGACGGTTGCAAGCGGTGTATTGAGCTCGTGCGCGAGAAAGCCCAGGGTCTCGCGAAGCGCAGCCGCGCGGCGCTCGTTGGTGGAGCGCTCCGTTTTTTGCGTGCGGTACAGGTCCATCGCTTCGAGCACGGCTTCCCGGGTCACGTCGTCGGTCAGCGGTTTTTCCAGGATTCGCATCACCCTGCCCTGGTTGATGGCGGCGATGGCAACATCGCGTTCGGCGTAGGCAGTTGCGAGCAAGCGGATGATGTGGCGGTGCTCGCGCTGCACCACACGCAATAGCTTCATGCCGTCGCGCTCGGGCATGCGAAAGTCAGTGACCAGCACTGCAAACTCGCGTTCGCCCGCAGCAAGGATCTCGAGCGCCTCGGTAACCCCCGAGGCCGTCACGACGTCAAATTCGTCTGCGAACACCCGCGCGAAAATCTTGCGGGTGAATTCCTCATCGTCAACGAAGAGAACGGAAAGTGATTTGTCGGCGGCTACTGGCATGGGCTGCTGGACTCTACCCGATGGCTGCGGCTCCCTGAGCTCGCAGCCACTCACGCAGTGCCGTGTTGCTGGTTTCGGTGAGTTCTCCCAGATGCGTGACCCACAGGTCTTCCGCCGGCCACTGGCCGGTCTCGCGAAGCGCCACGTACAGTTCGCGTGCGTAGCGGTGAAGCGACTTGGCTCCGCCCTCGCCGCTCATGCCGACCAGTGAATGCATGGCATCGAGCGCAGCCTGCATGTCGCGCGCGTCGCTGGCGCGGCGCACCTGGCCCACGAGAGCCATGCTTCGCGGCACGAAGTCATCGACGAGTTCGGCCAGCATGCCCAGCCGGAGGTAGTTCGCAAGACGGCCCTCGTCCAGCAGCACAGGCTCCTGCGCCTGGGCATGGACGACCGGTGCCGCCGAAGCCGTCCGCAATCCGAGTAGCTGCGCCAGCTTCGACTGCAAGGCTGCCTGATCGACGGGCTTGGTGATGAAGTCGGATATGCCAGCTGCGCTGCCCTCGGCAATGACCTGCGGTCCGGCATAGCCGGTGATGGCAATGATGGGAATGCGCCTTTCGCCCGCAGCGCCGGACCGGATCGCACGGGCGGTTTCCATGCCGCCCATGCGCGGCATCTGCAGGTCCAGCAAGACCGCATCGACCGTGCCGCCTTGCGACAGGAGCGCGAGCACTGCTTCGCCGTCGCTGGCTTCAATTACCGTCGCTCCCAGGTGTCTGAGCGTTCCCGCCACGCTCATGCGGTTGTAGGCGTTGTCGTCCGCCACCAGGATGGTGCGGTCGTGCAGGGAACCAGCCATGCGCTCGGGAGCGGATGCGCGCTGGGTCACCGCCAGCTGCAAGGCCTCTATGAACGCCACCGGGTCGGCCGGCTTGGCCACAAAACCGTCGAAACCCGCCTTGGCCGTCTTGACCCGCGCCACGTGCTCTGGTTCTGCCGTGTGGGCGAGCAGGCAGGTGTCGCGGTTCAGAGGAGCGAGCTGGCCACGCACCGATTCGGCAATTTCGTACCCGTCCATGCGCGGCATGTTGAGATCCAGCACGACCATGTCGAACTTTGTTTCGCGCAGCGCCTGCAGCGCCTCGATTCCATCGGCGGCTTCCCGCACCGAGCACATCAGCGACAGCAGCAGCTGGCGGGTAGAGGCGCGAATGCCGGCGTCGTCATCCACCACCAGAACCAGCTTGTTGGCGAACTCCCGCCGTGCCTGCGCAAACACACGCTCGCGCCCGGTTTCGATTTCCTCGCGGCTGACCGGCGGCATCTCCATCACAAAGGAAGTGGTGCCCGGGGCGCAATTGCAGCTGATCTTTCCGCCGATGGCTTCCACGGCGCGACGGCAGTACGCCAGGCCCAGCCCCGTCCCGCTGGACTTGCCGCTGGTGTTGAACGGCTGGAAAAGTTCGGCAAGCGCTTCTGCGGGAATGCCCGGACCCGTGTCGGTCACGCAAATGCGTCCCTCATCGACTTCGAGCCTGACGTGCATACCCGGATAAGCCGGCAGATAGTGCAGAGCATTCTTGAGCAGGTTGAAGAGCACGAACAGGAATGCAGTCTCGTCGGCGCGAAAGACAAAGTCGCGCTTGACCACGACGCTGACGCTGGAGCGCTGCACTTCGTCTTCATAGCCGAATTCGGCGACGGCCTTCCTGCACAGTTCTTCGGCCGATGCATAGCTCAGCCGTTCGGTGTTCAGCGCCTTGGCGTTGACTTCGTCCAGTGTCATCGTGATGACCTGCAGGCCGCGGCGCACGGCGGTCTCGCCCTGCGAGACATGGCGATAGAGCTGCTCGACGCTGTGCGCATCGATGACCTGCTCTTGCGCCCGGGCGCTGGGCAACGGAAGCGATTGGCGTATCTGCTCCAGGCTGTGGCGGACCTGAGCGAGCGGGTTGCGCATTTCGTGTGCGATGGATCCGGCCAGAGACGCGTAGGCCTGCCGAACCCTCTCGGCGGCGCCCTGCTCCAGCGCGAACTTGAAGACGCTGCCACCGATGATGCTGATGAGCAGCAGTGGCAGGCGCATCACGTAATCCATGGGCACGCGAGGCTCCGGGCTCACCATGACGTAGAGCCCCGCCGCCGCCCCGAAACCTGCCAGCAGCATGACGATGAGGTTGCGCCAGTCGGTGAGCAAGAGAAGCATGAAGACGGCCATGAACGTGTTGCCCACGGCACCCGGTCCGCCGCCGTTCATCAGCGAGCTGAAGACAAAGGTCATCGGCAGCGATACCGTCATGACGAAGTACGAAAAATGGAGGTAATACGGCTTGGCCCTGTCAGGCCAGTAGGCGCGCAGCGCCAGCACGGCAAGGATGGCGACATCGAACAGCCGCAGCAGGATGTCGTCGTAGGTGGATGGACTGCGCAGGAACCGCAGCATGTACATCGCGGGCAACCCCACGATGCCAAAGACGATCATGTAGCGCAGCAACAGCGGACTTGGCTGGTGGTAGGCCCTGTAATAGGAAAAGATCCGGCTGAACCAATGAGTCATGGTGGACTTTGTGACAGTGGTGTTCTTCATTGCGTTGCCATCCCTGCGACGCCGAGCGCAATCGCCATGTCGCGGGCGCCACCGCGAATCAGCGTATAGACCTTTGCGGTACCTGGCAGTGGTACATCGCGAGCCAGTACGCTGAAACCGAACCGGCGATAAAGACGACTGAGCGAATGCGTGCACGTGGCCCAGAGCCCATCAACACGAGCCTGGGTGCAGGCGTATTCGAGGGCCAGATTCATGCAGTGACGAAGCGCGTTCACATCACTGCGGTATTCAGGCGCAAGAACCAGCCGGCCTACTTCCCATTCACCTTTCTGGATCGACGGAGCACTGCCACCGGCCTGCGGCAGCAGCTGCTCCGTCAAGGTCAAACCGTAGCCCAGTGGCACGATCCGAATCGTGCCGAGCCGCTCACCATGAAGGTCGAATGCGACCACGATTCCGCACTCGTCTCTTTTTTTTCGAGACACTCGAACAGCGGCCCTGCGGCCGCTCCTGCGCTCTTGTGCACGGAAAGGTCGATCTCGTCGCGCAAATGCATGACCGAAGCAACCTCATCAGGAGGAACGCGAACCAGTTGAACGGCATCCAGAAAAGACTGGGACCCGAAAGGCAGTGCGCCGCCGGCGAATGCCATCGGCCCGGATGAGGTGATTTGTAATTGCATGGCTGCGTACTCCACAGGTTTGAATCAATCGTCACATAATCGCCATACCGGCGTAGCGCCACCCCTGTTAGTTCTGACAGGGGGTCATATACGGCATTTCCCTATAAAGCGGTCCTGCGAGGCATCTCCCGATTCCTCACCAGCACGACACAACTTCACGTGTCGGAACTTTAGCACTAACACTAATCATTTTGTGGCGCACCCATGAGTTACACCATCGAGAAAACCGACGCCGAGTGGAAAGCACTGCTTGCCGAAAAGAATGCCGAGCGCGGCGCATTCGAAGTGACCCGCCACGCAGCGACCGAGCGGCCGTTCACAGGCAAGTACGAGGCGGTCTGGGCTGATGGCAGCTACCACTGCGTTTGCTGCGGCTCCAAGCTGTTCGACTCCACCACCAAGTTCGATGCGGGTTGTGGCTGGCCGAGCTTTTCGCAGGCCGTCCCCGGCTCGATCAAGGAAATCCGCGACACCAGCCACGGCATGGTTCGCGTTGAAACGGTGTGCGCCCAATGCGGTGCGCATCTGGGCCATGTGTTCCCGGACGGTCCCACCGACACGGGCCTGCGCTATTGCATGAACTCCGCGTCTCTCGATTTCAAAGGCCAGGACCGGTAAGAACCCATGAAACTTCTGCTCGATTTCTTCCCGATCATCCTTTTTTTCATTGCGTTCAAGTTTGCGGGTATCTACGTCGCTACAGCCGTGGCCATTGTCGCCACGATCGCGCAGATCGCATGGCTGCGGTACAGCCGCGGCAAGGTCGAACCCATGCAGTGGATCAGCCTGGGGATCATCGTGCTGTTTGGCGGAGCGACCATCATTTCGCAGAACGAGACCTTCATCAAGTGGAAGCCGACCGTGCTCTACTGGCTGATGGCCGCTACGCTCGCCTCGGGACAGCTTTTCTTTCGCAAGAACCTGCTCAAGTCGTTGATGGGTGCGCAGCTTGAACTCCCGGACAACGCATGGCGGGTCATGAACTGGAGCTGGATCGGCTTCTTCACGCTGATGGGGATCATCAACCTCTGGGTGGCGTACAACTTCGACACCGACACGTGGGTCAACTTCAAGCTGTTTGGCGGGCTCGGGCTCATGGCGGTATTCGTGGTGGGCCAGGCGCTGTACCTCGGTCGCTACATGAAGTCTGACGAATCGCCCAAGCAGCCCTGAAGTCAGGCCCAGACATGCCCACCGGAATCACTGCGCAGGCCATCGAGGCCCGCCTTGCGGAACTCCTGGCCCCGACTTCGCTCGAAGTGGTGGATGAAAGTGCCGCTCACGCGGGCCACGCCGGGGCCGACGAGAGCGGATCCGGCACCCACTTCAGGGTGCGTATAGCCTCCCCCCAGTTCGCCGGCATCTCGCGCGTCGCGCGTCATCGCCTTGTGTATGATTCGCTGCGCCAATTCACCGACCAGGGCCTGCACGCGCTCGCGATCGAAATTCTCTGATCCGTTTTACCCATCCCCACAGGGCATTCCCAATGAAGCAAGTCATCCTGTCCGCAGTTGCAGCGGCCGTTCTCAGCGTCGCCGTGCCGGCGTTCGCGCAAAACATCGCCATCGTCAATGGCAAGGCCATCCCCAAGGCGCGAATGGACCAGCTCGCCGCTGAGATCACCCGGACGGGCCGGCCGGTCGGCCCCGAAATGCAGGGCCAGATGCGCGAAGCCGTCATTACCCGCGAAATCTTCATGCAGGAAGCCCAGCGCCGTGGCCTTGACGGCAGCGAAGACTTCAAGGCGCAGCTCGAGCTGGCTCGCCAGAACCTCATGATCCGCGAGCTGTTCATGGAGTATGCAAAGGCGAACCCCGTCACCGAAGCTGAAATCAAGGCCGAGTACGACAAGTTCGCAGCAGCGAACGGCGGCAAGGAATATCGCGCTCGCCACATCCTGGTCGAGAAGGAAGAAGAAGCCAAGGCCATCATTGCTTCGCTCAAGCGCGGCGGCAAGTTTGACGACATCGCCAAGAAGCAGTCCAAGGACCCTGGATCAGGCGCCAACGGCGGCGACCTCGACTGGGCCAATGCCGGCAGCTACGTCCCCGAGTTCTCGGCCGCGCTGGTCAAGCTGAACAAGGGCCAGCTGACGCAAGAGCCGGTCAAGAGCCAGTTCGGCTATCACGTCATTCGCCTGGACGACACGCGCGATGCGCAGCTGCCCAAGTTCGATGAAGTCAAGCCACAGATCGCCCAGCAGTTGCAGCAGCAAAAGCTCAGCAAGTTCCAGGAAGACCTGCGCGGCAAAGCCCGGGTGGAGTGATTCCAGCGTCTGGCTCCCGCATTTGTGCGGTGACCTGAGCAAAGCGGCCTGCGGGCCGCTTTTTTATGGGCCCGCCGGTCGCCCGACAAGCATCAGGACCCCGATCAGCACGGGCTGGTGCAGCATGTACCAGCTCAGGCTCCAGCGGCCCAGCCACGCTAGTGGCGATGCGCCGCGCGCAATGGCGCCGGTCACCCACTGCCTGCGATGGCGCAACAGCCATTGCCCCGTGGCCATCCCCCACCAGATCACGCCTATCCACGGGATGACAGGCACATAGTCTTCGGTGATCGGCTTGCGGCTCACCAGGCCCAGCCAGTTGAAGGCCCTGTCATTGAGGAAGTCGAGCGCAGGCCACACCTGGTGCGCGAACCCGGCGGCGGGCTTCAGTGCCAGGCAGACCGCGCCCGCGATCCAGAGCCAGCGGCCCCAACCGGCTGACAGGCGCACCACGATCAACATCACCGCAATCGCGTGCAACACGCCGAAGTAGATAAAGCTCTTCGGGTACATCCACAGCGATCCCGCCGTGACAAGCAACGCACAGGCTGCCACCTGAGCCCATCGTTTCCAGAACCTCGACCAGCCCTGCCCCTGTTCGACCGCGATCGCCTGCCCGCATCCTGCGCAAAAGAGAAACAGGCTGACGATGAACGTGCGCTGCCAGGTCCACAAAGGATCGGCATAGAAGTTCTGGTGCAGCCAGCCGAAGTGATTCAGGTCGAAGCAGAAATGAAAGACTGTCATCCAGGCAATCGCCACGCCGCGCAGCGCATCGATCCGGTCGTATCGTTGCCGGTGGTCCTGGGCTGGGCGTTGGAGTGCGGCGGGCATGGGCTGCAAGTCTAGAGCTTTCGGTCGCTCGCACTCTCCCGGTTGACGCATGTGCGCCCCCGGGCTCCAATGCAAACCATGCAAGAACAAGTTGTCAAACAAACCGTCTTCCCACCGCAGGTCACGCAGGCGCTAGAGCGCGGAGACCTGATGGGCGCCATCAGGCTGCTTCGCGCCAGCGGCTTCGGCCTAAAGGAAGCAAAAGACGCGCTCGATGCACACGTGCGCGCCACACGACCCGGCGCGACGGACATGAAGCAGCGATTCGATGCGCCCCGGCCAGTGGATGCGACGAAGATCGTCTCGGAACTGTCGCCCGGCCAGGTTCGCAGCATGGGCGAAAGCACCTGGCTGTTGATTGCGATCGTCATCGGGGTGCTGGTTTCGCTCTTGCTCACCGGCTGCGCAATGGCGCCTGCGTCTCAAGGCGTGCCGGCAACAACCGTGGCCCAGATCGCCCCGAGCGGAAAGCTGCGCGCTGCGATCAACTTCGGCAACCCGATCCTGGCTACCAGGGACCCGGTGACCGGTGAGCCCCGCGGCGTCTCGGTTGATCTTTCGCGCGAACTCGGCAAGCGGCTTGGTGTGCCCGTCGAGCTGGTGACGTTTGAAGCAGCAGGTCGCGTGGTCGATGCAGTGAAGAACGCGCAAGTCGATATCGGGTTTGTCGCCATCGATCCGGTGCGCGGCGCGGACATCCTGCAGACGCCGGCCTACGTGATCATCGAAGGCGCGTATCTCGTGCGAGACAACTCGCCGATCCGGCGCAATGAAGAAGTGGACCGTCCGGGCATCCGCATTGCAGTGGGCAATGGCAGCGCCTACGACCTGTATCTCACGCGCGAGTTGAAGAACGCGAAGCTTGCGAAGGCGCAAACCTCGCCGACCGTCGTGGACTACTTTCTTGCCCAGAACCTGGAAGTTGCAGCCGGCGTCAAGCAGCAGCTCCAGGCCGATGCGAAGCGCCTCGCGGGGCTGCGCCTGCTCGACGGCCGCTTCATGGTGATCCAGCAGGCGATGGGCTTGCCGAAAGGCCGTGATGCGGGCGTTGCATACGTCAGCCGGTTCGTGCAAGAGATGAAGGCGTCTGGTTTCGTTGCCGCTGCGCTGGCCCGGCACCGGATCGAAGGCGCGCTGGTCGCGCCCTGATCCACGGGCTCTGCTCTGCCCTAACCCACCCAGCGACGCGCGTTACGCCAGATCTCCATCCACGGACTGAACGCGTTCTTGTCACCGTCGGTCCAGCTCATCTGGATATTGCGGAACACCCGCTCCGGGTGCGGCATGAGCGCGGTGAAGCGGCCGTCTGCCGTGGTCACTGAGGTGAGCCCGCCGGGGCTGCCGTTCGGGTTGAACGGATAGGTCTCGGTCGGCGCGCCGTGGTTGTCGGTGAATCGCATGGCAGCAATCACCTTTGACTGGTCTCCGCGATACGCGAAGTTGGCATAGCCCTCGCCGTGCGCGACGGCGATCGGCGCGCGCAAGCCCGCGAGTCCTGCAAAGAACAGGCTGGGCGACTCCAGCACTTCGACTTGCGACAGGCGCGCCTCATAGCGTTCGCTGCGATTGGTGGTGAATCGCGGCCAGGCCTGCGCACCGGGAATGATGTCCGCGAGTTCCGCCAGCATCTGGCAGCCATTGCAAACGCCCAGGGCGAAAGTGTCTTGGCGGTCGAAGAATGCCTTGAACTGATCGGCCAGCCTGGGGTTGAACATCACGCTGCGAGCCCAACCGATGCCCGCACCCAGCGTATCGCCGTAGCTGAATCCGCCGCAGGCGACGAAGCCCTTGAAGTCTTCGAGCCGGGCACGGCCTGATTGCAGGTCGGTCATGTGCACGTCGTAGGCGTCGAAGCCTGCTTCGGTGAAGGTATAGGCCATCTCGACGTGCGAATTCACGCCTTGTTCGCGCAGGATGGCGATGCGGGGACGGGTGGCGAGGATGGCTGGTGAGGAAACCCCCTCACCCCTGCCCTCTCCCGCGCGCGGGAGAGGGAGAGAGTCTGCATGGCTCCCTCGCCCCTCTGGGGAGAGGGTTGGGGTGAGGGGCAGCCGCACGTGCAGCCCCGGATCCGCCTGATCCCCCGTCGCCGCATGTTCCAGATCCGCCCCCACCGGGTTGTCCCGCTGCTGGCAGATCTTCCAGCTCACGCTGTCCCACACCTGGTGCAGGTCGGCCAGCTTCGCCGAGAACACCACCTTGGTGTCGCGCCACACCTGGACTTCGCCCTTGCCGTTGTCGATCTTCGACGACGCCGGACGGGTCGTGCCCACGAAGTGGCTGTGCTTTGCGAGGCCGTGCGAGCGCAAGACCTGCATGACCTCATTGCGCCCTTCGGTCGGCACTTGCAGCACAACGCCAAGCTCTTCGTTGAACAGCGCCTTGAGCGTCAACTCGTCACGGCGCGGCCCCACCTGCGAGGCCCAGTTCTTGGCGTCGCCGAAATCGGCGCGGCTGTCACTGATGCCATCGCCTTCGGTGATCAGCATGTCCACGTTCAGCGCCACGCCCACATGGCCCGCAAAAGCCATCTCGCATGCCGCCGCAAAGAGGCCGCCGTCACTGCGATCGTGGTACGCCAGGATGCGCCCCTGCGCGCGCAATTCGTTGACTGCATGCACGAGATCGGCGAGGTCTTTGGCCGCGTCGAGGTCCGGCACTTCATTGCCTACCTGCCCCACGACCTGCGACAGGATGCTGCCGCCCATTCGATTGCGGCCCTTGCCCAGGTCGACCAGGACCAGCGTCGTCTCTTGCGTCGCGTTGAGTTGCGGCGTGAGCGTGCCGCGGACATCGGCCAGCGTTGCAAAGGCAGAAACGATCAGGCTGACGGGTGATGTCACCTTCTTTTTGTCATCGCCATGCGACCACTGGGTACGCATCGACAGGCTGTCCTTGCCGACGGGAATAGAGATTCCCAGGGCCGGACACAGTTCCATGCCCACCGTCCGCACGGTCTCGTAGAGCGCGGCGTCTTCACCCGGCTCGCCGCAAGCGGCCATCCAGTTGGCAGAGAGCTTGACACGAGACAAATCAATCGGTGCCGCGAGCAGATTGGTAATGGCTTCAGCCACGGCCATGCGGCCCGATGCCGGCGCATCAATTGCGGCGATGGGCGTGCGTTCGCCCATGCTCATCGCCTCGCCTGCAAAGCCCTTGTAATCGGCCAGCGTGACTGCGCAATCGGCCACCGGCACCTGCCACGGGCCCACCATCTGGTCGCGATGCGACAGGCCGCCCACTGTGCGGTCGCCGATGGTGATGAGGAAGCGCTTGGAGGCCACCGTGGGGTGGCTCAGCACCTGGATCGCCGCGTCCTGCAGCTTGATGCCGGTCAGGTCGAGCGGCTTGAAATCGCGTTGGACGGACTGCACATCGCGGTGCATGCGCGGGGGTTTGCCCAGCAGCACGTTCATCGGCATGTCGACGGGTGGCCGGCCCTCACCCCGACCCTCTCCCCCGAGGGGAGAGGGAGAAGTGGATTCGGACCCTCCGTGCCTGAACGCGGACTCGCTCTCCGACTCCCTCTCCCGCTTGCGGGAGAGGGCTGGGGTGAGGGCCAAATCCACATCGCCAACCACCAGATGGCGCTCCTGCGTTGCAACCCCTACCACCGCAAACGGACACCGCTCCCGCTCGCAAAATGCCTTGAACTGCGCGAGCGACTCCGGCGCGATCGCCATCACGTATCGCTCCTGGCTTTCGTTGCACCAGATCTCTTTCGGCGCAAGACCCGACTCTTCCAGCGGAACACTGCGCAAGTCAAACCGGGCACCTCGCCCCGCATCGTTGCTCAACTCGGGAAACGCGTTGGACAAGCCGCCCGCGCCCACATCGTGGATCGCCAGAATCGGATTGCCCGCGCCCTCGGCCCAGCAATGGTTGATGACTTCCTGCGCACGACGCTCGATCTCGGGATTGCCACGCTGCACCGAATCGAAATCAAGCTCCGCCGCGTTCGCGCCGGTCGCCATCGAGCTGGCAGCGCCACCCCCCATGCCGATCCGCATGCCGGGACCGCCCAGCTGGATCAGCAAGGTGCCTGCGGGAAATTCGATCTTCTTCGTCTGCCCGGCTTCGATGGTGCCCAGGCCGCCCGCAATCATGATCGGCTTGTGATAGCCGCGCATCACGCCGCCGGCCTCCTGCTCATATTCGCGGAAATACCCCAGCAGGTTCGGCCTGCCGAATTCATTGTTGAACGCTGCGCCGCCCAGCGGTCCCTCGGTCATGATCTGCAACGGACTTGCGATGTGCTCGGGCTTGCCACCCACTTCGTCGGACCAGCCGCCCCACAGTTTGGATACCGTGAAGCCCGTCATGCCCGCCTTGGGCTTGGAGCCGCGACCGGTTGCGCCCTCGTCGCGAATCTCGCCGCCCGCGCCAGTCGATGCGCCGGGAAATGGCGAGATCGCCGTGGGATGGTTATGCGTTTCGACCTTCATCAGCACGTGATGAAGCGCCTCGCCCTTTTGATACAGAGCCTTGTCCTGCGCACTGGGCAGGAACCGTTCGACCTGCGAGCCTTCCATGATGGATGCGTTGTCGGAGTACGCGACCACCGTGTACTGCGGATTGAGCTGGTGCGTGTTGCGGATCATGCCGAACATGCTCTTGTCCTGAGGCACACCGTCGATCGTGAACTGCGCGTTGAAAATCTTGTGGCGGCAGTGTTCGCTGTTGGCCTGCGCAAACATCATCAGTTCGACATCGCTCGGGTTGCGCCCGAGGCCAGTGAAGGCATCGACCAGGTATTCGATCTCGTCTTCTGCCAGCGCCAGGCCGAACTGCGTGTTGGCCTTCTCCAGCGCCGCGCGACCGCCGCCCAGCACGTCGACGTGCTCCAGCGGCGCAGCTTCGAGTTCGGTGAACAGTGCGTGCGCAGTTGCGCGGTCCAGCATGGCGCTTTCGGTCATGCGGTCGTGCAGCAGCGCGGCGACGGCTTGCAACTGCGTGGGCTCCAGAGACCCCTTGCTGAAAATCCCGCCTTTGACATGAACCCGGAACTCGGTGATGCGCTCGATACGCTTGAGCGCGATGCCGCAGTTATGGGCGATATCGGTGGCCTTGGAAGCCCACGGCGAGACCGTGCCAAATCGCGGCGTGACCACGATGAGCGCGCCATCGCCGCCTTGCGACGCCGGATCGCCATAGGTCAGCAATGCCGCCAGGCGTGAGGTTTCATCGGGGGAAAGGGGATGATCGGTCGCGACCAGGTGCACGAACCGGGCGCTGATGCCTGCGATGCGGTCATGGACCGCCTGCAGGCGTGGAAGAAGTTGCTGGACTCGAAATTCGCCGAGGGCATTGCCGCCCTCGAACTCGGTAATGTGCAGGGTCACTGTGGGGCCTGTGGGGTCGGGAATTTTGGCACGCGTGGGCCGCTGACTGGGGCTGCGCGTTAACCCTCGAATTGTACCTGCGCGAGATCACGCGCTCTGGGATAATCCCGGCCATGAGTATCACGTACAAGGACGCAGAAGGCGTCCAGGGCATGCGCACCGCCGGACGCCTCGCGTCGGAAGTGCTGGACTACCTCACGCCCCACATCAAACCCGGAATCACCACCCGCGAGATCGACCGTCTGGCGGCCGAGTGCATGAAAAAGCAGGGCAGCGTCTCGGCGACGCTGGGCTACCAGCCGTCAGGCTATCCGCCCTACCCGGCTTCGCTTTGCACTTCGGTCAACCACGTGGTCTGCCACGGCATCCCCAACGACAAGCCGCTCAAGAAGGGCGACATCGTGAACGTCGACGTCACAGTCATCAAGGACGGCTGGTTCGGCGACACCAGCCGCATGTTCATGGTCGGTGAAGTTTCCATCGCGGCCAAGCGCCTGTGCCAGCTCACCTATGACGCCATGTGGCACGGCATCGTGCAGGTCAAGCCCGGCATGCACCTGGGCGACATCGGCGCTTCCATCCAGAAGTTCGCCGAGAGCAATGGCTTTTCGGTGGTGCGCGAATTCTGCGGCCACGGCATCGGCCGCACATTCCACGAAGACCCGCAGGTGCTGCATTACGGCAAGCCCGGCACGCTCGAAGAGCTCAAGCCCGGCATGACCTTCACCATCGAGCCCATGATCAACGCGGGCCGCAAGGAAGTGAAGGAACTGGGCAGCGACGGCTGGACCATCGTCACCAAGGACCACTCGCTGTCCGCCCAATGGGAGCACACGGTGCTGGTGACCGAGACGGGCTACGAGGTCATGACGCTGTCGGCCGGCAGCCCTCCCCCGCCGCCCTTTGTCAACGCGTGATGCCCGGCGCCTGACCTGAATGCATGATCTCGCGGCCCTTCGCGACGACTATCGTGATCGCAAGACCCGGCTGCTGACATCCCTGCAGTCGCTGGGCTCTTCCACACGCGGCATCCGGTCGCTGCTCCAGAAGCTGGCGCATGAGGCCGATGTGACGCTCACGGCGCTTTGGAATGCAGCGCAGTTCCCCGACAGCTTTTCGCTGCTGGGCGTAGGCGGGTTCGGTCGCGGCGAGCTCTTTCCGTATTCGGATGTCGATGTACTGCTGCTGATGCCCGACGGCACCTCGGTCGAAGAAGACCCCGAACTCAAGCGCAAGGTCGAAGGCTTCATCGGCAACTGCTGGGATACGGGACTTGAGATCGGCTCCAGCGTTCGCACCCTGTCCGAATGCATCGCCCAGGCAAAGTCCGATGTCACCGTCCAGACCTCGCTGCTGGAATACCGCCTGATCACCGGCAGCCAGAAACTCTGCGTGGCATTCCAGAAGCAGTTCATGCAGGCGCTGGACCCCAAGGCCTTCTTCGTTGCAAAAACGCTGGAGATGCGCCAGCGCCACACCAAGTTCGAAAACACGCCCTACTCGCTGGAGCCCAATTGCAAGGAGTCGCCCGGCGGGCTGCGCGACCTGCAGGTGATCCTGTGGGTGGCCAGGGCTGCGGGCCTTGGCAAGAGCTGGGACGACCTGGCGCGCAAGGGACTGGCCACGCCCTTCGAGGCACGCCAGATCAAGCGAAACGAGGCGGTTCTCAACCTGATCCGCGCCCGCCTGCACCTGATCGCGCACCGACGCGAAGACCGGCTGGTGTTCGACCTGCAGACGGCCGTAGCAGAGTCCTTCGGCTACACCACCAAATTCAACCCGGACACCGGGCGAGTCACGGCTCGTGCCAGTGAGGCGCTGATGAAGCGGTTCTACTGGGCTGCCAAGGCGGTCACGCAGCTCAACCAGATCCTGCTGCTCAACATCGAAGAGCGCCTGAACCCGAGCACGCACGCGCCGCAGCCAATCAACGAACGTTTCCTGAACAAGGCCGGCATGGTCGAAGTCGCGAGCGACGACCTCTACCTGAAAAATCCGCACGCCATCCTGGAGACATTTCTCGTCTACCAGACAACGGTCGGAGTGAAGGGCCTGTCGGCGCGCACCTTGCGGGCGCTCTACAACGCACGCACGGTCATGGACGGCAAGTTCCGCAGCGACCCGGTGAACCACGCGACTTTTCGCAAGATGCTGATGGAGCCCACCGGCATCACGCATGCGATGCGGCTCATGAACCAGACCTCGGTGCTGGGCCGCTACCTGTGGGTGTTCCGGCGCATCGTCGGGCAGATGCAGCACGACCTGTTCCATGTGTACACGGTGGACCAGCACATCCTGATGGTGCTGCGCAATGTGCGGCGCTTCTTCATCCCCGAGCACGCGCACGAATACACGTTCTGCTCGCAGCTCGCGGCCGGATGGGACAAGCCGTACATCCTGTATATCGCCGCTCTTTTTCACGACATTGCCAAGGGACGCGGTGGCGATCACTCGGAGCTGGGCGCGCGCGAGGTGCGCCAGTTTTGCAAGCAACACGACATCGCAGCCGAAGACTGCAAGCTCATCGAATTTCTGGTGCGCGAACACCTGACCATGAGCCGCATCGCCCAGAAAGAAGACTTGAGCAACCCGGACGTCATCGCCGCATTCGCCAAACGCGTGGGCAATGAGCGCTACCTCACGGCGCTGTACCTGCTCACGGTGGCCGACATCCGCGGCACCAGCCCCAAGGTCTGGAACGCGTGGAAGGGCAAGCTGCTCGAAGACCTCTACCGCTACACCCTGCGCACGCTGGGCGGACGCGCACCCGACCGCGACGCCGAGATCGAATCACGCAAGCGCGAATCGCTGGTGCAGCTGGCGCTGTACGCGCTGCCGTTCGAGGGCCACAAGAAGCTCTGGGACTCACTGGACGTGGGCTACTTCATGCGCCACGACGCGTCAGACATCGTCTGGCACACGCGCCACCTGGCGCGGTTTGCCGGCCAGTCGAAGGTCATCGTTCGCGCACGCCTGTCGCCGGTGGGTGAAGGCTTGCAGATCCTGGTTTACACCCCGGACCAGAGCGACCTGTTTGCACGTATTTGCGGGTACTTCGACCAGGCGGGCTTCAGCATTCTTGACGCCAAGGTTCACACGACCAACAACGGCTACGCGCTCGACACCTTCCAGGTCGTGAGCTCCATGCTGCCCGAACACAACCGCGAACTGGTGTCGATGGTCGAATCAGACCTGCAGCACACGATAGAAAAAGCCGGCCCCTTGCCAGCGCCGAGCCGCGGCCGGGTGTCACGCCGGGTACGCAGCTTTCCGATCACGCCACGCGTGCATCTGGCGCCTGACGAGAAGGCGCAAAAGTGGCTGCTCTCGATTTCCGCGAGCGATCGCGTCGGCCTGCTCTACTCGGTTGCGCGCGTACTGGCCCGGCACAACATCAACCTGCAACTGGCCAAGGTATCGACGCTGGGCGAACGGGTGGAAGACACCTTCCTGGTCGATGGTCCCGAGCTGCAGCAAAACAAGCGGCAGATCCAGATCGAGACGGAACTGCTGGAAGCGCTCAACGCCTAAAGGCCGAAGGACGTGCGCCGGTAGTTGTGCAAGCGGCCCTTGTAAGGACCACCGTCTGCAGGGAGCGAAGTCACGCGCTGCTCCGAATGCGCATATCCCAGCACTGCCATCTTGCGGCTGAAGGGTGACTGGTTTCCGCGATCGGGGTCTGCGATCAGCACTTCGACCGTCGCAGCCGAGTGCCGGTCGATGAACTGCGACAGCACCTCGGGTTGATCGCGGTCATAGAGGACATCGCTGCCGATGATCACGTCGAACAGACCCAGGGCAGGATTGGCACGGCCCCAGTTCGCCAGCTCGTACTTCATGGGCAGCATGCCGTTGAGCTTGAGGTTCTCGATCAGGAACTCGCCTGCGAGCGGATGGCAGTCGCTGGCTGTGATGTTGCCGCCTCTTCTGTGGACGATCAAGCTGGCCAACGCCAGCCCACAGCCGAGTTCGAGCACGCGGCGTCCGTCAAGCTCAAACGTCTGCATCGCCAGCGAAAGCACGCGGCCCGTCGGCCAGATCAGGCCAAAAAGCGGCCACTGCGCATCCGAGATTCCCTGCATCGCCGCTTCGCCCAGCGGGTCGTAGTACTGCTGGCGATCGAGCAGCGAACGCACTTGCAGATTGGCTCCAGCGCCGCTGACGGTTTGTTGCTTGACGAGGTAGCCGACCGGGATCGCAGGCGGGGGGATGGGAGGCGGTGACATGCAGGTAACTTCCTGCGTGCATCACGCCTGGGGGAACGAAGGGTTGCGGCGAACCCTGTGGAGCCAGTGTACGGTACCTGTGGCGCTTGATCCGGGTCAGCGCTCATCATAGTATTACACTTGTAATTACAAAATTGAGCAGACCATGTACACATTGAAGTTGACCCAGGTAGGAAATTCGGTCGGAGCCGTGTTTCCAAAGGACTTGCTTGCCAAACTGGAACTGGCAAAAGGAGACGAGCTGTACTTGACGGACACACCAGACGGATTTCGGATCACCAAACACAACCCGGAATTCGAGCAGCAGATGACTGTGGCGCGCGAGATCATGAAACGGCGTCGCGCGGTCTTGCGAGAACTCGCCAAGTGAGGCGATGGATCTGGCTGAACCGTGAAGTCATCCTGGCCGTCCATGGTGCCCAGCTCGCTGAGCATGGCGGCGCGGCGGGCGTGCGCGACATCCACCTGTTTCTGTCCGCACTGACGCGCCCTGAAAACCTTGCGGCCTACGGTAAGCCTGATGCAGCCGACCTGGCCGCCGCTTATGGATACGGGCTATCGCGAAACCACGCATTCATCGACGGAAACAAGCGCACCGGCTACGTGGCCGCCGAATTGTTCCTTGAGCTCAATGGGTTTTCGCTGACAGCGCAGGACGCGGACGCTGCGCTCACCATGCTGGCCGTTTCCGCAGGGGACATCACGGAACCGGAATTCGCCGCCTGGCTGCGCATGCATCTCGTTGACCTGGCCGCCTGAATACGGTGCGGTCCTCGGCGCGTGAAAGCTAGTCGTCTTCGCCCGCATCCAGCCCAGGAAACAGCACTTCAGTAAACCCAAACTGCGTGAAGTCGCGCACCCGCATCGGGTAGAGCTTGCCAATCAGATGATCGCACTCATGCTGCACGACGCGTGCATGGAATCCATCCACCGTGCGGTCAATCGGGTCGCCGTACTGATCGAAGCCTGTGTAGCGAATCTTCGACCAGCGCGGAACCACGCCTCGCAAACCGGGCACCGAGAGACATCCCTCCCAGCCGTCTTCTTCGGCATCTCCGATGGGCGTGATCTCCGGATTGAGAAGCACCGTGCGCGGGACGAGGGGCGCATCAGGGTAGCGAGGATTGGGCGCATCGGTGCCGAAGATCACGAGTTGCAGATCAACACCGATCTGCGGGGCTGCGAGTCCGGCCCCATTGACCGCGCGCATCGTGTCGAACATGTCCGAGACGAGCAGGTGAATGGCGTCGGAGTCGAAGTCGCCTTCTGGCACCGGTGGTGCGACGCGCAAGAGGCGCGCATCGCCCATTTTCAGGATTTCACGGACTGTCATTTCGCCATTGTGGCCGCTTTCCACGCTGCGGCTGCCCGATGAACGAGACTCGCGTGAAGCACGCCGAGCTTGGGGTTCTCGCCAAAAGGTCGGTGCGGCGCAGGCTTGAACCAGGCGTTGTTGAAATCGAGTTCAACGGCATCCCGCAAGCAGAATTTGGTGTCCGATTGGAGCCCGGCCATGCGATATGCGGCGGTGTCCGCGATGCCGACAACAAACTCACCGGCGCGCAAGCTAGTGAGCTTCTGACTCGTACCGTAGGCCACCCGCACGCGCAACTTGCCCGGATCAATTTCGCGGACTTCCAGGACAAGCGCTGGCCTGGGCTTTGGGCCAGGCTCAAGACCGGGTAAATGGGGGAAATGGCACCAGACGATGTCGCCGGCCAGGGGCTCCTGCCACCAGACTCTCGCGTTCGTCAAAACAACGTGGATTTCAACTTGCCCTGGCCGGGCACACCGCCGGCCTTGCGAATGGCACCGAGCTGCTTTTGGGTCAGCGGGCCATCGTCAAGCTCGTACTTGGGAAGCACCTCATCGGCCAGCTTGCGAAGGGCGTAATGCAAAACCTCCGACTCGCGCTCGTAGCCGAGCTGTCGTGCAATCTGCGTGAGCGTATCGCGGCTCACGCCCGTGGCCGAATCTTCGCGAAATCTCATCAGGAGCGCGGCGCCCTTTGGAGCGGGCTGCGCCGAGGCCTTGCCTGGTGAGCGACGACTGGAGGAATGCTGCATCGAGCCACTTTAGCACATGATATCGAATTGATATCAACCGGCCGTCACCCAGCCAAAAGCACCCGCAAGCCATCCTCGTCCAGCACGGTGACGCCCAACTCGCGCGCCTTGTCCAGCTTGCTGCCCGCCTCGGCCCCGGCGACGACGTAGTCGGTCTTCTTGCTGACCGAGCCCGCGACCTTGGCTCCTGCGGCTTCGAGCATGTCCTTGGCCTGGTCACGCGACAGCGTCGGCAGCGTTCCGGTCAGAACAATGGTCTTGCCTGCCAGCGGCTTGGGTGCGCGTGCTTCGGGCTCGCCCTCCTCCCAGGTCACACCGCAAGAGCGCAGCTGTTCCACCACTTCACGGTTGTGCGGCTGCCGGAAAAACGTGTGCACGCTTTCGGCGACGATGGGGCCGACATCAGGCACTTCAAGCAGCTGTTCGACGCTGGCGTCCATGATCGAATCGAGCTTGCCGAAGTGGCGAGCCAGTTCCTTGGCCGTGGTCTCACCCACGTGCCGAACGCCCAGGCCGTAGAGAAAGCGCGGCAGGGTTGTCTGTTTCGATTTTTCCAGCGCTGCCAGTACGTTCTGGGCGGACTTTTCTGCCATGCGGTCGAGCGCGACGACGTTGGCAAGGCCCAGCCGGTACAGATCGGGCAGCGTGCTGATCACCTTTGCTTCCACCATCTGATCGACCAGCTTCTCACCCAGGCCATCGATGTCCACCGCCCGGCGCTGCGCAAAATGCAGGATCGCCTGCTTGCGCTGCGCGCCGCAAAAAAGTCCCCCCGTGCAGCGGTAGTCGGCCTCGCCCTCTTCGCGGACGGCATCGGAGCCGCAGACCGGGCAGATGCGCGGCATGGTGAACTGCAATGCATCATGGTGCCTCTTCTCAGGCACCACGGCGACCACTTCTGGAATCACGTCACCGGCCCGTCGCACGATCACCGTGTCGCCCACGCGCACGTCCTTGCGCCTGGCCTCGTCCTCGTTATGCAGCGTGGCATTGGTCACCGTCACGCCGCCGACGAACACAGGTGCCAGCTTTGCAACAGGGGTGAGCTTGCCGGTACGCCCGACCTGCACATCGATGGCTTGGACAGTGGTCAACTGTTCCTGCGCGGGGTACTTGTGCGCCACCGCCCATCGTGGCTCGCGCGAAACGAATCCCAGTTGCCTCTGCAGCGCCAGGCTGTTGACCTTGTAGACCACGCCGTCGATGTCGAAAGGCAGGCTGTCCCTGTCCTTGCCGATCGCCTGGTGAAACGCAATCAGCTCATCGGCGCCGGTCGCAATCTGCGTGCGATCGGAAACCGGGAAGCCCCATGAGCGCAATGTCATCAGGATCTCGAAGTGCGTCTCGAATGTGGGGCCACCTGCCTCCGGCGCGCTGATCTCGCCCAACCCATAGGCAAAGAAACTGAGCGGCCGTTGCCGCGCGATCGCAGGATCCAGCTGCCTGACAGCACCTGCTGCCGCATTGCGCGGGTTTACGAATGTTTTTTCGCCTTTTGCACCTTTGGCGATCTTCTCGCGCTGCGATTCGTTGAGCTTTTCGAAATCGCCGCGGCTCATGTAGACCTCGCCCCGCACTTCGAGCACCGGCGGCGCGTCTTTCGGCAGACGCAAAGGGACCTGCCCGATGGTTCGAATGTTCTGCGTGACCTCTTCGCCGATCTCGCCATCGCCTCGGGTGGCAGCCTGCACCAGCACGCCGTTTTCATAACGGATGTTCATGGCGAGGCCGTCGAACTTGAGCTCCCCCACGTACTCGACTGGTGGGTCCGACTCAGCCAGGCCCAACTCGCGGCGAACACGTGCGTCAAAACTGTGCGCGCCGCTCGCCTCGATGTCGGTCTCAGTGCGGATCGACAACATCGGCACCTTGTGACGCACCCTGGCAAAGCCATCCAGCGGCTTGCCGCCGACCCGCTGGGTCGGCGAATCGGGCGAGGCCAGTTCGGGGTGCTGGGCCTCCAACTCCTGCAGTTCGCGAAAGAGCTTGTCGTACTCGGCGTCCGGCAGCTGCGGATCGTCGAGCACGTAATAGCGATGGGCGTGGTGGTGCAGCAGCTCGCGCAGCGCGTCGATGCGCTCGCGGACCTGGACAGGCGCGCTCATGAAAACAGCCGGCGAGCCTGCGGTGAGCCAGCCGAGAGGTCGCGAGCGTCGAGCGTGTCGTAGAGCTTTTCGAGGTCCGCGCCGATCACGTCCAGGCCTTCGGAGCGGATCACCTGACCGTTGTCATCGGTGATCGTCCCTTCCATCGAAGCAGCCAGCGCAATCGCGGCGTCACGCATCCTGACGAAGGGCTGCTCGCTGCGATGGACATGCGGCACGTCCAAGCTCAGTGTCAGTTCGCGCAAGGCCGATTGCGCAGGGTCATCAGCCATGGCGGCCTGCGTGTCGAACGACAAACCCAGCACCGGCGGCGCTCCGGCGCCAGTCGCAGGCAGCACCATCCTGCCGGGAATTGCACCGGCCACGAAGCCCAGCCGCGAGGCGTACTGCTGAACGTAGCCGGGGCTCCAGGCCGCATTCTTTGCGCGCAAGGTAAAGCCGAGTTGCGCGTCGTGCTCGGAAGCGAACTGGTCCAGCTCACGAGCGCGAGCGACCTCATCGAGCATTTCGGGGATCTCCGCCACGCCGTTGACAGCATCGGCGAAGGCCTGGACCTTGACCACGAATTCGGAATACTCGATCTCGTTGAGCGCGCCCGTACGGTTGGCCAGCTGCACACCCGCCTGAAAGGACGAATAGCGCTGGCCCGCGCGTGGCACTTCCCACTGGCCCGTCGCCTCGTTCAAGCCTTCGATGGCGAACGGCTTGCTGCCCGCGCGACGGGTGGAAGGCATGGCAGCGAGCGCCGCATCGCCAGACACCGGGCCTTCGAGCGCGATGGTGGTGAGCGCATCAATCAGCGCATCGAGTCCGGGCTTCTTCTCGGGCAACAGCATTTCAGGTTCGACATCGAACACCGGGTCCTGCCGGGGATGCAGTTCGGAAGGTTCGGTCTGCACATCGAACACCTCCGGCTGGCGGGGCGTGTTCTTGCGTGAGGACCAGGTGTTCCACGCGACCAGTGCGGCAAGCACCAGCCCGCCAAGGATTGCAAGGCCGATCGTGAAACTGCTCAAGCCGCCTCCACCATTGAAACTGCTGCGTCCATATCCACCGCAACGATACGCGAGACGCCCTGCTCCTGCATGGTCACACCGATGAGCTGCTCTGCCATTTCCATCGCGATCTTGTTGTGGCTGATGAACAGGAACTGCGTCTCGCGGCTCATGGCCGTGACGAGCTTGGCATAGCGTTCGGTGTTCGCGTCGTCCAGCGGCGCGTCCACCTCATCGAGCAGACAGAACGGCGCAGGATTGAGCTGGAAGATCGCGAACACGAGCGCAATCGCCGTGAGCGCCTTCTCACCGCCCGAGAGCAGGTGAATCGTCTGGTTCTTCTTGCCGGGCGGCTGTGCCAGCACCTGCACACCCGAATCGAGAATCTCGTCGCCGGTCATCACCAGCCGCGCATTGCCGCCACCGAAGAGCTCGGGGAACATGCGCCCGAAGTGCTCATTGACGATCTTGAAGGTGCCGCCGAGCAGCTCGCGCGTTTCGCCGTCGATCTTGCGGATCGCGTCTTCCAGCGTGGCCATGGCTTCGTTCAGGTCGGCCGATTGCGCGTCGAGGAACTGCTTGCGCTCGCGCGCCGTCGTCAACTCGTCCAGCGCTGCCAGATTCACCGCGCCCAGCGCAGCGATCTCGCGGTGCAGGCGGTCGATATCGCCCTGCATGCCTGACAGGCGCACCTTGCCGTCTTCGAGCGACTTGGCCACCGCTTCCAGGTCGGCCTGTGCGTCGGTGAGCAACTGCGTGTACTGCTCGAAGCCCAGCCGCGCGGCCTGTTCTTTCAGCTGAAATTCGGTGATGCGCTGGCGCAGCGGATCAAGCTCGCGCTCCAGTTGCAGGCGGCGCTCGTCGCTGGCACGCAGCTTGGCCGTCAGGTCGTCGTATTCGCTGCGCTTGGCACCCAGCGATTGTTCGCGCTCCAGCTTCAATGCCAACGCGGATTGCAGGCCCGCTTGCGCCGCTGCATCGGTCAGACGCAAGAGTTCACTCTGCGCGCGACCTTCTTCTTCGGAGATGGAAAGGGCCTGCTGGTCGGCTGTTTCGATGGCGCGCTGCAGCTCGGCCTTGCGTGACTCCACAGAGCGCAACGCGTAGGCGGCTTCCTGCGCCTGCCGCTCCAGGCTGCGGTGCTGTTCGCGAGCCTCGGCCAGCTTGCGCTCGGCCTCGATCACGCGTTCGTCGAGTTGCGCATGCCGCTCCTGGCTGTCGGCCAGCTGCATGTCGAGTTCTTCAAAACGACCCTCTGCTGTAACGCGGCGCTCCTGAAGCTCTTCGAGCAGCGCATCGACCTCGGCCATGTCGCCCGCGATCTGGTCGCTGCGTGCCCGGGTCTGCTCGGCTAGTTGCGTGAGGCGCAGCGTCTCGACCTGCAATTCATGCGCCCTGCCCTGCGTCTCGGCCGCTTCACGGCGCGCGGTGACCAGGCGCTGTGACGCATCGGTGTAAGCGGCCTCGGCACGAATCAAAGCCGACCGCGCTTCCTCCGAGATCAGCGTCTGCGCACGCAGCTGCTTTTCAAGGTTCTCGATTTCCTGCTGGCGCGCCAGCAATCCGGCCTGTTCGGAATCCTGCGCGTAGAAGCTCACGCTATGCGGGGTTACCGCATGGCCGCTCTTGACATAGATCACTTCACCGGCGGCCAGCTTGTCGCGCGCGGCAAGCGCATCTTCAAATGATGGCGCCGTGTAGCAGCCATGCAGCCAATCAGCCAGCAGCGCCTTCTGGCCCGCGTCGTTCAGTCGCAAAAGATCCGCAAGACGCGGCAGCGGCCCATTCGGCTCGGGCACTCCCGCCTGCGGAGGGCTGTAGAACGCGAGCTTGGCCGGTGGCGCGTCATTGCCAAACGCGCGAACCATGTCCAGGCGCGAAACCTCCAGCGAGTTCATCCGCTCACGCATGGCGGCTTCGAGCGCGCTTTCCCAGCCTTGCTCGATGTGGATGCGGCTCCACAGGCCCTGCAACCCGTCCAGGCCGTGCTTGGCCAACCAGGGTTTCAGCTTGCCATCGGTCTTGACCTTTTCCTGCAGCGCCTTGAGCGCTTCCATGCGGGCGGACAGGTCAGCCTGCTTCTGGCCCTCTGAATTGACAGCCTGCTGGCGCGTGCGACGGTCGTCGTCGAGCTGCGGAACCTGCTCCTGCAACTCGTGCAGGCGCGCGTCGGCGGTCTCGAAGGCCTCCTGTGAAGCGGCCAGCTGGGTGCGCAGGTTTTCAAGCCGCACTTCGTCGGGCGCTGCCAGCGCGTTGCGATCGGTCTGCAGGCGTTCGCGGCGCTGGGTGAGCTGGCGCGATTGTTCTTCGATGTTTCGCTGGTCGGCGGCCAGCACCTGTATCTGCTGCTGCACCTGGGTGACACTGCCGCGCTGCTCATTGGCGGCTGCCTGCGCAGAGCGCAGCGCGTCTTCCAGGTCAGGCATCTGGCCGGCCTGGTCCTCGACCTGGGCCGCGAGAAGAATCGACCGCTCTTCGGTCTCGATGCCTTGTCCGGCCAGCTGCTCGGACTCGGCCAGCGCCGCGTCCCGGCGGCCGGCCCATTGCTCCGTCTGCTCTTTCAGCTGCGCAAGGCGTTGTTCGACACGCTGACGGCCTTCGACCACGAAGCGGATTTCGCCTTCGAGGCGGCCCACTTCGGCGCTGGCTTCATAAAGCTGGCCCTGCGCCTGGTTGACCTGGTCACCTGCGGCGTAGTGCGCCTGGCGAATCGTTTCGAGTTCGCTTTCGATTCGGCGCAAATCGGCGACGCGCGATTCAAGATCGTTGACCGACTTCTCGGCATCGGCCTTGACCTTGGCCTGGTCGGCTTCGCTTTCTGTGCGTTTGAGGAACCACTGCTGGTGCTGCTTGAGCGTGACCTGCGACTGCAGCGTGTTGTACGTCTGCGCGACTTCAGCCTGCTTTTCGAGCTTGTCGAGGTTGGAGTTCAGCTCGCGAAGGATGTCCTCGACCCGCGTCAGGTTCTCGCGCGTGTCCGACAGGCGGTTTTCCGTCTCGCGGCGGCGCTCCTTGTACTTGGAAACGCCGGCAGCTTCTTCGAGGAAAAGGCGCAACTCTTCCGGCTTGGATTCGATGATCCGGCTGATCGTGCCCTGGCCGATGATGGCGTAGGCACGGGGCCCGAGGCCGGTGCCCAGGAACACGTCCTGCACATCGCGGCGGCGCACCGGCTGGTTGTTGATGTAGTAACTGGACGTGCCGTCGCGGGTCAGCACGCGCTTGACGGCGATTTCGGCGAATTGGGCCCACTGGCCGCCTGCGCGGTGGTCGGCGTTGTCGAAGACCAGCTCCACGGATGAGCGCGATGACGGCTTGCGGGTGGTGGTGCCGTTGAAGATCACGTCCTGCATCGACTCGCCACGCAGCTCGCTCGCGCGCGACTCGCCCAGCACCCAGCGCACGGCGTCCATGATGTTGGACTTGCCGCACCCATTGGGCCCGACCACGCCCACCAGCTGGCCCGGCAACATGAAATTGGTGGGTTCCGCGAAGGATTTGAACCCGGATAACTTGATCGAATTGAGACGCACTGGCCTGCCCGCTGTTCTGACTGTGGGGATGATAGCGGCAAGGCGTGGCGGCTCTGTATCAAACGCCGGGGCGTCTTTACCGATAATGCCCGCTATGAACCCGTTGCTATCCCGCCTGCAGCCCTACCCTTTCGAGCGGCTGCGCCAGCTTTTCGTGGGTGTCACGCCCAACCCTTCGTATCGGCCCATCAGCCTGGGCATTGGCGAGCCCAAGCACCCGACGCCGGAATTCATCAAGACCGCGTTGACCAGCTCATTGGGAGGCCTGGCCGTCTACCCCGGCACTGCCGGCGAACCCAAGCTGCGGGACTCGTTCCGAAAATGGCTGCAGACGCGCTATGGCCTCATGGCCGTGGACGCCAATACGCAGATGCTGCCGGTGAACGGCACCCGCGAGGCGCTGTTTGCCTTTGCCCAGACCGTCATCGACCCGACCAAAGACGCCATCGTCGTCTGCCCCAACCCGTTCTATCAAATCTATGAGGGCGCGGCCTTTCTCTCGGGCGCGCAGCCGTACTACGCGCCCAGCGATCCGAAACGCAATTTCGCCGTCGACTGGGACAGCGTGCCCAACGCCGTCTGGGAGAAAACCCAGCTGATCTTCGTCTGCTCGCCGGGCAACCCGACCGGCGCGGTGATGCCGCTGGACGAGTGGAAAAAACTGTTCGCCCTGTCCGACAAATACGGCTTCGTCATCGCCTCGGACGAGTGCTACAGCGAGATCTATTTCCGCGATGAGCCGCCTCTGGGAGGCCTGGAAGCCGCACACAAGCTGGGCCGCAGCGACTTCCGCCGCCTGATCTCGTTTACCAGCCTGTCCAAGCGAAGCAATGTGCCGGGCCTGCGCTCTGGTTTCGTCGCAGGCGACTCGGCCTACATCAAGCAGTTCTTGCTGTACCGCACTTATCACGGCAGCGCGATGAGCCCTATCGTGCAGGCGGCCAGCATCGCGGCCTGGGGCGACGAGAAGCACGTCGTTGAAAACCGGGCCATGTACCGCGCCAAATTCGCCGAGGTGACGCCACTGCTGGCCGACGTGCTCGACGTCAAGCTGCCCGACGCCGGCTTCTACCTGTGGGCCGCCGTACCGCAAACCCACAAGGGCAGCGAGCCTGCCGATGTCGAGTTCGCCCGCGAGCTATACGCTCAATACAATGTCACGGTGCTGCCGGGCAGCTACCTCGCTCGCGAGAGTGATGGGTTCAATCCCGGCAGCGGTCGCATCCGCATGGCCCTGGTGGCCGAGACCGCGGAATGCGTGGAAGCCGCGCAGCGCATCGTCCAGTTCGTCAAGTCCCGTTCGTAACAGATCCATCTCAGATCCATTTCATGACCCAACAGATCCAGAAAATCATCGAAGACGCGTGGGAAAACCGCGCCAGCCTGTCCGCCGCCTCGGCCCCGAAGGAAGTCGTCGACGCCGTCGAACACGTCATCGCCGAAATGAACAACGGCCACTTGCGCGTTGCAACGCGTGAGAGCGTGGGCCAATGGACGGTGCACCAGTGGATCAAGAAGGCCGTGCTGCTGTCGTTCCGCCTGAAAGACAACGAAGTGATCCGCGCCGGTGACCTGGGCTTCTACGACAAGGTGCAGACCAAGTTTGCGCACCTGTCGCCCGAGGAAATGGCCGCGACCGGCGTTCGCGTGGTGCCGCCCGCCGTGGCGCGCCGTGGCAGCTACATCGCCAAGGGCGCGATCCTCATGCCCAGCTACGTGAACATCGGCGCGTACGTCGATGAGGGCACGATGGTCGATACCTGGGCTACCGTCGGCAGCTGCGCACAGATCGGCAAGGGCGTGCACCTGTCGGGCGGCGTGGGCATCGGCGGCGTGCTGGAGCCGATCCAGGCGGGCCCCACCATCATCGAAGACAACTGCTTCATCGGTGCCCGCTCTGAAGTGGTCGAAGGCGTCATCATCGAAGAGAACTCGGTTCTGTCGATGGGCGTGTACATCGGCCAGAGCACCAAGATCTATGACCGCGAGACCGGCACCGTGACCTATGGCCGTGTGCCTGCGGGTTCGGTGGTGGTGTCGGGCAACCTGCCCAGCGCCGACGGCAAGTACAGCCTGTACTGCGCCGTGATCGTGAAAAAGGTGGACGCCAGGACGCGTGCCAAGACCAGCCTCAACGACCTGCTGCGCGACTGATCCATACCAACCAACTGAGGGGCCTTCATGTCGACGATGGAACGGATTCTTCGCCTGATGAGCGAAAAAAAGGCGTCGGATGTTTACCTGTCGGCCCACGCACCGGCGCTGATCAAGATCAACGGGCAATGCCTGCCGATCAACAACCAGCTGCTGCCGCCCGACGCCCCCATCGCGTTGCTGGGCGAAGTGCTGCCTGCTGCCCGCATCGAGGAGCTCGAAGAGACCGGTGAGCTGAACATGGCCCACGCCATTGAAGGCGTGGGCAATTTCCGGATTTCAGCGATGCGCCAGCGCGGCACCTACGCTGCCGTCATCCGCTACATCACCACCGACATTCCGGCGCTCGCGTCGCTGTCGGTGCCCATGATCCTGGGCGACCTCATCATGGACAAGCGCGGCTTGCTGCTGATGGTCGGCGCGACGGGCGCGGGCAAGAGCACGACGCTCGCTTCGATGATGGATTACCGCAACGAAAAGGTCTCGGGCCACATCCTCACGATCGAAGACCCAGTGGAGTTTCTTTTCAAGAACAAGAAATCGGTGGTGAACCAGCGCGAAGTCGGCAGCGACACCCAGTCGATGCAGACAGCGCTGAAGAATGCGTTGCGGCAGGCGCCAGACGTGATTCTGGTGGGCGAAATCCGCGACCGCGAAACCATGTCGGCCGCCATCGCCTACGCGCAATCCGGCCACCTGTGCCTGGCCACCATGCACGCCAACAACAGCTATCAGGCGCTGAACCGCATCTTGTCGTTTTATCCCGTCGAGGTACGCCCGACCATGCTGGGCGACCTGGCCGCCGCGTTGCGGGCGGTGGTGTCGCAGCGCCTCTTGCGCACGGTGCACGGTTCGCGCGCGCCTGCGGTGGAAGTCATGCTCAACACCAAGCTCATCGCCGAGCTCATCGAAAAGGGCGACTTCTCCGGCGTGAAAGAGGCGATGGAAAAGTCGATGGCCGAAGGCTCGCAAACGTTCGAGCAGGACATCGCGCGCCTGATCATCGACGGCACGGTGGACAAGAAAGAGGGCCTGGCCTACGCCGATTCGCCAACCAACCTTCAGTGGCGTCTGCAAAACGACTTCGCGGGCAAGGACATGGAACGCGCCGAAGACGGTGCATCCGATGAAGACCTGGCCGACGAACCGTCATTCACCGAAATCACGCTGGATGTGAAACATTGAAAGCCCTGCACCTCGCCGAACAGCTGATCTCCCGCCGCTCCGTCACGCCTGACGACGGCGGCTGCCAGGAGATCCTCGCCGCACGCCTGAAGCCGCTGGGTTTCGTGTGCGAAACGATTGAAAGCGGCCCGGCCGATTTCCGCGTGACCAACCTCTGGGCCAAGCGCGCCGGTCGTGGTGAGCAGACGGTGGTTTTCGCGGGGCACACCGATGTGGTGCCGACCGGACCGCTGGAGCAATGGACCAGCGACCCGTTCACACCGACGCATCGGGGTGGCCGGCTTTACGGTCGCGGCGCAGCCGACATGAAGACCTCCATCGCCGCATTCACCGTGGCCGTCGAGGAGTTTCTGGCCGCCAATCCCGACCCTTCGCTGACGGTCGCCTTGCTCATCACCAGTGACGAAGAAGGCCCGAGCGTCGACGGCACCGTGGTGGTGTGCGAACAGCTCAAGGCGCGAAATGAACGCCTGGATTACTGCATCGTCGGCGAGCCTACCTCGGTGGAAAAGCTCGGCGACATGATCAAGAACGGCCGCCGCGGCAGCATGAGCGGCAAGCTCACCGTCAAGGGCGTGCAGGGCCACATCGCCTATCCGCAACTGGCGAAAAATCCGATTCACCTCGCGCTGCCAGCCCTTGCCGAACTCGCGACGATCGAATGGGATTGGGGCAACGATTTCTTTCCGCCCACCAGCTTCCAGATGAGCAACATCCACGGCGGCACCGGCGCGGGCAACGTCATTCCGGGTGCGGTGGTCATCGATTTCAACTTCCGCTATTCGAGCGAATCGACGCCCGAGAGCCTGAAGAAACTCACGCATGAAGTGCTGGACCGGCACGGCCTTGAATACACGCTGGACTGGGTGGTTGGCGGATACCCGTTCCTCACCACGCCGGGCGAACTCGTGACTGCGGTGCAGGACGCGATCCGCAGCGAGACCGGGCTGGAAACCGAGCTTTCCACCACCGGTGGCACGAGTGACGGCCGATTCATCTCGCGCATCTGCAAGCAGGTGATCGAGTTCGGGCCGATCAACGCCAGCATCCACAAGATCGACGAATACGTGCCAGTGGACCAGATCGAGCCGCTGAAAAACGTCTATCGCCGCGTCCTGGAAAACCTCGACAAGCTCGCATGACCTTGATGGAACTCATCGAGGCGAGCGCCGCGCGTCTTGAGCAGGCTGGCGTTGCTTTCGGTCACGGCACCGACAACGCTTTCGATGAAGCCGCATGGCTGGTGCTGTGGCAGCTTGGGATGCCGCTTGATGAACTCGACGAGGTGGCCGACATGTCCATCTCGCCCGAGCAAAGCGACAGCGTGCACGAACTGATCGGCGAGCGCATCTCCACCCGCAAGCCCGCGGCCTATCTCACCCGCGAGGCATGGCTGCAGGGCGTGCCGTTCTACATCGACGAACGCGCCATCGTGCCGCGCAGCTTCATCGCCGAATTGCTGGTCGAAGGCGACATTGATCCGTGGTTGAGTGACGAGCGCACGAAGCGCGTGCTGGATCTGTGCACCGGCAACGGCAGCCTGGCGGTGCTGGCCGCCCTCACCTATCCCGGCGTCATGGTCGATGCCGCCGACATTTCCTCCGATGCGCTGGCCGTTGCGCGCATCAATGTGGACAAGCATGAATTGCAGGAGCGTGTTCGCCTGATCGAATCGGACGGCTTGCAAGCGGTTCAAGGCCCCTACGACCTGATCCTGTGCAACCCGCCCTATGTAAATGCGCAGAGCATGTCCGACCTGCCTGCCGAATACCGCGCGGAGCCTGAACTGGCGCTGGCCGGCGGCGCGGACGGCATGGATTTCATCCGCCAACTGCTGCGCGATGCCCCTGCGTGCATGTCGGATGAGGCGGTGCTGGTGCTGGAGATCGGCAACGAGCGCGATCATTTTGAAGCCGCGTTCCCCCGGCTGGAAGTGGTGTGGCTGGAGACGGGCGCAGGCGACGACCAGGTCTTGCTGGTGACGAGAAGAGATTTGCTGTCATTGCGTGCCTGACCCGCAATCCATCTGGGCAAACTTAATTGGGGTCAGATTCCAATTAATTTCCCAGTCCGACATGACATCCGAGGCTAGGGAAAACCCACATCCGCGACAATAGAGCCCATGCCTTCCGACATCACAACAAAAATCCTCCACTCCGACCGCCTCGCCGGTGTGGAGCACGGCGCTGTTCTCAAGCCCCTGCACATCGCCACCGCCTACGGTTACGCCACCGCAGCCGAACTCACCGAGGTCTTCCAGGGCACGCGCTCGGGCCATGTCTATGGCCGCCAGGGCAACCCGACCTCGCAAGCGCTTGAAACCAAGATCACGCTGATGGAAGACGCCGTCGGCACGGTGTCGTTTGCCACCGGCATGGCTGCCATCTGCTCGGCCATGATGGCGTTGCTGCGCAAGGGCGATCACGTCATTGCGAGCCGATTCCTCTTTGGCAACACGGCCAGCTGGATGAACACGCTGCAGCAGATGGGCTGCGAGGTCACGCTCGTCGATGCAACCGATGCCGCCAACGTTGAGGCTGCCATCACCCCCGCCACGCGCATCGTGTTCGTCGAAACCATCGCCAATCCGCGCACCCAGATCGCCGACCTCGAAGGTATAGGCCGGGTCTGCAAGGACAAGGGCCTGGTCTTCATCGTCGACAGCACCATGACCACGCCCGCCCTGTTCCGCCCCAAAGCCGTCGGCGCATCGCTGGTCGTGCATTCGCTCTCCAAGTCGATTTGCGGCCACGGCAACGCATTAGGCGGATCGATTTCCGACACCGGCGTGTTCGTCTGGACCAGCTACCCGCACATCCTGCCAGCCTACAAAAAGGGCGAGCCCAAGACCTGGGGCCTGCTGCAAATCCGAAAGAAGGGCCTGCGCGACATTGGCGCGACCCTGAGCGCAGAGCACGCCCACCGTATCGCCGCCGGCGCGGAAACGCTGGGCCTGCGAATCGAACGCGCCTGCAGCAATGCGCGTGCGCTCGCGGCATTCCTTGAAAAGCAGCCGCTGGTCTCCAAAGTGCATTACCCCGGCCTTGCCAGCCACGCCCAGCACGAGCGGGCCAAAGCCCTTTTCAAGGACTTCGGCGCGCTCCTGAGTTTTGAAACCGTCGATGGTGTCGATCCCTTCGATGTGCTCGATGGCTTGAAGCTCGTGATCAAGTCCAGCCACCTGGGCGACAACCGCACATCTGCCCTGCCCGTCGCGCGCACGATCTTCTGGGAGATGGGCGCGGAGCAACGCAAGAGCATGGAGATTGCCGATTCGCTGATCCGCGTGTCGGTCGGCATCGAAGCCGAGGCCGACCTGCTCGAAGATTTCGGCAATGCGCTGGCCACGCTCGGCGGCAAACGCTCATGATTTCCCTTCGCAACGTGATCCTTCGCCGCAGCGCGAAGGTCCTGCTCGATCGCGTCTCCACCACCATCAACCCCGGCGAAAAAGTCGGCCTGGTTGGTCGCAACGGTGCGGGCAAATCGAGCCTCTTCGGCCTGCTCAATGGCACGCTGCATGAAGACGGCGGTGATTTTTCGGTGCCCTCGCAGTGGCGCATGAGCCAGGTCGAGCAGAACATGCCCGAGACCTCGGATTCAGCCACTGACTTCGTGCTCGGCGGCGACGCGCTGCTGGGCAGCCTGCGCGAGGCGCTCAAGCAGGCCGAGATCCGCCACGACGCGGATCCCGACGATCACGACATCGGCATGGAGATTGCGCACCTGCACTCCGACCTGGCAGATGCCGGCGAGCACGACGCGATTCCGCGTGCGCAGGCGCTCATCCTGGGCTTGGGCTTCCAGACCACCGAGCTCGAAGAGCCGGTGAACAGTTTTTCGGGCGGCTGGCGCATGCGCTTGCAGCTCGCCCGCGCGCTGATGGCCCCATCGGACCTGCTGCTGCTGGACGAGCCCACCAACCACCTGGACCTCGACGCGCTGGTCTGGCTGGAAGCATGGCTCAAGCGCTATGCCGGCACGCTGATCGTCATCAGCCACGACCGCGAATTTCTGGACGCGGTCACCGACGTCACCATGCACATCGAGCGCCAGCAGCTCACGCGCTACGGCGGCAACTACAGCGCGTTTGAAACGCTGCGCGCAGAGCAGCTCGCGTTGCAGCAAGGCGCGTACTCCAAGCAGAAGGAAAAGATCGCCCACCTGCAGAAGTTCATCGACCGTTTCAAGGCCAAGGCTTCCAAGGCCAAGCAGGCGCAAAGCCGGGTCAAGGCACTGGAGCGCATGGAGAAGATCGCGCCCGTGCTGGCCGATGCAGACTTCACCTTCGAGTTCAAGGAGCCGGCGAACCTGCCCAACCCAATGCTCGCGATCACCGATGGCGAGTTTGGCTACGGCGACAGGACCATCCTGCGCAACGTCTCCAAATCGGTGCTGGCCGGCCAGCGTATCGGCATCCTGGGTGCCAACGGCCAGGGCAAATCGACACTGGTCAAGACCATCGCTCGCGACATCCCGGCGCTGGGCGGCACGATCACCGAGGGCAAGGGCCTGAACATCGGCTACTTCGCGCAGCAGGAGCTGGACGTGCTCAAGCCCGCCGACACGCCGCTCGAACACATGTTCGCGCTGGCACGCAAGCTCGGGCCGGGCTCTGGCGAATCGGGCCGCGAGCAGGACCTGCGCAATTTCCTGGGCACGTTCAACTTCACCGGTGACATGGTCAAGCAGGCCGTGGGCACCATGAGCGGCGGCGAAAAGGCCCGGCTCGTGCTGGCCATGATCGTGTGGCAACGCCCCAACCTCTTGCTGCTGGACGAGCCGACCAACCACCTGGACCTGGCCACGCGCGAGGCGCTGTCGATGGCGCTCAACGAGTTCGAAGGCACGGTCATGCTGGTCAGCCACGACCGCGCCCTGCTGCGCGCCGTGTGCGACGAGTTCTGGATGGTCGGACGCGGCAAGGTCACGCCGTTCGATGGCGACCTGGACGACTACCAGCAGTACCTGCTCGACGAAGCCAAGCGCGTGCGCGAGGCCGTGAAGCTCGAAGCCAACAAGCCGCAAGCGCCGATTATTTCTGCTGAAGAGCAGCGGCGTCTCGAAGCACAGGCCAGGCAGCAGGCAGCCGCCCTTTCCAAACCGCTCAAGCGCGACCTGGAACAGGCTGAAAAGCGCATGGCGGCACTGACGTCAGAAAAGGAAAAGCTGGAAGCGCAGCTGTCCGAGCCCATGGCTGCGGCAGACCTGGCGAAGTCCGGCAAGCGCCTGAAGCTCGTCACCGATGAGCTTGCATCGCTCGAGGAGCGCTGGATGGCGCTGTCCGGCGAAATAGAAGCGCTTGAAACGGCGCGCTGAAAGCCTCACATTCAGGGCTATGCCCACATCGCTACAGCTCGCCGCCGGCAACCCGATTCTTTCTGACGCCGTGCGGCGTGCTCGAAAGCTGCTCAACAAGCGCGCCATGGTGGGCGCTGCGGCCAGTGCGGTGCCCATCCCCGGTCTTGACTGGGCAGTCGATGCCGCCCTCCTGTCGCGCCTGATCCCCGCGATCAATGCCCAGTTCGGCCTTACGCCAGCGCAGCTGGACAAGTTGCCCGCCCACAAGCGCGAGCAGGTTCAAAAAGCGGTCGCCACCGTCGGCTCCGTCATGGTGGGCAAGCTCGTCACCCGCGACCTCGTGATCCGCATGGCGCAGGCCGCCGGCAAGCGCATCACCATCAAGCAGGCATCCAAGTACGTTCCGTTTGCAGGACAGGCGGTCGCCGCGATCATGGGCTACGCAGCCATTCGCTACCTGGGCGAGGAACACATCAAGGATTGCGTGAAAGTCGCGCTCTCGGCGCAGCTGGCACTGCCTGCACCCAAGGCTTGAGCCGCTGGGCAAGCAGGACAGCCGGGCGCGTGGCGTATAACCTCGGGCATGCCCAACAAGACCGTTCCCTCCCCCTACGCTGCAATCTCCGCCCGCTGCGCCGCCACGCCGGACGCGCTGGCGGTCATCACCCCACAACACCAGGTCACGTACCGGCAGTTCTGCCGGGACATCGAGACCGCGACACGCCTTCTGCAGGCGCTGAAACTGCCGACCGACAGCCGTGTGGGCGTGGTCACGGCCGGGATGTACCTGCACTGGGTCGTGACCATCTCGCTGTTTCGTCTCGGGCTGCTGGCCACGAGTTGCGCGCCAGCCAGCCTGCCCATCCTCAAACCCACTGTGGTCATCACCGATTCGGGTATTTCGCATCCCGGTGCCAGGGCGGTGAACATCAGCCGCGAGTGGCTGCAATCGGACGCCGCAGGCCTGCCAGCCTTTGAAGACTCGCTGCACGAGCCTGATGCACCCGGCCGCATCGTCTTGTCGTCGGGGACCACGGGTGTGTCCAAGCTCGCTCTGTTCACCAACCAGGAGTTCGCAGAGCGCCTGAGTGCGGTCTGCGCAGACTACGCCTACACGCCGCAAACCCGCGAGCAGTGCCTGATGGGCGTGACGTCCGTAGGCGGAATTGTCTGGCCGCTGGGCTGCTGGATGACGGGGGGCACGATGCTGCTTTCTCCGCTCACGCCGGACAAGATACTGGCGCAATTCCTGCGCGACAAACCCACCATGATGTACGCCTCGCCCGCACAGCTCGAGGCATTGCTCAGCACCTTGCCGCCGGGCTTCAAACGCCGCGATGATCTGGTGATGTACGTTGCCGGAAGCGTGCTGTCCGATGCGCTCAATCGCCGAACGCGCGAGCGGCTGACAAGCAATCTGGTCCTGGTCTATGGCTCGACCGAAATCGGCACCGCCACACTGGCACCCGCATCGGATGCAGATGGCAAACCGGGCCTGACCGGCTACGCCCATCCGCCGGTGCAGATTGAAATCGTGGACCACGAAGGACAGCCTGTGCCCGCAGGCGAACTGGGCGAAGTACGGATGCGCAACCTGGGTCAGATCCACCGCTATCTCGACGACGAGGTCGAGACGGAATTGACGTTTCGCGGTGGCTGGTTCCACCCTGGCGATCTGGGCATGCTGGAGGCCAATGGCGCTCTCTACATCAAGGGACGCGTGCGCGAGGTGATGAATTTCGGCGGACTGAAGGTATCCCCGGCTGCCATCGATGAGTTACTGGCAGGCGCGCCGGGCGTGACGGACCTGGCTGCGTTCGCGGCTGAGGCAAACGGCCGAACGAGGCCTGCTGTCGCGGTGGTGGCGGGTGCTCAATTCGATGAGGCAGCCGAAGGAAAATTGAGGGAGCGTTGCCGTCAGGCGATGCCCTCGCTGCCCAAGCTCGCCATCATGCGCGTGGCAAGCATTCCGCGAAACGAGATGGGCAAGATCCAGCGCGTCGAACTCTCGCGCCAGTTTGCAGCGAAGCTCGCTTAGTGAAAGCTAGATCAGCGTGAGCTTTTCTTCGGTCAGGATGGGCTGGAATTCGGTATCGCTCAGCCGGTTGCAGAAGATGCCGTTGCTCCAGAACTGGTTGGGCGGGTTCACGGCCCATTCGGACCACTCGCCCCCTACACCGCGGGTGCGGACGTAGGCAATGCATTCCTCGATGGTGCGTTCACTGCCATCGAGGGCGCGGGCCTTCATCGTGTTGATGACTTCCCGCTTGTTTTCGCGCTTTTTGATATTGAGATCCATGGCGCGATTCTAGTCTCGCGCCACCGTCTCCAAGCCTCACTTCTTCGCCGGATCGACCTGCGCCTGGGCAGGTGCCGGCGCAGCCACGGCTGCTGTGCTGCGCGACCTCAGCTCCTCGATCTTCTTGTTGAGCGTCAGCACCTGCGACTGCGTGCCCACAATGACGATGTGCGTGCGATAGATGCTCGCGAAGGCCACGACCAGTGCCAGCAGCGCGACGATCATGGCCGATACGGTCCAGATCGGAAGATTCTCGGTTTCGATGAGGTGTGTGTTCATGAGTGGCTCCTTGTGGTGGATGAAATGGCAATAGCGCCTTGAGAAAAATCCTTGCCCAGCAGCACGCGAACGCGCGCGTCCCGCTTCAGCGATGCCACCGCAACCAGCGGCAGCGGCGTCGCGAGCTTCGCGTTGATATCGCGCGCGAGCCGTTCGCCGCCTGCGACGTACTGGATGCGTGAGACAGCGACGCCATAGGGCTTGTCGTTGGCAAAACGTGCCTGCGCGTCATCCTGGCGGACCGCGCTCCAGACGCGCCTTGCGAGACCGGGCGCACCGTGACCGTTGGCGATCTCGATGCGCTGCGTCGGCGCAGGGCTCACCGAAACAACAGGCACTGGCGGCGCAGGCATTGGTGGCGCAGGCACGGCCGCCAGCGCCGGGGCCTGCGCTGGCATCTTGACCGTCGCCAGTGCGCTCGCCAGGTTCGAGGCGATGCCCGCATTGCCCGGCTCGAGTTCGCGCGCGCGTTCGTAGGACGCGATGGCCTCGGCAGCCCGACCCTCGCGCATCAGGTGGTAGCCCAGGTTGTTGTGGACGCGCGCAGCCTGCGGATCGGCCTTGATCGCGAGGCGAAACGACTGCTCGGCCAGCGCGGCGCGGCCATGCAGCGAATAGATCACGCCCAGCGCATTGAGCGCGTCCACATGCGTGGGCTGCGCATCAAGCGCGCGGCGATACGTATCTTCTGCCTGCTCGAAGCGCTGCTGTCCCTGGAGGTAGCGGCCCGTTCGATAGAGCGTGTCGGCGTCCATGCCGTGGCGCACCGACTCGACCGGGCGCACGAACGGTGCGGTCGCCTGCTGCTGCGGCGGCGCCGCGCAGCCAATCACAGTGACGGCGGCAGCAACGGCGGCTGCAGCGGCGGCAGTGGTTCTGATGGTCAACATGGAAACCTCCGTGAAGTGCTTACTGCCCCGCCAGACGCGGAATCAGGATGCGATAGACGCTGATCACGGCCGGGCCGAGCAGCACGGTGAGCAACGCAGGAAAAACGCAAAAAATCAGCGGCACCAGCAACTTGACGGGCAGCTTGGCCGCCGCTTCCTCGGCGATGAGGCGCCGCTTGTTGCGCAGCGATCCGGAGTGCACGCGCAGCGACTCGGAGACGCTGGTGCCGAACCGGTCGGCCTGCACGAGCATCGAGGTCAACGCATCAATGTCTTCCAGCGCCACCCGCAGTGCCAGGCTGCGCAGGGCATCGGCACGTGACGCACCGGCGCGCAGTTCCAGGCTGACCAGGTGGAACTCCTCGGACAGGGCCGGACTCTCCAGCGCCATCTCGCGTCCCACCCTGTCGATGGCTGCGTCCATGCCCAGACCCGACTCGACGCACACGCGCATCAGGTCCAGCGCGTCCGGGAACGCTTCGAACAGCTCGCGCTGGCGGCGGCTGATCATGTGGGCCAGGGCTGCATTGGGCAGGTAGTAGCCGATGCCGGCCAGCAGCAGCAGCGAGACCAGCAGCGGTGTCGTGGTCAGCTTTGCGCCTGAAAACCAGAGCACAACCATCAGCAGCACCGGCAATGCAAACGTGAGCAGTGTCTTCGCGCCGAAATAAACCACAGGTGCGGCCACGCCGCGCAGGCCAGCGTTGTAGAAGCGCACGCGCAGCGGCGTTTTCTCCCATGCCTGCTGCGGCAAGGAGGCTCGCGCCAGCGGCTGGAGCAGGCGCGCAAGCACCTTGGGCAAGCCGTCGAAAACGCCCTGGGCGCTGGCCTGGGTGGGACCGTCGGCCAGTGCATCCACGCGTCGCTGCACCGTGCTGGGCACCAGTTGCCGGATGGCAACCCACGTGATGGCGACGACCACCGCAAAGACCAGCACGAGAAACAGGGAATGTGAAAAGCTCATGTTGTGTCTCCTCGTGTCAGATGCGGATCTTCACCATCCGCCACATCCACCAGATGCCCAGCGCCATCAGGGCCAGTGCAACGCTGACCATGCGAACGCCCAGTGGGTCGGTCCACAGTGAAGCGATGAACTGGCGGTTGACGAAGGTGATGGCCAGTGCCAGCACAAACGGCAGCAGCGAAAGAATCCACGCAGAGATGCGGCCCTCGGCCGACAGCACGCGCACCGCCCCCACCAGCTTCTGGCGATCGCGGATCAAGGTCGAGATCGAGCCCAGGATTTCCGCAAGATTGCCGCCGGTGTCGCGCTGTATCAGCACGGCGACGACGAAAAAGCGCAAGTCGCTACTGGCCACGCGCGAGGCGAGGTTGCCCAGCGCCTGGTCCAATGGAATGCCGAAATTGATCTCGTCGAACACCGCGAGAAATTCCTGCGCGATCGGCTGCGGTCCCTCGGTGCCGACCAGGCGCAGCGCGCTGGTGAATGCATGGCCCGCCTGCATCGCCCGCGCAATCAGGTCCAGCGCATCGGGCAGCTGCTGATCGATCTGCCGCATGCGAGCCAGCCGCATGCGCTGCGCATAGCCAATCCACACAATCGCAGGCACGACGGCTGCGGCTATCACCACCACCAGCGGCAGGCCCGCCAGAGCAGCTACCGCGCCACCCGCAACCATCAGCACCACGGTCACCAGGAGAAAAGCCGCGACCGTGATGCCCATCCCCGACTGCAGCAGGAACCGGTCCATCACATGCACGCGCGGCAGCAAGAGCAGCATTCGCTCGACCGCGGGCACGCCGCTCAGCAGGCGCTTGCGCAGCAGCGGCGCATCCACGGCGCTGTCACCGGCCGAGAGCACCTGCAGGCGACGCTCGATGCGGCGGGCCTCGGGGCCGCGATAGGCATTCCAGGTGAGGTACAGGCCTTCGAGCAGCATGACCACCGCCAGAAAGCCGAGCACCACAAAGAGCAGGAAGGTGGTGTCCATGATCAGACTGCCCCTTGCTGCGGGTCGAACAGGTCGTCGGGCAAGGCGATGCCGCGAGTGCGCAGGCGCTGCGCGAATTTGGGCCGGATGCCCGTGGCGCGAAACCGCCCCTGCACAGTGCCGTCAGGCGCGACGCCGGTCTGGTCGAACAGGAAGATCTCCTGCATGGTCACCACGTCGCCTTCCATGCCCGAAATTTCCTGCAGGCTGGTGATCTTGCGTTTGCCATCCGACAGGCGCGCAGTCTGGATCACCACCGACAGCGCGGAGCTGATCTGCTGGCGCATGGTGCGGGGCGCCGCCTGCATGCCCGTCATGCCGAGCATGTGCTCCAGGCGGGTGAGCGCGTCGCGTGCAGAGTTGGCATGGATCGTGGTCATGGAGCCGTCATGGCCTGTGTTCATGGCCTGCAGCATGTCCAGCACTTCAGCGCCACGAACTTCGCCCACGATGATGCGGTCAGGCCGCATGCGCAGGCTGTTGCGCACCAGCGCGCGCTGGTTGATCTCGCCCTTGCCCTCGATGTTGGGGGGCCGCGTTTCCAGGCGCACCACATGGGGCTGCTGCAACTGCAGTTCAGCGGCATCTTCGATGGTGATGATTCGCTCATTGGGCGGGATCGCCGAAGACACCACGTTCAGCAGCGTGGTCTTGCCGCTGCCGGTGCCGCCCGAGATCAGCAGGTTCACCCTGCCCTTGACCAGACCCGCGATCAGGTCGGCCATCTCGGCTGTGAGCGTGCCGAATCCGATCATGTCCTGCATCGTGTAGGGCACGACTGCAAAGCGGCGTATCGACAGCACCGGTCCGTCGATGGCCAGCGGCGCGATGATGGCATTCACACGCGAACCGTCGGGCAGTCGCGCATCCACCATCGGGCTGGATTCATCGATGCGCCTGCCGATGCGCGAGACGATCTTGTCGATGATGCGCATGAGGTGCTGGTCGCTGTCAAAGCGCACGTCGGTGAGCTCCAGCCGTCCGCGCCGTTCCACGTAGACCTTGTTCGCACCGTTGACCAGGATGTCGGACACCGTCGGGTCCGCCAGCAACGGCTCGATCGGGCCCAGGCCCATCATCTCGTTCTGGATCGACTCCACGATCTGGTGGCGCTCGGTGTCGTTGAGCGCCGCGCGGTCTTCGTCCAGCAGGCGCTCGGCCAGGGTCGTGAGCTCCTGGCGAAGACGCTCGGGCGTCATGTTCTCCATGGTGCGCAGGTCGACCTGCCGCAAGATCTCGGAGTGGATGCGGGCCTTGATCTGCGCAGCCGCTCGCGTTGGCGGGGCGGCGCGCGCGGCCTGCGCGGATGCAGCGGCTGCGTTGTCGGTCTGCCTCTGTTCCAGGGTGTCGCGCAGTGTCATGTTGGTTCCTCTTTGAGTTCTCGCTGGCTCATTCACCGAGCAGGCGGCCGACCCAGCCGGCAGGTCCGCGCGCGATGTGTTTCCCGCCCAGGGATTCGGCGATTTCGCGCAAGCCCCTGGCCACCGCGCCATGCGGATGCAGCGTGGTGAGGGCAACGCCGGTGTTCACCGCCTGCGCCACGTCGGTAAAACTGTCGGGCAGCACATGAGACACCGGCAGGCCCACCACTTTTTCGACCTGTTCCAGGTCGATCGCGCCATCCTTGCGATAGCGGTTCACCACGATCCTGATCTTGCTGTCCGGGTAGCCCAGCGAACGCAGGATGCGCAGCAGCCTGCGTGCATCGCGCATGAACGGAATCATGTTTTCCATCACGAGATAGATGGTGTCGGCGTGGTCCAGTCCCTTCATCGATGGCGCGTCGAGCACGCGCTCGACGTCCAGCACCACGAAGTCGTAGATGTGCGCCGCCAGATCGACCACCCGCTCGATCTGCGCGCCGGTGATCGACAGCGCGTCCTCTGCCTCTTCGGGCGCGGCCAGCAGGTCAAAATGCGGCGCCACCTGCGTCATGCTCGCAGCCAGAAGGCGCGCATCGAGCCGGTCGACCTGGCGCGCCAGGTCCGCCAGGTTGGACTTGCCGGGGCGATCGGTCATGAAGTAACACGCATCGCCGTACTGCAGGTTCAGGTCGATCAGCGCCGTGGACTTGCCCTGCTCCGCCGCCAGCATGTAGGCGACATTGGTCGCGACAAACGTCGCGCCGCTGCCGCCCTTGCAGGAGATGAAGGCAACCACGCGGCCACGCCGACCTGCGGGCTCGTCGGGCTTGCGCTGGTTGAGCCGGCTGAGCGCAGCCGCGAATTCGGCAGCGGCCGGTTGCGCAGGCAGCACTTCGCGAACGCCGGCCCGCATCGCGGCGATCAGCAGATCGGAGTCGCGGTTGCCGCTCAGCATGACGACCGCCAGCGCAGGCCGCGCCTGCGTCAGCCGCGCCAGGAAGTCGAGGTCACCCTGAGGCGCCCGCCCGCTGTCGATCACCAGCAGGTCCACTGCTTCGTCGGGTACAAGCGTCTGCAGCGCCTCGCCGGGCTTGCGAACGATGGCATGCGCGACCTGGTGGCCGGCAGCCTGGACGGCGCGGCCCAGCTCGTCGAGCAGGCCCTGGCTTGCGCAGATCAGGATGGCTTTCATGGGGGATGGCTCGATTTCTGGCTTAGCCGCCGCCCAGCGCCTCGACCGGGAAGGTCGTCGCGAACGAAGGCATGGTGATGGTTTCGGGCAGCAGGCTCATGGCCGGCTGGAACAGGATGAACGCGGGCCGGTAGGTGTAGGCAATGCGCACCCGCACGAACTGGCAGGTGCCGCGGATGCAGATGCCGTTGCCGAAAGTGACGCCATTGACGGAGTAGTCGAGCTCGACGTTGGCCTCCTGCAGTTCGCCGGCCATCATGGTGTTCATCGCGCCCAGCACTGCCGCCTTGTCGCCGACCGCCGAGATCGCAGCCATTCGAGCGCCAACACGCGTGGCCTCGGTGGCCGAGTTCCATTTGAAGATCGCGCGGCCCAGTTCAATCAGGCCGAACAGCAGCAGCAACAGCACGGTCACCACCAGCGCGAACTCCACGGCGACAGCTCCACGAGACCGCTTCATGAGGCCCCCTGCCGCATCGTGCTCGAGATGTCGCCGAACCGCATCGCATCCACCGGCATGGACGTGAGCGTCGAAAACGGATAGCCCGAGATGGTCACTGTCACCAGGTCGATGGAGCCGTGTCCGGTAGGCACGGCGGATTCGTAGGCGATCGCGACCATGCCGGTTTCCAGCCCCGCCAAGAGCGGATCGCCGCCGCAGCTGGTGTTGCCGTGCACAGCCAGGCAACGCGCCTGCGCATTGACCTCATTGCGCTGGTGCATCGAGAGGTAACGCGATGCATTGCGCACGGACTTGACCAGCGCGTTGTAGTGGTAGAACGCGCGGCCCAGCTCGACCATGCCGAAAGCCATGATGACGAGCGGGATCAGCAGCACCGCCAGTTCGACCGAGGCGACACCGCGAATCGAGCGAGATGGATTTGCGGCCTGTTTCATCGCACTAGCGCCGGCACAGGCGGGCCGAAGTTGCCCGGGATTCCCGAGGTGGCGCACGCGCCCTTGCTGAGCAGCCCGCGGAATTCGAGCTGGACGTCTGTTGTCGGATCGTTGATCGGCGAGAGCATGAAAGCGCAGGCGTAGTCGATCACATCCATGTTCTTCTTGTTGGGCGCCCAGCCGCTGCAACTGATGACGGGCACGAACACCATGCGCCTGTCCTGTCCCTTGGTTCCATGCAGCGCCCGGTCCAGCGGCGAAGGATTGCCCGGCAGCACGGAAGGCTTGCCGTTGTCGTCGAGCAGTGCCGTGGGGTTGTACGGGTCGTGCGTGGTGTTCTTGCGCGTCACATAGTCGGGATACGCGTTCTGTGGCGCGGCCTGCGGCCAGCTGCCCGGCAGCGTGTTGCCCTTGTTGTCCAGGCGGTTGCCGGTGTAGGCCCAACCGGTGCGGTCCGGCGGGTACAGGTCGATGTCGTTCCAGCGCCCCGAGTACAAGCCGAAGCGGGTGTTCCACGCCTGCGCCGTGCCGCCCGAAATGCCGGGTTCCACATCGACCAGTGCCGGTCCTACGTCGCACATGCCCTGCCCGGCCAGCACCTCACCCAGGTCAGAGGAGCCCTGCCCCGAGAAGCGGACCCAGTCGTAATTGCCCTGCACGGCGGATCCGGATGCCAGCCGCCCCGTGTACCAGGTGCCAGTGGTGAACCCGAGGTTGGGCGTGGACGATGTGACAGCGCTGCACACGGCAACGGGGATGGCGCAAGGGCCTTGCCCTCCCACCGTGCGCGCGACGGCCTGCGCGCTGAGATTCCAGTCGGTCAGACCGGCGACGCCCATGAACCAGAGCGCAACGCTCTTCACGTTGCTTTCGCGCGGTGCGCAACGCACGTACTTGGTGGTGGCTGTGATCTCGCGGCGATAGGTTCCGTCCAGGGTTTCACTGAATGTGACGTCGGCTTCCTGGATGCCAGCGCCTTCTGCCCGAAGGCTGACTGCCTGCAGGTCGATGCTGTGGCGGTTGCCGGCCGTGCGGCCTGCCGCCGTGGCGCGCTCGAGTGCGCCGACGCCCAGGTCGTTGAGCTCGCGCGCCGCGCTGAGGGCGCACGAATCGGCGGCGTTTTGCAGCTCCGACTTGGTCACATAGAGGTGGCCGAGATCCAGCACCAGGCCCAGCATCAGGACCAGCACGACCAGCGAGAACGCGACGACCACGGCGATCGCGCCACGCTCGCCGCGAGCAGCGCGCCATGAACGCTGTGCCGATGGTCTGGTCATGCGCATGCGAAGCGCCTTATTGCGAACCGCCGCCCGAGCCGCCAGACCCGATGCCGATGTTCAGCACATTCACCGGTGGCGGCGGAACGTCGAACGACTTCTGATAGCGGTCGATCGCCGACTTGGCCGCCTGGCCGTCGGATCGAAGGGCCGGACGCGCACGCGAAGGCGCATCAGGATCGACGACCTGGGCAGCGCGCGCGCCGATCAGCGCCTGCCCAAAGTTTGCATCGACAGCTGTGGTCGGCACTGCACAACCAGCGGCCAGCACCGAAGCCGCGCCCAGGAGGATGAAGACTCGCATGTTGATTCCTTGAATGTGTGAGGACCGGCCGTTCACTTGAGCTGGAAGCCGCCCGGCTGCGCAGGCGCTGCAGGTGGGGCAGCCGGTGCAGGTGGGGGCACGCGCGTCCTGCCCTCGCCTTCCATCCGCCCGCCGAGCAGGAAGTCCGATCGCGATGGCGGCACGAAGCTGTCGGTGGGCATTGCATAGTTCGCAGGCAGGGGTTTGACCAGGCGCGGCGTGACGATGAACATCAGCTCGGAGCGGTCGGTCTGGAATTCGCTGCTGCGAAACAGCGCTCCGAGCACGGGCAACTCGCCGAGCATGGGCAAGGCCTTGATGCTCTCGGTGACGTTGTTCTTGATCAGCCCGCCGATCGCAAAGCTCTCGCCGTCACGCAGCTGCACGGTGGTGGAGGCGCGACGCGTGGTGATGGTGGGCAAGATGCTGGTCTGGCCGCCGAGCGTGGTGATCGGCGTCCCGATCTGCGACAGCTCGGAGACTTCCGGCGTCACGCGCAGGTTGATGCGTCCGCCCTCCAGCAGCGTGGGCGTGAAGCGAAGGCCGACGCCGAACTCTTTTTCTTCCAGCGTGACGCCGCTGCCACCCGAGCTGTTGCTTTGCGGCACCGGGATGTAGATTCGGCCGCCGGCCAGGAACGCGCCTTCCTGTCCGCTCATCGCCATGATGGTGGGCTCGGCCAGGATCTTGACCAGGCCGTTCTTGACTTCTGCGTCCAGCGAGATGGCAGTGCGTCCGTTGGCTCGGGTGCCTGTGACCGAGTTGGCCGCGCCGCTCAGCAGCTGGGTCAGCAGCGTGAAGCTTGTGTTGCCGCTGGTGCGCGTGAGGTCGAACTCCACGCCGAGCTTGTCGATCAGTGTCTTGGAAACTTCCGCGACCTTGACTTCGAGCATGACCTGCTGCGAGCCCTCCACCGATAGCAGGTTGATCACCTTCTTGCCGCCGCTGTACACCTCGGCCAGCGAGACCAGCCGCTGCACTCGCATAGGGTCGCTCACGCTTCCCGAAAGCACCACCGAATCACCGAGGGACTCGACGGTGATTGCCAGCTCTCCGGGCACCAGTTCAGCCAGGCGGGTCTTGAGCGTGGCCGTGTCCAGTCCGACCAGCACGTCCATGATGGTTGTGCGGCCGGACTTGGTCCAGACGAACACATTGGTCGAGCCGGACTTGCGCCCGAGCAGGTACACCTCGCGCGGGTTGATCAGCATCACATCGGCGATCTCGGGATTGCCGATGGACAGGCGCGTGGCATCGCCCGGCAACCGCACCACCGCTGATTTACCTACGGTCAGGCGCATTGCAGGCGCGACCTCGGTGGGCGCGGTGAATTGCGCGCTCTGCGGACCGACGGAAATGGACACCGGTGCCTTTGCCGCTTCAGCGGCAGCAGGCGCGGTTGCAGGCGCAGCCGCCGATGCCGCCTTGGCGGGCTTCGGTACAGCCTGCGCGGCAGCGCTGGTCGCGCCAAGCAGTGATGCGCAGGCAAGGGCTGCAAGAACCGCGGTGCCGCGGCGCGCAAAGATGGGTTGTTGGCAGGTGTTCATCGTGTGCTCGGTGTGGGCGTCATTCGACGGATTTCTTCAGGCCGCGGATCACTTCCAGCTTGTCTTCGGCCGGTTTGGGCGGCGTTTCGACAGCGACCGCCTTGCGCACCGGGCGTGGCGCTACAACGGCCGGGCGGGCTGCAACCGCCGGCGCTGCTGGCGCCGCGTTCGCGACAACCGCAGTCACCACGGACTTGCCATTGAGCAGGTCGCTCTTGCGGGCCCCGGCGGTGGCCGACGAGCCCTTGTCGAGCTGGCTGCGCAGCACAAGCGACAGCGAGCCGATGCTGCGGGCGAGGTCAATCTGTTCGGCCTGCTGCGGTGTCACCTGCAAGGTCACCGCGTTCACGACGCGCGGCTTGCTGTCACCGGTGCTCACGTCCTGGGCGACGGCCAGCACGAGGATGCGTTCGAGCACGATCTTGGAAACCGGACGATTCGCATCGTCGGGCGTATTGACCATCACATCGACGTAATTGCCCGGCAGCGCAAAACCGCCGACACCGACGATCTCGTTGACCTTGACCGTGATGGCGCGCGTGCCCTGTTCAAGCACGGCGGAAAGCCCGCCCTTCTCGCCGGGATTCGCGAGCTTGGTCGCGACGATGGGCTCGCCGCGCAGCACCTGCGTGTTGAGCACGCGGTCCTGCACCTTGGCGACCGTGTCGAAGGGCTCCTTGAGTGCCGCGCCAGCGGGCCAGTCCACCACCTGGACCATATCGGGACGCAGGCGCGTGCCGACCTCCAGGTCGCGCGCGGCAACCACCACCTGCGCGGTGGCGACGCTGGCCTGCATGGCGACCCATCGGGCGGCGATGGCCACGGCGATGGCGCCGACGATCACCGACACCAGGATGACAAGCAGCGGTCTTGTGTTTTTCATGGGGAGTTCCAGTTCGGCTCTTATCTGGCGTTGACGAGCCAGCTATGCACGATCGCGCCAGTGGCGATCGCCAGGGCATAAGGAATACGGGCCCGCACGGTGGGCAGCGAGTCCGCGCGCGGCAGCCTGCGAGCGCCTATGTCGGCCATCACAAGGATGAGAGCAGTGCGCAGGTTGCGAAACACGGCGCCGGATTGGCGCAGGTACAGCGCATAGGCAATGGACAGCACGCCCCCGGCGACCAGCGTCAGCAGCACCACACCGACTGCGCCCGGAAAGCCCGCAAACGCACCCGTCGCTGCCATCAGCTTGACGTCGCCTGCGCCGGTGACGCGCATCAGGTACATCGGCAACAGCGCCGCGAATCCGGTCGCCATGCCGGCGAGCGCATGACCCGGACCGATACCGCCCGGCGCCATCGACAGGCCCAGCGCCGCCGCACAGCCCGCCAGCACAACGCTGTTGGGAATGCGGCGGTAGCGTGCATCGCTCCAGGCCGCAGCTGCCAGCATGGCGCCGGCGGCTGCGAACGAAAGCCAGTGGAACAGATCGGAGGGCACGGTGAGGCTCGGTGGAGGTTGCGTATGCCGACGAATCTCAGGGCGTCGTCGGCGTCGTGGCCGTGGCCTTCCACTTGCAATCGGCGCTCTTCGGATCAGCGATGCACTTGGCGATGTCGTTGAAGAGCGTGTTGATGTTGGTGCCGAGCAGCGATGCGCCGGCAATGATCACGACCGAGATCAGAGCCGCGAGCAGCCCGTATTCGATGGCGGTGGCGCCGCTCTCGTCGGCGGCGAATTCGGTGATGAAAGATTTCATGTGAAGGCTCCGGTTGGTTGCTTTGACCCGTCCACATCGGCCGGGCGTTGCGACACTCGGCAAAAAGCACTTGTGTCTGTTGGTAACTTTGAAACAAAGCCCAAAGAAAAACTTTGATATTTGTCATGTGGATGAGATACATCGCCCACCTGAAGTGGCGCGTGCATTGACACTCGTCAACATGAAAAGCGCGCGAGCGACAACGCGCGCAGGTGCGCGCAAGCGCTCTACGCGGTATGCGCGCGAGATGTGGGCAAGATGTGCCCGATGCGGCGAATTACTTTTGCAGCACGTAGCTGCCTGGCGCAGGCACGGGCAAACCGTCCTGCACCACCGACGTGACGGCCCTGGCTTTCACTCGCCGCGTCGAATGCTGCGCGAGCCACTGCGTCCACGCGGGCCACCACGAACCGTGCTCGGGCTGCGCACCCCTGCGCCATTCATCCGGGTCGGCAGGTGCCTTCATCGCGGCGTGCGATGACAGGTAGTAGCCTGCGGCAGCATCAGCCATCGGACCCGAAGGCGGACTCACGATGCCCATGTTGTGCCCACCGGAAGCCAGCGCCATCGTCACCGGCGAATGCACCAGCCCATGAACCTTGTAGACCGACTTCCACGGCGCCACATGATCGCGCTGCGTGGCCGCGACGAACATGGGCACGTCGATCGCATCGAGCCGCACGGTCTGCCCCAGGGCCTTGTAACGGCCCTCGGCCAGGTCGTTGTGCAGGAACAGGCTGCGCAGGTATTGGCTGTGCATGCGCGCAGGCAGCCGTGTCGCGTCGGCGTTCCACGCACGCATGGCCGTCATCGGGCTTTGCGCGCCCATCAGGTATTCGTGCACGAGCTTGGACCACACGAGGTCCTTGGAGTTGATCAGCTGGAACGCGCCCGCCATCTGCCGGCCGTCGAGATAGCCGTGCTCGGCCATCAGGCCTTCCAGGAAAGCGATCTGGCTCTCGTCGATGAACAGGCCCAGCTCGCCGGGCTCATGAAAGTCGGTCTGCGCGGCCAGCAGCGTCACGCTCGCCAACGGGTTCGCCTTGTCCGCGCCCAGGAGCGCAGCAGCGATTGCCAGCAGCGTGCCGCCCAGGCAGTAACCCATCGCGTGCACGCGCATGCGCGGCACCATGCGTCGCACGGCGTCGATCGCATCCATCACGCCGAGTTGCAGGTAGTCGTCCATGCCCAGGTCGCGATCTGCGCTGACGGGGTTTCTCCACGACACCATGAACACCGTATGGCCCTGCGACACCAGGTATTCGACCAGCGAGTCGCCGGGCGTCAGGTCCAGGATGTAGAACTTCATGATCCACGACGGAATAACGAGCACCGGCTCTGCAAAGACCGTCGGCGTTGCGGGTTCGTACTGGATCAGCTCGATCAGTGAATTGCGAAACACCACTTTGCCCGGCGTCAACGCAGTGCCCTTGCCCGGCACGAATGCCTGGGCGCCCCGCGCGGGACCATCGGTCATCACGGTGACGGCGTCACTCGCCCAGTTGGCAGCGCCTTCGACCAGGTTGGCCCCGCCGCGGCGCATCGTCTCGGCCAGCACCTGCGGGTTGGTAGCGACAAAGTTCGAGGGCGACCAGATGTCCAGCCACTGCCTTGTTGCAAATGCGGCGACGTCTTCGTGGTGGCGCGACACGCCGCTCACGCCGGTCATGGCTTCCTGCCACCACTGCTGCTGCAACAGGAAGCCCTGGGCCATGATATTGAATGGCGGCTTGCTCCACGGCGCAGGATCAAAACGCTTGTCGTTGCCTGCGGGTGCCACGCATGGCGAGCAGTCGGCGCCCCACACGCGCTGCGCGTAGTTTTGCCAGGCGACTGATTTGCGCAACGCACTGCCTGCCAAAGCGCTCTGGTGCGAGGGAGAGGCCATGAAGTGCGCGAGCCAGTCGGCATACGCGAGCGAGAGCGCCGACGGCGAAATGCCGTGGGCCAGGCGCGCGAGCCAGAGTTTCAGCGGCAGGTCGAGAGGGTCGGGTCCGTATTCGTTGGAGCGCATCGTTGGGAAAGGATAAGGACGCCGGCCAGCGCGACGCTTGACGTGCATCAACCTGCACGGCGTTTGATCCGCGTCAAGTGATCCATGCCCCGCCTGCCCGACCATGCAGGCTACTTCAACCAAACGGAGACAGCCATGTTCAAGCGCATTCTGGTGCCGGTCGACGGCAGTGCGACTTCCCGCAAAGCCCTCACGCAGGCCCTGCAGCTCGCACGCGAACAGGGGTCCAGCGTGAGGTTGCTGCACGCAATCGACGAACTCGTCTACGTCAATACCTACAGCTACAGCCCGGAGCTCATGGAAGAAGTTCGCACCGCCGCAGCGAAGGTGCTGGGCGACGCGCTGGAGATGGCGAAGTCCGCTGGCGTCGCGGCCGACACGCAACTGGTCGACCAGCCTGCGCAACGCCTGGGCGCGACCGTTACCAAGGAAGCCGCAGACTGGGGCGCCGACCTGATCGTGCTGGGCACGCACGGCCGCCGGGGCATCAGCCGCCTGGTCATGGGCAGCGGCGCCGACCAGATCCTGCGCGAAGCGACGGTGCCTGTGCTCACCATACGCGGCGACGACTCCTGAAGTACCCTGCCCTTTCCGCCATTTTTGCCATTTCAACAACCTCGATCGGAACCTGCTCATGAAAGTCAACGAAGGCACCCTGGACCGCAGCGTGCGAGTCATTGCCGGCATCGCGCTGATCGCGATGGCGTATATGGGCACGATCGGTGCCTGGGGCTACATCGGCATCGTCCCGATCATCACGGGTGCGTTGGGGATGTGCCCGCTGTACAGCCTGCTGGGGATATCGACCTGCCCGATGCCCAAGCGTTGAGGCGCGCGGTGCGCAGCGCCGTTGTGAGCTGCAGTGAATCCATCTGATCTTGACCTGGCGCAGGGCGCGAAGGCACTGGGCGCAGCGCTCGCTGTCGGCCTGATGGTCGGCCTTGAACGTGGCTGGCGTGATCGCGAGCTTCCCGAAGGCGGCCGCGTGGCCGGGCTGCGCACGTTTGCACTCATCGGCCTGCTGGGCGGGCTGCTCGCATTGCTGGGATCGGGCACCGGGCAGCAACTGCTTTTGGCAAGCGGCCTGCTGGCGGTGGTACTGCTCTTTGCGGTGTCGTTTCGCCGTGCCTCCGAGGCTGCGGGTTCGCTCAGCATCACGACCGCCGTCGCCGCCATGGCGACTTTCGGGCTGGGGGCGCTGGCCGCACACGGACACGCCGTGCTGGCGGTGGGCGCTGCGGTTGTCGTGGCACTCCTGCTCGATCTGAAACCCGAGCTGCATCGATGGATGCGGCTGATCCAACCCGACGAGCTCAACGCGATCCTGCAACTGGGTGTGTTGAGCGCGGTGGTGCTGCCGCTGCTGCCCGATGCCGGGTACGGGCCGTACAAGGCACTCAATCCCTATCAACTGTGGCTGGCCGTGGTGCTGGTTGCCGCGTTGTCGCTGTTCGGGCATGCGGCGATGCGTTTGCGCGGCGCACGACAAGGCCTGCTCTGGATGGGACTGTTTGGTGGGCTGGCGTCATCCACTGCGGCGACCCTCGCATTGGCCCGGGCCGCGCGGGCGCACACCGCCATTCAGGGGACCGCAGCCGCTGCGATCATGCTGGCGAGCAGCGTGATGTTCTTTCGCATGGCGGTGCTGGTCGTTGCGCTGCAGCCCGAACTGGCGGCAGGCATAGGCCTGTTGCTCGTGCTGCCGGGGGTCACGGCGCTCATTGCTGCAGCAGCGCTTTGGCGACGCGGTGCAGCACGCGAAACGGCTTCAATCGAAGCGCAGGTGAAAGTATTCGACCTGCCGACGGCATTGGGGTTTGGCGTCGTCCTGGGCATCGTGGCCGTGGCGATTCGGGCTGGCAAGCAAGTCCTGGGAGATGCCGGCATCTACGGCATCGCGTTCATCTCCGGGTTGGCCGATGTGGATGCCATTCTGGTCTCCAGTGTGCAGATGCATGAGCAGGGACAACTCGCAGCGAATGCCGCAACGACTGCCATCTTGCTGGCCGCAGGCGCCAACCTGGTCAGCAAGGCGGCGCTGGCCTTCGGCATTGGCGGCGCAAAGCTGGGATGGCGCGTGCTGTCAGGCTTTGGGGCGATTGCTGTGGTCGGGGCCGTCGGCTACGGCTGGCAGTACGGATAGCCGGGGCGTGCTGCCCTCGCCAGCGAGCAGGCCGATCGCTTCATGCAAGCTCAGAAACGGCTTGTTGACCAGCTGTCCCGGCAAGCTGGTGTGCTTGAGCCGGTCCATCACCGGCCCGCGCACCTCGGCCAGATGCATCTGGATGCCGCGCTCGCGCAGATCGGAGTGAAGGCGCTGTAGCGCCTCGACGGCGGTGAGATCGATGTGGCCTACGGAGGACAGGTCCAGCACCAGGTGACGCACATCACCCAGGCGGGCTATCTCTTCCTCGATACGCCGCACCACCGCCGGAATGTTGGCAAAAAACAGGCTCTCGTCCACGCGCAGCAGCAGCAGTCCGGGGTAGGTCCTGACGGAAAAACGGCGCTCATTGCGAAAGTGTTCGCTTTCACCGACACGGCCCACCACCGCCATGTGCGGACGGCTCGCGCGCCAGAGAAAGGTGCCGATCGACATGGCGACTCCCAGCCCCACGCCTGCCTCCACGCCCAGGCCCAGTACGCCGATGGCAGTGACCAGCCACGCGACAGCGTCTGCCCGGTCGTAGTGCCACGCGTGCCGCAAGGTCGCGATGTCGATGAGACCGACGACGGCCACGATGATGGTGGCGGCAAGCACTGCGAGCGGGAGCCGTTCAAACAGGCCCGTGAGGCCCAGCAGGACCAGCGCCATGAGAGCCGCTGCCACCACGCCCGCGAGCGGGCTGCGAGCGCCCGCAGCGAAGTTGACCCCGCTGCGCGCGAATCCGCCGGTCACCGGAAATCCGCCCGAGAGTGCGCTGGCCAGATTGGCTGCGCCCAGACCCCGCAGTTCGGCGTCGGGGTTGATCCGCTCGCCCCGCTTGATCGCAAGCGACTGCGCAACCGACACGCTCTCGACAAAGCCGATCAGCGCGATCATCACCGCCGGCACGGCGAGCGCCTGCAGTTGCGGCATTGTGGGCATGGTGACGGCGAGCCTGGGCAGGCCGGCGGGGATTACACCCACCACCGCAATACCGGCACCGGTATCCAGGGCGAAGGCGGCCACCGCCGCGATCGCAACCAGCACCACCACCATGGGCGCCAGCTTCGGGACGATGTCGGCGGTTTTGGCTCCCAGTCCCATGCTGCGCAACCCCTGGGCCAGAAATCGACGCGATGCCCACAGCGCCGCCGCCGAAGAAACGCCCAGAATCGCGGTGGGCAGGTGCAGTTGCCCTGCGTGCGACACCAGCGACACGAGTAGCTCCAGCGCCGTGTCCCCCTTGGCAGGAACACCCAGCAGCGGCTTGAGCTGACCGATCGCAATCAGCACGGCGGAGCCAGTGACGAAGCCAGAGATCACCGGGTGACTCAAGAGGTTCGCCACGAATCCCATCCGCAGCACGCCAAGCAGCAAAAGCACCACCCCGCCGATCAGCGCCAGCAGCATGGAGAGCAGCACATAGTCGGCACTGCCTGCCACCGCAAGCGGGGTCACCGCTGCTGCCGTCATCAACGAGGCAACCGCGACCGGACCCACGGACAAGGTCATGCTGGAGCCCAATACCGCATAGGCCAGCAGAGGCAGCAGGCTTGCATACATTCCCACGTGCGCAGGCAAACCTGCAAGCATTGCGTACGCCAGGCTCTGGGGCACCAGCAGGATGGTCACCACGATGCCAGCTACGGCATCCTGGGCGGCCTTGCCGCGGTCGTAGCCGGCAATCCATGAGGGCAGCCATGTTCGCGCAGATAGAAGAGTTTTCATGACGTGGGGCGCTGTCGTTGTGAATTGATATATTCCATAATATTATATTTACTGATATATTGTCTATCAACCAACCAGGACAAACCATGTACGGACATCACATTGAAATCGCAGGACCCTTTGACACCGCAATCGAACGCGTTGTCGCCGCGCTCAAAACCGAGGGTTTCGGCGTGCTGAGCGACATCGACATTCAAAAGGCCATGAAGGAAAAGCTGGGCAAGGACATCCCTGCTCACCGGATTCTGGGTGCGTGCAATCCGCCATTGGCCTACCAGGCCCTTGAGGCCGACCCCGAGATCAGCCTCTTGCTGCCGTGCAACGTCACGGTGCGAGAGGTGGAGAACGGCCGCATCAGCGTCGGATTTCTCGATCCGCACATGATGGCCAAACTCTCGCCGCTTGCGGGTATGCAAGCGGTCGCCGACGAGGCGGGCAAGCGCCTGGACCGCGCGCGGGCTGCATTGACGCAGTAGAACCTGCTGGGGTGATTCCCCATGCGCCCTGCCGGACCTCTCGGTATCCTGTCCTGCAGGAGATCACGCATGGACCAGCCGATTCCAGAAGGCATTGCTGCCGCAGACCCTGCGGTTGCCGCGTCACCTGCAGAGCCTGCACGGCCGCACGCGCGACCGGTCGCGTTCACGGCACCGCTGCGCTGGCTCTCACGAGGCGCGCAGGACCTGGCCGCCGCACCCGGTATCGCGCTCTTGTACGGCACGTGTTTCTGGCTCATGGCGCTGATTCTTGGGGCGGTGTTCAGGCACCGCCCGGAATACACGATGACCATCGTTTCGGGTTGCCTGCTGGTGGGCCCCTTTTTGGCGATGGGCCTGTACGAAGTGAGCCGGCGGCGCGAGAAGGGCCTGCCGCAGTCACTGGGCGCTTCGCTGACCTGCTGGGACAAGCACCTCGGGAGCATGGGGCTGCTGGTGCTGGTGCTCACGGTGCTGGAGCTGTTGTGGGGACGCGCCTCGCTGGTGGTGTTCGCGGTGTTCTTCAACACCGGCATGCCCTCGAGCGCGAGCGTGTTGCAGGCGGTGTTCAATCCGGCCAACTGGCAGTTCCTGGCCGTCTACACGCTCGTTGGTGGCGCGTTCGCGGCGCTGGTCTTTTGCAGCATGGTGGTCGCGATCCCGATGGTGCTCGATCGCGACACCGATGCGATCACGGCAGCGATCACCAGTTTCAGCGTTGTCTTTACGAACGTGGCAACGATGCTGTTCTGGGGTGCGCTGGTGGTGACGCTCACCCTTGTCGCGCTATGGCCGTGGGCGCTGGGCGTGCTGGTTGTTGGGCCGTTGCTGGGGCATGCGACCTGGCATGCGTATCGGGAGACGGTGGGGTGGGATGGTTGAGCGACCGGCTGCTCAGCGGGTAACGCGCCATGGTGTCTCAAGAAAAAGGCCTGCTACCAAATGGATAGCAGGCCTTTCTGGTGTTACCGGCAGGAGTTGCCCAGGCTATTTCGAGTAGCTCTTGCTACACGCGCCACCGCTCGCCAGCTGTAGCTTTGCCACTGCGGCCTTGCCTTGCTCTTCCGGGACCGCCTCCAGGTCCGCTCCGCCCACGAAGACGCCCAGCTTGATGAACTGCCGGTAGAAATAGTTCTTGCCGGCGTCCACCAGAATCGAGAGGTCGTTAGGAGAAAACTCGGACTCGGTGGAGAGCGTGTGATTGCCGGGAGCCACTTGTGTGTAGAAGAAAACGTCCGGTGCGGACTCGCCGACGCACTTGCCATCGAGCCAGACGTCCTTCTTGAGTGCCTTTCCAACAAAGCTGTCCCGATAGATGTACACGCCAGCCTTGCCGGACTCAGGCTGCGCAAACTGCTTGGCCCTGTTCGACGCCTCTTGCGATTCCATCTTCACGGAAGCGCATCCGGTAACCAGTGCCAAAACCAACATGCTGACTGCAAGCTTCTTCATGACTCTCCCTCTCATTGATAAGAGCGGGGAATTTACACGAACTCATCAGCAAGGCGCCGACCGCAAAAGTAGGGGCTTGCGAGAAATGAAAACAAAAAAAGCTCGCTATCTATTCGATAGCGAGCTTCAAGGTGCCTGACGGCAATTCTGGTAGGACGTACTGGATTCGAACCAGTGACCAACGGATTAAAAGTCCGCTGCTCTACCAACTGAGCTAACGTCCCGCAAAGCCTGCGATTATAGCGTCTGCGTTTCGGACTTCTGGCTGGCCAGCTGGTCCAGCACCCACCCAGCGGCGCATTGGCCGAAAGTTGCCGTGACGCTCACCACCGATCCGTATCCGCTGCAATTGAGCGTGCCGTCGCCTTCCTCGGCGCCCGCTACGGCACATGATGCGTCTGGCGGCGCAACCGCTTCACGGCTGAAAACACACGCCACACCCATCTTCTTTCCCTCGCGCGGCGCGCCGTGGGATTTGCGCAGGCGATAGCGAACCTGGGCGAGCAAGGGGTCGTGCGTGGTGTTGGCAAGGTCGTCGATGTCCACCTTGTGGGCCAGGCGCTTGCCGCCGGCTGCACCCACCGCGATGAACAGGGTCCTGGTGCGACGCGCCCACTCGGCCATCGCCACTTTCGCCTTGACCTGGTCGCAGGCATCGATCACCGCCGTGACGCCCTGGGGCAATAGCTGCGGCCAGTTCTCAGGCTCGGCAAATTCCTCGACGCAATTGACGATGCAGGCCGGGTTGATCTGCGCAATGCGCTCGCGCATGGCCTGCACCTTCGCCTTGCCGACCGTGTCCCCCAACGCATGGACCTGCCGGTTGATGTTGGACTCCGCCACATGGTCCAGGTCGACCAGCGTCAGCTCCCCCACACCGCTGCGGGCCAGCGCCTCCGCCGACCATGAGCCGACGCCGCCGATGCCGATCACAGCCACATGCGATTTGCGGATGGAGGCTGCGCCCTGCACGCCATAGAGGCGCTCGAGCCCGCCGAAGCGGCGCTGCAGGTCGGGGGTGTCGTTGATGTCGCTGATGTCATTAAGTGGGGTCACATCGGTATTGTCGCTGCGCCACAGCCACGTTCTTCGCAAGCCAATTACTTGACGACGGCAAGTAATTGGCTGACCATGTCATTCATGACGAAGAACCCCGCTGTCTCCCCTGCCCAGGTCCAGGCCGTACGGGGTTTCAACCGATTCTGGACACAGCGCATTGGCGTGCTCGATCCGTACCTGGGCAGCGAGTTGTCCCTGACCGAAGTGCGCGTGCTTTACGAACTCGCGCATCGCGACCAACCCACCGCCTCGGAACTTGGCCGGGACCTGGGCCTGGATGCGGGCTACCTCAGCCGCATCCTGCGCCGGTTTGAAAGCCGCGGCTGGCTCGCCCGGGCGCCCTCGCCCGCCGACGCGCGGCAAAGCCTGCTCAAGCTCACCGAGGCGGGTCACGCAGCGTTCGCGCCCCTGCAGCAGCAGTCGCGCGACGAGGCTGCCGCCCTGCTCGCTGCGCTGCCCAGCGAGGGGCGCGACAAGCTGATCCGCGCGATGACCACCATGCAGCGGCTGCTCGATGACACCGCGAGCCAGCAGCCCAGCGCAATCCTGCTGCGCGATCCGGGCCCCGGCGACATGGGCTGGGTCGTGATGCAGCACGCGGAAATCTATTGGCGCGAGTACGGCTTCACCAATGAATTCGAAGCGCTGGTCGCCGACATCGCCGCCAACTACATCCGCAAGTTCAACCCGGCCTGGGACAAAGGCTGGATCGCCGAGATCGACGGCGAACGGGTGGGCTCGGTGTTTGTGGTGCGCAAGTCGCCTACAGTGGCGCAACTGCGCCTGTTGATCCTCACGCCTTCTGCGCGCGGCAAAGGCCTGGGTGCGCGGCTGGTCGACGAGTGCATCGCGTTCGCGCGCGGCAAGGGCTATCGCAAGCTGATGCTGTGGACCAACGGGCATCTCGATGCCGCAAGAGCCATCTACAAGTCGCGCGGGTTCACGGTCACCAGCAGCGAATCGTTCCACGGCTACGGCCAGCAGCTCACCAGCGAGATCTGGGAGCTCAAGCTCTGAGCAATACATGAACAACGCATGAGCAAGGCGCTTTGGGCTGCGGCTGGGGCAAGCGTGCTGGTGGGCGCGGGCATCGTCGCTTCACGCTACGCGCTGGTGGAAGTGCCGCCGCTGACGCTGGCGATGATCCGATACGCGATTGGGTTTGCGTGTCTGGCGCCGTTTGCGTTCAGGGATGCGGGGGCGCTGTGGGCGGCATGGACGCCCGGTGTAGAGCGACAGCCGCATGGATTGCGGATCGAGTCCGCAATGACATCCAGGTGGGACATTCTGGTGCTGGCGGCGTTGGGCATCGGGCAGTTTGGGGTGCTCATTGCGCTGCTGAACTTCGGCTTGAGGCATGTCGGCGCGGCGCAGGCTGCGTTCATCTTCAGTTTGTTTCCACTACTCACGATGGTGCTTTCGGCGGTGTTGGGGCGCGAGAGGATCACGCGCTTGCTGCTGGGCGGCGTGGCGTTGTCGATTGCCGGCGTCGCATTGGCGTTGTCGCCGCGCCTGGGAGCTGCGAGCAGCGGTCACTGGTGGGGCGAGCTTGCAGTCGCGGCTTCAGCGCTGACCGGGGCCGTCTGCACCGTGCTGTACCGGCCCTACCTGCAGCGCTATCCGACGGTGCCGGTCTCCGCGTTCGCGATGCTGGCATCTGTCATCGCGCTGGCCTTCATCGCGATTGGCGAAGCCTGGCCGTCTCGCATCTTCTCGTTCAGCGCGCAGGCGTGGGCAGCGATGGTCTTTATCGGGGTGTCGAGCGGGATTGGTTACTTCTGGTGGCTGTATGCACTCAAGAACGAAGCGCCGACCCGCGTCACCGTGTTTCTCGCGCTCAACCCGGTCACCGCGACCTTGCTCGGCTGGTTGTTGCTGGGTGAATCGGTGCAGGTCGTCGCACTGCCGGCCCTCGTGCTGATTGCCCTTGGGCTGGGGTTGGCTACGCGAGGCGCACGATAATCGCCGCCATGACTTCCCCCGACGCGCCCGTCCCACCGCGCTCGCAACCGAGTTCTCTCTCGGACCTGTTTTTCTCCTTCAGCCTGCTGGCCCTGCAGGGCTTTGGCGGCGTGCTGGCAGTCGTGCAACGCGAACTGGTCGAGAAGAAACACTGGATGACACGCGAGGAATTCGTGGAGGAATGGGCTGTCGCGCAGATCATGCCGGGACCGAACGTCGTCAACCTCGCACTGATGATCGGCGGACGCTACTTCGGGTTTCGCGGTGCGATGACCGCACTGGCCGGCATGCTGACCTTTCCCCTGCTGGTGGTGATGTGCCTGGCGCTCATCTATGCGCAGATCTCAGGCAACCCCCAAGTCGCCGGTGCGCTGCGCGGAATGGGCGCTGTTGCTGCGGGTCTCATCACAGCCACGGGCATCAAGCTTTGCAGCGCGCTCAAGAAGAACATTCTGGGCATCCCGGTCTGCATCGCGTTCGGGGTGGCGTCTTTCATCGGCATAGCCATTCTTCGCTGGCCTCTGGCCTGGGTGCTGCTCGGGCTGGGCGGCCTCGCCTGCGTCATCGCCTATCGCCGCATGGCGGAGGTTGCTGCATGACGCTGTCGCTTGCGCTGACGCCTGCCGACTGGCTGAACCTGTTTGTTCATTACCTGTCGCTGTCCTTGCTGGCAGTCGGCGGCGCGATCACGACCGCTCCCGACATGCACCGGTTTCTGGTGGAGCGCCAGCAGTGGCTCACCGATCCGCAGTTCAACGCGTCGATCGCGATTGCCCAGGCCGCCCCCGGCCCCAACGTGCTCTTTATCGCGCTCATGGGATGGAACGTCGGCCTCAATGCAGGCGGGCTGCCGACGGCGCTGATGGGAATGACCATCGCCATGCTGGGCATCATGATTCCGAGCACGACGCTCACCTACTTCGCCGCGACGTGGGGCCATCGCAATCGTGAACTGCGTGCCGTGCGCGCATTCAAGCAAGGCATGGCACCCATCGTGATCGCCCTGCTAATTGCAACCGGCTGGATTCTGGCGACGGGGACCGGCTACGACGTGCGCAACTGGCCGATCTGGGCGGTGGCCGTCGTATCGGCGCTGGTGGTCTGGCGCACCAAAGTGCACCTGCTGTGGCTGCTCGGGGCGGGTGCGCTGCTCGGATGGTTCGGGCTGGTGTGAGCCTGCTTGACGAGCGTCCTTGAGCAGCTCGTCATCAGCCTCAAGCCGACAGCCTCTGGATGAATTCATCGACCTGCTCAGGTCGCCTGAGTTCGACCCACTGCAGATTCGCAAATGTGTTGTTGGCGCGCAGGGCCGCGAAGCTGCGGCGACGGTCATGGTAGTGGCGTATCACCCACCACAAAATGGATTCGCGCGAGAAGAACGAACGGCCGAACGACTCGCGGTTGCCGTTCCACAAAAGCGTTCCTTCGATCGACCGGTTCAGGGTGCGCGCGAACACGCGGGCGAATGTGGTCCAGAAAGAAAGGTTCAGCCACACCACCATGTCGGCATGCGGCCAGACGATTTCGCGCACCGACGAATAGTTGCCGTCGATCACCCAGCAGGGCGCGTCCACGGCCTGCTTCACGTCCGCACGAAAGCTGGCGGGCGCACGCGGCTCCCATCCAGGTCCCCAGAAGAGGCCGTCGAGTTCGATGTGGGGGATGCCTGCGCGCGCGGCGATTTCGTGCGCAAGCGTCGTCTTGCCCGAACCACTCATGCCGATGATGATGATCCGCTGCGGCAGGCGGCGCGTCGATTTGACGCCGGCCACTCGCAGGTAATAGTTGTCCCACTGTGCGCGCTCGGTCAGCTCGAATCCGTGCCGCTGGTAGAAGCGGTTCGAATCACTGCCGGTCAGGGCGCCGACCCGCAACGGCTGGTTTTTTGCATCAGCTTCAGCGAACACCGTTTCCAGCACCGCAGCGCCAATGCCTCGCCTCTGGAACGCCGGGCGAATGTAGAGATGGTCCAGCAGCAAGGCGTGCCCGGCCGGCTTGACAACCACAAACCCCACGCGCTCGCCGTCGACCACCACATGGCGCGTGTGCTCCGGCACGAACCCCGACAAAAATCGCTCACGCGCACGGCTCGCATCGAACCGGCCCACACGCTCCAGGCTTTCACGCATCGCTTCTATGCGCACCTCCACCAGCGCATCGGCGTCACCTGCTTGCGCTGCGACCAGCTCGATCCGTGACGGCTCGATCATGACGCGCGAATCGCCCAGCGCTCATGATCGCGCCAGCGTCCGCCGATCTTCAGGTAGCGCGGCGAAAAGCCTTCTTTCTCGAAACCGCAGGCCGCAGCCAGAGCAATCGAAGGCGCATTGCCCGGCTGGATGTTGGCTTCGAGCCGGTGCAGCTTGAGCTTCCTGAAGGCATGGTTCACCACGGCCCGCAGGCCCTCTGCCATCAGGCCCTGCCGCTCGTGCCCGGCGAATCCGTAGTAGCCGAGGTACGCACTGAGAAAACCGCCCAGCACGATGTTTGAAATATTGAACACGCCGACGATTTCATAGGTGTCCTTGCGAATCACCAGCAACGAAAAGTGGGTCGGCTGCTTCAGGCGTTCTAGCCACTCGCGGAACTGGGTCGGGGTGGACGGCGCTTTCACCCAGGGGCGGTGATAGGCGCGACTGCGCGCAACGGCGGCCAGAAACGCCTTCTCATCACTGCGCTCGGGGGCGCGAATGTGGATGCGCGAAGACACGGCTTCTCAACGGGGGTTGTCGAAGAAGACGTAATGCGTGAAATCGCCGATCTCGAAGTACACCTTCTTCTCGTTCGGATCGACCATGAAGTTCAGGTTCTCGTCGAGCACGCCGTAGCCGTAGCGGTACGAACGCGGCTTGCCGTCGTCGGTGCCCAAGCCGGTGCTCAGCTTGTCCACTTTCAGCCAGCGGCGCACGACCTTGTCGCCGGCATAGACCTCCAGCACGCCGTTGGTGCCGGTCCAGTTCTGGATGTCGCGGCCCAGCTTGTTTTGCTGCTCCTGGGTGCAGGAAGCCAGCAGCAGCGTGGCAGCAATGGCGGCACTGACCGGGATCGCAAGAAGCATTCGTTTCATGATGTCCTTTGCCGCAAGGCTTCATACAGGCACACGCCGCTGGCTACCGACACGTTCAGGCTTTCGACCGCACCGCGCATCGGGATGCTCACGAGTTCGTCGCAGGTCTTGCGGGTGAGCTGGCGCATGCCCTCGCCTTCCGCGCCGAGCACCAGCGCGATGGGCACCCTGAGGTCGGCCTGGTACATGCTGCGCGGTGCGTCATCGCTGGTGCCTATGCACCAGATGCTGCGCTCCTTGAGTTCACCCATCGTGCGTGCGAGGTTGGTGACCATGAAATACGGCACCGTCTCTGATGCGCCGCTTGCTACCTTGGCGACCGTGGCGTTCACGCCGACGGCATGGTCTTTCGGCGCGATCACCGCATGGGCACCGGCGCCATCGGCCACGCGCAGGCAGGCGCCCAGATTGTGCGGATCGGTCACGCCGTCCAGGATCAGCAGGAGTGGCGGCTCGGTGATGCCGTCGAGCAGGTCGTCCAGGGACTTGATGACGGGCAGCGCGGCTACACGGGCTGCGATGCCCTGGTGCCCGTTGCTGCCGGCGAGCTTGGCCAGGCGGACGGCGTCGGCCTCGATGATGCGGACGCCGGCATCGGTGGCCCGCGCCAGGAACTGCCGCATCCGCGCGTCCCGCCGCGAGGGGTCGGCGTAGAGCTCGATGATGGAGCCGGGAGCGGTTTTCAGGCGGACGCCCACGGCGTGGAATCCGAATAGCACTTTGGGAGAAGACATCGCCCGATTATCCAGTGGTGGCGGCCGTCATTGCATTCAACGGCCGTCGCCGCTTCGCGGTGGATGCCGGATCAGGTCCGGCATGACATCCGTCACGCGACGATGCGCCCCGCCTCGATCGTGATCTTGCGCTCGCAGCGCTCGGCGATTCCCCTGTCGTGCGTGACGAGCACCAGGGTCGTCCCGAGCTCGCGGTTCAAATCGAACATCAGCTCCATCACAGTCTCACCGGTCGCAAAGTCCAGGCTGCCAGTCGGCTCATCGGCCAGCAACACCGCCGGCTGCACGACAAACGCCCGAGCCAGCGCGACACGTTGCTGTTCACCACCGGACAACACCCGCGGGTAGTGTCCGAGCCGCTGCGACAAGCCGACACGGCTCATCATTTCCGTCGCGGCCTTGCGCGAATCACTGCGGCCCGCCAGCTCCAGCGGCAGCATCACGTTTTCCAGCGCGGTCAGGTTGCCGAGCAACTGAAAGCTCTGGAAGACAAAGCCGACCTGGCGCGCCCTCAGGGCTGCGCGCTCATCCTCACCGATGGCAAAGATGTCCTGGCCGGCCAGGCGCACAGTGCCCGTGGTCGGGGTATCGAGCCCCGCAATGATCGACAGCAGCGTGCTCTTGCCCGAGCCCGACGCGCCAACGATCGCGGCAGTCTCCCTGGGAGCCAGCGAGAAATCGATATCGCGCAAAATGGCAAGCGTGCCAGTGGAGTCCGTGACCGATTTGTGTACGTGCTCGACGGCGATGATGGGATCAGGCATGTTTGAACTTTGTAAGCGCCGCAACTTTATCGCGGCTGCATTAGCTGGAGGTTATCTGATGGTGGCACAAGCCGCCCCAGGTACCGCTGCGCCCGTCGTGCTCATCGTCGGCGACTCCCTCAGCGCGGAATACGGATTGAAGCGCGGCGAAGGCTGGGTCGCGCTGCTCGAAAAGCGGATCGCGGCCGAAAAAATCCGCGCGAAGGTCGTCAATGCCAGCATCAGCGGCGACACCACGTCGGGCGGCCGCTCACGCCTGCCTGCCCTGCTCACCCAGCACAAACCGGCCGTGGTCGTCATCGAACTCGGCGGCAACGATGCACTGCGCGGATTGCCGTTGCAGATGAGCGAGGACAACCTGAACCAGATGACGGAGGCCGCGCAAAAGGCCGGGGCCAAAGTGCTGCTGGTCGGCATGCAGGTGCCGCCCAACTACGGCACCGATTATTCCAATCGGTTCTCGGGCATCTTCCCCAAGGTTGCCAGGGAAAAGAAAGCGGCCGTCGTTCCATTTCTGCTCAAGGGTGTAGCTGACACCGCCGACCCGACCAAACTCTTCCAGGCCGACCGCATCCACCCCAATGCGCTCGCCCATCCGCGAATGCTGGACAACGTCTGGCCCGAGCTGAAAAAGCTGCTCAAGTAATGCTCCATACCCTGTCAGCAGCCGAGGCCATCGCCAGGCTGGATGAATTCAGCAGCATCATCGACGCGCGCAGCGAAGGCGAGTTCGCGCAAGATCATCTGCCGGGCGCCATCAACTGGCCTTCGCTCAACAACGATGAGCGCATCCTGGTGGGCACGATGTACGCGCAGCAAGGGCCGTTCGAGGCAAGCAAGCGCGGCGCGGCTATCGTGGCTTCCAACATTTCAAAACACATCGAACGCAATGTGTTCGACAAGCCCAAGAACTGGCAGCCGCTCGTGTATTGCTGGCGCGGCGGCAAGCGCAGTGGTTCGCTCGCGCTGGTGCTTGGCCAGATCGGCTTTCGGGTGCATGTGATCCAGGGCGGCTACAAGGCGTTTCGCGGCGCCGTTCTGGCCGACCTGCCTGTCCTGGTCCAGAAATACGATTTTCGGGTGGTGTGCGGCCCGACCGGCTCGGGCAAGACGCGCCTCTTGCAAGCACTTGCAACGCAAGGGGCGCAGGTGCTCGACCTGGAGGCGCTCGCCAGCCACCGCAGTTCGGTGCTGGGACGCATCCCCGGCCAGGAGCAGCCCTCGCAAAAACGATTCGACACGCTGGTGTGGGGAACGCTGCGCAAGTTCGATCCCGCCCTGCCCGTCTATGTCGAATCGGAGAGCCGCAAGGTCGGTGACGTGGCGGTGAACGACGCGCTGATCGAGCGGATGCGGGCCAGCCCCTGCCTGCGGCTTGACCTTCCTGAAGACGAGCGCGTGGCGCTGCTGATGGAAGACTACGAGTTCTTCGCCAACGACAAGGCGCTGTTTTGCGATCGCCTGTCAGCGCTGACCGAACTGCGCGGCAAGGCCGTGGTCAAGGGTTGGCAGGATGAAATCGAGGCGGGCCGGATTGAAGGCGTGGTGCGTGAGTTGCTGGTCAAGCACTACGACCCCGGATACGCAAGTTCAATCGAGCGCAATTTCAGCCAGTTTGGAAATGCACAGGCGATCGTGCCTGTAGACAGGTCGATGGATGCGATGACCGAACTGGCCCGATCCATCCTGTCCGCCGCCCCTGCAGAGGGTTGAGGGGCGGGGAGCCGGGTCGTTACTGGCTCGGCGCAGGATTGCCCTGGTCATTGGGGCCGCTTTCGCCGCCCTCGTTGCCATCCCCAGGAGAGCCGGTCTTGCGAGCAGCCTTGTCCTTGAGCTTTTCCTCTTTTTTCTTCTTCTTGGCCAGTTCCTTTTGCCGCTTCTCGTATCCGTAGTTGGGTGTAGCCACTGAGCCTTCCGTTTCTCGCTTTGATAGCACCAATGTACGCGATAAACGACCCCACTGGAAACGCTGCCCTCAGGCCAGCGCGCCCATCGCCTTTTCGAGGTCGGCCCTGAGGTCTTGCACGGCTTCCAGCCCAATGGAAAAACGCACCAGCGTGCCCTTTTGGGTCCAGGTTCCAAGGCGCGCGCTGCGCATCGAAGCAATGTCGTAAGGCACGACCAGGCTCATCGGTCCGCCCCACGAATAGCCGAGCTTGAAGAGTGTGAGCGCATCGCAGAATGCATCGACCTGGGCGGCGCTGTAGCGCTCATCGAAGACAACAGAAAACAGCCCCGCGGCCAGGTCATTGGCACCGCACAGCGCCTGCCAGTGACGATGCCCCTGCGAGCCCTGCAGCGCGGGATGAAGCACCCTTGCAATCTCCGGCCGCGCCTGCAGCCACAACGCCAGTTCGCGCGCCGCGATGTCGTGCGCCCGATAGCGCAGGTGCATGCTCGGCAGCGAGCGGAGCACGGCCTCGGCATCGTTGGCAGCGACCCCCAGGCCGACCCGCATGTGCGTCATCTTGATTCGCTCTGCCAGGTCGTCGTCGCGCGTCACGACCGCGCCCATCAGCACATCGCCGCCACCGCTGGGATATTTGGTGAGCGCGTGGACAGAGATATCGACCGCAACGCCGTTGCCCAGATCAAAGGGATTGAAGGCAAGGCCCGCGCCCCATGTGTTGTCCAGCGCTGCAAGCACGCCCGCGTCGCGGCAGATGCGTGTGAGTTCGGGCAGATCCGGGAATTCCATCGTCACCGACCCCGGCGCCTCCAGCCACACCAGCTTTGTCTTTGCACCGATGCGCGCCTGAAGGTCCGCCGGATTCATCGCGTCGTACAGCTGGTGCGTGATGCCCCATGCCTTGAGTTCGCCATCGGCCAGCGCCTTGTTGGGGCCGTAAGCGTTGTCCGGGATCAATACCTCGTCACCCGACTTCAGCAGCGCCATCGCGACGTTGGCAATGGCTGCAAGGCCGCTGGGCACGAGCGCGCAATGCTTGCCGCCTTCGAGCGAGGCAATCCGCTCTTCGAGCATGAAGGTGGTCGGCGTGCCGTGCAGGCCGTAGGTGTAGCCGTTCTTGTTGCGCCAGTCACGCGCGCGCATGGCTGCTGTGTTGGCGAAGATGACGGTTGAAGCCTTGAAGATGCCGGGCTGCGGCGCATCGAATCCGGCGGGCGGAAGGTAGGCGTGGTGAATGAGGTCAGTAACGGGCTTGTTGCTCATGGGCATGATGGTAGCCGCAGGTGGCGTCTGCCTTGCTGCTGCGGCAAAATCGAAACTCGCAACGCAAGGAGCAGCCATGGCCGATGTCCCAGGCGAGCAACACGAACCGGCGCAAGCAACCCAGGCAACGCCACCAACGCAAGCGGTCGATGCGAGCGCGCGAGGCTTTTCGTTTCCCTATAGCGTCCCGCTCGTGCTCTATCCGATCCTGGCCATCGGCATTGCAGTGGGCGCGGCCAGGTGGTGGGGATGGGTGTTCATCATCGCGGCTGCATCAGCGGCTGTATTTTTCACGCGGGAAGGTCTCAGCAGTTCGCAATTCGAGGCCATCCACGCGGGTGACCCGACGCTCAACCTGCTGACATGGCGAATCAACTGGCTGGTGCTATTTGCGCTTCCCGCCGCTGCGCTGACGGCCTACGCGCTGCTCAAGCGTCTTTGGTGACCGGCTCGGCAAACGTCAGCCGATAACTGCGCGTGAACCCTTCGGGTGCGGGCACCTCGTCAAACGCTGCGCCGTGGACCTGCGCCACCTTTCGCACCACGCGGTGCCCCAGGCCGGTTCCACTGGTGCGTGCCGGATTCACAGGGCCGCCCACTGGCGTACCCGGCGTTGCGTCATCGCAGACCTGCACCCAGTTCGCAGCACTGTCGACCTGCACTTCGACCCTGGTGCCCGCCGGTGTGTGGACGACGGCGTTCTCCACCAGGTTTCGCAGCGCCATTTCCAGCAGCACCGGATGACCTTGCACATGCAGCGGCCCGATGCCGGAAACGCCAATTTCGTGATGCTGCTTGTGCGCCAGTGGCGCCATCTCGGCCACCACATTGCGCACCAGCGAATCCAGGTCGACGTCCTGCGCTGCCTGCGCGATTTCACTGCGGCTCGCGCGGGCCAGGGCCAGCAGGTGCGACAGGACTGTGCCCGCCCGCAAGGCATCGGCCTCGATGCGTGCCAGGCCCTCATCGACAACCTGTGCGTCGGCTCCACGCAGCGCCCTGGCCTGCAATGACAGCGATGCGAGCGGCGTGCGCAATTCATGGGCGAATTCATCGGCCAGCGCCTGCTCGCGCCTGAGTGCCAGGTTGTACCGCTCGACAAGGGTGTTGATCGCGCCGACGGCAGCATCGAACTCCTGGTGGCGGCCGGCCACCTGCAGCGGCTCGGCGCGATGGATGTCGAGCGCCAGGATTTCGCGCGACAACGCATAGAGAGGCGCCAACCCGCGGTAAATAGCAAGCCCGAGCACCAGCGCAATCACAGGCAGCAGCCAGAGGCCGGGCTCCATCATCTGCTGGGCAATGTCCGATGCGAGATCATCGCGTTCGCGTTCTGATAACAGCACCGTCACCATGCGCGTGTGGTTGTCGTTCCAGCGAGAGAACGCGCGCCAGGTTTGCCTCGGTTCGCCCAGCGTCAGCGTGGCGAACCCTTCCCGGGGTGCGACGCCTGGAAGCGGGGCATCGCCGCGCTGCGTGATCAGGCGACCCGCGCCGTCCCAGACGATCACGCTCATGGATTGCTGGTAGTCGTGGGCCTTGAGGTCCATCGCCGATCCGCTCGGTGTGGACGATCTGGCGGGTGGCGAGAACTGGCCTTCGCTGTAGTCGACGATCAGCGCGGCAAGGCTGGCCAGGTGGCCGTCGGTGAGCTCGTCGGCCTCGTGCTCGCCCGTCTTGTACCCGATGGCAATGAAGCTCGCCCAGACCACGCACAAAGCGCCCAGGGTCCAGGCCAGCAGGTGCTGCGTGAGCGTGCGCCGTTTCATTGGGCTGCCTGCTGGGGGACGAAGTAGCCGACACCGCGCACCGTCTTGATGAGTTCATCGCCCAGCTTGCGCCGCAACCGGTGGATATGCACTTCGATGGCGTTGCTGTCGAGCGCGGCCTCCCAGTTGTACATCTTGGATTCGATCTGCGAGCGCGACAGCACACGCGGACTGGCCTCCAGCAACACCACCAGCACCGCAAATTCACGTGCCGACAGCTCCACCAGTTCGCCCTGGCTGCGCACCGTCCGGGCGGCCGGGTCGATCTCGATGTCGCCATGCGTCAGCACCGGCGAGGCGCGACCGGCGGCGCGGCGCTTGAGCGCGCGAAGCCGGGCGGCGACCTCGTCGAAGTCAAAGGGCTTGGTGACGTAGTCGTCGGCGCCCAGATCCAGACCTTCGATCTTTGCGCCTACGGCGTCGCGAGCGGTCATGATCAACACGGGCGTGCGGGGGTCGGGATGCGGAGCGCTGCGGGCGCGAAGGTCTCGCAGCAGCGTCATGCCGTCGCCGTCCGGCAGGCCCAGGTCGAGCAGCACCGCATCGAATGGCTCCGCCCGCAGGGCTGCCCAGCCCTGCGCAAGACTGGAGGCGACATCCACGGCCCAGCCGTGCCGGCGCAGGTTGGCTGCCAGGCCCCGCGCGATTCCTTCGTCGTCTTCGACTACCAATACCCTCATGGCCTGATTGTGCAGGTTGCCGTCTTAAGAATGCCTTAAGCCCATCCATTCAGTCTCCGCACCCATGCAGAAAGAAAAACTGGGTGCGGTCCTGAAGTGGACCTTTGGCGCATTGGCGCTGGTGGTGATGTGGGATGTGTGGGGACTGGACCTGGCGACGGCCGAACTGGTTGGCAGCAGCCACGGCTTTCCGCTGCGCGAGCATTGGCTGTTTTCCTCCGTGCTGCACAACGGCGCCCGCCGCCTCTCGTGGGCGGTCGCGCTTGCCCTGTGCGTCGGCGTCTGGTGGCCCGTCGGTATCCTGCGGCAGCTTTCGACCAGCCGGCGCGCCCAGCTGGCTGTCACCACGCTGGTTGCGGCCAGCGCCGTGAGCCTGGTCAAGTCGTTCAGCATGACCAGCTGCCCCTGGGACCTGGAAGCCTTCGGCGGTGTTGCGCGCTATGTATCGCACTGGATGGCGGCCCCGGACGGCGGAAGTGGCCATTGCTTTCCGGCAGGACACGCATCGGCCGGGTTCGCTCTCATCGGTGGCTATTTCGCGTTTGCCGATCGGTCCCCACGGATTGCCCGCTACTGGCTGATCGGCGCTCTGCTCGCAGGGCTGGTGCTGGGTCTCGCCCAGCAAGTACGCGGTGCGCATTTCATGAGCCACACGCTGTGGACAGCATTGATCTGCTGGTGCGTCGCGTTGGGCATCGACCAGGCCTTTGGCCTCTGGCGGCGCCGCACCGAGTGGCAAAGCCTGCCCCGGAGTGCACTATGAAATCAGCACGCACCGTCCGGCCGGCCTGGGTTGTCGCTGGCGCGAGCGGCTGGATAGCCACCGTTGCCAATATCCCGCTGTGGCGCGCCATGGATTCGCTGGAGTTGCTCGCAACGCCGGCAGGCTGGAGCCTTGCGGCGGCCCTGGCCCTGATGATGGCGGGCTGTCTGGCCGCCGTCATGAGCTTGCTGGCGTGGCGCGCCACGCTCAAGCCGGTCGTGATCGTGCTGCTGGCCATCGCTGCAGTAGGCGGCTATTTCATGTTCGCCTACAACATCGTCATCGACTCGGCGATGCTGGTCAACGTGCTGGAGACCGACGCCCACGAGGCCGCTGACCTGTGGAGTGTGTGGATGCCTGTTTCGATCGCGCTGGTCGCGGGAGTTCCGGCGTGGATGATCTGGGTAACGCCGGTGCACCACGCCCCCTGGACCCGGCAGCTCGCGCGCAATCTCAGCGCTGCGGTCGCTTTCCTGGTGCTGGCAGTCGTTGCGGTCATGCTCGCCTTCCAGCCCTTGGCCTCATCGATGCGCAACCACAAGCAGCTGCGCTACATGATGAATCCGATGAACTCTCTGTATGCGGCAGGCCTGCTCGCAACGTCGCCGCTTCGCCGCGGACCGATGAAGCTGGCAGCGCTGGGAACCGATGCCGCGATCGCGCCCTCGCCCACCGGCAAGCCGCCTCTCATGGTTCTGGTCCTGGGCGAGACCGGCCGCAGCGGCAACTTTTCGATCAACGGCTACTCGCGCAATACCACGCCCGAGTTGCAGGCACTGAACGTAGCCAGCTCGACCAACGCATGGTCATGCGGCACCAGCACTGCTGCGTCGGTGCCATGCATGTTTTCGCATCTGGGCCAAAAGGGCTTTCAGTCGCGCACGCAAGACAACGAGAACCTGCTCGATGTCCTGCGCCACGCAGGACTCGCCGTCCTGTGGATAGACAACCAGGCTGGCTGCAAAGGCGTCTGCGACCGCGTCGCCAGTGCCAGCACGAGCGCGGCCGCCGACCCCCAACTGTGCGACAAGGGCGAGTGCTTCGACGGCATCCTGCTCGAAGGCATCGATGCGCGAATCGCCGCACTTCCAGCTGAGGCCCGAGCGCGCGGCGTGGTGCTCGTGCTGCACCAGATGGGCAGTCACGGACCTGCCTACGCCAGGCGATCACCCGCCCAGTTCAAGCGTTTCCAGCCCGAATGCCGCAGCAGCAACCTGCAGGAATGCAGCCGCGAGGAAGTCGTCAATGCCTACGACAACTCCATCGCCTATACAGATCACTTCCTGGCTTCGACGATTCATTGGCTCAAGGGCCAGGGACAGCGCTGGGACACCGCGATGGTCTATGTGGCGGACCACGGTGAATCGCTCGGAGAGAACAACCTCTATCTGCACGGCCTGCCGTACGCGTTGGCGCCGGATGTGCAAAAGCGGGTTCCCTGGATCACATGGCTGTCGCCGGGATTCGAGAGCCGCAGCGGCGTCACCATCGACTGCGTGAAAAAAGCGCGCGGCGACCTGGTGACGCACGACAACTACTTTCACTCGGTCCTCGGGCTGCTCGATGTCACCACGTCGGCATATGACAGTTCACTCAACGCATACCGGGCTTGCCAGCGCGAGACGGACCCTTCCATGGCGCAACTCGCGGGCCGCGTGGCGATCGCACCGCACTAGCGGTGTGGCGCGGCCACTGAGGACCGTCAGGTGTAACTAATTTCTTGCGCGCCGAATTGCGGTAAATTCCGCGCGTGTACCAAGTCTTCGCCTACAAGGGTTATTTCGTCGGAGCCTATCCACTTGCGGATGGGCCAAAGCGCTTCTACGGCTGCGCCCAGATCTGCACCGAGCTGCCAGACGATCGCTTCAAGGCGCAGTCGATCGAAAACGTCACGAGCGTGGGCTCCTACGACACACCTGAACGCGCCATGGAAGCCGCGCAGTTCCAGGCACGCCAGGTCATCGATAGCCTGGGACCCAATTGGGACCCGTTCACGGCCCCCGGGGCACTCGACTCACGATAACGGCCGCCCGCGCGCTGCTCAGTTGCGCGGCAGCTCCATCGGCGCGGTGGGCGCAAAAGATGCGTACGAGTCATCCGGTCGCGTCCTGAGCAATTCGAGGGCCGCCATCGCCTCCGAGCTTGCCGGCACTGTCGCAGCCCATTGGCGCGCCGCATCCCTGGGCCTTGCCTGGAACACCGAAATCAGTTTGCCGTTGAACATATTGGGCCTCTTCTGGTCTGCTGGATTGAAGACCAAATTCTGTTCAATCAACACGCAGACGCCTTAAGGCAATTGCCTAGTTGCGATGGGCAATGTGCGCCTGGCCGCAACGATCTTGCTATCGGGACGCGCGGGCACTGGCTGCAGCGGTGAGCCGGAATGAGAGGTTCTCCTTGGGCTGAAGCTCAAGATCGGCTGCGCGCAGGTAAACCGCCTCGCCGTCGAGCTGACCCCTGCAGCCGTCCAGGCGCACAAGTAAAAACCAGCCGCCGGGCGTGAGTTCGAGCACGGTGCCCTTTGCGCCAAGGGCTATGCCGTCTTCTGGAAAGGCGCGCTTCGTGCGAACGCGTTCGAGTTTGTGAAAGAGAGGTGTCACTTGAGATCTTCTGTTTTGCTGCAGGAGTCGCCATGACCCTGCTCAACCTGAAGATCGCAACAATACCAGCAAAGACCTCAATATGTCAGCTGAATGTATCGGTTCAAAACGATATATGGTATTTTTTTGTTATTTCGTGTTACGCCCTGAGCCAGTTGACAGCTTCATCCCGCGAGGTGAACACGCCAAGCGCGGCACCTTTCCTTCGTGCAACGTTCTCGCTGGTGCCGGTACGGCGGGACACCTGCACCACAGATGCTGCACGCGTGAACGCATCGAACATAGATACGGCCTTCTCGCCGATCGCAAAGTGATCCGTGAATTTGAAATCTTCGATGATCTGGGTCTGGTCCACGAGGACGCGGGACAAATGGCGCGCCCGTGCTTCGTGCGCAACGCGGTCGATCATCTCCATCATGTCGGCAAGCACCGCACGACCGCTGACGCTGACAACGAGCAGCTCGCCGTCTTGCTGGAATTCGAGCTTGAGGGGCATGGGGGCCGATGCTAGCAGCCCCCTGCGGTTGAGCTCAGACCTTCCACTTCTCCAGCAGCCGCTCCGGCCCCATGGAGTCATAGCCTTCAAAGGGCTGGTGGATCCATGGATTGGTCGCAAGAAACTCCACCGAGTAGTCGGGCGTGAACTTGGACAGGCCCTTGGTCCAGATCACGGCGCTGCGCAGCTCGGTGATCGGGGAATAACTGGTTCGCAGCATGTCGATCACGGCTTGCAGCGTTTGGCCCGAATCCGCGAGGTCATCGACCAGCAGCACCTTGCCTGCGATCTCGCCTTTGGGCGTGGTGATGTAGCGGGCGATGTCCAGGTGCCCCTGCACGGTACCCGCTTCTGCGCGATACGAGCTCGTCGACATGATGGCCAGGGGCTTGTCGAAGATGCGCGAGAGGATGTCGCCGGGGCGCAAGCCCCCGCGTGCCAGGCACAAAATCGTGTCAAAGTGCCAGCCCGACTGGTGCACCTTGATCGCCAGCTTTTCAATCAGGCTGTGGTACTCGTCATAGCTGACGTACAGGTGTTTGCCGTCTTCGGTCAACATGAACAGCTTCCTCTCAAGGCAGATAAGGGTGCCGCATCATGATCGTGTGATCGCGGTCGGGACTGGTCGAGATCATATCGATGGGTACACCGGTCACCTGCTGGATGCGCTGCAGGTACAGGCGTGCATTGACCGGCAGCTTGTCGTACTCGGTGACGCCGACGGTGCTCTGGGTCCAGCCCTCCATCATTTCGTACACCGGCTCACATCGCGCGATTTCATCAGCGCCCAACGGCAGGATGTCGGTGTGCTCGCCATCGAGCTTGTAGCCGGTGCACAGCATCAGCTCCTTGATACCGTCGAGCACGTCCAGCTTGGTGATGCACAGGCCGGACAAACCGTTGACCTGGGCACTGCGCTTGAGCAGCGCCGCATCGAACCAGCCGCAGCGGCGTGAACGCCCCGTTGTCACGCCCTTTTCGGCGCCGACAGTCGACAGGTGGTAACCCACGGTGCCGGGTGTTTCCCAGTCGAGCTCGGTCGGGAAGGGACCACCGCCCACCCGGGTGCAATACGCCTTGGTGATGCCCAGGATGTAGTGCAGCATCCCCGGGCCGACGCCCGCGCCGGCAGAGGCATTGCCCGCCACGCAGTTGCTGGAGGTCACGTACGGATAGGTGCCGTGATCGACGTCGAGCAGCGTACCCTGCGCACCTTCGAACAGCAGGTTGTCGCCGTGCAGGTGCGCTTCATTCAGTTCGCGCGACACGTCGGCCATCATGGGCTTGAGCAACTCGGCGTGCTTCATCGCCTCATCGAACACCTGCTGGTAATCCACAGCAGGCGCGTTGAGGTAGTTGGTCAGCATGAAGTTGTGCAGGTCCAGCACCACCTTGAGCTTTTCGCCGAAACGCCCGGGATGCTTCAGGTCCTGCACGCGCAATGCGCGGCGCGCGACCTTGTCCTCGTACGCCGGCCCGATGCCGCGGCCGGTCGTGCCGATCTTTTCGGTCCCGCCCTGCTCGCGCAGCGTCTCGCGTGCAATGTCGAGCGCGGAGTGAAACGGCAGGATCAGCGGGCATGCCTCGCTGATGCGCAGGCGCCCGCGAACTTCGACACCGGCCTTCTCAAGGCCTTCGATCTCTTCGAACAGCTTGGCTGCCGAGAGCACGACACCGTTACCGATGTAGCACTTCACACCCGGGCGCATGATGCCGCTGGGGATGAGGTGCAGCGCGGTCTTCACGCCATTGATGACGAGCGTGTGCCCGGCATTGTGGCCGCCCTGGAACCGCACGACGCCCTGCGCCATTTCGGTCAGCCAGTCGACCAGCTTGCCCTTGCCTTCGTCACCCCACTGGGTGCCGACCACGACCACATTGCGGCCCTTCGTCTTCATCATCGCAAGTTCTTCCTGGAGAAAAGTTAATTCAGGGGGCGCACGACCCAGCGTGCACCAGCGAGCGCGAGTTCGCGGTCGCAATGGAATTCATCGACTTCGTTGTCGTGGCCCGGCAGCACGCACACCACGGTCTCACCCGCGCTGCGCAGGGCGGCGATCGCCTCGCGCAGTTCGGCCGCATCTGCGCCCGCGTCGAGCCACGGCGCGCGGATCATGGCCTTGAGGGGCCGCTTGGGGACCACCGCAACGACTTCCTTCACATCAAGACTGAAACCCACTGCGGGTCTGTTGCGTCCGAATACCGCGCCGACCTCGTCGTAGCGGCCGCCCCGAACCAGCGCGTCGCTGGCGCCTGGCGTATAGATCGCAAACCGTGCGCCGCTGTAGTACGCGTAGCCGCGAAGGTCTGCCAGGTCGAACGAAACGCTTGCGCCGTGCAAGTGGCTCGCGAGCCACTTCAGGTTGTTGAGCGCCTCCTGGATCAACGCGGACGACGGGAGTGCGTTCTCGGCCTCGAGCAATACCTTCTCATCGCCGTAGAGCGACACCAGCGTGCGCAGGCCCTCACGGGCGACCACCGGGAACTTGCGGGTCGCGTCGGTCAACTCGCTGGTGTCCTTGGCAGCGAGCGCCGCGTGCACCCGGGCCAGCGCCTCGCCATCGACTGGAATGCCGGCCATCAGTGCACGGATGATCCGGGCATCGGCCATGTCAACGGTGAGTGGACCGACTCGGGTGGCCTTGAGGCAGTCCATGGCGAGCAGCAAGGCTTCCAGGTCTGCTTCCAGGCCGGCGTGGCCAAAGATTTCTGCGCCGAACTGGAGCGGCTCGCGCGTGGCGTGGGGGCGCCCCGGTCGTGTGTGCAGCACAGGGCCGCAGTAGCAAAGGCGAACGACCCCTTGCCGGTTGAGCAGGTGAGCGTCGATGCGGGCTGCCTGGGGGGTTGTATCGGCCCGCAGGCCCATCATGCGGCCCGAAAGTTGGTCAACGAGTTTGAAAGTCTGGAGATCGAGCGCTTCACCGGTACCGGTGAGGAGGGATTCGAGATGCTCGAGCAAAGGCGGCATCACCAGCTCGTAGCCGTAGCCCCGCGCGGTGTCCAGCAATTCGCGTCGGAGTTCTTCGATGTGCCGCGCCTCGGAAGGCAGTACATCGGCGATGTGATCCGGCAGGACCCAGGCGGACATGTTTTTTGGGGGCTGTTAAAAACGGTATTTTACGCGCCGCGAAAGGCGGACCCGCAAAGGCTGTCATGCCGGACCGGGAGGGCCGTCATGCCGGACTCGATCCGGCATCCACCGCGAAGCGGAGACTGCGCTTGCTCAAGGATGGATTGCGGATCAAGTCCGCAATGACAGCCTCTTCAAGTGCAGCCTATTTCTTGCTCGGCGCTGGCGCTGGTGCAACCGAACCGCGGAACGCCTTGAAGAACTCCGAGCCGCTCGGATCGACAACAACCACGTCGCCCTTCTTGTTGAAGCTGGCCTTGTAGGCTTCCAGGCTGCGATAGAACTGCGCGAACTGCGCGTCGCGGCCAAACGCTTCAGCGTAGGTCGAAGCAGCCAGGGCATCGCCCTCACCCTTGATTTTTTGTGCGTCGCGATAAGCGTTGGCCACCGTGACCTCGCGCTGGCGATCGGCATCGGCGCGAATCTTTTCACCTTCGGCTGCGCCCGTGGAGCGAAGCTCATTGGCGACCCGCTTGCGCTCGGCTTCCATGCGGCGATAAACCGATTCGGTGATGGTCTCCACGTAATCGGCGCGCGTCATGCGCACATCGACCACCTCGATACCCCAATTGCGGCCCTTGAGCTTTTCAAGCACCTCACGCTGCACTTCGGACATCAGCTCTTCGCGCTTGGTGGAGATGAGTTCTCGCACGGTGCGCTTGCCGATCTCTTCGGTGAATGCATTGCGTACTTCCTGGGCGAGCTTGCTGGCACCAGCGGCTTCGTCCACGCCCAGTGCACGAATGTATTCCGACGGATTGGTGATGCGCCAGCGCAGGTACCAGTCGATCACCAGACGCTGCTTTTCGGCCGTGTTGATCGGCTCGCTGTCGTTGCTGTCCAGCGTGAGAAGGCGCTTGTCCAGGTACTTCACGTCCTGGAACGGCGGCGGCAGCTTGAAATAAAGGCCGGGCTCGCGCACGACTTCCTTGATCTCTGCCAGTGAATAGATCACGCCGAACTGGCGCTGATCCACCACAAAGAGCATCGAGCTCAGCAGGGCCAGCGACACCAGGGCGAGGGAGACGATAAATCCGATTCTGTTCATGTTCATTTCTCCTCAGCGCGTTTCGCGTTCGCGGGTACGCGAGAGGTCGCGGCTGCGGGAATCGACGGGTGCTGCCGGAGCGGCAGCCGGTGCTGGCGGTACGACTGGCGCTTCGCCGGCTGCTGGCGCAGCGGCCGTGCCGGTCTGCTGGATGATCTTGTCGAGCGGCAGGTACAGCAGGTTGGAGCCCTGGCGCGAATCGACCATTACCTTGGTGACGCTCGAGTAGATCTGCTGCATCGTCTCGATGTACAGGCGGTCGCGTGTGACTTGTGGGGCGCGCTGGTATTCGGTCAGCAGCGATTTGAACCGCTGTGAATCACCCTGTGCCTGCGCGGCGATACGGGCCTTGTACGCCTCGGAATCTTCTTTCAGGCGCGAGGCCGTACCGACCGCGCGAGGAATCACGTCGTTGGCATAGGCTTGCGCCTCGTTCTTGGCACGCTCGCGTTCCTGTCCAGCCTTGAGCACATCGTCGAACGCGGCCTGCACCTGCTCGGGGGGACGCGGTCCGCCCTGCTGCAGGTTGATGCCGACGATTTCAACGCCGACGTTGTAGCGATCGAGAATGGCCTGCATCAGCTTGCGAACCTCGGGAGCGATGGAGTCGCGCTTTTCGCCGAGCACCGTGTCCATCTTCATCTTGCCGACGACTTCTCGCACCGATGTCTCTGCCGCCTGCACGACTGCTTCCTGCGGATTGCGGCTCTCGAACAGCCAGGCGCGCGCGTCCTTCAGGCGGTACTGCACGGCGAACTTGATTTCGACGACGTTTTCGTCTTCGGTCAACATGCCCGAATCGCGCAGGCCTGTGGCCTTGATGATGGTGTCGCGTCCGATGTCGACCGAGCGTGTCTGCGTGACCTGCACGATCTCGTGGCGCTGAACCGGATACGGCATGCGCCAGTTGAAGCCGGCGCCGACCGTGGAGCGGTACTTGCCGAATTGCGTGATGACGGCCTGCTGGCCTTCCTGCACGATGAAAAAGCCAGTACCGAGCCAGATCAGGACGACCACTGCAACCACGAGTCCGGCACCGATGCCGGCGCTCTTCATGTCGGGCTGGAAGCCACCGCCCCCACCGCCGAATCCGCCGCCGCCCTTGTCGTCGCTGCGCTTGCCCTTGCCGCCAAACAGGCCGCCGAGCTTGCGATTGAAATCGCGCCAGAGTTCATCGAGGTCCGGCGGGCCCTGGTTGGGTCCCTGGTTGCGGCCCCCATTGTTCTCGGGCTTGTTGTTCTCGGCCGGCTTGTCGTCGCCGCCGCGGCCCCATCGGGGGTCATTGAGATTGAACAGGCCTGCGATGCGGCCTTTCAACCCTGCCCAAGGTAGGTGGAGATTCATTTGCGCGTTAGTCTCGTTTTTTGCTCTGGTGGCGTTGCGTGTTGACGTTGCTGTTGTGCGTATTGTGCTTGGCCGCATTGTGCCGAATCAGACAGGGGCCTTGTGAACTTCAGGGTTATCCGTTTCGTCGTCTGCGGGGCCGGTGCGCCTGGTCACTTCGAGTGCCAGTTGACGGCGCAGTTCCGCGACGCCTTCGGATGTCCTGCCACTGACAAACACGCGCGGCACGGAAACCCCCTGCAGGTCGAACACGTCGACCATTCGCTGGGGCTTGCGGCTCTCGTCCAGTGCGTCGATCTTGTTGAACACGAGGATCTGGGGAACATCGCCGGCGCCGATCTCTTGCAGTACGGACTGCACCTCGGCAATCTGCTCGGGGTGGTTGGGGTTGGCCGCATCGACCACATGCAGGAGCAGGTCCGCATCGGCTGCTTCCTGCAGGGTGGCCCGGAAGGCTTCGATGAGGCCGTGCGGCAGGTCGCGGATGAATCCAACCGTGTCGGACAGCGAGACAGATCGGCCCACGCCGTTCTCGTTTTGCGTATCCGCCAGGTAGAGCTGGCGCGTGGTGGTGTCGAGCGTGGCAAAGAGCTGGTCTGCCGCATAGGCGCGCGCCTTGACCAGCGCATTGAAGAGCGTGGACTTGCCCGCGTTGGTGTAGCCCACCAGCGAGATATTGAATGCGCCCCTGCGTTCGCGCTGGCGCCGCTGTGTCTGGCGCTGCTTCTTGAGCTTTTCAAGCCGCTCGCGCGTGCGCTTGATCGCGTCGCCCACCATGCGCCTGTCCAGCTCGATTTGCTTTTCGCCGGGACCGCCGCGAACGCCCGCGCCGCCGGTCTGCCGTTCGAGGTGAGACCAGCGCCGCACGAGTCGTGTGCTCACGTACTGCAGGCGTGCAAGCTCGACTTGCAGCTTGCCCTCATGGCTGCGTGCGCGCTGCCCGAAAATTTCAAGAATGAGGAGCGTGCGGTCATTGACCGGCCGGTCCAGGTGGCGCTCGAGGTTGCGCTGCTGCGCGGGGCTCAGCGCCTGGTCGAACAGGACCTCCGTGGCGCCCAGTTCATCAGCCAGCATCTTGATCTCGTCGGCTTTGCCCTTGCCGATAAAAAGCGCGGCGTCCGGCGCCTTGCGCTTGCAGGTGATGCGTGCAACGGGATTGAGGCCCGCAGTCTGGGCGAGAAGGCCGAGCTCTTCGAGCTGGCCGTCGAAATGAGGCAATCCCAGGTCAACGCCCACCAGGATGGTCGGCGCAGCGGATGCGGAAGCGGTCGTTTCGTTGATGCTCAAGGCCTGGAAAAAAGGCGTAGTGATTCAGGTATCAGCGCCTGGCGACCGCGCCCCTGGGATGCTTCAAGCGGCGCCAGGTTCGGTGCTTTCAGCCGTGGTGAAGTTGACGGCACGACCCGGGACGATGGTGGAGATGGCGTGCTTGTAAACCATCTGGGTCACGGTATTGCGAAGCAGCACGACGTACTGATCGAATGACTCGATCTGGCCTTGCAGCTTGATACCGTTGACGAGGTAGATCGAAACCGGAACATGCTCGCGACGCAAGGTGTTCAGGAACGGGTCTTGTAGCAATTGCCCTTTGTTGCTCACGATATTCTCCGTGTTCCGCATTCGGAAATGTTGTTGGAATCTGCACCTTACCACAGCAATTGTTGGCTGCAAGTAGGCTGCGCGCGTTTTCAAAGCCTATTTGGAGACAGGCTCGCCGGCTTCAAGTGCGGCGCCTGTTTTTCGTTCGCAAACGGCAGGCAAGCTAGTCGGAATCCTTGTCCGTGTAAGGATTTTTCGAGGTCTTCATCTCGATGCGAAGCGGCGTGCCGACCAGGTTGAATTCCTTGCGAAAACGTCCTTCGAGGAAACGCTTGTAGGCTTCGGTCACATGCTCCAGCGAGTTGCCGTGCACCACGATGACCGGCGGATTCATGCCGCCCTGGTGCGCGTACCGCAGCTTGGGCCGGAACATGCCCGCACGCTTGGGTGACTGGAAAGCCACGGCTTCCAGCAGCAAGCGCGTGAGGATGGGCGTTGACATCTTGATGTTGGCGGAACGGTACGCCTCGGCCACCGCGCCCCAAAGTGGGCCCAGCCCCTGTCGCTTGATTGCCGAGATGAAGTGCATCTTGGCGAACTTCAAAAAGACCAGCCGGGTTTCGATCTGTCGCAGCAGCTGCTCGCGCTGGTAGGAGTCGACGGCATCCCACTTGTTGATCGCCAGGACCACGGCGCGGCCGCTTTCGAGGATGTACCCGGCGATGTGCGCATCCTGGTCGGTCACGCCCTGCGTCGCGTCCAGCAGCAGCAGCACGACGTTGGCCGACTCGATCGCCTGGAGTGTCTTGACCACCGAGAACTTCTCGATCGCCTCGAACACCCTGCCCTTGCGCCGCAGGCCCGCGGTGTCGATCAATTCGAATTTCTGGCCGCCCCGCTCGAAGGGGATCGATATGGCGTCACGCGTCGTGCCGGGCATGTCGAAGGCAACCAGTCGCTCTTCACCCAGCCAGGTGTTGATGAGCGTCGACTTGCCCACGTTGGGTCGGCCGGCGACGGCGAGCTTGATGACGCCGATCTCGGCTTCTTCGGCGTTGTCGTCATCTTCGGTCAGGTGAAGCGGTTCGAACGCCACATCGAGCAGGCTGCGAATGCCCTGCCCGTGCGCAGCGGAAATCGGGTGCACTTCACCCAGGCCCAGCTCGTAGAACTCGGACACCTGCGCGCCCTCGGTCATGCCTTCGGCCTTGTTGGCTGCCAGCACCGTGGGCTTACCCAGCTTGCGCAGGTATTTGGCGATCTCGTGGTCTTGCGCGGTGAGGCCGCCGCGCGCATCGACGACGAAGATCACCACATCGGCTTCAGCGACGGCTTGCCGCGTCTGCTTGGCCATCTCCATGTAGATGCCGCTTTCGGCGGTCGGCTCGAAGCCGCCCGTATCGATCGCGATGAACTCAAGCTTGCCGTGCCTGGCGTTGCCGTAGTGCCGGTCGCGCGTGAGGCCCGCGAAGTCGGCGACGATGGCGTCGCGCGACTTGGTCATGCGGTTGAACAGTGTCGATTTGCCGACGTTGGGACGGCCGACGAGGGCCAGGACTGGTTTCACGTACCTGGCCTATCTGTATTTAGTTGGGGGTGAAGCCGTAGACGCCGCCCGCGCGTGTGACCACGACGAGGGTGTTGCCTGCAACAACCGGGGAAGCCGCGATCGCAGAGCCGTCAGTGGCCACGCGATTGAGCAGCGAGCCGTCTTCACGCGACAGCATGTGGACATAGCCCGATGCGTCGCCGACAACGACCGAGCGGCCCAGCGAAAGCGGTCCGCTCAGGCCACGAAAGGACAGCTTGTCGGTCATCCAGGCGCGTTCGCCCGTATCCCGACGCCATGCGATCACCTTGCCGTCGGATTCGGTGCCGAAGACCAGGCGCTCATCGCCGCTCACGCCTTCAGCGCCGCTCGCAGGACGACTCCATGCAACGACTCCGCGTGCAGCATCCACGCAACCGACAGTCGCCTGGAAGGCGCGCGCACAAACGGAGTTGTCGACGCGGCTCACGGTGCCGACCAGGTCAACCAGGCGCTCGACATCATTGATGCCGCGCGGCGACGCAATAGGCGCTTCCCAGCGTGCTGCGCCGGTGGCGGGGTTCATGCCGATCAAGCGGCCCGACATGCCCACGACCAGCGTGTCGCCCACGGCCAGCATGACGCCGTTGTGCCGGAGCACGAGCGGCTCGCTCCCTGCGCGCACTTGCGTCCACAGCTTGCGACCGGTCTGCCCATCGAATGCGCTGACGGCGCGATCGGCTGTCAGGACAAAAACGCGGCCGCCTGCAACGAAGGGGGCGGTGTACCCGCTGGCTCCGAGCCCGGCGCGCCAGACTTCCTTGCCTGCCGCGAACGCGACCAGTTCGTTGCTGCGCGTCACCACCGCCGCCATGCGGCCATCGCTGCCGACACCGGCTGCGATCGGGCCTGCGGCGCTTGCACGCCAGAGGTCGCGTCCTGAAACTGCGTCGATGAGCGCGACACCGCCATCAGCACCGGCGACAGCCACGGTGGTGCCGGAGACGTGCACGGACAGCGGTAGCGTGACAGCTCCAACACGCGCCACCCATGCCTGGCGCACCGGAATGAGCGACGGATTGGGTTGCAGTTCTGCGGGCTTTGGCTTGTCTGATCCGCCACCCAGAAACGAAGGCAGCGACGAAACCTGCGGCATGTACTGGCATCCGGCGAGCGCGGCAACCACGGCGATGGCGCCGGCCAAGCGCGTGACGGCCCTGAGCGAGTTGCCGGCCAGGCCGGAAGTGCGCGAAGTGAGGATCATGATTTGGCGGTTCCCGATGCGGCGGTAGAAGGTGCAGGGACAGGATCGAGCGTGGTCGCGTCAACGCCCAGCGCGCCGAGTTTCACTGCGAGCAGCCGCTTGTATTCGGTGCGTTCGTCAACGCCCTTGTAGGCCTTGACGTATTCGCTCTTGGCTTCGTCCTTCTTGCCCTGCGCCTTGTAAATGTCACCACGGCGATCGGCGGCAAGGCCCTCGAACGCCTTGGGGAATTCACCGGAAAGCTGCTTGAGCGCGTCGTCGTAGGCTTTGGCTTCGAGTAGGACGCCCGACAGGCGCAGGCGAGCGATGGACTGATAGCCTTCGTCAGACGACTTTTCTGCAACCCAGGTCAAGGCGGCCTTGGCGGCGTCGGTGTTGCCCTTCTCGACATGGACCTTGGCTGCGAGCATGCCCGCCTGCTGTGCATACGTGGTGCCGCCGAACTTGTCTTTCATGTCGGCGAACGCACGTTCAACGCGCGTCACGTCGCCGGCTTGTGCAGCGCGATCGACTTCGTCGTAAAGCGTGGCGGCCTGCACGGCCTGCGTGCGCTGCCAGTAGTTCCAGCCGTTCCAGCCCGCGATCCCGCCAAAAACTGCGATCACCACCCACGTGATGAGGTTGCCGTATTCTTTCCAGAAGTGCTTGATTTCATCGAGCTGCTCCTGTTCCTCTAGGTCCAGATGTTTTGCCATGGGTTACTTTTTGTCCTGCCAACCGGCCATTGTAGTTAGGCTCGCATCGCTGCCAGCGCACGCTCGGCGATAACCGGATCATCGAGTGCTATGGATTGGGGTTGGGCGTCCCTGTTTCGCAGCGGCTTGACGACCAGCGATGCCGTCTCCTCATCAAACACGAGCGCGTGATCGGCGCCGCTTGCATCGGCTTTTTTCATCTGGCTCTTCTGGCTGCCGCCACCCGAGTGCACGATGACCTTGAGGCCCGCAGCGCGCAGGCTTTCAACCACCGGCACCGACCGGATGAGCGCTGCTTGCGACGGCACCACGCAGTACGCATCCGGTGCGCGACCCGGCACCGGCACATCGATCTCCTGCAGCAGGAGCAGCAGACGTTCGATACCCAGCCCGAAGCCGATCGCAGGTGCCGCCTTGCCGCCCATCTGCTCGATGAGTCCGTCGTACCGTCCTCCCCCACAGATGGTGCCCTGCGAACCGAGGCGGTCCGTCGTCCACTCAAAGACGGTGAGGTTGTAGTAATCCATGCCGCGAACCAGGCGGGTATTGATGCGGTACGGCTGGCCGGCTGCATCGAGCAGGCGGCGCAATGTGTCGAAGTGCTGCTTCGATTCTTCGCCGAGAAAATCCATCAGCTTCGGCGCTGATTCGACCATCTCCTGCATGGCTGGATTCTTGGTGTCGAGAATGCGCAGCGGATTGGTGTGCAGGCGAGCCTTGGCCTCCGCATCGAGCAGGTCGATGTGTTTTTCAAAGTGCGCCACCAGCGCGGCGCGGTGCACCAGCCGCTCGGCGGGTTGCCCAAGCGTCCCGATCTCGAGCCGGTAGTGCTCGCCTTCGACCAGGCCCAGCTCGCGCCACAGCGCGCGACCCATCAGGATCAGTTCGGCATCGACATCGGGACCGGCATATCCGAGCGCTTCGACATCGAGCTGGTGGAACTGGCGGTAGCGGCCCTTTTGCGGGCGCTCGTGCCTGAACATCGGCCCTGCCGTCCACACACGCAACGGGCCGTTGTACAGGGCGTTGTGCTCGACCACGGCACGCACGATGCCGGCAGTGGCTTCAGGCCGCAGCGTGAGCTTGTCGCCGTTCATCGAGTCGGTGAAGGAATACATCTCCTTTTCGACGATGTCGGTGACCTCGCCGATGCCGCGCACGAAGAGCTGCGTCGGCTCGACGACCGGCGTCACGATGTACTGGTAGCCGTAGCGCGCCATCACGCGGTGCACGACTTCGTCGAACCATTGCCAGGTTGCCGCGCGCGGAAGAATCTCCTTGCGCGGCACGCTCGCGGGCAGGATGTCGTTCATGCCTTTGACGGCACTGAGTTTTTCAGCCATTTTTCTGGAGGTCAGGCGTTCTCGGCGATCTGGCCGTAACGCTTTTCGACGTAGTCTTCGACGATCTGGTGGAATTCGCTGGCGATGTTATCGCCGCGCAGGGTGAGCGCCTTGTGCCCATCGATGAAGACAGGTGCTGCAGGCGCTTCGCCGGTGCCGGGCAGGCTGATGCCGATATCGGCATGCTTGCTCTCGCCCGGGCCATTGACGATGCAGCCCATGACGGCCACTTTCATCTTTTCGACGCCGGGATACTTTGCCTTCCAGACCGGCATCTGCGTGCGCAGGTAGCCATCGATCTGCTGGGCCAGTTCCTGGAAGGTGGTGCTCGTGGTGCGACCGCAACCGGGACAGGCCGTGACACTGGGCACGAAGCTGCGCAGGCCCAGCGACTGGATGATTTCGGATGCGATCACGACTTCCTGCGTTCGTGCTTCACCAGGTGCGGGCGTGAGCGAAACGCGGATCGTGTCGCCGATGCCCTCTTGCTGCAGGATGCCCAGCGCCACGCTGGATGCGACGGTGCCTTTGGTGCCCATGCCGGCTTCGGTCAGCCCCAGGTGCAATGCGTAGTCGCAGCGCTTGCTCAGCTCGCGATACACCGAGATCAGGTCCTGCACGCCGCTGACCTTGCACGACAGGATGATCTGGCTGGCGTCCATGCCCATCTCCACTGCACGGCCTGCCGACTCCACGGCCGACGTGATGAGCGCTTCGTACATCACCGACCGGGCGTCCCACGGGTCCGCGCGCTTGCTGTTGATGTCCATCAGGTCGGCAAGCAGTTCCTGGTCGAGGCTGCCCCAATTGACGCCGATGCGCACGACTTTGTCGTAACGCATCGCCGCTTCGATCATCTGGCCGAACTGCTTGTCGCGCTTGTCGCCCTTGCCAACATTGCCTGGATTGATCCGGTACTTGGACAATGCCTGCGCGCAGTCCGGGTAGTCGGTGAGCAGGCGATGCCCGTTGTAATGAAAGTCGCCAATCAGCGGCACGTCGATCCCCATCCGGTCGAGCTGCTCGCGGATGTAAGGCACCTGCGCCGCGGCTTCAGGTGTATTGACGGTGATACGAACCAGCTCGGAGCCCGCGATGGCCAGCTCTTTGACCTGGATCGCGGTGCCGATCGCATCGACGGTGTCGGTATTGGTCATCGACTGGATGCGAACGGGCGCGTCGCCGCCAATCGTCACGACACGGGAACCCCACTGGGCCCTGGCCTGCCGGGTATGACGGGGCTTGGGATACGCAGGCTCAATGGGAAGGCACGGCTCGATCATCGGATTACCTGACTTCAAATCGCGCGACGTTGTCGGACTTCGAGTGGGGTGCAAGGTCGAACGGCTTGCCGCGCACTTCGACGTCGGTCATATCCGTGCGACCGACGGTCACGCGCAGAGGCAGCACGCCATCCGCCCCGACCGCTTCTCCTTGCGCAAGCACTTTTCGAAGCGTGACCGCGCCCCTGGCGTCCGTCACCTCGACCCAGGACGGACCCTTGGCACGGAAGACGACGGTTGAATTCGCCGCTACCGCCGCTACCGCCGGTTCGACCGGCGCTGCAACGCTGCCTGCAGCCACAGGAACCGGCGGAACAGCGACAGACGCAGCAGGCGCGAGCGCGAGCGCTTGTGTGGCTTCGGGAGCAGGAGCGGCTGACTCGACTGCGCCCGGCGGCGCGGCGGCACCGGAAGCCGGCGCAGCAGGCGCTTCACCCGGGATCACGAGTGGCGTGGCGGCCGGCAGGGGCGCCGTCTCGACGCGTGCGCGGGGCAACACGTCGTCTCGCGCCACCGGAAGCAAAATCAATATCAGTGCCCCAAACAGCAGTGCAAATACGGCAAGGAACACCGGCCGGGTCAACTGTGCAAACCAGGTCGGCGGCGCCGCATCGCTTGCCGCGCGAAACGGCGCGTTGACGCCTTCATCGGTCCGCACCAGGCGAGGCGCAGCCCTTTGCGGCAAACGTTCCATGATGGGCTGCGGATCGATTTTCAGCGTACGGCAGACGCTGGCCGCCAGGCCGCGAACGAAGACGTTGTCGGGCATCAGGTCGTGTCGATCGTCCTCCAGCGCCTCAAGCTTGCGCACGGGCACCTTGAGCGCAACAGCCAGCGCGGCCACGTGCAGTCCGGCGGCCTCGCGAGCCTGGCGCAAGAGCGCACCGGCCGTTGGCCCTTCATGAACCGGCGCCGCCGGGACGGCTTCGCCCTCTCCCCACTCGTCACTCATCGAATGAACCCCGCTCGTACAGGCCCGCCTCTCGCGACTGCGCATAGCGCTTCTTGAGTTGCTCGCCCAGTTGCCGCAGCGCCACCATGTCGTTCATGCGTCGCTCGACCTTGATTCCCAACCAGAGCGTCTCTGAATTCGCCATGTCGGAATTATTCAGGCGCCGGATATAGAACTGCGCGCGGGTGTAGTCGCCGCGCTTGTACAGGAGATTGGCAAGGTTGAACCCGGTCACCGGGTTGGCTGCATCGAGCTCGTAGGACCGCGCAAGGCTGCGTTCAGCCTCGGCCAGCTTGCCGGCGCGCACTTCGCACACGCCCTGGGCCATCAAGGTCTTGGCCCGGCCGGTGTAAGTGGCGTTCGACATCACCACATCGAACGACCGTTTGGCCTCGTCATATCGGCCGGTCTGGCACATCAACCAACCCAGGTTGTGCTGCACATTCGGGTCGTTGGGATTGAGCGTGACGGCACGGCGAAAGCTCTCTTCGGCCAGGCGGTTATCGTTCAGGCGCATGTAGATCAGGCCGCGCAGGTTGTACGCGTCAGGAAACGTCGGGTCCTGGGTGATCACCTGCTTGAGTTCGTCGAGCGCCACGGTGGTCTGGCCCTGCTCGAAGTAGCCAACCGCCAGTTCCATGCGAATGCGCGCGCGGCGGCGCGAATCGGGTTCGTCCGACTCGGTGATGATGTCGCGCTGGCCGCCGGAGCCGCCCGCAGCGTTCATCGGGGTGGTGCAGCCGGCCAATGCCGAAAATGCTGCGGCCACCAGCAAGGCGGTCCTCATCAACATGGTCTCAATTCTCCTTGGCAACGGGGGCGCTGAACGGCACGGACTTGAGCATCACCGTGCGTTGCCGGGCGATTCGCTCGTCAACCCGGGTGCGGTCCTTGACGTCGCCGGCCAGCTGGCCGCACGCGGCGTCGATGTCGTCCCCTCTGGTTTTTCGCACAGTGGTGACGATACCAGCATCGCTCAGGATTTTCGCGAAAGCGACGACCTGTTTGTGGGGCGAACGCGTCAGCCCCGATTGCGGGAACGGATTGAATGGAATGAGGTTGATCTTGCAGGACACGCCGCCGTTGACCTGGCCGTGGCCCCGCACCAGGTCAACCAGTTGCCTGGCGTGTTCGGGCTGGTCGTTCACGCCGTCGAGCATGCAGTACTCAAACGTGATGAAGTCGCGTGGCGCGTGTTCAAGATAACGGCGGCAGGCGTCCAGCAACTCGGCCAGCGGGTACTTGCGATTGAGCGGAACGAGGTTGTCGCGCAGCTCGTCGTTGGGCGCGTGCAAAGACACGGCCAGGGCGACGGGGCAATCCTGCCCCAGCCTGTCCATCATCGGGACAACGCCAGAAGTCGAGACCGTGACACGGCGACGCGAAAGGCCGTAGCCATGATCGTCGAGCATCACGCGAAGCGCAGGCACCAGCGCCGAGTAATTTTGCAGCGGCTCGCCCATGCCCATCATCACCACATTGGAGATGATGCGTTCATCGCGCTTGAGATGCTTGCGCAGGAAGTGCTCGGCAAACCAGAGCTGCGCGACGATTTCGCCAGAGGTGAGGTTGCGCGAAAAGCCCTGATGGCCCGTGGAGCAGAAACGGCAGCCGACAGCGCAGCCGGCTTGCGAGGACACGCAAAGGGTGCCCCTGTCGTCTTCGGGGATGAATACAGCCTCGACCGCATCGCCATTGCCGACATCGAACAGCCACTTGATCGTGCCGTCCTTCGATTCCTGCTGGGAGATGATGGTGAGCCCCTCGACGCGGGCGGTGGTCTTGAGCTTCTCGCGAAGTGATTTCGCCAGGTCGCTCATCTCGTCGAATTGATGGGCGCCGCGCTGGTGGATCCAGCGGAACAGCTGGGTGGCGCGAAAGCGCTTTTCACCCAGGCCCTCGCAAAACGCGGCCAGACCTTCCAGGTCGAAATCCAGAAGGTTGGCGGTCATTGCATGGTGATTCGCTTAGCGCGAATAGATGTTCATGCCGGGGAAGAAGAACGAGACTTCGACTTTGGCGGTTTCAGGAGCGTCGGAGCCGTGCACTGCGTTGGCATCGATGCTGTCGGCGAAGTCGGCGCGGATGGTGCCGGGAGCCGCCTTCTTGGGGTCGGTAGCGCCCATCAGGTCGCGATGCTTGGCGATGGCGTTTTCGCCTTCGAGCGCCGAGATCATCACAGGACCGGAGATCATGAATTCGACGAGGTCCTTGAAGAAGGGACGCTCTTTGTGAACAGCGTAGAACTGCTCGGCTTCACCGCGGGACAGATGTGCCATGCGGGCAGCGATGACCTTCAGGCCGGCAGCCTCGAAGCGGGCGTAGATCTGGCCGATGACATTCTTGGCCACTGCGTCGGGCTTGATGATGGAGAGGGTGCGTTCGATAGCCATTGCTTTTTTCCTGAGCTTGAGTTTTTGGGCTTCGCCGGACCGGAAAGTTCGGCAAAGCCTACGATTTTAACCGGTCAACATGACAAATGACCGCGAAAGGCCTCTATCGGCCACGGCCTCCCCCGCCGCCGCCGCCGCGGCGTGGTCCTCCACCACCGCCCCCACCACCGCTTCCACCGCCAAAGCCTCCACCACCGCCCCCACGTCCGCCTCCGCCACCCCCGCGGCGCTGTCCACCACCGCCTGCCCCCTGGCGCTGCCGCGTGAAGCTGTCGGCGCCGATGTAGCCGAGAGAAGTTTTCATCGGATCGGGTTGTGAGCTGCCTGCGCCCTGGCGATCGCCCCGGTCGCTGGTGCGATCCTTGTTGCGGCGCTGCTGGCCCTGGCCTCCACCGAAATTGCCACCGCCGCCACCCCGATTGGCGTTGTTGCCCTGGATGGGCGGGCCGTCCGTGCGCTGCTGACTGGCATTGTTGGGTCCCGGTCCGCGTCCACCGCTGCGACGGCGCCGGTTGCGCCCGCCACCTGCGGGACCCGCTTCGCCGCCGGGTCCCCTGACATCACCTCGGCCGTCGCGGCGACCATCACCACGGCCATCGCCACGCCCTTCGCCCCGGCCATCGCCGCGGCCTTCACCACGCGGCGGACGTTCGCGGTCACCACCTGAGTTCGCGCCAGCGGCCTGCACGAGCGAGCGAATGTCACGCTCGTCCAGTTCCATGAAAGCACCGCGCTTCAAGCCGCGCGGCAGCATCATCGCGCCATAGCGGATACGGATGAGTCGGCTCACTGCATGGCCGAGCGCCTCGAACAGACGTCTCACTTCGCGATTGCGGCCTTCGGAGATCGTGACGCGATACCAGGTGTTTGCGCCCTCGCCACCACCGTCTTCGATGGTGCCGAATTGCGCCCTGCCGTCTTCGAGTTCGATGCCGTCAAGCAGGCGCTGCTTTTCTTCGTTGCTCAGGGCGCCGAGCACGCGCACCGCGTATTCGCGCTCCAGCCCGAAACGGGGATGCATGAGCTTGTTGGCCAGCTCACCCGAGCTGGTGAAAAGCAGAAGGCCTTCGGTGTTGAGATCGAGCCGTCCGACCGACTGCCACTTGCCCTGGCCCAATCGCGGCAACCGGCGAAACACGGTGGGTCGATTTTGCGGATCGTCGTTCGTGACGACTTCGCCGACAGGCTTGTGATACGCAATGACGCGGGCCGGCGGCGGTGCAATGCGAAACCGCACTGGCTTGCCATTGACCTTGACCGAATCGCCGAACTGGATGCGTTGGCCGATGTGCGCTGGCTCGTTGTTGACCGAGATGCGCCCCTGGGTGATGAGCTGCTCCATCTCGAGCCGCGAACCGAGGCCTGCCTGCGCGAGCACCTTGTGCAGCTTGGGCGTATCGACCTGCGGTTGCAGGACGCGCTTGGGTGGGTCTTCGGCGGACTCGGCCGCCTGCTCGTCGAACTGTCCGGAGACCACGTCGGCAAAAAGGATGGGTGGCGCGGGCGGCAGCGCGGGAGCGACCTTCCGGCGGGCCCCGGGCTGCAGGTCGTCATCGTCGTCCTCATCGTCATCTTCGTCGTAGTCCTGCCCTTCATGGCCCTGGTCGTCGTCTTCTTCGTCTTCGTCTTCGTCCTGCTCCTGGACCTTTGCCGTGCGTTCAGCGCGGGCCGGCCGGGCCGCGGTGTCGCCGACTGGCGCAGCGGCCTTGCCTGGCGCCTGCTCTTGCACAGCAGCCGGGGCCTTGTTTTCGGTCTCTCCGGTGGGCGGCGTCTCGGTGCCGGGCAGGGGTTCGTTCATGCTTTCAGTTCTCGAATTCTTCGGCTGCATCGTCTGCGGCCTGGACTTGCGCGGCATCGGCCGCGGACGTCGGCTGGGCTTGCGCCTGGCCGTCTGGGATTTCAGGTAAATCGCTCTCGATCGGGGACTCCGATTGATCAGGCATAAGCTCAGGCATAAGCTCAGGCATGAGCTCAGGCACGACGGCTTCGGGTTCCATCGCCAGTGCCGGCTGCATGTCGTCGACAGGTGTGGCGAGCGACGCCAGCAAGTTGACCTGCTCGCCCGGGCTTTGCAGCACCGGCAACTGGTCGAGCGACTCGATGCCCAGGTCGTCAAGGAACTGCCGCGTGGTGGCAAAGAGCGCGGGCCGTCCGGCGGCTTCCCGGTGGCCGATGACTTCAACCCAGCCGCGGTCTTCAAGCTGCTTGAGGATGAGCGCGTTGATGGTGACGCCGCGGATGTCTTCCATGTCGCCACGCGTCACCGGCTGGCGGTACGCAATGATCGCCAGCGTTTCGAGCACTGCCCGTGTGTACTTCGGCGGCTTCTCGGGGTGCAGCCTGTCGAGATATTCGCGCATGGACGGCCGGCTTTGAAAACGCCAGCCGCTCGCAACTTGCACGAGCTCGACGCCGCGCTGTGTCCATTCATTTTGCAGGTCCGAAAGCAGCGCCTTGATCGTGTCCGCACCCAGCTCATCGTTGAACAGGACGCGAAGCTCGCGAACCGGAAGCGGTTGCTGCGAGCAGATCAGGGCGGTTTCGAGGACGCGTCGGGCATCCGTCGTATTCATGTCTTGCCGTTCCGGGAAAAGGCGCCTCGATCGGCGCCCACATCAAGGGCCAAAACTCAAAGGGCTAAACAGGGGCCCCAAAGGGACTGTTTCCAGGGCATTTTTTTCTGGGGCTCAACAGCACGGCTGCGGCACGAAGTCATTGCGTGGTGCAGTGCCAGACGCCATCTAGGGGGCGTGGCGGGTGAGCCATTCGAGGTCATTGTAGCGCAGGCCCCAGATGCCCAACGCGTGCTGGATATCAGGCGGCAGCGGTGCATGAAACTCCAGTTCCATACCCGTCACCGGGTGCACAAATCCCAGCCGGAAGGCATGCAGGGCCTGGCGCTTCATCGACGCTGCAGGAGTGCCCCCATAGACTTCATCGGCCACCAGGGGATGCCCGATGTGCGCCATATGGACACGGATCTGATGCGTGCGCCCGGTGTGAAGCGTGGCGCGCACCCAGCAGCCTTCTTCAGCGTCCTGGAGCAGTTCGAAGTCGGTCTGCGCGGGCTTGCCGGTCTCGACCACCGCCATGCGCAGGCGATTGCGCGGGTCGCGTCCGATGGGCGCGTCGACGTGCCGCGTGATCGTCCCGCCCCAGGTGCGATGCGCCAGTGCGACGTATTGCCGCGAGACGTCGCGCGCGGCGATCATGGCAACCAGCAGGTCCATAGCAGCTCGCGTGCGCGCGACCACCATCAGGCCGCTGGTGTCCTTGTCCAGCCGGTGCACGATGCCTGCACGGGGCAGCGTACTGGCCAGCGGATCGCGCGCGAGCAACCCGTTGAGCAGCGTGCCGCTCCAGTTGCCGGGTGCGGGATGCACCACCAGGCCGGCGGGCTTGTTGACCACCAGCAGGTGCTCATCTTCATGGACCACGTCAAGATCCATGGCCTCCGGCTTGAAGGCCTGGCTCTGCGGGGTGGGTTTGAGCTCGACCGTTCCCTCGTCGCCGGCTTTCACCTTTTGCGAGGAACGCGTTGCCGCAATCCGGTTGATCGTGACCGCTCCGGCCTCTATCAGCTGTTGCAGGTAGTTGCGGGAAAACTCCGGGACGAGTGCTGCCAATGCGTGGTCGAGCCTGCGGCCGTGATGGGCGGCATCGACGATGAAAGCCCGAGTCTCGGCGTCGGGGCCTGCATCAGCGAGGTCGTCGTGGGGGTCGGTCGATATAATGAAATTGCCCTGATTCAAGAAAGTTTTCCCGATGTTGCGTGCCAAATTATCCGCGTTGCCTGCGATTGCAATGGCCACTGTCATGGCCGTCTCAGTGGCCGGATGCTCATTGTTGCCAACGTTCAAGTCGGACGAAGCCAAGCAGGACGCCTGGAGCGCCAACAAGCTTTACTCCGAAGCCAAGGATGAAGTTGCCAACGGCGCATTCGATCGCGCCATTCCATTGCTCGAAAAACTCGAAGGCCGCGCTGCCGGCACACCACTGGCGCAGCAGGCCCAGCTGGACAAGGCCTACGCACAATACCGCGCCAATGACCAGGCCGCCGCGCTGGCCACGATCGACCGGTTCATGAAGCTGCATCCCGCGAGCCCGGCCATCGACTATGCCCTGTATCTCAAGGGCATCGTGAATTTCAACGACAACCTCGGCCTGCTGTCTTTCATCGTGCGCCAGGACCTGTCCGAGCGCGACCAGAAGGCCGCCAAGGAATCGTTCGAGGCTTTCAAGGAGCTGGCCACCCGCTACCCGGATTCGCGCTACACGCCCGATGCGAAGGCGCGCATGATCTACATCGTCAACTCGCTGGCCCAGTACGAAGTGCACGTGGCACGCTACTACTACACACGCGGCGCCTATGTGGCAGCAATCAATCGCGCACAGAGCGCATTGACCGACTACCAGGATGTGCCAGCCCTTGAAGAGGCGCTCTTCATTCTCATGCGCTCGTACGACCAGCTGGGCATGGCCCAATTGCGGGACGACACCAAGCGTGTTTTTGAAAAGACCTACCCGCGCAGCGAGTATCTGAGCAAAGGCGTCAGGTCCACGCAGGAGCCGTGGTGGAAATTCTGGTGAGCGCATCCATCAGTTCTTCGCTGGACTGAAGCCGCCGCATCGGCGGCAGCGCCGCCATCAGGCGGCGGCCATAGCCCATCGTCACCAGACGGGTATCGCAAACGACCAGTACCCCCTGGTCCGATTCGCGCCGTATCAGCCGCCCTGCTCCCTGCTTCAGGGCCACTGCCGCCTCTGGAATTGAATAGTCGTTGAACGAGCTGCGACCCTGCGCTTCGAGTCGCTGCGACCGGGCCTCGACCAGCGGATCGCCCGGTGGCGGAAACGGGAGCTTGTCGATCACCACGAGCTGCAATGCATCACCGGGCAGGTCCACGCCTTCCCAGAATGATGCTGAGGCGACCAGCACACAGCCCGCGCGGCCCTGCGATGCGCCTTCGCGAAATCGCTCGATCAGCCGGCGCTTGGGCCACTGCCCTTGCACCAGCACTTCGATCTGCCCGTCGCCACTGTCAGCGCCAAATCGCCGCTGCAAATCCTCACCGATGGATCTCAGGGCGCGAAGCGTCGTCGTCAGCACCATGGTCCTGCCGCCGAGTTGCGCCGCACCCTTGGCCGCCAGTTCAGCCACCTGCCGGCTATGGGCTGGGTCGTTGGGTTTGACGATGTCGCGCGGAACGTAAACCGAGGCCTGTGTGGCGTAGTCGAAAGGACTTTCGACTTTCAGGATTTCAGCTTCCTGCAGGCCGCAGGGCTCGGTGAACCACGAGAGTTTCGCGTCATCACCCAGCGTTGCCGAGGTGAATACCCATGAGCGATTGGAGACCTCTTCGCCGCCGGTCTTCAGGAGTTTTTCCTGCACCGCCTTGGCAATGTCCAGCGGCGACTCGACCAGGCGCAGCTGCGTCCCGACATCGACCCAGCGCACGGCATCACGCTCACACGGGTCGCCAAACTTCTCGACCTTGCGCGCGAACTCCTGCGCGCGCTCGAACAGGCGCTGGAAGTCCGGAGCAATCTCGGTCACGGTGGACAGCGCATCCATCGCCAGCTTGATCGATTCATGCAGCGTGTCGAGTGCCTCTACCCAGTCGCGGGAAGCAATGCCCTCAGGCGACTCTTCGACCCAGCGCAACCGGTTGCCGGGCGCCGACTTGCCGACGACCAAACGAAGATCGCGTGTCGCGCGCTCCACTGCGGAGACGGCGACTTGCCAGTCCACCAATCCGCGCGCGAACTGCAAACCGGCGGCGAGCATGTCCCGTGCGAAGTCGAGCAATTGCCCCGTGGTGATGTACGTGCCCAGGAACTGCACGCCGGTCTCATTGAGCTGGTGGGCCTCATCGAAGATCGCAATGCGCACAGTGGGGAGCAATTCAGCCATGCCCGACTCGCGCACCGCGAGGTCCGCAAAAAACAGGTGGTGATTGACCACGACCACGTCCGCCGCGAGAGCCTCGCGGCGCGCGATGTTGACATGACACGCGCGGAATTTGGGGCACTGGTTACCCAGGCAATTCTCGCGCGTGGAGGTGACCAGCGGGATCAGCGGGGACCGCTCGTCCAGGCCCGGCAGCTCGGCCAGGTCGCCGGTCCTGGTGGCAGTAGCCCACTCCTCGATTTTTGCCAGTGACCGCAGCGCGGAACGATCGGGCAGGCTTGCATCGCGCCGCGCCAGTTCCATCCGGTGAATACACAGATAGCTGCCACGTCCCTTGAGCAGTGCGGTTCGCACCGGCAGGCCCAGGGCTTCGACCAGCTTGGGCAAATCACGTCCGAACAACTGGTCCTGCAAGGTCTTGGTGGCCGTGGACAGGAGCACGCGTTCGCCGGAGAGCAGCGCAGGGACGAGATACGAGAAGGTCTTGCCGACGCCGGTCCCGGCTTCAACGACCAGCGCTCCGCCGGTTTCGATGATGCGAGCCACTGCCAGCGCCATCTCGGTCTGGCCGTGACGTGGGCGAAACTGCTCGGCCGCACGCGACAGCTCACCCTCCCCCGCAAAAACTTCGCGGACCGGCTCGACAAGGGAACGTGGAGAAAGGGGGCTGGCGCTTTGTTGCACGCCGTCGGCGTCTGACATCAAGCCGGTTCTTTGGGATCGAGCGCGAGTTCGAATCGGGCAATCTGGTCGCGCAGGGCAAGCCTGCGTTTTTTCAGGCGCCGCATCATGAGCTCATCCATGGGTTGCTCGTCGCTCGCGCGGTCGATCATGGCGTCGAGATCGGCATGTTCCATGCGCAATTCGATCAGCCGTCGTTCAGGAGAATGGAGATTGGAATCCAAGAGTCAGCAGTTGCCCGGGTGAGTCCCTGGCCGGGTTCGCTCAATAATAAGCTTTTCGCAAGCAATAATCGAGCTTGGGGGAAAGGACCAACACCCACCTATGGCTACGACTATCAGCAAGGGTTATCGACTCACCGCTTCAACGGGCATCCACAAGGGTGACCGTGAATACCAGCAGGACCAGGTGGCCCTCATCAGCCATCCACGCCTGCCCGGCTGCGTGTTGGGCATCGTCGCCGATGGCATGGGCGGCAGGAGCGGCGGGCGCAAGGCGTCCGACCAGGTCATGATGACGGCGCGGCAGCTCTTTGAGCGCTACTCGCCCGACCATGACGACGCCTCCAATCTGCTCAAGCAGATGATCCAGGAAGCGCACCTGGTGATCAAGCTCACCGCCATTTCGGCGGAACAGGAGCCTCACAGCACATTCGCGGCATTCCTGATCAACCCGGCTGGCGACTGCCACTGGATTCATGCAGGCGATTCGCGCATCTATCACTACCATGCGGGCAAGCTGGTGAAGCGCACGATGGATCACTCGTACGTGCAGACGCTGGTGGATAGAGGCGAACTCACCGAAGAAGAAGCCAACGTCCATCCGCAATCGAACATCCTGATGGGATGCCTGGGCGCTGAAGAAGACCCGCCGGCTGACCATCACTTCATCAGCATGCTGCGACCCGGCGATGTGATCATGGCCTGCAGCGATGGCGTCTGGCATTACTTCAGCCCCGCCGAACTCGGCTCGGTGCTGTCGTCGCTCTCGCCACGCGAAGCGACCGAGTTCCTGATCGAAAAGGCGCGTTCACGGGGGCGCGGAGGCGGCGACAACCTGTCGATTGCCATCGTGAAGCTGGAGCCACTGGAGAGCTGAAGGCGCAGCGCCGATGTCTGCGCTGATGGCTGCGCTTGTGCCGGCGCGAGTCAGGGCGGTGGGGGCGGCAGCGGTTTGGGTGGCGGCTTCTTGCGATCTGCAAGGCGCTTGGCCAACGCTTCCTTGTGGGCCTTGGCGCTGGCCTCTCTTTCCTGACGGTCCTTCACGGCCTGCCCTGCAGCCTGCATCCGGCTTTGCAGGTCCGCCGCCTTGCCTTTGACCTTCTCGTCGATCTCGGCCTGCCGCGCGGCAGATGACCCCGGGCGCGGTGCCGAAGCCGCGGCCTTTGCCGCTTTTTGCACACCGCGTGACTCGCGCTCTTTCGCATCGACACGAGCCTTTTCAGTGTCCGCTTTCCTCTCGGCCTGCTTCTGCGGTGCAGACTTCTCGGCGATGCTTTGCAGCCGCTCTGCGGCCTTGCGTTTGCGCTCGACGTCGTTGACGGCGACCTCCTGCCGATGCAGTTCGGTCATGACGACCCGGCGCTTGTCCCGCGCGTCATTGACGCAGTCGGTCACGGCGAACTTCTGGTAGCAGGCCTTTTCCTCGACCTTGTACAAGGCCTCTGCCGCATTGCGCTCGCGGGCGATGCGGGCCTTCTCGACGGCAAAGTTGCCCTGGACCTGAGCTGACGCAGGCAGTTGCGCGGGCAGCGGCTGCGCGCCCAGCGGCAGCGCAAGCACGGCGGCAAAGGCAAGAACTGTGATGCGAAAAATGTGCTTCATGTCAGGCGTGTGTCGACCGTTCGGTGCTCCAGCGCAAGGTACTCGACCGACTGCATTTCTGTCAGCCGCGACACGGTGCGCGGAAACTCGTGGGCCATCGGCCCCTCGGTGTACAACGCCTGCGCTGGCACCGCCGCCGACAGGATCAATTTGACGCGCCTGTCGTAAAGCACGTCTATCAGCCATGTAAAGCGCCGCGCTTCCGACGCCATCCGTACCGGCATCTGCGGCACATCGCTCAGCAGCAGCGTGTGAAACTGGCTCGCGATCTCCAGGTAGTCGTTCTGCGACCGTGGCCCGCCGCACAACGTGCGAAAGTCGAACCACACAACACCGCCGGCCATACGGCGTGCGCGGATTTCTCGCGCCTCGATATGCAGCACCGGGTTTTCGTCCTTCGATGCGGCCAGCCGCGTGAAGGCGTCGTTCATCTGCTCGTCAGCCTCGGGGCCGAGCGGTGTGTGGTAGAGCTTGACCTGTTCCATGGTGCGGCGCCGGTAGTCAACGCCGTTGTCCACACTCAATACTTCGAGCCGCTCGTTCAGCAGTGCAATGGCCGGCAACACCCGATCGCGGTGCAGACCGTCGGGGTACAGATCGTCGGGCTTGAAGTTGGAGGTCGTCACAAAGCCGACACCGTTGTCGAACAGCGACTGCAGCAGGCGATGCAGGATCATCGCGTCGGTGATGTCGGCGACGTGGAACTCATCAAAGCAGATCAAACGGTAGCGCTTGGCCATTCGAGCGCCCAGCACGTCCAGCGGGTTGACCGTGCCCTGCATCTCGGCAAGCTCGCGGTGCACTTCGCGCATGAACTCATGGAAATGCAGCCGCGTCTTGCGCACGAGCGGCACCGCCGTGTAGAAGCAATCCATGAGAAAGCTCTTACCGCGCCCCACGCCTCCGTACATGTAGACACCGCGCGGAATATCCGGGCGGTTGATCAGCTTCTTGAAGACATTGGAGCGCTGCTCCTTGAATGCCGCCCACTCGGACGCGCATCGCTCGAGCGCCTCGACGGCGCGAAGCTGCGCAGGGTCGCTGGTATAGCCTCGCGCCTGAAGTTCGCGTTCGTAGACTTCGCGAACGGTCATGGCCTTGGCTTAGAAGTTCAGCGTCCGCTTGTCCACTGCGAGCGCCGCTTCCTTGGTCGCTTCCGACAACGAGGGATGGGCATGGCAGATGCGCGCGATGTCTTCGGACGACGCGCGGAACTCCATGGCCACAACCGCTTCGGAGATCAGCTCGCTGGCCTGCGGCCCCACGATATGCACGCCCAGGATTTCGTCGGTGGTGGCATCGGCCAGGAACTTCACCATGCCCGTCGTATCGCCCAGTGCGCGTGCGCGCCCATTGGCCATGAACGGGAACGTGCCGGCCTTGTACTTCACACCCGAAGCCTTGAGCTGCTGTTCGGTCTGGCCGACCCATGCGATTTCGGGGCTGGTGTAGATGACCCAGGGGACGGTGTTGAAGTTGACATGGCCGTGCTGGCCGGCGATGCGCTCGGCGACCGCAACACCCTCTTCTTCCGCCTTGTGCGCCAGCATCGGGCCGCGCACCACGTCGCCCACTGCCCAGACGTTTGCAAGGTTCGTCCTGCAATCGCCATCGACCACCACGGCGCCGCGCTCATCGAGCTTGAGCCCGACAGCTTCGGTATTCAGGCCAGTCGTGTTGGGCACCCGGCCGATGGAGATGATGAGCTTGTCGACGTCCAGCGTCTGCGCTTCGCCCTTGGCGTTGGTCCATGCAACCGACACCGACTTGCCGGACGACTTGATCTCGCCGACCTTCACGCCGAGTTCGATCTTCAATCCCTGCTTGTCGAACGCCTTCTTGGCTTCCTTGGCGATCTGCTCATCGACGGCGCCCAGGAAGGTCGGCAGTGCTTCGAGCACGGTCACTTCAGCGCCCAGGCGGCGCCAGACCGAACCCATTTCCAGCCCGATGACGCCCGAACCGATCAGGCCCAGCTTCTTTGGGACCTCGGTGATACGCAAGGCGCCATCGTTGGAGAGGATGTTCTCTTCGTCGAACGGCGTGCCGGGCAACGCGCGGGCATTGGAGCCGGTGGCGATGATGACGTGCTTGCCGGTGATGATTTCTTCGGTCGAACCGGCCACCTTGATTTCGTAGCCTGCGTCCGCTGCCTTCACGAACGATCCACGTCCATGGAAGAACGTGATCTTGTTCTTCTTGAACAGGAACAGGATGCCGTCGTTGTTCTGCTTGACGACCTGGTCCTTGCGGGCCAGCATCTTCGCGAGATCCAGGCCCAGTCCCTTGACTTCGATTCCGTGGTCGGCAAAGTGCTTGCCGGCATGTTCGTAATGCTCGGACGATTGCAGCAGCGCCTTGGACGGGATGCAACCCACGTTCGTGCAGGTGCCGCCCGGTGCGGGCTTGCCGTCCTTGTTCTTCCACTCGTCGATGCAGGCGACGCTGAAGCCCAGTTGCGCAGCGCGGATCGCGCCGATGTAGCCGCCAGGGCCGCCGCCAATGACGATCACGTCGAATTGCTTGCTCATATCTTGTTCATTCTTTCTTCAAAACGATGGGCTCGAACTTGCAGCGTTCGCACTTGCCGCGCAGGAACAGCACCGCCCACTCGGGCTGCTGGCCAGCGGGCGCGCACAACACGGCATCGCGTCCCATCTGCTTGCTTTCAAGGCAGCGCTCCCAGTCGATGGCCGCGAGCCGATCGACCGATTGCGCGTCCATCGCGATGTCGCCCACCACCGGGCTATCGCGCTTGGCCAAAGCCACTTGTTGAAGCACCTGCGTCTGCAGCGTGGCCTCGGTGAATTTCATCGCTGTTGCCGGATACGCCTGCTTGCCGTCCTTGCCGATGCCCGCGAGCGAGCAATCGGCGTGAAGCAGCTCCGAGGCCGGACATGCGAGCCGCAGCGACTCGCCCCGCGGTGAGGGAGCGGAGCCGAACTGCGCCCCGCTCGCACCCATTGCTGACCAGCACAGGACGAGCGCCAGAGCGCCCGCAAACAGGTGTCGCATCAGATGTCGAACAAAAGGCGCGCCGGGTCTTCCAGCGCTTCCTTCATCGCAACCAGACCGAGCACAGCTTCGCGGCCGTCAATGATGCGGTGGTCGTAGCTCATGGCCAGGTAGTTCATCGGGCGAACCACGACCTGACCGTTTTCGACCACGGCGCGGTCCTTGGTCGCGTGCACGCCCAGGATGGCCGACTGCGGCGGGTTGATGATGGGAGTAGACAGCATCGAGCCGAACACACCACCGTTGGAGATCGAGAACGTGCCGCCCGTCATCTCTTCGATGCCCAGCTTGCCGTCGCGCGCCTTGGCGCCGTATTCGGCGATCTTCTTTTCGATGTCGGCAAAGCTCATCTGGTCGGCGTTGCGCAAGATAGGCACGACCAGGCCGCGTGGGGAGCCGACCGCGATGCCGATGTCGAAATAGCCGTGATAGACGATGTCGTTGCCATCGGTGGAAGCGTTGAGCACCGGGTACTTCTTGAGCGCATGAACCGCCGCCTTCACGAAGAAGCTCATGAAGCCGATCTTCACGCCGTGCTCTTTTTCGAACTTCTCCTGGAAGCGCTTGCGCATTTCCATCACCGGGGCCATGTTCACTTCGTTGAACGTGGTCAGGATGGCGTTGGTCGATTGCGACTGCAGCAGGCGCTCGGCCACGCGTGCGCGCAGGCGGCTCATGGGCACGCGCTGCTCGGGGCGCTCGCCCAGGTCGGGCGCGGCCACGGGGGAAGAGACCTGCGGCAAGGAAGCCTTTGGCGCGACAGGTGCAGCAGGTGCGGCAACCGGAGCCGCAACCTTGGGCGCAGCGCCACCGGCGACAGCGCCCAGCACATCACCCTTGGTCACGCGGCCGTCCTTGCCTGTGCCGGGCACGGAGCCGGCCGCAAGATTGTTGTCAGCCATGATCTTGGCGGCTGCTGGCATTGCAACGCCAGCCATGCTGCCGGCGGACGCTGCCGCCAGTGCGGCTGGCGCGGCGGCTGCAGCCGGTGCGCTTGCGGGAGCGGCTGCAGCGCCCTTGCCTTCGGTATCGATCCTTGCAATGACCTGTTCAGCCGCGACGGTCGCGCCGTCGCCCTGCAGGATTTCGCCCAACATACCTGCGGCCGGCGCGGGTACTTCCAGCACGACCTTGTCGGTTTCGATCTCGATCAGGATCTCATCGATCGCGACCATGTCGCCAGCCTTCTTCTTCCACTGCACCAGGGTCGCTTCGGCAACTGATTCAGACAGTTGCGGGACCTTCACTTCAACGATAGCCATTTTGTTTTTCCAGTCTCAATATCTTTGGGGCCGCAAGTGCGCCGCAAGACAGCGGCGCCTTGTTTTGCGGCATCACTTCGTCAGGATGAAGCCCTTGAGCTTGCCGAATGCGCCTTCGACCAGCGCTTTTTGCTGCTCCTGGTGCAAGTGGGCGTAGCCCACTGCCGGGGACGCCGACGAAGGCCGTCCGGCGTATGCGAGCTTCTGGCCGTCCAGAAGGTTTTCGTGGATGTAATGCTGCACGAAGAACCATGCGCCCTGGTTTTGCGGCTCGTCCTGGCACCACACGACTTCAGTGGCGTTCGGGTACTTTTTCAGTTCCGCAGCAAAAGCCTTGTGCGGGAACGGATAGAGCTGCTCGACCCGCAGGATGACGGCGTCATCGCTGCCGCGCTCTTCGCGCTTCTTGGCGAGGTCGTAGTACACCTTGCCCGAGCAGACAACGATGCGCTTGACCTTGTCGGCCTTCAATTCCTTGTTCTCGGGAATGATGGTCTGGAAGGTGCCCTTGGTGAATTCCACCAGCGGCGAGGTCGCGTCCTTGTTTCGCAGCAGCGACTTGGGCGTCATGATGATCAGCGGCTTGCGCAGGCTGCGGACCATCTGGCGGCGCAGCACGTGGAAGATCTGGCTGGCCGTCGTGGGCTGCACCACCTGCATATTGGTGTCGGCCGACAGCTGCATGAAGCGCTCCAGGCGCGCCGAGCTGTGCTCCGGGCCCTGGCCTTCGTAGCCGTGCGGCAGCATCAGCGTGATGCCGTTGACGCGGCCCCACTTCACTTCGCCGGACGCGATGAACTGGTCAATCACGACCTGTGCGCCGTTGACGAAATCGCCGAACTGCGCTTCCCAGATCACGAGCGTGTTCGGATCGTTCGATGCATAGCCGTACTCGAAGCCGAGCACGGCCTCTTCGGACAGGATCGAGTCGATGACCACGAACGGCGCCTGGTTGTCGGCCACGTTGCAAAGCGGTGTGTACGTGCCGATGTCCCACTTCTCGCGGTTCTGGTCGTGCAGCACGGCGTGACGGTGCGTGAACGTGCCACGGCCGCAATCCTCGCCCGACAGGCGCACCGGGTAGCCGCTGGCGACCAGCGACGCGTAAGCCATGTGCTCGCCCATGCCCCAATCGACATTGACATCGCCACGACCCATGGCGGCGCGATCGTCCAGCACCTTCTTGACCAGCGGATGCGGGGTGAAGTCAGCCGGCAGCGTGGTGACCTTCTCAGCCAGACGCTTCCACTCGGCCATCGGAATCGCGGTGTCGGCCGCGTCAGTCCACTTCTTGCCCAGGAACGGCTGCCAGTCGACGGCGTACTTGCTCTTGAAGTTGGTGAGCACCGGATCGACCGTGTGCTTGCCCTGGTCCATGGCCGCGCGGTAGGCCTTGACCATGTCGTCGCCCAGCGTATCGCCCAGCGCCTGCGCAGCCAGCTTGTCTGCGTACAGCTTGCGCGTGCCGGGGTGCTGGCCGATCTTCTTGTACATGAGCGGCTGCGTGAGGGACGGTGTGTCCTGCTCGTTGTGGCCCAGCTTGCGGAAGCACACGATGTCCAGCACGACGTCCTTGCTGAACTCCATGCGGTAGTCCAGTGCCAGTTGCGTCGCGAGCACCACGGCTTCGGGATCGTCACCGTTGACGTGCAGAACCGGCGCTTCGATCATCTTGACGACGTCGGTGCAGTACAGCGTCGAGCGGCTGTCACGCGGGTCTGAAGTGGTGAAGCCGATCTGGTTGTTGATGACCACGTGCACCGTGCCACCCGTGAAATAGCCACGGGTTTCGGCCAGCGCCAGCGTTTCCATCACAACGCCCTGCCCTGCAAAGGCCGCGTCGCCGTGCACCAGCACCGGCAGCACCTGTTGGCCCTTGGGGTCGGCGCGGCGGTCCATGCGCGCGCGCACCGAACCTTCGACAACCGGGTTCACGATTTCGAGGTGCGAAGGGTTGAACGCCAGGCTCAGGTGCACCGGGCCGCCGGGCGTGCTGACATCGGAGCTGAAGCCCTGGTGATACTTCACGTCGCCGGACGGCAGGTCTTCCTTGGCCGTGTGGTCGAACTCGGCAAACAGGTCGGCGGGCATCTTGCCCATGACGTTCACCAGCACGTTCAGGCGGCCGCGGTGGGCCATGCCGATCACGATTTCCTGGACGCCGCGGGCACCGCCGCTTTGCACGATTTCATCGAGCGATGCGATGAAGCTCTCGCCGCCTTCGAGCGAGAAACGCTTCTGGCCGACGTACTTGGTGTGCAGGAAGCGCTCCAGGCCTTCAGCAGCCGTGACGCGATCGAGGATGTGCTTTTTCTTGTCGGCCGAAAAATTCGGCTTGCTGCGAATCGACTCCAGCTTCTGCTGCCACCAGCGCTTGCGCACCTGGTCGGTGATGTACATGTACTCGGCGCCGATGGGGCCGCAGTAGGTTTCGCGCAGGCCGTTGATCAGCTCGCGAAGCGTCATCGACTCCTTGCCGAAGAACGTGTTGCTCGTATTGAACACGGTCTCCTGGTCGGCGTCGGTGAAGCCGTAGAACGACGGTTCGAGCTCGGGAATCTTTTCGCGCTCGGCGCGCTTGAGCGGATCGAGGTCGGCCCAGCGTGCGCCGACATTGCGGTACGCCGCGATCAGCTGCTGGACCGCCGTGCGCTTGCGTCCCATCTCCGAATCGGCGCCGGTAGCGACGACCACCTTGGTGCCGCCCTGCTTGGCGCGTTCAGCGAAAGCGTTGATGACCGGAAGGTGCGGGACATCTTTAGCCTCGGACCCATCGACGGCCGGCACGTGCTGGAGCGCGTCGAAATATTCGCGCCAGGTATCGGGAACGCTGGTGGGGTTGGCGAGGTAGTTTTCGTACATCTCTTCGACGTACGGGGCGTTGCCGCCGAAAAGGTAAGAATTACCCTTGTAGGCCGTGTAGACGGTGCCTGGATCGCTCATGCTGCGCTGACTTTCCGCCCCCCTTCAGGAGGCATTGGCTGGTTGGTGGAACCTTCCGCGACACGGCTGGACCGGATGGCGGATGCGACTGTGGCTGGAAGGGCCTCGTGTTGCGACAGGAATTGTGCCACCTTTTGCGGGTGGCGTTTGCTTAGGTTTTAGTTCTTTAGTTACCGGACGGGGTCGGGCCCGCCATGACACCGTCAGGCCGACATCAAATCCTTGAGCTGCTGCAACGCTGACGGATCTTCAATCGTCGTCAGGTCTCCAGGGTCGCGGCCTTCAGCCACCGCCTGGATCGCGCGGCGCAGCAGTTTCCCGCTGCGCGTCTTGGGCAGCACATTCACAAAATGCACCCGCGCCGGCCGCGCCACGGCGCCCAACTGTTCGTCGACAACCTTCATGATGTCGCCTTCGAGCTTCAGCCTCGCAGCGGTATTGACCAGCTCCGAGCTGTCGCGCGCAACCACGAACGCCATCGCGACCTGCCCCTTGAGCGGATCGGCCACGCCAACCACAGCGACTTCGGCCACGTTCGAATGACTGGAAATGCTCTCTTCGATTTCGCGCGTGCCCAGCCGATGCCCCGCCACATTGATCACGTCGTCGGTGCGGCCAAGAATGTAGAAGTACCCATCGGCATCGCGGATACCCCAGTCAAACGTGCTGTAGACCATCTTGCCCGGCACCGTCTTCCAATAGGTGTTGACGTACCTCGCGTCATCGCCCCAGATCGTTTGCATGAAGCCGGGTGGCGTGGGCCCTTCGATGACCACAACGCCCTTTTCGCCCGCGCCGGTCAGTTCCTCGCCGGTACTCTCATGCACGATCTTCACGTCGTAGCCGTACATGGGCACGCCGGGGCTGCCGAACTTGCTCGACTTCTTCTCGACGCCGTTGGCAATGGTGAGGATGGGCCAGCCGCTTTCGGTCTGCCAGTAGTTGTCGATGATGGGCACACCCAGGCTGTCGCTGATCCAGCGGCCGGTGGGCTCGTCGAGCGGCTCGCCGGCCAGGAACAGCGCCTTCAGGCTTGAAAGGTCGTACTGTTTCAGGAACGCCGGGTCCTGCTTCTTGAGCACGCGCACCGCCGTCGGCGCGCTGAACATGGCCGTGACCTTGTATTTTTCGACCAGGCTCCACCAGATGCCGGCATCGGGGCGGATCGGCAGGCCCTCGTACATGATGGTCGCCATGCCGGCGATGAGTGGCCCATAGACGATGTAGCTGTGACCCACCACCCAGCCGATGTCGCTGGTGGAGAAGTAGGTCTCGCCCGGCTCGCCCATGAAGATGTGCTTCATGCTCGCAGCAAGAGCCACGGCATAGCCGCCCACGTCGCGCTGCACGCCCTTGGGTCTGCCGGTCGTTCCGCTGGTGTAGATGGTGTAGCTGATGTCGGTCGATTCCATCCACTCGCACTCGACATGCTCATGGGCGTGACGCTCCATCAGCTCGCTCCAGCCGTGGTCGCGGCCCGCCACCATCTCCATCGGCGCAAGGCCCCGATCCACCATCAACACCGATTCCGGCTTGTGGCTGGACAGCCGGATCGCTTCATCGAGCAAGGGCTTGTACGCCAGCACCTTGCCGCCGCGCGAACCGGCGTCGGCACTGATGATCACCTTGGGCGCGAAGTCTTCGATACGCGAGGCCAGCGACACCGAAGCAAAACCGCCGAACACCACCGAATGGATCGCGCCGATGCGCGCGCAGGCCAGCATGGCAAAAGCCGCTTCAGCGATCATCGGCATGTAGATCAACACGCGATCGCCGCGCTTGACGCCCATGCCCTTGAGCGCAGCGGCTGTGCGCTGCACTTCGCGGTGCAGTTCCAGGAATGTGTAGGTCTTCTCGGTGTTCGTCTCGGTCGAAACGTAGATCAGCGCCGGCTGGTTGGGCCGGTTGATCAGGTGCCGGTCCACCGCGTTGTGACACAGGTTGGTTTGCCCGCCGACGAACCAGCGCGCAAACGGCGGGTTGCTGTTGTCGCAGATCTGCACAGGCGGCTTGTGCCAGGCGATCAGGCGGGCCTGCTCGGCCCAGAACTCCTCACGGTCCTGCAACGAGCGGCTATGGAACTGCGCGAATCCGGTCATGGTGTCTCCTTGAACTCGCCCGATTGTGTCCACGCGCCTTGCCCACAGCTGACAGCGGCGCATGCAAAAGCGCTACTTCACGAGATCGAGCACCTCGCGAAATGCGGGATGGTCGCAACTGCGCAGCCATTCGAAAGCGACCATCTCTGTCGTCACCAATTCTGCGCCCGCCCCTGCCAGACGGTCGAACGCCGCATCGCGATTGCGCTCGCTGCGCGAACTGCAGGCATCGGTGACGACCCACACTTCGAACTCGTCTTCCAGCAGGTCGAGCGAGGTTTGCAGCAGGCAGACATGGGCTTCGCAGCCGGCGATCACGATGGTGTTGCGCGGCTCGGGACCCGACTGCTGGGGCTTTTGCAAGTGCTTGGGCAGGCTGCGCGCATTGCCGCCCTGCGGGCGAGCAGGCGGGCGCAACAACTCGGCAAAGCCATCGGCTACCGCGCTGAAACTCGTCTTGGCGAAGGTCCTTTGACACAGCGCCTTGAGTTCGGGCGGGTTCGGGCCCAGGCGATCCGGGTTTTCTTCGGTGCCCCAGACAGGGACCTCCAGAAGCTGCGCCACACGCGCGAGCCGCATGGCGTTGCGTATCACCTGTTCGCCCTCATGGATGGAGGGCATGAGGCGGGACTGGTAATCCACCAGCACGAGTTGGGAGTCATCAAGGTCTAGGAGCATGGACTCGATTATTCCAGCGTGATTCAATCGCCGCTGCGGGTACAAACATCTACGGACAAATCCAGAAAAATCCACGGAGACAAAGCAGTGAACGCTCCAACACCCACGGCCCTCATGATGTCTGGCGACGACTATCGCGAGTCGCTTCGCCGCTATAAGCCGAACGTGTTCGTCGACGGACGAAAGATTGAAAGCATCGCCGATGAACGCATGCTCCAGCCGGGCATCAATGCGATTGCGCTGACCTACGACTACGCCCTCAAGCCCGAATACGCGCCGATCATGACGGCGGTTCAACACACGAGCGGCAAGCGCGTCAATCGCCTGAGCCACATCGACATGAGCGCCGGCGACCTGCTCAACAAGCTCGAAGCGGTGCGGCTTGTCTGCCAGGAGACCGGCTGCGCGCAGCGCTATCTCACCCACGATGCACTCAACGCGCTGGCCCAGGTCACCGCGCGCATCGACGACGCAAGGGGTGGCAAGGAACACACCGGCCGCTTTCTTGAATACCTGCATCGCGTGCAGGACCAGGACCTGACGATTGGCGTTGCCATGACCGACGCCAAGGGCGACCGGAGCCTGCGCCCCCACATGCAGGCCAACGCGGACAGCTACCTGCATGTGGTCGAGCGCAATGCCAAAGGCATCGTGATCTCGGGCACCAAGGCCATCGTCACCGGCGCGCCGTATGTCCACGAATTGCTCGTGATGCCCTGCCGCAACATGGGCAAGGAAGATGCCGACTTTGCCGTTTGCTGCTCAGTGCCTGTCGATGCGCCTGGGCTGACGATCGTCGCGCGGCCTGCGGGACGACCCGGTGAAAAGGTGGAGCACGGCGAGGCGCTCTTTTCGCGCAAGTACGGCCAGAGCACCGGCGTGTGCATCTTCGAGAACGTCTTCGTGCCTTGGGAAAACGTCTTCTACGCCGGCGAATGGGAGCACTCCGGTCATCTGACTTACAGCTACGCGACACATCACCGCCAGACCTGCATTGGAGCGCGTGCGGGGTTCGGTGATTTGCTGATCGGCGCCGGCGCCCTGATGTGCGAAGCCAACGGATTCGATCCGGGCGCCGAGTCGCATCTGCGCGAACAGATGGTCGAGCTCATCAAGATCACCGAAGGTTTCTATGCCTGCGGCGTCGCGGCCAGCGTGTATGGCAAGGCCGACGAATGGAGCGGCACGTTCATGCCTGACCCCGTGTTCTCCAACGTGGGCAAGCTGCTGCTGGCAACACAGATCTACGACATGCACCGCATCGCCCACTACGTGAGCGGCGGGCTGATCGTGACGCTGCCCGGCCCCGATGAAGACCACAACCCTGAAACCGGCGCAAAGCTGTCGGATGTGCTGCGCGCCAATCCGGCCGTGCCTTACGAAAAGCGCATTGAAACCGCCCGCTTCATCGAAGACCTGACAGCCGGCTACCAGGGCGGCTGGTACAGCGTGATCAGCCTGCACGGCGGCGGCTCGCCCGCGGCGATGAAACAGGAGATCTGGCGCAACTACCCGGTCGGCTCCAAGGTCGAACTGGTCGAACGCCTGCTCGACCGGGGTGTCGCCCACGATCCCAACCGCGCGATCACCCGCAACCGCCAACCGGGCAAGTGCTGCGACATGGGTTGCAGCGCGCCGGGCCAACCGGTGATGGTGGACTTGCCTGCGAAGGCTTCGCCCAAGGGCTAGCTTGCCAGGGAACTCATGGCACCGTCGATAGCCCTGAGCCCCACCGGCCGAGAGTGCCGCTCGCGCTCACGTTGCAGCCAGGTCTGTCGCCGCAGCTCTTGCGCGCCTGCGTCCACCAGCGTGCGTTGCACCTCGCGGTACAACTCATGCATCGACTCGATGTCCGGTCCCGAGCAGTCCAGCGCGAAGCTGGGCACCACCACGACTTCGTCATCGCCGGTGTCCAGCTCGATGCGGCTCGGATGGCCCAGCACCTTTGCGATGGCGGCAAGCGCCTTATCGCGGTTCATGCCGGGAAGCACGACGGTGAACTCGGTCGAACCGGTGCGGGCTGCCAGGCCACGGTCGGATGCCAGCGCCACAAACTTCTGCACGGCGCGCGCCATCATCCGGCGGGCAATGTCCGGGCTGTACAGGCTGCGCACCTCGACCAGGTCGCGGCAGTCGAACACCACGACGGCAAGCGGCTTGCCCGCCACGTTGCACTCATCGAGCATCTGGCTGCCATAGGCGAGCAGGCCCGACTTGTTGTAGAGCGACGTGACCGGATCAATGCGTCCGGCTTCAAGCAAATCATCGGGCCGGCGGAACTCCGCACCGAACCGCATGCCCAGCAGCAACGGGAAGATGCACAGGAACCCGATCTGCGCAAGGAACCCAGCCTCCATCAATCCAGAGCCCGCCAGCACGGCCGCCGCTGAGAGTTCGGCGATCGCCAGCAACACCAGTGCCCCAGCCCATACCGGCCGAAGCAGGAATGCATAGAGCAGGCACGGGACCCCGAGCCACATGAAGAAAGCGCCGCCGGGTCCGCCCACATGAGCCACGATCTGTGTATGCAGCACCCAGGCACCAGCCAGCAGCGCGGCGCCACGCAGAGCCATCACCCCATGCGAACGCGCCGGGTGGACCTCGGCCCACCACCCGATCAAGCCCGCATACAGCACCGAAAACCACAGGACGGGGACATCCGGGTACACGAACGTGGCCAGCCAGGCTGAATAGACCGCGATCGACCAGGCAATCCAGCGCTCCATTTGCCGCAACGAGTGAGAAACCCAGCCGCGCGGCATCGCTGCGGGCCCCGTTTCCCGGCGACCTGCCTGGCCTGCATGCTGCGGTGTTGTCACGAATTCGCTGTTCATCTTCTCGCCCCTGTCGCCCGCGGATGGGGCGTGCAAGGATGAGACCACGCGATGCGCAGCGCGACTTAGGGCAAACGCCGCAGTGGCGCTAGGAAAATTGCCTAGACACTTAAGGCCGGCCCGGCATCTCGTGAACGAGCATCCAGTAAACGTGCAGCCGCTGGACCTGCTCGATGAACCGCGTGAAGTCCACAGGCTTGCGCACGTAGCTGTTGGCGCCGCCTTCAAGGCTGGCGACGATGTCTTCTTCTTCGCTCGACGACGTGAGGATCACCACCGGCACGTAGCGCGTGCGGCTGTCGCCACGCACCCGCCTGAGCACGTCGATTCCGTTCGCGCGGGGCATCTTCAGGTCCAGCAGGATCAATGCCGGGACATCGTCCACGTCACGGCCGGCGTATTTGCCGGTGCCAAACAGGTAATCGATCGCCTCGATGCCGTCACCGGCCACGATGATTTCATTGCGGACGTGGTTTTCGGCCAGTGTCATCAGGGTCAGTTCCTGATGATCCGGGTTGTCCTCCACCAGCAGGATCCGGCTGTTTTTCATTTTGTTCTCCTGGGATCAACGTGAAACTGAACGTGGCCCCTTCGCCCGGCCTCGCCTGCGCCCACACGCGCCCGCCATGGCGAGTGACGATACGGTGCACGGTGGCAAGCCCGATGCCCGTTCCCTCGAAATCGCTGGACGCATGCAGGCGGTGAAACGCGTTGAACAGCTTGCCCGCATAGGCCATGTCGAATCCCGCGCCGTTGTCCGCCACAAAGACAATGCGCTCCCCCTCGGGCGAAAGGCGGCTTCCGACATGGATGCTCGGTGCGGCCGCGCGGCTGGTGAACTTCCACGCATTGCCGATGAGGTTTTCCAGCGCGATGGCCGCCAGGCGCGCATCGCCGACGCACAGGATGTCGTCGTCGATCTCAACCTGGACCTCACGCTGCGCAAAGCGATGTCGCAGCGCCTCGACAATTTGCCTTGCCTTGGGTGCGAGGTTCACCAGTTCCGCACGTATCTCCGTGCGCGTGACTCGCGCAAGTGACAACAGGTCGTCGATCAGCTCGCCCATGTGGCGGGTGTTCTCGCGGATGCGCTCCAGAAAGTGCCGGGCCTGTGCGTCCAGGTCATCGCTATGCTTTGCCAGCAAAGCCCTGCCGAATCCGTCAATCGCTGCCAGAGGCGCGCGCAGGTCGTGCGACACCGAATAGGCAAAGGACTCCAGTTCGCGATTGGCGACGTGAAGTTCGCGCGTTCGCTCCTGCACCCGGTGCTCCAGCGTCTCGTTGGCCCGCTCCAGCAGCATGTGGGCTTCCAGCAGCGTCGTCACGTCGTGGGCCAGCACCACCCGCGCAGGACGACCGTCGTAGTCGAGGATGTGCGAAGAAATTTCCACCCAGATCAGCTCGCCGCTCTTGAGCTGGTGGCGCCAGCCCCGCGCGCTGCTTCCTGAGGGCAGCCCCGCCAGACTGGAGCGCAACGCGGAAATGTCCTCGGACGGCCGTATCTGTTCGATGGTCATCGACAGAAACTCATCCCTGCTGTAGCCGTAGTGCGCCACTGCGGCGTCGTTCACCGTCAGGAAGCGCAGCGTTTCACGATCGAACACCCACATCGGATGCGGATTCGAATCGAACAGCAGGCGGTAGCGCGACTCGCTGTCGCGCAGCTCCTTCTCGGCGCGCCAGGCCCGGGTCACCTCGAAGAACACGAGCATGGCCCCGGCAGCACGGCCCTCGGGCCCCGGCAGCGGGCGGGCGCTGCCCTGCACCACCTTCTCTGCACCGCCGGACAGGGGCGCGCGAACGATACAGCGAAAGCGCTCCACGCTTTCGCCTCCCAGTGCTCGCGTCAGGGGCCGCTCTTCTTGCGTGACGCCAGACTCATCGACGTTGTACAGGCCCAGGTCGACGGGCGATGCGCGCGCGAAATCATTGCTCGCCGTGAGCGCGGCCAGTCCGCCCAGAATGCTGTGGGCCGCCCGATTGACATGGAGCAACCTGCCCTTGGGATCGACCACCAGCACACCTTCGGCCATGCCTTCGAACACCGATTCCAGCAGGTGACGCTGGTGCTCCATTTCGGCCATGGCCGCATCGCGCTGCAACGAGCGCTCGACCAGCCGCCGGGCCACGTCCGCAAAACGCCTGTCGAGCTGGTCCAGTTCGCGCAGCGGCATCCGTGCAGCCGGCAAGTCCAGCGGAAGCCGCTCCTGGGCCAGCGCGTCCACCCGGCCCAGCAGGTGACGCACCGGTCGCGCCAGCACGCGGTCGCCGAAAATCCACGCGAGTATCGCGGCGGTCAGTGCAATCAGGCTCAACGCCGCGACCTGCATCTGCAGACGCCCGGCCGCTGGCGCAAGGATCTGCGAGCGCGAGCTGATTCCCGCGACATAGAGCTTGTTGTCGCCAGCCCGGCCGATGGGCTGCAGCGCGTACAACCAGTCGCTGCCGTCACTGCCGGTGGCGATACGCGCATCCTGATGGCCGGCAGCGATCGCGCGCTGCAGGAAGCCCTCGGGAACCACGCTGCCCACGCTGGCGGCGCGTGCGCCATTGGAGGCCAGCACCCTGCCCCCTTCGTCAGTGACAAAAAGCGTGACTTCGGGGGTGAGCGAGAGCTTGCGAAGGTGCATGTCGGCTTGCCCCACATCCAGCGCAAGGTAGGTGACTCCGCGCAAGGTGCGGCCGTCATCGTCCCGATAAACCGGAAAGCCGAACGTCAGGATGGGCTTGCCGCTCGCACGGCTCAAGGTGAATTCGCCCACCGTGAAAAGGCCCGTCTCCACCGCGCGGCGGTAAAAAGGTCGATCGCTTGAATTGATGGCGCTCGCGGGCGCATTTCCGCGGCAGGTCAGGCGCCCCTGCTCGTCCAGCACGCCGAAATTGCCGTAACCCACCGGGTAGTGCTTCTGGAGCTTGCGCAGGTAATCGGAACACTCCTGCAGGCTGCCGCCAAACACAGGCGGCGAATAGGCGATGGCCGCGAGCATCTGTCGGGCGCCCTCCACCAGGCTTTCCTGGTGCGCGGCACCGAGATCGACGACCGATTGAAGGGTTGCCTGCGCGCGGGCCAGCCGCGCTTCCTGCTCGGCGAGCGAGGCCTGTACAACGACCGCGAATACCGGCGAGATCGCAATGAGCACCAAAAGCGTCAAAGCTGCGCGTAGGCCGAATGTACGTGTCACTCTTTTATTACTTTCCTGCCCTGTTTGACCGGTCTTTCGCGTTGACTGCGCGCGCACGGAAGTGATGGGTACTCCATGCGAAAAAAGCTGACGGCCTCACCCGGCAGTTTGGCGTGGCGGCAACCAATGTCAATGTGTGTATGACCTAAGACCAAGGTACCCACGCAGCACAGGGCCACAGTACACTGACCCGAAATTGCCGGGACCCGTGTGACACAAGAAGTAGTTCAACCCCCGACCATCCGGTTGCTCTGTGTGGAAGACAACCCGGACGACGTCGAGCTCATGGCCATCGCGCTCGAACGCGCGGACCCGCATCGGCGCTACCAGCTTCACCGCGTGGACGAAGCCGGCGGTTTCACCGATGCGCTGGCCCTGGATTTCGACGTGATCCTGTGCGACTTCAACATGCCGCGGTTTTCTCCGTATGCAGCCCTGCAGATCCTGATCGCGCGCCGCTGCCATACGCCGCTGGTGGTGGTCACGCGCGCCATCGGCGAAGATGCTGCGGTGCATGTGCTTCGTTGCGGTGCCAAGGATTACCTCACCAAGGACAAGCTGGGCACACTGCCCCAGATCATTGACCGTGTGATGACCGAGCGGCGCCGCCTGCAGGAACAGGAGCGCATGAGCGCCGAACTGGCTGCGGCCTACAGCCGCCTGAAGAAGCTGTCAGCGCGCCTGGTCGTTGCCCAGGAGCGCGAACGCAATCTCATCTCGCGTGAATTGCACGACCAGCTCGGGCAAACGCTGACCGGCATGGTCATCCACCTGCATGCCGCCGAAAAGACCGCCGACCCCGAAGCCGCCAAACGCTACACGGCCATCGCAATGGAGATGGCCCAGGGCGCTGTCCAGCAGGTCAAGACACTCTCGTTCGAGCTGCGGCCGGCGCAACTCGACCTGTTGGGGCTCGTCGCTGCGACCCAGTTCGCGGTGCAACGAATTGCAGAACCGGCAGGGCTCGCGTTCAAGGTGACCTCGCGCGGCGTTGAACCCGCCAGGCCCGGCGACTCGGCTGCCGTCGTACTGCGGCTGGTGCAGGAGGCGCTCAACAACGCGCTGCGCCATGCCAGCGCAACGCACATCGCAGTTCGCATCCGTTTTCTTGCCGACGATCGCATCGGTCTGCTCGTCATTGACGATGGCGTTGGCTTTGACAAGCATGAGCTGCTGGACGGCCGTGCGAGCGCACGAAACTTCGGCCTGCACGGCATGATCGAGCGAACCGAGCTGGCAGGCGGACGTTTGATGATCCGAACCGCGCCCGGCAAGGGCGTTGCGATACGCGCAGTGCTATAACAACAGCGCGACAAAAAGATTAGGGGAGTCGATGAAAAATCCTGCGACTACCAAGGCGATCCGAATCGTCCTGGCCGATGACCATGACCTCGTGCGATCGGGCATCAAGGCACTGCTCACCATGGTGGCCGGCGTCGAAGTCATCGCCGAAGCACGCGATGGGCAAGAGCTCATCACGCTGGTCGATGACCTGATGCCCGACATCGTGATGACAGACATTTCGATGCCCGGCATGGACGGCATCACCGCCATCTCAGAGATCCACGCCAGGCACCCGGAGGTTCGCCTGCTGGTGCTGTCGATGTACGACACCGTCGATTTCGTCAAGCGCGCGGTGGCCAATGGTGCCTGTGGCTACCTGATGAAAGATGCGCCGCCGTTCGAGCTCGAACAGGCGGTGCGCAGCGTGATGGCCACCGGCAGCTACTTCAGCCCATCCATCGCCCAGCGTTTGCTGCAGCCGTCCGAGCCCACCATCGACGATGAACTCACCCATCGCCAGATCGAAATCCTCAAGCTGATCGCGCAAGGGCGCGCATCCAAGGAAATCGCTTACGAGCTGGGCCTGTCACCCAAGACCGTGGACGTGCATCGCGCTCGCATCATGGAACGCCTGCACCTCAACGACATCGCAAGCCTCACACTCTACGCGGTGCGCAAGGGACTGATCAAGCCCTGAACTGCGTCGGCAGCTACGGCGCGAGCAGGCGAAGCAGCTTGCCGTCGCGTGCATCGGTCAAGAGGTAGATGAGGCCGTCCGGTCCTTGCCGTACATCGCGAACCCGGCCCAGGCCCTCGGCCGCCTTCTGCTCACGCACGACCTTGCCTCCAGCGATTTCCAGGCGGGCGACATGCCCGAACTTGAGCGAGCCGACCAGCAGGCTGCCCTTCATTGCAGCGCCATAGCGATCGCTCGTGACGAAGACCATGCCGGAAGGCGCAATCGAAGGCACCCAGTAGTGCAGCGGCTGCTCCATGCCGGCGCGCGCTGTAACGCCCTCGCCGATCTTGCCGCCGCCGTAGTTCTCCCCGTAGGTGATGACAGGCCAGCCGTAGTTGCGGCCGGGCTGCGGCAGGTTCACTTCATCGCCGCCTTGCGGCCCGTGCTCGTGCATCCAGAAGCTGCCGTCGGGCGCGAGCGTCGCGCCCTGCGAGTTGCGATGGCCGAAGCTGTAGATCTCGGGCAGTGCGCCGGCACGGCCGATGAATGGATTGCCGGGCGCCGGCGCACCCTCCTTGGTCAGCCGCAGCACCTTGCCGTGGTGGTTGTCCAGGGTCTGCGCATCGTCCTTGCGCGAGAACCGGTCGCCCAGGGTCAGGAAGAGCATCCCGGCGCGGTCCTCCACGATGCGGCAACCAAAGTGTGCGGTGCTCGCAAACTTCGGCTTCTGGCTGAAGATGACCTTCACGTCTTCGAGACGCGTCGAATCGGCCGATAGCCTGGCGCGCGCCAGCGCGGTGCTGTTGCCGCCACCGCCGGGCTCGGAAAAGCAAAAGAACAGCTGCCGGTTACCGGCAAAGCCCGAATCCAGCACGACATCGAGCAGTCCGCCCTGCCCGCCTGCGGCTACTTCAGGCACGCCTGCGAGCGGCGCGCCGACCTTGCCATCGGGCTGCACGACCCGCATGCGGCCGCCGCGTTCGGTCACCAGAAATCGCCCTTCAGGCAGGAACGCCACGGCCCACGGGTTTTCAAGGCCCTGGGCAACGGTTGCGGTCTTGAGTACCTGTGCCAAAGTACCACCGGAAGCTGCAAAGAAAAGCACTGCAAGAATGGAGGGAAAGACGGCCCGGGAAACCCATGCCCGACCTGTGCGTGTGACGTAGTTCATGACGGTCATTCTTGCCCAATCAGGTCCGAAACGGAGCCGACCGTTACAGCAACACACTTCTTGCCTATATAAATCAATGACTTGCGCGCATCACCTCACTTGACTTGTCAGGATTGACCCCTGTATCCTTGCGACCAATGCATAAATGGCTCATCCTTTCGCTCGCGGTCGCCTGCACTTGCGCCCAGGCCGCGCCGCACACGGCCGAAGATGAGGTCGGCCGCTTCATGGCCGACAAGGGACTGATCGAGAAGCTCGAAAAAGTCGGCCAGACCGTCTCCCACCACACCTCTGACCTGGTCATGACTGCCATGGGATTCCTGGGCGTGCCTTATCGCAGGGGCGGCAACGATGCCGATACCGGCTTTGATTGCAGCGGATTTGTCCGGTCCATGTATGAGCGCACCGTCGGCCTGGTTCTTCCGCGCCGCGCCAACGAGCAGGCCGCGGCCACCCAGACAATCGAGAAGCAGGACCTGCAACCCGGCGACCTGGTGTTCTTCAACACCATGAAGCGCACGTTCAGCCACGTCGGCATCTACGTCGGCGAAGGCAAGTTCATTCACTCACCCAAGCCAGGCGCGCAAGTGCGCGTTGAAGACATGGGTCAAAGCTACTGGAAGACGCGCTTCGATGGCGCGCGGCGCGTGATGGGCCTGGCGCCCGGCGCGCAGGTGGTGCAGCAGCAGCAGGCACGCCCGTCACCGCAATAAGGGCAACGCCAGTAGCCCGTTTTTCCACGTGGGTCTGCCCTCTGTGCAGCCTCTGCGCGAATTGCATACCATCGCCGGCTCAACAAGCTGGAGATGTGCGTGGCGAAACTCAATGTCAACGGAACCGTGCGTGAAGTCGATGCCGAGGGCGACACCCCCCTGCTCTGGGCACTGCGCGAGCAACTCGGCCTGACGGGCACCAAGTACGGCTGTGGCATTGCCGCGTGCGGCGCCTGCACGGTCCACATCGATGGCGTGCCCACCCGCAGTTGTGTGCGGCCTATTTCCACCATCGCGGCCACCGAGAAGATCGTCACCATCGAGGGTCTGTCCGCCGACGGCTCGCATCCCGTGCAGAAGGCCTGGGCGCAACTGGACGTTCCGCAATGCGGCTACTGTCAGTGCGGAATGATCATGTCAGCCGTCGCACTGCTGCGCGACAAGCCCAAACCCAGCGACCAGGACATCGACGACGCGATGAGCAACATCTGCCGGTGCGGCACCTACAACCGCATCCGCGCCGCGATCAAGGTGGTCGCCCAGGGCGGCAATACCCGCAGCGCCGCCCTCAACATCCAGCATGCCGACGGGAGCGTGACATGAACGGCGACCTCATGGGTGGCGCGGTTTCTCGCCGTGGATTCCTGCAGGTTTCGGCATCGGCCGGACTTGCCCTCGGCTTTCACATTCCATTGGCCGGCAGCGCACACGCACAGGCAGCCGCTCCGGAAATCAACGCCTGGGTGGTCGTCAAGCCGGACGACTCCGTGGTGATCCGTATCGCCCGGTCGGAGATGGGACAGGGCACGCTCACCGGTCTGGCCCAGCTGGTCGCCGAAGAACTCGACTGCAACTGGGCCCGGGTCACGACGGAGTACCCCACCCCCGGACAGAACCTGGCGCGTAACCGCGCCTGGGGCAACTTCTCGACCGGCGGCAGCCGCGGCATCCGCGAATCGCACGACTATGTGCGCAAGGGCGGCGCAGCGGCCCGCATGATGCTGGTGCAGGCTGCCGCCGATGAATGGAAGGTGCCGGTGTCGGAATGCAGGGCTGCGAGCGGCGTGATCACGCACCAGCCGTCGGGTCGCACCGTCACCTACGGCAAGGTGTCGGCAGCCGCCGGAAAGCTCACCGCGCCGGCCAACGTCACACTCAAGGATCCCAGGGACTGGAAGCTGGTGGGCAAGCGACTGGCTCGCCTGGACACCGTCGACAAGGTCACCGGCAAGCAGGTCTACGGCGCCGACCTGCAGTTGTCCGGCATGCTCAACGCGGCGATCAAGGATTGCCCGGTCTTTGGCGGCAAGGTGAAGTCGGTCAACGCAGCTGCCATCGAGAAGCGTCCCGGCGTGAAGAAGGTGCTGCGCGTGGGGGACAGCGCAGTCGCCGTGGTGGCCGATACCTGGTGGCGTGCAAAGACCGCGCTCGATGCCCTGCCGATCGAGTGGGACTTCGGGCCGAACGTGTCGGTCTCCAGCGCAACCACCGCCGCCATCCTGAAGGCGGGCCTGGATGCAAACGATGCCGTTGTTGGCAACAGCAACGGTGACGCCAGGGCTGCGCTGGCCGCATCCGCCCGCAGGATCGAGGCGGTCTATTCGTACCCGCACCAGAATCACGCAACGATGGAGCCGATGAATGCGACGGCCCGCTGGACGCCCGAGCGATGCGAGGTCTGGACGCCCACGCAAAACGGCGAGGCCGCGCTGGCGGCAGCCGCAGAAGCGGCCGGTCTTCCGGCGGCGAAATGCGAGGTCTACAAGCTGCATCTGGGCGGCGGCTTTGGCCGGCGCGGTGCCGTGCACGACTGGGTGCGCCAAGCGGTGGATATCGCAAAGCAGATGCCCGGTACGCCGGTCAAGCTGTTGTGGTCGCGTGAAGAAGACATGCTGCATGGCCGCTACCACCCGATCACCCAATGCAAGATGGTCGCCGGGCTGGACCCGCAAGGCAATGTGACGGCCCTGCACATGCGCATCTCGGGCCAGTCGATCCTCGCCGGTGTTGCGCCGCAGTCGATACAGGGCGGCCGGGATCCGGTTGTATTCCAGGGCCTGAACGCGCCCGGACCCGAGGCCTCGATCGGCTACAGCTTTCCCAATTTGCTCATCGACCACGCGATGCGCAACCCGCCCGTGCCGCCGGGCTTCTGGCGCGGGGTGAACCTCAACCAGAACGCCATCTATCTTGAAGGCTTCATCGACGAGATCGCCGCCGCCACCGGTCAGGACCCGCTGGCGTTGCGCCGCAAGCTGATGACAGCACATCCCAAGCATCTGGCTGTACTCAATGCGGTTGCTGAGCGGGTGAAATGGGGCTCACCCGCGCCCGATGTGAAGGGCCAGAAAGTCTTTCGCGGTCTGGCGCAGACGATGGGGTTCGGCAGCTATGTCGCCGCTTGCGCAGAAGTGTCGGTGAGTAATGACGGTGAACTCAAAGTCCACCGCATCGTCGCTGCCACCGATTGCGGCTACGCGGTCAATCCGCAGCAAATCGAAGCACAGGTCGAAGGTTCGTTCTCCTACGGGCTGTCGGCTGCGCTCTTCGGTGAATGCACGATGAAGGACGGCCGCATGGAGCAGGACAACTTCAGCACCTATCCGGTCGTTCAGATGCGCCACATGCCCGCGGTCGAAACGATCATCGTGCCGTCGGGCGGGTTCTGGGGCGGTGTCGGTGAGCCGACGATTGCCGTGGCAGCGCCTGCCGTGCTCAATGCGATCTATGCCGCGACCGGCAAGCGGATTCGCGACCTTCCGGTCAGCAAGCACAGCCTGAAGAAGGCTTGAGGCGACCGATTTGCGCAACCGGCATGGCTTGAGTGGCCTGAGTGGCTTGCATGCGAAAGCGGCAATCGTGCTGCTGAGCCTTTCATGCACGGCTGGCGCACAGGGAATTGCCGCGATGGCCGAGCCGCTGACGAATGTGCCCGGAGACGCCGCGCGCGGCAGGGCCATCGTTGCCAATCGAACGGTGGGCCTTTGCCTGCTGTGCCACAGCGCGCCGATTCCCGAACAGCCGTTCCAGGGCAATCTTGCGCCCGACCTTGCAGGGGCCGGTTCGCGCTCCACCGAAGCGCAATTGCGGTTGCGCCTGGTGGACTCCCGCCGCATCAATCCTTCGAGCATCATGCCCGCCTACCACCGCAACACAGGTCATGCGCGAGTGGGCTCCGCATGGCAGGGCAAGACCGTGCTCGAAGCCCAGCAGATCGAGGACGTGTTAGCGTACCTCCTCACCTTGCGCTGAAGCTTCGATGGCAAACGACACTCCCTTGAAACTGAACCGGCGAGAGCTGATGGCACTCGGCAGTCTGGCCATCGTCGTGCCCGACTCCCTCGCCCAGGGACGCGACGAGCTCGCAGCCGCGGTTGCCGACTACGCGCAGGGAGCTCCGATGCGAACGGGCCGCGTGAAACTCGTGATCGAAAAGCTGGTGGACAACGGCAATGCCGTACCGGTGACGGTGACAGTCGACAGTCCGATGAGCGCTGCCGATCGCGTCGTGGGCATCGCCATCTTCAACGAGAAAAATCCGCTGCGCGATGTGGCGCGCTTCAAGTTCGGACCCCGGGCGGGCAAAGCCGTGGTCTCGACCCGGATCCGGCTCGCCACCAGCCAGAGGCTGGTGGCTGTTGCCCGCATGAGCGATGGCTCGGTGTGGACAGACACCGCTGATGTGGTGGTTGTGCTGGCCGCCTGCATCGAAGGCGAAGGCTGATGGCGCGCACGCTCATCAATGTGCCCTCGGGCGTGCGGCAAGGAGATCTGATCGAGATCAAGGCCTTGATCGCGCATCCGATGGAAACAGGATTCAGACCCGGCGCTGACGGCAAGGTGCTGCCACGCGACATCATCCGCATCTTCACCTGCCACTACAACGGCGAAGAAGTTTTCGCAGCCGAACTGCACTCTGCGATTTCAGCGAACCCCTATCTCTCGTTCTTCATGACGGCTGCCGACTCCGGCACGCTCGAATTCAACTGGCAGGGCGACAACGGATTCCAGCAGACCGAGCGCCTTGCGTTGACAGTGGCATGACGCGTTCGATTGCATTGATCGTCGCCGCACTGCTGCTGGGTTGCGCAGCGCCCATGGCCGTGGTGAAGCCGGACAACCGAAAATCCGGGTTCGACAGCATGAGCGCATCCACGCAGGCCATGCAGCGCGACGACGCAGCCAATCCGGCGATGCTGTCGGTGCAGGATGGAAAGGCACTCTGGGGCCGCGCGCCGGCGGCGTCATCGAGAGCCTGCGCCAGTTGCCACGGCGACATCGCGTCGATGAAGGGTGTCGCAGCACGGTATCCCGCCTGGGATGAACTGTCCTCGCGCCCCGTCGATCTGGGCATGCGTATCAACGCCTGCCGTCAACGTCATCAAGGCTTGCCTTCGTGGCCGCGCGAACACGGGGATCTGCTTTCATTGGAAGCGGCAGTGGCGATGCAATCGCGCGGCATGTCGATCGCGCCCTCGAGTGACGAGCGGCTCTTACCCTTTCGCGCGCGCGGGGAGAAGCTGTTCAACCAGCGCATCGGGCAGCTTGACCTGTCGTGCATGCAGTGCCATGACCAGCTCGCCGGTGGCCGTCTGGCGGCCAGTGTGATCCCGCAGGGTCATGCCACCGGATATCCGATCTATCGGCTGGAATGGCAGGCAATGGGCTCGCTCGCAAGGCGCATCCGCGGGTGCATGACGGGGGTGAGGGCAGAGCCTCTGGCTGCGGACAGCGTGGAGCTGGTCGAGCTGGAACTGCACCTGGCCGCACGCGCTATGGGCATGGCGGTCGAGACGCCTGCGGTGAGGCCGTAGCGGCTTCGCGCGGGATGCCGGGTTCAGCCCGGCACCATCGCCCGGTCTACTTGCGCGGCGGCGGAACGTCCGTGCAGGTGCCGTGAGCAATCTCGGCTGCCATGCCGATGCTCTCGCCGAGCGTCGGGTGCGGATGGATCGTCTTGCCGATATCGATTTCGTCGGCGCCCATCTCGATGGCAAGCGCCACCTCGCCGATCATGTCGCCGGCATGCGTCCCCACAATGCCGCCGCCCAGGATTCGATGGGTCGATGCGTCGAACAGCAGCTTGGTGAAGCCCTCGTCGCGCGTGTTGGCGATCGCGCGACCGGAAGCCGTCCAGGGGAAGTGGCCCTTCTTGATCGCAATGCCTTGGGCCTTCGCCTGTTCTTCAGTGAGGCCGACCCATGCGACCTCGGGGTCGGTGTAGGCCACGCTGGGGATCACGCGCGCATTGAAAGCCGAGCGCTTGAGGTGCTCATCGCCGTTCATGTCGCCGCACGCGACTTCTGCTGCGACGTGCGCTTCATGCACGGCCTTGTGCGCCAGCATGGGCTGGCCGACGATGTCGCCGATGGCGAAGATGTGCGGCACGTTGGTTCGCATCTGGATATCGACGGGCACAAAGCCGCGATCGGTCACCGCAACGCCGGCCTTCTCTGCGCCGATCTTCTTGCCGTTCGGTGTGCGGCCCACGGCCTGCAGCACGATGTCGTAAACCTGCGGGTCCTTGGGCGCCTGCTCGCCTTCGAACTTCACCAGGATGCCTTCGGCGGTTGCTTCTGCACCCACGGTCTTTGTCTTGAGCATGATGTTGTCGAAGCGCGGCGTGTTCATCTTCTGCCACACCTTGACCAGGTCGCGATCTGCGCCCTGCATCAGGCCATCGAGCATTTCCACCACATCGAGCCGCGCGCCGAGGGTCGAGTACACCGTGCCCATTTCCAGGCCGATGATGCCGCCGCCCAGGATCAGCATGCGCTTGGGACTGCCCTGCAATTCCAGTGCGCCGGTGGAGTCCACCACGCGCGGGTCTTTCGGCATGAACGGCAGGTGCACAGCCTGCGAACCGGCGGCGATGATGCAGTACTTGAATTTGATCGTCTGCTTCTTGCCCGTTTTTTCCTGCCCGGTGCCGGTGGTTTCTTCGACCTGCAGGTGATGCGGGTCGATGAACTCGCCCAGGCCGCGCACGGTCGTGACCTTGCGCATCTTGGCCATGGCCGCGAGGCCGCCGGTCAGCTTGCCGACGACCTTGGCCTTGTGCGCGCGCAGCTTGTCGAGATCGACGGTGGGCTTGCCGTACGAGATGCCCAACGAATCGAAGTGGCTCACTTCATCCATGACAGCTGCGACGTGCAGCAATGCCTTGGACGGGATGCAACCGACGTTCAGGCACACGCCGCCCAGCGTTGCGTAGCGCTCGACGATGACGGTTTTCATGCCGAGGTCTGCGGCGCGAAATGCGGCGGAATAACCGCCCGGCCCAGCGCCCAGGACGAGCATGTCGCATTCGATGTCGGCGCCGCCGGAATACGAATTGGGAATGGGTGCGGGAACTCCCTCACCCCGACCCTCTCCCGCTGCGGGAGAGGGAGAGACAGCCGCAGTGGATCCAGAGGGACTTGCCCCCTCGCCCCTCTGGGGAGAGGGTTGGGGTGAGGGGCTTGCGGCCACACCCGCACTCTCGGACTCCAGCGTCAACAACACCGACCCTTGCGCCACCTTGTCCCCAATCTTCACCCGCAAGTCCTTGACGACCCCCGCGTGGGTCGAAGGGATTTCCATCGAAGCCTTGTCGCTCTCCACCGTCACGAGCGACTGCTCGGCCTTGATCGTGTCGCCGGGCTTCACCAGCAATTCAATCACCGCAACTTCAGAGAAGTCGCCGATATCCGGGACCTTGACTTCGACCAGGCTCATGGGAGCACCCTCATTTCATTTTTATCGTGAACACGTCGGCAGGCGCTGCGGAATTGCGATCGAATTCGCAGCCTGCAGCGATGCCGGCTTCGGCAACTTCTTTGGCCGTCCTGGCCTTGGCAAAAACCGCATGCATCGCACCGAGTGCGAAGCTGCGGCCTGAACCGATGCCCCAGAATTCCTTGAACTCGAACACTTCGCGGTAGCTGTACAGGCCGTAGATGCCGGTGCCATTGGCGATCACCACGCTGAACTGGCTCGACTCGTACGGATCGCTGTCTTCCTCTTTGGTTTGCAGGAAGAAGTTTTCTTTCAGGTACGGATGCAGTTTGGTGAACGTGTCGAAGACTTCATCCTTGCTTGCGAGCTTGAGCAGTTCCTTGGGCATCGAGTTGATGGCTTTGCGAAGCACAGGAAAGTGAGCGACCGTACCCGCCATGCCGATGTAGCTGGGGCCTTGCTCGCTCTCGACCTTGAAGATCTTGGTGTTGTCTTCAAACCTGTGGGCCAGGCGCGTGTCGCCAAACGTGACCAGCGTGTCCGCTGCGATGGCGACCTGCCCGGCCTTTCTCACCACTACTACTGTTGTCATTGACTCGCTTTCGGAAATTGCGTCACAGCATCGTGCGACGGAAGTCTCCGAGGATAGCGCCGAGATAGGCGTTAAAACGAGCTGCGGACGCGCCGTCGATCACGCGGTGGTCCCACGACAACGACAGTGGAAGCATGAGCTTGGGCACAAACTGTTTCCCATCCCACACCGGTTCCATCTGGCTCTTGCATACGCCCAGGATTGCAACCTCAGGCGCATTGATGATCGGCGTGAAATAACGTCCGCCGATGCCACCCAATGACGAGATCGTGAAGCATGCGCCGGACATGTCGGCAGGGCCGAGCTTGCCTTCGCGCGCCTTCTTGGCGAGCTCGCCCATCTCGGTGCTGATCTGGAACAGGCCCTTCTTGTCGGCGTCCTTGATGACCGGCACGACAAGACCGTTCGGGGTGTCCGCCGCGAATGCAATATTGAAGTACTGCTTGTAGACGAGCTGGTCGCCATCGAGCGAAGCGTTGAACTCGGGGAACTTCTTGAGCGCTGCAACGCAGGCCTTGATAAGGAAAGCGAGCATGGTGAGCTTGACGCCCGACTTCTCGTTTTCCTTGTTGAGCTGCACGCGGAACGCTTCAAGATCGGTGATGTCCGCGTCGTCATGGTTCGTGACGTGCGGGATCATCACCCAGTTGCGATGCAGGTTTGCGCCGCTGATCTTCTTGATGCGGCCCATGTCCTTGCGCTCGACCGGACCGAACTTGGCGAAGTCAACCTTGGGCCATGGCAACAGGCCGAGCGCCTCGCCGCCACCGCCTGCCGCTGCGGGTTTCGCGCCGACTGCCTTGGTGGTGGTCTCGCCTTTCATCACCGCGCGCGTGAATGCCTGGATATCTTCCTGCGTGATGCGGCTCTTGGGACCGGTGCCCTTGACTTCATCGAGCGGCACGCCGAGTTCGCGCGCGAACTTGCGCACGGAGGGGGATGCATGCGGCAGGTTGGCGGTGGGGGCTGTGGGTTCGTGCGGGGGCAATGCGGCGGTGGGGGGTGTGCGAACGCCCTCACCCCGGCCCTCTCCCGCTGCGGGAGAGGGAGAAACAGCCGCAGACACGGCCACCGGACTTGCTCCCTCGCCCCTCTGGGGAGAGGGCTGGGGTGAGGGGCTGGCAGCGCCGACTCCCTCCAGCATCCCAATCAGATCCCCCACATTCACTGTGTCCCCGATCTTGACCTTCAGCTCTTTCAAGATGCCCGCCGCAGACGACGGGATCTCCATCGAAGCCTTGTCGGACTCGACGGTGATCAGCGATTGCTCAGCCTTGATCGTGTCGCCGGGCTTGACCAGGATTTCGATGACAGCGACGTCCTTGAAGTCGCCGATATCGGGGACGCGGATTTCGGTGGTCTGTGGACGCACGCCCTCACCCCGGCCCTCTCCCGCAGAGGCGGGAGAGGGAGATGGAACCGCTGGTGCTTGCGTGCTTGCAGATGAGGAAGCTTCGCTCCCTCTCCCGCCCGCGGGAGAGGGCTGGGGTGAGGGTACAGCCCCGGCCCCATCAGCCTCCAGCACGATCAGCACACTCCCCTGCTTCACCTTGTCCCCGAGCTTGACCTTCAGCTCTTTCACGGTGCCCGCAGCCGACGACGGAATTTCCATCGAGGCCTTGTCGCTTTCCACCGTGACGAGCGATTGCTCGGCCTTGACCTTGTCTCCGGCCTTGACGAGGACTTCGATGACCGAAACCTCATCGAAGTCCCCGATGTCGGGGACTTTCACTTCAATCGTTGCCATGTTTTGTTGTCTCCGGTCTCTTGTCGTTCAAGCGGTTCAAGGGTCAAGCGTAAAGGGGATTCATCTTGTCGGCCTTGATGCCGTACTTCTTGATCGCTTCAGCGACCTTCGTAGCAGGCACGGTACCGTCTTCGCTCAATGCCTTGAGCGCGGCGACCACGACATAGTGGCGGTTGACTTCGAAGTGCTCGCGCAACTTGCTGCGGAAATCGCTGCGGCCGAAGCCGTCGGTGCCCAGCACCTTGTAGGTACGGCCCTTGGGCATGAACGGACGAATCTGCTCGGCGTAGGCCTTCATGTAGTCGGTGGACGCAACCACCGGACCGGCGTGCTTTTCAAGCTGCTGAGCGACAAACGACTTGCGTTGCGCGTCCAGCGGATGCAGCAGGTTGAAGCGCTCGCAGTCCTGGCCTTCACGCGTGAGTTCATTGAAGCTCGGGCAGCTCCAGACGTCGGCATCGATGCCCCACTCGGTGGCCAGCAGTTCCTGGGCCGCGATCGATTCGCGCAGGATGGTGCCGGAGCCCAGCAGCTGAACGCGCGGCGCGCCCTTGGTCTGGCCGCCGGGCTTGCACATGTACATGCCCTTGATGATCTGCTCTTCGGTGCCTTCCTGCAGGCCCGGCATCGGGTAGTTCTCGTTGAGCAGCGTCAGGTAGTAATAGACGTTGTCCTGCTTCTCGACCATGCGCGTCAGGCCGTGATGCATGATCACGCCGACTTCGTGGGCGAAGGTCGGGTCGTAGCTCACGCAATTGGGAATCGTGCCCGCCATGATGTGGCTGTGGCCGTCTTCGTGCTGCAGTCCTTCGCCGTTGAGCGTCGTGCGCCCCGACGTGCCGCCCAGCAGGAATCCACGCGCCTGCATGTCGCCGGCAGCCCAGCACAGGTCACCGACCCGCTGCAGTCCGAACATCGAGTAGTAGATGTAGAACGGCACCATGATGCGGTTGCTCGTGCTGTACGAGGTGGCCGCTGCAATCCAGCTGGCCATGCCGCCCGCTTCGTTGATGCCCTCTTGCAGGATCTGGCCGGCCTTGTCTTCCTTGTAGTAGGAGACCTGGTCCTTGTCCTGCGGCGTGTAGAGCTGGCCTGCCGGGTTGTAGATACCGATCTGGCGGAACAACCCTTCCATGCCGAAGGTGCGTGCTTCATCGACCAGGATGGGCACGGCGCGGGGGCCGAGTTCCTTGTCGCGCAAGAGCGCCGTGAGAAAGCGCACATAAGCCTGCGTCGTGCTGATCTCGCGGCCTTCGGCGGTTGGTTCCAGCACGGCCTTGAAAGCTTCGAGCGGCGGAACCTTCAGCTGCTCATCAGCCTTGGCGCGGCGCTTGGGCAGGTAGCCGCCGAGCGCCTTTCGACGTGCGTGCAGGTACTCCATCTCGGGCGTGTGATCGGCCGGCTTGTAAAACGGCACTTCGGCCAGTTGATCGTCCGGCACCGGGATGTTGAAACGGTCGCGGAATGCGCGGATGTCGTCGTCGGTGAGCTTCTTGGTCTGGTGCGCGGTGTTCTTGCCTTCGCCGCTCTTGCCCATGCCGAAACCCTTGACGGTCTTGATCAGCATCACGGTCGGCTGGCCCTTGTGGTTCACGGCCTTGTGATACGCCGCATACACCTTTTGCGGATCGTGGCCGCCGCGCTGCAGGCGCCAGATGTCCTCGTCGCTCATCTTGGAAACCATCTCCAGCGCCTTGGGGTGGCGGCCGAAGAAGTTCTTGCGCACGAACGCGCCGTCGTTGGCCTTCATGGCCTGGTAGTCGCCGTCCAGCGTGTCCATCATGATCTTGCGCAGCACGCCGTCCTTGTCACGCGCGAGCAGCGGATCCCAGTAGCTACCCCAGATCAGCTTGATGACGTTCCATCCTGCGCCCCGGAATTCGCCTTCGAGCTCCTGGATGATCTTGCCGTTGCCGCGCACCGGGCCGTCGAGCCGCTGCAGGTTGCAGTTGACGATGAAGATCAGGTTGTCCAGGCCCTCTCGCGCAGCCACGCCGATGGCGCCCAGCGATTCCACTTCGTCCATTTCGCCATCACCGCAAAACACCCAGACCTTGCGGTTTTCGGTGTTGGCGATGCCGCGTGCGTGCAGGTACTTGAGAAATCTCGCCTGGTAGATCGCCATCAGCGGTCCCAGGCCCATCGACACCGTCGGGAACTGCCAGAACTCGGGCATGAGCTTGGGGTGCGGGTAGCTGGAAATGCCCTTGCCATCGACCTCCTGGCGGAAGTTGAGCAGTTGCTCTTCGGTCAGACGGCCTTCGAGATAGGCGCGGGCATAGACACCGGGCGAGCTGTGGCCCTGGATGTAGAGGCAATCGCCACCATGATTTTCACTCTCGGCGTGCCAGAAGTGATTGAAGCCGGCGCCGAACATGGTTGCAACCGACGCGAATGAGCTGATGTGGCCGCCGAGGTCGCCGCCGTCTGCAGGATGCAGGCGGTTGGCCTTGACCACCATCGCCATCGCGTTCCAGCGCATGTAGGCGCGCAGGCGCTCTTCGATGTCGAGGTTGCCGGGGCAGCGCTCTTCGTCGTTGGTCTCGATGGTGTTGACGTAACCGGTGTTGGCGGAAAACGGCATGTCGATGCCCTCTTGCCGCGCCTGTTCGAGCAGTTGTTCGAGCAGGAAGTGGCCGCGTTCACGGCCCTCGGAAGCGATGACGGCCGATAGCGCGTCTATCCATTCACGGGTTTCCTGCGAATCGGCGTCGTTCGCGGCTGTGCCGAACAGATTGTCTGGTTGGGCTGACATGTCTTTTGTCTCCTTGTCGTTGTTCGCAATTTAGTACAGGGCCCCTATACCGTGACGAAGTGTGGCATAGTTTTTTTAACATTTCAAATGGCGCGTGATGATTTCATAATGCGATACACATGGCGGAGTCAGTTTGGGGCGCCGCGGCGGTCGAAAAACGGACTGTCGTTGCGGACTCGATCCGCAATCCATCTGTGATCAGACGCAGTCGCCGTCGCGCGGCGGATGCCGGGTCAAGCCCGGCATGACGGCAATTGCAAGCCCTACACTCAGAACCCCATGGATGAACCCCTGCCCGTCAACAACCTGAACGACCTTGTCGCCCAGCCGACCAAGTGGTGGCGCCAATGGTGGCGCCGCCAGACGCCGGTGCATCAGGACCGCTTCGCGATGCTTGCGCCGCTGGCCGCCGTGCTGCTGTTCCTGGCAGCCATCGTCTCTGCGTTCTGGTACCTGCGCCTCGAAGAAATGGACCGCGAGCAGGAAGCGGTCAAGCGCGATGTCGAGTACGCGCAGCAACGTGTGCGACTTCGCCTGCTGGAGCGGCAGGAACAGATGATGCGCATCGCGCGCGATATCTCGAACAAGGAAGTCGACGGCGAAGAATTCATGGGCCGCGCCGAGTCGATGGTGCTGCAGTACCCCGAATTGCAGGCACTGACCTGGATCGATGGGCGCCGCCGCGTCAAGGCCAGCTATGCAGCGCCCAGCGTGCCAAGCGCGCATGTGCGCAGCGCAGGCGACGTGTTGCGCGCCGGCGAAACCGAAAGCACCTACAGCCTGGCGCGCGACCTGCAGCAGCCCGTCTACTCGCAACCCGCAGCGGGCACCGAAGGCACCGGCCTGCTCCAGCTGCACATTCCACTGACGGACCAGGCCAAATTCGGCGGCGTGATCCTGGGTGAATATTCCATCGACGGCCTGTTGCGCTTTGGCGTGCCCGCCGATGTGTCGTCCAAGTACGCCGTTGCGCTGCTCGACGGCAAGAACCGCGTGCTCGCCGGCAGTTCCGTGCCGCCGCGCAACCCGGCAACGCAGTTGCTGCCGTGGGCTGCGCAACAAAACGAATATGAAGTGCCGGTCTCGCCCGTGGGCAACGGGCTCATCATCCGCGCGCAGGCGTACCGCACATCGCTGGGCGTGATCGGCAGCGGCCTGTTCTGGCTGGTCGGCGCGCTGAGCGTGATGACGGCCTGGATGCTGATTGGCAACTGGCGCCACACGCGAAGGCGCATGCAGGCGCAGCAGGCGCTGGTTGCCGAAACCAACTTTCGCCGCGCCATGGAAAACTCCATGCTCACCGGCATGCGCGCCCTCGACATGCAGGGCCGCATCACCTACGTGAATGCCGCGTTCTGCCAGATGACAGGGTGGAGCGAAGCCGAACTCGTGGGTCGAACGCCGCCCTTTCCCTATTGGCCCGACGCCGATCGCGAGCAGCTTGCCGCGCGCCTGGACGACGAACTGCAAGGCCGCACGACACCGGGCGGCTTCCAGGTGCGGGTCAAGCGCAAGGACGGCTCGGTCTTTGACGCCCGCCTGTATGTGTCGCCGCTGGTCGATGCCAAGGGCCACCAGACCGGCTGGATGACGTCGATGACCGACATCACCGAGCCCAACCGGATTCGCGAGCAGCTGTCGGCCTCTTACGAGCGCTTCACGACCGTGCTCGAAGCGCTCGATGCATCCGTATCGGTTGCGCCCCTGGGCAGCGAAGAGCTGCTCTTTGCCAACAAGCTCTACCGCCTGTGGTTTGGCGTGCAGACCGGCGGCCATCTGCAGATGGTCGCGCAGGCCGGCGTTCCCGAACATCCGCGCACCGATGAATCTGCCGATGAGGTCGATTCATTTGTCGGCCTGCCGACCGGCGCGCTCACCGCGGCGCAATCTGAAAACGCCGAAATCTTTGTGCCCGAACTGGGCAAGTGGCTTGAAGTTCGTTCGCGCTACCTGAACTGGGTGGACGGCCGCCTCGCGCAGATGGTGATCGCGACCGACATCACGCCGCGCCGCCATGCCGAAGAGCAATCGTCGGCGCAAGCCGAGCGGGCGCAATCGGCCAGCCGCCTGATCACCATGGGCGAGATGGCGTCCAGCGTCGCGCATGAACTGAACCAGCCGCTCACTGCCATCAACAACTATTGCAACGGCATGGTGTCGCGCATCAAGGGCAAGCAGATCAACGAAGACGACCTGCTGGCCGCCCTTGAAAAAACCGCGAAACAGGCGCAGCGCGCCGGACAGATCATCCAGCGCATCCGTTCGTTCGTGAAGCGCAGCGAGCCCAATCGCACGCTCTCGGATGTGACCACGATGGTGGGCGAGGCGGTGGAACTGGCCGAGATCGAATTGCGCAGGCGCAATGTCCGGCTGTCGCATTACGTCGCCGCGCGGCTGCCCAAGCTGATGGTCGATCCGATCCTGATCGAGCAGGTGCTGGTGAACCTGCTCAAGAACGCGGCCGAATCGATCGAGCATGCGCAGCGGCCCGTGTCGCGTCGCAGCGTCGAGTTGCGCGTGATCCCGAAGCATGTCGACAACCAGGGCGTGGTCGAGTTCTCCGTGCTCGACTCAGGAGCGGGCCTCGCACCCGAAGTCATGGATCGCCTGTACGAAGCCTTCTTCTCGACCAAGGTCGAAGGCATGGGCATCGGCCTGAATCTGTGCCGCACGATCGTGGAGTCGCACCAGGGCCGGATGCAGGCGGAGAACATCTACAATGGCACCGATGTCGCCGGGTGCCGTTTCTCCTTCTGGATACCGGTCTCGGGCGCTACAAATAGCATAGCTAACAAAGACGCTGGGGTGACTGCATGAGCTTGATTCCGAAGAAGGGCACCGTTTACGTTGTCGATGACGACGAAGCGGTTCGTGACTCGTTGCAGTGGCTGCTCGAAGGCAAGGACTACCGCGTTCGCTGCTTCGATTCCGCAGAGTCGTTCCTGTCGCGCTACGACCCGCGCGAAGTCGCCTGCCTCATCGTCGATATCCGCATGGGCGGCATGACCGGGCTGGAGTTGCAAGACCGCCTGCTCGAGCGCAAATCGCCCTTGCCTATCGTCTTCATCACCGGCCACGGCGATGTACCGATGGCGGTCAACACCATGAAAAAGGGCGCGATGGATTTCATCCAGAAGCCCTTCAAGGAAGATGACCTGGTGTCGCTGGTCGAGCGCATGCTCGAACATGCCAAGGGCGCGTTTGCCGAGTACCAGAGCGCCGCCAGCCGCGATGCGCTGCTGTCCAAACTCACATCGCGCGAGGCACAGGTGCTCGAGCGCATCGTCGCCGGCCGCCTGAACAAGCAGATCGCCGACGATCTGGGCATCAGCATCAAGACGGTGGAGGCGCACCGCGCCAACATCATGGAAAAGCTCAACGCCAACACCGTGGCGGACCTGCTCAAGATCGCCCTGGGTCAAAACGCACCCAAGGCCTGACGGCCCACCCCACGCCCCACTGCCTCCCCCAGCGAACCACCCGGTGGGCGTGCGCCCGCCCGACGACACATGACAGCTCAAATCATCGACGGCAAGGCCCTCGCCGCGCAGATCCGCTCCGAAGTCTCCGGCCGCACTGCCGCGCTCAAGGCCCGGGGCGTTGCGCCCGCGCTATCCATCATCCTCGTGGGCGAAGACCCGGCCTCGCAGGTCTACACAAGGCACAAGGTCAACGACAGCGCAGAAACCGGTCTGGCGGCCACGCTCGAGCGGTACCCCGCCGACATGACCGAAGTAGCTTTGCTCGCCCGCATCCGCGAGCTCAACGAAGACCCCGCCGTGCACGGCATCCTGGTGCAATTGCCGCTGCCCAAACATCTTGATTCGCAGAAGGTGATCGAGACCATCTCGCCTGCCAAGGATGTCGACGGCTTTCATGTGGCGAGCGCCGGTGCACTGATGGTGGGCCGCCCCGGCTTCTGGCCCTGCACGCCGCACGGCTGCATGAAGATGCTCGAATCGATCGGCTATGACCTGCGCGGCAAGAACGCCGTGGTGATCGGCCGCAGCAACATCGTCGGCAAACCCATGGCGATGATGCTGCTCGCGAAGAACGCCACCGTGACCATCTGCCACAGCGGCACCAAAGACCTTGGCTCGTTCACGCGCAACGCAGATGTTGTCGTGGCAGCCGTCGGCAAACGCAACATCCTGACCGCCGACATGGTCAAGCCTGGCGCGGTCGTCATCGACGTCGGCATGAACACGAACGACGAAGGCAAGCTCTGCGGCGACGTGGACTTCGCTGGTGTGAGCAAGGTCGCAGGCTGGATCACGCCTGTGCCCGGTGGGGTCGGGCCGATGACGCGCGCCATGCTGCTCGCCAACACACTCGAAGCGGCAGAGCGGTCAAGCCCTGCCCATTGAAAGCTGCTGTGATGACGCAAAATAAGCGTCATGAGCAATCCCCTTCTCGACTTCACCGACCTTCCGCTGTTCGACCAGGTCCAGCCGGAACACATCACACCCGCCATCGACTCGCTGCTGGCTGAGGCCAACACGGCGCTCGAAAAAGTCACGCAGCCCGACTTTCCCAGCGACTGGAACGCGATTGCGAAAGTGCTGGACGTCTCTACCGAGCGGCTGGGCCGCGCCTGGGGCGTGGTGGGCCATCTGAATGGCGTCGCCGACACCCCTGAGCTGCGTGCAGCCTACAACGAGGCGCTGCCCAAGGTCACCGAGTTCTGGACCCGCCTGGGCTCGGACGAGCGCCTGTACGCCAAGTACAAGGCGATCAGGCCCGAGTCGCTCAACGTGGAGCAGCGGCAAGCGCACAAGAACGCAGTGCGCAACTTTGTTCTCGGCGGCGCTGAACTCAGCGGCGCTGCAAAGGAGCGCTTTGCGGCCATCCAGGAACGGCAGGCGGAACTCAGCCAGAAGTTCAGCGAGAACGCCCTGGACGCCACCGACGCCTATGCCTACTACGCAACGCCTGACGAACTGGCCGGCGTCCCGGATGACGTCGTGCAAGGCGCCCGCGCAGCCGCAGAAGCCGAAGGCAAGGCAGGCTACAAGCTGACCCTGAAGATGCCCGTGTACCTGCCGGTGATGCAGTTCGCGCACAGCGGCGCACTGCGCGAGCGCATGTACCGCGCGTATGTCACGCGTGCCAGCGACCAGGGCGATGCGAAGTTCGACAACAGCGCCAACATCGCCGAAATCCTGGCGCTTCGCCAGGAAGAAGCAAAGCTGCTCGGCTACCAGAATTTCGGCGAAGTGTCGGTCGTACCCAAGATGGCCGATTCACCGAAACAGGTGATCGACTTCCTGCGCGATCTGGCCGGACGGGCCAAGCCCTACGCACAGCAGGACATCGCGGACATGCGCGCCTTTGCAGCGGACAAGCTCAATCTCAGCAACCCGCAGGCCTGGGACTGGCCCTACATCGGCGAGAAGCTCAAGGAAGCGCGCTATTCGTTCAGCGAGCAGGAGGTCAAGCAATACTTCACTGCGCCCAAGGTCCTGGCCGGGCTGTTCAAGATCGTCGAAACGCTCTTTGAAGTGACCCTGCGCCGCGATGTGGCACCCGTCTGGAATCCGGGCGTGGAGTTCTACCGTATCGAACGTGAGCGCCGGGACGGCGACCGGCTCTCGACCGAGCTCGTGGGCCAGTTCTATCTCGACCCTGCAGCGCGCACCGGCAAACGGGGCGGCGCATGGATGGACGATGTTCGCGCGCGCTGGCTGCGCCCCGACGACGGCAAGCTGCAGACGCCCGTCGCGCACCTCGTGTGCAACTTCGCGGAAGGCGTCGAAGGCAAGCCCGCCCTCCTCACCCACGACGACGTCATCACCCTCTTCCATGAATGCGGCCACGGCTTGCACCACATGCTCACGCAGGTCAACGAACGCGATGTCTCGGGCATCAGCGGCGTTGAATGGGATGCGGTGGAGCTACCCAGCCAGTTCATGGAGAACTTCTGCTGGGAGTGGGACGTGCTCAAGCACATGACCGCCCACGTGGACACGGGCGCCGCATTGCCGCGCGAGCTGTTCGACAAGATGCTCGCCGCCAAGAACTTCCAGAGCGGCCTGGGCACGCTGCGCCAGATCGAGTTCGCCCTTTTCGACATGCTGCTGCACACAGACCATGATCCGTCGCAAGACATCATGCCGCTGCTCAACCAGGTTCGCGATGAGGTCGCAGTCATCAAGCCGCCCCCTTTCAGCCGCACCGCACACACTTTCAGCCATATCTTTGCAGGTGGTTACGCGGCTGGCTACTACAGCTACAAATGGGCCGAGGTGCTCAGTGCCGACGCCTATGCCGCGTTCGAAGAGACAGCGGGTAAAAACGGCTTGCCCAGTATCGAAACCGGGCGAAAATACCGCGAGGCCATCCTTGAAGCTGGCGGCAGTCGTCCCGCGATGGAGTCATTCAAGGCATTCCGCGGGCGCGAGCCCACACTGGACGCGCTGCTGCGGCACCAGGGCATGGCCTGAAGACGTGAACAATCAATTGCAGGAGCATCAACCGATGGCCATCTTTGCCCGAGTCGCAACCATCGCATCCATCGCTGCCATCACATCGGGCGGCGTTGTGGGCCTGATCGGTGCCAGCGCGCTGCTGGCCGGCGATGCCAACGCGCAACAGATCTATCGCATCGTCGGGCCTGATGGCCGCGTGACGTTCTCCGACCAGCCACCGGCGCAGAGCGTCGCCAAACCGGGAGCTGCTGCGCCCGCTGCTGGCCAATCGCCCACAACTTCCGGTGCCAGCGGCGCGGCGACACCCTTGCCATTCGAACTGCGGCAGGTCGTGAGCCGTTACCCGGTGGTTCTCTATACCGGCGTCAACTGCGCACCCTGCGCCAGTGGCCGCGCGATGCTGTCAAGCCGCGGAATTCCGTTCACCGAACGCACGGTGACCACGCCGGACGATATCGAGGCGTACAGGCGTCTGGGCGGTGCGAACACGCTCCCTTTCCTGACGATCGGGGGGCAGCAGATCAAGGGCTACTCTGATTTCGAATGGGCGCAGTACCTGGACGCGGCCGGATACCCCAAGACTTCGGTGCTGCCATCCAGCTACAGGCCCGCGCCTGCCACGCCGCTCGTTGCCATCCAGCAGGCACCTGCCACTGCCGCTGCCACGGCGCCAGCGGCCAGTCCGGCGAACGCCTCGTCGCCGCCACCGCCGCCCGCTGAATCGAACCCCGCAGGGATCCGTTTCTGAGTTCTAGAACTCCAGCGTCCTGACCCCGGCGGCTGTGCCAAGCAGGCACACCGCCGCTTTCTGGTGGGCGAACACACCGACAGTCACGACGCCCGGCCACTGGTTCACCTCGCTCTCGAAGCCCAAGGGGTCGGTGATCTGCAGCCCTGAAACATCCAGGATGTGCTGGCCGTTGTCGGTGACCAGCGGTGCGCCGTCCTTCATGCGAATTTGCGCAGAGCCGCCCATCGCCTCGAACTGCTTGCGCAATCGCCGGGCTGCCATGGGAATCACTTCCACCGGCACCGGAAACGCGCCCAGCGCTGTCACCAGCTTGGACTCATCGGCGATGCAGATGAAGCGCGCCGACTGCGCGGCAACGATCTTTTCGCGCGTGAGGGCGGCACCACCGCCCTTGATCATGTGGCCCGCGTGATCGATCTCGTCGGCGCCGTCGATGTACACCGAAATCGTGTCGACCTCATTCGAATCGAAAACCGGTATGCCGAGCGCCTGAAGCCGCGCCGTCGATGCCGTTGAACTGGACACCGCGCCCTTGATGCTGCCTTTCATCGACGCCAGTGCATCGATGAACTTGTTGACGGTGGAGCCAGTGCCGACGCCCACGATCTCGCCGGGAACGACGTATTTCAGGGCTGCCTGGCCGACCAGGGCTTTGAGTTCATCTTGTGTCATGGAGGAAAATGGGCTGTTCCACCGGAATTATCCATGTCGCTGCTGCCCTACTCGCTTGCCCGCCCCTTCCTGTTCGGGCTCGACCCTGAAACCGCCCACGAACTCACGATGCATTCGCTGGCGAGCCTGCACGGCACGCCGCTGCAACTTGCGTTCTCCAATGGCATGGTCGATGACCCGGTGACGCTGGCGGGCCTGAAATTTCCCAATCGCGTCGGACTGGCCGCGGGCCTGGACAAGAACGCCCGTTGCATCGACGGGCTGGGTGCGATGGGCTTCGGCTTTGTCGAAGTCGGCACGGTGACACCGAAAGCGCAGCCGGGCAATCCGAAGCCGCGAATGTTCCGCCTGCCGAAAGCCAATGCGCTGATCAACCGCCTGGGCTTCAACAATGACGGGCTCGATGCTTTCATCGCCAATGTGCAGCGCTCGTCGTTCCGTGCCAAAGGCCGCATCCTGGGCCTGAACATCGGCAAGAACGCCGCGACGCCCATCGAGAACGCAACCTCCGATTACCTGATCTGCCTCGCAGGCGTGTATCCGCACGCCGACTACGTGACGGTCAACATCTCCAGCCCGAACACCAGTAACCTGCGCTCGCTGCAAAGCGATGAAGCCATCGACAGCCTGCTCGGTGCGATTGCAACTGAACGCACGAAGCTCGCGAAGCAGCATGGGCGCCGGGTGCCGATTTTCGTGAAGATCGCGCCGGACCTGGACCAGGCACAAGTCGAAGTGATAGCCGCAGCCTTGAAAAAGCACGGCATGGATGGCGTGGTCGCGACCAACACCACCATCAGCCGCGACGCCGTCAAGGGCCTGCCGCACGCTGAAGAAACCGGCGGCCTAAGCGGTTCGCCCGTGCTCGAAGCCAGCAACCGCGTGATCGGCCAGTTGCGGGCCGCGCTCGGCAAGGGCTTTCCGATCATCGGGGTGGGCGGCATCATGAGCGCGCAGGACGCAGTGTCCAAGATCCACGCCGGCGCGGACGTGGTGCAGATCTACACCGGTCTCATCTACAAGGGCCCTGACCTCGTGGCCGACTCGGCGCGCGCGATCAAGCGGCTGCGCCTGCCTGCGAAGACTGCCTGATCAGAACGCGTAGCTGCCGGTGAACTTGAGGGTGTAGTTGCGCCCCGGTGCGGGCTCGAAGAAGCGCGCATTGCCTTCGTTCACGATCACCGATCCGGCATAGCGGCGGTCCAGCAAATTGTCGATGCGCCCGACTGCAGCGAGCGACCATCCGCGGACATCGAAGACATAGCCCGCATGAACGGCCACGGTCGTGAATGCGGGCGCTGCGTCGCTGTTGGCGTCGTTCACGAACACGCGGCTTGAACGGCGAACCTCGGCGCCGGCTTGCCACCCTTTTGCAGGTTGCCATGCGATCTCGGCTGCGGTGACCGACTGCGCCGTGCCGGGGATGCGATTGCCCGCGGGGATGACAAGCGTGGGCACAGTGCAAGGCGCCGATGCGCACGTTGCAAATCCATCGCGATAACGCGCATCCAGCCAGGTCTGGGCCAGTCCGATGCGCCATGCAGGAGCCAGCGCGGCGGACCACGATGCTTCGAGTCCCCGTCGCCGGGTGTCGCCGGCATTCTGGAAGGTGCTGCGCCCGCCGCTGTTGGTCTGCGTGACGATTTCGCTTTGCGTGGTGGTGTTGAACGCGGCGACGCTCCACTGCGTGCTCAGCGAAGCGTCTTTTGCAGACCGGCCCTTGATACCCAGCTCGAAGTTATCGCTGCGTGACGGCCGCAGCGCGAAGTTCAGGCCGTTAGCGCCATTGGGCCGGTACGCGAGTTCGTTGAAGGTCGGCGTTTCGAATCCGCGCCCCGCGCCTGCGTAGAAATGCAGCTGCGGCGACATCTCGAACATCAGGCCGGCCACAGGCAGCGTTGCCGTGTAGCGCACCGCCCCGCTGTCGTTGCCATTTGGGCCGACCACATAGTTGTCATTGGAAGCAAAGCGGACACTGCTGCGACGCACGCCAGCCGTCAGGGCCCAGCGCGGCGCGAACTTCCAGACGGTCTGCAGATAGGGATCGAGATTGGAGACCTTGTTGTCTTCGTCTCGCCTCAGGGTACCCTGCACGCCGAGGGCTGCGCCACTGAAGTTCTGCCAGCCGCGCCGGCGTTCAGCCAGCGTGTCGTACGAGAGACCCGCTACAACCTCGATCTCGCCGGACGCGAGCTTTCCACGCGAGGTCCATCGCAAATCGGCACCCGCGTACTCGCGCTCCAGGCCGATCACGCCGCCGGGGTGCAACGGGCTGCCCTGCGTCGCCACCGGGATGGACTGGAACTGCACCGTGTCACGCTGGCCACCGTACACCATCCACCGAAGCCGGTTTGTGGCATCTATCCTGTGTTCGTGGACCAGGCCGATCTGGCTCTGGCGCACGGTCTTGCGCGTGTTGAACAATGTTGCCGACGCATCGGCTCCCTGCGGCATGGTCTGGAACTGTGCGCGTGTCAGGCCCAAGGGATCGTCGGCACGCATGTCCATCGAATTGGCGACGATCGTGAAATCGCTGCCCTCGGCGCGGCGGAAATCGAAACGGGCGTTAGCCACCGAACGCGATGCGCTGCTGTGGTCGCGCGAGCCGTCGGTAGAAAAGTGATTCGCACTGACCACATAGCCCAGGCGGCCCGACGAGCCGCTCACGCGCATACCTGGACGCATGAGGCCGTCGCTGCCGGAAACAAGACTCGCCGTCACCACGGCAGGACCCTCGCCGGGTTCGGTGAAGACCTGCATCACGCCGCCCGACGAATTGCCATACAGCACAGAAAACGGACCCCGCAGGATCTCGATACGCCCCGCGGACACCAGGTCGATGTGCGACAGCTGCCCTTGCCCATCGGGCATGGTCGCAGGAATGCCGTCCACATAAAGACGCACGCCGCGCACACCAAAGGTCGATCGCGCGCCGAAACCGCGAATTGACAGCTGCAGGTCCTGCGCGTAGTTCTGGCGGTCGCGCGCCGTGACGCCAGGCACCAGCCCTATGGCCTCCGAGATATTGACTTCGGGCCTGCCCGCTGCGCGAAGGCGCGAGCCGTCGATGACATCGACAGAAGCCGGGACATCAAACGGCGAAGCTTCCGTTCGCGTGGTGGTCACCGTCACAGGCGGAAGCGTTTGAACCTGCGACTGCGCAAAGGACGCTCCAGACAGGGCCACAGCGCCTGCAAGTGCTTCGAGCGCGATTCGATTCATGGCGTCGCCAACATTGCGGCCACATCCTGCGCAATGGCAAGCGCGCTGGTCAGGCCCGGCGACTCGATGCCGAACAGGTTGACCAGACCCGCCACGCCATGAACCCCAGGCCCATCGATGCGGAAATCGGGCGCCGCCTCACCCGGTCCATAGATCTTGGGTCGCACGCCGCTATAGCTGGGTTGCAGCGCGCCATCGGGCAGGCCCGGCCAATAGCGCCGCACTTCGGCATAGAACGAATCGGCGCGGCGGATATCGACTGCGTAGTCGATCGCATCGGGATCACGCGTGTCCAGCCATTCGAGGTCAGGGCCGAACTTGGCCTGTCCACCGAGGTCGAGCGTGAGATGCACGCCCAGCCACGCATCGGCGGGGGCCGGGTAGATGAGATGCGTGAAGGGTGCACGTCCTGCAAGCGAGTAGTAGCTGCCCTTGGCAAAGGTTTCTTGCGGTATGTGCTGCGGTGCGAGGCCCTCGAACCGCCGCGCAAGTGCGCATGCGTGCAGCGACGCGGCGTTGACGAGTAGCATCGTTTCGATCTCGCTGCCGTCGGCCATTCGAACCAGGTGGGGCTTGCCATCCTTGCCAAGCACTGCCGACTCCACCGGTGAACCCAGCGCGACCATGCCGCCCGCATTCTCCAGGTCGCCCTGCAGCGCGAGCATGAAGCCGTGGCTATCGACGATTCCTGTCGTGGGCGATGAGAGGGCCGCAACGCAATGCAGCGCAGGCTCCATGCCCCGTGCCTGCGCTTCATCGAGCCACTCGACCGGCACGCCGTTCTCGGCTGCACGTTGCTGCAATGTACGAAGTGCCGCAATTTGCGAATCACTGGTGGCCACGACCAGCTTGCCGCAATTGCTGTAGCTGACGCCGCGACTCTGGCAGAACTCATAGAGCAGGTCCTTGCCACGCACGCAGACGCTTGCCTTGGTGGATGCGGGTGCGTAATACAGGCCGGCGTGAATCACCTCGCTGTTGCGCGAACTCACGCCCTGACCAATGGCAGTCTGCGATTCCGCGACGATGACTTCGCGGCCCGCCAGTGCAAGCGCACGGCCAACGGCCAGGCCCACGGCGCCGGCTCCTATGACAAGGGCGTCGATGCGATCCATCAGGCGTCAGCGGGAAGATGGGCGAGCATGGTCTTCATGGCGCAATTGTGGCGCACGAAAACACAAAATCTGGCGTGGGTGGAGAGGGAAACGCGATTGGTGAGAGACCAATCGATGGTGGGCGGTGAGGGTGTCGAACCCCCGACCTATGCAGTGTGAATGCATCGCTCTACCGCTGAGCTAACCGCCCTGTCGCTGCACGTCGGCTACAAGGCCACTCGCTGCAGGAAAGCCTCGAATTATGCCATAGGCGCTGATGAGCCCAGCCGCCACAGCGTCTTGCCGCCGCTGGCCTTGTCCAGTTGAACCAGCACTTCTTCATGTGCGGTCGCTTCCTGGTCGGAGGCAAGCAGCACGGGCAAGGTGAAGATGGACAGATCGACGCGCGTATCGATGCCGCCCACCGGGCTCGTGTCCGCGATGTCGATGAGAAGCGCGTCCTGACCACGGGTCAGGTTGATATAAACGTCGGCCAGCAGTTCGGCATCGAGCAACGCGCCGTGCAAGGTACGGGTGGAGTTGTCCACGCCCAGACGGTCGCACAACGCATCTAGGCTGTTGCGCTTGCCGGGATACATCTCCTTGGCCATCGCCAGGGTGTCGGTGACCTGCGCGACATAGCTGCGAAATTTCGGCTTGCCGATGCGCTCGAGTTCCTTGTCCAGGAAGGACACGTCGAACGCCGCGTTGTGAATGATGATCTCGGCGCCTTCGAGGTACGCCATCAGCTCGTCGGCGACGGCGCCAAAGAGTGGCTTGTCGCGCAGGAACTCGTTGCTGATGCCGTGGACCTTGAGTGCGTCTTCGTGGCTGTCGCGCTCGGGATTCAGGTAGAAATGTTTGTTGTTGCCGGTGAGCTTGCGGCTGACAAGCTCTACACAGCCCACTTCGATGATACGGTCGCCGCCCTCTGCGGAAAGGCCTGTTGTTTCAGTGTCAAGAACGATCTGGCGCATGGGCGGATTATGCTTGAGCACCCAAGCCAACCTGCGCAAAACCCATGTTCGACCTCACTGGAAAAATCGCGATCGTCACCGGCGGCAACGGCGGCATCGGGCTGGGCATGGCGCAGGGGCTGGCCCTGGCCGGAGCGCACGTGGTGATCGTCGGGCGCGACGCGTCCAAATCCGCAGCTGCGGTGGGCACCCTGACCGCCAAGGGCCTGCGGGCCGACGCCGTTGAAGCCGATGTCACCGATGAAGCCGCCGTGCAGGCCATGGTCGGTGAGGTGCTGCGGCGGCACAACGCACTGCACATCCTCGTCAACAACGCAGGCATCAACATCCGCAAGGCTGCACACGAATTGACGCTGCAGGACTGGAGCGCTGTGATGGACACCAATCTCACCAGCGCATTCATTTGCTCACGCGCTGCGCACGCGCCGATGAAGTCAGCAGGCGGCGGCAAGGTCATCAACATCGGATCGATGCTGTCGATTTTTGGCGCGCCCTATGCGCCGGCTTATGGTGCGAGCAAAGGCGCCGTCGTGCAGTTCACCCGCTCGATCGCCACCGCATGGGCTGCGGACAACATTCAATGCAATGCAGTGCTGCCGGGGTGGATCGACACGGAACTCACGCGCAAGGCGCGCAGCGATGTGCCAGGGTTGAATGAACGTGTACTCGGCAGGACGCCTGCAGGCCGCTGGGGCGCGCCGGCAGACCTGGCAGGGATCGCGGTGTTTCTGGCGAGCAGCGCGTCGGATTTCGTGACCGGGACTGCGATACCGGTAGATGGCGGTTACTCGATCTCGTAGGTGCGCCAGAGATCGGGCAGCTGCCGGATTCATGGATTGCGGGTCAAGCCCGCAATGACAGCCGGTGTGGTGTCATGCCGGACCTGATCCGGCATCCACCGCGCAGCGGCAACTGCGCCCGATCTCTCAGTGATTCTCTTTCGCGTGGTTGATCGAATATTTGGGGATATCGATCACCACATCCTGCTGCTTGAGGATCGCCTGGCATGACAGGCGCGAATTGGGTTCCAGACCCCATGCGCGGTCGAGCATGTCTTCTTCGTCTTCCTGCATCTCGCTGAGCGAATTGAAGCCTTCACGAACGATCACGTGGCAGGTCGTGCAGGCGCAGACCAGGTCGCACGCGTGTTCGATCGGGATATTGTTGTCCAGCAGCGCTTCTGCAATTGAAGTGCCCGCAGGGGCGCTGATTTCAGCGCCGCCCGGGCAGTACTCGGCATGGGGAAGTATCTTGATGATGGGCACTACAGAGTCTCCACGTTCTTGCCTGACAGCGCCTTCTGGATGCTGTGGTTCATGCGTTCGGCTGCGAAGGATTCGGTTGCCTTGGCGAGCGCTTGCGTGGCGGCCTCGATCACGGCGGCCTCGTCGCTTTGCGCAGCGATCTGGCGCAGTTGCTCCATCAACGCAGCGATCTCATCGCGTTCCTGCGCGGGCAGCAGATCGCCATCCGCATCAAGTGCGCTGTGCGTGGCGATCAACATGCGGTCGGCCTCCACGCGCGCCTCGGCGAGGGCCCTGGCCTTGATGTCCTGCTCGGCGGTGGTGAAGCTCTCCTGCAGCATCCTTGCGATCTGGTCATCGGACAGGCCGTACGAAGGCTTCACGTCGATGCTGGCCTCCACACCGCTCATCTGCTCTTTGGCGCTCACACTCAGGAGGCCATCGGCATCGACGGTGAACGTCACGCGAATGCGAGCCGCCCCCGCAGCCATCGGCGGAATTCCGCGCAGCTCGAACCGGGCCAGGCTGCGGCAATCCTGAACCAGGTCGCGCTCGCCCTGCACCACATGCAGCGCAAGGGCCGTCTGGCCGTCCTTGTAGGTCGTGAAGTCCTGGGCCTTGGCTGTCGGAATGGTTTCGTTGCGCGGCACGATGCGCTCGACCAGGCCGCCCATCGTCTCGATGCCCAGCGACAGCGGGATCACGTCGAGCAACAACAAGTCGCCTGCCGAATCATTGCCTGCCAGCTGGTTCGCCTGGATGGCAGCGCCAAGCGCGACGACTTCATCGGGGTTGAGGTTGGTCAACGGCGGACGGCCGAAAAACTCGCCGACGGCTCGCTGCACCTGCGGCATGCGCGTGGAGCCGCCGACCATCACGACGCCCTGCACTTCATCCTTGCCCAGCTTCGCATCGCGCAGCGCCTTGCGCACGGCGGACATGGTTCGCGCCGTGAGCTCGGCGGTCGCTGCATCGAATTCCTGGCGGCTTGCGGTGAATTCCTTTTTGTCGTTGCCGAGCATGACTTGCACCGATGCCAATGCATCCGATGTGAGCCGCTCCTTCAACGTGCGCGCGCCCATCTTGATCGCCGCCTTGTCACCCGCGCTGACCGCCTGCAGACCAGCCGCCTGCAGGATCAGGTCAGCCAGCACGCTGTCGTAGTCGTCGCCTCCCAGCGCCGAATCGCCGCCAGTGGCGATGACTTCAAACACGCCGCGTGCAAGACGGAGGATGGAAATGTCAAACGTTCCGCCGCCCAGGTCGTACACCGCATAGATACCTTCGCTGGCGTTGTCCAGCCCGTAGGCAATGGCCGCAGCCGTCGGCTCGTTGATCAGGCGCAGCACGTTGATGCCGGCGAGCTTGGCCGCATCCTTGGTCGCCTGTCGCTGGGCCTCGTCGAAGTACGCGGGCACCGTGATCACGGCGCCGTACAGGTCATCGTTGAAAGTGTCTTCAGCGCGATAACGCAGCGTGGCCAGGATTTCGGCGCTGATCTCCACAGGCGACTTCTCGCCTGCTCGGGTCTGTAGCGTGACCATGCCGGGACGGTCGAGAAATTCGTAGGGCAACTTGCCGCGCCCGGCAATATCGGCAAGGCCACGACCCATCATTCGCTTGGCAGAGGCAATCGTGTTGTGCGGATCTTCGGCCTGCGCGGCCTGGGCGTCATGGCCGATCTGGCGGCCGCCGCCTTCAAGGTACCGCACCACCGATGGCAGCAGCACCCTGCCCTGGTCATCGGGCAGGCATTCGGCGACGCCGCTGCGAACTGCGGCAACGAGTGAATGGGTGGTGCCAAGGTCGATGCCGACCGCGATGCGCCGCTGGTGCGGATCGGGCGTCTGGCCGGGTTCAGAAATCTGCAGGAGTGCCATAGAGGAAAGCGCGTAAGTCGGGCGTGTCAACGCCGCAGGAGAAGTCGCTATTGTCCCAGTTGCTCGTAGCGGGCCTGCACGTCCTGCCCGAATCGCTCAACAAACATAAGGCCTCTCACCTGCTGGGCGGCGGCTTTGGCATTGCCTTCGTGGTCAAGCAGCCTGGCGATACGCGCAAGGGTCTCATTGCGAGAGGTGTTCAAGCGTTTGTCGAGCACGTCGAGCGCCGCTTCATCGCCCGCCTCATCCAGCGATTCGCGCAACTCCATCTGCTCCATCAGGAACTCGGCGGGCATCGCTGTGTTGCTTTCGGCTTCGATGGGCGCGCCGCGCATTTCGCAGAGGTACGCGGCGCGCTTGAGCGGGTCTTTCAGGCGCTGGTAGGCCTCGTTGATTCGCACCGACCACTGCATCGCCACGCGTTGCGCAGCAGCGCCCTGGGCCGCAAAACGGTCGGGGTGCGCTTCACGCTGGAGTTCTTTCCATCGCGCATCGATGGCGGTGCGGTCCTGCTCGAACTGCTCGGGCAGGCCGAAGAGCTCGAAATCGTTGGCCTGGAGATTCACACCCGAAACGATTCCCCGCAGCCGCAGCGGTCGCGCTCGTTGGGGTTGTTGAACTTGAAGCCTTCGTTGAGGCCCTCACGCACGAAGTCGAGCTGGGTGCCGTCGATGTACGCGAGGCTCTTGGGATCAATCAGCACTTTCACACCGTGGTCTTCAAACACGATGTCTTCGGGCGCGACTTCGTCCACGTATTCGAGCTTGTAGGCCAGGCCCGAACAACCGGTGGTCTTGACGCCAAGGCGCACACCCACGCCCTTGCCCCGTTTGCCGAGGTAGCGTGAGACGTGGCGCGCTGCTGCTTCTGTGAGGGAGATGGCCACGGTGATTAGTTCAGGTGCTTTTTCTTGTAATCCGCGACCGCTGCCTTGATGGCGTCTTCGGCCAGGATGGAGCAGTGAATCTTCACCGGCGGCAGTGCGAGTTCCTGTGCAATCTCGCTGTTCTTCAGCGCTGCGGCCTGGTCCAGGGTCTTGCCCTTGACCCACTCGGTCACCAGCGAGCTCGACGCAATGGCAGAGCCGCAACCGTAGGTCTTGAAGCGCGCGTCTTCGATGACTCCGGTCTGCGGGTTCACCTTGATCTGCAACTTCATCACGTCACCGCAGGCGGGCGCACCCACCATGCCGGTGCCAACCGATTCATCGCCCTTGTCGAAGGAGCCGACGTTGCGGGGGTTCTCGTAGTGATCAACGACTTTTTCAGAATAGGCCATGGTTCAAATCTCCGGTACTTCTGTACTTCTGCACTACTGCACTAATTAGTGCGCGGTCCACTGGATGGTCGAGATGTCGATGCCATCCTGGTACATCTCCCACAAGGGGCTCAACTCGCGCAGGCGCGCAACGTTTTGCCGGATGGTGGAGATGGCATAGTCGATTTCTTCTTCGGTCGTGAATCGGCCGATGGTCATGCGAAGGCTGCTGTGCGCAAGCTCATCGCTTCGGCCCAGGGCGCGCAGCACATAGCTGGGTTCAAGCGACGCCGATGTGCACGCCGAACCGGACGAAACCGCCAGACCCTTGATGCCCATGATGAGCGACTCACCCTCGACGAAGTTGAAGCTGATGTTCAGGTTCTGGGCGACGCGGTGATCCATGTTGCCGTTGATGAACACCTGCTCCACATCCTTCAGCCCGTCGAGCAGCCGCTGCTGCAATGCACGCGCCTTCTCGTTGTCCTGCGCCATTTCAAGCCGGGCCAGACGGAACGCCTCGCCCATGCCGACGATCTGGTGCGTCGGGAGCGTGCCCGAACGCATGCCGCGCTCGTGTCCGCCACCGTGCATCTGCGCCTCGATCCGAACGCGGGGCTTGCGGCACACATACAGCGCGCCGATGCCCTTGGGCCCGTATGTCTTGTGCGAAGCCAGGCTCATCAGGTCGACAGGGAGCTTTTTCACATCGATCTCGACCTTGCCGGTGGCCTGCGCTGCGTCCACATGGAACACGATGCCCTTCTCACGGCACAGCGCGCCGATCGCTGCGATGTCCTGGATGACGCCGATTTCGTTGTTCACGAACATGACGCTGAGCAAGATGGTGTCGGGACGCATCGCGGCCTTGAGCACGTCGAAATCGAGCATGCCGTCTTCCTTGACGTCGAGGTAGGTGACCTCGAAGCCCTGGCGTTCCAGCTCGCGCATCGTGTCCAGAACAGCCTTGTGCTCGGTCTTGACTGTGATCAGGTGCTTGCCGCGCGTCTTGTAGAACTGGGCGGCACCCTTGATCGCGAGATTGTTCGACTCGGTTGCGCCGGAAGTCCAGACGATTTCGCGTGGATCAGCCCCGATCAGGTCTGCCACATCGCCACGCGCTTTTTCGACAGCTGCCTCGGCTTCCCAGCCCCACGCATGGCTGCGTGATGCCGGGTTGCCGAAGTGCTCTCGCAACCAGGGAATCATCGCGTCCACGACGCGGGGATCGACTGGCGTTGTTGCGCCGTAGTCCAAATAGATCGGAAAGTGCGGGGTCATGTCCATGCTGGCTGCTGCTGGCTGAAACTGTCGAACGGGCTTGGGACTGGATTGCCTGATCCGCGATCAGGACTTGGCAAACGAATTGCCAAGCGCGAACACGGAATTGGGCGCATTCACGCGAATCGGCTTGACCACAGGCTGCGCAGAAATCGCGCGCTTGACGGCCGGCTTGTCTTCGATCGTGATGCCCTTGGCGAGCTGGTCTTCCACCAGCTTCTGGAGCGTGACCGAGTCAAGAAACTCGACCATGCGCTGGTTGAGCTGCGACCACAGTTCGTGAGTCATGCAGCGCCCGCCATCACCCTGGCAGTTTTCCTTGCCGCCACACTGGGTGGCATCGATGGGCTCATCGACCGACACGATGATGTCAGCCACGGTGATGTTGGCTGCCTTGCGGCCCAGCGTGTAACCGCCGCCCGGTCCGCGCGTGGACTCCACCAGTTCATGGCGGCGCAGCTTGCCGAAAAGCTGCTCAAGGTATGAAAGTGAAATCTGCTGGCGCTGGCTGATGGCAGCCAGGGTCACGGGACCATTGTTCTGGCGCAGGGCCAGGTCGATCATTGCGGTGACCGCAAAGCGGCCTTTGGTTGTGAGACGCATCTGGAAGCTCCTTAATGCCTGTCTTTCGTAACGCTTGCCAGCGAGTCAATCGCCGCAAGTCCGTCTCCGCCCTCATCGGGTGCTGTTTGTTCTTGAGTATTTCCGTCAAGTATAACAGAAGACCCCCTGTCGGGCTCGGGTAATCCCCAAGTCAGGGCTGTGGGAACGATCGATCGGCCGATCAGTTCCTGACGGATGAGCTAGGTAGCGACGACCTCATACTGGCCATCGGTTCTGCCATCTCGCCGCAAGACCGTGCTGTAGCCCAGCGCATGCAGGAACTCAAGGCACTGGGCCTGCTGTTGGTAGCCGTGCGTCGACAGTAAAAGCTTGGGCCTGTGCGCGGACAGCAGCCCCCTTGCGCCCGCCAGGGCGAGGCTCTCCGCACCTTCGATATCCATCTTGATGACCTGTGGCACCGGGATGGCACCTGACGCAAGCAGCCCGTCGAGCGTGACGACCGGCACGCTGCGCCCGCCTGTCCCCAGGCGGCCTTGCGACGGCGACTGACCATCTTCGAAGGACGCAGTTCCAACGCGATCGGCCACTGCAGCTTCGATGAGTTGCACGTTCGACACCTTGTTCAAGGCGAGGTTGCGCAAGAGCAACTGCGCGTTCTCTGAAACTGGCTCGAACGCAACGACCTTCCCGGCCGGACCCACCAAAGTGGCGCCGAGTAGCGAGAAGAATCCCACGTTTGCGCCGACGTCCAGAAATACGTCCCCCGCCGAAAGGCTGTCAACCAGCAGGCGCTGCAGTTCCGACTCATAAATTCCCAGCCAGCACCCGTGCGTCCCCGAAGTCGATAACCATCGCTTGCCCGCCAGCGGACCGCTCAGCACCGGCATCGGGCGAAGCGCGGGCACCAGTTTCAATGGCAGTCGGACCAACTTGCGGGCGAGCACGGAGGGGCTTTGCATCGGGCGAGTATGCTGCATTCCCCAAGGATTTCGATGCCGCCAACCGCACCCCAGAACGTCGCCCCGTCACCTGACCGATTTGCAAGCGTGGACAGCCTGCGCGGCGTATGCGCAGTCCTTGTCGCACTGGGTCATTGGGGCACTCGTTCCCATTACACGGCAGGCCCCTTCTTCGCCCAGACCTTTCTGCTTGTGGATTTCTTCTTTGTGCTGAGTGGGTTCGTCCTGGCGTGGAGCTACGACGGGCGGCTGCACTCCCCCGCCGACTGGCGCAGCTTTGCCATCCTGCGAATCGGGCGACTTTGGCCCCTGCATGCAACGATGCTGGGCGCGTTCATTGCGCTGGAGACGTTTCAGTTCTGGTTCTATCCCTTCCTGTTTCCGCGGCCGGCCTTCGGCCCCACCGCGCCGCTCGATGCAATTGCAACCAATCTGTTCCTGCTGCACGCCACGCCACTGGACCCACGGGCGGTCTGGAACGTCCCGAGCTGGAGCGTCAGCTCCGAGTTATGGACTTGCCTTGCATTCGCCACCTTGTGCGTCCTGCGGTGGGACAGCTCCCTCACGCTCACCCTGCTGGGGATCGGCGCAGCCCTCGTCTTCTATTTCAAGCCCGGGCCGAACGATTTGCAAGCTGTTTTCTTCTGGATGATTGCCAGGGCCTCTGCAGGATTTTTCATGGGCGTGCTTTGCGCTCGCGCGATGCGGCGCTTCGGGCGTTTGAAGCTATCGGCCTTGGCTGCAACATGCATGGAAGCAGCGACGATCACCGCGATCGGCTTGCTGCTGGGATTGTCGGCAGGATGGACGCCCCTGATCGTCGTCCTGTCAGCCGCGTGCGTCTGGATGTTCGCGCATGAGCGCGGCATGTTGAGCAGGCTGTTGCGTTGGGCGCCCCTGATCTGGATCGGCACACTTTCGTACTCGATCTACCTGGTGCATTTCATCGTCCCTGCGCTAATGCACGTTGCCGCAAACTTCATCGCTGGCAGGACGGGATACGACTGGCGAACCAGCGACGGACGCTACGGGCGCGATCCGTTGGAGTCGGCCTTGCTCATCGCGGCGTTCCTGATCCTGACGATCGTCCTGAGCGTGATCACCCATCGCATGGTGGAAGCGCCATCGCGCAATTTTTCGAGGCGACTCGCACGCAGGGTCGCCCCGCAATAGGCGACGCGTCGGCCCGCTCAGGCAGCGCCGCGCGAGATCGGCAACACGTTGTCGTGCACCACCGCCCCGAACGCCTGCTCCTTCAACAGCGCCAGCTGGTCGCGCACGCGCGCCGCCTTTTCGAATTCCAGGTTGCGCGCATGTTCAAGCATCTGCTTTTCGAGCCGCTTGATCTCTTTGGCAATGTCTTTTTCGGACATGTCCTGGGTCATCGCGCGTTGTAGCTCCTGCTTTTCGTTTTCGCGTTCGGTCTTTGCGCTGTACACGCCGTCTATCAGGTCGCGCACTTCCTTCCTGATGCTGCGCGGGGTGATGCCATGCAGCTCGTTGTGCGCCATCTGTTTGGTACGCCTGCGATTGGTTTCGCCGATCGCCTTTTCCATCGACGCAGTCATCTTGTCGGCGTACAGGATCGCCTTGCCATTGAGGTTTCGCGCAGCGCGGCCAATGGTCTGGATGAGAGACCGCTCCGCGCGCAGGAAGCCCTCCTTGTCCGCATCGAGAATGGCAACGAGCGATACCTCGGGAATATCCAGGCCCTCGCGCAACAGGTTGATGCCCACCAGCACATCGAACTGCCCCAGTCGAAGATCACGCAGGATTTCAACCCGCTCCACCGTGTCGATATCGCTGTGCAGGTAGCGCACCTTCACGCCGTTGTCGGACAGGTAATCGGTGAGCTGCTCGGCCATTCGCTTGGTCAGCGTCGTGATCAGCACGCGCTCGTTCTTCTCGACCCGCAAGCGGATTTCCTGCAGCACGTCATCGACCTGGTGCGTCGCCGGACGCACTTCGACCACCGGATCGATGAGGCCAGTCGGGCGAACCAGTTGCTCGACGACCTGCCCTGCATGCTCCATTTCATAAGCAGCTGGCGTCGCCGACACAAAGATGACCTGGTGCATCCGTGTCTCGAATTCCTCGAACTTGAGCGGCCGGTTATCCAGCGCGGACGGCAGGCGAAATCCGTATTCGACCAGTGTCGTCTTGCGCGAGCGGTCGCCGCTGTACATCGCGCCGAGTTGCCCGATCATCTGGTGGCTCTCGTCCAGGAACATCAGCGAATCTTTGGGCAGGTAATCGGTCAGCGTCGACGGCGGTGCGCCGGGCGGCGCGCCAGACAGGTGCCGCGTGTAGTTCTCGATGCCCTTGCAATGGCCGATTTCGCTGAGCATCTCCAGGTCGAACCGGGTGCGCTGCTCGATTCGTTGCGCCTCGACCAGCTTGCCATCGGCGACGAATTGCTTGACGCGCTGGTCCAGTTCGAGCTTGATCGACTCGACGGCGCCAATCACCTTCTCGCGCGGGGTGACGTAGTGGCTGGACGGATAGACGGTGAATCGCGGCACCTTCTGGCGGATGCGACCCGTGAGCGGATCGAACAGCTGCAACGACTCGATCTCGTCGTCGAAAAGTTCGATGCGGATGGCCAGTTCGGAATGCTCCGCCGGGAAGATATCGATGGTGTCACCGCGCACGCGAAACGTCCCGCGAGAAAAGTCCTGCTCGTTGCGGTTGTACTGCATGCGGATCAACTGCGAGATGACGTCGCGCTGCCCGATCTTGTCGCCCACCCGCGTGATGAAACGCATCTTGGTGTAGTCCTCGGGCGCGCCGATTCCGTAGATCGCGCTCACCGTCGCCACGATCACCACGTCGCGCCGCTCCAGCACGCTCTTGGTGGCCGAAAGCCGCATCTGTTCGATGTGCTCGTTGATCGAGCTGTCTTTCTCGATGAACAGGTCGCGCTGCGGCACATAGGCCTCAGGCTGGTAGTAGTCGTAGTAGCTCACGAAGTACTCGATCGCGTTCTTGGGGAAGAACTCGCGGAACTCGCTGTAGAGCTGCGCGGCCAGCGTCTTGTTCGGCGCGAACACGATGGCCGGTTTGCCAAGGCGCGCAATCACGTTGGCCATGGTGAATGTCTTGCCGGAACCGGTCACGCCCAGGAGCGTCTGGAAGACTTCTCCGTCGCGCACGCCTTCCACCAGTTTGTCGATGGCGGCAGGCTGGTCGCCGGCCGGCGGATACGGCATGAACAGCTCGAACGGCGAGTCGGGAAAGCTGATGAACTCACCCTGTTTGGGTGCGTCGGTCACTTCGATGATTTCTGTCATAGGTCGGGGGGCGGTACTTCGATTCGGGGAAAGGCGGCTACGCGGGATCGGGTGTTGGGTCAACGGTAAAATCACCGGGCAACCGGACAGCGTACCGCAACCATGTCCCGCTGTGCTACTGACAACTCTCCAGCTACAAGGATCTCCATGTCTCTCTTCACCGCCGTCGAAATGGCACCGCGCGACCCGATCCTGGGTCTCAACGAGCAGTTCAACGCCGACACCAACCCGAACAAAGTCAACCTCGGTGTGGGGGTGTACTACGACGACAACGGCAAGCTGCCCCTGCTCGATTGCGTGAAGGCTGCCGAAAAGCAGATGATGGAAGACCCCAAGGCCCGCGGCTACCTGCCGATCGACGGCATCGCCGCTTACGACTCTGCCGTGAAGAGCCTTGTATTTGGGGCCGATAGCGAGCCCGTCAAGTCCGGCCGCGTGGCAACCATTCAGGCGATTGGCGGCACCGGCGGACTGAAGATCGGCGCCGACTTCCTGAAGAAGCTCAATCCGAGTGCCAAGGTCCTCATCAGCGACCCGAGCTGGGAAAACCACCGCGCCCTCTTCGCTCAGGCCGGTTTCACCGTCGAAACCTACCCGTACTACGACGCAGCCAAGCGCGGCGTGAACTTCGAAGGCATGCTTGCCGCGCTCAATTCCGCGCCCGAAGGCACCGTCGTCGTGCTGCACGCGTGCTGCCACAACCCGACCGGCTACGACATCACGCCAGCCCAATGGGACCAGGTGATTGCCGCGACCAAGGCTCGCAACCTCGTGCCCTTCCTGGACATGGCCTATCAGGGCTTCGGCCACGGCATCGAGGAAGACGGCGCAGTCATCGGCAAGTTCGTCGCGTCGGGCCAGAACATCTTTGTCTCGACTTCGTTTTCCAAGAGCTTCAGCCTGTACGGCGAGCGCGTCGGCGCGCTGTCGGTGCTGTGCCAGGACAAGGAAGAATGCGGCCGCGTCCTGTCGCAGCTCAAGATCATGATCCGCACCAACTACAGCAACCCGCCTATCCACGGCGGCCAGGTGGTGGCCATGGTGCTCAACACGCCTGAGCTGCGTGCGCTGTGGGAAAAAGAGTTGGCCGCCATGCGCACGCGCATCAAGCAGATGCGTGTGTCTCTCGTCGAAAAGCTCAAGGCGGCTGGCGTGAAGCAGGACATGAGCTTCATCACGCAGCAGATCGGCATGTTCAGCTACTCGGGGCTGACCAAGGACCAGATGGTGCGCCTGCGCAACGAGTTCGGCGTGTACGGCACCGATACCGGCCGCATGTGCGTCGCTGCGATGAACAGCCAGAACGTCGATTACGTCTGCGCGTCGATCGCGAAGGTTCTGTAGGCCCTGTCATGCCGGGCTGGACCCGGCTTCCACCGCGAAGCGGCGACTGCATGGGTTTACCCCCAGATCGCGCTGCGCATCGAGATCGAACCCAGCTGGAACTCTTCGTTGAAGAACTTCACGGGTTCGCCCTCCTTCGCCGCGCCCGCCGCGTAGAGCAGCGGCAGGTAGTGGTCGTAGGTGGGATGCGCAAGCTGCGCGACATTTCCCATCTCCTCGAATCGGGCCAGCCCCGCCTTGTCGCCGGCCTCCAGCTGTTTGGCGATGCGCTGGTCGAACTCGATGGCCCAATCGTACGCATCGCCGCCGGTCGAATCCCACTTCACGGCGCGCAGGTTATGCACGATGTTGCCGCTGCCGACAATCAGCACGCCCTTGTCGCGCAAGGCCTGCAACTGCTCCCCCATCGCCAGGTGCTCTGCTGCGGGCCGCGAGTAATCCATGCTCAGCTGAATCACGGGAATGCTGGCGTCGGGAAACATCGGCTTGAGAACCGACCATGCGCCGTGGTCCAGACCCCACTTCTGATCCACCCCAACGGGCGGCTCTTCGAAATGGTCACTGATGGCCTGCGCCAGCTTTGGCGAGCCCGGCGCCGGGTACTGCTGGTCAAACAGCGCTTGCGGAAACCCGCCGAAGTCGTGAATGGTGCGCGGCTCGTCCATACCCGTCACCCACCAGCCGCGCGTGAGCCAATGCGCGGAGATGCAGAGAATCTGCGTGGGCATCGGCCGCGAGCGCCCGAACTCTGCGCCCAGCGCCTGCCAGCTGCGCCGGAACGAGTTGTCCTCGATTGCGTTCATGGGGCTTCCATGGCCGAGAAAAAGCACCGGCATGCGTTCAGTCATATCTAAAGTTCTCACTTGTCAGCTGATCAACAGGATTGGGGCTCTAAGCTTGCGTCTCTATTGGTGATTTACGCGATACGCGCACACCGTACGGGTGCTATATTGCACTGCAACAATTGAGATAAGGCCAACTCCATGCTTTACCAGATCTACGAAGGCCAACGCACCTTGATGGAGCCGTTTGCCGATTTTGCGCAGGCCGCTTCCAAGTTGTACAGCAATCCGCTGTCGCTCTTCGGGCAGAACCCGCTGGCACAGCGCATGTCCGCCAGCTATGACCTGATGTACCGGCTCTGGAAAGATTACGAGAAGCCTGAGTTCGGCATCACCAACGTCAACATCGACGGCACCAAGGTAGCGATCCAGGAGCGCGTCGAGATGGACAAGCCCTTCTGCGAACTGCGCCGCTTCAAGCGTTTCAGCGACGACCCGGCCACCCTGAACAAGCTCAAGGGCCAGCCTGCCGTCCTCATCGTCGCCCCGCTTTCCGGACACTACGCCACCTTGCTGCGCGACACGGTCACGGAGATGCTCAAGGACCACAAGGTCTACATCACCGACTGGAAGAACGCGCGCACCGTGCCGCTTGAGGCCGGCGAATTCCACCTCGACGATTACGTGGGCTACGTGCAGGACTTCATCCGTCGCCTGCAACAGACCTACGGCAACTGCCACGTCATCAGCGTCTGCCAGCCCACCGTGCCGGTGCTGGCGGCCGTATCGTTGATGGCCTCGCGTGGTGAAGTCACCCCCCTGACGATGACCATGATGGGCGGCCCCATTGACGCGCGCAAGTCGCCCACTGCGGTGAACAACCTGGCGATGAACAAGGGCTACGACTGGTTCGAGAACAATGTGATCTACCGCGTTCCGACCAATTTCGCTGGCGCCGGACGCCGCGTGTATCCGGGCTTCCTGCAGCACACCGGTTTTGTCGCGATGAACCCCGATCGCCACCTGACGAGTCACTACGACTACTTCAAGAACCTGATCAAGGGCGACGATGCCAGCACCGAAGCGCACCGCAAGTTCTATGACGAGTACAACGCCGTCCTCGACATGGACGCCGACTACTACCTCGAAACGATCCGCATCGTGTTCCAGGAATTCGCGCTGGTGAACGGCACCTGGGACGTGATCAGCGAAACCGGTGACCTGGAGCGCGTCAAGCCCGAAGACATCACGACGACCGCCCACTTCACGATCGAAGGCGAGCTCGACGACATCTCCGGCTCCGGCCAGACCGAAGCCGCTCACGACCTTTGCTTCAACGTGCCCAAGGCGCGCCAGAAGCACCTCGAAGTCAAGGGTGCGGGCCACTACGGCATCTTCAGCGGCCGCCGCTGGCGCGACCAGGTGTACCCGCAGGTGCGCGATTTCATTCGCCAGTTTGATGACGGTCCTCGCCTGCCGATCACCATGGAAAAGGGTGGCGATTCCAACATCGCTGCTGCTGCGCCTGCGAAAAAGAAGACGCGCCGCGAAACCTCGCGCGCCTGATTGCAGGGGCTCGTGCGCCAGGTCATGAGCCCGCTCGCCGAGCGAATTCACGCTGCACTGCCCCAGACGCAGTGCACGCGTTGCGGCTATCCCGATTGCGCGGGCTACGCGCAGGCCATCGCGGCAGGCGAAGCCGAAATCAACCAATGTCCACCCGGTGGCGCCGAAGGCGTTTCCCGGCTAGCAGCGATCACCGGTCGCTCGCCCCTCCCACTGAACCCCGTCAACGGCATCGAAGGCCCGCGCACCCTCGCCGTCATCGACGAAGCCTGGTGCATTGGCTGCACCTTGTGCCTGGATGCATGCCCCACCGATGCCATCCTGGGCAGCAACAAGCTGATGCATACGGTGATCGAGCCGTATTGCTCGGGATGCGAATTGTGCGTGCCGGTGTGTCCGGTCGATTGCATTGCGCTAGAGAACGTGACCGGGCAATCAACCGGATGGCAGGCATGGTCACAGGACAAGGCGGATGAGGCGCTAGGTCGCTACACGCAACGCACGGCTCGCCTCGCCCGCGCAAAGACTGAGCACCCCGTGGTCGAAGACACAGCCCTTGCCGATGCCGACAAGAAGCGTGCGGTCATCGAAGCGGCACTTGCCAGGGCCCGCGCACGGTCCTAACCCAGCGCGTCGTTGATCTGCTCATTGAACTCTGCCACCGATTGCGCGCCGCCAATCTCTCGCGGCAACGCGTCCCGAATCGAGAACACGCCAAGAATCCGGTGATCTGCGGTCACGATGGGCAAGTGGCGAAAACCTCGCTCCAGCATGATGAGCACCGCGTCCGAGACGCGCATCTGCGGCGGCACACAAATCGGATGGTGCGTCATCACCTCTCGCACGCTGGTCGATTCCGGATCGAGCGCCCTGGCCAGAACCCGGGTCATGAGGTCGCGCTCGGTGACGATGCCCAGCAGCGAGTCGGGCGGCTCGATCACCAGCACGCTGCCGCAATTGGCCCGGGTCATCACACCCGCAGCGTCACGAACGCTGGCCTGCGGATTCAGGCTCACCACCCGCTTGGGTGAGATGGACTGGAAGACGGTGCGTTCAGCCATGGCGCGAACTCCTCGTATCAACCAGCGATATTGCGCCGCAGACGGCGCTAGCGCAAGGACGCGTTCAGCTTGTCAAGCTTGCCCGTGCCGGGACACAGATCGGCGACACCCAGGGCGTTCAAAGGTGTCGCTGTGACATTCATCGACGTGTGCAGGTCGGTTGCCAGCGGATCCACGTAGAGCAAACCGGTGAGCACTTCGCCGCGCGAGTGGTGCTGCTGCATGTAAGCCATGGCGGCGTAGCGGTCGGTCGCGTCGTAGCCCTCATGCAGGCTGCGAAGCCGCAGCAGCGAGCCGTCGTGCTGGCGCACATCGACCACCTCACCCGGCGCGGCTTGCACGGTGATCTCGTCCCGCTGCGAGATGAAGTCGATGCGACTGACCGACTCGTTGTGTTCGCGGATGTAGTCGTAGCTCTTGGTGCTGCCGGGGTGGTTGTTGAACGCAACGCAGGGGCTGATCACATCGATGAACGCCGCGCCGCCGTGCGCCATCGCGCCCTTGATGAGCGGCACGAGTTGCTCCTTGTTGCCGGAGAAGCCGCGCCCCACATAGGTCGCGCCGAGCTGCAACGCCATCGCCACCAGGTCGATGGCGCTGTCGCTGTTCACCACACCCTTCTTGCTTTTGGATCCCTGGTCGGCGGTGGCCGAGAACTGGCCCTTGGTCAGCCCGTACACGCCATTGTTCTCGACGATGTAGGCCATGCGCACACCGCGGCGCATCGCATGGGCAAACTGGCCCAGGCCAATGGAGGCCGAGTCTCCGTCACCCGACACGCCCAGGTACAGCAAGTCGCGATTGGCCAGGTTCGCGCCGGTCAGCACAGAAGGCATCCGTCCATGCACGGTATTGAAGCCGTGGGAAGCACCCAGGAAATAATCCGGCGTCTTGGAGCTGCAGCCGATGCCCGACAGCTTGGCGATGCGGTGCGGCTGCACGTCCAGCTCCCAGCAGGCCTGGATGATCGCCGCCGAGATCGAGTCGTGCCCGCAGCCCGCGCAAAGCGTGGATATCTTTCCTTCGTAATCGCGCCGCGTGTAGCCGACCTTGTTGGTCTCCAACGATGGGTGATGCAGCCGTGGCTTGGTGATGTAGGTCATGCGCTCTCTTTCTTCGCCTGGGCAACTGGCTGCTCAGCGGCAGCACGCACGTGATGAGTGATCGCTGCGGTGATGAACCGCGCGGTGATCGGCGTGCCGTCGAAGTGCAGCACGCGAATGAGTTTGGCCGGATCGATGTCGAATTCGTTGACCAGCAACGACCGCAACTGCGCATCGCGGTTTTGCTCGACGACGAACACCTTGTCGTGGTCGGCAATGAATTGCGCGACGCTTTGCGGAAACGGAAACGCCTTCAGCCGCATTGCATCGAGATGGATGTCGGCGGCATCCAGCACCTCCAGCGCCTCGTGCATCGAAGGGCTGGTGGAGCCGAAATAGATCACGCCCAGGTTGGTCTTTTGCTTCGCAGGGTGCAGCTCCGGCTGCGGCACCTGCGTGGCAGCAGTCGCGAACTTCTTGAGCAGGCGCTCCACGTTGTAGATGTAGTCCGGCCCGCGCTCCGAGTACCGAGCGTAGGCGTCACGGGTCGTTCCGCGAGTGAAGTAGCTGCCCTTGGTCGGGTGCGTGCCGGGCAGCGTGCGCCACGGAATGCCGTCGCCATCGACATCCTTGTAGCGGCCGAAGTCCATGCCCGCTTCCAGCTGCTCGGCGGTCATCACCTTGCCCCGGTCATAGCTGCGGCTGTCGTCCCACGCGAAGGGTTTGCACAGGCGCTGGTTCATGCCGATGTCCAGGTCGGTCATCATGAACACCGGTGTCTGCAAGCGATCTGCGAGGTCGAGCGCGCAGGCCGCGTGTTCGAAACACTCATGCGGGTCCTGCGGAAACAGCAGCACATGCTTGGTATCGCCATGCGATGCATAGGCGCACGAAAGAATGTCGGCCTGCTGCGTGCGCGTGGGCATGCCGGTCGAAGGGCCGCCGCGCTGCACATTGATGATGGTGACGGGGATCTCGGCGAAGTACGCCAGGCCGATGAACTCCGTCATCAAGGACACACCCGGTCCCGACGTGGCCGTGAAGGCCCGCGCCCCATTCCATCCTGCGCCCACCACCATGCCGATGGAAGCGATCTCGTCTTCGGCCTGCACGATGGCGAACTTGTTTTGCCCGGTAGCCGGGTCGACACGAAACTTCGCACAGTATTTCTGGAAAGCCTCGGCCACCGACGACGAAGGCGTGATCGGATACCAGGCCGCGACCGTCGCGCCGCCGTACACACAACCGAGAGCTGCCGCAGTGTTGCCATCGACGAAGATCTGGTCGCCCACGCGATCAGCCCGCTTCACGCGCAAGCCGATCGGCCCCTGCAGATGCTCCTTCGCAAAATCGCGCCCCAGATGCAGCGCCTGCACGTTGGATGCCAGCAGCTTTTCCTTGCCCTTGTACTGCTCACCGAAGAGCTTCTCGATCACCTCGGCTTCGATCTCCAGCAGCACCGACAGCGCACCGACATACACGATGTTCTTGAACAGCTGCCTTTGCCTCGGGTCGGTATAGACCGCGTTGCAGATCTCGGTGAGCGGCATGCCTAGCACATGAATGTCATCGCGAAATTTCGACGGCGGCATCGGGCGCGTGCTGTCGTAGAAAAGATACCCGCCCGGCTCCAGCTCCGCGACGTCGGCATCCCATGTCTGCGGATTCATCGCAACCATCATGTCGATGCCGCCTCGCCGGCCCAGGTAGCCCTTCTCGCAGACGCGCACCTCATACCAGGTCGGCAGGCCCTGGATGTTGCTCGGGAAGATGTTGCGCGGGCTCACCGGCACACCCATTCGAAGGATCGCCTTGGCAAACAGCTCGTTCGCGCTGGCAGAGCCCGAGCCGTTGACGTTGGCGAACTTGATGACGAAATCGTTGACGGATTCGAGGCGCTTCATGACGCGGCTCCCACAGTGACATCTCTATTGACCGCATCACGCGCTCCTTGACCCGCCGGGGTGGTCTTGAGCAAAAACTTCTGCATGTCCCAGGCCCCCGTCGGGCAGCGCTCGGCGCACAGGCCGCAGTGCAGGCACACGTCTTCGTCCTTGACCATCACGCGCCCTGTTTTCAGTTCGCCCGACACGTACAGGTCCTGCGCGAGGTTGAGTGCAGGCGCCTTCAGCCGGTGCCTCAAATCTTCTTCTTCCCCATTGGCGGTGAAGGTGATGCAGTCCATCGGGCAGATATCCACGCAGGCATCGCACTCGATGCACGCGGGCTCAGTGAACACCGTCTGCACATCGCAGTTCAAGCACCGGTGCGCTTCCTTGAATGCGGTCGCCACGTCGAAGCCGAGTTCGACTTCCACCTTGATGCTGGCGAGCGCGATTTCGGCCTTCTGCCAAGGCACCTTGAAACGCAAATCGTTGGACGTGTCGTTGTCGTAGCTCCACTCATGGATGCCCATCTTCTGCGACATCAGGTTGGTCATCGGGTCGGGCCGGATCGCCACATCCTCGCCGTGCAGCAGCCGGTCGATTGACACCGCAGCCTCGTGACCATGCGCCACAGCGGTGATGATGTTCTTCGGGCCATAGGCCGAGTCACCACCGAAAAAGACATTCGCCACCGTGGACTGGAACGTGTCCTTGCGCAGCTTGGGCAGTCCCCATTCGTCAAACTCGATGCCGCTATCGCGTTCGATCCAGGGGAAAGCGTTCTCCTGTCCCACGGCGACCAGCACCTCGTCGCACTCGAAGAATGCATCGGGCTCGCCGGTCGCAACCAGCTTGCGTTTGCCTTTGGCGTCGTACTGCGCCTTCACGATCTCGAAGGTCATGCCCTTGAGCACGCCGTCTTCATGAATGAACGCCTTGGGTACATGGAAGTTGATGAACGGAATGCCCTCATGCATCGCGTCTTCCTTCTCCCAGGGCGACGCCTTCATCTCGTCGAAGCCGCTGCGCACGATGACCTTGACGTCTTCGCCGCCCAGCCGCCGCGCCGAGCGGCAGCAGTCCATCGCCGTATTGCCGCCACCCAGCACGATCACGCGCTTGCCGATCTTGCTGATGTGTCCAAACGACACCGACGACAGCCAGTCGATCCCGATGTGAATCTGCGCCGCGGCTTCCTTGCGGCCGGGCAGCTCCAGGTCGCGCCCGCGCGGGGCACCGCAGCCCACGAAAATCGCGTCGTAGCCTTCACCCATCAGCGCCTTCATCGACGCGACGCGCTCACCACCACGAAAGTTCACGCCCAGGTCCAGGATGTAGCCGGTCTCTTCGTCGATTACCGATTCGGGCAGACGAAACCTCGGAATCTGCGTTCGGATGAAACCACCCGCCTTGGGGTCGCTGTCGAACACGGTGACCTCATAGCCCAACGGTGCGAGGTCGCGCGCGACCGTGAGCGATGCAGGCCCCGCGCCTATGCATGCAATGCGCTTGCCGTTCTTCGCCGCGACCTTGGGCATGCGCCCGGTCACGTCATCTTTCATGTCGGCGGTGACGCGCTTGAGACGGCAGATCGCGACGGGCTCGGGCGCGGCAGCATTGGCTTCCTCCACCCGCCCTCGACGACAGGCGGGTTCGCAGGGCCTGTCGCACGTTCGCCCCAGGATGCCGGGGAAGACGTTGGACACCCAGTTGATCATGTAGGCGTCGCTGTAGCGGCCCTGCGCGATCATGCGGATGTATTCGGGGACCGGCGTGTGAGCCGGACATGCATATTGACAGTCCACAACTTTGTGGAAGTACGCCGGATCGGCGATATCGGTACGCTGCAAAGCTTGTCTCCCGGAAGCTAGGCCCCCTTCGGCCAGTCTAGGCGAGCCGCAGCGCAACAAACACTCAGGGATTGCCCTGAAATGATCTCAGATATCTTTAAATAATTACTGGCCAAAAGCTTTGGTTACGCGGGAATGTGTGGCGGGAGGCAGGAAACCACGCAGCACAAACTCGCTGCGGCCGACACACCGATCATGGTGGGCTGCCACCACGGCTCGTCGCCTCTCGGGTGTGTACGCCCGGATTGGCAAGGTGCCGTTCATTCCAACGATCCTGCCATGTCGACCCACCCCCATTCCAGCGACAACCGCCGAAGACGAGAGGCCGATGGCGCCCAGATAAAAACCGGCATGCGAGACGTTTCGACCGGAGCTTGCCAATAGCTGCAGACCGGCCATCCTGAGCAGTTCGAACGGCTGGTCGATGCGATGCCATCAAAGCGGTTCGCCCCCGGCACGTGGATGACGACGGTGGGCGCCGAGTCTGGCGCGTTGGCCTGCATTTCCGTCTCGCCGCCTGGAACTTCACGCACCAGTGGTTCACTGACAGTCGTGAAACTCGTGCGAACGGGGCGCAGGCTTGGCTTCATGGTTGCTCAGTCACGGCGGCGGCAAAAGCGTTGCCCACCAAAGACCCGCGACCGCTCACATCTTCTGCTTCCGATTTGCCGCTCTGCTGCCTACCCTGCTCGAATGCGTAGCGTGTTGATCGGTGTAATTTCCGCGACTGTTCTGAGGCTTCCTCCAAGCGATTTTCCAAAAGGAAGGTGGCGAGCCATATTGAGTACTCAATACGCCCTCCGAGGCACCCAAGCACACTTCCCAGCGCCGTCACTACGCTGCCAACTGTCATCGTGGCAACAAAGGGGGTCGAATCTCGGAACTTCATCTCCTCATAGGTAAGGAAGCCACCCAACGCGGTACCTACGACAGCCACTGCCGTGACACCAGCGCTAGCAAAGACAAGGCCGGATCGGGGCAGCTTGCGCAGGCAGCCCAACTTGACTCGATCCTGCAGGTCAGGTTGATAGGGCTGGCCCGTCGCCGACAAGTCCGCAAAGCCGGGAACCTTCATGACGAGAGCACGATCGAGAGGCGATACCTTCATCAAGGACACAAGGTCTGCGAGGGTCAGGTACTTCGTGACGTGAAGCCGCTCGTCGTCAGCAGCCTTGGCCCATGAAGCTTTCAATGGCAGGCGCTTTGGCGCTGCGTGGATCGTGACCGCGACATCAGCGTGTTCCTGGTTCACTTCCGGGGCAGCCACACCAAGTGGCAATGGCGCCAGATCACTCAAAGGCTGCGGAAGTCTCGATCTGTCGAATCGCAACGATCGATCGGCGTCAGGCTGTGGAGGCAAGAGGCTTGCCACTTCACCCTCAGCCGGGACTATGCGCAGGTGCGCACGTGGTGCGTTATTGGAGACACAGTTTAGATACATGGCGTGTGCTTTCGATCGCTGCAAAATTGCAGCGCCCTCGTAGGTGGCACACCAACAAAAAGGGTTCCGCTGGGAGTCTTTCGTCTACCCGGCTGACGCAGCGAGCCGCGCAAACGCTTGCACCACCTCAGCCGGTGCCTGCACGAGTTCGATGAGAACGCCTTCGCCACCGATCGGACTCTCGTCATTGCCTTTCGGATGCACGAAGCAGATGTCGAAACCCGCTGCGCCTTTGCGGATGCCACCCGGCGCGAATCGCACGCCGTTCGATGAGAGCCACTCAACCGCCTTGGGCAAATCGTCGATCCACAGGCCGACGTGATTGAGCGGCGTCTGGTGCACCGCAGGTTTCTTGTCGGGGTCGATGGGCTGCATCAAATCGACTTCGACCTTAAACGGCCCCACGCCGATGGCGCAGATGTCTTCATCGACGTTTTCACGCTCACTGCGAAACGTGCCGGTGACCTGCAAGCCGAACATGTCGACCCACAGGTGTTGCAGTTTTAGTTTGTCAGTGCCACCGATGGCGATCTGCTGTATGCCCAGAACCTTGAACGGACGCGTCATGCGGGAACCCTCATTTCGTCAAAAGCCACTCGGTGCTTGCGTTGTGACACGCCCTTGATATTGCGCAGCGACAGATCGACTGCGCGCGCCTGCCAATCGACTTCGACCATGCCGTAATGGACTTCGGTCAACAGCTCGCCGATGCGATTCGGCCCCGCCTCCCTGGCATCTTTCCACGGATGCGTCAGGCCGCTGGAGGTGACCTCGTAAAGCGGATACGGCACGGCTTGCGTCTCGCGGTACATCGCGCCAAAGTGCCTGTCGCCCGACAGAAAGATCACGCCGTTGGCCCGCGTGCTTCCAATGAGTCGATACAGGCGCTGGCGCTCCAGCGGCAAATTGCCCCACCGCTCCCAGCCGTGGCCTTCGGCAACAACCTGTATTCCCGAATAGATCAGGCGCACTTCGGCGGGCTTGCGCAGTTGCTCCTCCAACCATGCCCACTGCACATCGCCCAGCATCGTCTTGGCAGGGTCAGCGTCGGGGACATAGCGCTCCTTGCCCGGCGCACCGCGCTGATCGGTCACTTTGAACGGTGAACGGAACCAGCGCGGGTCCGGGACGATGACCTGTACGCGGCGGCCCGCATCCCCAAAGATACGTGAGTCGTAGATACCGCCACGCGAGCGCCGCGCGTCATTCGCCGGTACCTGGAAGAAGTCGAGGAAGGCGGCCTTCGATTCATTCTTGAATTTGAAGTCGGCCCCGCCGTCATTGGCGCCATAGTCGTTGTCATCCCACACGGCCATGTGCGGCACCGAGCGACGAAAGCGTGCGAAGTGCGATTCGGCTGCCTGCAGCGCGTAGGCTTTGCGCAACTCTTCAACGGTCCACTGCGGCTGGCTGTAATAGATGTTGTCGCCGCCGAAGATATGCAGGTCCGGCTTGTCAGCAGCGATGGTGTCCCAGATGGGTTGCGCCAGCGTCTGGTGCGCGCACGACGCAAACGAGATACGGCTTGCAGCGGTCGGTAGCGGGGGCGGCGCATCCAGCGACCGCTGCGTGGTGGCGCAACCGCCAAGTCCGATGGCGGCCAGTCCCAGAACATCGCGTCTTTGCATCGCGCGGATTTCCTCAGATGAATTCGACGATGGGCTGATCGACAGTCAGGCTCTCGCCCTTGGCCGCGAGCACCTTGCCCACGACGCCGTCCGCCGCAGCGAAGAGCACGTTCTCCATCTTCATCGCCTCGATCACGGCGACGCGTTCGCCGGCCTGCACTTTTTGTCCCACTTCGACTGCGACATCGACCAGCAAACCCGGCATGGGCGACAGCACATAGCGGCTCATGTCGGGCGGCGCCTTGAAGGGCATCAGCGCGTGCAATTGCGCTGCACGCGGGGTGAGCACGAGTGCGTCCAGTCGAGCGCCGTTGTGCGAGATGCGGATGGCCAGCGGGTTCTTGCCGACGCCTCGCTCGACCTGCGCCGCAAATGGCTGGCCGTTGGACGTGCCGCGAATGCGCGCGCCGCCCAGGTGCCAGTTGCTGCACAGGTCGTAGCGCTTGCCGTTGGTCTCGACCACGCTGGAGCCGGAGGTCGCCTGGAAGTCGCTGACCCTGGCGGCCTGGCGGGTGTGTTTGCCTTCGTCATTGAGCTGAACGACGACGAAGTCTTCACCGACGGTAAATCCGTGGCCGGGCATCTGGCCGCTGATCCCGGCTGCGCGCTGCAGGTTGCGGCGATTGACAAATGCCGCGAGCGCAGCAAGGAAGTCCGGGTCGTCGTGCGTCACGTCCTGGGCGTGGAATCCATTCGCGTAGTTTTGCGCAATGAAGCCGGTGTTGAAGTCGCCCGCGATGAACTTGGGATGGGCCAGCAACGCCGCCTGGAACGGGATGTTGCTGGAGATGCCGCGGATCACGAAAGCATTGAGCGCTTCGCGCATCTTCGCGATGGCGTCGTTGCGATCGGTACCGTGCACGATGAGCTTGGCGATCATCGAGTCGTAGAACATCGGGATCTCGCCGCCGTCCTGCACGCCGGTGTCGACGCGAACGCCTCCCCTCACCCCAGCCCTCTCCCCTGCGGGGAGAGGGAGTTGGGACACCAGTGACTTGCCCCCTCTCCCGCTGGCGGGAGAGGGCTGGGGTGAGGGCGGCACACCCCCTGCAAACATCGTCTGCTTCGGCGTCTGGAATCTCACCAGCCTGCCGGTACTCGGCAGGAAATTGCGAAACGGATCTTCTGCATTGATGCGGCATTCCATCGCCCAGCCATCGCGCTTGACCTCGGCCTGCGTCAACGGCAACTTCTCGCCCGCGGCCACGCGAATCATCAGCTCCACCAGATCGAGCCCGGTGATGCACTCCGTCACTGGATGCTCCACCTGCAGACGCGTGTTCATCTCCAGGAAGTAAAAGCTCTGATCTTTGCCGACCACGAACTCCACGGTGCCCGCGCTCTCGTATTTCACGGCCTTGGCCAGTTGCACCGCCTGCTCGCCCATCGCCTTGCGCGTGGCATCGCTGATGAAAGGCGACGGTGCTTCTTCAATCACCTTCTGGTGCCGCCGCTGGATCGAACACTCGCGCTCGTTGAGATAGATCACATTGCCGTGGCTGTCACCCAGCACCTGGATTTCGATGTGGCGCGGCTCTTCGACAAACTTCTCGATGAAGACGCGGTCATCGCCAAAGCTGTTTCGTGCCTCGTTGCTGCACGATGTGAAGCCCTCGAAGGCTTCCTTGTCGTTGAACGCCACGCGCAGTCCCTTGCCGCCACCGCCGGCCGAGGCCTTGATCATCACCGGGTAGCCAATGCCCTTGGCAATCTCGACCGCCTGTTCGGCTGAATCAATCGCGGCGTTGTAGCCGGGGATGGTGTTGACCCTGGCGTCGTCGGCCAGCTTCTTGGAGGCGATCTTGTCGCCCATCGCCGCGATGGAATAGTGCTTGGGTCCGATGAAGGTGATGCCCTCTTCTTCGACCTGCCGCGCGAAGGCTTCGTTCTCGGAGAGAAAGCCGTAGCCCGGATGCACGGCCTGCGCGCCGGTCTGCTTGCACGCAGCGATGATCTTGTCGGCGCGAAGGTAGCTTTCGCGGCTGGCCGCGGGTCCGATGTGCACGGCTTCGTCCGCCAGTTCGACGTGTCGTGCGTCGCGATCGGCGTCGGAGTAAACCGCCACCGTCTTGATGCCCATCTTGCGCGCGGTCACGATGACCCGGCAGGCGATTTCGCCGCGATTGGCGATGAGGATTTTATTAAACATGGATGGTTCCTTCACAGCGGAATGTTCCCGTGCTTGCGCCACGGGTTCTCCAGCTTTTTCTCGCGTAGCATGATGAGCGAGCGGCAAATCCGCTTGCGGGTCTCATGCGGCAGGATCACGTCGTCGATGAATCCGCGCGCGCCCGCAATGAACGGATTGGCGAAGCGCGCCTTGTACTCTGCTTCGCGCGCCGCCAGCTTCGCCGGGTCGCCCTTGTCCTCTCGGAAGATGATCTCCACCGCGCCCTTGGCACCCATCACCGCGATTTCGGCCTGCGGCCACGCAAAGTTCACGTCACCGCGCAGGTGCTTGGAGCTCATCACGTCGTAAGCGCCGCCATACGCCTTGCGCGTGATTACCGTGATCTTGGGCACCGTGCACTCGGCATAGGCATACAGCAGCTTGGCACCGTGCTTGATGATGCCGCCGTACTCCTGGCTCGTACCCGGCATAAAGCCCGGCACATCGACAAAAGTAATGACGGGAATATTGAACGCATCGCAAAACCGCACGAAGCGCGCAGCTTTGATCGAGCTCTTGATATCGAGACATCCCGCCAGCACCAGCGGCTGGTTCGCGACGATGCCAACCGTCTGGCCTTCCATGCGGGCAAAGCCGATGACGATGTTCTTCGCGTACTCCGGTTGCAGCTCGAAGAAGTCGCCGTCGTCCACCGTCTTGGTGATCAGCTCCTTGATGTCGTAAGGCTTGTTCGGGTTGTCCGGCACCAGCGTGTCCAGCGACATGTCCATGCGGTCCGCCGGATCGTTGCTGGGGCGAACGGGTGCCTTCTCACGGTTGTTGAGCGGCAGGTAGTTGTAGAGACGGCGCAGCATCAAAAGCGCTTCAACATCGTTCTCAAACGCAAGGTCGGCCACGCCGCTTCGCGTGGTGTGCGTCACCGCGCCGCCGAGTTCTTCTGCTGTCACTTCTTCGTGCGTCACCGTCTTGACCACCTCGGGTCCGGTGACAAACATGTAGGAGCTGTCCTTGACCATGAAGATGAAATCGGTCATCGCAGGCGAGTACACAGCGCCGCCCGCGCAGGGACCCATCACCATGCTGATCTGCGGAACTACGCCGGATGCCAGCACGTTCTTCTGGAACACATCGGCGTATCCGCCCAGCGACGCGACACCTTCCTGGATGCGCGCGCCGCCCGAATCATTCAGGCCGATCACCGGTGCACCGACTTTCATCGCCTGATCCATCACCTTGCAGATCTTTTCGGCATGCGCTTCCGACAAGGCGCCGCCGAACACGGTGAAGTCCTGGCTGAACACGAAGACGAGGCGACCGTTGATCATGCCGTAGCCGGTCACGACACCATCGCCGGGGATCTTGGTGTTCTCCATGCCGAAGTCGGTGCAGCGATGCTCGACGAACATGTCCCACTCTTCGAAGGTGCCTTCGTCGAGCAGCAGTTCAAGCCGCTCGCGCGCGGTGAGCTTGCCTTTTTTGTGCTGTGCATCGATGCGCTTGGGGCCTCCGCCCTGGCGCGCGGCTTCGCGCTTTTTTTCAAGTTGTTCGAGGATGTCATGCATCGGGTGGTTCTCCGTGGAATGCGTTGAGCAGGCGCCGCGCCGCGGTTGAAGGAGCAAGCCGCCCTTCGTCAACGTCGCGTGTCATGGTGGCAAGAATGGCTTGCACCGCGGGTGCCTGCCGGAAGGATTGCTTGAGGCCCGCATCGATGCGCTGCCACATCCAGGCCAGGGACTGATGGCGGCGGCGGTCGGCCAGACGGCCATTGGCGGTTTGCGACTGGCGAAACCGGGTTACTTCGGACCAGAAGCTGTCGACGCCCGTGCCGTTGAGTGCGCTGAGCTGGATGACGGTGGGGGACCAGGATTGTTCTCGCCCATGCTGCGAATAAACCCGCAGCGCACTGGTGATCTGCGCCCTCGCCCGCGTCGCCGCATCTTCATCGAGGTCGGCCTTGTTGATCACGACCAGGTCGGCGATTTCCATCACGCCCTTCTTGATTGCCTGCAAGTCATCGCCGGCATTGGGCAACTGCATCAGCACGAACATGTCGGTCATGCCGGCGACGGCGATCTCGCTCTGTCCCACGCCGACCGTCTCGACGATCACGATGTCGTAACCGGCCGCTTCGCAGACCAACATCGCCTCGCGCGTCTTTTCGGCTACACCACCCAAAGTGCCGCTCGAAGGACTGGGCCGGATGAACGCGCGCTCATCGACAGACAGCTTTTCCATGCGCGTCTTGTCGCCCAGGATGGAGCCGCCCGAAACCGTGCTCGACGGATCGATGGTGAGCACCGCCACACGATGGCCTTGCCCGATGAGGTACAGACCCAGCGCTTCGATGAAGGTGCTCTTGCCCACGCCCGGCACACCGCTAATGCCCAGGCGAAACGACTTGCCGGTGTGCGGCAGCAAGGCGGTGAGCAGTTCATCGCCCTGCGCGCGATGATCGGCGCGCGTCGATTCGAGCAGCGTGATGGCTTTGGCGATGGCACGGCGTCTGGCCGGGGGATCGCCGGCAAGCACGTCGTCGGTCAGTGAACGCGCTGCTGTAGTCACAGTATCTCGAAAGCCTGGCCGTCAGGCAGGCGGTAGCGCGAGAAGTCGCGAATGTCCAGGGTCATGATGGTGCGAATGTCGGTCTGCGCCGCGACGCTGTAAAGCGTGGCATCGGCCAAATCCATGACGGTTCGCCTGGGCTCGGTCCAGGTGTCCATCAGCAGGGACAACTCCGGGAGTTCAGCCGCGTCCATCGGAAAGATTTGAACGGCCCCATGGCCGATCCAGCGCAGCAAGGCGAGCCGGGCCGTGCCGCTCACGAGATGTGAGGCTTCGATAACGCAGGGCCAGGTGCTGTGCAGACGCAGTTCATGACCTTGCTTGCGCAGCAGTTCCCTGTAATGCCTGTGCGCCTTGTCGCGCACGTCGAACAAGGCAACCATGGCGCTGGCGTCGATCAGTGCAGGCTTCATTTGGCTCGGGGCGATCGGGCGGGCCGCACGGGCCGAGCCGCAACAGCGGGCGCCGCTCGGTCCTGGGCCCATTGATCCTGCAGCGCCTGGTGCTTTTGCTCAAGCACTGCGCGCACGCGTTGTTTGGCGCTTGCGGCATCCGCGACATCTGCGCCTTTGGCAGCCGCTTTCGACGATTTGCCGGTGCCAGCTGGCGCGACTGCATATTCGGCCACCTCTTCCTGCACCTGGAGCAAGAGCTCGTAGGGATTCTTTCGCCCGAGGGCGCGCTCGACCGCATCGACGATGAACTGCGACTTGGTCTGGCCCATGCGCTTGGCCGCTGCTTCCAGCTCGCGCTCGAGCACCGGGTCCATGCGAACGGATACGGCCATGATGTTCTCCGAAGGATGTGAATACCGTATTACTGTATCACGCAGCCGGTTGATTCCTGCGAATCTGCTCCAGCACATCCTTCGCGCTCGCCGGGATCGGCGTACCCGGCCCATAGATCCCCTTGACGCCCGCGTTGTAGAGAAACTCGTAGTCCTGCTGCGGGACCACACCACCCACAAACACAATGATGTCGTCCGCGCCCTGCTTCTTCAGTTCGGCAATGATCTCGGGCACCAGCGTCTTGTGGCCCGCTGCCAGCGTCGAAACGCCAACCGCGTGTACGTCGTTCTCGATGGCCTGCCGTGCGCACTCTTGCGGCGTCTGGAACAGCGGCCCTATATCGACATCGAACCCGAGATCGGCAAACGCCGTCGCAACCACCTTGGCGCCCCGGTCGTGGCCGTCCTGGCCCAGCTTGGAAATCATCACCCGCGGACGGCGGCCCTGCTCATCGGCAAACGCTGCAATCTCGGCCTTCAGTTTGTCCCAGCCTTCGGCCGAGTCGTAAGCTGCTGCATACACACCAGTCACCTTTTGCGTATCGGCGCGATGGCGCCCGTAAACTTTTTCGAGTGCCTCGGAAATCTCACCCACCGTGGCCCGAAGCCGCACCGCGTTGACCGAGAGTTCGAGCAGATTGCCCGTGCCGTCATGCGCAGCCGCAGTCAGTGCATCCAACGCAGCCTGCACCGCCGAAGCATCGCGCGACGCACGAATCCTGGCAAGCTGCGCGACCTGCTGTTCACGCACCATCACGTTGTCCACATCGCGGATCTCGACCGGGTCGGCCTTGTCGAGCTTGTACTTGTTCACGCCGACGATCACATCCTGCCCCGAGTCGATGCGCGCCTGCTTTTCGGCTGCCGCCGCCTCGATCTTCAGCTTGGCCCAGCCCGAATCGACCGCGCGGGTCATGCCGCCCATCGCCTCGACTTCCTCGATGATCTTCCAGGCCGCGTCCGCCATGTCCTGCGTCAGCTTCTCCATCATGTAGCTGCCGGCCCAGGGGTCGATCACGTTGGTGATGTGCGACTCTTCCTGCAGGATGAGTTGCGTGTTGCGAGCGATACGGGCCGAGAACTCGGTGGGCAGTGCGATTGCTTCGTCGAACGAATTGGTGTGCAGCGACTGCGTGCCGCCGAACACGGCAGCCATCGCCTCGATGGTCGTGCGCACGATGTTGTTGTAGGGGTCCTGCTCAGTGAGCGACCAGCCCGAGGTCTGGCAGTGCGTGCGCAGCATCAGGCTCTTGGGGCTCTTGGCGTCGAAGCCCTTCATGATGCGCCACCACAAAAGGCGGGCCGCACGCATCTTGGCGACTTCGAGGTAGAAGTTCATGCCGATGGCCCAGAAGAACGAAAGCCGTCCGGCGAACTCATCGACATCCAGCCCCTTGCCCAGGGCTGTCTTCACATACTCCTTGCCGTCGGCCAGCGTGAACGCGAGTTCCAGCGCCTGGTTGGCGCCTGCTTCCTGCATGTGATAGCCCGAGATCGAGATCGAGTTGAACTTCGGCATCTTCTTTGCCGTGTACTCGATGATGTCGCCGATGATCCGCATGCTCGGCTTGGGCGGGTAGATGTAGGTGTTGCGGACCATGAACTCCTTGAGGATGTCGTTCTGTATGGTCCCGGAGAGCTTGTCTTGCGCGACGCCCTGCTCTTCTGCAGCGACGATGTAGCCGGCCAGCACCGGCAGCACCGCGCCGTTCATCGTCATGGAGACGCTCACCTTGTCCAGCGGAATGCCATCGAAGAGCACCTTCATGTCCTCGACCGAATCGATGGCGACACCGGCCTTGCCTACGTCTCCTGTCACCCGGGGATGGTCGCTGTCGTAGCCGCGGTGCGTGGCCAGGTCAAACGCAACCGACACGCCCTGCCCCCCGCCTGCAAGGCCCTTGCGATAGAACGCATTTGATTCCTCGGCTGTCGAGAAACCCGCGTATTGCCGGATGGTCCAGGGACGCGACGCATACATGGTGGCCTGCGGGCCACGCAGGTAGGGCTCGAAGCCCGGCAGCGTGTTGGTGTGTTGAAGATCAGCGACGTCGGCGGCCGTGTACAGCGCCTTGACTTCGATGCCGTCGGGCGTGTGCCAGTTGAGCCGATTCACATCGCCCTGCGGTGCGGATTTGGCGGCTGCGCGCTTCCACGCATCCAGTTCATCGGGTTTGTTGTCGGGCGTGGTCATGGTGTGCTCTTGATGTCCGCGTTTTTGGTGTGCGTTGCCAGTGTGCCGTGTTTCAGGGAGTTTACATCATTCATAATTATTGATTCAGAATTAAGAATCGACCTAGAATCGCCGCATGGCTTCCGCCGTCACTACCCTCACACTCACCCCGCGCGCCCTCTATGTAGAGGTCGCCGAGCAGCTGCGCCAGCGCATCTTTGCGCGCGAGCTGGAGCCCGGCAGCTGGATCGACGAGATGAAGATCGCCGAGGAGTTCGGCATCAGTCGCACGCCTTTGCGTGAGGCGCTCAAGGTGCTCGCCGCCGAGGGGCTGGTGACAATGAAGGTGCGGCGCGGTGCCTACGTCACCGAGGTTTCAGAGACCGATCTTGCCGATGTCTATCACCTGCTCTCGCTGCTGGAAAGCGATGCGGCTGGCGTGGTGGCCGAGCGCGCGACCGAGGCCGAACTCAAGGAGCTGCAATCGCTCCACAGAGAGCTGGAAGCTTCGGTGAGCAACCGCGAAAAGTTCTTCGCGCTCAATGAGCGGTTCCACATGCGACTGCTCGAAGTCGCGGGCAACAAGTGGCGCGACCAGATGGTGGCCGACCTGCGCAAGGTGATGAAGCTCAACCGTCACAACTCCCTGCTCAAGGCCGGCCGGCCGAAGGAGTCGATGCTGGAGCATCGCGCGATCGTCGATGCGCTGATGCGTCGCGACGCCGGGGCAGCCGTCAAGCGGATGCAGGAGCACTTCAGCAACGGGCTGGAAGCCGCAGCCTAGAAGCGCCGGAAAAACAGCGCCGCGCATACAAAAGGCACAAGCGTTTCACTGCATTGACAACGGCAGTACCGTCCTCCAGCATCCGTGCACCTATTGGAGACACCATGATTCGACTACTGCGTAACGTAGCAAGCTTTTCGGCGCTCGTCCTTTCCCTTGCACTCCCAGGCCTTGCAGGCGCCCAGAACATCTCGATTGCCACCGGCGGCACCGGCGGGGTTTACTACCCGATGGGCGGCGGCCTCGCGGCTGTGCTGTCCAAGAACGTGCCCGGCATGCAGGCCACGGCTGAGGTCACCGGCGGCTCGGTGGACAACCTCAAGCTCATCGGTACCGACAAGCCCTATGTCGGCTTCACGATGGCCGATGCGGGCCTCGATGCGCTGCGCGGCGAGGACAAGTTCAAGGGCAACAAGGTCGCTGTACGCACGCTCATGGTGCTGTACCCCAACCGCATGCACCTGGTCACGGTCGAAGGCCGCGGCATCACGAAGATGTCCGATCTCAAGGGAAAGCATGTCTCCACCGGTTCGCCGGGCAGTGCGACCGAAGTGATGGCCTTTCGCATCATCGAAGCCGCTGGCCTTGACAAAGACAAGGACATGAAGCGCGAGCGGCTCGGCGCTGCCGAGTCCGTCAATGCGATCAAGGACAACAAGATCGACGCCTTCTTCTGGGTGGGCGGCCTGCCTACTGCCGCAGTGACCGACCTGGCCAACACGCCCGGCACCAAGATCAAGATGATCGACCACAGCGAAGTCGTGGCCAAGATGAACCAGAAATACGGCCAGCTCTATGTCGAGGACAGCATCCCCAAGGCCGTCTACAAGGGCATGGACACCGACAACAAGCAGGCGACGGTCATGAACCTGCTGGTGGCCCACGAAAAGATGGACGACAAGACGGCCTACAACATCGTCAAGACCATTTTCGACAAGCGTGCCGACCTGATCGCGGTTCACAAAGAGGCCGAAAACTTCAAGCTGGAGAACCAGAAGGCGTCCGCTTCGCCGATGCCGTGGCACCCTGGTGCGGTGAAGTACTTCGCCGAAAAAGGCATCAAGCTGAACTGACCGCTGCGTGACACAAGAGACCGCACCGCTGCCGATGCCTGCCGCATCGGTGAGCGATGAAGCGCTGGAAAAAGCGCAGAAGTTCATCGAGGAAGAAGAAGGCGCCGCCAACCACTTCACGGGCTGGCGCGCTGCCTTCATCACGCTGGTCGCCGTCGCGATTTCGGCGTTCCATCTCTACGCCGCGTACGCCATCGTGCCCACGCAGATGCTGCGGCCCCTGCACGTGGCGATGGTGCTGTTCCTCACCTTCCTGATGTTCCCGATTGCCCGGCGGTTCCGGCATCGCATCATGTGGTGGGATGTGGTCGCGGCCTTGCTGGCCGTTGCCGTGGTCGCCTACCTGATCTACGGCGGCGACGACTTCACCGACCGCAACACGACACCCAACGGATGGGACATCGTGTTCGGCATCGCGCTGGTGGTGCTGATCCTGGAGGCGATGCGCCGCACCACGGGCTGGATCATGCCGGCGGTGACGAGCGTGTTCATCGTGTATGCGCTGATCGGACCCGTGTTGCCTGCGCCCTGGACGCACAAGGGTTATGAGGTCGGGCGACTAGTCGGCCACCTCTACATGACGCTCGAAGGCATCTTCGGCGTGGCGGTGGACGTCTCGTCATCGCTCATCATCCTGTTCACGATCTTCGGCGCGTTCCTGCAGTACTCGGGCGCGGGCAAGTTCTACATCGACTTCTCGTTCTCCGCGATGGGCGGCAAGCCCACCGGAGCGGGGCGCACAGTGGTGCTGGCGTCGTTCCTGCTGGGCGGGCCTTCGGGTTCCGGTGTGGCGACCACGGTGACGCTAGGCGCAGTTGCCTGGCCGATGCTGCAAAAGGTCGGCTACGAAAGGAACGCCGCAGGCGGTCTGCTCGCTGCGGGCGGCCTGGGCGCCATCATCTCGCCGCCGGTGCTCGGCGCAGCAGCGTTTCTCATTGCAGAGTTCCTGAAGATTTCATATCTGGACGTGCTGCTGATGGCCGTCATTCCTACCCTGCTGTTCTACCTGGCGCTCTTCCTGATGGTCGAGATCGATGCGCGCAAGTACGGCATGGGCAACGTCGCGTTCCAGAAGGCCGACACGCTCTGGAACCTCACCCGCAAGTACTGGTATCACTTCATCTCGCTGATTTCCATCGTCGTCTTCATGATGATGGGGTTCTCGCCAGTGCTCTCGGTGTTCTGGGCGACTGCCGTCACGCTGGTCGTGAGCTTTCTGCGTTCTGAAAGCGCGCTGATTCCGTACGACGTATTCAGGGGTCGCGGACCCATCGTGCCGCAGCTGTGGAACTCGGGCTTCATCAAGGCGATGTCGGCTGGCACGACTGGCGTGCTCAACGTTGCGGCGACCTGCGCAGGAGCCGGCATCATCGTCGGCGTCGTCACGCTCACCGGCCTGGGCCTGAAGTTCAGCAGCATCGTGATCGACCTGGCGGGCGGCTCTCTGATACTCACCGCGCTGTACACGGCGCTCGTCGTGTGGATCGTGGGACTGGCCGTTCCGGTGACGGCGTCCTACATCATCTGCGCGGTCATCGCAGCGCCAGCCCTGATCAAGATGGGTGTGCCCGATTACGCGGCGCACATGTTCATCTTTTATTACGCGGTGCTATCGGAAGTTTCGCCGCCCACTGCACTCTCGCCGTTCGCGGCATCGGCCATCACCGGCGGCGATCCGTACAAGACGACCATGCAGTGCTGGAAGTACACGACGCCTGCGTTCCTCTTGCCGTTCATGTTCGTGCTCGATCCTGCCGGGCAAGGTCTGCTTCTGATGGGATCGACCAAGGCGCTCGCTGCCGCGAACTGGTGGTCGATTGCCGAGGTCACGCTGACTGCGGCGCTGGGCATTGCGGCAATTGCTGCCGGCTTCCAGGGTTGGGCGTTGCGCAAGACAAATGCGCTGGAACGCACGATGCTGATCGCCGCCGGGTTCGCCCTCGTCTATCCGTCGGCGATCGCGGACCTGCTGGGCGTCGGGCTGGTGGCGGCTGCGCTGGGACTGCAGTACCTGCGGGGTCGACAGCTGTCCGTTGGAGCGGATCGCCTTTGATTCACGCCTGGAAAATGCCAGAGCAGTTGATGAACGATTTGCACGTGAGCGTTACTCAGTGCCTTTCATCAGCAAGGTGTTTTCGATGCAAGCAACCAGTCGCCCGGCCTCCTCATCTCACGGGCCTGCCCCCATCACGCGCCGGGGCCTACCGCGATCCCAGCCAGATGAGCGGGTACCCGCCCGCGAAAAATTGCGCGCGGCACTGTTCGACTTCCTGGGCGGACACAAAGCCACCACGCCCGCTGAGATCGCCGATGCGCAAGGGCTCGGCGCCTGCGCTTGCGACGAGCTGATCAGCCGCATCGCCGGCCCTGAGCTCAATCTCAGGGGGTTTACGCATGTAGAGGCGCTGCCGCCCGAAGTCTGGTCAGCGCTGCAACGTTATGCCAAGGCTGCAAACCGCGTTGGCATTCAGGAAGTGTGTGTCGGGTCGGGCCTCAACTTCCGCGACGGGATGCTGATGGCAGGGCTTGCCAAACTGGAGCTGGTCATCGTGCGCTCGGAAACCCCGGTTGAGCGTGCGGTGGGCGAGCGCCTGTTCAAGTCACTGGAGTACCTTGAGGTCATTTACTCGCCCGCAGCGCCAGGCGATGCACAGATAGTCGCGCTGCGCGACGCAGATTTTCAGACACCCGCACAGAACCTGCGCATCCGCAATCGCGCGAGCTGGGCCGCTTTCGACAAGGAGGTGAACCGCAGGGATGGGCAGTTTCCCGGCGCCATGGCCGCTGCCAGCCATCTGATTGCGCGGTCGGCTGACATGCCGTGGGGAGCTTTCGAGCAGGGCCTGCAGGGCGCACTGGCGCATTGCATTGACACGGGCAACGTGGAGGTCATACGAGGAATTGCACGCGCCGTGCTGACCTCCGATCACCTGATGCTTCACAACGACCGCAAGCTGTCGATATTGTCCGGCGGGGCGCTTGCGCAGCGCACCAGCTCGCACCAGGCTGCCCGCACAGCCAGTGCGTTGCGCCCGGCACCTGAGTACAGGTCACCGCTCAATGCCAAAGGCGCCAAGGAAGCATTGCGGGCCCAGCAGGGGAAGGTGTTCGTGCCTGCGCTCGGCGCGTTTGTCGAAGAGCCAGAGCACGAAGAAGCCGAGGCGCAAGAGCTACAGGGCGTGGCCGGGTCGGACGAGTTGGAGCACCCCGCGCAGCCGGCCCGCCCACTGCGTGCGCCTTTGCTGCACGCGCTGCTCGCCGATCCCTGGACGCCAGGCACCCCGATGACAACAGCCGTGCTGCGTTACGTGGGCATCGGTACGCTGATAGAAGAGGTCGTACGTTCTGGCCTTGACGACGCAGACATCGAGAAGCTGGTTGCATGCGAGCATCCGACCGCGCGAGGGCCGATGACATGGGCGCAGCTGGCGATGGCGAACGGCCATCCGGGCGCAGTCACCTACGCAATGGTGGCGATTCTGGAGTCGCCCCTGGAACTCGCTTTGCAGCAGCGATTCATCGTGGCCCTGGGCGTGGACCCGGCCACCGTTGTGACAGCGCTGCGTGATCCGATTTGGCACGGGGCCAACTGGACCAACACACTGATCCGCAAATTTACACCCCGCACCTAGACGCGCTCAAAACGCGCTGATCCCAGTCTGCGCCCTGCCCAGAATGAGGGCATGCACATCGTGCGTGCCCTCATAGGTGTTGACCACTTCCAGGTTCACCAGGTGCCGGGCCACGCCGAACTCGTCGCTGATGCCGTTGCCGCCCATCATGTCGCGCGCGGTGCGGGCAATGTCCAGCGCCTTGCCGCATGAGTTGCGCTTCATGATCGAGGTGATCTCGACTGCTGCGGTGCCTTCGTCCTTCATGCGGCCCAGGCGCAGGCAGCCTTGCAGGCCCAGCGTGATTTCGGACTGCATGTCGGCGAGCTTCTTTTGCACCAGCTGGTTCGCCGCGAGCGGCTTGCCAAACTGCTTGCGATCCAGCACGTATTGACGCGCGCGGTGCCAGCAGTCTTCTGCCGCACCCAATGCACCCCACGCAATGCCATAACGCGCGGAGTTCAGGCAGGTGAACGGACCCTTCAGGCCACGCACATCAGGGAACGCGTTTTCCTCGGGGCAGAAGACTTCATCCATCACGATCTCGCCCGTGACCGATGCGCGCAGGCCGACCTTGCCGCTGATCTTGGGGGCCGACAAACCCTTGGAGCCCTTGTCGAGCACGAAGCCGCGAATCGAGCCTTCGTCGTCCTTGGCCCAGACGACAAACACGTCGGCGATAGGGCTATTAGTGATCCACATCTTGGAGCCGGTGAGGCTGTAGCCGCCGTCGACCTTGCGGGCACGCGTGACCATGCTGCCTGGGTCGGAGCCGTGGTCGGGCTCGGTCAGGCCGAAGCAGCCGATCCATTCGCCGCTGGCGAGCTTGGGCAGGTACTTGCGTTTGGTTGCTTCATTGCCGAACTCGAAGATCGGCACCATGACCAGCGAGGTCTGCACGCTCATCATCGAGCGATAGCCCGAGTCGATGCGCTCGACTTCACGTGCAACCAGGCCATAGCAGACGTAGTTGAGGCCCGCGCCGCCGTAGGTCTCGGGAATCATCGAGCCGAGCAGGCCGAGTTCGCCCATCTCACGAAAGATGGCGATGTCGGTTTTCTCGTGGCGAAAGGCTTCCAGCACGCGGGGCAGGAGCTTGTCCTGCGAATAGGCAGCAGCCGTTTCACGCACCATGCGCTCGTCGCCGGTGAGTTGTTGCTCCAGCAGCAACGGATCGTCCCAATGAAAACTTGCTTTGCTCGTGGCCATGAATCGTTCCTGAAAAATGTGCGTATATCGTAGCCGCCAACTACCGATCGCGCGTCGTCGAACTGCATGGATGCCGGATCAGGTCCGGCATGACAACCCTCAGCCCGGCAGCATGGCTGTCGCCTCGATCTCCACCTTGGCGCGGTCCTCGACGAGCGCCACCACCTGCACTGCGGTCATCGCGATCGTGTAGTTGCCGATGATCTCGCGGTAGGCGCGGCCGATCTCGGCTGCGGCTGCCATGTATTCGCGCTTGTCCGTCACGTACCAGGTCATGCGCACGATGTGCTCGGGCTTGCCGCCGGCTTCGGTCAATACATCGACGATGTTTTGCAGCGCCTGCCGAACCTGCGCAGCGAAATCGTCGCTGTGAAAAACGCCCTGCCCGTCCCAGCCGATCATGCCCGCGATGAAGAGCATGCGGCCGCTGGCGACCACGCCATTCGAATAACCCTTGGGGCGCGGCCAGCCGGCCGGAAGAATCGCCTGGTGCGTCATGTCATGTCCTTGAGGAGTTCGCGCGCAATGATGAGTTGCTGCACTTCGGTCGCACCTTCGTAGATGCGAAGCGATCGGATCTCGCGGTAGAGGCGCTCGACCATCTGGCCGCTCACCACGCCCAGCCCACCAAAGATCTGCACGGCCGCGTCGATCACCTGCTGCGCGCCCTCGGTCGCAGTGAGCTTGGCCATTGCGGCTTCGCGCGTGACGTTCTCGCCCTGGTCGCGTTGCCACGCGGCCCGATAGACCAGCAGCGCCGAGCTGTCGATGGTGGTTGCCATCTGCGCGAGCTTGGCCTGCGTCAGCTGGAAGTCCGACAGCACCTGGTTGAACATCTTTCGCGTCGTGGCGCGTTGCAGCGCCTCATCGAGCGCGCGGCGCGCAAAGCCCAGCGACGCAGCAGCAACGGATGTGCGAAACACATCGAGCGTGCGCATCGCGACCTTGAAGCCCTCGCCTGCCGCGCCGACGCGCTGCGTCAACGGCACGCGGCAGTCGGTGAACTTGAGGCGCGCAAGCGGGTGCGGCGCGATGACCTGGATGCGCTCGGCAATCTCGAAACCCGGCGTATCGGCATCGACGATAAAGGCCGAGATGCCGCGCGCACCGGGTGCTTCACCGGTGCGGCAGAACACGACGTAGAAATCAGCGATGCCGCCATTGGATATCCACGTCTTTTCACCGTTGATGATGGCGTGGTCACCTTCGATGTGCGCACTGCACTGCATCGCTGCGACGTCGGAGCCGGCCTCGGGTTCGGACAACGCGAACGCTGCGATGGCTGCGCCTTTGGCAACCCTGGAGAGATAACGTGCCTTTTGATCTGCGGTCCCCTGCAGGCTGATTGCGCCCGAACCCAGGCCCTGCATCGCAAATGCGAAATCGGCCAGGCCGCTGTGCCGTGCCAGCGTTTCGCGAATCAGGCAGATCGCGCGTGTGTCGATGGCGTCCGACGCACCGAACTCGCCGCCCACGGCGTGCCGCAGCCAGCCGCCCGCACCCAGCGACTTCACAAGCTGGCGGCATTCGTCATCGACATCGCTGCCGTGGTCGTGAGGGATGTGCTCGGCGGCCCAGGCGTCGAGCGAACGCGCGAGTTCGCGATGCCGCTCCTCGAAGAACGGCCACTTGAGATAGCGGGTATCGGCCATGTCAGTTGCCCTCGAAGACGGGTTTGGATTTGGCAACGAACGCGTTGTAGGCGCGCGTGAAGTCCTCGGTCATCATGCAGATCGCCTGGGCCTGCGCCTCGGCTTCGATGGCCTGCTCGATCGTCATGGCCCACTCTTGATGAAGCATCGTCTTGGTGATGCCGTTGGCGAATGTCGGGCCTTGTGCGAGGTCACCGGCCAGCTTCTGCGCTTGCCCCAGGAGGTCTTCAGGCGTGCAGATGCGATTGAAAAAGCCCCAGCGCTCGCCCTCTTCTCCCCCCAGCGAACGGCCGGTGTAGAGCAACTCCGACGCGCGCCCTTGCCCGACGATTCGCGGCAGCATCGCGCACGCGCCCATGTCGCAACCGGCCAGTCCGACGCGGTTGAAAAGAAATGCGGTCTTGCTGCGCGCCGTGCCCAGGCGCAGGTCCGAGGACATCGCAATGATCGCGCCTGCACCCGCGCACACGCCGTCAATCGCCGCGACGATGGGCTGCGGACATGCGCGCATCGCCTTGACCAGATCGCCGGTCATGCGCGTGAACATGAGCAGCTCGGGCGCCTTGAGCTTGACCAGCGGACCGATGATTTCGTGCACATCGCCGCCCGAGCAGAAGTTGTCGCCCGCGCCCACAACGACGATAGCGTGAACATCTGTCGCGTACTTCAGGCGTGCAAAGAGATCGCGCAGCTCGGCGTACGAATCGAAGGTGAGCGGGTTCTTGCGCTCGGGGCGGTTGAGCGTGATCGTCGCGACGGCGTCGGTCACGTTCCAGAGGAAGTGCGTGGCCTGGTAGGTGGCGAGTTGCTGGCGGTTGCCGGCGACAAGGGCGGGGTCTACGCGTTGAAGGTCAGTGGTCATGTTGGTGGCCTTGTGATGGATCGCAGGGCTGCCCCCACCTTAGCCCTCCCCCAACGGGGGTGGGGATGGGAGCAAAGTCTTTTCGCGTTCGAGGTTGCGTTCGAGCTGGGTCTTGCCCGAAAGGTACTGCCTGGGCCAGTTCACCTGCGTGTAGCCGATTTTTGCGGCTTCCTGCAGGGTCCATGCGGCGTTGGCCAGGTGCGGGCGTGCAACTGCGCACAGATCCGCGCGCCCGGCGGCGATGATGCTGTTGACGTGGTCAGCCTCGGAAATCGCGCCCACCGCAATCGTGGGGATGCGTGCCTCGTTGCGGATGCGGTCCGAGAACGGCGTCTGGTACATGCGCCCGTAAACCGGCTTTTGCTTCTTGCTGACCTGGCCCGACGAGCAGTCGATCATGTCGGCGCCTGCCGCCTTGAACAGCTTCGCAATCTCGACCGCGTCGTCGGGCGTGATGCCGCCTTCGACCCAGTCGTGCGCCGAGATTCGCACCGACATCGGCAGGTGCTCAGGCCAGGCTGCACGCATCGCAGCGAAGACTTCGAGCGGATAGCGAAGGCGGTTTTCCAGCGACCCGCCGTACTCGTCCGTGCGCTGGTTGGTCAGTGGCGAGATGAAGCTGGAAAGCAGGTAGCCGTGCGCGCAGTGCAGCTCCAGCCAGTCGAAGCCCGCTTGCGCTGCGAGCCTTGTGCTGCGAACGAAGTCTGCCGTGACGCGATCCATGTCCTGGCGTGTCATCGCCCGCGACCAGTCGCTGACACCGTCGATGAACTGCTGCGGCGACGCGGAAACGAGCGGCCAGTTGCCTGTGGGCAGCGGCTGGTCTTCGCCTTCCCACGGAACGCAGGTCGAGCCCTTTGCGCCCGCGTGACCGATCTGGATTGCGATCTTCGCGTCGGTGTTGGCATGGACAAAATCCACGATCCGTTTGAAGCCATCGCGCTGCGTCTCGCTCCACAGACCCGGGCATCCGGGGGTGATGCGCGCATCGGGTGTCGGGCAGGTCATCTCCACCATCACCATGCCCGCACCGCCCATCGCACGCGCGCCCAGGTGCACCAGGTGATAGTCGGCGGGCAAACCATCCACGCACGAGTACTGCGCCATCGGCGAGACGACCACGCGATTCTTCAGCGTGACACCGCGCAGGGTGAACGGCGTGAACATCGGCGGCGCCGGGCGCTGCGCCGGCTGGCGTCGGAGCCCGGCGCTCGTAGCGATCCAGTCTTCGTAGGCCTCGACGTAGTCCTTGTCACGAGCGCGCAGGTTCTCGTGGCTGATGCGCTGGCTGCGGGTGAGCAGCGAATACGCGAACTGCTCGGGTGGCAGGTGCGCATAGCGGTCCACGTTCTCGAACCACTCGGTAGAGTTGCGCGCTGCATTCTGGATCTTGAGCACTTCGACGCTGCGGATGGCTTCGTATCGGGTCAGCGCCTGTTCGAGACCGTCGTGCTGGCCGTCACACAAAACGCGAGCCAGCTCGATCGCATCTTCCAGCGCCAGCTTGGTCCCCGAGCCGATAGAAAAATGCGCGGTATGCGCCGCATCGCCCATCAACACCACCGGTTGCCGCCCGTTGTGATGCACCCAGGTCTTGCACACCACGCGCGGAAACCTGATCCACTGCGCCGAGCCGCGGAGATGCGCCGAATTGGAGATCAGCGAGTTGCCGTCGAGGTACTTCGCAAAGAGCTTCTCGCAATACGCAATCGCGTCTTCCTTCTCCATCTTGTCCAGGCCCGCCTTCAACCAGACCTCTTCCGGCGTCTCGACGATGAAGGTGGAGGTGTCGCCGTCGTACTGGTAGGCATGCGCCTGGAACCAGCCATGCGGCGTCTCTTCAAAGGCAAAAGTGAAAGCGTCGAATTTCTTGTGCGTGCCCAGCCAGACAAAGCGGCATTTGCGCGTGTCGATGTCGGGCTGGTAGGTCTGGGCGTACTTGGTACGGATGCGGCTGTTGAGGCCATCGCAGGCGATGATGAGATCGGCGTCCGGATACTGTTCATCGCCCTTCACGTCGGTCTCGAACACGAGCTTGACGCCAAGCTCTTCGCAGCGTTTTTGCAAAATGTTGAGCAGCCGCTTGCGACCGATGCCGCAGAAACCGTGGCCGCCCGACACAGCCTTGTGTCCGCGAATATTGACTTCGATGTCGTCCCAGTGGTTGAACGCGCCCAGGATTTCGCTGGCGGTCTGGGGGTCTGCGGCCTGCAGGTTGCCCAGCGTCTGGTCCGAGAACACGACGCCCCAGCCGAAGGTGTCGTAGGGCTTGTTGCGCTCGACCACCGTGATGTCGTGCGCAGGCTGATGCTTTTTCATCAGCAGTGCGAAATACAGGCCCGAAGGTCCGCCGCCTATGCACACGATCTTCATAAATACTCCATGTCTGGATTATTTAAGTTTAAAGCATTTGACCGCCACCCCCAAACGAAAAAAGGCGGGGATTACCCGCCTTTTCAAAAGGGACGCCCGCGTTCAGATGAACTTGTCGGGATTCTTCAGCGAGCCGTCGCTCACGATGGCCAGCCCGCTGCGCACTGCTGCGAACAACTCCAGGCTGTCGGGCTTGCGCAGTGGCCTGAAAGATGTACTTTGCGGCACCTCGAAGTCCTTGCCCACACCCAGGTCCTCGTCGCCGCGCCAGGAGAGCGTGGACGCCGAGACGTCCTGCCGGACCATGCCTTGCGTGCCAGGATTTGGGACGCCGACTGGGGAACTGCCGTTGATCGCGCTCATGGATTAGCCCTTCTTTCCTGATTGCCGGCGGATGCGGTCGATTGCCGTCATCGCAGAGTCTTGAATCTTGCGGTATTGCGCATCTTCGCGGCCGAGTTCGAATGCCTTGTCGAAGTGTTCGATGGCCTCTTGCCCCCGGTTCATTCCGGCAAAGCATTCCGCCAGCCGGTACATCGGCAGCGCCGATTCGCCGTTGCGCATCGCGTGCTGGTAGAACGTGGCGGCGACGTTGTAGACGCCCAGCCGCTGGAACGCCCGACCGGTCAGAAAGTAAAAACGCGCATCGAAAGCGGTGTTGATCGCCAGTGACATGGCCAGCGGCGCGGCCTGGAGGAAGTTGCCCTCTTCGCACAGCATCTGGGCCACGATGTACATCTTTTCGTGCTCATCGCCGGGCGTTGCCGGAGGTGGCGTGCCAAGCGCACCCTTGGCCTCCAGGGCGCGCAAGCGATCCAGGGCGGTTTCAATCATTGCCGCCACAGCGGGGTCACGCCCTGAACCGGGTAGCCGATCCGGCGGGTTCGTATCAGGAAACATGCGTCTGGGCGGGTCGGGAGGTTGCCATTGCGGGTTCATGAGCAATGGGTAACGGCCCTTCGCAATTCGTTCCACCCGCGTGGGCCAGCCGCATGACCTCCAGCGGATGCGCATCGCGCAGCTTGTGGTCGCTCCAGACCTGCCGCCACCGGCGAGCGCCGGCAAGTCCGTTGCGCAGACCCAGCATGTGCCGGGCAATCGAGCTCCATGCCGTGCCGTGCGCCTGCGCCTCCCTGGCCATGTACTCGCACATTTGCGCTTCGACTGATTCGCGCGTCAGGGCTGAGGGTGCATCGCCGTAGAACTGCTCGTCCCACTCGGCCAGCCACCAGGGGTTGTGATAGGCCTCGCGCCCGACCATCACGCCGTCGACATGGGCGAGCTGATCGTGGACCTGCGCGGTGGTCTTGATGCCGCCGTTGACCGCGATGGTGAGATGGGGAAACTCCGCTTTCAGCCGATGCGCGAAGTCGTAGCGAAGCGGCGGCAGCTCGCGGTTTTCCTTGGGCGACAGGCCTTTGAGCCACGCGTTGCGCGCATGGATCAGGAACACCTCGCAGCCCGCCTCTGCGAGCGTGCCGACGAAATCACGAACGAACTCGTAGCTCTCGATCCGGTCGATGCCCACCCTGTGTTTCACCGTGACCGGGATCGACACCGCATCGCGCATCGCCTTGACGCAATCGGCAACCAGTTGCGGCTCGGCCATGAGGCACGCACCGAACGAGCCGCGCTGCACGCGCTCGGACGGGCATCCGCAGTTCAGGTTGATCTCGTCGTAGCCCCACTCTTCGCCCACGCGAGCGCAGCGCGCCAGGTCACCCGGCTCGCTGCCGCCCAGTTGCAACGCGACAGGGTGCTCTTCGGGATTGAAGACGAGGTGCCGCGGAATGTCGCCGTGGATCAGCGCGCCGGTCGTCACCATCTCGCTGTAGAGCAGCGCGTGGCGGGACAGGAGCCGGTGGAAGTAGCGGCAATGACGGTCGGTCCAGTCCATCATGGGCGCCACGCTCATGCGCCAGGATGAAGGGTTCTCTCTGATACTCAAACAAGGTCCCGGATGGTTTGCGAACGTTCGGCCGCACTCAGGTGCCGGCCCTGCCCGCATCGTAACGTCGGGCAGCGTCCCAGGCCAGGTCAGCAAGCGGCCGCGCCTTTTCTCCGGTCTGCGCTGCATCTGCGGACGCCGCATTGCCATCGCGCGCACGCCTGGCGATTCCCTGCAGGATCGCAGCCATGCGAAACAGGTTGAACGCCAGGTAAAAGTCCCAGTGCTCGTCGATGCCGTCGATTCCGGTGCGCTCGGCGTACCGGCGGCGGTATTGCGCTTCCTGCGGAATTGCGAGCGCGTCCAGGTCCAGCCCGCCAATGCCGCGCCAGAGCGCCGCCGGGATATGCCAGCTCATGCAGTGATAGCTGAAGTCCGCCAGCGGATGCCCCAGGGTCGCGAGTTCCCAGTCGATGACGCCAAGCACGCGGGCGCTGCTGTGGTCGAACACCAGGTTGTCGAGCCGGTAGTCGCCATGGACAACAGCAGTGCGTTCACCCAGCGGAATACGCTCAGGCAGCCATTCCATCAGGCGATCCATCGCGCCGATGGACTCGGTGAACGATTCGCGGTACTGGCGGGTCCAGCGGGCGATCTGGCGAGCGAAATAATTGCTGGGCTTGCCGAAATCCGATAGGCCCATCGCAGCGACATCCACGCGATGCAAACTGGCAATGACGCGGTTCATCTCGTCGTAAATGGCGGCGCGCTCTTGCCCCGTCATCCCCGGCAAGCCCTGGTCCACCAGCACACGTCCGTCCAGGAACTCCATCAGGTAGAAAGGCGCGCCAACAATCGAAACGTCGTCGCAATAGGCATAAACCTCCGGCACCGGCACGTCGCTCTGGCGCAGCGCCTTCATCACCCGTGCTTCGCGTTCGATCGCATGCGCGGACGGCAGCAAGTCGCCCAGGGGCTTTTGCCGCAGGACGCATACACGGTCCGCACCCGTCACCCGGTAGGTCGGGTTGGACTGCCCGCCGGTCAGCCTTGTCAGCGACAGGGCGTGCGGGGTCGCGATACCGTTGGCCCGCATGAATTGCGCCAACGCGCCGACGTTCAGCGCAGAGGGTCCCGAGCCTGACGGCGCCGTCACAGCGAGCTCACCAGATGCCCGTGATCCACGGCCAGCGATGCCCCGGTCATGGCCGCCCCGGCATCGGAGGCCAGCAACAGCAATGGACCATCGAGATCCTGCAGCTGGCCGAACCGCCGCGCCGGTATGCGCGCGCGCAGGCGCTCGCCGGCCTCGCTCGACAGGAACGCCTGATTCAGGTCCGTTGCGATGTAGCCGGGCAGCAGCGCATTCACGCGGATTCCATGGCGCGCCAATTCAAGCGCCATCACCTTCGTCGCCTGCAGCACGCCGGCCTTGGAGATGGCGTATGGCGCCACGCCGCCGGCGACTCGCTCACCCAGAATCGAGGCGACATTGATGACGCAGCCGGGCTTGCCTGCAGCGACCAGCCGCCGGGCGGCCTCGGTCGCCACCAGCCAGCTGCCCTTCAGGTTGGTGTCGATGACATGGTCCCAGTCGCTCTCGTCCTGTGCCAGCAGTGGTTTGGTCACCGACACGCCCGCGTTGTTGACGACCACGTCCGGTACCCCGGCCCGTGCGAGGATTTCATCAAAAGCGGCGTTCACGCTTGCGGTGTCTGTCACGTCCAGTGCAACCGCGTGCGTCCGGCAACCCTCGTCGGCGAGCTGCGCGGCCAGCTCCAGCACCCGGTCACGGCGCCGTGCTGCCAGCACCACCGTCGCACCCGCACGGGCCAGCACGCCAGCGAAATGCTGGCCCAGCCCACTGGACGCTCCGGTGACCAATGCGAGCTTGCCCTCCAGCCCAAACATGTCGCCGGGGGCGGTCATGGCGCCGCCTTTCCGTGCGCGGCCACCAGCTTGCGGGCCATGCTCCAGCGATGCGTTTCATTCGGGCCGTCGTAGATGCGAAATGCGCGCATGTCCATGAAGATGCGCATGACGGCCGCCTCGCCTGTCACGCCCTGCCCGCCCAGGATTTGCACGCAGCGGTCGATCACCCTCCACTGCGCTTCCGAGCACACCACCTTGGCGCGGCTGGATTCGAAGTTGCACTTCTCGCCCTGGTCGAGCATCCACGCGGTGTGCCAGATATGCAGCCGCGAAGTCTGCAGGTCCATGTCGTTGTCTGCCAGCATGAAGCCCACGCCCTCGTGTTCGGCCAGTGGCTTTCCAAAGGCCTGGCGCTGCGCTGCATAGGCGAGCGCCACGTCCTGGGCACGCCGCGCCTGTCCCAGCCAGCGCATGCAATGCGTCAGGCGCGCAGGCGCCAGCCTGATCTGCGCATAGCGAAAGCCCTTGCCCACCTCGCCCAGCACATCGCCTGCCGGCACGCGCACATCGTCGAACCGCAGCACGCCATGACCGCCGGTGAAGCACCGGTCCATGCTGTCCATGTTGCGCTCCAGGGTGATGCCGGGGCGGTCCATGTCCGTGAGAAACATCGTGGCCGAGCCGTCTTCCATGCGCGCCATCACGATGGCGTAGCTGGCCCCGTCGGCGCCGGTGATGAACCACTTGGTTCCGCTGATGACGTAGTCGTCGCCATCGCGCCTGGCGCTCGTTTGCAGCATCGAAGGATCGGCACCCGCGCCGGGAGACGGCTCCGTCATCGCGAAGCAGGAGCGGGTCTTGCCGGCGACTTGCGCACGCAGCCAGCGCTCCTTCTGGGCCGGTGTGGCGACCTCCTCCATCAGGTGGATATTTCCCTCGTCAGGCGCGTGGATGTTCAGCGCGGTCGGGCCGAGCCACGAGTAGCCCGCTTCCTCGAACACCACCGCCTTGGCCACATGGCTCAAGCCCATGCCGCCCATCTCGACGGATGCGTGCGGTGTCAGCAGGCCGGCAGCCCTGGCCCGGGCCACGAGTTCCTGCCGCAGGTCCTCGCTGGGGCCGTGGGCGCCGGCACGAGGGTCGTTTTCAAGCTCGATCACCTCTTCGCAGATGAAGTTGCGTACGCGCTCGCGCAGTTCGAGCAATTCCTTGGACAGTTGAAAATCCATGCAGGGTTCTCCCAAAGTTGCGGGTTCAGTGGTTGACGGCCCGACCCCACGCATCCAGCGTCGACTCGAGGATCGCTTCGCTCAACGTGGGGTGCGGAAATACGGTGTGCATCAGCTCGGCCTCGGTCGCCTCCATCGTCTGCGCGATGGCGACGCCCTGGATCAATTCGGTCACCTCGGCCCCGATCATGTGCGCGCCCAGCAGCTCGCCGCTGTCGGCATCAAACACCATCTTGACCATGCCCTCGGGCTCGCCGAGCGCCAGCGCCTTTCCGTTGGCCGCGAACCGGTGTCGGCCCACCTTGATCGAACGGCCCTGCGCCCTGGCCTGGGCCTCGGTTGCACCGACGCTGGCAATCTGTGGCGAGCTGTAGGTGCAGCCCGGAATGCGGCTCGTATCCAGCGGGGTCGTTCCGGGGACGCCGGCAATGTGCTCCACGCAGATGACTGCTTCATGGCTGGCCTTGTGCGCCAGCCAGGGGGCGCCTGCGAGATCGCCGATCGCATAAACCCCCGGCTCGTGCGTTTCGCTGAACGGCCCGGTGAGCACGTGCGTTCCTTCGATGCGGACCCTGGTCTGTTCGAGTCCCAGGTTCTCGACGTTGCCGCGTATTCCCACGGCCTGGATGACGCGTTCGGCGGTCAACTGCTGCACTTCACCCGACGCCAGGCGAATACGGGCGGTGACACCGTCGCCCTCGTTATCCATCGACTCCACCCGCGTGCCGACGAAAAACCCGATGCCCTGCCGCTCGAACGACGCCTGCGCCATCGCGGAGATCTCGGCGTCTTCTGCGGGCAGGATGCGGTCCAGCATCTCGACGACGGTGACATGCGATCCGAGCGAGCGATAAAAGCATCCCAGCTCGATGCCGATGGCGCCCGAGCCGATCACCAGCAGCGACTTCGGCAGTGCCTGGGGCGTGATGGCCTCACGGTAGGTCCACATGCGGTCAGGATCGGCCGCCATGCCGGGCAGCGTCCGCGCCCGGGCACCCGTGGCCAGGATGACGTGCCGTGCTCGCAGCGTGCTTGCTCCTGCAGCGCGCTCCACATGGACCTCGCGCTGGGCCTCGCCCACTGCCGCGCCCATTGCCGCGCCCAGACGTGCCGTGCCTTCGACGACCGTCACGCGGTTTTTTTTCATGAGGTAGCGCACGCCCTGTGACAGCTGAGCTGCGATCGCGCGCGATCGGCCCACGAGCCGCTGCATGTCGATGACCGGTGGTCCCGGCAAGGTGAAGCCATGCACCGCTGCCTCCTGCATGTCCTTGAACAGGTGCGCCGAGCGCAGCAGTGCCTTGGTGGGTATGCAGCCCCAGTTCAGGCAGATGCCGCCCAGGTTTTCGCGTTCGATGAGGACGGTTTTCAGCCCCAGCTGCGAGGCGCGGATCGCGGCGGTGTATCCGCCCGGACCACCACCGATCACGGCGAGGTCGTAAGTGTCTGGGGAAGCAGCAGCCGGCATGGCGGGAATCCTTGGTCGGAAAGGCGCGCAGCACCATGCGAAGGCGCCACGCAAATGAAGTCAGGTGCGAAACAGGCCTTCGGAAAGCAGCTGCCTGTACAGGTTCACCGCGTCATCGACGTTCATCGACCGCGGCGGGTTCGCGTCGAAGTACATCTGCGACACGTAGTTGCGGATGCCCGTCAGGAAGTGGGCCGCCAGCGGAAGGTCTTCTTCCCTCGCCTTCAGGAAGCCATGGCGGCGCTGCGCCCGAAGCGCACCTTCGAAGTCGCGCAAGGTGGCGGCAAAGTTGCGCGCGTATGCCGCCGGCGCGTACACCCGAGCCTCGGTAAACACCCGGTAGAACTCCGGGTTATCGGCGAGATATTCGAGATAGGCCCGAAAGCCCGCAACTTCGCGGTCCAGTCCCCAGGACATGGGGGCGATACGCTCAACCACGAATGCCACCATGTGCTTGCCCAGCGTCGGCAGCAATTCCTCGAGCAGCGCCTGCCGGTTCTCGAAGTGGTAGTACAGACCGCCTGCGGCAATGCCAGCCTCTTGCGCAATGCGGGCCGACGAGGCCTTGTCGTAACCCAGGCGCCCCACGACTTTGGCTGCTGCCAGGATCAGGCGCTCGCGCGTCAGGTCGGACTTCCTTCGGGGCGCAAGCTCCGGGGATGTCGAGAGTAGTTCTGCGCTGTCGCGGCTCATGGGTTGCGGCTCATGTCACACGGATCATAAGTAGGCCGCCGACAACTCGCTGGACGCCCCTCGCTCCAGGAATCCAGCGCTGGCGCCCTCCAGCGCCACGGTGCCCCGGCGCAGCACGACTGCGTGGTGCGAAGCCTTGAGCGCCAGCATGGCCATCTGCTCCGTGAGCACGACGGTCACCCCGGACGACCGCGCAAACTCATCGATGAACTCGTAGATCTGGGTCACGATGATGGGCGCCAGCCCGAGCGACGGCTCATCGAGCAGCAAGAGCCTTGGCGAGCGAACGGTGGTGCACGACAGGATGAGCATCTGCTGCTGCCCGCCGCTCAGAAGGCCGCAAGCGATGCGCGATCGCTCCCCAAGAATCGGAAAGCGGCCGTACACCTCATCGAGCGCCGATTTCAGCGGCGTGCCGCGCCGCCCGAAGCTCCAGGCCAGTTCGAGGTTTTCCTGCACCGTGAGCTGCTTGAAGAGCCGGCGGCCCTCCATGGCGTGCGCAATGCCCAGACGCGCGCGCTCCGTGGCCGACATCGGCCCGAGGTCTTGACCATCGAAGCGGATTTTTCCGCCGTAGCCGCCCGTCAGACCCGAGATGGCCCGCAGCAGCGACGACTTGCCAGCGCCGTTGGCACCCAGGATGGCGGTCTTGGTCCCCGATGGAACCGTCAGCGATACGCCCGACAGGGCCTGGATCGCGCCGTAGTTGACTGTGACGCCCTGGATCTCAAGCATGTCCGGTCACCTCATCGCCAAGGTAGGCGGCGATCACTTCGGGGTCCTTGCGCATGCCCTCCATGTCGCCGCGATAGATGATGTGTCCGCTGTCCAGGACCACCACGTCATCGACCAGGTTGGCCAGGAAATCCATGTGGTGCTCGATCAGCAGCACCGACAGCCCCATCGCCTTCAGGCGCATCACCACTGCAGACAAACGCGCCATCTCGACCTCTGTCAGGCCCGCCGCCGGCTCGTCGAGCATCAGGATGCGCGGGCCGGCCAGCAGCATGCGTCCCAGCTCGGCCATGCGTCTATGCCCGTACGGCAGGCTCTCCACGACCACATCAGCCAGCGAATCGAGCTCCAGCAAGGTGAGCACGGCATTGCACCGGGCCAGCTCGCGCCGCTCGGCAGAACGGGCGCGCGGCAGCGAAAGCGCGGCGTCAATCCACCCATAGCGAAGACTGCGGTGAGCACCGAGCATGAGGTTTTCGCGCACCGTGAAATGGGGAATCAGCCGGGGGTCCTGGAATGTCCGCACCACGCCCTGCGCGGCCATCTGGTAGTCGGCCATGCCGGTGACGTCGCGGCCGTCGAGCACCACCGACCCTTCGGTCGGCCGGTAGATGCCGCTGATCACGTTGACCAGCGTGCTCTTGCCCGAACCGTTGGGGCCGACCAGCGCAGTGATGTGCCCAGCCTTGATCTCCAGCGAAACCTTTTCCAGGGCCGTCAGGCCGCCGAACCGCATCGTCACATCGCGCACGGACAGCGACTCCCCGCCCTGGCTGGCGGCCTGCGTCGCAATGTCTTCGCTCCTGTCGCCCACTTCGCGCAACACGCCGGGCCTGACAAATCGCGGAGGCGAGAAAAGCAATCCGCCCACACCCTTGGGCAGCACGATCAGCGAGAACGCCAGGATGACGCCGTACACGATGTACTGGTACTCGGCGAACCCCTGCAGACGCTGCGGCAGGAATGCAAAGAACAAGGCACTGACCACCTGGCCCGCGCTGCTGAGCATGCCGCCGACGATGGAAACCACCAGCACATCGATCGAGCGCGAGACACCGAAGCTGTCGGGTCCGATATAGCCGACCAGATGCGCGTAGAAAGCACCCGCAAGCCCGGCAAGCGCGCCGCTGACGGCATAGGCGAACTGTCGCGAACTGCCCCGTGCGATGCCCACGCTGCCGGCAGCAAACTCGCTGTGGTGAAGCGCGCACAGTGCGCGGCCGAACCGGCTTTGCGACAGGTTGCGTACCACCAGCAGGACACACACCGTGGCAATCACGAGCACGCGAAAGAAGTTGCCCTCTTCCAGCTTCATGCCCAGCACGGACAGCGTGCGCAGGCCGGCCGATGGAATGCCGCTGAAACCACCGACGCCGCCGGTCAGACTGGTCCACTCGCGAGCCACCTCGAAGAAGATCTGGCCGAATCCCAGCGTCATCATGGCCAGGTAAACCTCGCGCACGCGACCGGCCGGAAACGACAGCAGGAAAGCCACCAGCGCCCCGGCAACCGCGGCACCGGGCACCGACACCAGCAGGCTGAGCCCAAGCGACTTGGTCAACAGGGCCGAGCCGTAGGCGCCGATGCCGAAGAACGCCGCATGGCCCAGCGAAATCTGGCCGGCCAGGCCGGTGAGCACGAACAGGCTCTGCGCAAAGATGATCGACACCAGCGCGAATGCCAGGATCTGCACGTTGGCGTTGCCCATGACCGCCGGAGCGGCAAGCAGGCCCAGCACGATGACCGTCAGGGTCACCGGATGCATCACGATCCGGGTCAGCCGCTCGCGAAACGGCAGTGCGGCGACAGCGCGCGCAGCCGTGTTGGAAGTTACGTCGGTCATGCCTTCATCACCTCTGCCCGTCCGAACAGGCCCTGGGGTCGCATCGCCAGCATGAGCACGAGCACCGCGAACGCAATGCCGTGCTCGGCAGCCGTCGAGACGTAACCACCGACCAGCTTGCTCAGGATGCCCACGCCGATCCCGCCCACGAGCGCACCGGCCGAACTGCCCATGCCCCCAACCACCGCAGCGACAAATCCGAAGAGCACCAGTTCGAAGCCGAATGCCGGATCGATGGTGCCCCCGATTTGCGCGACCAGAATTCCTGCGACACCTGCCAGCACGCTGGAGGCGACGAACGAGCCGGAGACGATCCATTTCACGGGCAGTCCCTGCACCTCGCCCAGTTCCGCATCTTGCGCAACCGCCCGCACCGCCGAGCCCATCACGGTGCGGCGCATCAGCAGTTCGAGCGCGCCGATGATCGTCACGGAGACAACGAAGATGGCTGCGTATTGCAGCGACAGCGGCTGTCCGCCGACGCTCACCACATCGGAAGCGCGAAACAGCAGCTCCGGAAATGGCAGTGCCTGCGAGCCGAACAGCTTGGCCGCAATGCCCTGCAGCAAGATGCCGAAGCCTAGCGTGGAGATCACCCATCCGAGGCTTCCGGCCGCTTTCAGGGCAGGTCGCACCGCCAGACGTTCCACCATCACCCCGACACCCGCAACGATGGTGATGGCGACCAGCGCGGAGCTCCACAGGCCCATGCCCCTGGATGCGAGCATGGCGGTCGCGATGGCGCAGATCATCATCACCGCGCCCTGACCGAAGTTGAGCGTGCGGGTGGTCCAGAACGTGAAGTTCAGGCCCACGGCCACCAGGGCGTAAACCGAGCCGACGCTTGCGCCGGCGATCAGGAGTGAGAGCAGGAAGTCCATGGGCGTCCTTGACGTGGCGCGCCGGGGCGCGCCGCTGTCTTATTCCTTCACGAGTTCCAGCACGACGCGATCGTTGCGCTTGACCATCTGGAACAAGCCCAGGTCCTGCGGTCGCAGTGCCTCATGCTGTGTCGCAGAGAAGTTGATCGCACCGATGGAGGCGCCCGGCAGGTCCTTGGTCTGCTCGATCGCACGCACCACCGCGGCGGCTTCGGTGGAGCCGGCGCGGCGCATGCCGTCGAGCAGCACATTCACGCAGTCATAGCTGGTGCCCACGACGGACGCCATCGAGATGGATGGGTTGGCCGCATCAGGCCCGTACCAGCGGTCGGTGCCGTGGCTGGCGCGGTAGGCATCGACAAAGCGCCTGGACGTCTCGGGCATCGGCCGATGGCCGAAGGTCAGCGTGCTGACCGAGCGCGTGCCGGTGGCGAGGTCGCCGGCGCCTTCGATATAAGGCGGTGTGGCTGCGCCGTTGGTGCCGTAGATCGGCACGTTCATGTTCAGGCGGCTCATGTTCTTGCGAATGAGCGCGAAGTCCGCGCCCAGGCCGATGACCAGCACGCTGTCGACGCCGGCGCGCTGCAGGCGCACGATCTGCGCAGTCATGTCCTGGGCACGCTGGTTGTACGACTCGGTGTTGACCTTCACATCGGCCTTGACTTCGTTGACGGCCTTCTTGACGAGTTCTGCGCCGGTCGTGCCGTAGGCCGTGCTCTCATGAAGGATGCCGACGTTCTTGTACGAACGCGCCAGCACTTCGCCCAGGCGGCGGGACTCGGCCGCGTTGGTGATGGCCATGGAGAACACGTTCTTGCGCGGCGGCTGGGCCGTGCCCTTGGGATAGGTGATCGTGGGCGACTGTGCCATCGGGTTGCACATCGGGCGGCCGTCGGCTTCGACCATGTCCACTGTTGCGAGCACCGGACCGCTGCCTGCGGGCGCGATGATGCCCACGATCTCCTTGTTGTCCAGGATGCGGCGCATGTTCTGCACCGCGCGATCGGGCACCAGCTGGTCGTCGAGCACTTCAGCGAGTTCGACCTTGCGGCCATTGACGCCGCCCTTGCGGTTCCACTCTTCCACTGCGAGCGTTGCACCCCGGCGGATGCCCTCGCCGAATTCATTGAAAGGCCCCGTCAGTGCTGCGGTGAGGCCGAGCTTGATGGGCGGCTGCTGGGCCAGCGCCGGCTGCGAGGCCAGCAGGGCGGCCGCGCAGGCGGTCAGTGCGAAAGTGGTTCTGATGGTGGTCATGGTTGTCTCCTAGAGTGGACCCGTCATTCACGGGAGGGTTGAGATGCGCGCAGCACGCGCGCGCCCAGGGCGCTGCTGCGCAGGCCCTCGACGCTCAAGAGCTGCAGCAAGGTCATGATTTCGGCAGCGCTCGCACCGTGCCCCAGGGCATTGCGGATGTGGATGCGCAGGCCCGGCTCGAACAGGTGATGCGTGGCTGCATCGATGGCGATGTACACGAATTCCTTGACCTTGGGCTCCAGCACGCCAGCTGACCAGGGGTGCGAGGAATAAGCCGTGTAGGCCTCGAAAAAATCGGGCGAATTGCGCAGCAGGTCATCCCACAGCGGGCTCCAGTAGCCGCGCTGGCGCATGAAGTCCTGCTTGAGGTCCTCGCGCCGGGTGTCGTTTTGCGCCGGGCCCATCTCGCCTTGCCGACCCAGGGCCTGCAGTTCCTGCGCCAGCATCGGCACGCCAACCGAGCAGCTGTGGATTCCCAGCACGGCGGTCAGGTGACAGACCTCGAGCACTTCTTCGGGCGTAGCACCCAGCTGCAGCGCGTGCGTGACGTCCTGCTGCACGGCTGCCTCGTCCAGATGCGTCACGGAGGCGTCGAATGCCAGCCGCATGAGCGCGCACAGCCTGGGCGAGAGCGCGCCGGACGCAACCGGCGCTTCGGCCAGGCGAACCGCGTGCGCGAAGAATGCCGCATCGAGCGCCAGCAGCGCTTCGCTGCCCGCATCCCAGTACCCGCGTGCGGCGATGAAGCGGGCCTTCAGCCCGGCGTTGTCCTGGGTCATTGACCGGCCTCCTTCGCTGCGTTGGCCGCTGCCTGCCCGGCGAACAGGCGGCGCAGTTCGCGCTTGAGAACCTTGCCCGTGGCGTTGCGCGGAAGGCTCTCGACCAGCTGCAACTCCCTGGGGACCTTGAAGCCGCCCAGATGCACGCGGCAGTGCTCGGTGAGCGCCTGCAAATCAAGCGCGGTGTCGGGGTTGAGCGCCACGATCGCCACCGGCCGCTCGCCCCAATGCGCATCCGGCACGCCGATGACCGCGACTTCGCGCACCTGCGGCAGCTGGTAGATCACGCGCTCGACCTCGGACGATGCAATGTTCTCGCCGCCCGAGATGATCATGTCCTTGATGCGGTCCGTGAGGAACAGAAAGCCTTCAGCGTCCAGATGCCCCGCGTCACCGGTGCGAAACCAGTCGCCGTAAAACGAAGCCTGCGTCTTCTCGGGATCGTTCCAGTAGCCGCGTGTGATCTTCGGGCCGCGCAGGCAGATTTCTCCGGTCTGTCCGGCGGGCAACACCGTGCCGTCGACTTCACGAATCTGGATCTCCAGGTGCAGCGTCGCGCGCCCGGCGGAGCCGATCTTCTCGATCTCGCGGCCTGCCGCCATGAAGGTGTCGCCACTGCACGATTCGGTCAGGCCGTACGCATCGATGTAGCGCGCATTGCGGAAGTATTCGGAAAAGGCACGGATGCGCGACTCCGGCGTTTTCTCGCCGCCGCCGCAAATCCAGCGCAGGCAGGAAACGTCGTAGCGATCGCGGTCTTCGCAGGCCAGCAGCATCCCGGTCATCACCGGAACCATGGCCGCCCCGGTGATGCGCTGCGCATCGAAGGCGGCGAGCACAGCCTGCGCGTCGAAGTCGCGGTGCAGCACGATGGTGCCGCCGCACCACAGCACCGCGACACCCGGCAGGTCGTAGGCGCCCACGTGGTAGAGCGGCAGCGCCACCAGCAGGCGGGTCTCGGGCGACAGCTCGAACTCCATCTGGTGAGCCGCGTTTTTCCAGTAGAAATTCTCGTAGGAATGCATCACGCCCTTGGGACGCGCCGTGGTGCCTGACGTGTACATCAGCCGCATCAGGTCATCGGGCTTGCGGGCAACCGCCTGCACTGGCGCGCAGTCCCCGGTCAACCGGCCCATGTCCTGCTGCGCCTGCGCATCGACCGCGACGACGCGATCGGCGCCGCCCGCCCGGGACAGCAGGTCCTCGTCAACGAGCAGCAGCCGCGCCCCGGCGTCGCCCACGATGTAGGCAACCTCGTCAGCCGACAGGCGATAGTTCACCGGCAGCAGCACCGCGCCTACGTGACTGGTGGCAAACGCGATCTCCAGGAACGCAGCACTGTTTTTCATCAGCACCGCCACCACGTCGCCGGGGCCTACGCCCTGCTGGAGCAGCCAGCCACCGAGCCGCTCGATACGGCCCAGGAACTGCGCGTAAGAGATGCGCTGCGCGCCGTACACCAGCGCCGTCTTGTCCGGCGTGCGTTGCGCGTGGAAGCGTATGAAGCTGGAGAGGTTGACCATGGCTGTCAGTAAGACCGTGGCATGCCCAGGTCGTACATGGCAATGAAGTTCAGGATCATCTCTTGCGGCACCGGCGCGAACTGCGACAGGCGCGCATCGCGCCAGAGGCGTTCGACATGGCTCTCACGCGCGAAGCCCATTCCGCCCATGGTGTGCATGGCGCGTTCGGTGGCCTGCGCGAGCGCCTCTGCCGCCAGGTACTTGGCTGTGTTGCCTTCGCTCGCATAGGGGCGCTTGTTGTCGCACAGCCAGGCCGCCTTGAAGTTCATCTCGCGCGCGCACGACAGCATCGCGTGCGCTTCGGCCAGGGGAAACTGCACGCCCTGGTAACTGCCGATCGCCTTGTTGCCGAACACTTTTCGCTGGTTGGCGTAATCCACGCCCAGCCGGATGGCAAGCCGCGCCGAACCCAGCGCAGCAGCGGTGGTCACGAGCCGCTCGGTATTGAGCACGTCGAACAATTCCACCCAGGCCATGTGTTCGGTGCCGACGAGTTCATCTTCGGTCACTTCGACATCATCGAAGAACACGCTGCTCGAGCTGAGGGTGTGGGTGCCCAGCTTGTCGATCGGGGTGTGGCTCAGGCCCTTGCGCGTCGTGTCGATCATGAACAGCGAGATGCCATGCGTCTTGCGCTCGACATCCTCGATCTTCTGGGTGCGCGCCACGACCAGCATCTTGTGCGAATCGGGCACTGCCGTGATCCAGATCTTGCGTCCGTTGATCTTCCAGCCCGACGACGTGCGGGTCGCGAAAGTCTTGATGCTGGTGGTGTTGATGCCGGCGTCCGGCTCGGTCAGCGCCATGCAAAAGCGCATCTCGCCCGAGACCATCTTTGGAAGAAACTCGCGGCGCGCAGCTTCCTGGCCATGCTCGGCAAGCGCCACGCCACCAAATACGGGGTTGAGGATGAACAACTGACCCAGGGTCGATCCGGCGCCGGCTGCCGCCAGTTCCTCGATCGCGATCACCAGTTCGAGCATGCCCAGACCCGAGCCCCCGTAGGCTTCGGGCAACGCGATGCCGCACAGGCCGGTGTCGCAGACGGCCTGCCACAACTCCGAGGGAAACGCGTGCGCCGCATCCTTGGCCCGCCAGTAGTCCAGACCGAAGTCGGCGCCGACGCGCAGCGCCGTCTCCTTGATCATCCGTTGTTCGTCATTGAGATCGAAATTCACGTGGACTCCTTGCGGCTAGGCACCTGCCAACAGCTGCAGCGGTCGCTGCAGGATGGACTTGAGCTGGTTGAGAAATGTGAGGGCCGAGACGCCCGTGTGAATGCGGTGGTCGGCTGACAGGACGAGGCCGAGCTCGCGGCGCAGGACCGGCCTGCCCTCGGCATCGGGCCTGAAGCACGACTGCACGCTGCCCACGCCGAGAATGGCGCTTTGGCCCGGCACGATGATCGAACTCATGTAACGCACGTCGTGCATGCCTGCGTTCGAGATGGTGATCGCGCCACCCTGCACATCGGCGGCGCGCAGCGAGGCGGTCCGGGCACGCCCGATCACCTCATCTGCCCGACGCACGATGCCAAAAAACGACTGCTGGCCCAGGTCGCGCACGACCGGGCTCATGAGCCCATGCGGCGTGTCCACTGCAAGCCCCACATCGAGGGTCGGCAATTGCTGCAGTCCTTCTTCGGTCCAGACGGCGTTCATGTCCGGCGACATGCGCAGCGCCTGGGCGACCGCGGCGATGAGCAGATGCGTGACCGATGCGCGGGGGCGGTCGGGCAGCTCGTTGAGCGACTGGCGCAAGGCAAACAGCTCACCCATGTCGACGTCGATGCTCAGGTAGAAGTGCGGAATCTCGCGCTTGGAGGCGCTGACCCGGGCTGCCATCGTGCGCTGGCTCGTCGTCGGGGCGACAAGGACGCCTGCTGCCGTTGCAGCCGCGGTTGAAGTTGCCGCAGCAGCCACACCCGGTGCCTTGGCGGCCGGGCTTGTGGCGGCGGTTGCGGTCGTTTCACTGCGCGCCAGCACGGCAGCAGCGACATCCGCCGCGACGATGCGGCCGTGCGGCCCCGTACCCGTCATGCCGACCAGATCGACGTTGCCGCTGGAGGCATGGCGGCGCGCAAGCGGCGTCGCAATGATCCTCGTTGGGGGGGTCGCTGCAGCGGGCGTTGCTGCAGGTGTGGTTGCAGGTGTAGCTGCAGGCGTTACCGTGGGGGGTGCAGCAGGCGGCTGCGCCTCATCCGGGCGCGAAGCGGCGGCGCTTGCGCCTGCAAGCGTCCACTTGCCGATTTCGGTCCCGACCGCAACGGTCTGTCCGACCGGAACCAGGATTTCGTGCAGCACACCATCTGCGGGCGCTTCGAACTCCACTGCGGCCTTGTCGCTCTCGACGACGAAGACCACTTGTCCGGCCGTGAAACGCGTTCCCGGCTGGATGCTCCATTCGGCCACGGACCCCTCGGTCATGGTGAGACCAAGCTTGGGCAGGACGAGCTGGCGGTCAGCGGACATGTTTCATATCCCCTTGAACTGCGCCGGGCGCTTTTCGAGGAAGGCGCGGCAACCCTCGTGCATGTCCTGGCTTTCGAAAGCCAGCGAAATCAGGCTGTGTTCATACGCCAGCGCTGCGCCAAGCGGCATGTCGCCACCATTGAGCAAGGCCCGCTTGATCAGCTTCAGGGCCAGCGGTGACTTGGTTGCCATCTTTTCCGCGAAGGCCAGCGCCTCGTCCATGACGCTCGCCTTGGGCACCACGCGATTGGCGATCCCGAGCGCAACCGCCTCCTGCGCGTTGATCCACTCGCCGGTGAACATGAGTTCCTTGGCCTTGCACAAGGGAATCTGGCGCAGCAAACGTTGCGTGCCGCCGGCACCGGGAAACATGCCCAGGTTGATCTCGGGCAGGCCCAGCCGCACATGGTCCCCCAGGATGCGGATGTCCATGCACAGCAGGATTTCGGTGCCGCCACCGAGCGCCAGGCCATTGACGGCGGCGATGGTGACCTTGTCGTACGTCTCGAAGCGGCGGAACACCCGGTGGATGATCTCGCCCATGTCGTTGAAGTGGTCGATGCTGCGGCGCGATTCGAGGTCGCCGATGTCGCCGCCTGCGATGAACGCCTTTTCGCCCGCGCCGGTCAGGATCACCGCGTGAACCGCAGGGTCGGCTGCGAACTGGTCCAGCGCGCTCTCGACCCGCAGCAGTTGCTCACGGCCCCAGGCGTTGTGCACGTCCGGGCGGTTGATGGTGATGACGCCAGCGGCGCCCTTTCGCTCGATGAGCACCCATTCGTCATGCATTTGCAATTTCTCCCTGGCCCAGTAGTTCGTGTACAGCCGCGATGACATCCTTTGCCGCTGGCATGAACGGCCCTTCCAGCGAAGGTGCGAACGGCGAGGGCATGAATGGCGCGCCAACCCGCAGAACCGGCGCGTCGAGTTCGTCGAAGCCTTCATGCGCGATGGTCGCGGCGATCTCCGCGCCGATTCCGAACGACATGACGGCCTCATGCGCGATCACCACGCGGTGCGTGCGCGCCACCGACTCCAGCACGGTCTGCTTGTCCCAGGGCTGGAGGCTGCGCAAATCGACCACCTCGATCTCGATACCCTGCGCGGCGAGCAGTTCTGCCGCTTCGAGCGCGCGATGGACCATGGCACCGTAGGTAATGACGCTCGCATCGCGGCCGGCTCGTGCGATCCGCGCCTTGCCAATGGGCACCACTGCGGGGGGCGAATCGAGCACACCGCTCATTCCGTAGAGCGCCTTGTTCTCGACGAACACAACCGGGTTGGGATCGTCGATCGCGGCTCGCAGCAATCCGTAGGCATCGGCAGGGGTGGCGGGGCAGACCACCTTCAGGCCGGGCACATGGGCAACCCACGCCTCCAGGCACTGCGAGTGCTGGGGGCCGGCGCTCTGGCCGCCGCCATGCGGCGTTCGCAGCACCATCGATGCACTGGCTTGCCCACCGAACATGAAGTGCGCTTTCGCGGCCTGGTTGACCAGCTGGTCCATGGCCAGGGTGATGAAATCCATGAACATGATTTCAACCACGGGCTTCAGGCCGCTGAGCGCTGCGCCAAGGGCTGCGCCGGTGATGGCCGCTTCAGAGATGGGCGTGTCGATGACGCGCTCGCCGAAGCGCTCCTGCAGGCCGCGCGTGACATTGAACGGGCCACCGGCAAGGCCGATGTCCTCGCCCATCACGACCACGGCCGGATCGGCTTGCATCGCATCGGCGAGCGCCTGGTTCAGCGCCCGCACCATGCGGATCGGTTTGGTCGCGGTCATGCGTAGACCCCCTGCAAGGCTTCCTCGAATACCGGACGCGTGCCGGCTGCGGCAGCAGCAGCCGCTGCATTGACCTGCGCCTTTACGCGCGCATCGACTTGCGCAATCGGCGTTCCAGCCTTTTCCAGGCGTTGCCGGGCAACGGCGATCGGATCGACCGAAGCCCGCGGGTCGGTGACGCCCTTGCGATAGACCTGGGGGTCGCCCTCGTAGTGCCCCTTGACCCGCAAGGTCAGGCATTCAAGTGCGGCGGGGCCTTCGCCTGCGCGCATGCGGGCCACTTGCCTGATCGATGCGTCATGCACGGCTTCGACGTCGTTGCCATCGACCTGGAGGTACGGGATGTTGAAGGTGGCGGCGAGCTTTTCGAACGTGCCCACGTACTGGGAACTCGAGGGAGAGAATTCGGACCAGCCGTTGTTCTCGCAGACGAACATCACCGGCAGCCGCTTGAGCGCGGCCAGGTTCATGGACTCGTAAAGAACGCCTTCTGCCAGTGCGCCGTCACCAAAAAAGACGGCGGACACATTGCCATTGCCCAGCCGGGCATGCGCCAGCGCACTGCCCACGGCAATCGGGATACCTCCGCCGACGATGCCGTTGGCCCCGAGCATGCCGACGGAAAAGTCAGCGACGTGAAGCGACCCGCCGCGTCCGCGGCATGGGCCTTCAAGGTTGCCGCTGATCTCGTGGAACAGCGCCTCTGGCGCCATGCCTTTTGCAATTCCGTGGCCGTGCCCGCGATGGGTGGAGGCGATGGTGTCTGAGGTACGCAGGGCGCCGGCGACGCCTGCCGCAATGCCCTCCTGTCCAATGCTCAGGTGGATGAAACCGGGGATCTTTCCGTCGTTGAAACGCTCGGCCAGGCGCAGTTCGCATTCGCGCACCAGGAGCATGCGCTCGTACAGGTCGATCAGGGACATGGGCGACGCGGTGTCGAGCCGTGCTGAATCGGGTTTTGGCTTGGCCATAAGGTGTGTGCGGCGCCTGAAGTGAGAGCCAATTGTGGAATCTATTGATTTTTGAGTCAATATTCAAATACTATCGTTAACCCTGACGAGGCAATAGCGCCGGACGGGGATATCAACCCAGTGAGGAGACAACCGACATGACAAAAAAAGTAGCCCTGCTGACCGGTGCAACCGGCGGAATCGGCCAGGCTTGCGCCCGCAGGCTGGTCGCAAGCGGCATGGCCGTTGTGCTCGTGGACCTGGACATGGCGCGGCTGGACAAGCTGGCCCGCGAAACAGGCGGCGATACCCTTTGCCTGACTGCCGATGTCGCCGACGAGCAGCAATCGAGCTCCTGCGTGCAGGCGGCGCTGGCGCGTTATGGACGTATCGACCAGGCATTCCTCAACGCGGGCATCGAAGGCCCGGCCGGTCTGATTGGCCAGACGCCGGTCGAGGCGTTCGACCGGGTCATGCAGGTGAACGTGCGGGGCGTCTGGCTCGGGCTCGCGCACCTGATGCCGGCGATGGCAAGCGCCGGTGGTGGCAGCATCGTGGTGACCTCATCGATTGCGGGACTGCGCGGCTCGGCGCGCCTGGCGCCCTACGTGGCCAGCAAACACGCGGTCATCGGGTTGATGAAATGCGCCGCCATTGAGGGCGCCGCACAGCACATCCGCGTGAACGCGGTTTGCCCGGGCGCGGTCGATACCCGGATGATGGAAGCCATCGAAGCAGGCGCGAACCCCGCCAGCCCAGGCGCAGTTCGCGCAGCGATTGAGGCAGGCATCCCGCAACAGCGCTACGCCGACCCTGACGAAGTCGCTGCAATGATGTGTTTCATCGCCGGTTCCGAGGCCGGCTACTGCACCGGCTCCGTGTTCACCATCGACGGAGGCGCCATGGCGGGCGCCGTGCGCTGACGCGCAACTTGCGTGGCCCCGGGGGGCTGGTGAAATTGCGGGGTGCAATACCGCCGTCACTTGATGCTCGTCAAGTCCGGCTTTGGCACCTCCCGCGATAGTCAACCCAATTCCAAGGAGATGCCATGAGCGACGCTCTCAAGCAGGTGCTGGTGCACCTCGACTCCACATCCGGCTCATCGATTCGCCTGCAGGCCGCACGGGACATCGCCGCGCAGCACGGCAGCGCCGTCTGCGCGCTCTACGCGGTCGCGCCGTGCATCGCCGACATGCCCTATGGCGGCGACATCACCGGCTCGGTCGCCGAGAACCTCGCGCAGATTGACGAAGAGCGACTGGCCACGGCCCGGGCCGCCTTCGAGCAGGCCCTCAAGACGCCCGGGCCCCTGCCCGCCTGGAGCCAGCTCGATGAGTTTCCGGTCTCGGGCGCGTTCGTGCAGCAAGCGCTGTACGCCGACCTGCTGGTGCTGGGCCAGCCCGATCCGGCTGAACGCCATGCCACCTCGGTTCCACCGGATTTCAACCAGTCGGTCATCATGGCAAGCGGGAAACCGGCACTCATCATTCCCTACATCGGCGGCTTCAAGCCTGCAGGTGAAACCGTGCTGATCGCCTGGAAGGAAACGCGCGAGGCGGCGCGCGCCGTCACCGCTTCCATGCCGCTGCTGCGCAAGGCCAGCAAGATCCACGTGATCGCCTGGGATGCCGAGCCCACACCGCGAATCAAGGGACCGCATCTCGACCTGCAAGGCTACCTGCGCCTGCACGGCCTGCAGGCCGAATTCCACTTCCCGGGTGCAGAGCCTGAGTCGATCGGCGAAATGCTGCTGTCGCGCGCGTCCGATTTCGAAGCCGACCTCATCGTGATGGGCTGCTATGGGCACAGCCGTGCCCGCGAACTGGTGCTGGGCGGTGCGTCGCGCAGCATCCTCAAGTCCATGACCATGCCGGTCCTGATGGCGCATTGAAACGGCAGCCGTGAACGGGAAAAACACCATGACCCTCGCCGACCTGTGCCGTCCGCAGGCGCTGGTCTCGCTTTCCTCAACGGCGACGCTGCGCGAGGCCGTCGCTGCGATGCGCGAAAACGGCGTGAGCGCCGTTGCAGTGATGGATGCCCTCACGCCTGAGCGCCTCATCGGTGTCCTGTCAGAGCGCGATCTTTTCAACGCCCTGCTGCGTGACCCCGCGACCGAAACCGACAGGCCGGCAACACCGCCGCCCGAACACCCGGGCTACATCAAGCGCAACGAGCCCTGAAACGACGCCACGTCCGATAACCGGATCACCCATTCCATGAAGAACACATTGCGCGCCTTGCTCGGGATGGGCGTTCTTGCGGCGGCCGCAATCGCGTCGGGTCCATCGATGGCCCAGGCGTCACCGTCGGCCGCCGAATTAGCGCGAATTTACGCGGCGTCGGTCGATCGCCGCATCGAGGTTCCGGCCGTCGAGGTCAAGCGCTACGCCGCTTTGGCGGACAGCGCGCTCTTTCGCGCCGAGGTCACGCCCGCCCAGCCGCAATACATCGTCGTGGTGGATCGCAGCGCCTGGGTGCAGGCTGTGCTGCTGCTCTGGCGGGCCGGCGAAGGCGACTATTCACTCGTCGGTGCGTCGCCCGTCTCGACGGGCCTTGCGGGCAGCTTCGATCATTTCGAGACGCCCCTTGGCGTTTTTGCCCACGACTTGCGCAACCCCGACTTCCGCTCCGAGGGAACCTTGAACACCAACGGCATCCGCGGCTACGGCGCCAAAGGGATGCGCGTGTTTGACCTCGGTTGGCAGCCCGCGCCCAAAGGCTGGGGTGACGGCAAGGTGATGGACATGCGCCTGCAGATGCACGCAACCGACCCCGACCTGCTGGAGCGGCGCCTGGGCACCGCGCAGTCCAAGGGCTGCATCCGGATTCCGGCCACACTCAACCACTTGCTCGACCACCATGGCGTGCTTGACGCCGCCTACGAGGAAGCCGCCAGGACCGGTCAGGCCAACTGGGTGCTGCCGCCCGATCGCGAGCCCGTTGCTGGCGCTGGCCGCTACGTCATCGTGGTGGACAGCCTTCGCAACGACAGACCCGAGTGGTCGCCCGCGCCATATATCCCACATGTTCGCCCGCCCGCACGACCAGCCCTGCCGGTGGCGCCTGCTCGCTGAAAACGGGTGCAACCGGCAAGCTGTCCTACGCGGCCTTTCCACCGAAACTGACAGTGCTGCAGAGCCTGCGAGCCCCTAATGGGCACATAACGCAAGGAGAGCTGCAATGAAAAATTTCGTCATGGATTCGAGCATGCTGACGATGGGCGGGGTCTTCTACCCCACGGGTCACATGTTCATGATGTTCCCGACCGAACAACAGGCGCGCGATGCCGCCCACCTGCTGGAGACCGACGGCCTGTCGGGCGAAGAAATTTCGATGCTCACGCCGCAGGTCATCCAGGAACAAGTCGCTCGCACGGTGGGCACTGCCGATATTCCGCTGCCGTCAGCAGGGACCGAAGCCGATACGGTCAGGCATTTCCTGAAGCTGGCGAGCCAGGGCCATCACGCCCTGCTCGTGCACGCGCCGGACGCCAAGGACAGCGATCGCGTGATGGAGGTGCTCAAGAACGCCAACATGTCGTACGGGCAGAAGTACCGGCAGCTGGTGATTGAAGACCTGGAGTGAGCGCGGCAAGCTGACGCCTGACGCATCACAAAAAAACGCCCGCAGTCGCGGGCGTTCTTGTTTGGGTTGTCATTGCGGACTTGATACGCAATCCATCGCTGATCGGGCGCAGTCGCCGCTTCGCGGTGGATGCCGGATCGGGTCCGGCATGACACGCGGCATCAGCCCATGTGCAGGCCGCCATTGACCGAGAAATCAGCACCGGTCGAATAGCCGCCCTCGTCCGATGCCAGCCACGCAATGATGGATGCGATTTCTTCCGGCTTTCCAAGGCGCTTGACCGGGATCGTGCCGACGATCTTGTCGAGCACGTCGGGACGGATCGCCTTGACCATGTCCGTGCCGATGTAGCCGGGGCTCACCGTGTTGACCGTCACGCCCTTGTTGGCCAGTTCCTGCGCCAGCGCCATCGTGAAGCCGTGCATGCCAGCCTTGGCGGCCGAGTAGTTGGTCTGGCCCGCCTGGCCCTTTTCACCGTTGACCGAGCTGATGTTGATGATGCGGCCCCAGCCCTTTTCGACCATGTCGCCCACGACCTGCTTGGTCACGTTGAACATGGAATTCAGGTTGGTTTCGATGACTGCATCCCAGTCTTCGCGGGTCATCTTCAGGAACATGCGGTCGCGCGTGATACCGGCGTTGTTGACCAGCACGTCGATGGTGCCGTGCTCGGACTTGGCCTTGGTGAATGCATCGACCGTGGACTCCCACGCGCCGACATTGCCGACCGACGCGTAGAAGGTGTAGCCCTGCTCCTTTTGCTCGGCCAGCCACTTGGCGTGGTCGCGCGTGGGGCCGCAGCCTGCAATGACCCTGAAGCCTTCTGCGTGCATGCGCTGGCAGATCGCGGTACCGATGCCGCCCATGCCACCCGTGACGTATGCGATTTTCTGGCTCATCTTCTTATCTCCTGGTTTTGTTCGTTGTTGATTTAACTGCACTTAGACGCGTTCGACCGCAAGGGAAACCCCCATGCCGCCGCCGATGCACAGGGCCGCGACGCCCTTCTTCGATTCGCGGCGCTGCATCTCGTGCAGCAGCGTGACGAGAATGCGGGCGCCCGACGCACCGATGGGGTGCCCGATCGCAATCGCGCCGCCGTTGACGTTGACCTTGGACGCATCGATGCCGAGCTCCTTGTTCACCGCGCAAGCCTGCGCCGCAAATGCCTCGTTCAGCTCGAACAGGTCGACATCCGAGGCCTTCCAGCCAGCGCGCTCCAGCGCCTTCTTCGTGGCCGGGACCGGGCCCATGCCCATCGTGGCCGGGTCCAGGCCGCTCGTGCCAAATGACTTGATCCTTGCCAGTGGCTTCAGGCCGAGTTCGGCAGCCTTCTTTGCGCTCATGAGCACCAGTGCGGCAGCGCCGTCATTGAGGCCCGACGCATTGCCGGCAGTCACGCTGCCGGCCTTGTCGAATGCGGGACGCAGACCGGCCAGCGCCTCTGCATTGGTCTTCTTGTTGATGTACTCGTCCGTGTTGAAGATGACGGGATCTCCTTTCCTCTGCGGAATGCTCACGTCGACGATTTCGTCCTTGAACCTGCCGGCGTCCTGCGCAGCGGCGGCCTTTTGCTGGCTGCCCAGCGCCAGCTGGTCCTGTGCTTCGCGGTTGATGTCGTAGGCCTTGGCAACGTTCTCTGCCGTCACGCCCATGTGGTACTGGTTGTAGACGTCCCACAGGCCGTCCACGATCATGGTGTCCTGCATCTTCCAGTCGCCCATGCGCTGGCCGTCGCGCGAGCCCATCAGCACGTGCGGCGCAGCGCTCATGTTTTCCTGGCCACCGGCAACGACGATCTCTGCATCGCCCCAGGCAATCGCCTGGGCTGCGAGCATCACGGCCTTCAGGCCCGAGCCGCAAACCGCGTTGATGGTGAGCGCAGGCACTTCCTTGGGCAGGCCGGCCTTGAGCGTGGCCTGACGGGCCGGGTTCTGGCCCGAGCCTGCGGTCAGCACCTGGCCCATGATCACTTCGCTCACCTGCGAAGGATCGACCTTGGCGCGCCTGAGCGCTTCCTTGATCACGATGGCGCCGAGTTCGGTTGCCGGAATCTTGGCGAGCGAGCCGCCGAACTTGCCGACGCCCGTGCGGACGGCTGAAACGATGACGATGTCTTCCATTTGTCTTGCTCCTGTTTGCACTGTGTTCATGCTTTCTGTTTCACATAGCGACCGGGCGCGGGCTCGATCACCTTGTACTTGCCCTTGCCATAACCCTTGGGCGCAGGCACCTGCTTGCCCGCGAGGGGTTTGAGCCAGGCAGACCAGTCGGTCCACCAGCTGCCGGGATGCTCTTTCGCGCCCTTGAGCCACTCGGCGTGGGTCTTGGGCAATTTGTCGTTGGTCCAGTAAGAGCGCTTCTTCTTGGCCGGCGGGTTGATGACACCGGCGATGTGGCCCGAGGCGCCCATCACGAATCGCTTCTTGCCTGGCAGCACCTGCGTGGATGCGTACGCGCCTTCGATCGGCACGATGTGGTCTTCGCGCGAGCCGTAGATATAGACGGGGATGTCGAGCTTGCCCAGGTCGACCTTCTCGCCGCAGACCGTGAGCTTGCCCGGCTTGACCAGGTTGTTCTCGAAGTAGGTGTTGCGCAGGTACCAGGCGTACATCGGCCCGGGCAGGTTTGTGGAATCGCTGTTCCAGTACAGCAGGTCGAACGGAGGCGGTGTCTCGCCCTTGAGATAGTTGCCCACGACGTAGTTCCACACCAGGTCGTTGGGCCGCAGGAAGCTGAAGGTGGAAGCAAGCTCCTGGCCCTTGAGCAGACCGCCCTTGCCCATCTGCATTTCGCGGTACTTCACGAACGCATCGTCGATGAAGATGTCCAGGATGCCAGTGTGGGTGAAGTCGAGCAGCGAAGTGAGCAGCGTGGCCGACGCCACCGGCTTTTCGCCGCGCGCGGCCAGCACCGACAGCGCAGTGCCCAGGATGGTGCCGCCCACGCAAAAGCCCAGCGCGTTGATCTGTTTGGCCGCAGTGATTTCCTGCACGGTCTTGATCGCGGTGATCGCTCCGCCGCCGATGTAATCGTCCCAGCCCATCTGTTCCATCGACTGGTCGGCATTGCGCCAGCTCACGACGAAGGTGCGATGACCCTGCTCGGCGAGATACCGGATGAGCGAGTTCTCGGGCTGCAGGTCGAGGATATAAAACTTGTTGATGCAGGGCGGCACCACCAGGAACGGCCGCTCGTAAACCTGTTTGGTCAGCGGCTTGTATTCGATGAGCTGGAAGACCTCGTTTTCGAAGACGACCGCGCCCTCGGTGGTCGCCACATTGCGGCCGACTTCGAACAGGCTCTCATCGGTCATCGACACATGGCCCTGCTGCATGTCGGCCAGCAGGTTCTGCATGCCCTTCGCAATGCTCTCGCCCTTGGTCTCGATCGCCTTCTTCTGTGCCTCGGCATTGAGCGCCATGAAGTTGCTGGGAGCCGATGCCGCCATCCATTGCTCGACGGCGAAACGCAAACGCGCCTTCGTTTTTTCGTCGGTGTCAGCGGCCTCGACCATGCCGAGCATGGTGCGCGCGTTCAGCAGATAAACGGCGGCGGAAAAAGCGGAGATGGGGTTGGCGGCCCAGGCGTCAGAATTGAATCGCCGGTCGGCAACGGGGCCGCTTGCAATGCCGTTGTTCCACAGCTGCGAGGCTTCCTCGAGGTAGCTCTTCTGAAGCTCCTGCAGCTTCTCGGGCGTGAAAGAAAGATGGGGCAAATCAGGAGCGCCGGTGTTGCCACCCAGGCCCTGAAACGATTGCATAGCCTTGGCGAATTGCTCGCCGGCGTTTTGCTGGAATTGCTGCGCCGCGGCGGCCCAGTCTGGTCCAGAATTCATGTCTTTGTCTCCTGATCCCGATTTGCTTCGGGTTAACCCGAGTATCTGATAAAGCATGTTGCAGCGCAACAAAAACTACGCGGCCAACCCATGTACCTCATTGCGATAGGCTGGCTCTACGTGGCACTGATGATGGCCGTCGCAGAAGCCACCAACACGACCGGCAGTGTGCTTGGCGCCATCATCACCTTTTTTCTTTACGGTGTCGCGCCGGTCGCGTTGGTGGTTTACCTTATGGGGACACCGTCGCGCCGCAAGGCATCGCGCGCACGCGATGCGGCCGCTGCGGCCGAGTGGGCTTCACGCCAGCCAGATGCTGGCAGCCAGGCGCCCGCTGATGCGATCGCGCCGGTGCGAAAAGAACCTTGACGGGTTCGACGACGTGCACCAAGCAAGGCTGCCGTCATTGCCAAACACTTCATGGACTCCATTGCGCGCCAGGCGCTGCCTTGCGAGCGCGGGCAAGTCGGCCAGCCATTTGCCATCGCCATAGGGTTTGAAGCAAACGCGCGATCCGGGGTCGGTCTCTTCGAATGCCGCCTTGACTTCGGGACCGACTTCAAACGCATCCGGGCCGATGCACGGACCCAGCCATGCAACGACATCCTGCGGCGCACCCCTGGAAACTTCGAGCAATGCGTCGCAGGTGGATTCGATGATGCCGCGCCCCTCCTCCCCCACCAGTCCGCGCCAGCCGGCGTGCGCGGCCGCGACCGCTGCCACCGGTACGCCAACCCGCGTTGCGAACAGGATCGGCAGGCAATCGGCGACCATGATGGTGCAGGCGATGCCGCGCCCTGATGTGACGCATCCGTCTGCCTGAGTTCCGTCGGGTGTGTCGGCGTCCAGGACTTCAACATGCCAGCCGTGAACCTGCTTGAGAAACACCGGATGGGCGTCCAGCGCGCCACTGAAAATCTTTCGATTGGCAGCGACGTGGGCTTCGTCATCGGCCACATGGTCGCCCAGGTTGAGGCTCGCATAGGCGCCGACGGAGACCCCCCCCGCACGCGTGGTGCAGAGCGCACGCACACCCGGCGGCGCCGGCCATGCAGGCGTGATCCAGCTTTCAGGAACCATCGCTCAGGCTTCGTTGTCAGGGCAACTCGAAGGCTGCGCCTTCTGGAAGGCGGGATGCTTCATGCAGGCATCGAATGCGGCCATGGTGCGGTCAAGGCCGCTGAAGTCCGTGTCGAAGCGCCTGCCGTTGAATATCTGCGGCACGAGGCAACAATCTGCCAGTGTCGGCGTGTCTCCATAGCAGTAGGTCGAGGGCGGCAGCTGGGCGAGTTCACGCTCGAACGCCTGCAGGCCGTCACGTACCCAGTGCCGATACCAGGTCGCCTTGGCTGCGTCGTCCACCTTGAGTTCGTTGACCAGGTACTTCAGCACCCGCAGGTTGTTCAGCGGATGGATTTCGCAGGCGATGAGTTGCGCGAGTGCCCGGACCCGGGCGCGACCGACAGGGTCTGAAGGCAGCAGCGCGGGCTCGGGATGAACTTCGTCGAGGTATTCGATGATGGCCATCGACTGGCCCAGGTGCTCGCCGTCGTCGGTCGCGAGTGTTGGCACCAATAGCGATGGGGACACGGCGGCGTAATCCGGCTTCTTGTGCTCGCCCTTGACCAGGTGCACTGGCAGGTAGTCATAGGAGAGGCCCTTGAGCTCAAGCGCGATGCGCACACGAAAAGAGGCCGAGGAGCGAAAGTAGTTGTACAGCTTCATGGCACAAAGGATAAACCCAACGCTGCGCGCAGGCTTCAGGCAGCCAGCATCCATCGGCAGATCGCAACGGTGGCCGCACCTGCCATCGCCGCAACAAGGTCGTGCCTGAAAAGCTTCATCGAGACACCCACAGCAACAAGCGCGATCAACTCGGGCAATTTGCCCGCCGCCACGGCCGGGGTCACGATGCCGATCATCACGCCCAGCGGCATGGCGCGCAGGGCCGCCTCGACGCGCGGGGTGATGGGGATGTAGCCCATCAGAACGAATCCGGCAGCGCGTGTTGCGAATGACGCGACGGCCATCGCCGCCACCGCGAGGTAGAACGTGTTGTCACCGTCCATGAGATTTACCGTGCTTTTCGTAGCGCATCGCACCCACGATTCCCGCTGCAATGCCGGCGCCGACGATGTACCAGCCGCCGGGTATCCAACGGTGCAGCGCCAGCGCCACGGCGGCTGCCGCGGCGGCCGGCCACAGGTCGCCCGATCCACGCCACATGGCGATGCCGATGGCCGCAGCAAATGCGACCAGCATGAAGTCCAGTCCCAGCACCGCAGGGTCGGGCACGCTGTGGCCCATGAGATGCCCGCCCAGCGTGCCGAGGAGCCACGGTGCAAACATCGCGATACCGGTGCCGAACACGAAACCCGCATCGCGGTAACCGGCGTGGAACTCCCGCATGGAGAGCGCCCAGTTGCCATCGCCCAGCACAAAGAGCGAAGCGTAGGCCTGCGTCCTGGAAGCGCCCTGGAGCCAGGGCTGTATGGCAGCGCCGTAGAGAACGTAGCGGGCGTTGATGACCAGAACCGTGGCGATGAGTGGCGTGATGAGGGTGGCGCCGGTCCAGCCCTGTAACGCCGCGAGTTGCGCGCTGCCCGAGTAGACAAATGCACTCATCAGCATGGCCTGCAGCCAGGAGAGGCCGCGCTCGCTGGCGAGCACGCCGAACACAATGCCGTACACGACGACGCCAGGTGCGAGTGGCTGGGCGGCGACGAAACCACGTCGCACGCCGGCGAGAGTGAAGCTGGTTGCCGGTGTTGAGCTCATCGGGTCGCGGCAACTGTACACTGGAAACGCGATTGAACACGCACTAGCCGAGCCCTGTTTTTTAAGGTTGCCATGAGAGCTGAACAAAACGAGTTGGTGACACGGATCGGACCCGCAACTGCCTGCGGCGCCGTACTGCGCAGCTACTGGCAGCCCATCGCGCTTGTCGATGAATTCAATCCCCTGCTCGATGCGCGAATGGCATCGCGAAAGGTGAAGGCGGTGCGCGTGCTTGGCGAGGACTTCGTGCTGTTCAGGGACCAGGCGGGCGCATACGGGTTGCTCGATCGCGGATGCGCGCATCGCGGCGCCGACCTGAGTTTCGGACGCGACGAAGGAGACGGCATCCGTTGCCCGTTCCACGGCTGGAAGTACGACGTGAACGGCCGCTGCACCGACACGCCGGGCGAGCCCGCAGGCAGCAAGCTGTGCGACCGCATCCATGCGCGCAGCTATCCGGTGATCGAGCGAAGCGGCATCCTCTTTGGCTGGTTCGGCGCAGAAGGCACCAGCCCGCCGCCCTTTCCCGAGTTCGACTGTTTTGCTGCACCTGCCACGCACACTTTTGCATTCAAGGGCCTGTGGAATGCCAATTGGCTGCAGTGCTTCGAGGTCGGCATCGACCCCGCGCATCCATCGTTCCTGCATCGCTTCCTGAACGACGAGGCCCTGGAAGGCATCGGCGACAACGCAGCGGGCAAACAGTTTCGAAGCGCCAGCGCGGGCACCGTCGGCGGCGAACACTGGCCGATGACGCGGATCATGCGCGAGTTCCACAAGCCTGAAATCAGCTACCAGCCCACGCCCTGGGGCATGCAGCTCACGGCCCTGCGGCCGATGACGGATGAACTCACGCATGTGCGAATCACGCAAGCGATCTTTCCGCACACCTTCGTCATTCCACTGTCAGAGACGCTCACCATTTCGCAGATGCATGTGCCGGTGGACGACACGCACACCTACTGGTATTCGATCTTCACGAGCTTTGCAGGACCGGTGGACAAAGAGGCCATGCGCGAGCAGCGGCTCAAATACATCTCGCTGCCAGACTACATCCCGAAATCGGGACGGCACAACAACTGGGGATTCAACGCCGACGAGCAGCGCAAGCAGACCTACCTGGGCATGGGCGAAGACGACATCAACGTGCATGACCAATGGGCCGTGGAAAGCATGGGCACGATCCAGGACCGGACAAAGGAGCATCTGGGCACGAGCGACAAGGTCATCATGGCCAACCGACGGATGCTGCTGGAGGCGATCAAGACGGTGCAGGCTGGAGGCGTTGCGCCGGGTGTGGCGGATGCCTCCCAGGCGGCAGCGATGGTAGGACCGGACACGGTGGACGGGATTGCGCCGGCGGGGACTTGGGGTGCGTGGTGGAAGGAGCAGGTGCTGGTCAAACGCCAGAGTGCTCCATGGGCCGCAGACCCTCACCCCAGCCCTCTCCCGCACGCGGGAGAGGGAGCAGATGCGGTCTCGTCCCCTCTCCCGCTTGCGGGAGAGGGCTAGGGTGAGGGCGTGACTGCCTCATTCGCCGCGCTGTGCGGCATCCACGACGCCGCGCGTGAGCAGGCTGTGCGGCAAACCGCCGACCTCATCACCGCCAGCGGCATCGAACTCGTACGCTTCGTCTGGTGCGACCTGCACGGCGTGACGCGCGGCAAGACACTCGTCGCCTCTGCAGCAGCCAACGCCATGCGCCAGGGCGTGGGCATGGTGAGCACCTTGATGCTCAAGGACACATCCGATCGCACCGCATTCAAGGTGTTCGAGCCCGGTGGCGTTGCCGCCCTGCCCGGCTTCGAATACGCGAGCAACCTGCTGCTTTTGCCCGACCTCTCCAGCTTCCGGCAGTTGCCGTGGGCGCCAAAAACCGGATGGCTGCAATGCCAGCCCTGGTTCCAGGACGGCAGGCCCGTCGAGCTCGACTCGCGGCGCGTCCTGCAGGCAGCACTCGGCCAGCTGCGCGAGGCGGGCCTGGCAATGAAGTGCGGTCTCGAAGTCGAGTTCCACATTTACCGGATGGAGGACACGCAGCAGCAGCTAGACCCTGAACTTGCGTCGTGGCCTTCGCAGCCTCCGCGCGTGTCGATGATCCACCCCGGCTACAACCTGCTGACCGAGTCGTGGTTCGATATGGCAGACGAGCCGCTTCGAATCGTGCAGCACACGGCGCAGGCATTGGGCTTGCCCCTGCTGTCGCTGGAAGTTGAACTCGGCCCCAGCCAGGTCGAAGCGGTCTTCGAGGCGACCGATGCGATGACCGCCGCCGACAACATGGTGCTGTTTCGCAATGCCGTGAAGCAGGCCCTGCGCCGCGCCGGCTATCACGCCACCTTCATGTGCAGGCCGCCGTTTCCCGGAATCATGTCCAGTGGCTGGCACCTGCACCAATCGCTCGTCGGCGCCTCTACCGGCAGCAACCTGTTCCAGCGCGAGAAACCCGCAGAAAACAGCACGCCTGCGGATGCGGGCCACACGCTTTCGAAGACCGGCGAGCAGTACCTGGCGGGTCTGCTCGATCACGCGCGCGGCATGGCTGCGTTCTGCACCCCGACGGTCAACGGCTTTGGGCGCTTCCGGCCCAATGCACTGGCGCCGCAATCGGTGCTGTGGGGCCGCGACAACCGCGGCGCGATGCTGCGCGTCATTGGCGGATGCGGCGACGCGGCCACCCGCATCGAGAACCGGATCGGCGAGCCTGCGGCCAATCCCTACCTGTACTTTGCATCGCAGATTCATGCAGGGCTGTCTGGCATTCGCCGCCAGCTCACCGCCCCGCCCGCCACCGATTCACCCTATGGTGCGGACGCCGCGCGGCTGCCCACCTCGCTTGGTGAAGCGCTCGCCGCGATGCGCACCGATACGGCGATGACCCAAGGTTTTGGTCCCGCATTTATCGACTATTTCGATCGCATCAAGCAAGCCGAACTGGCGCGGTGGAACGAGGCGCAGGACAAGGACGATTTCCACAGGCGCGAATACTTTTCTCGCATCTGAAGTTCTCCGCCACATCCATGACAACCCCATAAGGAACGACATTCATGATTCTCGAACTCGCAGAAATCCGCATCAAGCCCGGCCAGCAAGCCGCATTTGACGAAGCCATCACCCGTGCGCTCACCACCGTGATGTCACAGGCCAAAGGCATGCGTGGCTACAAGGTCAACAAGGGTATCGAAAGCCCCGAGCGCTACGTGCTGCAGATCTTCTGGGACACGATTGAAAATCACAACGTCGACTTCCGCGAAGGACCGCTGTTTGCGCAGTGGCGCGCCATCATCGGGCCGTTCTTTGCGAGCCCGCCGTTCGTGGAGCACTTCGACCTGGTCGTCAAGAGCGACGGCGCAAGCGCATGACTGCGGCCTGATCGATGAGCCACATCACCGAGCCCAGCCGCGACACACCGGTCCACGGTGAGTACGACGTCGTCGTGCTGGGCGGCGGGCCGGCTGGTATCGCCGCCGCTGTCGCTGCGTCACGCGCAGGCCGCTCGACGCTGCTGGTCGAGCGCTACGGCTTCCTGGGCGGAATGGGCACGGCGGCCGGTGTCACCAACTTCTGCGGCTTGCATGCCAATGTGCACGGCGAAATCCGGCAGGTGGTTCATGGCGTGGCCGATGACCTGCTCTCGCGCATCGACCGGCTCGGCGGCCTCAACACCCCACATGCGCTTTTCGGCAAAACGGTGGCGCAGGCGTACGACACCGCCGCCTACAAGATCGCTGCCGATGACCTGATGGAGTCGTCGGGCGTGCAGATGCTCTTTCACGCGCTGGCCGCTGGGGTTTCGATGGCCACGCCGAATGTCGTCGATGCGCTGTTCGTCGAGACCCGGTCGGGCCGTCGCGCCATCCGGGGACGCGCCTTCATCGATTGCTCGGGCGATGGCGACCTGGCCGCCTGGGCGGGCGCAAAGTACGAGCTGGGTGATGAGCACGGCAACATGCTGTATCCGTCCACGATGTTCCGGCTCAACGGCATCAACCCGCAGCGCGCGGGTAAGGCCTGGGAGATCATTCCCGGGCTCATGCTGCAGGCGCAGGCCGAGGGCCGCTACCGCTTCCCACGCAAGACGCCCATCGTGCGTCCGCAAAAAAGCGGCATCGAGTGGCGCGTGAATCTCACGCAACTGGCCAATGCGCAGGGCAACGCGATGAACGGCATCGACGCTGTCGAACTCAGCGAAGCCGAGATACTGGGGCGCAAGCAGATTGCGAGCGTGGCGGGCTTTTTGAAGGAAGTGCCCGGGTTCGAAAATTCATACATCGTCGACATCGCGCCGCAGGTCGGCATCCGTGAAACGCGACGCGTGCAGGGGCTCTACATGCTCACAGAATCGGACGTGCTCGACTGCGCGAGCTTCGACGACACGATTGGCGTCAACGGCTGGCCGCTGGAGCTGCACCTCAAAGGCGATGTGGAATTTCGCTGGCCGAAGATCCCCGAGAGCCGCGGCTTCAATCACCTGCCCTACCGGATGACCGTGCCGCCGGGTTTCGACAACCTGTGGGTTGCGGGGCGCTGCGCCTCGATGACGCACGAGGCGCAGTCGGCCGCTCGCGTGACGGGCGCCTGCTTCGTCATGGGCCAAGCTGCGGGAACAGCCGCGCATCTGGCCCTGGCTTCCGAGCAGAATGCAGCATCGGTTGACATAGCCGCGCTGCAGACGAAACTCGAAGCCGATGGTGCCTACCTGGGCAAGCAATGGAGACAGACATGAACGCACCCCACCCCGCCGCACTGGAGCGCGAGCAGCTCAACCGCGACATGGCGCCATTGAACCTCTCGCCGCTGTGGGAAGTTCTGCATGCGCTGGTGCCGCGCGAGCCGGCCACGCCTTGCCTGCCCGCGCACTGGAAGTACGGCGAGGTGCGCCCCTTCCTGATGCGGGCCGCTGAAGCGATCACTGCAGAAGAAGCGGTGCGGCGTGTGCTGATCCTGAAGAACCCGGGCCTGGGCGGGCAAGCCGCAATCACCCAGTCGCTCTTTGCAGGGCTGCAGCTCATCATGCCCGGCGAGGTGGCGCCCAGCCACCGTCACACCCAGAGCGCCCTGCGATTCATCGTCGAAGGCACGGGCGCCCACACTGCGGTGGACGGCGAGCGCACCAGCATGAAGCCGGGTGACTTCATCATCACGCCGAGCTGGACCTTTCACGACCATGGAAGCCAGGCGCAAGGGCCGGTGATCTGGCTCGATGGCCTGGACATTCCGATGATCCGGTTCTTCGATGCGGGCTTTTCCGAGAACGACGTGAACAAGTCGCAGGCCGTCACGCGCGCCGAAGGCAGCAGCATGGCGCGCTATGGCCACAACATGGCTCCGGTGCAACACGACGCACCGTTCGGCAAAACCTCACCGATCTTCAGCTATCCGTACGACCGCACGCGCGAAGCGCTGGAGCGCCTGGAGCGCGATGCGCCCATCGACGAATGGGACGGCGTGAAATTGCGCTACGTGAACCCGCTCACCGGCGGCGCGCCGATGCCCACGATGGCTACCTTCATGCAGAAGCTGCCGGCGGGGTTCGAAGGCAAGGGCTCGCGCCAGACCGATGGCGCCGTGTACAGCGTGGTCGAAGGCGAAGGCGTTGCCCTGATCGAACGCAACGGGCAATCGTGGCGCTTCGAGTTCGGCCCGCGCGACCATTTCGTGATTCCGTCATGGCACACTGCGCGGTTCTCATCGAAGCGCGGCTGTGTGCTTTTCAGTTTTTCGGATCGACCGGTGCACCAGGCACTGGGTATTCACAAGGAAGAAAGGTTGTCATGAGTTTTGTTTTTGAACCCAAGCCGCAGGCCAGCGTGGCCGTTGTCGGCACGCAAGACCGTTTTCCCATCCGCCGCATTTATTGCGTGGGCCGCAACTATGTGGAGCACGCCAAGGAGATGGGCTTCACCGGCCGCGAAGCGCCCTTCTTCTTCCTGAAGCCGTCCGACGCCGCAGTGCCGGTCGAAGCCGGCCAGACCGGATCGGTCGAATATCCCAGCCTGACGCACGACCTTCAGCACGAGATCGAACTCGTTGTCGCCATTGGCACCGGCGGCCGTCGCATCAAGGCCGCCGACACGCAAAAACATATCTTCGGCTACGGCGTCGGCCTGGACATGACGCGCCGCGACCTGCAGGGCGAGATGAAAAAGCAGGGTCGTCCCTGGTGCATCGGCAAGGCGTTCGAGCAATCAGCCCCCATCGGCCCGATCACGCCCGCGGCGCAAGCCGGTGACGTGGCCAACGCTGAGATTTTCCTGCAGGTCAACGGCAACGATCGCCAGCGCAGCAATGTCTCCAAGCTGATCTGGAACATCGGCGAAATCATCGAGCACCTGTCTGCCGCATGGGACCTGCAGCCGGGTGACCTGATCTATTCGGGCACGCCTGAAGGTGTCGCCGCAGTCGTTGCCGGCGATACGCTGACGGGCGGCGTTGCCGGGCTCACACCGCTGTCGATCAAGATCGCCGCCGCCAGCTGACCCCGAAAGAACCCGTTGCGCGTACTCGAAAACCTGGCCAAGTTCTCGGCCATCCTGGCGGGGGTGCTCCTGACGGGCATCACCTTCATGACATGCCTGAGCGTCCTGGGGCGCAACACCATCGGCACCACGCTGGTGGGCGACTTCGAGCTGACCGGCGTTGCCGCAGGCGCTGCCATCGCCCTGTTCATGCCCTGGTGCCAGATCCGGCGCGGCAACATCATCGTGGATTTCTTCACCGCCCGGGTCAGCGACCGAGCCAATGAGCGGCTCGACCGAATGGGCGCCTTGCTGCTGGGCCTGGCGATGGCCCTGCTCGCATGGCGCGCAACCCTGGGCGGCCTGAACGCCTGGGACACGAAGTCAGGAACGATGATGATCGGGTTTCCGGAGTGGATCGTCTACGCGGCCATGGTGCCGCCGCTGGTGCTCACCGCCGTGATCGGCATTGCGCAGTTCGCGCGCGGTTTTCCGCAGGTGGCCGAATGAGCCCATTGACGCTCGCCCTGCTCATTTTCGCGATCATGCTGGTGCTCATGGCGCTGCGCACGCCGATTGCCATCTCGATGTTCTTTGCCGGGTGCGTGGGCTACGTCATGCAGGCTGGCTGGCTGCCGCTCGCCAGTTTCCTGAACACGCAGGCCTTTGCGCGTTTTGCGAGCTACGACCTGTCCGTCATTCCGCTGTTCATCCTGATGGGCAACTTCGCCACGCAAGGCGGCATCTCCAAGGCCCTCTTTGAAGTCGCCAGCGTTGCCATGTCGCGCTTCAGGGGCGGCCTGGCGATGGCTGCGGTGCTCGCTTGCGCCGCCTTCGGCGCCATCTGCGGTTCGTCGGTTGCGACTGCTGCGACGATCACGTCTGTGGCCTTGCCGGAGATGAAGCGCCACGGTTATTCAGGCCGGCTGGCAACGGGCACGCTCGCTGCCGGCGGAACACTGGGCATCCTGATCCCGCCTTCGGTGCCGCTGGTGATCTACGCCATCCTGGCCGAGCAGAACATCGCCAAGCTGTTTGCCGCCGCAATGATCCCGGGGATCATTGCGATGGTCGGGTACATCATCGCCATCGCGATTTACGTGCGGGTGGTCCCGGGTCACGCGCCTGACCGCGCAGATGCCGCGCGGCTGACCTGGTCGTCGGTTGCGGGGGTCATTCCTATCGCCATCATTTTCCTGATCGTCTTTGGCGGGATTTACGGCGGTATCTTCACGCCCACCGAAGGCGCTGCGGTCGGTGCGGCGGCCACGTTCATCGCAGCGCTGTTGCGCCGCGAGATGACGATGGCAAAGTTCAGGCACTGCTTCTACGCCACGGCCGAAAGCTCCGCGATGATCTTCATGATCTTCATCGGCGCGGACCTGATGAATTCGGCCCTTGCGCTGACACAGGTTCCCAACCAGCTCGCTTCGGTTGTGGGCGGCTGGGGGCTGTCACCTGTCGCGGTGGTCTCGGCGATCCTGCTTTTCTACGTGGTGCTCGGCGCGGTGATGGACGAGCTGTCGATGATCCTGCTCACCATCCCGATCTTCTTTCCGATGGTGATGGGCCTGGACTTCGGCATGCCCAAGGAATCGGTTGCCATCTGGTTCGGCATCATGGTGCTCATGACCGTCGGATTCGGGCTGTTGGCACCGCCGGTCGGCTTGAACGTCTATGTCGTCAACGGCATGGCCAAGGATGTTCCGATCGCCGAAAGCTACCGGGGCGTCATGCCCTTCCTGATCAGCGACACGCTGCGCACATTGCTTTTGCTGTTCTTTCCGGGCATATCGCTGTGGCTCGTGAAATTCATCGGTTGAGGGAAAGCCCCGAAACCGCACGCACCCCCGGTGCGTTAAGTTAGGCACCAACAGGAGAAACAACCATGGTCCAGCGCCGCACCCTTTTGAAATCAACCGCCGCAGCGACGGTGCTGGGCGTGCCCGGCCTGTCTGGCATTGCCCAGCAAGCTGTCACGCTCAAGTTCCACACCTTCATGGCCCCGCAGTCGAATGTGTGGCTGACCATGCACAAGCCGTGGATGGACAAGGTCGAAAAAGAGTCGGGTGGGCGAATCAAGTTCGAAGGCTATCCCGCCATGCAGCTGGGCGGCACGCCGGTTCAGCTTTATGACCAGGCCAAGGATGGCGTTGTCGATATTTCGTGGACGCTGCCCGGCAACACCGCCGGCCGCTTCCCGCGCATCGAGGTGTTCGAGCTGCCGTTCATGATGAACAACGCCGAAGCCACGTCCAAGGCCTATTGGGAATATGTGCAGACGGTGGCCGTCGACGAGTTCAAGGACGTACAGGTCCTGGCCCTGCACGTGCACGGCCCCGGCATGTTCCACACCAAGGACAAGCTGGTCAAGACTGCCGACGACCTCAAGGGCATGAAGGTCCGCGGCCCGACCCGCCAGATCACCAAGATGCTCGGCTACGTGGGCGCTACGCCCGTGGGCATGCCGCTTCCAGCGATTCCGGATGCGCTCTCCAAAGGCACGATCGACGGTTGCGTGATTCCCTGGGAAGTGGTGCCTTCGGTCAAGGTGCATGAACTGACCAAATTCCACAGCGAGTTCGAGAACTCGGGCGGCGCGCTTTACACCACCACTTTCGTGATGGGCATGAACAAGGCGAAGTACGCATCGCTGGCACCCGACCTCAAGAAGATCATCGACAACAACTCGGGCATGGCCACGTCGGCCTGGCTCGGCAAGACCCAGCAGGGCAACGATCCCGTGGGCCGAAAGGCTGCCGAAGACCGCAAGAACACGATCTACCAGATCACCACGGCCGACGCGCAGGAGTTCAAGCGCAAGGCTCGCCTGGTGGAAGTCGAGTGGGTCGAAGACATGAACAAGCGCGGCCATGACGGCAAGAAACTGCTGGAGACCGCACGCGCGCTGATCGAAAAGCACGGTAAAGCCACGCCCGCCAAAAAATGAAGGCTATCCTTCCCCGTAAACTCGGGGAATGACTTTTCGCAGCGCGATCAAACACTGCAGGAACTGCGGTGCAGGTGTTGTCTACCGCGTGCCGGATGACGGCGATGTCCGCGAGCGGGCCGTGTGCCCCGCTTGCGACACCATCCACTATGAGAACCCGCTGAATGTCGTCGGCACCGTGCCCTATTGGGGCGACAAGGTGTTGCTGTGCAAGCGCAACATAGAACCACGCTGGGGCAAGTGGACCTTACCTGCGGGCTTCATGGAACTGAACGAGTCCACCTCGGAAGGCGCGGCTCGCGAGACCGACGAGGAAGCTGGCGCGAAGTTCGAAATGGAAGGCCTGCTTTCACTGCTGAGCGTGCCTCGCGTGGGGCAGGTTCACCTTTTTTACCTCGCCAGGCTGCTGAGCGATCAGTTCGATCCGGGTCATGAAACGATAGAAGCCCGCCTGTTCACAGAAGCCGAAATTCCCTGGGACGAGATTGCCTTTCGCACCGTCAAGGAGACGCTGGGCTTCTACTTCGAGGACCGCCGCCGGGGCAGCTTCGACGTGCACACAATGGACATCGTCTGAAACGGCCCTGACCGCCAGGCAAGGGCTCGCCTATTGGGGCCCCTGCCGGACCTTGCTTTCTTCGCGCAGCTTGATGTCTTCGCGCCGCTTGACGCAAAGCGGGTGATTGCGCGAGACGGCCTTGTCGCAATGCTCGGCCAGGCAGAACTCACGCGACACGAACATCTTGTCCTTGCATTGCTCCACCGGATTGGGACCGTTGAGAACCACGGCACCCGAAGCCACCCGGCTCTCTTCACGCATCGGCGCAGCAGGTGCCACCGGAAAGTTGCGTGGTGCTTCGTTGAGGGGGGTCGGGGTCACGATCCGCGGTTTGGGCGCGCTGGCCACCCGGCGCGCTGCGCTGGCTTTTGCCGCCGCCGCATTCGCTGCAGACGCAGCAGACGCAGCAACGGTTGCAGCAGACGCACTGGCGGGCAGAGCGACCGCCGCTGCAGGCGCGGGTGTGGTGACCGCCGCTGCAGGCGTGGTCACCGCAGCGACCGGTACATCGGCGGAAGCCCTGGAGGCGGCACTCGCAGCGGCCGCTACTTCGACAGGCGCGGTCTTCTTGCCGCTCATGAGGAAGGCAGCGATCGCAATGACCGCGACAGCGCCTATGCCGGCGATGACGGCCAGAGGTGGCTTTTTGCGCACTTGCGCAGTCACCCCTGCGCCCCGGTCCCTGCCCTCGCCCTCGCCCTTGTCCGCTTCCTTCTCCTGTTCTTTTTCCTTCTTCAGCGCCCGCTGCACTTTTGCGGCTGCTGCCGCCATCACAAGCGAGTCGGGCGCCGGGGCTTGAACCGACGCGCCGGTGGAGGTCGGCTCCGGGGACGCGGCAGGCGAAGCGGCTACCAACGCTGGAGAATCGTGCGGAGGCACCGGAAGTTGTGCAGGTGGCGAAGCAGCCTGGGCAAGCGAATCCGACCCGCCTTCAGGACTCCTGGGTTCGAACTGCGTGCTGGTGAAGTCTGTCTGGGCGAACGTGGACGACTCCGACGACGGGCCCAGGTCGCGCTCCGGCTGCGATCCAGTGGTTGCAGCGCCCGCTGTCGCAGGGGGTTGGGCGACAACCAGGGGTGCGGTGAACGTGCTCGGACGCATCCGGGTCGCATCGAGGTCCTGCTCGCTGCCGGGCAGGATTCCGCCGAGCACGGTCTGGTCGCCTGCGAGGGTCCCACCTGTCAGCTTGCGAAGCCGGCGTCGTGCAAGATCGGCATAGATGCCCGCCGGAAACCTGGAAAGAAAGCCCTCGAACTCTTCCGGATCGACCGAGTCCTTGATGTCTTTCCAGTAAACGAGTTCGACTTCCTGCGTCACCGTCGAGGGGCTGGTCAACACCGACCCGGTCGTCACCGATGGATTGATGTTCGACGGGCCCTCCTGGCGGCGACCGGGATCGGCAGGCGGGACGACCGTCGCGTCTTCGGCGCGGCGGATGGCCGACTGCAACGCGGAGGCAAAGTCGCGGGCTGTGGCAAAGCGCTCATCCCGATTTTTCGCAAGCGCGCGTGCGACCACGGCATCAATCGCCGGGGGAAGGCGGGCGTTGAACGAGCTCGGCGCTGCGGGCGTGTGACCGATGATCTGGTGAATGATCGAGAAGTCGTTGTCGCCATCGAAGGGACGCTTGTCCGTCAGCAGCTGGTAGAGCACCACGCCCACCGAAAACAGGTCTGCGCGGGCGTCGATCTTCTGGCCTTGCACCTGCTCGGGCGACATGTATTTGAGCGTGCCGACCATGCTGCCCTGCGTGCGCGTGGCCTCGCCCGAATCCTGGATGCGTGCCACGCCGAAGTCGGTGAGCTTGACGCGACCGCCCGGCTCGATCAGCAGGTTGGCTGGCTTGATGTCGCGGTGAACGATGCCCTGCTTGTGCGCGTAGTCGAGCGCGGACAGCAGGTCGCGGATCATCTTGAGCGACTGCTCCAGCGAGTAGCGAATGCCCTTGTCGAGGTGGTGCTTGAGGTCGTCGCCCTGGATGAACTCCATGACGAGAAACGCAATGTCGCCGTCCCGGTCGGAGTCGTAGACGCTGACGATGTTGGGGTGCTGCAACCGCGCTGCCGAGCGGGCTTCGGTGCGAAAGCGCGCCTCGTATTCGGCGGCGGCCTCTTCGGACAGGTTCTCGACCTTGACGGTCTTGATGGCGACGCGCCGATCGAGATTGGGGTCCTTGCCCTCGTACACGATTCCCATCGCGCCCTTGCCGAGAACGCGGATGAGGTCATATCGGCCAAGCTTTTTGAGACTCACGGGAACGGGCGCCCTGTAACGTGCGGAAACCGATTCTAGCCTTGCCCTTGCGCCAGCAACTTATCTCTCGCGAGGCGGTGTCTCCCGGCGGATACGCAGGCTTTCCCGCAGGTAGGCGTCGGTGAAGTAGCGGTCGAGCAAAAGCTGGGTCCACTTCGACATGTCCTCGCCCTGTTCACCGTAATACTTCGAAAACGCGTCCCAGGCCCGGACGCCTTCAAGAATTTTGGGTCCGCCGCCCAGCAGGCGCTCTTTCAGGGCCTCGGGCTCGAATTCCTTGAGCGTGCCGGCAATCGCGGCGCGGGTCGCTGACGAACTCGCGGTGTTGTGTGCGATCAGCTCGACGAACAGCTCGCGCAGCGCACGCTCCGGGTTGGCAAACCCGACGCCGGCGGCCCGCCCACCGAAGAGGTAACGCAACTTCGTCTCTTGCGGCCAGTCGCTCTTGAGGGGGTTGTTGTCCTTGGTCGCAACCATGGTGCGGTCGCCGGACCGCATCTCGTGCTTCACCCCGATCACACTGGAATGGAGCTCCATCACGCCCAGGACAAGTATTCGAACGAGGCGTCCTATGGTTTCGAGCTCGCCCTGGCTCAGGCTTCCGAGCGTCGATGGATCCAGGCCCAGGCCCTTGAAGATGGAAGAGACATCGCCTGCGGCCAGCTTGGTGGCATCCAGCGGGCCACCGCCATCCTGACCCGGGCCGAACGTGCTTTCGAAGCCCCATTCACCAAAGGGATCGTCTTCATTGGCCGACGACGCCATGGAAGCGCGCGGTGCAGACGCAACCGGCATCGTTGCGCCCGAACCCTCGCGATCGAACACCGCCCAGGGGTCGGCGTCAGGGGCCGGCTCTGGTTCGGGCTGCGTTGAAGCAGGCGTTGCGACCAGCCGGACATCCAGCGCGTAGTCCCCGACTTTCATGGTCTGGCCAAACGGCAGCACACCGCGAGCGCCCGGTGGGGCCTCGCCAAATGGCATCTCTACGCCATTGACCACCGACAGCACATGAAACACAAGCGTGTGGTTTTCGCACCAGACGGCCAGGTGGCGCCGCGACACATTGCGCTCCGGGTCAGGCAGGCAAATACCGCAATCTGCGTCGCGTCCGAGAACCAGCGGGTCCTGCCCGGCCTCCAGCGTGCGCACCACATCCAGGCCGGGGCCCGCGATGTGGATTTCAAGTGTCATGGATTGCGGTTCCTGTACTGCGACCGCGTAGGTCAGGCCTTGACGGAGAAATGCACGATGGTTGCCTCTTCGGCCTCGCGCTCGCATCCCAGCGAAATCTGCCCGTGACCGACGAGGTAACACTCGGTGCGCCTGAGGACCACCGGCTCGCTCTGGTTGCCGAAGTAGGCCCAGGTGCCGAAGCTCGATCCGTCGCCCAGCACGAAATGCCCACCCCGCCACTCGATGGTGGCGTGCACACGGGACACGCGCGAGTCGTTCACGGACAAGGATGCGGTTGCCGCTCGCCCGAGCGTGAATTTTTCGCCGCTGGTGTCGATCCGATGAGTCTGCCCGAGGGCCGACAGTTCCAGCGACGCATCCCTGAGCGCCTTGAACATCGAAACGCCCATGACAGTCGCATCAGCGTCGCGCTCGACCATCCACTGGACGCGATAGATCTCGGTGACTTCCTGCTTGCCACGCAAATACATCGGCCCCAGGCTGCGCAACTGGGACTGCATCTGATCCGTGAGGGCGACGCGAACGCGCTGCGTGGTGAGGATCTGCTCGGCACCTGCCAGGTCGGCCAGGCGCGCCGCACTGTTGACAGCATCGCCATAGCAATCGCCATCGATCTCCACGACGTCTCCGCTCTCGACACCCATCTGCATCTGGACCGGCTTGAGCGTGCCACCGGGATGAACCGGTTTCTCCTGCAATCGCTTCTGGATCGCGATGCAGGCCTCAATGGCGTCGGCCTCTTTGGGGAATACGACAAAGATGCCGTCGCCGAGCAACTTGACCACCCGCCCGTTGTGTTGCTCGAAAGTCCTGGAGAGAGCGCCTGTGAGCTGGGTCACGAAGCGGCCGGCCGTCTCATCGCCCAGGCGCTCGAAGATGCCCGTACTGCCGACCAGATCTGCAAAAACGACTGTTGCCACGATGTGTTCAGCGTCCCTGGTTGATGAAGTGAATTAGCGCCATTGGCCGCGATTTTATGCGGTGGGGCGCACATGACAACAAGCAGAGGTCACATGAAAAACAAAAGGGCCGACAGAAAACTGTCGGCCCTTTGAGGGAACTTCGGGTGACCTGAGGTCACTTTTGACGAATTGGTCGGCGTGAAAGGATTCGAACCTTCGACCCCTTGCACCCCATGCAAGTGCGCTACCAGGCTGCGCTACACGCCGAGCCTTGAATTATAGCGTGAGGCCTCAGTGCGTCGACGAGAGCAAGTCCCGAATCTCGAAGAGTTCCCTGCGCACGAGCATCAATTTCTGCGAGACACGATCGTCCTCATCGGCAACCGAGCTGTCTTCAAAGTCCTCGAAAGTGGAGTCTTCGACTTCGATGACCTCCACGCCTTCGAGCATGACCTCACCGGCACGTCGCTTGTCGCGCTCGCCCTGCACCAGTTCCTGCAGCTTGTTGCGTGCACCGCTGATGGTGAACCCCTGGTCGTACAGAAGATCGCGGATTCGGCGAATCATGAGCACCTCATGGTGCTGGTAATAGCGCCGGTTGCCGCGCCGCTTCATCGGACGCAGCTGCGTGAACTCCTGCTCCCAATACCGTAGCACGTGAGGCTTGACACCACACAGGTCGCTGACTTCACCGATGGTGAAGTAACGCTTTGCTGGTATGGACGGGAGGCTTTTCTCCATTGAAATCAATATCGTAGGAGGGAAAGCTGCTAGGTTACTCTAAGTCACGCACGCGTGCAAAGCGCACGCGCCGAAAGACGCATGCTTTCGCCGCAAGCGGTCATCGGCCAAGCGCTGGCTTCAGCCTTCGGACGGCCCATCGCCCTGGATCTGTTCCTTGAGCTTGTGGCTGGCGTGAAATGTGACGACGCGGCGAGCATCGATCGGAATCGCTTCGCCGGTTCGGGGATTGCGCCCGGGCCGGGGGGCTTTGGTGCGGATCTGGAAGTTGCCAAATCCGGATATTTTCACGTCGTTGCCTTCGACCAGGCTATCGGAAATCAGGTCGAAAAACGCATCGATCATGTCCTTGGATTCGCGCTTGTTCAAGCCAATCTGCTCGAACAGCAACTCGGCCAGCTGCGCCTTGGTCAGCGCTGGAGTCTCCAGGCTTTCAACTGCAAAGTCCATCAGGTCGTCCCGCGGCGTGTTGAGCGCGTCCATGTTGTCATCCCCTCAAACGCCCGCCGAGACGGACTGCAATCGCATCGACAACCGACTTCACCGCCGCATCGATCTGGTCGTCGGTCAGTGTGGCTTCGGCGCTGGAAAGCGTCAAGCGAACGGCAGCGCTTTTTTCATTCTCAGCGAGCCCACCACCACCCTGCTTGGGCTTGTACACATCGAAAAGGAATGCGTCCTGCAGGAGGCCCTGCGTCTGCGCCCCACGAGCGGCCGAAATGATGGCATCGTGCGTCACGTTGTCGCCGACGATCACGGCGATGTCGCGTTGGACCGGTTGAAACTTCGGCACGGGCGCGAACGCGGGTACCTCGCGATGTGCGACTGCCTCGAAGTCCAGTTCAAACAGCACAGGCGCGTGCGCCAGATCCCATTTCTGACGCCAGCGTGGGTGCAACTCACCGACGAAACCAATCTTCTTTCCGCTGAGGCTGACCTGCGCGCAACGGCCAGGGTGCATCGCAGGATGCGTCGCTGGCTCGAAGCTCGCCTTGAGGGGCGCGAGCAGGGCCTCGACATCGCCCTTGACGTCATAGAAGTCGGTGCCTGCAGCCTTGGTGCCCCACTGCAAGCCCGTGGCGTCTCCATAGGCGAGACCGGCCACAAGCACAGGCTGGTGCACGCCACGAACGGTGACGTCGCCCGTAGGCACGGACGAGTCGCGCACGAAGACGCGGCCGACTTCGAACAGCCGAACTCGCTCGGCCTTGCGGTCGAGGTTGAATTTCAGCGCCTGCATGAGCGAGCCCAGCAGCGAGGAGCGCATGACACCCATCTGGCTCGCGATCGGGTTGAGCAGCTTGATGGGATCGCTCTTGCCAGCCAGCTCGCGCTCCCAGCTTTCGTCGACGAAGCTGAAGTTGATCGTCTCCTGGTAGCCGCTGGCCGCCAGCAAACGACGCACCGCGAAACGCCCACGCCGGGACTCGGGCAGCATGCGCGCCGTGATCGGCGCGATCGGCGGCGTTGTCGGCAGATGCTCATATCCGACGATACGCACGACTTCCTCGATCAGGTCTTCCTCGATGGTGATGTCGAATCGATACGGTGGCGGCTTGACGGTGAGGACTCCATCGCGCGATGTGACGGGCAAACCCAATCGCTTCAATGCATCGAGGCACTGGGGCTCGGACAATGGCATGCCGATCACTTTTGCGGCTCGTGCGACGCGCAGGCTGACCGGCTTGCATTCGGGCAACGCCAGAACCTGATCGTCCATCGGACCGGCTTCCCCGCCACAAATGGCCTGGATCAGTCCCGTGATGTGCTCGATGTGTTCGACCGTCTGCGCGGGATCGACACCACGCTCGAAGCGGTGTCCTGCATCGGTGGAGAAGTTGTAGCGGCGCGAACGACCCTGGATGGCCTGGGGCCACCAGAAGGCGGCCTCCACATAGACATTGCGCGTGTCGTCGGACACTGCCGTGGCATCGCCACCCATGATGCCCGCGAGTGACTCGACCTGCTGGTCGTCGGCGATCACGCCGGTGGTCTCATCGACCGTGACCGTGTTGCCATTGAGCAGCTTGAGCGTTTCTCCCGCCCTGCCCCAGCGAACGTCGAGCGCTCCGTGAATCTTGTCCAGGTCGAAGATGTGCGATGGCCGCCCGAACTCGAACATCACGTAGTTGGAGATATCGACAAGGGCTGTGACGCTGCGCTGGCCGCACCGTGCAAGACGGTCCACCATCCACTGGGGAGTTTTTGCTTTCGTGTCGACATTGCGAACGATGCGGCCGGAAAAGCGGCCGCAGAGGTCGGGCGCAGCGACGTTGACCTTGAGCGTTGCGTCGTGCACCACGGCGGCAGCTTCGAAAGATGGCTGCTTGAGTGGCGCGCCCGTCAATGCCGACAGCTCTCGCGCCACGCCGTACACGCTCAGCGCGTGAGCGAGGTTGGGCGTGAGCTTGAGCGTGAAGATGGTGTCGTCCAGCGACAGAAGGTCACGAACTGGCGCGCCGACCTCTGCGTCGGCGGCGAGTTCAAGCAAGCCGCCGTGGTCTTCGCTCAGCTTGAGCTCGCGAGCCGAACACAGCATGCCCTGGCTCTCGACGCCGCGCAGTTTGCCCAGCTTGATCTGGAAAGGCTTGCCGTCATCACCAGGAGGCAATTCGGCGCCAACGAGCGCTGTGGGTACTTTGATGCCGACACGGGCATTCGGAGCGCCGCAGACGATGTTGAGCAAGGTGCCCTGCCCCACATCGACCTGGCACACCCGCAGGCGATCAGCATCAGGATGCTGCACGGCCTCTTTGATCTCTCCGACCACGACCTTGCTGAATGGCGGGGCGACCGGATGCAGTGCTTCCACCTCCAGACCGCCCATCGTGAGGGTATCGGCAAGCTGTTGGGTGGTGAGCGGCGGATTGCAGAATTCGCGCAGCCAGGACTCTGGAAATTGCATGGGTGTTCTATCGAAATCAGTTCAACGGAATTGGCGCAGGAAGCGAACATCGCCTTCGAAAAAGAGTCTCAGGTCGTTCACGCCGTAACGCAGCATGGCAAGCCGGTCGGCGCCCATGCCAAAGGCGAAACCGATAAAGCGCTCGGGGTCCAGCCCCATGTTGCGCACCACCTGCGGGTGGACCTGGCCGGAGCCTGCGACCTCGAGCCACTTGCCGGCCAGAGGGCCGCTTGCGAACTGGATATCGATCTCGGCGCTCGGCTCCGTGAACGGAAAGAAACTGGGGCGAAAACGCAGCGTCAGGTCATCCGACTCGAAGAACTTGCGGCAAAAGTCGGTGAAGATGACTTTCAGGTCCTTGAAGCTCACGTTTTCGCCGAGCCAGAGGCCTTCGCACTGGTGGAACATGGGCGAGTGCGTCGCATCGCTGTCCACGCGGTAGGTCCGCCCAGGAACAATGACGCGAATCTCGGGCAAGGTCTCGCCAGCTTTCACGCGCTGCGCAAATTTCTTGATGTGCGCATGCGCATAGCGCACCTGCATCGGGCTGGTGTGTGGGCGAAGGTTGTACGGGATACCGTCGTCGCCGTTGATGTCGACATAGAACGTGTCCTGCATCGACCGCGCAGGATGATTCGGCGGGTTATTGAGCGACGTGAAGCTGTGCCAGTCACTCTCGATTTCCGGTCCGTCGGTCACATCGAAACCCATGCTGGCAAAAATCTGCTCGATCCGCTCGATGGTGATGCTGACTGGATGCAGGCCCCCGGGTTCGCGGACTCGGCCGGGCAGCGTGACGTCGAGCGCTTCGGCCTTCAGCTGGATCTCCAGCTCGGCGTCTGCCAGCGCCTGACGGCGCTCATTGAGCGCGGCTTCGATCGCCTGCTTGGCCGAATTGATGGCAGCGCCACGCGTCTTTTTCTCGTCGACGGAGAGCGCAGCCATGCCCTTCATCAGCTCGGTGATGCGGCCCGCCTTGCCGGTGTACTGCGCCTTGGCGTTTTCCAGTTCAGCCGGCGTCGCCGCCTGTGCGAAGGCTTCGCGTGCACTGTCGACGATGGAATCGAGATCGGTTTTCGTAGTCATGAATAAAAAACAGGGCTAGAGCCTGATGGCCCTAGCCCTGTCCTTGTTGGTTGCACCGGACGCCGTGCACAACGCACAGCGCCCACCGTGAACTCAAGCAGCCAGCTTGGCCTTGACTTGCTCCACGATGCCCGCAAAAGCGGCCTTGTCGTGCACGGCGATATCGGCCAGGACCTTGCGGTCGATTTCGATACCAGCCTTGCGAATGCCATTGGCGAACTGGCTGTACGTCATGCCCAATTCACGCGCCGCGGCGTTGATACGGGCAATCCACAGCTGACGGAAAACGCGCTTCTTGGTGCGGCGATCGCGGTAGGCATATTGCCCCGCCTTCATCACCGCTTCTTTGGCGACGCGAAATACATTGCCGCGGCGACCGCGGAAACCCTTGGCGAGGGCGAGAACTTTCTTGTGGCGGGCGCGAGC